>QFPK01000029.1 GCA_003248865.1 Sphingomonas sp.
GTTGGGGCTTCATCTTCGTTCCTTCGTCACTACGACGAAGCCCCAACCCTCCTTAAATCACAACCTCAAATCTGTGCCATTGGTGCTGACGCGGAACAGTCGACCTGATGGTGGCGGAAAAACTGAACGAAGCCGCAGCCAGCGTGGGCGGCGAAGGCTGGAAGTGGGTGGAAGCCGCACCGGACTTTCCATATGGCCACCAATATGGCTTGCGGCATGTGCGCGGTGACCAGGTGCCAATGACGCCGGAAGAACAAGCCGAGCGTGACGCCTGTCAGGCGACTTTCGACGAACTGACCGAGCAATATGCCGACTATGACGAACTGCCGGAGGAAATCGATGCCCAGCTTGGCGATCTGGAGCAGAAGCTGGACATGCTCGATGCGCGACCAATCCGGTTTGAGCCGGATGACGTGGCGCGGGCTGGCGCATTCATCAGCATTGCGAACAACGGTGAGCTGAGAATCGAGCGCGGATACGTTCGGCCCGAAGATGAGTTGCCTGTTGCTGACAGCGAAGAACTGCATGGCGCGGATGACACCACCACGTCCGGCGATGGCTATCAGCAATATCCCGGCGACGCGGAAACAGGCGACAATAGTGCTGCCAGCGCTGACCATGCCGACGATGATGAAGACGGTCTTGCCCCGATGTTCGACCGGCTTGTGTCCGAACTGACGGCGCATCGCACGCTAGGGCTGCGGCACATGCTGGGTGACCGTCCCGACATTGCGTTTCTGGCGGCGCTCCACGCACTGACCTTGCGCACCTTCTACCACTACGGGTCGGACAGTTGCATGGAGCTGGAACTGAAGAGCGTGTCGTTTGGAACGCAAGCCCCGGGTCTGAACGACAGCGTGTCGGCCGAAGCCATCCGCACCAGGCATGAGGCCTGGGCAGAAGCCCTGCCGAAGGAGACTGACGGACTGTGGGATGCCTTGCAGGCTTGGGATGGCGAGAGCCAGTCCGCGCTGTTTGCGCATGTCGTCAGTCAGTCGGTGAACGCGGTGCAGGAACCCTGGAACAGGCGCCCCCGCGCGCTGGCACATGCCGATCAGCTGGCGCAGTCGGTCGGGCTCGACATGGCAGCACTTGGATGGAAGCCGACGGTCGACGGCTTTTTCGGACGGGTGACCAAGGCCCGCATCCGGGAGGCTGTGACGGAGGCCAGGGGGACCGCGGCGGCTGATCGCATCGCGAATCTGAAGAAGGGCGAGATGGCGGCCGAAGCGGAAACCCTGCTGGCACACAGCGGCTGGCTACCTTCCATTCTGCGGACACGGGGAATGACGGATGCTTCGGAGCATGCCGTGGAGGAGGTCAATGGCACGACCGAACCCGCCGGAGAGGAATCGGCGGCGAAGGACGGCGAACCGGCCATGGATGCGGATGAGGCAAGCGCCGAAGATATGGCGGACGAACTGCCCCACGCCCAGGCCGCCGAGTAACCTCTTCCTGACCGTGATTGGCCCGCTGGCAACGGCGGGCCATTTTTCTGGAGGCGTATATGGCAATAGCCGCCAAAGACATTGCCCGCGAACTGGCGGACCGCGCGGAAGCGGTTTGCCGACAGTATCTCTCGAACGGTCGGCGCCAGGGCGGCTACTGGATGGTGGGAAATGTCCGCAACGATCCCGGGCGCTCCATGTTCGTGCGGCTGGCAAATGGACCCAACGGGCCGGCCGGCAAGTGGACCGACGCCGCCACGGGTGAGCATGGCGACTTGATAGATGTGATCCAGCAGGCGCGTGGCTTGCACGGGTTTATCGATGCGATGGCTGAAGCGCGGCGCTTCCTATCATTGCCCGATACCATCCCGCAGGGTGGCTCGCGAAGGGCGAATGCCTCAAAAACCAAGGCTAGCACTTCAGATTCGCTACGCTCTGCTTTGCGCCTTTTTGCCATGGCACGACCGATCGAAGGTACGCTGGCAGCAACCTATCTGCGGGGACGTGGCATCGTCGCACACGCTCTACCCCGAACCCTGCGGTTCCACCCGGAATGCTATTATCGCCCAGACAGCAAAAATCCGACGGAACGATGGCCGGCTATGCTAGCAGCGGTCACCGACATTCGCGGCAACATCACCGGTATTCATCGCACATGGCTTCAGCGCGACGGCAGCGGCAAGGCGCCTGTCGCGACACCAAGGCGCGCCATGGGCCATCTTCTTGCCAATGGCGTGCGGTTCGGAGCAGCCGACGACATCATGGCGGTTGGCGAGGGCATTGAGACCATGCTGTCCATCCACACGGCGCTGCCGGACCTGCCGGTAACGGCGTGTCTGTCAGCAGCACATCTGGCAGCCTTTGATCCACCGGCAAGCATTCGCCGCCTATACATTGCCAATGACCGCGATGCCGCCGGCCTGCATGCCCGAGATCGCTTGGCGGCCCGCCTGGCAGGCAGGGCAGTCGAGATCATCTCGCTGTCGCCGCGCCGGCACGATTTCAACGACGACCTTTGCATGCTGGGACTGGCCGCAACCCGGCACGCATTGCAGGTGCAGCTTGCCGTCGAAGATGCCGAACGCCTGATTACCCACATCATCTGACGACGCCGGAACCTCTGAATTGTTGCTGGTTCTGCCCATGGTGCATCCACTTCCTTAGCCCCGCCCGGCCTTCTTCAGGGCGAGGGGCCGACAGCTGCCCCGGACCGGCAATGGCTGCGGCGGACTATTTTCCGGCGCGAGCCTAAGGGCCCGCTTTCCATCGCGAGCCAAAATAGCCCGCCTTCGCCATCCTCCGCTGCGCTCCGGCCCGGACGAAGGCGTCCGGGTGCAGGTCCGGGCCAGCTGCCGGCGATTCGCTCGCCACGAAGGCCGCGAGAGGCGCGGCCACGGAAAGGAGCGCCGCCATGGACCATCTGCACGAACATCAACCCGACATCACGTCCACCGCCCATGTGCTGGAGGAGCTGCAACTGTTCGGCTACCGCCCATTCTCCGACGAACCTGATCCAAGGCCATTGCCCGAAGGCAACCGCGTCGCGGGTGCCGTTTCCGACATCTTCGATGCACTGGTGGCAACGCTCGAAGACACCCGGCTCGAACCCGATCTGGAGGGCCTGCTATGGTCCATCGTCAACCTGTTCCACCGGGCCGCCGACCGCATCGAACGCGAACTCGACGACAATGAACAGGCGCAGCGCCAGAGCCAGCGCGACCAGGACGGCAGCGAGATTCGCTCCGTTGAGCTGGAACGGCTGCTGGCCGAAGGCCAGACGATGCTGGAACGACGCGACGCGTTCGAGCTGATGCGTGACCAGGCCGCCGACCAGTATGAACGCCACTCGGGATCTCACTGGCGTCCGCGCAACGGCTCCATGGTCAACCACCGCAATCTGACATCGGCCGTCATCGACAGCCGCGACTTCCTGATGGCCCGCCAGCGTGCCAAATCGCAAATCCTGCTGCCGGAAGGCCCGAAGGTGGCGTTCTCCGGTGGCGACAGCGACGACCACATCGCCATCTGGGCACGCCTCGATCAGGCACACGCCAAGCATCCGGACATGGTGCTGATCCACGGTGGCAGCCCCAAAGGCGCCGAGAAGATCGTATCCCGCTGGGCAGACGCCCGGCACGTCCCTCAGGTCGCGTTCAAGCCGGACTGGTCAAAACATGCCAAGGCGGCTCCGTTCCGCCGCAACGACCAGATGCTGGAGGCCATGCCCATCGGGGTCATCATCTTCCCCGGCACCGGCATCCAGGACAACCTGGCAGACAAGGCCCGCAAGCTGGGTATCCCGGTCTGGAGGGCGACATGAGCGCCCCTAACTGCTATGCTGGCGACCGCGCCTGGGTGGAGGTGGATGGCGCGATCGTTGGCATTGTTCACCGGAGGCGCAAGCCATGACCATCCTGCCCATCCTGTTGGCAATCACCGCCATCCTGATGCTGTGCTGGCTGCTGTTCACGCTGGCCATATATGCATTGCCGCTGTTCATGGGCGTGACGGCTGGCGTGTTTGCCTACCAAACTGGTGGTGGCTGGCCGGGTGCAATCCTCATCGGCGCACTAGCCGCGGCGGTTACGCTGGTCGCTGGCAACATGCTGTTCACGAGCGCCCGAAGCCCATTAGCCAGATTAGTGATCGCACTTCTATTCGTCGCGCCGGCGGCAATTGCGGGCTATTTTGCAACCCATGGCATAGTGCGGCACACCGCTCCATCAGAAGGCTGGCAACTGGCGTTCTCCATCATCGGTGCAGTCGCGGTGGGAAGCACCGCGTTTATTCGCGTCACGCAACTCTCCGCCGCCCGGCAAACCGGCGGGAATCCGCTACTCGGCTAACATGCCGGTTCAGGCGATGTTCGGACAGAGATTGGCAATGGCCTCGTCATCGGTCGTCAATCCGGTCTGAAAGCACTGTTTGAAGCGGGTCAGCGGAACATGCCCGACATACGCGAAATCTTTGGAACTTGGTCCTCCGAGCCAACATGACGGGCTGCCCAAAAGCCATGCCAGGGAAATTCACCGGGCAGAAGCGCAACTCGGCACGATCCACATCTTGTCGGAGCACGGGGCTTCATTTCTGGGATAATCTCTGACACCGGACAATGAAGGCACCGGGTGGCCTGCGTTCAACCTGTCATTCCCCGCCCACTCCATACAGCCTCTCTCAGGGCGTGATCTGGCCGAATACCGGCTTCGCCTCGCCTGCCTAAGGCGCAACAGCTCCGTCACGACTTTCTTCCCCTGCCGCCTCCGCCGTCATTCCTCGCGGAATCAAGAAACTCCCTCCTGCGCTGTCCAGGCCCTGCGGGTGCGCCGGCAGGCGTCTCCGACCGGACGATACGCCATCGAGGCCGCAATGGTGCGGGCTCGAGGGAAAAGACAGGAACCTTATCATGGCCACCATCGGCACCTTCAAGAAGTCCGGCGAAGAGTTCACCGGCGAAATCGTCACCCTCAGCGTTCAGGCCAAAGGCGTGCGGATCGTTCCAGACACCCGCGCCACCGGCGAAAACGCCCCCAGCCACCGGGTTCTGGTGGGCCGCGCCGAAATCGGCGCCGCATGGTCAAAGCGCTCCAACGAGGGCCGCGACTATCTCGGCCTGAAGCTCGACGACCCCAGCTTCACCAACCCCATCTACGCCAACCTCTTCGACGACGAAGAAGGCGAAACCTTCAGCCTCATCTGGTCTCGCCCAACCCGCCGCAACGGCGACTAGCCCGGATCAGCGTCCCCGCCCGGGTAACCGGGCGGGGACTTGCTTTACAGACCCCTCAGACAGATTCGGCGGGCCGAAATTGGAATGATATGAAACGCGTCGGTCCAATCTTTCGATCAGCCGAGCGGAGATGGAAAGGCAGCATTGCACGTCAAAAGTACTCTGCCGGTGAGTGAGGTTCCCGCCCGATACGGGAAGCCTTCAAATTTGATGATCGTCTCGCGGGAGCATTTGACCCTGTAGCGTCAAGTGATGCATGGTTCGACCACATTGTAGCTGGCCAAATGGACACTTCATGACCAACCTTCGCATCGGTGACCTTGCGCGATCGACCGGCACGACCGTGGAGACGATCCGCTATTATGAGCGCATCAGGCTCCTGGCAAAGCCTGGGAGGACCGAAGGGAATTATCGGACCTATGGCGCACGCGATTTGAAGCGTCTGAACTTCATTCGGCATGCCCGAGGCCTAGGGTTCGAGGTTTCTGAAATCCGTTCCCTGCTGGACCTCGCCGACCATCCTGACCGGGACTGCGGCGAAGCGGACACAATCGCCACCGGCCATCTGAACGCGGTCGAGGACAAGATCGAGCAGCTTCAGCTGCTGCGCGCGGAACTCACGCGCATGGTCGGCGCGTGCCGTGGTGGGCGCGCTGCCGACTGCCGCGTGCTGGAGGTGCTGGGAGACCACAGCCTGTGCGAGGCTGACCACAAGAGTGCTTGACCCTGTAGTGGCTACAGGGTGCATGGTTGCCCCGGATACGAGTCGGAGAGCATGACGTGGCAGGTTGCACGGATGGTTGCGGAACGGATGCGCGTACGGCGCCGGCGTCGCCGGCGTGGCGTCGCGCGCTGTGGATCGCGCTGGCCGTCAATGCCGGCATGTTCATGATCGAGCTGATCGGCGGGCACATGGCGGGATCCGTGGCTCTGAAGGCCGATGCGCTCGATTTCCTGGGGGACGCGGCCAACTATGCGATTGCGCTTCTGGTCGCGGGCATGGCGCTGGTCTGGCGGGCGCGCGCTGCGCTGCTGAAAGGCCTGGTGCTGATCAGCTTCGGCGGGTGGGTCGCGTTCACGGCCATCGAGCGGGCGCTGGAAGGCGCGCCGCCGCAGGCGTTCGCGATGGGCGCGATCGGCGTGCTCGCGCTGGCCGCCAATGTCGGCGTTGCGCTGATGCTCTACCGCTTCCGGGAGGGCGACGCGAACATGCGGTCGGTGTGGATCTGCTCGCGCAACGACGCCATCGGCAATGTCGCCGTGGTGGCCGCAGCCGTTGGTGTCTTCGGCACCGGCAGCTTTTGGCCCGACATTATCGTGGCCGGCATCCTGGCCGCGCTCGGCCTGTGGGGCGGAACCCAGATCGTGAAGCAGGCGCTGGGCGAGCTGGCGCTGCCAGACGAACGGTTGCGCCGGGCATGACCACGACCGCCGGCATGATCGCGCCGCCTCCGCTTATCTATCTGGCGGGCGCAGCGGCCGGGCTGCTGGCCGACTGGCTTCTGCAGCTCGATCCGCTGCCGTTGCCAGGCATTGTCCGCTGGACGCTGTTCGCTGTCCTCGCGGTCGCCGGAGCCGCCGTCATCGCCGCGGCGCTCGGCCGGTTCGGGCAGGCAAAGACGCCCCCCGAGCCCTGGAAGCCGACGACGGCGCTTGCAACGGACGGCATCTACGCCCGCACCCGAAATCCCATGTACCTCGGCATGGCACTGCTGCTTATCGCTGTCGCGGTCGGGTTCGCAAGCCTGGGCACGCTGCTGATGACCCCGCTTGTAATCCTCGTCGTTGACCGCTTCGTCATCGCCCGCGAGGAACGCTACCTGACCGGCCTGTTCAGCGCGCCATACTCGGACTACCGACGGCAGGTGCGCCGGTGGTTGTGAGCACCCCGGCGTTGCCGAACCGACGGAGATCGGGCATGGGCCGACACGTGTCGCGCCCGAGCCTCTTCACCGGATTTCTGCGTCGCATGGCAGCGCTGCTGATGCTGGTTGCCGCCGCCGCGCTGGCGCCGGCGGCGATCGCCGGCTCGTTCGAGCTCGGCACCGATGCCGCAAAGCTTGCCGCGTCCAGCTTCTCGATCGATGCCGATGGCTGCGTCACCGACCCGAGCCTCACCTCGACCGACCAGCAACCGACCGACGCCGAGCATTGCCCGGCCTGCTGTCTGCATCACCACGGTCCCAATGGCCTGATGACCGATGTGCCGATGGTTGCGCCCTTCGCGCCGTCGCGCGCGGCGTGGACGGGCTGGGAGCCCTCGGGCCTCGTCGAGGCGCCCGAACCTGTCTTGATCCAGCCCCCTCGAGCCTGACAGCCCGCCCCTTCGCCTGATGGCGAAGCCTGGATGCTGTCTTGCTGACGAGGTTTTCCCATGCCGTTTTTCCGGCCCGTGTCGTCGGGCCCTGTCCGCGCAGGCGCAGTCGCGCTTGCCCTTCTGCTGTCATCGCCGGCATGGTCCGCACCACCGCTCACGGTCGAACAGGCTGTCCGCGAAGCCCGCGAGCGCGCCCCCTATGCCCGCGAACTCAGTGAACGCGTCCGCGCCGAGGAAGGGCGCGTCCAGCAAGCGGGCGCCCGGCCCAATCCGGAAGTCGATTTGCTGGTCGAGAATTTCGCCGGCTCGCGGGGCTTGTCGGGCACAGGGCGTGCCGAGACCACAGGCTCGCTGGCGCTGCCGGTGGAGCTTGGTGGCAAGCGCGGTGCGCGGATCGGGTCTGCCACTGCGACGCTCGAGTTGGAACGGGCCGAGACGGACGCATCCCTCCTCGATCTCGACCTCGCGGTCAGGCAGGCGCATGTCCTTGCCGCCGAGGCGGCAGCCGGTGCGCAACTTGCGGCGAGCGAGCTCGAAATCGCCCGCGCGCTGGAGGACACGGTCGGCAAGCTTGTCGCCGCCGGCCGCGAGCCGCCACTGCGGCAGGTGACGGCCGCAACCGAACGGGCGCAGGCGGAAGCGGCGGCGAGGCTGGCGGAGGCCGAGACACGCGCGACTCGGGAACGCCTCGCGGCTCTGCTGGGGCGGCCGACGGTCGACTTCGAGGTGGCGGCGCTGGCCACCGACAGTTTTTCGCAAGCTGTTGGCGTGCTGACCCCTGCCGGGCCCGACCTGCGGGCGGCCGACCTTCAGGTGGGTGCCGCCCAGCAGCGGCTTCGCCTGGCGCGGACCGAACGCGTGCCCGATGTGCGGCTGTCACTGGGGGTCCGCAGGCTCGCGGCCGAAGACGCGACTGCCATGGTCGCTGGCGTCGCCATTCCCTTCCCGCTGTTCAACCGCAACGGCGGCAACATAGCGGCGGCTGCCGCAGACGCCCGGTCCGCCGAAGCCCAGCGGGAGCGCCGGGTGCGCGAGGCCGAAGCCCGGCTAGCCGCCGCCGATGCCCGCGCCCGCGCCGCCGTCGAGCGGGTCGCGACCTACGAGACGCAGGTCGTGCCTGGCGCGGCCGAAGCCTTGCGCATCGCCCGGCTCGGCTATGCGGCGGGCCGCTTTCCCTATGTCGACCTGCTGCAGGCGCAGCGGGGCCTGGCGGCCGCCCGCCGCGACCGGCTCGCCGCCGCGCGCGACGCCGCCCTTGCACTCGCCGAGCGCGACCGCGCTGGCGGCCTGACACCTTCTCCGGAGATGCAACCATGACCCGAACCCAGATCAGCCTTGCCGCCCTGGTGCTGGCGCTCGCCGCCGGTGCCGGTGGCTTCGCGCTCAGCCGCGCGCTTCCGTCGGACCCGCCGGCCGCCGCCGCCAATTCCGAAGCCGATGGCCATACGGAAGACGAAGCGAAGAGAGAGACAGAAGGAGACGTCCCCGAAGGCATCATCGCCGCCGACGCGGCACAGATCAGGGCTGCCGGAATCGAGATCGCCCGCGTCAGCGAACAGCCGGTCAGTGCCGAGGTGCTGGCGTCCGGCACGCTGATCCCCGCGACTGATGCCACCGGCCATGTGACCGCGCGCACCAGCGGCACCGTCACGCGCCTCGTTGCCAAGCTCGGCGACCGCGTCCGCGCCGGCCAGGGGCTCGCCGTCATCGACAGCCGCGAGGTGGCCGAAGCGCAGGCGGCCTATGCGACCTCTGCCCGCGCCGAAGCACTGGGGCGCGCGACGTTCCGGCGGGAGGAAACTCTCTACAATCAGAAGGTCACCGCGCGGGCCGACTATGAGCAAGCCCGCGCCGCCTACGACAAGGCGCGGATCGAGGCGCAATTGGGTGCGGAAGGGGTGCGGGCGCTCGGCGTCACCCCCGGCAGCGGCTCTCGCCTGTTCACGCTGGTCGCGCCGGTCTCCGGAGAAGTGGCAAGCGTCAGCATCACGCCGGGCGAGTTCGTCTCGCCGGAGCGCGAGCTGTTCCAGATCGTCGACCGCCGGCAGGTCTGGGCGGAACTCCGCGTGCCCGCCGCCGAGCTGGCGAACGTGCGCGCCGGCCAGGCGGTCCGTGTGACCGTGCAGGGCTCCGATCACGATCACCCGGCGCGCATCCGCTTCCTCTCCCCCAGCGTCGATCCGGGCTCCGGCTCGGCACGCGCCATCGCCGTCGTCCAGAACCCGGACGGGGAGCTTCGCGTCGGCCAGACGGTGACGGCGCGGATCGCAACCGGGGGCGCGGGTCCGCTGAAACCCGCCGTCCCGCGTGCGGCAATCCAGGAGGTGGAGGGCAAACAGGTCGTGTTCGTCCGCACTGCCAGCGGCTTCGAGGCCCGAACCGTCACCACCGGTGCCGGCAGCGATGCCGCGCTCCCGATCCTTTCCGGGCTGAAGCCCGGCGAACAGGTCGCGGTCGTCAACTCCTTCGTCCTCAAGGCCGAGCTCGGGAAATCCGAAGCCGAGCACGCGCACTGAAAGGCCCGGCAATGCTCACCAACATCGTCAACGCGTCCGTCACCCGGCGCTATCTCGTCGTCCTGCTGACGCTTATCGCCGCCATCTATGGTGGGACCCAGCTGGCGCGGCTGCCCATTGATGCCGTGCCCGACATCACCAACAAGCAGGTGCAGATCAACACCGTCGCCCCGGCGCTCGGGCCGACGGAAATGGAGCGGCAGGTCACCTACCCGATCGAGACGGCGATGGCCGGCATCCCCGGCCTCGAAAGCACGCGCTCCATCTCGCGCAACGGCTTTTCCCAGGTGACGGTCGTGTTCGAGGAATCGACCGATCTCTACTTCGCGCGCCAGCAGGCGACGGAACGGCTGGCGCAGGCGCGATCGGCGCTGCCGCCAGGCGTCGACCCGACGGTCGGCCCCGTCACCACGGGGCTTGGCGAAGTGCTGATGTGGGCGGTCGACTTCCAGCATCCGGCCGGCAAAGGCGCGCCGCGCGCTGCAACGGGCGAGCCGGGCTGGCAGCCCGCCTCGCGAAACGGCGCGGGCGGCTATCTGACGCCCGAAGGCCAGCTGCTGCGCACGCCCGAGGAACAGGCGACCTATCTGCGCACAGTGCAGGACTGGATCATCCGCCCGCAGATGCGCACCGTGCCCGGCGTCGCCGGCGTCGATGCGATCGGCGGCTATGTGAAGCAATATCTGGTCGCGCCCGACACCGCGCGGCTCGCCGCCGCCGGGCTGAGCTTGAGCGATCTGGTTGCAGCGCTCGAGCGCGCGAACCTGTCGAGCGGCGCCGGCGTCGTCGAACAGGGCGGCGAAGGCCTGGTGGTGCGTGCCGACGCCCGCGTGTCGCGCGGCGCCGATATCGCCGATCTGGTGGTCGCCAACCGCGACGGCACGCCGGTCCGCGTCCGCGATGTGGCGGCCGTCTCGATCGGGCAGGAGCCCCGCACCGGGGCCGCCAGCCTCGATGGCCACGAGGCCGTCATTGGCACCGTGCTGATGCTGGCGGGCGCCAACAGCCGCGAGGTCGCCAAGGCCTCCTCCGAGCGCATCGCCGAGATCAACAAGGCGCTGCCGTCCGGCATCATCGTCACCCCGGTGCTGGATCGCTCGGTGCTGGTCGACGCCACCATCGCCACGGTCACCAAGAACCTCGCCGAAGGCGCGCTGCTCGTCATCGTCGTGCTGTTCCTGCTGCTCGGCAACATCCGCGCCGCGATTATCACCGCGCTCGTCATTCCGCTATCGATGCTGCTGGCCGCGACCGGCATGGTGAAGGGCGGCATATCGGGCAACCTCATGAGCCTCGGTGCGCTCGACTTCGGCTTGATCGTCGACGGCGCAGTCATCATCGTCGAAAACTGCCTGCGGCGCCTTGCCGAACAGCAGCACCGCCTGGGACGCTTGCTGACGCAGCCGGAACGACTTTCAGAAGTAAAGGAAGCGACTGTCGAGATGGTTCGCCCCTCGGTGTTCGGGCAGGCGATCATCATCCTCGTCTACCTGCCGCTGCTGGCCTTCGAAGGCGTGGAGGGCAAGATGTTCCAGCCCATGGCGATCACCGTCATGCTGGCATTGGCGGCCGCCTTCGTGTTGTCGCTCACCTTCGTGCCGGCAATCGTCGCGCTGCTGGTGACCGGCAAGGTCGAGGAGAAGGACGGCCGCATCGTCGCCAAGGCCCGCTCCGGCTATGCGCCGATGCTCGAATGGTCGCTGCAGAAGCCGTGGATGGCGATCGGCAGTGGCGTGGCGGCGTTCGCCATCGCCGCCTTGCTGTTCACCACGCTCGGCCGCGAGTTCATCCCACAGCTCGACGAGAAGAATTTCGCACTGCACGCCGTGCGAATCCCGTCGGCCTCGGTCGAGCAGTCGAACGCGATGCAACTTGCCGTCGAGCGCACGATCCTGTCGGCGCCCGAAGTGCAGCTGGTATTCTCCAAGACCGGCACCGCCGAAGTCGCGACCGATCCGATGCCGGGCAATGTGTCGGATGCGTTCGTCATCCTGAAGCCGCGCGACGAATGGCCGGACCCGTCGAAGACCAAGGCGGAGGTCGTGGCCGAAGTGGAGGCAAAGCTGAACCGCAACCTCGGCAACGCCTATGAGTTCTCGCAGCCGATCCAGATGCGCTTCAACGAGCTGATCGCCGGAGTCCGGTCGGATGTGGCGGTGAAGCTCTACGGTGAGGACTTCGCGGTGATGGAGCCTGCCGCGCAGCAGATCGCGTCAGCACTCCGCGCGGTGCCTGGCGCAGCAGATGTGAAGGTGGAGCAGACGGAAGGGCTGCCGGCGCTGAAAGTCGTGTTCGACCGGGCTGCGATCGCCGCCTATGGCCTTTCAGCGGGCGACGTCGCCGATGTCGTCCAGATCGCGCTCGGCGGGCGCGAGGCGGGGCTGGTGTTCGAAGGCGACCGGCGGTTCGATGTCGTCGTGCGGCTTCCCGAGGCCGAGCGGCGCGAGCTGGCCGCACTTGGCGCGATCCCTGTAGCACTCCCGGCCGAACCGGGCGCGGGCGGCCCCGATGGCAAGCCGATCACGGTGCGCTCGGTGGCACTGGGGCAGCTGGTTCGGTTCGAAGTCGAGAACGGCCCGAACCAGGTCAGTCGGGAGAATGGCAAGCGGCGGATCGTCATCCAGGCCAATGTCCGCGGCCGCGACTTGGGCGGGTTCGTGACCGAGGCGCAGGCCGCCGTCGACGAACAGGTGGGGCTGCCGGCGGGCAGCTTCATCGAATGGGGCGGCCAGTATCAGAACCTCGCCCGCGCCGAACAGCGGCTGACGCTGGTGATCCCGGCCGTCATCGCCGCAATCTTCGCGCTGCTCTATGCAGCACTTGGATCGGCGCGGCTTGCGGCGATGGTGTTCTCGGCGGTGCCGCTGGCGCTGTCGGGCGGCGTCATCCTGCTCTGGTTGCGCGGTATGCCCTTCTCGGTCTCGGCCGCGGTCGGGTTCATCGCGCTGTCGGGCGTCGCGGTGCTGAACGGCCTCGTCATGATGTCCAGCATCCAGAAGCTGCTGGCCGAAGGCCGCGAGGTGGAAGATGCGGTGCGTGACGGTGCCATGCTGCGCCTGCGGCCGGTGATGATGACGGCGCTGGTCGCCAGCGTCGGGTTCGTGCCCATGGCGCTTGCAACCGGCACCGGCGCCGAAGTGCAGCGCCCTATCGCGACCGTCGTCATCGGCGGGCTGATTACCGCAACGCTGCTGACGCTGGTCGTGCTTCCTGCGCTCGCAAAGCTGGTGCTGTCGCGCCAGCCTGGGGCCGAGGATCAAGTCGTTCCGATGCCTGCCGAGTGAACAGCGCAACAGCACAGAGGGAACCTATCGACATGGGAGCAGGTCATGATCACACCGCCGGCGCCAGCAGCCGCAGACTAAGCTGGGCGCTGGGCCTCACCGCCAGTTTCGTCGTCGTCGAGCTTGTCGGCGCCTGGTGGTTCAACAGCCTCGCTCTGCTGTCGGACGCGGCGCACATGTTCACAGACACGGCCGCGCTTGCCATCGCGCTGGTGGCGATCCGCATCGGCCAGAAGCCCGCCGACGACAAGCGCACGTTCGGCTACCGCCGCTTCGAGATCTTAGCCGCCGCGTTCAACGCCATCCTGCTTTTCCTGGTGGCCGGCTACATCCTCTACGAAGGCATCGGCCGCTTCTTCGAACCGCAGGAGGTGCAGTCGCTCGGCATGCTCGCCGTGGCGACCGCCGGCCTCATCGTCAACCTCATCTCCATGCGCATCCTGGCGCCCGCGAAGGACGCCAGCATGAACGTGAAGGGCGCCTTCCTCGAAGTCTGGGCCGACATGCTCGGCTCGGTTGGCGTGATCGCGGCCGCCGCCGCCATCTGGTTGACTGGCGCGCAGTGGATCGACCCGCTGATCGCCATCGCCATCGGCCTGATGGTGCTGCCGCGCACCTGGGTGCTGCTACGCGACACCATGAATGTGCTGCTGCAAGGCGTGCCGCACGGTTTCGACCTGCAGGCTGTGCGAAACGCGATCGGCGCCCACCCGGAAGTCGCCGGCGTCCATGATCTTCACCTGTGGTCGCTTACGGGGAATGACGGGACGCTGACTGCGCACCTCACACTGGCAGCGGGAGCCGATCCCGACCTTGTCCGCGAGGGCGTGGCGGCGGGGCTGGAAGAGAAGTTCGCCATCCACCATGTCACGCTGCAGACCGAAGGGCGCGACTACGGGGACGAGACGTCCACGCACCGCTAGCCCCATCTGCTCTACCGTCAGGCGGGGCAGGCCGGCGGTGCGGGCTGCGAAGCCGGTGCTGTCTTGCCTGGCGCCAGCTTTCGCGACGACCAGTGGATATGCGCGATGCGCCAGTCCGCCCCGGTCCGGCGCAACAGCATCGTCTCGGTTCCGATCCGCACATCGCCACCCCCAATTGGCGTGGATAGCGTCTCGGTCGCGACGAGGGTCATCTCCATGCCGATCAGGCAGCGTCGTCCCATATAGCGCGTAGCGGTTTTCGCGGCATGGGCGGCGTCGCCGGCCAGATGGCCTCCTGCATATTCCTTGGCCGAACGTTCGACGTGGCCGGCTTCGAATATCAGGGCATCCGCCGCCAGCAACGACGTGGCCGCCGCCGCATCGTTGCGTACGAGGGCCTGATGGAATCCGTCTACGGCCGACACCGGATCCGGCGCAGCCCAAGCTGCGGAGGCCGAAAGGCCCAAGGCCGCCAAGGTGACGAGATTGCGGAATGTCATTCGATCATCCTTCCATGGGTGATAGCAGGCCGATCCAGGCAACGAGGCCGAGGATGACGAGGGCCAGGCCGAACTCGACACGCAGGCTGTGGCGCAAATGGCTGTCCGATTGCGGGCCGGGTGTCGCCAAGGCGGGCGCGAACCGGAACCGGTTGAGGGCAGCAAGGCCCAGCATTGCGGCGAAGGCGACCAGCTTCAACGCCATGAGCTGCGCCCAGGGCGTCGTCAGGGACGACAGGTTCAGCGGCATGCCGAGGATCAGCAGCGCGTTGCCAACTCCCGTCACCAGCAACAGCCCCACGACGAGGCTTCCCGTGCAGTGGAACCTGCCCAACGCCCCGACCAGCAGGGCGCGAGCCTCCGGCAGCGCGCGGGACCGTGCGCCCAGCAACAGGAAGGCGGCCAGTGCTCCCGCCCACAGCCCGGCGGCCAGCAAGTGCAGGATCGTGCTCCCTAGATGCAGCCAGCCGAGCCAGCCCTCCGAGGCGCCCGCGTGGCCGAACCAGGCGAGCGTGGCGAGGGCGACTGCTGCTGTAACTATGGGTCCAGCCAGTCGGGTGGGGGCGAACATCATGATACCGACGAACAGGGTGAGCGCCGCGGCACGCAGCAGCAGCGCCAAACCCAGGCCGGGCAGCGCGAGGATCGTGCCCAGAGCCTCGCGATCGAGCGAATGCATAGGCACCGCAAACATGCGGCTGGCCATCACGAACAGACCCGCGACCGACGTCACCGCCGCAACCAGCGCAAGGATGATCAGGAGAGCCCGGAGGCTCCGTTGCCAGTGCGAGCGGTGCTTGCCTGCCAGCCCGTGCCACCCGAAGGCTGAAAGACCGAAGAGCAAGCCGAGCGAAGAATAAAGCGCGAACCGAACTACTGCCGCCAGCGGATCCCCCATGTCGATCGGCTCAGCGAACGGTGAAGCTGACGGACCCCGTCACACGGTGCGTGTCGCCGCCCACCCCGAACCAGTCCAGCCGATAGGACCCCGGGGTCAAGGCAGCTGCCGGTGTGACCGTCATGACCTTGCCGTCATCCGACAGCGCCGCCTCTGCCCGGACCGGCCCGGCTCCGTGGCCGGGCATCGCAGCCATGCCGGTCTTTGCCAGCGTCGCACCCGACATCTTCTCGAACAGCCGCTCGCTGAACGTCAGGCTTATGGCCTTTGGCGAAGCGACCGTTGCACCTGCCGCAGGTATGGAGCCCACAACCTTCGGATGCGCCAGCACCGGCGTTGCGGCGAGCGCAATGACGGCGAGCAAAAGGGTGGCGCGTAGGTTCATTTTGATCTCCTAAGGACAAATGTCGTGGGCAGATGTCAGACGAAACGCCAGCTTCTGCCGTCACGGTCGAACGCCATGACGTCGAAGGGCTCGCGGCGACCGTCTGGCACTTCCATTCCGGGTGACCCGATCGGCATGCCCGGCACGGCAAGGCCGAATGGCGCTTTCGGCCCCATCGCCCGCATCTTCGCAATCGCCGCGAATGGCACATGGCCTTCCACCGGATGTCGGTCGATCATGGCCGTGTGGCAGGACCAGAGCGCTTCCGGTACACCGGCACGCTGCTTGAGCGCCGGCATATGGGGCTGGTCCACCGTGCGAACGGCGTAGCCGGCCTGCTCGGCCAGTGCGGCCCACTTCAGGCAGCAGTCGCAGCCGGCATCGCGGAACATTGTGATCTGCGGGCGGGTCGACGCCAGAACAGGCGAAGCCGTCATGCCAAGCATGGCTGCCAAGACCGTTCGTCGTGCAATGCCGTTCTGTTCGAAGGTCATGTCGCTGATACGCAGGCGCGCACGCCTCCCCTCACATTGGATGCGGGCTTTGTTGCTGCCCTGCGTATCGGCATAGTGAAAGCACCGCACGGTGCGCAGGAGCTGCCATGACCGACCGTCTCGATTCCCTGCTGTCCCGCCTCGCCGAGGCCCCGCTCGATCGGGACCTTTCGACGCTCGAACCGCGCGTCTGGCGCCGGATTGCGGCAGCCGAGCGTGCCTTGCCGTTGGCCGGATGGCGGCTTCCCGCGGTGTCCGCGCTGGGGGCGCTGCTGGTCGGGATTGCATCGACCTCGGTGGCAACGGCGCGGCCTGCCGACACCTCGCCTTTCTCCTCAACCGTCGCCCTGGCGCCGTCCACCCTGCTGGAAGCCTCCCGATGAGCCGGCCGTGGCGGCAGACGCTTCTGATTATCCTCGTGGCACTGCTGGCTGGCATGGCCGGCACCTGGCTTGGGCCGCGCATCCTGCCGGCCGCCAACGGCAGTGGCGCTTCGCTGCATGCCTCCGTGCATCGCGACCTCGATCTTTCGCCGGCGCAGACCGCGCAGATCGAGGCGCTGGAGCGGGATTTCGCCGTTCGGCGCCAGGCGCTCGAACTGGAAATGCGGCAGGCTAATGCCGAGCTCGCGGCCGCCATCGCCAGCGAAGGTGCCTATGGTCCGAAGGTGACGGCGGCCGTCGACCATTTCCATGGCGCGATGGGCGAGCTGCAGAAGGCGACGATCGAGCATGTCTTCGCCATGCGGGCGGTACTGACGCCGGCCCAGGCAGCCCGTTTCGACCGGACGGTGGTGGATACGCTGACCGCCGATCCGAAGTGACTTCGGCGCGAGACGGCGACAGCGACGGCGCGCTCGCCCGTCGCGCCGCCGCCGGCGACGAGCCGGCGTTCGGAACACTGATGCGCCGCCACAAGGACAGCATCTACCGGACGCTGCGGCGGCTGACCGGCGATCCCGATGAGGCCTATGATCTGGCGCAGGAGGCATTCGTGTCGGCCTGGCGGAACATCGCGCGCTTCGATCCCGAGCGCCCGTTCCTGCCGTGGGTGCAGCGCATCGCGCTCAACAAAGTTCGCGATGCGGCGCGGCGCCGGGCCGTGCGCCGCTTCCTCCTGGGTCCCGCGACCGACGACGAGGTTCTTCGGGTCGTGGATGATGCGCCGCTGCAAGATGCGCAACTGGAAGGGCGGCAGGCCGTCGCTCAGCTGGACCGGGCCATCGCCGATCTGCCCTACGCGCTGCGTGCGCCGCTCGTGCTCACCGCGCTCGAAGGGCTGAGCCACGCCGAGGCTGGCACGCAGCTCGGCATCAGCGCCAAGGCGGTTGAGACCAAGGTGGCACGGGCGCGCCGGCAGCTTGCGACTATGCTCCTCCTTTGAGGGGGCGGGCGATGCCGTGCGTAGAGCATGGCAGACATCCCATGGATCCGAGGACATGATGCCACGCAAAGCATATCGGTTTCAGGCGGTCGCCGCCGCAACGCTGCTGCTGTCGGCGACCAGCGCCTTCGCCGCCGACGTGACCGTCGATCTCGTGACCAAGCGCGAGCGGCTGGAGGTGAATCCGGGCCGTCGCGACACGGTTGTCACGCTGAATGGCAACGTGCCCGGCCCGGTGCTGCGCTTCCGGGAAGGCGACACCGTCACCGTCAACCTGAAGAATGAGCTGCCGGAAATGACGGCCATCCACTGGCATGGCTTGCTGATCCCCGGCCATCACGACGGCGCGCCGGGCTTCAACGGCTTTCAGGGCGTGGCCAGCGGCGAGACCTACACCTACCAGTTCACGCTGCGCCAGTCAGGAACCTACTGGTACCACAGCCACGCCTCCACGCAGGAACAGGCGGGGCAATATGGCGCGCTTATCATCGACCCGAAGGACGGGCCCGAGGTCGCCGTTGACCGCGAGCATGTCATTCTGCTGACCGAGCATACGCCGGAAGACCCTGAGCGGATCATCCGCAACCTGAAAGCGGACGCCGGCTACTACAATATGAACAAGCGCACCTTCCCGGAAATGCTGCGCGACGCCGGCAAGTTCGGGCTCGGCAAGACGCTGTCCGACCGCGCCGCATGGGGCCGCATGCGGATGGACCCGACCGACATCGCCGACGTCTCCAATTACACGCTGCTGGTGAACGGCCAGCCGACCGCGCGCAAACCCTTCTTCGAGATGAAGGCCGGCGAGAAGGTCCGGCTGCGCTTTATCAACGGCTCGGCCATGAGCTTCATGGACGTGCGCATCCCCGGCCTGATGATGACGGTGATTGCCGCCGACGGCCGCATGGTGGAGCCGGTCAAGGTCGACGAGTTCCGAATGGGGGTGGCCGAGACTTACGACGTGATCGTCGAGCCAAAGGACGACCGGGCCTTTCCGCTGTGGGTGGAAACGATCGACCGTCGCGCGAACGCGCTCGCCGTCATGGGACCGCGTGCGGACATGGCGGTGGCCGTGCCCCAGCCGCGCCCAATGCAGATCCTGATGATGGGCGAGATGGGCCATGCGATGGGCGGCGATGCCGCGCCGTCCGCGGCCGCAAGCGGCCACGCCGGCCATGCCATGGCAGGCGCCGACAGCATGACCGCGACCCTGAATGCGGCTGCCAAGCGGCAGCCGCACGCCATGGCCGGGATGGAAATGGCGCAGGCCCAGCCGCAGGCGGGCACCTGCACCCCCGCACATGCCGCCATGGGCCACTGCAAGATGCCCGGAGCGGCCCAAGCCCCGGCTCCCGCTTCCAGCTGCACGCCGGAACATGCTGCCATGGGCCATTGCACCATGCCGACCGCGCCGTCCCCGGCTCAGAAACCGGCTGCGAGCTGCACGCCGGAACACGCCGCCATGGGGCATTGCACCATGCCCGCGACTGCGCCCGCTGCCGATCCCAAATGCCCGCCCGAGCATGCAGCGATGGGGCATTGCACCCCGCGCCCGGCGCCTAAGTCCGACGGACCCCGCACCGGCACGGCCGTCGCACTCGCGCAGAAGCCCGATGGCGGCACCCCCTTCCCCCGCGTCGACTATGGCTACGGCCGGGACCCGATGGCGGGCATGGACCACAGCAAGATGGACCATGGCGCCGATCTGGGCCGCGAAGGCGACACCGACGGCTCCGGCCGCGTGTTCGGCTGGGCCACCGGCGCTCCCTATGGCAGCCGGGTGCTCTCGATGAACGACCTGGTCGCCGCCACCCCGAACCGCGACGCGCGCGCGCCGACGCGCGAGATCGTGATCCGCATCACCGGCAATATGGAGCGCTACATGTGGTCGCTGAACGGCGTGCCGTTCGATCAGTCGCCCCCGGTCGACGTGCAGTTCGGCGAACGGGTGCGGATCACCTTCGTGAACGAGACGATGATGGCGCACCCGATGCACCTGCATGGCATGTTCTTCGAGATCGAGAATGGCGCGCCGGCCGATCGGATGCCGGAGAAGAATGTGATCGCCGTCGCCCCCGGCCGCACCCAGTCGGTCGTGCTCACCGCCGACGAGCCCGGCGAATGGCCGCTGCACTGCCACCTGCTGTTCCACATGGATTCCGGCATGATGAAGAAGCTGGTCGTCGCGAACGTCGCCGCCCCCACCGCGTCGACCGCCAGCCTGCACGCCGGACACTGAGCGGATGCGCATCCTCGCAATCGCGGCCTTGCTGGCCGCCGTGCCTGCCGCTGCACAGGATCCGGGCCGGCCGAACCCCGGGTCCGGCGAGACCGGGCAGGGACTCGCCGAACACTTCCATGGCGGTCGGACGCTCACCTTCACGCAAGCGCAGGTGGACTACAGCCGGCAGAATGGTGCTGACGTCGTCAACTGGGATGCGGAAGGCTGGATCGGCGGCGACATCCACAAATTCTGGTGGAAGACCGAAGGCGAGCAGAACGGCCCACGCTTGGAGCAAGCCGAGATCCAGGCCCTCTACAGCCGGAATGTCTGGACCTTCTTCGATGTGCAGGGCGGCATCCGCACCGATATCGAGCCCGATGCGCGCGCCTATGCCGTGATCGGCATCCAGGGCCTAGCCCCGCAGCTGATCGAGACCGAGCTGCATGCCTTCATCGGCTTCAAGGGCGATGTCAGCATCCGGTTCAAGCAATCCTTCGACGTCAAGCTGACCAACCGCTTTGTTCTTCAGCCGCAGTTGGAGACGGACGTCTACCTGAACGACGTTCCGGAGCGCCTGATCGGCTCGGGATTCTCGATCATCGAGACCGGGGTCCAGGCCCGCTACGAGATCAACCGGAAGTTCGCCCCGACGCTCGCGGTTATCTACGAAAGCCGCCTCGGTAAATCCGCCCGCCTTGCCCGTGAAGCGGGTGAGGATGCGGGCGGATGGTCAGTGCGGGGAGGCGTGCGGTTCTGGTTTTAAGGTCCAACGCGGCACATTAAGCGATTTTGAAGTGCGTACCCATGTAACAACCACCGCAAGGAGACAGTCATGACCAAGCAGATCATCCTGATGTCGCTCGCAACGCTGCTCGCGACCCCAGCGCTCGCAGCCGAGCCGGCGGCAGGCGAAAAGAAGTGTTGCTGCGACAAGATGAAGGCGGAAGGCGCCGCAACCGATCATGGCGCCATGGGCCACAGCACGCCCGCTCCGAAATGATCAAAGTGTCGGCGGAGCCATAGCTTCGCCGACACCATATGAAAGCTCATGGTGGCGCGTCCGCAGTCGCCCATCACTGGTTGCGGGTGCGATCCCGAACACGAAGAGGCCGACCTTTAGTGCACCAGCTGCTTGCCGGCCAATAAATCAAGGCGTCGCAACGCGAGCCAATCGCTGAAGGCCATGCTCGGCGATAGTCCGACCGCTGGCAGGGCGGACTAGGCTTTCACGCGCGGCCTACAAAGCCGCCAGGCGTGCTGCTCCTTTGCCTGCTGCGGGGTGTCGCTATATCGCGCGTATTCATAGCAGGCGACCGATTGGAGGCTTGACCCCGGACCATGGTCCGGGGCGCATAGGAACGCCCGGAGGTGATTCTTGGGCAAGATCGACCATCAGATGCGCATCGGCGACCTTGCCCGGTCCGCTGGCGTCGGCATCGACACGATCCGCCACTATGAACGGCTGGGACTGCTGCCAGACCCAGGCCGCCGCCCGTCCGGCTATCGCAGCTACGGCAGCGCGGAGCGGGACAGATTGCGGTTCATCCGACGCGGCAAGGAGCTGGGCTTTAGCCTGGCTGAAATCGCAACCCTGCTGGCGCTCGGCTCGAACAGCGAAGCCCGTGCCGGCGACATCCTCGAACTCACCCGGAGCCGCATCGACAAAGTCGGGCGCCAGCTCGCGGACCTCCGGCGCATCGAACGTGCGTTGGCCGCCCTGGCAGACGATTGCCCGATCGACGCTCCGGCAGAAGCCTGTCCGATCCTCGTTCACCTGAATGGCGTGCGTCCGAACCCGGCCGCCGGCCACGTCACTCCTTCGCGGCCACAACAAGGAGCCAATCCCATGGACATGAAGCATTGCATCGACCTCTGTCACGATTGCCACCGCGTCTGCCTCGAAACGCTGGCCCATTGCCTGAGCCTTGGTGGGAAACATGCCGAAGCCGGCCACATCAACGCGCTGCTTGATTGTATCACCACCTGCTCGGCCTGTGTCGATCTGATGACACGCAACTCGCCGATCCATGCCCAGATGTGCGCAACGTGCGCCGAAGCTTGCCGCCGCTGCGCTGAAAGCTGTGAAGCGATGGACGATCCCCAGTGCCGCCGTTGCGCCGAAGTTTGCCGTGCCTGCGAAGCGAGCTGCCGCGAGATGGGGGCGCTCGCCCATCACCACGCCTGAACCTTCCAAGCTTCCGGCGGAGCCACTCCGCCGGAAGCGACTTCTTTTCTTGAAAGGACCATCACATGCGATCGTCACACATTCTTCTCGCCGCCTTTCTCGCATTCGCGGTCCCGGCTGCTTTCGCACCGGCCGCGGCGCAGGGGATCCAGCACAGCCTCTTGATGCGTGGTCACATTGTGGACATCACCGATGGGGTCATCACGCTGTGCATCGGACGTGCCGACGGCGCGACGCCGGGCCAGGTGCTCGACGTCGCCCGAGTGGTTCCGACCAACCCCGCCCCCAAATCGGTCCCCACCTTCACCCGCCGCGACATCGGACATGTGCGGATCGACAGCATTGTCGACGAACATTTCGCCCGCGCGTCGATCGTGAGCGGCGCCCCTCAGGTGCATGACATCGTGGAATTGCGTCGCAAGTGAAATGGGGCGCCTTTGGGCGCCCGCTGTCGTTCAAAGGAGGCCTACATGACGACTGGTCAAACAACTGCGATCGGGATCACCCGAGCCGCGATTACAGGCGGCCTGTTCCTCGCAACGCTCTTCGCCCTTTGCTGGGGTGCTGCCATCGCAGGGATCGAGTTCACGCATGCGTTCCTGGCGCTGTTCACCCCGTCCGCCGTCGGGACGCCGGGCGCTTTCGGGATGGGGATCCTGTGCGCCGCGCTCGGTGGCGCCGTTGGGGGTGCCGTGCTTGCGCTGTTCTGGAATGCGGCAGGACGCCTGGGGCTCGGCTGACGAGTTGACCCCGACATTGTGTCAAGGTGCAGGTTCGCGCCGGACTCGAGTTTGGAGATGACGATGGCAGACCTGCACCAACATGGCGCATCCGGCCACGCCCATAACTGCTGTGGAGCGGGCGGGGCCGACACGGACACAAAGACGGCTCGCGATCCGGTCTGCGGCATGATGGTCGATCCGCACGCGTCTCCGCATCGCGCTGAGCATGCAGGGCGACCCTACTATTTCTGCTCAGCCGGGTGCCGCACCAAGTTCATCGCCAATCCGGCACAGTATCTGGGAGATGCACCCCCGCCGCCGGTCGCGCCCGCCGGCACGATCTACACCTGTCCCATGCATCCCGAGATCCGGCAGGAGGGACCAGGATCATGCCCGATCTGCGGCATGGCGCTGGAGCCCGAGATGCCAGGTGCAGACACTGGGCCGAACCCCGAACTCGTCGACTTCACCCGTCGCTTCAAGATCGGGCTCGCGCTCACCATTCCTGTCCTCATCCTCGAGATGGGCGGGCATCTCCTCGGCCTCCACCGATACATCGCGCCACAGCTATCGAATTGGCTGCAGCTGCTGTTCGCGACGCCAGTGGTCCTGTGGGCAGGATGGCCCTTCTTCGAGCGCGGCTGGGCCTCGATCAAAAGCCGCAACCTGAACATGTTCACGCTGATCGCACTCGGCACTGGGGCAGCACTCCTCTACAGCCTTGTTGCCACGATCGCGCCCCAGCTTTTCCCACCATCATTCCGCAACATGGACGGCTCGGTCCCAGCCTATTTCGAGCCCGCGGCGGTCATCGTCGTTCTGGTACTGCTCGGCCAGATGCTGGAGCTGCGCGCGCGCGAGGCAACGGGCGGCGCGATCCGGGCGCTGCTCGATCTCGCACCCAAGATTGCAAGGCGCGTCGCCGCCGACGGCAGCGATGCCGAAATCCCGCTCGACGATGTGCAAGTCGGCGATCGGCTGCGGGTGCGACCCGGGGAGGCCGTCCCGGTGGACGGCAGCATGCTGGAAGGCCGTTCGACCCTCGACGAATCCATGGTGACCGGCGAGTCCCTGCCTGTCTCGAAGGTGGAGGGCGACCGGCTGATTGCCGGAACGATGAACCAGACCGGTGCGTTCACCATGACCGCCGAGCGAGTCGGCCGCGATACGCTCCTCTCGCAGATCGTGGCCATGGTCGCCTCCGCGCAGCGCAGCCGGGCCCCGATCCAGCGCCTCGCCGATCGCGTATCGGGCTGGTTCGTCCCCGCCGTGATCCTGATCGCGCTCATCGCCTTTGCAGTATGGGCACTTGTCGGGCCCGAGCCGCGCCTCTCCTACGCCTTTGTCGTCGCCGTCTCGGTGCTCATCATCGCTTGCCCCTGCGCGCTGGGGCTGGCCACGCCCATGTCCATCATGGTCGGCGTCGGCCGCGGTGCGCAGGCCGGCGTCCTCATCAAGAATGCGGAGGCGCTGGAACGGCTGGAGAAGGTCGATACCCTGCTCGTCGACAAGACAGGCACGCTCACCGAAGGCAAGCCGCGCGTCGCCGGCATCAATGCGGCGGATGGAGTCGACGGGGCGGAGCTGCTCTCGCTTGCTGCCGCGCTCGAACGCCAGAGCCAGCATCCGCTCGCTGCCGCCATTGTCGCCGAGGCCGCCGCGCGGGGACTTGCGCTTCTGCCGGTCAGCGACTTCGACGCCCCATCCGGCAAAGGGGTGATCGGCACGGTTTCGGGGCGGCGCATCGC
Organism: Sphingomonas sp.; assembly: GCA_003248865.1. Classification (GTDB taxonomy): domain Bacteria; phylum Pseudomonadota; class Alphaproteobacteria; order Sphingomonadales; family Sphingomonadaceae; genus Sandaracinobacteroides. Next base: position 24,755 of record QFPK01000029.1, read on the forward strand.
GATCGGCAAGCCCGCATACCTCGCCGAGCTGGGTGTCGACACGGCCGGTCTTACCGAGGCCGCAGACGCCGCGCGGCGCGAAGGCGCAACGGCCGTTCTGGTCGCCATCGACGGCCGCCCGGCCGGAAGCATCGCCATTGCCGACCAGGTGAAGGCGTCGACGCCCGAGGCGCTTGCCGCCTTTCGCCAGCTCGGCATCCGGGTGGTCATGCTGACTGGGGACAACCGCACGACAGCATACGCCATCGCACGCCGCCTCGGCATCACCGACTTCGAAGCCGACGTCATGCCGGCCGACAAGCAGGCAACGGTCGAACGCATGCGGCGCGAGGGCCGTGTCGTCGCCATGGCCGGTGACGGCGTCAACGATGCACCGGCGCTTGCCGCAGCAGATGTCGGCATCGCGATGGGCGGAGGCACCGACGTGGCCATCGAAAGTGCAGGCGTCACCCTCATGGGCGGTGACCTGATGGGTATCGTCCGGGCGCGCCGTCTCAGCCGTGCGACCATGCGCAACATCCGGCAAAATCTGGTTTTCGCCTTCATCTACAACGCAGCAGGTGTGCCCCTCGCCGCCGGCGTCCTCTTCCCGACCTTCGGCCTGCTGCTGTCGCCGATCATCGCGGCCGCCGCCATGGCACTCTCATCGGTCAGCGTCGTCGGCAACGCGCTTCGGCTGAGGAGCGTCGATCTGCGCTGACCGTCAGTCGATGTTTGAGCAAAGTTCGATTTGAAGACACGATTGGATATTGAGCTGTTCGCATTCCCAGGCGCACTTTGTCCGAATGGTACCTTTCCTCAAGGCAAGACAACTACCTTCAATTTCGGGGTCAGCGACACCGCTCAATCGATCAGACATCAATGTAAGGGGGACGCACGCAGCCGCGGATATAGGGCATTTCGGAATATATAGGTTTTCCCACATATTCTTTGCCGCCGTGACCTGACCCCCTGATGTCATCCGGTTTGGGTTAGAGTCTGGTTGTGGTTGTTGCGCATGTGCGCTGCTGAAGCAACGGGCTGCACGCGTGCAGCCC
>QFPK01000195.1 GCA_003248865.1 Sphingomonas sp.
ACGAAGAAGGCGGCGGCGCGCAGCGTCTGGTGGACGGTGCGGCGCACGTCACGCACCGAATGGCGACGACGGCCGCGCTCGCTGGCGATCAGCGGCGCGGCGGCCGTGACGAGGCCAAGGCCGAAGATCAGCAGCGCGTTGAAGAGATTGATCGCCAGTGCTCCGGCGGCGACCGCTTCCGCGCCCAGCCGGCCCACGAGCAGCAGATCGGTCGCGGCGATCCCCGACCAGGCGACATTGCCCGCGATCATGGGAATGGCGAGCGTGACGAGCGCGCGCGCCTCAATGCGCCAGGGGGAAGATTGGGTCACTTGGAAAGTCCGGAGCGAGGGAAGCGCCGGTAAAGGCGCGGGCGCTCCCCTTAATCGCCTCAGTGCTTCTTGAACAGATGCAGCACGGCAACGATGATGCCGCCGATCACCAGACCGACAATGCCCGCGCCGATCGCATTCACCAGCCAGTCGACCACTGGCCCGATCGCGGGCGCGGCTTGGGCGGCGCCTTGCGCCAGATGATGGATCGTGCCGGGGATCAGATCCCAGTGAAATTCGTGCAGGCCATGGACGATCAGGCCGCCGCCGACCCACAGCATCGCCGCCGTACCGACGACGCCCAGCACGCTCATCACGACCGGCATCGCCTTCACCAGGCCGCGGCCGATGGCGCGCGTCGCCGCGCCGCTGCGCTGGGCGAGGTGCAGGCCGATATCGTCCATCTTCACGATGAAGCCGACCACACCATAGACGCCGGCCGTGATCGCGATGGCGACGACGACCAGGATGATCGCCTGTTCCCAGATCGGCTCGCTGGCGACAGTGCCGAGCGCAATCGCCATGATCTCGCCCGACAGGATGATCTCGCCCGACAGGATGAAGTCGGTGCGGATCGCGCTGGAGACCTTCTGGTCCTCCAATTCCTTGGAGGTGAGGGTTGCGGCGGCATCCGCCACCTCGTCATGGCCGCCCTGGATCGCCTCCAGCAGCTTCTCCGCCGCCTCGAAGCACAGGAAGGCGCCGCCCAGCATCAGTAGCGGCGGCAGCAGCCAGGGGGCAAAGGCGCTGAGCGCCAGTGCCGCCGGCAGCAGGAACAGCAATTTGTTGCGCAGGGATCCGCGCGCGATCTTCCAGATGATCGGCAGTTCGCGGTCGGGCGACAGGCCCATGACATAGTTGGGTGTCACGGC
>QFPK01000196.1 GCA_003248865.1 Sphingomonas sp.
GTTCACCCGCGTGCGCGTCAACGGGCTGGAAACGGTCGCCACCTCGACCGATGGTGCCAGCTCGAACCGCGATCGCTCCTTCGATTTCAACGTCTTCGCTTCAGAGCTGTTCAGTTCGCTGGTCGTTCACAAGACCGCCGAGGCCTCGCTGGACGAAGGCTCGCTTGGCGCCGTGGTCGATCTCAACACCGGCAACCCGCTCGGTGGCAAGGAAGGGCTGACCCTCGTCGGTTCGGCGACCGCCTCCTATAACGACCTGGCCAAGAATTGGGGGCCGCGCCTGGCCGGCATCGCGTCCTGGAAATCGGCGGACGGGCGCTTCGGCGTTGCCCTGTCGGCGGCCTATTCGACGCTCGATACCAAGGAACTGGGCAATAATAGCGTGCGCTGGGCCCAGGCCCGCTTCGACAATGTCGATGGCACGGCTTGCTTCACCCAGCCCAATTCGGGCGGCACTTATGTCCCGAGCGCAGCCTGTAACGAGGCCGCGCTGTCCTTCCACCCGCGCATCCCGCGCTATGGCGAGGTGCGTCATGATCGCGAGCGGCTGGGCCTGACCGGATCGATCCAGTTCGCCCCGACCGACGCGACCAAGATCTCGATCGACGGCCTCTATTCGCGCTTCAAGGAAACCCGCGAGGAAAAATGGGGCGAAGTGCTGCTGCGCTCCAACGAGCGGTCGATCAATGTCGTCAATCCGGTCTATGACGATAATGGCAACATGATCTCGGCGACGCTCAACGACGCCTGGGTCCGCACCGAACATTATCTGCGCAAGTCGAGCACCGAATTCTATCAGGTCGGCGGCACCTGGGACCAGGATGTGACGGACAAGTTCCGCTTCACAAGTTCCGCTTCACCCTGCTGGGCGGCCTGTCCAAGTCCAACGCCGACATTCCGGTCGAAACCACGGTGGTCTTCGATGATCGCGATGCCCAGGGCTATAGCTATGACTATTGCGACATGAAGCATCCCAAGCTGACCTTCGGTACCAGCGTGACCGATCCGGCCAATTTCCAGCTCGCCGAAATCCGCGACCGTCCGTCCAACACCACCAACCGGTTCAAGACCGCCCAGTTGCGCACCGAA
>QFPK01000050.1 GCA_003248865.1 Sphingomonas sp.
GATAGCGGCGGAACTGCATCGCCAGGGTAGCGAGCAGCACGGACTTGCCCATGCCGGTCGGTCCAACGATAAGGGTGTGGCCGACATCGCCGATGTGCGTCACCAGCCGGAACGGTGTCGCGCCATCGGTGCACGTGACGATCAAGGGCGGTCCGTCGAGGTGCGCGTTCCTCTCCGGCCCGGCCCACACTGCCGATACCGGCATCAGATGCGCGAGGTTCAGCGTCGAGACGATGGGCTGGCGCACATTCGCATAGGCGTTGCCCGGAATCGACGACAACCACGCCTCCACGGCGTTGAGCGTTTCCGGGATCGTGACGAAACCCCGGCCTTGGATGACGCGCTCGATCATGCGCAGCTTCTCGTCGGCCGCGCCGGCATCGGTGTCGAATACGGTCACGGTAGCGGTGGCATAACCGAAGGCGACCTGGTCGCTGCCAAGCTCCTGCAGGGCCGCATCGGCGTCCACCGCCTTGTTCGATGCGTCCGTATCGACCAGCGGGCTTTCCTGCTGAAAGATCGTCTCGCGCAGCAGCGCGGCGACGTTCTTGCGCTTGGAGAACCACTGGCGGCGCAGGCGGCCGAGTTCCTTTTCCGCCTCGGCCTTGTCCATGCACAGGAAGCGCGTGCTCCAGCGATAGGCGAAGCCGAGTCGGTTCAGGTCATCGAGCAGCCCTGGCCAGGTCGAGGTCGGGAAGCCGCGCACCGAGGCCACGCGCAGGTGCGCATCGCCCAGCATCGGCGCCAGCCCGCCGGTCAGCGGGCAGTCGGTCAGCAGCGCATCGAGATGGAACGGCTGTTCTGGAACAGCCACGCGATAACGCCGCGTGGAGATGGTGGCGTGCAGGTAGGTCAGCGTCTCGCTGTCGTCGAGCCAGGCAATTTCCGGCATCACGCCGTCGAGCAGGTCGAAGCAACGATCCGTCTCCGCGATGAAGGCCGTCAGGCGTTCATGCCAATCCACGCCACGTTGCGACGTGTTCTCGTACAGTAGCTTCGCCGCACGTGCGCGGGATTCCTCCGGCGGCAGGCACACCAGCGTCAGGTGATAGCGGCTCTCGAAGTGGCTCTGGTCTTCCTCGAAGGCCGCGCGGCGTTCCTCGTCCATCAGCCACGACAGCGGTTCAGGAAACTCGGACTGCGGATAGTTGGCCGCTGGCAGCCGTTCGGCCTCCACGAACAAGGCCCAGCCTGATCCCAAGCGCCGCAGCGCGTTGTTGAGCCGCGCCGACGTGGCGATCAGCTCACTCTGCGTTGCGCTGTCCAGGTCCGGCCCACGAAAGCGCGCAGTCTTCTGGAACGAACCGTCCTTGTTGAGCACGACGCCAGGCGCCACCAGCCCGGCCCATGGCAACCAGTCTGCGAGCAGTGCGGGGCGCTGGCGGTATTCGGCGAGATGCAACATGGCGTTGTCCTCACACGTCCAGCAGCGACTTGTGCTTGATGTGCCGCGCGAACACCTGCATGAACTGCGGGTCCAGCCGCGCGCCCCACACCGCCAGCGAATGGCCGACGATCCATATCACCAGGCCCGGAATCCACAGTTGCAGGCCGAGCCCCACAGCGGCGGCCAACGTGCCGTTGGCAATCGCCACGGTGCGTGGCGCACCGCCCAGCAGGATGGTTTCGGTCAGCGAACGGTGCAACGGCACCTCGAAGCCGATGGCGAACTCATCGGGCGCACTCATACGACGGCCCCGCCGGAGAAGCTGAAGAAGGACAGGAAGAACGAGGACGCCGCGAACGCGATCGACAGACCGAAAACGATCTGCACCAGCTTGCGAAAGCCGCCGCTGGTGTCGCCGAAGGCCAGCGCCAGGCCAGTGGCGATGATGATGATCACCGCCACGATGCGCGCCACCGGCCCTTGGATAGAGTCGAGGATGGCTTGCAGCGGCCCTTCCCAGGGCATGCTGGAACCGGCCGCCTGCACCGTGCCGGTCGCCAGCAAGAGCACGACCGCCAGCAGCAGCCCCTGTTGCGCCGGCCAGGCCAGGCATCGCAGGCGTACGAGCAGGGAAAGCGGATTTACGGAAATGCGGGAATCATGGGAAACGTGAGCAGGCGTCATGGCAGTTCTCCAAGGTGGGTTGAGGACGGGGAAGAACGCGGCGCGAGCGCGCCGTCGAGCTGGTAGCCCTGACCGTCGAAGCCGGTCACGCGGGCGACGGTCTGGACCTGGCGGGCGCGTCCACGTCCGGCGATGAAGACGATGACGTTCACCGCCTCGGCGATCAGCGCGCGCGGTGGCGTCAAGGCGACTTCAAGGATCAGTTGTTCAAGGCGCAGCAGTGCGCCATGCGCGGAACTCGCGTGGATCGTGGAGATGCCACCGGGATGGCCGGTGCCCCACACCTTGATGAGGTCCAGGGCCTCGCCGCCGCGCACCTCGCCGACGATCACGCGGTCAGGCCGCAGTCGCATCGTGGCGCGCACCAGTTCGGTCATGGACACCACGCCGGCACGGGTGCGCAGCGGCACGTGGTCGCGCGCCGCGCACTGCAATTCCACCGTGTCTTCCAGCACCAGTACGCGGTCGCCAGTGCTGGCGATCTCGGCCAGCAGCGCGTTGGCAAGCGTGGTCTTGCCAGTGCTGGTGCCGCCGGCGATCAGGATGTTCTGGCGCTCGCGCACGGCGCGGCGCAGGAACTCGGCCTGTTCCAAACTCAGAATGCTGTCGCTCACATAGTCGGCCAAGCCGATCACACCGACGGCGCGCTTGCGCAGGGCGAAGGCCGGCCCTGGCGCCGCTGGCGGCAAGATGCCCTCGAAGCGCTCGCCGGTCTCCGGCAGCTCAGCGGTCAGCAGCGGCCGGCCGCGATGCACCTCTGTGCCGACATGCGCCGCGACCAGGCGGATGATGCGTTCGCCGTCCGCGGCGGACAGCGACTCGCCAGTGGCGGTGCGGCCCGTTGAGAGGCGGTCAATCCACAGCGTGCCGTCCGGGTTCAGCATCACTTCCACCACGTCCGGGTCTTCCAGTGCGGCGGCGATCAGCGGCCCCATCGCCGTGCGCAGCATGCGGATGCGCCGATCCAGTGAGGTGACAGAGGACGATGACTGCTGTGGGATGGCGCTCATACGGCAGCCTCCCGCGCACGTTCCTGCGCTTCGGCTAGTGCCGCCGTCTCGTCCAGCCGCTGCGTGTCGGGCTGGATCTCCTCGTAGACCTCGCGCACCAAGCTACGCCCACGCAGCAAGTGCCGGCCAAGCTGTTCGATGAACTGCTCGAAGCGCGCCTTGCCCTGTGCCTTCGCGGCTTCCTGATGCGCCTCCGGCAGCGGCGTGCTGACGGTCAGGTAGTAGCGCACGAACAGCGCCAGCGTCTCGATCAGGATGTTCTGGTCGCGCTCCAGCTTCTCGAACTGGCGCGACAGCCGATCCAGCCGCTTGGCTATCGCGGCTTCGCGCTGGTCGGCCGCGTCCGGCGACAGCCAGGACGCCAGCGCCGCCGCGACGATGGAGGACTTGGACACGCCTTTCTTCGCGGCCAGCTCGTCCAGGCGCTTGGCGTGGTCGCGTTCGATGAACAGGTTCAGGCGATGGCGGGAATGAAGTTGGCTCATAGTTGGATTCCGTCGTCAGGGTCGAGGGCAGCCAGCCGCGCCGCGCGCTGCAAGCGCGGGTCGAGCTGGGACGGCAAAGGAAGCGGCAGGTCGTCTTCGTCATCGAGCAGCGCCAGGTCGCTGGCCGCGCGCTCGGGTGCGGTGCTGTAGGCCACGGTTTCGGATAGCTCGGGCTGACGGCGCGGGCCGCCTTCGTCGGCGGCAGTGGTGATGTCAGCGAGGTCCGCAGCATTTGCGGACGCGGCAGGTACGGTGGGAATCATCAGACTGCTCCAATCATCTGGCCGTGACGGCGGCGCATCGACGTAGCGCCCGGACACGAGCGTGGGCGGCGGCAGCACGCGGCGTTTGAAGTTGACGTCGGCGTAGTAGCGCAGCTTCTTCGCCCTGATCGGCGCGACGCTGGACACCATCACCACGGCCTCGTCCTGCGGGAGCTGCATCACTTCGCCGGGCGTGAGCAAGGGCCGCGCTGTTTCTTGGCGCGACACCATCAAGTGGCCCAGCCACGGCGCGAGCCGATGGCCCGCGTAGTTGCGTTGCGCGCGCAGTTCGGTGGACGTGCCCAGCGTCTCGGAAATGCGCTTGGCCGTGCGCTCGTCGTT
>QFPK01000197.1 GCA_003248865.1 Sphingomonas sp.
CATTGCTATGGATAGGTATAAAATTCCTTTTTGCAGTATTTTTTTGTCGGTATTCATGGTTTACCTTTTATAGTTTTCTATAGAATTCCTGACATTTTTATATTTTTCAAGCAGCGATGTTGCTTCCGTTTCCGAAACAGACAGTTCTTCCATAATCATTCTAACGGCTCTTCCTACAAGCTTATGGTTACTAAGCTGCATGTCCACCATTTTATTTCCTTTGACTCTGCCTAACTGAATCATGGTAGAAGTTGAAATCATATTCAATACCAGTTTTTGGGCAGTTCCTGCTTTCATTCTGGAACTTCCGGTTACGAATTCCGGCCCGACTACCACATCTATAGGAAAATCAGAAGTTTTAGACAGCGGACTTTCAGCATTACAAGAAATGCTTCCTGTAGTAATGTTCTTTTCGATGCATTTCTGCAAGCCGCCAATTACATAAGGAGTAGTCCCTGAGGCTGCTATGCCAATAACGACATCTTTTTCGTTAATATCCCATTCCTGAAGGTCTTTCCATGCCTGTTCTCTGTCGTCTTCTGCAAATTCCACAGCTTTGCGGATAGCAGTATCACCTCCGGCAATAATACCAATTACCAGGTCAAAAGGAACACCAAATGTTGGCGGGCATTCCGAAGCATCGACTATGCCTAATCGCCCGGATGTTCCGGCACCGATGTAAAACAAACGGCCGCCTTCTTTCATTTTTTCGACGATTTTTTCGACCAGTTTTTCAATCTGTGGTAATGCTTTTTCAACGGCAAGAGGAACCGTTTTGTCTTCGTTGTTGATGTTGCGAAGCAGGTAGACTGTTCGGTAGTTTTAGTGAAGGTCATCTTTAAAAGGAATATTATTTTTCAAAAATACGAAGTTTCTTAAGTTATTTATTCATTTACCAGAATAAGTATTTTTAAAGAAAAACTTACATTTTGTTATTTTTTTATTATATTAGCTTCGTATCGATACAAATCATTTATAAACCATTTAGATTTAAAATTTATGAAAAAAACTAAATTATTTTCAACTTTTTGTTTGTTTATGTCTTCCTTAAGTTTGTTTGCTTCAAATAACGAAAATGAAGAATTTAAACAAAATTTTAATGAAGTTACTATGTGCTGTGTTGGTCAGGCTAGCATAGGTCTACCGGGAACAGCCGATTATATAAAA
>QFPK01000198.1 GCA_003248865.1 Sphingomonas sp.
ACCCTGTCGCGCGAGGAAACGGTCGCCTTTGCCGCGGAGTTCGATCCTCAGCCCTTCCATCTGTCCGACGAGGCAGCGGCGACCACCCATTTTCGCACCCTCTCGGCCAGCGGCTGGCACACCACCGCCCTGTTCATGAAGATGTTCGTCGCCGAAATGCAGAAACAACCCGGACGCCAGGCGGCCAGCCTGGGCGCGATGGGCGTCGATGAACTGCGCTGGCTGCGCCCGGTCCGCCCCGGCGACACGCTGCGCGGCACCAACGAGGTGATCGACAAGAAGATTTCGCAGAGCCGCCCGGAAATGGGCATCGTCCGCAACAAGGTGACGCTCTACAACCAGAAGGACGAACCCGTCCTGACCATGTGCCCGATCGCCATGTGGCGCACCCGCCCGGCATAAGGCCACCCCATCCGGGGTGGCCAATTGCTGTCCCCCGGACCTGTCGGCGCGGATCATTCCCCCCTAGGCGAGGCCGAACGCTCATCCGGGGAACCCAGCCATGCCCAGTGCCGCGCATCTTACCGCCTTCGCCCTCATCTCGCTCGGCATGGTGCTGACGCCGGGTCCGAACATGATCTACCTGATCTCGCGCTCGATCAGCCAGGGCCGCGCCGCCGGCATGGTCTCGCTGCTCGGCGTCGCCTGCGGCTTCCTCTTCTACATGGTCGCCGCCGCCTTCGGCATCACCGCGTTGCTCATGGCGGTGCCCTTCGCCTATGATGTGCTGCGCCTGGGCGGCGCGCTCTATCTGCTGTGGCTCGCCTGGAATGCGGTGCGGCCCGGCGGCCGTTCGCCTTTCCAGGTGAAGCAATTGCCGCTCGACGGCCCACGCAAGCTGTTCGCCATGGGGCTGCTCACCAACCTGCTCAACCCCAAGGTGGCGATGATCTATCTTTCGTTGCTGCCCCAGTTCGTCGATCCGGCGCGCGGCCATGTGCTGGGCCAGTCGCTGATCCTGGGCGCCACCCAGATCGTCATCAGCCTGTCGGTCAACGCGATCATCGCCTGCCTCGCCGGATCGATCGCCGGCTTCCTTGGCACCCGGCCGCGCTGGCTGACAATCCAGCGCTGGTTCATGGGCACGGTTCTGGGTGGCCTCGCCGTGCGGATGGCGGTGGAACGCTAGGCGACCTCAGCCGTCACGCCGCCAGCTTGCGCGCCCGTTCCCGCCAGGCTTCGGCCAGTTGCGGCATGTCGGCCAGCGCGCGCACCGCATCGGGATCGGCCTTGTGGCCGCCACCGATCAGCAGGCGAAACACCCGATCGATGCTCCAGTCGGGCAAGGGCCGCTCCAGCAATGTCATCTGTGTGCCGGCCTCCGCC
>QFPK01000199.1 GCA_003248865.1 Sphingomonas sp.
CACCGAATGGCGATCCTATATCTTCACCCAATGGGGCGGCACCCACCGGCGCACCGACCTCGACATGGAGGCGCTGGGCTTCGTCAAGGAAATGGCGGGCCATGAGAATGATCCAGTAATGGAGGCGATCAATCCCGAATTCACCGATGGCGCCTATGTTGGCCCGTCGCGCGGCCATCTCTTCCCGCGCTGGGCCCGCTTCATCGGCATGCCGCGCGGTTATGGCTATGGCGCATCGATGGGGGCGTGGATCACCGATTATTTCGCCGGTTGGGCGGGGGAGTGGGGGATGATCCGCCATTCCGCCTGCAATTATCGCAGTCCGGCGCTGACCGGCGACATCACCATCACCACCGGCACCATCCTCGACAAGTTCGTGGATGAGGACGGCCGGCACATGGTGCAGGTCGATTGCCGCATGGCCAATCAGGCGGGTGCGGTACTGGCCACGGCCAAGGCGGAGATCGAACTGCCCAAACGGCCGGCCTGATCCGTCTGGTCAAGCGCGCCGCGCTGTGGGATAGCGCGGCGATGGACCTAGACGATCAGTTTCGCCATTATTTCGGCACCGACGACCTTGCCAGCGTACCGCCGGAGGGCATGGCGGCCGGGATCGAGCGCATGCAGGTGGCCTTCGGGCTGGAGACCGACCGCCCCCGGCGCTTCGCCCTGTGGACGTTGCTCTACATGCTGGGCGCCGCGCCTGATCTGGATGTCGCCTTCGAGGATGAAGCCGATCGCAATGCCGCGCGCGACGTGATGGACATGCTGGACGAATAGGCCGCAGGGGCGATGGAAGGCGCGGCGCCTGATCTGGATGTCGCCTTCGAGGATGAAGCCGATCGCAATGCCGCGCGCGACGTGATGGATATGCTGGACGAATAGGCCGCAGGGGCGATGGAAAAAGGCATAACCCGCGCCGGCAGGAAGGAACGCGCGTCGGCGCGGGGCGCCCTATTGGCCGCGACCGAGAGGCTGATGGTCGAGGAAGGCTATGCCGCCGTCACCACCCGGCGCGTGGCCAAGATCGTCGGGGTAACACCGGCGCTGGTCCATTATCATTTCGCGACGACCGACGACCTGCTGCTGGAGCTGTTCCGCAGCCTGTCGGCCCGGTTCAAGGAGGAACTGGCGAACCGGCTGGACACGCCCGATCCGCTACGCGCGCTGTGGCAGCTCAATTCCGATCCGGATGGCAGTGCGATCGTGCTGGAGTTCATGGCTCTGTCCAACCATCGCAAGGCGATCCGGCAGGAAATCGCCGCCTTTGTCGAGGAATTGCGCGATATCCAGACGCGGGCGATTGGCGCGGCCGATGGCGCG
>QFPK01000030.1 GCA_003248865.1 Sphingomonas sp.
CTTGTAGCCGCGGCGGTATTCGAACTTGTCCACCGCCTTCATCAGGCCGATGTTGCCTTCCTGGATCAGGTCCAGGAACTGCAGGCCGCGGTTGGTGTATTTCTTGGCGATGGAGATGACGAGGCGGAGGTTCGCCTCCACCATTTCCTTCTTGGCGATGCGGGCCTCGCGCTCGCCCTTCTGCACCATGTTCACGATGCGGCGATATTCCGACAGGTCGACGCCGGTTTCGTTGGCGATATCCGCCAGTTCGTTGCGGATGCGTTCCACGTCACGCGCTTCGGCGGCGGCGAACGCAGTCCACTTCTTGTCGCGGCCCGCGTTGGCGGCCAGCCAGCCGTCGTCCAGCTCGCGGCCGACATAGCTGTCGAGGAAGTCCTTGCGGTTGATCTTGTGCCTGTCGGCCAGGCGCAGCATCTGCCCGCCCAGCGTCATCAGCCGGCGGTTGAAGCTGTAGAGATGCTCCACCAGGAATTCGATCTTGGCGTTGGTGAACTGCACCGCCGCGATCTGCTGGGTGAGATCGACACGCAGCTTCTGATACTTCTTTTCCTCGGCCTTGGGGAATTCGACGGCCGCCGCCACCGATTGCATGCGCAGCTGCTGCAGCTTGTGGAACTTGGCATAGTCCGCCTCGATCGCGGCGAAGGTTTCCAGCGCCTGTGGCTTCAGCGTTTCTTCCATGGCGGCAAGGCTCATGCCGCCTTCGTCCTCATCCTCTTCCTGCGGCCTCGGCGCGCGGCGCTCCGTCAGCTCGTCCTCGTCGTCGGGCTGGTTCGGGGTTTCCTCTTCCTCGTCCGATTCCTCCTTGAACTGGACGGGCATGTCGCCCTCGCCCTCTTCCTCGCCCTCTTCGGTGGTGGGCTTGGCGAGCATGGCTTCCAGATCGAGGATCTCGCGCAGCTGCATGCGGCCTTCGTTCAGCGCCTTGGACCATTCGATGATCGCAGCGAAGGTCATCGGGCTTTCGCACAGGCCGGCGATCATGGTGTCGCGGCCGGCCTCGATGCGCTTGGCGATGGCGATCTCGCCCTCGCGGGAGAGCAGCTCCACGGCGCCCATCTCGCGCAGGTACATGCGCACCGGATCGTCGGTGCGGTCCAGTTTCTCCTTGGGCGCGGCAGCAACGGGCGCGGGGCCGATGGGATCGACCTCGACTTCCTCGACGCTGTCCTCGTCCTCGGCTTCCGCTTCCTCGGCGGCATCCTCGTTCTCGACGATGTTGATGCCCATGTCGGAGAGCGCGGACATCACGTCCTCGATCTGCTCGGACGACATCTGGTCCTGCGGGAGGGCCGAGTTCAGCTCGTCGTAGGTGATCCAGCCGCGCTTCTTCGCTTTCGCGATCAGGCGCTTCAGGCTTGCTTCGTTGAGATCGATGACCGGGGCGCCATCGGCTTCCGTCTTTTCTGCACCTTCGCCGTCAAAAGGAGCTTTCGCCATGCCAGTCCTAACCGATCCAGTCTTAACTGTTTCCGGCGCGGAAAGCTGATCTGCCCCCCACGCCGCGCCTGTTTTTTTGTGACGGTGCTCAGGCCCCGCCGTTGTCGATCGCGAGCTTTCGAAGCCTTGAAGACGCCTGCTGCCGTTGTGCCCGGCGCTGCTCCTGCTGGAGAAACGCCTCGGCAAAGGCTTCATCGCTGTCAAGGTTCATGGGCTCGTCTGCTGAATGCCGTATGTGGTGCGACTCGGTGACGGACGCAAGTGCAGCCGCGACACGGCCGCGCAAAAGCTCCGCGGATTCGAGGTTTCCGAACAGCGGAGCGTGGCCTGCAAGCAACTCTCCGGGCGGCTGATGGGCGATCAGCCTGTCGCGTGCGAGCATATAGCTGGGGGTTTCCAGCGGCAGTTCCGCCAGTGCCTCCACCAGTTCATCCACCAGCGACGGATTCAAGCTGAGCGTCTTCAACAGCATCGCGCAGGCCTGTTCCTGCTGCGCGGAAGCCGCCGCACGGGTTTCCGGCCGGGCCGGTTGCAGCGGCGGCGGGCCCTGAAAACCCCGGCGGCGGCCCGGTTCATACCGTGGCGCGGCGCCGCTTGCGGGGCGGGCGGGGCGCAGCAGCGCGTCGGCGCGGTCCAGCCATGTACGCAGATAATCCCGCCTGAGGTCCTGATCCGCAATCTCGTTGGCCAGCGCCTTCAGCCGCTGGCGGAAATCGGCCCGGCGTTCGGGCGTGTCGAGCGGGGCGGCGTCTGCCTCGCGCTCGAACAGGAAGCGTTCGAGGGGGACCGCGCCGTTCAGCAGGGCCTCTATGGCGGCTTTGCCCCCGGTGCGGGCGATGTCGTCGGGGTCTTGGCCCTTGGGCAGCGCGACGAAGCGCAAGGAATGGCCCGGCGCGATTAGCGGCAGGGCGCGGGTGGCGGCGCGGGAAGCGGCGCGGAGTCCGGCGCTGTCGCCATCGAAGGCGAGCATGGGTTCGCCCACCAGCTTCCACGCCAGCTGCATCTGGTCTTCCGTGAGCGCGGTGCCCAGCGGGGCGACGGCCTCCATCAGCCCGGCGCCCGCCAGCCCGACCACATCCATATAGCCTTCCACCACCAGCAGGCGGCCGGACTTGCGCGCGGACGGCGCGGCGCGGTGGTAATTGTAGAGCAGCTTGCCCTTGTGGAAGACCGGGCCTTCGGGGGAGTTCAGATATTTGGGCTCGCCGTCGCCCAATATCCGCCCGCCGAAGCCGACGGGCTTACCGCGCGGATCGTGGATGGGGAACATCAGCCGGCCGCGGAAGCGATCGTAGCGACGACCTTCAGCTTCGCCTGCTAGCCCTGCGTCGAGCAGTTGCTGGGGCTCCAGCGCCTCGAACTTCGCCTTCAACGCTTTCGACAGCGAATCGCGCGAATCGGGTGCGAAGCCGAGCCCGAACTGGGCGGAGAGGGCGGCGGGCACCTGACGGCGCTGAAGATAGGCGCGGGCATCGGCGCCGCCTGCTGCCTGAGCTTGGGCGCGGTACCAGTCTCCGGCCGCTTCCATGATATCGTAGAGCCCGGCGCGCTTCTGCGCCTCCGGGTCCTCGCGGCGCATCTCGGGCACCGTCAGGCCCGCTTCGGCGGCGAGCGCCTTCACCGCGTCCATGAAGGGCAGGCCGTCCTGCTCCATCACGAAGCGGATGGCGTCTCCGTGCGCGCCGCAGCCGAAGCAGTGATAAAAGCCCTTGTCTTCATTCACATAGAAGCTGGGGGACTTTTCATTGTGGAAGGGGCAGCAGCCCTTCATCTCCCGCCCGGCGCGGGTCAGCTTCACCCGACGGCCGACGACCGCCGCCAACCCGGTGCGGGCGCGGAGATCGTCGAGGAAGTCGGGCGGCAGGCTCATCAGCTGAGCGCCGCTTTCACCAGCCCACTGGCCTTGGACATGTCGATCTGGCCCTGCAGCCGGGCTTTCACCAGCGCCATCACGGCGCCCATGTCCTTCACCGATGTCGCGCCGGCTTCCTGAACCAGCGCTGCGACGGCGGCCTTGGCCTCCTCCTCCGACATCTGCTTCGGCAGGAAGCTTTCGATCACGTCCAGCTCCGCCTGTTCGGCGGCGGCCAGTTCGGGGCGGTTGCCTTTCTCGAACATCTCGATGGATTCGCGGCGCTGCTTGGCCATCTTTCCCAGCACTTCCATCACCAGCACATCATCGTCTGCCGGTGCGCCTCCGGTGCGCGCCTCGATATCGCGATTCTTGATCGCCGCCTGGATCAGCCGGATGGCCGCCACTCGTACGCTGTCCTTGGCCTTCATCGATTCAACAAGGCCGGTCTTGATGTCGTCGCGGATCATATCTGTCATGTCTCCTTGAGACCCCACATAAGGCGGCCTGCGGCATTGACCAACCGTGCTTGCGCCCCTATCGCGGCGCCTTAGCCCGAAACCTGATTTACCAAGGATCTGCCCATGGCCGACGACCCCTCTGCGCGCCAACCGTCCGGCGCGACCGGAGTCGTTGCACTTGCTGATGGAACCCTGTTCTGGGGCCGGGGGGCGGGCGCCGAAGGCGAGGCTGTCGGTGAGCTTTGCTTCAACACGGCGATGACGGGCTATCAGGAAGTGATGACGGACCCCAGCTATGCCGGGCAGATCATCAATTTCACCTTCCCGCACATCGGCAATGTCGGCGCCAATGCCGAGGATATCGAAGCGATCAACCCCTATGCGCTGGGCTGCGTGATGGCCGAGCCGATCACCGGGCCGTCGAGCTTCCGCGCCGACAAGCCGTTCGACCAATGGCTGGCGGACTGGGGGCGGATCGGCGTGACGGGGGTGGACACCCGCGCGATTACCCGGTGCATCCGGAAACTGGGGGCGCCCAATGCCGTGATCGCGCACCGCAAGGATGGCGTGTTCGACGTGGACGCGCTGGTGGCGAAGGCGGCTGCGTGGAGCGGGCTGGAAGGCCTGGATCTGGCGAAGGAGGTGTCCTCCACCCAGAGCTGGACGTGGGATGAAGGCCCCTGGAAGCTGGGCGAAGGTTATCTGCCCGGGCACCTGCCGGCTGATGCGCCGCATGTGGTGGCGGTGGATTATGGCATCAAGCGCGCGATCCTGCGCCAGCTGGTGGATGCCGGCGCGCGGGTGACGGTGGTGCCCGCGACTGCGACGTTCGACGAGATCATGGCGCTGAACCCGGACGGGCTGTTCCTTTCGAACGGCCCCGGCGACCCGGCTGCGACGGGCATCTATGCGGTGCCGACCATTCAGAAGTGGCTGGCCACGAAGAAGCCGCTGTTCGGCATCTGCCTGGGCCATCAGCTGCTGGGAATCGCAATCGGCGCGAAGACGGTGAAGATGCATCAGGGCCATCGCGGCGCCAACCATCCGGTGAAGCAGCTGTCGGACGGGAAGGTGGAGATCACCTCCATGAACCATGGTTTCACCGTGGATGCCGACACGCTGCCGGCGAATGCGCGGGCGACGCATGTGAGCCTGTTCGACCAGACGCTGTGCGGGCTGGAACTGACGGACCAGCCGGCGTTCAGCGTGCAGCATCACCCCGAAGCGAGCCCGGGGCCGCAGGACAGCTATTATCTGTTCCGGCGGTTTGTGGATGGGTTGAAGGCGTGAAGTTGTTTCGCAACTTTTCACTTCTTTCGCTGGCGGCTGTTGCCGGCTGTTCGCCATCGACACCCGCGTCGAGCGAGGCTGAACTTCAGGCGGAGCTGAACAAGCTGGCTACGCATTGTAATGTGCCGACTTCGACAGTGCGGGCGCATGATGGCTCTGTCGCGGTTGGCGGGGAAGAGTTGGCGGATGTGCCCTACGAGCGCATGCGTTGCTTGATGGACGGCCTGAAAGCGCGAGGGTTGATTGATAAAATCGGCTTCGTCGGCAACGAGGCCTACGAATGAGCGGCGAACCCATATCACCCTCTCCCCGCAAGCGGGGCGAGGGGGAAGGATAGAATTATGCCCAATACCCAGATCGACCCCGACAAGCTCGCTGCCGAGATCGCGGCGGATGCCGAAGTGCTGCAGGCGTTGGCGGAGAATGGCGATATCGCCACCCTCGTCCGCCCGGTGGACCTGCACTTCAAGGGCTCGCAGGAGGCCATCGAGGCGCTGGTGGAGGCGTCTGAGGAGCTGGGCTTCGAGTTCATCGAGTTCGGCGAATATGAGGATGGCGACATCGCCGCGGACTTCATCGTGGAGAGCACGGTGGAGCCAGATGTGATGGCGGCGCTGGTGAAGCGCGCGCTGGAAATCGAGATGACCCATGGCGTCGAGTTCGACGGCTGGGGTTGTGAAGCCCAAACCGGAAAAGCGAACTGATGCCCAAGCGCACCGATATCCAATCCATCCTCGTCATCGGCGCGGGGCCCATCATCATCGGGCAGGCCTGCGAGTTCGACTATTCCGGCACGCAGGCGGTGAAGGCGCTGAAGGGGGAGGGCTTTCGCGTCATCCTCGTCAATTCCAACCCCGCCACCATCATGACCGACCCGGAGCTGGCGGACGCGACCTATATCGAGCCGATCACGCCGGACGTGGTCGCGCGCATCATCGAGAAGGAGCGCCCCGATGCGGTGCTGCCGACCATGGGCGGGCAGACCGCGCTGAACACCGCGCTGGCGCTGGCCAAGGACGGCACGCTGGAGCGGCTGGGCGTCAAGCTGATCGGGGCCGACGCCCACGCCATCGAGAAGGCCGAGGACCGGCTGAAGTTCCGCGATGCGATGGACAAGATCGGGCTTGAATCCCCGCGGTCCGGCGTGGCGCACACGCTGGAGGAAGCGCTGAAGGAGCTGGAGCATGTCGGCCTGCCCGCCATCATCCGCCCCAGCTTCACCATGGGCGGCACCGGCGGCGGCATTGCCTATAACCGTGACGAATTCATCCGCATCGTGCTAGGCGGGCTGGAGGCTTCGCCCACCACCGAGGTGCTGATCGAGGAATCGGTGCTGGGCTGGAAGGAGTATGAGATGGAGGTGGTCCGCGACACGGCGGACAATGCCATCATCATCTGCTCCATCGAGAATATCGACCCGATGGGCACCCACACCGGCGATTCGATTACGGTGGCGCCCGCGCTGACGCTGACCGACAAGGAATATCAGATCATGCGCAACGCCAGCATCGCGGTGCTGCGCGAGATCGGCGTGGAAACCGGCGGATCGAACGTGCAGTTCGCGGTGAACCCGGCCGACGGGCGGCTGGTGGTGATCGAGATGAACCCGCGCGTCAGCCGGTCGTCGGCGCTGGCTTCGAAGGCGACGGGCTTCCCCATCGCCAAGGTCGCGGCGCTGCTGGCGGTGGGCTATACGCTGGACGAGATTCGCAACGACATCACGGGCGTGACGCCCGCGAGCTTCGAGCCCACCATCGATTATGTGGTGACGAAGATTCCGCGCTTCGCCTTCGAGAAGTTCAAGGGCGCCGACAGCACGCTGGGCACCAGCATGAAGTCCGTCGGCGAGGTGATGGCGATCGGGCGGAACATCCATGAATCGCTGCAAAAGGCGCTGCGCGGCCTTGAAACCGGCCTGACCGGTCTGGACGAGCCCGAGGCGCTGGTGAATGCCTCGAAAGGTGAGATCCTGGCGGCACTGGGCCGGCGCGTGCCGGACCGGCTGCTGATCGCGGCGCATGCGCTGCGGGTGGGCATTGTGGCATCCGAAGTGTGCCGGGTGTCGCATTATGACCCGTGGTTCGTGGAGCGGCTGGCCGAACTGATCGCGGCCGAGGCACAGGTTCGCGAGAATGGCCTGCCGACAGACGCGCAGGGCTTCCGCGCGCTGAAGGCAATGGGCTTTTCCGATGCGCGGCTGGCGACGCTGGCCGACATTCCGGAAGTGAATGTGCGGGCGAAGCGCCACAAGCTGGGCGTGCGCCCGGTGATGAAGCGGATCGACACCTGCGGCGCCGAGTTCGAGGCGCTGACGCCCTATATGTATTCCACCTATGGCGGTACCGAGTGTGAGGCCGAACCGAGCGACCGCACCAAGGTGGTGATCCTGGGCGGCGGACCGAACCGCATCGGGCAGGGCATCGAGTTCGACTATTGCTGCTGCCATGCCGCGTTCGCGCTGGGGCCGGTGGAGAAAGGCGGCGCCGGGTTCGAGACTGTGATGGTGAACTGCAACCCGGAAACCGTTTCCACCGACTATGACACCTCCGACCGGCTGTATTTCGAGCCGCTGACAGCGGAAGACGTGCTGGAACTGCTGCATATCGAGCAGAAGAACGGCAATCTGCTGGGCGTGATCGTGCAGTTCGGCGGGCAGACTCCGCTGAAGCTGGCGCGTCCGCTGGAAGCAGCCGGAATCCCGATTCTGGGCACTTCGCCTGACGCGATCGATTTGGCTGAAGATCGCGAGCGCTTTGCGGCTCTGGTGGAGCGGCTGGGGCTGAAGCAGCCCGCCGGGGGCATCGCCCGCAGCCGGGAAGAGGCGGTCGCGGTGGCCGAGCGCATCGGCTATCCGGTGCTGATGCGGCCTTCCTATGTGCTGGGCGGCAGGGCGATGGAGATCGTGGAGACCACCGCCAATCTGGAAACCTATATCGAGACGGCGGTGAAGGTGTCGGGCGACAGTCCGGTGCTGATCGACCGTTACCTGCGCGACGCCATCGAGGTGGATGTGGATGCGCTGTGCGACGGCGAGACCGTGCATGTGGCCGGCGTGATGCAGCATATCGAGGAAGCCGGGGTGCATTCCGGCGACAGCGCCTGCTCGCTGCCGCCCTACAGCCTGCCCGCGGACATTGTGGACGAGATCAAGCGGCAGGCCGATGTGCTGGCGCGGGCGCTCTCGGTGCGGGGCCTCATGAACGTGCAGTTCGCGGTGAAGGACGGCGAGGTTTACCTCATTGAGGTGAACCCGCGCGCCAGCCGCACCGTGCCCTTCGTCGCCAAGGCGCAGGGGCGGCCCTATGCCAAGATCGCCTCGCGCATCATGGCTGGCGAGAAGCTGTCCGGCTTTGAGCTGGAGCCGAAGGGCAAGGGCCATATCTCGGTGAAGGAGGCGGTGTTCCCCTTCGCTCGCTTCCCCGGATCGGACCCGGTGCTGAGCCCGGAGATGAAATCCACCGGCGAGGTGATGGGGATCGACAGCGATTTCGCCATGGCGTTCGCGAAAAGCCAGCTGGGTGCCGGCACCGTCCTGCCGATGGAAGGCCGGGTGTTCATTTCTGTGAAGGACAGCGACAAGCCGCTGATCCTGGAGGCCGCGCGCGGGCTGGAGGAAATGGGCTTCGAACTGGTGGCGACGCGCGGCACGGCGAAATGGCTGGGCGAGCAGGGCGTGGCGGTTGAGACCATCAACAAGGTGCTGGAAGGCCAGCCGCACATCGTGGACGCGGTGACGGACGGCCGCATCGCGCTGGTGTTCAACACCACCGAAGGCGTGCAGAGCCTGAAGGATTCGGAGACGATCCGCACGGTCGCCTGGGCGCGCAAGGTGCCGATCTTCACCACGGCGGCGGCATCCGTTGCGTCTGTGAAGGCGATTGCGGCGCTGAAGGCACGCGCCATCGAGGTGAAGCCGCTGCAGGCGCATCACGCGGGTTGAGAGGCGTCTGAACGGGGGAGAGGTGCTCGCACTTGCGGAAATCCGCGTCTCTCCCTAATGTCTGAGCCCGGTTTCGGTCCAGAATTCGGCCCATAACTCGGCTCTGCGCAACCTTCCGGGCAGGGCGGACATGCCAACGGCGCAGGGAAGGCGCCGGGTCCGCAAGCTGCCGGAACTCCTTCAGTTCGAACAAGAGTTAGACAGAAGCATGGCAACGATAGACAAGGTTCCGATGCTGGCCGAAGGCCATGAGATGCTCCAGAAGCAGCTCAAGCATCTGAAGGAAGTCGAGCGGCCCGAGAATGTCGAGGCGATCGAGGAAGCGCGCGCCCATGGCGACCTTTCCGAAAACGCCGAATATCATGCCGCGAAAGAGCGGCAGGGCCATATCGAAGCGCAGATCGCCGAGTATGAGGACAAGCTGGCGCGCGCCATCGTGATCGACCCCACCATGCTGTCGGGCGACAAGGTGGTGTTCGGCGCCACGGTGCGCCTGCTGGACGAGGACGACAAGCCGATCACCTACCAGATCGTGGGCGAGCTGGAAGCGGACGCCAAGCGCGGCCGCATCAGCTACAACTCGCCGGTGGGCAAGGCGCTGATCGGCCGCAAGCTGGGCGAGGAAGTGGAAGTGGTGACGCCGTCGGGCGACCGCAGCTACCTGATCGACCAGGTCGACTTCCGCTAGGATCGGCTTTGGCGGAGGGGCCTTCCGATCCGCTGAATGCGCCTGCTGCGGCCGTGCCGGCCGCAGCCGCTTTCCCCATTCCCTGGGCCACGCGGATCATCCTGATCCTGTGCGTGGGGATCGAGGCGCTGAACCTTGTGATGGGCGACGGCTTCGCCCGCACCATCAGTTACATGGGCGGGCTTGTTCCCGCCCGCATCACCGGCGCGGTGATCGGCATTCCGGACAGCCCGGTTCCGGCGCCTCTGACGTTCATCACCCACATCTTCCTGCACGGCGGGCCGGTACATCTGGCCATGAACATGGTGTTCCTGGCCTGGGTGGGGCGGCAGGTGGAGGTGTTCGCAGGCACCTGGCGCTTCCTGTTGCTGTTCTTCGCGGGCGGCATCGCAGGCGGCGCGATGCAGGTGGCGTTCAGCCCCTCTTCCGTGGTGCCAACGATTGGGGCATCGGGCGCGATCTCGGCCGTGTTCGCAGCCTATGCGCTGATCTTCGCGCGCTCGGGCGAGGCGCCGGCGTCTTTCCTTGGCTTTCATCTATCCGGAGAGACTGTGCGCGCGCTGCGCTACGCCTCTTTGTGGATCGGCCTGCAGCTGCTGACGGCCGTGGCCTTCAACACGCCGGGCCAGTCCGGCATCGCCATCTGGGCGCATATCGGCGGCTTCCTCGCCGGCCTGTTGCTGGCCCCACTGCTGAAGCGCAGGGCATAGAGGCTTCCGGCGGATCAGGCGTAATCCGAGTCCCACCGTTGCGCCCCCATTGCCTGATCTTGTTGACGCGCGGCTTCAGCGTGGCGCGCAACGCCAATGTCGAGGGTGCAGGGAAATCAGTTCCCGTCCCGCCGGAGGCAAAGGCCGATTAACTGAACAGCCATGTCCCAAGCATGCGGTGGAAGGGAAAGGTGAAGAAGCCCGCCACCAGCAGGGCGAAGATGGAAAGGCCGCGTGCGCGGCGGCGGTGGCCGGCGACGGCGTGTCGGCGGGCCTGCACCACCAGCAAGGGCACCTGGATCAGCACCCAGACTGACAGCAGGTGGATGACGCTGAAACCGCCGCCCTTGCTCAGCCGGATGTCGAAACTGATGAGGGCGCTGCCGACCATGGCGATGGCCCAGATCCAGCCGAGGATACGGTGGGGAGCCGTGCCCTTCAGCCCCCACATTTGGGCGGTGGTGACCGCCAGCACCAGCACCATCAGCAGCAGATGGATCCAGACCGCAGGCGGGGCATCGCCCCAATGGGCATGGCCGCGCGCGATTGCCGCGAGCACGGCGGCCAGCAGGGCGAGCGCGAGCCAGCCGATCAGCCGATCCGGGATGAAACGTTCGAGCAGGGCAGGGTGTTGTGCGGTGGATGCCATGGGGGGCGCATGCATCGGCCAGCGCCGATTGCCAATGGGGGCATGAAAAAAGCCCCGGCGGTGTCCCGCCGGGGCTTTTTCCGGTGTCGTCTGGACGGCTTATGCGCCCGCTTTGCCCATTTCCTTGTCGAGGTTGTCGACGATGGCCTGGAAGAACATCTCGGTCGTCATCCATGCCTGATCCGGGCCGATCAGAAGGGCGAGGTCCTTCGTCATTTTACCTTCCTCGACGGTCTCGATGCAGACGCGCTCCAGCGTCTCGGCGAAGTTCGTGACTTCCGGCGTGCCGTCCAGCTTGCCGCGATGCTTCAGCCCGCCCGTCCAGGCGAAGATGGAGGCGATCGGGTTGGTGCTGGTCTGCTTGCCCTGCTGGTGCTGGCGATAGTGGCGCGTTACGGTGCCGTGGGCGGCTTCCGCTTCCACCGTCTTGCCGTCCGGGGTCATCAGAACCGACGTCATCAGCCCGAGGCTGCCGAAGCCCTGGGCGACCGTGTCGGACTGCACATCGCCATCATAATTCTTGCAGGCCCAGACGAACTTGCCGCTCCACTTCAGGGCGGAGGCGACCATGTCGTCGATCAGGCGGTGTTCGTAGACGATGTTGTTGCGGGCGAAGTCCGCCTTGAATTCCTTGTCGAACACGTCCTGGAACAGATCCTTGAAGCGCCCGTCATAGGCCTTCAGGATGGTGTTCTTGGTCGACAGATAGACCGGCCATTTGCGGGCCAGGCCATAGTTCAGGCTGGCGCGGGCGAAATCGCGGATACTGTCGTCCAGATTGTACATCCCCATCGCCACACCGGCGGTCGGGTAATCGAAGACTTCGAATTCCTTGCTGTCCGAGCCGTCGGAGGCTTCCCACTTCATGGTGAGCTTGCCGGGGCCGGGCACGAGGAAGTCGGTCGCGCGATACTGGTCGCCGAAGGCATGGCGGCCGATCACGATGGGGTCGGTCCAGCCCGGCACCAGACGCGGGACGTTCTGGATCACGATGGGCTCGCGGAACACCACGCCGCCCAGGATGTTGCGGATGGTGCCGTTGGGCGACTTCCACATCCGCTTCAGGCCGAATTCCTCCACCCGGGCTTCATCCGGGGTGATGGTGGCGCACTTCACGCCGACGCCATGTTCCTTGATCGCATTGGCGGCCTCGACCGTGATGCGGTCGTCGGTGCGGTCGCGCTCTTCCATGCCGAGGTCGTAGTAGCGAAGGTCGATGTCGAGATAGGGAAGGATCAGCTTTTCGCGAATCCACTGCCAGATGATCCGCGTCATCTCATCGCCGTCTAGTTCGACGACAGGGCCCTTCACCTTGATCTTGCTCATGCCACCTCGGTCCGGATTGCTGGAAATGTTGGGCTGTCCTTAGGGAAGGGAGAGGGCAGCCGCAAGCGCATCGGTATCGGGAACGCATTCGACATAGGTGGTCACGTCGACACCGGCGAAACCGGTTTCCACCACATGATGAAGCAGGGCGAGGAACGGTTGCCAGAAATCACCGTCTCCCATCAGCCACACGGGCTTGGCGTGGAGACGAAGGTTGCGCCAGGACAGCACCTCCACCAGCTCATCCAGCGTGCCCAGCCCGCCGGGCAGCGCAAGCACGGCATCAGCATGCTCGAACATCAGGTGCTTGCGGCTGTGCAGGCTGTCCACCACGATCATCTCGTTGCAGAGCGGTTCGGCGACCTCCCAATCCTTCAGGAAGCGAGGAATCACGCCTTCGACACGACCGCCGGCCGCGAGCGCGGCGCGGCCGCATTCGCCCATCAGCCCCAGCGCACCGCCGCCATAGACGAGGCCGACGCCGTTGGCCGCAAGCGTCCGGCCGACGGCTGCTGCGAGGGCCGCATGCCGTGGATCCGTGCCGCTTCGGGAGCCGCAGAAAACCAGAACGGAGCGGATCGGGCCCTGCCGGACGGCGGGCGGCTGCGAATCGAGCGGGTGCGGTCTCATGCCCGCTGCCCTAGCACTAGCATCGGTGCGCCAACATTGCCCATTGCCTAGGGTTGCGCGGCATGGCTAAAGGCCAGAAAAAGCAATCTAACGACATCACATATCAGGGACAGGGCATGGCAACTCATCCAGAAGCCACGACTGATGATGCCGACGGTGTGCGGCGGAGGGACTTTATCTACGTAGCCACGGGCGCCTTCGCGGGCGTCGGGGCTGCAACCGTTGCGTGGCCGTTCATCAACCAGATGAATCCGTCTGCCGACGTGCGGGCACTCGCAACGGTGGAGGTCGACCTGTCGGCGATCCAGCCGGGGCAGGCGATCAAGACGATCTGGCAATCGAAGCCGGTGTTCGTGCGCAACCTGACCGCGAAGGAACAGCAGGAGGCGAACGCCGTTCCGCTGTCTGAACTGCGCGATCCGCAGACGCTGGACCAGCGCACCCAGCCCGATCACCACAACTGGCTGATCACGCTGGGGGTATGCACCCATCTGGGCTGCGTGCCGCTGGGCGCGGCAGAGGGCGAGAACAAGGGTGATTACGGCGGCTATTTCTGCCCCTGCCACGGCTCGCACTATGACACCGCAGGCCGCATCCGCCGGGGCCCGGCGCCGACCAACCTGGTCGTGCCCGCCTATGCCTTCAAGACCCCCACGCTGATCGAGATCGGATGATCCCATGAGCTTTCCCTGGGCCAATCATTACGAACCCAAGCACCCCGTGATGCAGTGGGTTGACCAGCGTCTGCCGCTGCCGCGGCTGGTCTATAATGCGGTGGGCGCCGGTTATCCGGTGCCGCGCAACATCAACTACTGGTACAATTTCGGCGTTCTCGCTGGTGTCGCGCTGATGATCCAGATCATCACGGGCATCGTTCTGGCGATGCACTTTTCCGGGCATGTGACCACTGCGTTCGATTCGGTCGAGCACATCATGCGCAACGTGAATTCGGGCTGGCTGATCCGCTACATGCACATGAACGGAGCCAGCTTCTTCTTCATCGTGGTCTACTTCCACATCTTCCGTGGGCTTTACTACGGAAGCTACAAGGCGCCGCGCGAAGTCGTGTGGATGCTGGGCGTGGTGATCTTCCTGCTGATGATGGCCACCGCCTTCATGGGCTATGTGCTGCCCTGGGGCCAGATGAGCTTCTGGGGCGCGCAGGTGATCACCTCGCTGTTCTCGGCCATTCCGCTGGTGGGCGAAGCGATCCGCACCTGGCTGGTGGGCGGTTTTGCGCCCGACAATGCCACGCTGACGCGTTTCTTCTCTCTGCACTATCTGCTGCCCTTCGTGATCCTGGGCGTGGTGATCCTGAAGATTTGGGCGCTGCACATTCCGGGCTCCACCAACCCGACCGGTGTCGAGGTGCAGGGGCCGCAGGATACGCTGCCGTTCCACCCCTATTTCACCGCGAAGGATTTCTTCGGCATCTGCGTGTACCTGATGCTGTTCGCGATCTTCGTGTTCTTCATGCCGAACGCGCTGGGGCACCCGGACAATTACATTCCGGCGAACCCGCTTTCCACGCCGTCGCACATTGTGCCTGAGTGGTATTTCTGGCCCTTCTACGCGATCCTGCGCGCCTTCACCGTGAACTTCCTGTGGATCCCGGCGAAGCTGTGGGGCGTGCTGGCGATGTTCGCATCGATCCTGCTGCTGTTCTTCCTGCCATGGCTGGACAGCAGCCGGGTGAAATCCACCGCCTATCGCCCGATGTACAAGATCTGGTTCTGGGTGCTGGTGGTCGACGTGCTGATCCTCGCCTATTGCGGCGGTGCGCCGGCGGAAGAGCCTTATGTGCGGATCAGCCAGATCGCGGCTGCTTACTACTTCGCCCACTTCCTGATCGTGCTGCCGATCCTGTCCTTCATCGAGAAGCCGCTGCCGATGCCGAACAGCATCGCGGAAAGCGTGTTCGCGAAGGCGGGTCACAAAGATGCCGTCGCTGCCCCCGCCGGGGCGGCTGCCGCACCGGCTGAATAAGGGGTCAGAGCATCATGGTTCGTTTTCTTGGATTTGGTGTCGGCCTGGTGTTCGTGCTGGTGCTGCTGGTTGCGGCACTGATGCCGCGCGATGATGTGCCGGTGGACCCCGTTAAAGCTATCCACGAGCATCCGCGCTCTGCCCATTGGCAGCAGGACGGGCCGCTGGGCATGGGGGTGTTCGGCACCTATGACCGCGCCCAGCTTCAGCGCGGCTTTCAGGTCTATAAGGAAGTCTGCTCGGCCTGCCATGGCCTCAGGCTGATCGCGTTCCGCAACCTGCAGGAACTGGGCTTCTCGGCAGCGGAAGTGAAGGCGCTGGCGAAGGAGAAGGAAGTGCCTTCGATCAATTCGCAGACCGGCGAGGAATCCACCCGCCCGGCGCTGCCCTCCGATCACTGGCCCAGCCCCTTCCCGAACGAGACTGCTGCGCGCGCTGCGAACAACAATGCGCTTCCGCCAGACCTCAGCCTGATCATCAAGGCCCGGCCGGATGGCAAGCGTTATCTCTATTCGCTGCTGACGGGCTATGACGAGACGGCGCCCAAGGGCTTCGACGTGCCGGAGGGTCTGCATTTCAACCCTTACTTCCATTCGGTGAACATCGCGATGGCGAAGCCGCTGAATGACGGTCAGGTGACCTACGCGGACGGCACGAACGCCAGCGTTGACCAGATGGCCAAGGATGTGGTCGCCTTCCTGCACTGGGCAGCCGAGCCGGAACTGGAGAAGCGCCGGCAGACGGGCGTCGCCACGCTCATCTTCCTGGGCATCCTTTCGGTGCTGGCCTTCCTGACCTATCGCCGGGTGTGGGCGGGGATCGCGCACTGAGCCTGCCGACGCACAAGGCGGATTAAGAAGGGCGGGGGAAACCCCGCCCTTTTTCTTGGCGCGCCGGCGGCGAGATTCTGCCGATCAATTGTCCCGATCTGGTCTATCTTGGGCGCGGGGCGGCGCTACGGGAATTTCAGCCATTCTCGTCAACAGGGAGACGGACATGCGACATGGACTGATATTGGGGATGCTTCTGGGTGTTGCTTCGGCAGCTGTGGCGCAGACTGCGCCGCCCGCTGCGCCCGTGACGCCCGCCGTGGTTGACCCCGCCGCCGTTCCGGCCACGGCTGCCACCGCTCCGACGGCGCCGGTCGCCGCGGTTCCCGCCACTCCGGCGGCGGCGCCGCTTCCCGCGGACCGGCGCGAGCGGGTTCAGCATATCTGCCTGACGGAAGCCAAGTCCAAGGCGGAAGCTGCCGGCGCGACCGATGTGATCCTGCACGAAGTGAAGGACACCGACCTGAAGAGCGACGGCTTCGCCTCGATGAAGGCGAAGGTCGAGATCGTCACCGTCGATTCCAAGGGGAAGACGAAGCGCAAGAAGGGCACTTTCGGTTGCTCGACCAAGAATGATCTGATCACCAGCTTCAAGTTCGACTGACGTGAGACATCCGCCGCACTGGCGCGGACGGCTTCGCCCGCCTAGATGCGGCGGATGGCTGACCAATCGACGCTGACCGGGCGCCTCGCGCGATTTGCAAAGGTGGGCGCGAACCTGGGCGGGTTCGCGGCCGGGACCGCGATGGCGCGGGCCGGGGGGCGATCCCTGGACGACCCGAAGAACGCGGCCGAGTTGAAGCGGGTGCTGGGCGAATTGAAGGGGCCGCTGATGAAGCTGGCCCAGATCTTGGGCAATATCCCAGACGCCGTGCCGCCTGAATTCGCGAAGCAGCTGGCGGAGCTGCAGGCCAACGCCCCGCCGATGGGGCAGGGCTTTGTGCGCCGTCGCATGGCGGGCGAGCTGGGGGCGGACTGGCGCAGCCGCTTCGTGGACTTTACGCCAGACGCCGTTTCGGCCGCCTCGCTGGGGCAGGTGCACAAGGCCCTGCTGCCGACTGGGGAGACGGTGGCCGTGAAGCTGCAATATCCCGACATGGCCTCTGCGGTGGAGGCAGACCTGGGGCAGATGGACCTGCTGCTGTCGCTGTTCCGCCGGGTGGATGGCTCCATCGACACCAGCCAGATTCGGGGCGAACTGGCCGCGCGGTTGCGCGAGGAATTGGATTACGGCCGTGAGCTGAAGCATCTGCTGCTGTATCGCAGCCTGCTGGCGGGCGAACCCCATGCCCATGTGCCGATGCCTTACCCGGAACTGTCGACCGAGCGGCTGCTGACCATGGAGTGGCTGGACGGCACGGGGCTGCTGGACTGGAAGACCGCTGATCAGCCGGTGCGCAACCGCATTGCCGAGGCGCTGTTCCTAGGGTGGTATCGCCCCTTCTATCGCTTCGGCGTGATCCACGGCGACCCGCATCTGGGCAATTACACCGTGGCGTCCGTCGATGCCGAACGGGCGACCGTGAACCTGTTGGATTTCGGTTGTGTGCGCATCTTTCCGCCGCGCTTCATCGAGGGGGTGAACGAGCTTTACGGCGCCATCGAGGCCGGGAATGAGGCGCGCGCTGCCGAAGCTTTCGAGCTGTGGGGCTTCAAGGGGCTGACGCCGGAGATCCGCGAGGTGCTGATGGTGTGGGCGCGCTTCCTCTATGGCCCGCTGCTGGATGACCGGGTGCGCCCGATCGATCTGGAGGGGCGGCCGGGGGAGTATGGCCGCGAGACCGCGCGCAAGGTGCATCAGGAGCTGAAGCGGCTGGGCACGGTGACGATCCCGGCAGAGTTCGTGTTCATGGACCGGGCCGCCATCGGGCTGGGCGGCGTGTTCATCCAGCTGGGGGCGGAGCTGAACTGGCATCGGCTGTTCAAGGGGCTGATGCAGGATTTCGCGGTTGCCGACGTTGAATCGCGGCAGGCGGAAGCACTGGCGCAAGCCGGTCTCTGAAAAGAGAAAGCAGAGCTTTCCGCTCGCCTATCGAAAGCGGGATTGGTATCGGTGGGGTGCGGCGCCTATTGGCGCGCACGGGGATGAAGAGGGAGAGATATGGCCGAGGTGAATAATGGCGCTGAAGGCGGGACCAGCTGGGAAACCGCAGACGCCGACAATCGGACCGTTTATTCCGGCTTTCTAGGGCTGACGAAATGGGCGATCATCCTGATCACCATCGTGCTGATCCTGATGGCGATCTTCCTGACCTGATTCATTTGGGCATCCGCCCGATCTGCCCAATCCTGATCCTCCAACCTGAGTCTCTGCGGGGGAATGCATGAAGATTGCAGTGCTGGCCGAAACGGCCGCCGGGGAAAAGCGTGTCGCCGCGACCCCGGAAACCGTGAAGAAATATCTCGCGCTGGGCGCGACCGTGGCCGTGGAAGCCGGCGCTGGCGCCGGTGCGAACATTCCCGATTCGGCGTTCAGCGATGCCGGGGCGACAGTGGGATCCCGTGGCGAGGCGCTGTCCGGCGCAAGGCTGGTGCTGGGCGTGCAGGGGCCCGACCCCGCCGGTCTGCCGTCGGGCGTGACGCTGGCCGCCAGCCTGAACCCCTATCAGTCGAAAGAGCGGCTGTCCGCCTATGCGGCCGGCGGGGTAGAGGCGCTGGCGATGGAGTTCATGCCGCGCATCACACGCGCGCAGTCGATGGACATCCTGTCGTCGCAGGCGAACCTGTCCGGCTACAAGGCGGTGATCGACGCGGCCGAGGCCTATGGCCGGGCCTTCCCGATGATGATGACGGCGGCCGGCACCATTTCGGCGGCGCGGGCCTTCATCATGGGCGTGGGCGTTGCCGGGCTTCAGGCCATCGCCACGGCGCGGCGGCTGGGGGCGGTGGTGTCCGCGACCGACGTGCGGCTGGCCACCAAGGAACAGATCCTGTCTCTGGGCGGCAAGCCCGTCTTCATTGAGGATGAGGAAACCAAGGCGGCCGAGACGGCCGGCGGCTATGCCAGGGAAATGTCGGACGCCTACAAGACGAAGCAGGCCGCCCTGGTGAGCGAGACCATCGCTAAGCAGGATATCGTGATCACCACGGCGCTGATCCCCGGGCGCCCCGCGCCGCGGTTGGTGACGGCCGCGCAGGTCGCCACGATGAAGCCGGGATCGGTGATTGTCGATCTCGCGGTGTCGCAGGGCGGCAATGTGGAGGGATCGAAGGCGGACGAGCGGGTGGTGACGGACAATGGCGTCATCATCCTGGGCTTTTCCAACTACCCGAGCCGTCTGGCGGCGGACGCATCCGCCCTGTTCGCGCGCAACCTGCTGACCTTCGTCACCACCTTCTGGGACAAGGATGCGGGTGCGCTGGTTCTGCCGGACGACGATGAAATCGTGAAAGCCATCAAGGTGACCGGGGGCGGCCAGATCGTCCACCCCGGCCTTCAGGGCTGAGGAGACCGACCATGGACTTCATCTCCATCCTCTCCATCTTCGTGCTGGCCTGCTTCGTGGGCTATTACGTCGTCTGGTCCGTCACGCCGGCGCTGCATACGCCGTTGATGGCCGTCACCAACGCCATCTCCTCCGTCATCATCGTTGGGGCGCTGATCGCGGCGGCATCTGCCGGTAGCCCGGCTGCGAAATGGCTGGGGCTGCTCGCGGTGGTGCTGGCATCCGTGAACATCTTCGGGGGCTTCGCGGTCACGGAACGCATGCTCGCCATGTACAAGAAGAAGGAAAAGAAGGGCTGATGGAGCACGCGTCGGCAACGCCCGCCTGGGCCATGTTCGCCTATCTTGTCGCGGGCGTGCTCTTCATCCTCGCGCTGCGCGGGCTGTCCAGCCCCGAATCCAGCCGGGCCGGCAACCGCTATGGCATGGTGGGGATGCTGATCGCAGTCGTCACCACCATCGTCACGCATGATCTGGCCAATATCGCGGAAATCGGCGTCGCCATCGCGATAGGCGGAGCCATCGGCTACATCGTTGCGCAACGCATTGCCATGACAGCGATGCCGCAGCTGGTGGCGGCCTTCCACAGCCTCGTCGGCCTGGCCGCAGTGCTGGTGGCCTGCGCGGCCTTCCTCGATCCGGTTGCCTTCGGCATCGCCGACGAAACGGGTTCGATCTTCAGCGCCAGCCGGGTGGAAATGATCCTGGGCGTTGCCATCGGCGCCATCACCTTCTCCGGCTCGATCATCGCCTTCCTGAAGCTGAACGGCAACATGTCGGGCGCGCCGATCCTGCTGCCGGCGCGGCACCTCATCAATCTCGCGCTGCTGCTGGCGATTGTGGTGTTCACCTACGGCTTCTGGAGCGGGCAGCATGCGATCGATTTCTGGCTGGTGGTGGGCCTTGCCTTCCTGATCGGCTTCCTGCTGATCATCCCGATCGGCGGGGCGGACATGCCTGTCGTGGTGTCGATGCTGAACAGCTATTCCGGCTGGGCGGCTGCGGCGATGGGCTTCACGCTGCAGAACACCGCGATGATCATCACCGGCGCACTGGTGGGATCGTCGGGCGCGATCCTGTCCTACATCATGTGCAAGGCGATGAACCGCAGTTTCATCTCTGTGATTGCAGGCGGGTTCGGCGCCGAGGCCGCTGCATCGGGTGGCGCCGCCAAGACCGACCGGCCCTGGAAGCGCGGGAGCGCCGACGATGCCGCCTTCATCATGAAGAATGCCGAGAAGATCATCATCGTGCCCGGCTATGGCATGGCAGTCTCCCAGGCGCAGCACACGCTGCGCGAGATGGCCGACACGCTGAAGAAGGAAGGGGTGGAGGTGAAATATGCCATCCACCCGGTGGCGGGGCGGATGCC
Source organism: Sphingomonas sp. (assembly GCA_003248865.1). Taxonomy (GTDB): domain Bacteria; phylum Pseudomonadota; class Alphaproteobacteria; order Sphingomonadales; family Sphingomonadaceae; genus Sandaracinobacteroides. The sequence continues at coordinate 20,623 of QFPK01000030.1, forward strand.
GGGGCATATGAACGTGCTGCTGGCGGAAGCGAATGTGCCCTACGACGAGGTGTTCGAGTTGGAGGACATCAACAGCGAGTTCGCGCAGGCCGATGTCGCCTTCGTGATCGGCGCAAACGACGTGACCAACCCGGCCGCCCAGACGGACAAGTCCAGCCCCATCTATGGCATGCCCGTGCTGGAGGTGTGGAAGGCGAAGACCGTGCTGTTCGTGAAGCGCTCCATGGGCGGCGTCGGCTATGCCGGTGTCGACAATGATGTGTTCTATATGGACAACACCATGATGTTGCTGGGCGACGCGAAGAAGATGACGGACGAGATTGTGAAGGCGCTTGCCCATTAGCGAAGGCGGCCGCGATTAGCGCGAAGCGCTAACTCGCGGACTCGCCGCAGCGTTCGGCCGGCACGGAAAAGGGCGGGGCGTCAGCCCCGCCCTTTTTGCGTGTCCGACGGGCGCGGCTTTGCCGCGCTCTTCCTTCTTTATCCACACCCCGCCGGACACGGCGGCTTTGCCGCCGGCCGGCCCTCCGCAATCCCGCCTTGAGCCGCGTGCGCTCCCGCCCTACAGCCCGCGCAACTCCGTCCAGGGATCGCCGCTCATGAAGCCCATCATTCTCGTCGTCGCCGTGCTTGCGCTATCCAGCCCCGCTTTCGCGCAGGGGGCGAAAACCTCCTCGTCGATCGACACCGATGTCGCTGACCTGAAGCCCGGCCAGTTCATCTGGAACGGCGATCTGGCCCCCGAAGGACCGATGACGGTGATCGTGCACATCCCCACCCAGCGCGCCTATGTCTATCGCAACGGCATCCGCATCGGCGTGACCACGGTTTCCACCGGCAAGGATGGCCACAAGACGCCCACCGGCATCTTCACCATCCTGCAGAAGAACAAGGACCATAAGTCCAACCTCTACAACAACGCGCCCATGCCCTACATGCAGCGGCTGACGTGGGACGGTATCGCGCTGCATGCCGGCAATCTGCCGGGCTATCCCGCCAGCCATGGCTGCATCCGCATGCCGATGGAGTTTTCCAAGCTGCTGTATGAAGCCTCGTCCATGGGGATGACGGTGGTGGTGAGCGACAGGCAAGTGACGCCCGAAGTGGCGGACATCAACGCCTTCCTGGCCCCGGTGACGGCGAAGGGCGTGCCCGATGACCCCAGCCTGCGCCGGCTGAACAAGGACGAGAACTGGCGCTGGACCCCGGAAAAGTCGCCGACGGGTCCCGTCACCATTGTGCTGTCCACCGACAATGAGCGGGTGATCGTGTTCCGCAACGGTGTGGAGATCGGCCGCAGCCGGGTGAAGGTGGCGAAGGATTTCGAGATCGGCACCCGCGCCCTGCAATATGCCGGCACCGATGCAGACGGGAACACCCGCTGGATCTACCTCCCGCTGCCCGGCTATGCGCCAGAAAAGGGTCAGATAGACGAGAAGACGGCCGTGCAGGCGATCACGCTGCCCGACGATTTCAACCGTCTCGTGCGGTCGGTGATCGGGCCGGGCACCACGGTGCTCGCGACCCATGGCGGGCTGAACAGCGGACAATCCGGCAAGGCGACGACGGTGATCGCAACCGACAGCTGACAGTCGGGGGAAAGTTGCCCGGCCGCACGTCTTTGCGGCTGGAAACCTTAACCCCGGTCGTCACGGTCGGGAGATTTGACAATTTGTTGAAGTTTCCGGGCTTCAGCCGCTCTGGACGGCAGCTGGCACGCTTCTTGCCAAAGATTGCATTGACGCAATATTTGGGAAGATCAGATCATGACCATCCGCCCGGTTGCAGCGCTTGCCGCGCTGCTGATGGCCGGCTCCGCCAAGGCGGGCACCACATTCACCGTCGAGGCGACTGCCATCGGCGCCATGGTGCTGCTGGGTGCGGTGGGCACCTGCCTTGTGGTGTTCGCACTGCAGGAGCGCAATCGCGAACGGCGGAACGGGTTGGAACCCGTGCGGCTGCGGCAGACGGCACGGCGTTACAACCAGCCCTGAAAAGGGCGCCGTCAGCCCCCGAGGAAGCAGTCGAGTCCGGCTACGGCCCGCTCACCGGCCTCTCGAGTGTACACGAGGTGGCCTGCCATATCCGCTTTGTGGAGGCCGGGGCAATCTCCCGCCTCGCGATGGGGATAGGCACCGAGGAGGCCGCCGCGCGACATCCGGCTGGGCCGTTACGGCGGCTGGAAAGATGCCGAGCGCATCGCCGTGAATGTCGACATGGTGTGGCGGGAATGGAGCACCACCACCGAAGTGACACCCGCGCAGGAGCAGCTCGGGGCGAATGGCGAAGATCCGCTTTGACGGGCGTTAACGATCTGGGCTGCCGGGGCGAAGGCGGATGGGAATCCGTGTGCGAGTTTGCGAGTGAATTGCAAATAATTTAACGAAATTATACTGGGTTAATTTGCCAATAGAGGTGAATTTGAGAATCAATATTAAAAACTATGTGCCAATTCTATTCTGCTTCATCTTTAAGTATACTGTGATAATGACGGCGAAAAGCGTTTGTTAACTATATTCCATCTTTTTCATTTTATGAATTTCCCTTATACGGATTTTGGCGGTTCGCGATCCATATGGGGTGGATCCGTGCCGGCTTCGTTTTGAGGGTTGGAACCATGA
>QFPK01000200.1 GCA_003248865.1 Sphingomonas sp.
CGCGCCCTCCGCCCGGACGACATGGGGGATGGGCTCGTTGAGGCCGTGCTGGGTGAAGGGGTGCCAGACAGGAGAGGTCATCGGCGTCCCCTACGCCCGTTCGGCGGCCAAGGCTATGGCTTGTCCTTGCGGTCCACCGGCGAGATGCTGGGCAACACAGCCGCCGTCGGCATCACGACCGTGGGCACCGCGACATGGATGTCGACTCGGCGATTCTTCGCCCGACCTTCGGGATCGTCGCTGCCATCCTCCTTGGCATTGGGGGCGACCGGCCGGGTTTCCCCCAGCGCGATCAGGCTGATGCGATCCTTGGCGATGCCCTTTTCGACCAGATAGGTCTCGACCGCCTCGGCCCGGATGCGGGAGGCTACGCGATTGTCACCGTCATTGCCCTTGCTGTCGCTATGGCCGCGCAGCGTGATTGCCCCGCCGGTCTTGATTGCCGGGGTTTCGACCAGCGTATCGAGCGCCGCACGGGCGGCATCGTCCAGCTTCAGCCCGGACGTGCCAAAGGCGACGGTGGCGTCGAACGGTTCGATCTTCGGCGCTTCGGGTTCGGCCACTTCGGGGCGCAGGATCGAACGGACCGGCTCGGTGGCATTATCCGCCTCGTTCGCGGCCATGTCATTGCCCAACGCATTGGCTGCGTTGGCTACGTTATCGACGGCATTGCCTGCGGGCCGATCACAGGCAGCCAGCATGACGCACAGGGCCAGCGCGGGGGCGAGCCTCCTCATTCCTCCTCTCCTTCCGGTTGCGGCACATAGGACAGGATCGTGTCGCCCGGCTGTGGCGTCGGTCGTGACGCATGGGTGAAGAAGCGCATCGTGCCGTTCCTGCGGAGCAGCAGCAGCATGTCGGCATCGGCGGGCAGGTCGGCCTTGGCTGCCTCGAAATCGAACTGGTCACTGATCCGCGTCTTGCGGAAGGTCCAGCCGGCATCCTCACGGATCATGATTTCCTCGACGCCCAGGCCGGAGTCGAACAGCGCGCGGCCACGCAGCGATTCCGGCAACGCGCGCGGATCATGATCGTCGCTGGCGTCGCCCAGCTGATAGACATTGTCGCGGCCCACTTCGGGCGCGAACTCGTTGCAGACAAGCGCGTTATAGGC
>QFPK01000201.1 GCA_003248865.1 Sphingomonas sp.
TGGCCCAAAGGCACTACGCCCTGGACCTCAGCGAAAGGCTTCCGGCGCTTAAGGAGAGACTGCAGGCCTTGTTGCAGCGGTCCTTGGCCGGCCAGCCCGAAGGCATGCCCTCGTGTGGGTTGGCCAAAGCCGGCGACAAAGGATGGTTGGGCATGGCCCTGGAGTCGGCCCGGCGTTGGCTCGAGGACCCGTCTTGCAGCCCTGATGGTTGGCAGAAAATGATGGCCCAGTGGTTTGGGGGTTCTTTGGCTGGCGCCAGTGGGGGCAGCCGTTGGTGGGCCTACGGCAAGGTCAAAGGAACCCTGAAAAACAAAAGAAACATGGGGGATCCAGGGTGGGAGGCCGAAGGGTCCTTGCCGGGCGAGCCCGAATGGCAAACCTGGGGGCGCTCGGTGCGCCCGTTGGTTCTTGCTCAGGAGGAAAACTGGGAGCGCCTGGCAGCCCAAACCTTGGGGCTGTGGGCCTTGGCGGTGGAGAAGAAGCCGCGGTGGGACGCTCAAAGCCAGTCGCCGATCGCCCGCCTGTTGGATGCTGGCGATCTGACGCGCTGGTCGACGCCCTCTTTGCGCCACGCACTGTGGCAAGTGGTGAAAGCCGGCGTGGGTTCAAAATCTGAAACAAGCCATCCCGTTTTCCGTTTTGAAGGCACCTCCCTGGAGGCATTGCAGTGGTTGTGGCGGTTGGATCCAGGCCTGCAGGAAGTGGATGAGTCTTCACGTCAGCACGTGGTCCAGCAGCTGTTCCAAAGTTTGCTTGGTTCTCTCCGGCCATGCGCCTGGGTGCTGAAATTTGGCCCTGGGTTCGAGAGCACGCCGGCCAAGAGCCTGGGATCCCTGCCCGCCGTCCCCGTCCCTGACGAAACCCTTTTTCAAGGAAAACCATGTCCACGAAAATCTACAACGGCTACCGCTTGCCAGAAGGCTTGACCATGGATGGCGTCTTCCAGTGGTTGCGGCCTTTGAAGGCTGCATTGCGCGAAACCGTGGAGGAGAACTGGCACCAGACGTTGGGCCGTTCGTCGCTGGAGGCGTTTGATCTCCAAACGGCTCGAACCAAGGGCATGCAGTTGGGTGGTGAGGGTTTGGGCCCGCGGTCATCGCCTTGGAGCAACGCGCGCCAGCGGTGGTTGGATGACTTGCGAGAGTGTCAGCAAACGCAGCGGTGGTGTTTTGTCGACCCAGAGGTCAACCTGT
>QFPK01000031.1 GCA_003248865.1 Sphingomonas sp.
GCTGCTCCTTCTCCTGGAAACGCTCGGCTACGCCTGCGAACCGTGCGTGGTGGCTGCTGAAAATGTCGGCGCCAACCATGTCCGCAAGCGGTCCTGGCTCATCGGCTACGACCCCGGCCAGCTTGCCGACACCGCGCACCAGCGATGCTGCGCATGGCCCGGAGATGTGCAAGGTCCGCGGCGAGAAGCGGACGGGCATGAACCTGCCGACGATGATGCACCCCGCGGCATTGAACAGGCTGCCGACCCCGATGGCGACGGACGGGATGACGGACGGAGCCGGGGGCGGCGCGGGATCGACATATCCGCTGCGGATGATCCTGGCGACGCCGCGCAAATCGGATGCGGACAAGGGTGGTCGGGGCGACATGCTCAGCCAGTTGCAGGGCCATGCCAGCCGCCACGCGGGGATGATGCCGACGCCGGTCAAGCCGAACGGCGGGCGCAGGTTGAGCGCGCGGGAGATCGAGACGGGACGCCGGGCGAACGGCGAGAAGGCGCAGATCGACACGCCCAACCTGCTGCGCCATGCGGCGGAACTCCTCCCGACGCCGACGAAGCGGGACAGCCGGATGGACGGCTGGAGCCCGGCCTACGACCGGAGGAAATCGCCGACGATGGACGCGGTGATGGACGGCGCCATGACGGATCGCGCGCCGGACAAGTGGGCGGGCGCCCGCGCGCTGGCGGCGATGCTGCGGAACCGTGGGCTGACTGGAACGGCGGCCTTGCCCATCACCTACGGCTGGATGATGGGCTTTCCGCCTGGGTGGCTGGCACGCGCATTGCGGTCGGCGGTCCACGCGGGACGTCTGCGGCCAGCCTGATCGTCGAGGCGTTCGGCGACGCCGTTCTCCCACAAATCCCCGAAGCCATCGGCCGCGCGATCCTGCGCACCGAAGCCGCGCTGGACGCGGTGCTGGGGCGTGCGCCCCGCGACATCCCCGGAGACGAGACATGAATGACAACATGCCGATCGGCGTGCGCGTCGGTGGCACGCCCACGGCGCTGCGCTCGCGTGCCACCGAGGTCGAGCTGACCTGGATCGAGAAGAAGCTGGAGCACTGGATACGCTTCGGCCGGGTCGCGCAAGAGCGCATCGTCACGCGCCGCACGCGCGTCATGAGCTTCCGGCCGGGCGCGATCTTCGCCTTCGTCCGCTGGGCGTCCAACGACTTCGGCACGATCAGCTCACGCATCGACGTGGTGCGCGCGGTTGGCACAGGTGAAGCCTATACGACGCTGCCGTTCGTGCGGCCGGGCGGCGACATCCTGCTCCATATCGAAGGCTGGCCGAAGGTCACCCAGGTGCTCGCCGCGATCGACGCGGTGGAGACGGCGGGCGTCGATCCATGCGACGCCGCGCCGGATCACTGGCGGCACGTCCACAACCGTATCTCCGCCGGCCACCAGCCTCGGCCCTACACGATGGAGCGGCATCGCGCCTGGCTCAAGCGCCGGGAGATCGAGGGATGACGCGCTTCGGCTATGTCATGGTGACGGTCGTCGCCGCGCAGCTATTCGCCGTTCTGTTCGTCGCGGTCGCCTTGCTCGATCCAAACCCGCGCCTGGTCTGGAACCCGAGCGCGAGCGCGCCGATCGGGCTCTATCGGATCGCGCCCGAGGACGATCCGCCGGTCGGCGCGCTGGTCGCGGTGACGCCGCCCGAACGGCTCGCGCGCTGGCTTTCGGCGCGGGCCTATCTGCCCGAGGGCGTGCCGCTGTTGAAGCATGTCGCCGCCAAGGCCGGGCAACGCGCCTGCCGTATCGGCGACGTGGTGAGCGTCGATGCCCGGCCCGTCGCCGTCGCTCTTGCGCGTGACGGCCAGGGCCGTCCGCTGCCGACCTGGCAGGGTTGCCGGACGCTCGCGCCGGACGAAATGCTGCTGCTAAATACCGCAGTTCCCGGCAGCATGGACGGCCGCTATTTCGGGCCGCTGCCGGCTTCCGCCGTACTCGGCCGCGCGATCCCGATCCTCACCCGCGACACGCCCGACGCGCCGCTCACCTGGCGGGGGATCGGAGCGTGAAGCGCCGGGCCTTCATCCTCGCGCTGGCGCTCGGGATACAGCCGGCTTGCGCCACCGTCGCGGTCGCGCAGCAAGCGGCCGACACGCGCACGGCCCATCCTTACGCATCCCATGTCGCGGAGGCCGCCCGCCGCTTCGGCATCCCCGAAGGCTGGATATGGGCGGTCATGCGCGTTGAGAGCAACGGCGACTCCCGCGCGGTTTCAACGGCCGGAGCGCGGGGGCTGATGCAGATCATGCCCGCGACCTGGGCGACGCTGCGCGCTCGCTATGGGCTGGGGACCGACCCCTTCGACGTGCGCGACAACATACTGGCGGGCGCGGCCTATCTGCGCGCGATGCACGATCGCTATGGCGACGTGACCGCGATGCTGGCCGCCTACAATGCGGGGCCGGGCCGCTACGACGAATACCTGTCGCGCGGTCGTCCGCTACCGGCCGAGACGCGCGCCTATCTGGCGAAGCTGGCGCCGATGATCGGCGGCGCGGCGGACGTGCAGCTTGCCGCCGCGACGTTGCCTGATCCCTTCGCCTGGCGTCGCTCCGCGCTGTTCGTGCGCACCGAGGGCGATACCGCCACGCCGCGCGGTGACGACGATGCCGACGCCGAAACCACCACAGCCGCGCCGATGGAGCGCCGTTCGAGCGACAGCGAAGCCGCCGCCGAAACGCTGTTCGTGTCCCGCGCTGGCGCGGCCCGACCGCAATGACCGTCCCCGGGTTCAGAGCGCCGGTTGCAGTCAGAAAAGGGGCTGGAGGGGCAGGAGTAAGCCGAAGAAAGGGACGGCAAGATACAAGCCGCACCCCATTTTACCGAAAAGCCAAGGCTTTTCATGGGGTTCATGCGGGTGCATCGGTCGGCGAGCGTGCCGCTCGGAAGGAAAAAGTCAGCAAATTCAAAGCACCAAATGGCACCATAGGCCATATTCGGCGGAAAGCGCGCCGGCCATGACCGAGGACAGCGATTTCCGCGTCCGGCCGGGCAAGGCAAAGCGCAGCAGCGCACAGGGGCGCAATGCGCGCGGCCTTGTCGCCGAGGTCCTGCGCGTCGCCGCGCGCAGCGGTGGAGGCCGGCGACCCGGCTGGGGCGGATCGCGCCGAGGCGGGCAATCGAACTTCGGCCGAGGCCGAACCGCCTTCGCCCGCAGCCGCCTGTTCGGATCGAGCCGGCGCGTGCTGGTGAAGGCGCTGCCGGTCCGGCATCGCATGGCGGGCCGGCGTATGGCTCCGCTGTCCGCGCACATCACCTATCTCAAGCGCGAGGGCGTCACCCGCGACGGATCGCCCGCACGGATGTTCGATGCGGATGGCGACCGCGCCGACGGTCGCGCCTTCGCCGCGCTTGCCAAGGACGACCGGCATCATTTCAGGATCATCGTCTCGCCCGAGGACGCGGCGGACCTCACGAGCTTACGCGAATACACCCGCGATCTCGTTCGCCAGATGGAAGCCGATCTCGGGACGCGGCTCGAATGGGTCGCGGTCGATCATTGGAACACCGATAATCCGCATGTCCATCTGCTGGTGCGCGGCGTCAACGATCAGGGCCAGGATCTCGTTATCAGCCGCGACTATATCAGCCACGGCTTGCGCTCGCGCGCCGAGGAATTGGCCCAGGCCGAACTCGGGCCGAAGCCCGAGCATGAAATCCAGCGCGCGCTCGACCGCGAAGTGACGGCCGAACGCTGGACTCGCCTCGATACCGAGATCAGCCGCTCGGCCGACGAGTTGGGCGTCATCGACCTTCGACCCGAACGGCCCGGCCCGGACGATCCGCGCTTGCGCCGGCTTATGATCGGACGCTTGCAGCATCTTGAGACGATGGGGCTCGCCGCCGAGGCCGAGCCCGGTCAATGGGTGATGGCGACAAGCGCGCAAGCCAGGCTGCGCGACCTGGGCACGCGCGGCGACATCATCCGAACCATCGGACAGGCATTGCGGGATCGCGGCCAGGACCGGCCGCTCGACAGCTATGCGATCGTGGACGCGCCGCCCGAAAAGCCCATTGTCGGAAAGCTGATCGACAAGGGCCTGCATGACGAGTTGAAGGGCACGGCCTATGCCGTGATCGACGGCACGGACGGGCGCACCCACCATGTCCGGCTTACCGGTATCGAGGCGCTGGAGCACAGCCCGGACATCGGTGGCATCGTCGAACTGCGCGCGATCGGCCGGCCAGGCGAGCAGATGCCGACGCTGTTCCTCGCCACCCGTTCCGATCTCGATCTTGCTGACCAGGTGAAGGCGCCGGGCGCGACCTGGCTCGATCATCGGCTGATCGAACGCGGGACCGCCGTCGCGGATGGCGGCTTCGGCGCCGAAGTGCGGCGGGCGATGGACAGCCGCACCGACCATCTTGTCCGCGAAGGGCTGGCGCGGCGCTTCGGCGAGCGCGTGGTCTTCCAGCGCGGTCTTCTCGACACATTGCGCCGCCGCGAGCTGGACGCGGCCGGCGCGCGCATCGCCGCCGAGACCGGCCTTGAATATCGGCCCGCAGCGGTGGGCGCGAAGGTTACGGGCGTTTGCCGCCAGCGCCTCGCCCTCACGTCCGGCCGCTTCGCCATGATCGAGAGCATGGGTCCAAATGGGGGCCTCGGGTTCAGCCTCGTGCCTTGGTCGAACGGCCTGGAACGCCAGCTTGGCCGCCAGGTGTCCGGCGTCATGCGCGACGGCGGCGGCATCGACTGGACGCTGGGCCGCCAGCGCGGCCTCGGTATTTGAACAAGGAGACTCCCAATGTCCGCAACCAAAATCCTCTGGGGCCAGGTCATCGCCGTGTTCCTGATCGCGCTCGCGGCGATATGGAGCGCGACCCAATGGACGGCCGCCGCGCTGGCCTATCAGCCCGAGCTTGGCCCGCCCTGGTTCACGGCTTTCGGCTGGCCCGTCTATCCGCCGCCGGCCTTCTTCTGGTGGTGGTTCTCGTTCGACGCATACGCGCCCGAGATATTCGAGACCGGCGCGTTCATCGCCGCGTCGGGCGGCGTCATCTCGATCGTCGTCGCCATCGGCATGTCGGTCTGGCGCGCGCGTGAATTGAAGAACGCCGAGACCTATGGCTCGGCGCGCTGGGCGAGCGTGAAGGAGGTGCAGTCAGCCGGTTTGCTTGGCCCAGACGGCGTGATGCTGGGAAAGCTCGGCATCCATTATCTGCGCCATGACGGTCCCGAGCATGTCCTATGCTACGCGCCGACGAGATCGGGCAAGGGCGTCGGCCTGGTGGTGCCGTCGCTCCTGACCTGGCCTGAAAGCTGCATCGTCCACGACATCAAGGGGGAGAACTGGACGCTCACCGCCGGCTTCCGCTCGCAGCACGGCCGCGTCCTGCTGTTCGATCCGACCAATGCCGCATCGGCCGCCTACAACCCGCTGCTGGAGGTGCGGCGCGGTCAGTGGGAGGTCCGCGACGTGCAGAATGTGGCCGACGTGCTGGTCGACCCGGAAGGCTCGTTAGAGAAGCGCAATCACTGGGAGAAGACCAGCCATGCGCTGCTGGTCGGCGCGATCCTGCATGTGCTTTACGCCGAACCAGACAAGACGCTGGCGGGCGTCGCCGCCTTCCTGTCCGATCCGGCGCGGACGATCGAGCAGACTCTGGCCGCGATGATGGCGACCCCGCACCTGGGCGAAGCGGGCGTGCATCCCGTCGTCGCCAGCGCGGCCAGGGAATTGTTGAACAAGTCGGAGAATGAACGGTCGGGCGTGCTCTCCACCGCCATGTCGTTTCTCGGGCTTTACCGCGATCCCGTCGTCGCGCAGGTCACGCGCGTCTGCCATTGGCGCATCGCCGATCTGGTCGAGGGCGAGCGGCCGGCGACGCTCTACCTGGTCGTGCCGCCGTCCGACATCTCGCGGACCAAGCCGCTCATTCGCCTGGTGCTCAATCAGATCGGCCGCAGGCTCACCGAAGAACTGAACCCTTCGGGCAAGCGCCATCGCGTGCTGCTGATGCTCGACGAGTTTCCGGCGCTCGGCAGGCTCGATTTCTTCGAGTCGGCGCTGGCGTTCATGGCGGGGTATGGCCTCAAATCCTTTCTGATCGCGCAGAGCCTCAATCAGATCGAGCGCGCCTACGGCCCCAACAACGCCATTCTCGACAACTGCCATGTGCGCGTGTCGTTCGCGACCAACGACGAGCGCACCGCCAAACGCGTGTCGGACGCGCTCGGCACCGCGACCGAAATGCGGGCGATGAAGAACTATGCCGGACATCGGCTGTCGCCCTGGTTGGGCCATCTGATGGTGTCGCGCTCCGAAACCGCGCGCCAGCTTCTCACCCCTGGCGAGGTGATGTCACTCCCGGCCGACGACGAGATCGTCATGGTGGCGGGCGTGCATCCGATCCGCGCGAAGAAAGCGCGCTATTTTCAGGATCAGCGTTTCGCCGAGCGGATCATGACCGCGCCGGTTCCGGCTGCGGGCACGCCCCAGGCCGACGACTGGACCGGGATGGTCGCCGCCGCCGATCCGGCAGAGGTGGAGAAGATCGTCCGCGCGCAGGAGGATGAGGCGAACGCCGGCCTGCGCCGCGAGCCCGAGCTGCCCGATCATGTGGCGATCGTGAAGGAGACGATGGACGCACCGCCCGCGCAGGAGTTTTCCGTCGTCGAGGACGATCCCGAGGAAGCCGCGCGCCAGGCCGCCGCAGCGCGTCGCCAGCGGATGCGCGGGATCGCGCGGCAGGCGTCGCTCGATCCCGGCGACGGCATCGAACTGTAGGAGCGGCCCATGCGCGTTCGGCTCAATGTCTATTTCCCGCCCGAGCTGGCCCGTCAGGTGAGTGAACTGGCGATCCGACGGCGAATATCGCGCTCGGCGATCGTGGAGGCGGCGGTCGCCTCCTGGATGTCTCCGGACGGCGCCGACCGGATGGAGGCGGCCTTCGCGCGCCGGCTCGACCGGCTCTCGCGCCAGGTCCAGCGGCTCGAACGCAACACCGGCCTCACCACTGAGGCGCTGGCGCTGTTCGTGCGCTTCTGGCTGTCAGTGACGCCGCCGCTTCCCGACGAGGACCAGGCGGTCGCACAGGTGAAGGGCCGCAAACGCTATGAGGGCTTCGTCGAAACGCTCGGCCGGCGCTACGCCAGCGGCAAGAGCCTGCTCGACGAAATCCCCGAGGATGTTTGGTCGCAGACGCCCGACCCGGCCGAATGACCTTTCATTGGCATATTATGCCATCCGATGCTATGATGCCGCCATCACCCTTGGAGATTCACGTGATGCCAACCCGCAATGTCGTTCTGACCGACCATCAGGCCGAGCTGGTCGATACCCTGGTGCGCACCGGACGCTATCAGAACGCCAGCGAGGTGTTGCGTGAAGGTCTGCGGCTGGTCGAACGGCACGCCGCCGAGGATGCGGCCCGGCTGGAAGCCTTGAAGAAAGCGGCCGAGACCGGTTGGGACGATATTGCCGCAGGCCGCTATGTCGATATCGCCGAGGACGGGCTTGACGATTTTCTCGGCGCGTTGGGCAAACAGGCGGCGGATCGCGTGCGCGCTATCGGCTGATGGCGCTCTATCGCCTGTCTGCCGCCGCGCAGACGGACATCATCGACATTCTGGCCCGAACGCAGGAAGACTTCGGCGAAGCGGCGCGTCTGCGCTACGCGGCGCTGATCGCGGCGGCGATCCGCGACGTCGCCGAGAACCCGTCGCGTCCCGGTGCTCCCGAACGGCCGGAGCTGGGCGCGGGAGCGCGGACCTGGCATCTACGCCTCAGTCGTGAGCGGGCGCGCATCGACACCGGCGCCGTCCGGCGCCCAAGACATTTTCTCGTTTTCCGAGCCCACGCATCGGGCATGGTGGAGATCGGCCGTATCCTCCACGACGCGATGGAGCTGGAACGGCATCGGCTGACGACTCAGGACTGGAATTGAGCCCCGCGCAAAGATTGCGGGAGCGGTGCGCGTGATGGGCTTTCGTCCCCTGTAAGTATCTGCCGCCGTCTCTACTACGCCGCCGCGCCACTGTTGCATCGGACGATTTCCTGTCCCTCTTGATGTGCCCTGACGCCGGGCGGTTGTTCGCCCGGCCCGTTTCAGGGGCTGCTTCTTGTCCGTCCAACCGATCCGATCCGAAGGTTTCACGCGCGGCGCGCGGATGCTGCGCACGGCGCTGGGGCCGTCGATCGCATCCTGGCTCGATGATGCCGCCGTCATCGAGGTGATGCTGAACCCGGACGGTCGGCTCTGGATCGACCGGCTGGGCGAAGGTATTTCCGACACCGGCATGACAATGGGCGCGGCGGACGGCGAGCGTATCGTTCGCCTGGTCGCCCACCATGTCGGCGCTGAGGTTCATGCGCGCAGCCCCCGTGTCTCGGCCGAGCTGCCCGAGGGCGGCGAACGGTTCGAGGGACTGCTGCCCCCGATCGTCGCCGCGCCGGCCTTCGCTATCCGCAAGCCCGCCGTCGCGATCTTCACGCTCGATGACTATGCGGCGGCCGGGATCATGTCATCGGCCGAGGCCGGCGCGTTGCGCGGGGCCGTGGCGTTGCGCGCCAACATTCTCGTCGCGGGCGGCACCGGCGCCGGCAAGACGACATTGGTCAACGCGCTGCTGGCGGAAGTGGCGAAGACCGACGACCGCATCGTCCTGATTGAAGACACGCGCGAGTTGCAATGCGCCGCGCCGAACCTCGTCGCCATGCGGACCAAGGATGGCGTCGCCTCGCTGTCCGATCTTGTCCGATCCTCGCTGCGCCTGCGCCCCGACCGCATCCCCATCGGTGAGGTGCGCGGGTCCGAGGCGCTGGACCTTATCAAAGCCTGGGGCACCGGCCATCCCGGCGGTGTCGGCACGATCCACGCCGGAACCGCGCTCGGCGCGCTGCGCCGGATGGAGCAGCTTATCCAGGAGGCCGTCGTCACGGTCCCGCGTGCGCTGCTCGCCGAGACCATCGACCTGATCGCCGTCCTTGTCCGCGACGGGCACGGCCGGCGCCTCGCCGAACTGGCCCGCGTCAGCGGGCTGGACCCGGCCACCGGCGACTACCGCCTCAACCCGCTTGCCAACCCCCAGCCCGGAGACCTCAAATGATCCATGCCATCCGGCATGGCGCACGTCGCGCCATGCTCACCGCCACCGCCAGCGTGATCGCACTGACCTTCGCCGTTCCGGCCCATGCCTCGGGATCGTCGATGCCGTGGGAGGCGCCGCTCCAGTCGATTCTCGAAAGCATCGAGGGGCCAGTCGCCAAGATCATCGCGGTCATCATCATCATCGTGACCGGCCTGACGCTGGCGTTCGGCGACACGAACGGCGGGTCGCGGAGAATGATCCAGATCGTGTTCGGCCTGTCGATCGCATTCGCGGCCAGCTCCTTCTTCCTCACCTTCTTCTCGTTCGGCGGCGGGGCGCTGATCGTATGAGCGGCGCGGCCGATCCCGTCGAGCCGATCCCCGGCTATTTCGCGCCGGTCCACCGGGCGCTGACCGAGCAGATATTGCTCGGCGGCGCCCCGCGCTCGCTCGCCATCGTCAACGGCACGCTGGCCGGCGCGATCGGCCTCGGCCTGCGCCTCTGGATCGCCGGACTCGCCATTTGGGCGATCGGCCATGTGTTCGCCGTATGGGCCGCGCGCCGCGATCCGCAATTCGTGGACGTGGCCCGGCGCCATATCCGCTATCCGATGTGGATGCGGCCATGATGTCGCTCCGCGAATATCGCAACGGGGCGGCCCACCTCGCCGACTTCCTGCCCTGGGCCGCGCTGATCGGCGAAGGTGTCGTCCTCAATAAGGACGGCAGCTTCCAGCGCACGGCCCGTTTCCGTGGTCCTGATCTCGACAGCGCCACGCCGGCCGAGCTGGTCGCCACCACCGCGCGGCTCAACAATGCGTTGCGCCGTCTCGGCTCCGGCTGGGCGATCTTCGTCGAGGCGCAGCGCACGCCCGCGCTCGACTATCCGGAATCCGTGTTTCCCGATCCGGTCTCGGCGCTGGTCGATATGGAGCGCCGCGAGCAATTCCGTGAGGAAGGGGCGCATTTCGAGAGCGCCTATTATCTGACCCTGCTCTGGATGCCGCCGGCCGAGGACGCCGCTCGCGCTGAAACCTGGCTCTACGAGGGCCGTTCCGGCACGGGCGTCGATGCTCGGGAATTGCTGGCCAACTTCACCGACCGCAGCGACCTGGTTCTGGGTCTGGTCGAGGGCTTCGTGCCCGAGGTCCGCTGGCTCGATGACGCCGAGACGCTGACCTATCTGCACAGCACGGTTTCCACCCGGCGCCAGCGCGTCCGCGTGCCGGAAACCCCGATGCACATGGACGCGCTTCTCGCCGACGAACCTTTGGCAGGCGGGCTGGAGCCGCGCCTGGGCGACCATCATCTCCGCACGCTCACCGTCTTCGGATTTCCGAGTGTCACCTTTCCCGGACTGCTCGACGAGCTGAACCGGCTCGCCTTCGCCTATCGCTGGTCCACCCGCGCGATCATGCTCGACAAGACCGACGCGACCAAGCTGCTGACCCGAATCCGCCGCCAGTGGTTCGCCAAGCGCAAGAGCGTCGCCGCGATCCTGAAGGAGGTGATGACCAACGAGGCGTCGACGCTGCTCGACAGCGACGCCTCCAACAAGGCCGCCGATGCCGACACCGCCCTGCAGGAGCTGGGCGCGGACTATGCCGGTATGGCCTATGTCACCGCGACGGTGACGGTATGGGACCGCGATCCCGCCATCGCCGCCGAGAAGCTGCGGCTGGTCGAGAAGGTCATCCAGGGCCGCGACTTCACCGTGATCCCCGAGGGGATGAACGCGATCGAGGCGTGGCTGGGGAGTCTCCCCGGCCACACCTACGCCAATGTTCGGCAGCCGCCGATCTCCACGCTCAATCTCGCCCACCTGATTCCCCTGTCAGCGGTATGGGCGGGGCCGGAACGGGACGAGCACTTCGGGTCGCCCCCCTTGCTCTATGGCAAGACCGAGGGAAGCACCCCGTTCCGGTTTTCCCTTCATGTCGGCGATGTCGGCCACACGCTGATCGTCGGGCCGACCGGCGCGGGCAAGTCCGTCCTGCTCGCGCTGATGGCGATGCAGTTTCGCCGCTACGAGGGCGCGCAGGTCTTCGCCTTCGACTTCGGCGGCTCGATCCGCGCCGCCGCGCTCGGCATGGGCGGCGACTGGCAGGATTTGGGCGGTGGGCTGTCCGATGAGGACGCGACCGTTGCCATGCAGCCGCTCGCCCGGATCGACGAGGCGGCCGAACGCGCCTGGGCGGCCGAATGGCTGGCCGCCATCCTCGACACCGAGAACGTCACCGTCGATCCGCAGGCAAAGGAGCATATCTGGACGGCGCTGACTTCGCTCGCCAGTGCGCCGCCCGCCGAACGCACGCTGACCGGCCTCGCCGTCCTGCTCCAGAGCCAGGAGCTGAAGCAGGCGCTCGCGCCCTGGTGCGTCGGCGGTCCCTGGGGGCGGTTGCTCGACGCCGAATCCGAGCGGCTGGGCGAAGCGGCGATCCAGGCGTTCGAGACAGAAGGGCTGATGGAAGGCGACGCGGCGCCCGCCGTCCTGTCCTACCTGTTCCACCGCATCGGCGGCCGGCTCGATGGCAGTCCGACGCTCATCATCATCGACGAAGGCTGGCTCGCGCTCAAATCGCCCGCGTTCGCCAAGCAGCTATCCGAGTGGCTGGTGACGCTGCGCAAGAAGAACGCCAGCGTCGTCTTCGCCACCCAATCGCTCGCGCAGATCAAGGACAGCGCCGTCGCGCCCGCGATCGTGGAAAGCTGCCAGACGCGCATCCTGCTCCCCAACGAGCGTGCCGTCGAGCCGCAGATCGCGGAGATATACGAACGCTTCGGGCTCAACGCCCGCCAGATCGAAATCCTCAGCCGGGCGACGCCCAAGCGCGACTATTACTGCCAGTCCCGGCGAGGAAACCGCCTGTTCGAACTGGGGCTGGGCGAGGTCGCGCTGGCCTTCGCCGCCGCCTCGGCCAAGACCGATCAGCTCGCCATCGCCGACATCATCGCCGTCCACGGCCAGGCCGCGTTCGCCGCGCAATGGCTGCGGCATCGCGGGCTCGCTTGGGCGGCCGACCTTCTTCCCCCCGATCCCGATCAATCGCAGCAGGAGTTTCCCCTATGACCCGCTTCCCCCTGCGCCGCGCCATCCTGGCCGGCGTCCTCGCCAGCGCGGCAATCGTGCCCGTCGTCGCGCCGATGCCGGCCTACGCGCAGTTCGGCGGTATCGTCTATGACCCGACCAACTATGCTTCCAACGTCTTGCAGGCGGCCCGCGCGCTCCAGCAGATCAACAACCAGATTCAGCAAATCCAGAACCAGGCGACCAGCCTCATCAACGAGGCGCGCAACCTCGCATCGCTGCCGTTCAGCTCGCTCCAGCAGTTGCAGCAACAGGTGCAGCGCACGCAGCAGCTTCTCGGGGAAGCGCAACGCATCGCCTATGATGTGCAGAATATCCAGCAGGCGTTCACCGACCGCTACAAGGGCGCTGGCGTAACCGGCGACCATGCCCGGATGGTCGCGAACGCGAACGCCCGCTGGGAGGATAGCGTGGGCGCGCTGGAGGACGCGCTGCGCGTGCAGGCGGGCGTCGTCGGCAACATCGACGGCGCCCGCACCACGATGGACAGCCTCGTTTCGGCCAGCCAGTCGGCGACCGGCGCGCTCCAGGCGACACAGGCGGGCAACCAGCTCCTCGCCCTGCAATCGCAGCAACTCGCCGACCTTACCGCCGCCGTCGCTGCGCAGGGCCGGGCGCAGGCGCTTGAATCCGCGCGCAACGCGGCCGTCGAGGCCGAGGCGCGCGAACGCTTCCGCCGGTTCCGCAACCGCGACTGACATGAGCCGCACCATGAAGATCGCGGGCGGCGCGGCGCTCGCCGGCATGATGATGACGGTAGCGATCGTATCGGCGTCGCAGCGTCCTGCACCGGCCGCATCGCCGCCGGCCGCGCGCGAAAGCGCGGCTGACCCGATCACCGCCGATATGCGCCGCTGCCGCACGCTCACCATGCCCGACAGCGGCTGCGAAGCCGCATGGGAGGCCAAGCGCCGCCGCTTCTTCGGCAAGGACGAACAGTGATGGAAGACACCGGCGTCATCGACACCTTTTTCGGTGTCTTCTCCAGCTACATAGATTCGGGTTTCGGTCTGCTCGGCGGCGAGGTCGGATTCCTGTCCACGACGCTCATTGCGATCGACGTGACGATCGCGGCCCTGTTTTGGGCGTGGGGTGCCGACGAGGACGTGATCCAGCGCCTCGTGAAGAAGACGCTCTACATCGGCGCCTTCGCCTTCATCATCGGCAATTTCCAGTCGCTTGCGACCATCGTGTTCGAGAGCTTCGCGGGGCTGGGGCTCAAAGCGAGTGGTGACGCCCTCAGCCTCGCGGAGTTCATGAAGCCCGGCAGCGTCGCGGCGACCGGCCTTGACGCCGGAGCGCCGCTGCTCGACGCGACCGAGGACTTGATGGGGCCAGTCGGCCTGTTCGCCAACTTCGCGCAGATTCTCATCCTGCTCGTGGCGTGGCTGATCGTCGTCCTCGCGTTTTTCATCATCGCCGTGCAGGTCTTCATCGTCCTGATCGAGTTCAAGCTGGTGACGTTGGCGGGGTTCGTGCTGCTACCCTTCGCCTTCTTCAACAAGACCGCCTTCATGGCTGAGAAGGTGCTCGGCCATATCGTCTCGACCGGCATCAAGGTGCTGGTCCTGGCGGTCATCACCGGGATCGGCACCACTCTGTTCAGCCAGTTCACCGATACGGCCGTCGTGGTCGAGCCGGATATGGAGCAGGTCATGGCGATCGCGCTCGCGGCGCTGACCTTGCTCGGCCTCGCCATCTTCGGCCCGTCCATCGCCAATGGGATCGTCTCGGGCGGGCCGGCGCTCGGCGCGGGCGCCGCGGCCGGAACCGCGCTCGCCGCGGGCGGCGCGTTGGTTGGAGGCGCAGCCGCAGCCCGTCTGGGCGCTGGCGCCGCAGCGGGCGCTATCGCCGGAACGGCCAAGGGTGCAGCGTTCACATCTGGCGCAGCATCGAGCGCCTATGCGCTGGGGTCAGCAGGCAAAACCGGCGCAGCGGCCGTCGCTGGTGGCGTGGGTGGCGTCGGCAAGGCAGCGGTTGGCGCTGCCATGTCACCGCTGCGCAAGGCCGCCGCATCCTTGAAGGACAGCCATCGCTCGGGCGCGCGCGCGGCCGTTACCGCGACAGGCGGCACGATCGCCGGAGGCGCGGCGCCGTCTCCCGCATCGTCCGATGCTCCACCCGCCTGGGCGGCCGCCATGAAGCAACGTCAGACCATGACCCACGGCGCCACCGTCGCCGCCCATACGCTGCGCGGCGGCGACGGCGGAGGCGGCGGCGCGTCGGTCGATCTCAGCCAGAAGGACTAACCGCCCATGTTTCGACGCCCCACGATCCGCTACGGCCAGACCCCCGAGCCCGTCACCCCCTATCAGCGCGCGGCGCAGGTCTGGGACGACCGCATGGGCTCTGCCCGCGTGCAGGCGAAGAATTGGCGCCTTGCCTTCTTCGCCGCGCTGGC
Source organism: Sphingomonas sp. (assembly GCA_003248865.1). Taxonomy (GTDB): domain Bacteria; phylum Pseudomonadota; class Alphaproteobacteria; order Sphingomonadales; family Sphingomonadaceae; genus Sandaracinobacteroides. Next base: position 14,541 of record QFPK01000031.1, read on the forward strand.
CATGTCCGGCGGGCTCGCCGCCGGTCTGGTCTGGCAATCGGCGCGAGGAACGATCGTGCCCTGGGTGGTGCAGGTGGACAAGCTGGGCGAGGCGCAGGCCGTCGCACCGGCCGAAGCGGGCTACCGGCCGACCGATCCGCAGATCGCATTCCACCTGGCCCGCTTCATCGAGCAGGTCAGGAGCATCCCGGCCGATCCCATCATTGTCCGCCAGAACTGGCTGCGCGCCTATGATTTCACCTCCGACAAGGGCGCGCTTGCGCTCAATGACTATGCCCGCGCCAATGACCCGTTCGCCAATGTCGGGCGGGTGCAAGTCGCGGTGGACGTGTCGAGCGTGATCCGCGCCTCCGGCGACAGCTTCCGCGTCGCCTGGACCGAGCGGCGCTATCAGGATGGCAGCCTCGCCGAGACGACGCGCTGGTCGGCGATCCTCACCATTGCCGTGCAGACCCCGCGCACGCCCGACGCCCTGCGCAAGAACCCGCTCGGCCTGTTCGTCAACGCAATCAACTGGTCGAAGGAGCTGGCCCAATGAGACATTCCCGATTCCGCAAGGCCGCCATGCCGGTCCTGCTCATCTCCGCGTCCACGCTCGGCGCCTGCGCCACCACCTCGGCTAAGACGGCCAACGCGCCGCCCACCGAAATCGCCGCGACGCCAGCCCCCGAACCGCCGCGCCCCGTCGAGGTGGTGACGATCCCCGAGCCTTTGCCGCTGCCCGGCCAGTTGAAGCCGGTCCCGGCCGATGCGCGGCCGTCCGAACCCGCCGATCCGCGCCAGCGCGTCGGCGTGGCCAACGCCGCCGCTCGCGTCCAGCCCTCCCGCGACGGCTATGTGAACGCCATCCAGCAATATCCCTGGGCCGAAGGTGCGCTCTATCAGGTCTATACCGCGCCCGGCCAGGTGACGGACATCGCCTTGCAGGAAGGCGAGCAGCTTGTCGGCGCCGGGCCGGTCGCGGCGGGCGACACCGTGCGCTGGATCATCGGTGACACGGTAAGCGGCGCCGGCCCCACGGCGCGCGTCCATATCCTCGTGAAGCCTACCCGACCCGACATCGGCACAAACCTGGTCATCAACACCTCGCGGCGCACCTATCACATCGAACTGCGCGCGACGGCTTCGACCTATATGGCGTCGGTGAGCTGGACCTATCCGCAGGATCGCCTCATCGCGCTGCGCGGCGCCAATGCCGCCGCCGCATCAGTCGCGCCGATCGCTACCGGCCTCGACATCGCCGCGCTCGATTTCCGCTATCGGATCGAAGGCGACCGCGTGGCCTGGCGTCCGGCCCGCGCGTTCGACGACGGCCGGCAGGTCTTCATCGAGTTCGCGGCCGAGATCTCGCAAGGCGAGATGCCGCCGCTGTTCGTGACGGGCGCGGCCGGCGACGCCGAACTGGTCAACTACCGCGTCCAGGGCCGCTACATGGTGGTGGACCGACTGTTCGCCAGCGCCGAACTGCGCCTGGGCGACCGGCGCACCGAGCGGCGCGTGCGTATCCTGCGCGACGAAGCACGCGGGGGGCGGCCGTGAGCGATCCCGCCGGCACGCCCGCACAACCTGTTCAGCAGCAGCCCGCGCCGGCCGCACCGCAGGCAGCGCCGCAGCCTGCGCCTGCCGATCCGCGCGCGTTCCAGCTTCGCGGTGATCCGCCGCGCGTCATGCGCCTGTCGAGGAAGGCGCTCGCCGCGCTCGGCACCGCCGCCGGCCTCGGCATCGGCGGCGCGCTGCTCTATGCGCTCAATCCTCCCGACAAGGACGAGCGGCAGGAACTTTACGGGACGGAAGGCAGGGCCACCGCCGAAAACATCACGTCCGGCCCGAAGGACTACAGCCAAGTTCCGAAACTCGGGGCGCCGCTCCCCGGCGATCTTGGGCGGCCGATCCTGTCGGCGCAGCAGCGTGGGCAAAACGTGCCCGTCCCGCCGATGGGAACCGCACATCCCGATCCCCGCGCACAGGCCGCTGAAGCCGCCCGCCAGCGCATCAGCCAGGAACGCGACGCTGCCCGCACCGCCAGCCTGTTTCTCGGCGGCGGCACGGCGAGCGGCGGGACCGCCATGCCGACGATTGGCAGCGCGCCGGATTTCGCCGTCCCTTCACAGCCGGATGGAGGGGCGCCCCAAGGCGACCAGGCCGGCAAGCGCGCCTTCATGGCGCAGGCGTCCAACCAGCGCACAGTGAGCGTCGAGCGGCTGACCACGCCGGCATCGCCCAACATCGTGCAGGCGGGCAGCATCATTCCTGCCGCGCTCATTACGGGCGTCCGTTCCGATCTTCCCGGACAGATCACCGCCCAGGTGACGCAGAATGTCTATGACAGCCCGACCGGGCGCACCCTGCTCATTCCGCAGGGCGCCCGGTTGATCGGCGAATATGACAGCGAGATCACTGCCGGGCAGACCCGCGTGCTGCTCGCCTGGGATCGGCTGATATTGCCGGACGGCCGCTCGATCGTTCTCGAGCGCCAGCCCGGCGCCGATGCGGCCGGCTATGCTGGCCTACAGGACCGCGTGAACCAGCATTGGGGCAATATGTTGAAAGCCGCCGCCATCTCGACCTTGCTCGGCATGGGGACCGAGCTGGCGGCCGACAGCGACGACGATCTCATTCGCGCCCTGCGCAGGGGCACGCAGGACACCATCAATCAGACAGGCCAGCAGATCGTGCGCCGCCAGCTCAACGTGCAGCCGACGCTCACCATCCGGCCGGGGCATCCCTTGCGCGTAGTCATCACCCGCGACCTCGTGCTTGAACCGATCGGAGCGTCACGATGACGAAATTGAAGCTGGGGCCGCTGGCCGACGACCGCCCGGTCAAGATCAGCGTGGAACTGCCCGCCGCCGTCCACCGCGACTTGCAAGCCTATGCCGCCGTGCTCGCCGCCGAAACCCGGCAGCAGCCCGTCGCGCCGGAGAAGCTGGTCGCCCCCATGCTCGCCCGCTTCATGGCGACCGACCGGGCGTTTGCGAAGGCGCACCGCCAGGGTCAGAATCAGGGAATATCGAAGGATAGCCCATAGCGTTCGCGCACGAAGGCGAGGAACCTCCGCAGCGCGGGATTGCCATTGTCCTTCCGCCAATATCCCGAGAAGGCGATCATCACCGGCCCTTGCTCGCCATGCACCGGCCGATAGACCACATCGGGATAGCGCGCGCCGCTCCCGCCTTCACAGACGACCGAGAGACCAAGGCCATCACCCAGCACGCTCAGGATGCCCTCCCGGCTGACCTGGTGCATCCTGATGTCCGGCTGCATCCCCGATACCGCCAGCCGGCCCAGCAGCATGTCGCGGATTTCCGGGCCGGGGTCACTGGCGGGCAGCAGGAACCGCTCGCCGCGCAGATCGGTCCAATGGATGATTTCGCGCTCGGCCAACCTATGGCCGGATGGCAGAGCCACCAGCACCCGCTCGCTCCAGAAGGATTCGCGCCGAATGTCGTTGCGTGCAGTTTCACCCGCGAGGATCGCAATGTCGATCTCGCCGGTATCGAGCCCGGCAAGCAGCGCCCCCCGATCGGCTTCCACCCCGTCCAGATCCACATCGGGGTGATCGCCGCGCCAGCCAAGAATCGTCGCCCTCAGCTTACCGGCGGAGATGGCGCTGTTGTGCCCGACCATGAGCCCGCCGGCACGGCCCTGGCCCGCCGCGCGCATCGTCGTCACCAGCTTGTCCGCGCTTCCGACCATCGGCCGGGCGCTGCGGATGAATTGCGCGCCCGCTATGGTCATCGTGACCCCTGCGCGGGACCGCTCGAATATCCTGACCCCGACCACGCGCTCCAGCTTGAGGACGTTCCGGCTCAACGTCGATTGCTCGACATCCAGCGCGCGCGCCGCCCGGTAGAAGCTGCCGTGATCTGCCGCCGCGATGGCGTAGCGAAGCTGGCGAATGTCGAAGGGCAAATTGGAACTCACTTCAGAGACGACCATCTTCCCCAGCGCTTGACAATTTACTGACAAAACTCGGAATCGCACCAACCGGATATGTCAACACTAAGATAGGCCCTAACACTACTCATAGACACCATCATCTCTGATCGCAGATCAACCGCGTATACTTGCCATTGATCGACAAACTATAGTCTGTTCGGCTAGCGTTCGACGTTAGAAAGTCGGTGGCGACAAAGTTGGCTTGGCTGGCAAGGGCTGTCTTGGCTCGCGTCGAGTCTTGGACTCCTGTCGTATCGCCCTTTGTATAGAGCAACAGACCAGGCTTTATAGCTGGGCTGCGCCCCATCGTGGCTGGATCGTTTCGAGATTGCCATGTCGCCCGCAATCCACCTACATCCTTTTCAATATGAAGGAGTGCATGGTCGCCTGATGCCGAGATGTATTCGGCATATCGTTCGACAGGGCGATCCCCATAGTCAAACAACAAAAAGGTGACTTTGCCGCGCGCCCACACAAGTGTTGGCCATAACGCTGAATCATGCGCAATATCAGAAGGGTTAATAAGATCCGATTGGACGAACTCCCCCAGGATTTCCTCCTGAATCCTGCGCCAGACTGTATTATCGCCGAGCGAAGATGACGTCGTCTTAGCATCCTGCTTCATCTCTAGAAGGATGAATATCGGCAGATGCTGCGGATTGGCTCGGTGCCAGTTCGCAATCTCCTTGAGACAGTTTCTAAATAGGAGACACGTGCTCCGCATGTCGAAGTCGGCTTCATGAAATGTCTTGAAGCCGGGCTTGGCTAAGTCATTGGAGGGGTCGATCGGAGGGAGGGCATCCACCACGTTGCGCGGCATGGCGCTATAGATGTTAGGTTGGGAGAAACGGCCGCCTGTAGGATCGTCATGAACGTCGATCTCAAAAGCCCGCACGCCCATTGCGAGTTGCTGCGCAAGGGTTGGATGAGTGTAATCGTGAGCCGAAACTATTCTTTCAATCGGTCTGTTCACGGATTCCCCACGTCGCGTTCTACGAACGAAGGACAACACGGCGTCATCCGGTGCGATATGAAAAGCATTGTGGGTGGTGACGTATTGCATGTCGCTCACACGCATGTCCGGATTGTCCTCACGGCATTGGACATTTTCGTCGGGCGCAGCACCGGCAAGCATCAGCCCAACGCATGGGATCAGAAAAACGTTCGGCCAAGCAGAACGTGACTGCTTGGCGCGTGGGGCGCCAAAGGCGCTATTTCTTTCTGGGTTGGCCATGCGACCTCGCTCCTTGCAGTTTAAGCGCATTGGCGATGATATCGAAAATCTCGTTCTGTTCGATCACGCCATGCACGGCGGCGGAACCTGCGCCGGTCGCATAGAGTGGAACGTCTTCGCCACCGTGACTTTCGGACAGACTTCGGTGATTGCCGAAAACGTCCCCCGTTGGAATTAGCGCCTGCTGGCGATCCTTGGGTTCAAGGCCGGGCGCTGGTCGGGGGGATACAACTGCCCCAGGCCCATTATGATAGCCGAGCGTGGTATAGGGTTGGCCATCGGCCGCGAGTGCCGGATGATCTTCCGGCTCACCTCGCGCATCATTCTCGACGACTAGGCCCAGGATCGGATTGTTACGCGTGGGGTATCCGCCGATCGTCAGTGTGTGGCTGTGATCCGCAGTGACCAAAATCAACGTGTTCGAGAGATCGACCTTGGACAACGCGAGTTGGATGGCCCGCACAAACTCCTGAGCGTCGGCAAGAGCGTAAGCTGCCCGGCCCTCATGATGGCCGTGGTCGATCATTCCGCCCTCTACCATCAGATAGAAGCCGTTCTTCTCTTTGAGAAGCCGGTCAAGGGCGACTTCGGTCATTTCGGTCAGCGTCGGCTCGGTGGAACCGGAGCGACGATCAAGGGTGTAACCCATGTGAGAAGGACTGAAAACGCCAAGGAGCGATCCAGGCGCGCTCGCGGCTTGGATCAGTTCTGCCCGTGTCTGCACATAATGGCCACGCGTGCGGGCGACCCAATCGCCAGGCAAATCCGCATCGTCGGCGAGGCGAGCGCCGTTATTGTCCTTGCCGAAAAACTGCGCGGTCCCACCACCCAACGCCACAGCGAACGGAAAGTGCATAAGCTGGGAGGCAATGTCGGTGCAACCGCTGCGGCGATCGGCGTCGGGAATAGCGCGATCGTGCTCCCAGTCGCGATCGGCAGAGTGGGCATAGACTGTAGCAGGCGTGGCGTGGGTGATACGCGCTGTCGTGACTATGCCCACTGCCTTGCCGCGAGCGACCGCAAGCTCGCCCAGATTGGGTAAGCTTGCTGAAAGCGCCTCCGCGCAATCGGTGCGACGAGCGCTGGGGCCAATATTGATCACACCCGCGCGCGTTTTTACCCCGGTATGGATGGCGGAAGCGGTGCCAGCCGAATCCGGAACCTGCTGGTTCGAATTGTAAGTCTTGACCAACGCTACGTTCGGAAAGCGCTCAAAGGGCAAGACATTGGACTCGCCGTCGAGTCCGCGCGATTGTCCGTCGTAAATCCGCGTGGCCGTAACCGTGGAAATGCCCATCCCGTCGCCGATAAACAGAATAACGTTCTTCGTGTCGGCACGATAGCGAGCATCGTCAGAATGACCTCCGGCGGGCGGCGGAATGGTCGCGCAGCCGCACAGCGTTAGAAGCATTGCGAGCGCTGTTCCGTGCAACATATGTCTCATGTTATTCCTCTTGCTTCATCAGTTCGCCGCATAAGGACCAAACACGCGCTTGACATTGCGGTCGCGTGTCATGTCGTCGAGAACGAACACTTGATAGCTGTTGCCTCCAGCCGCGACGCGGACGACGACGTGGCCGTCAAAACTTGAATAGGCGCGCTCCATCCAGGGGCCGATCGCGATGCGCGTTTCGGGTCGAATGCCGGTGGCGAAGATGTCACGCGGCCCCGGATAGATGGACTGTGAAGTCATGCGATGCACTACCTCGCCGCCGGGCTGATCGGATACCCAGCTCTGTTGCACTATAACCCGAGGTTGCAGGGTGCGAAGGAAGTTGGCGGTTGTTGCGTCACGGTTGCCGTGGTGATTCAGCGTCATCACATCTACGGGACCGACCGCGCGTCCGACCGGCGTCTCGACGTCCAACCAATACGGCTGATCGGAGTCAGACGCGCCGGTAAGGTCGCCGCCGGCATAATAGTCGAAGGAGCCGTAGCTCAGCTTGATGGCAAGGCTGAACGGATTTTCGTTGAAGTTGCAGTCGTGCACTGCATCTGACGGAATGTAGCGAAATGTAGTCGATCCCCGGCCGGTCCAAAGCACGCCGCTCGCTGCGACATTGCGGATACTGAAATTGGCATAGGCATTCGGCTCATTGCGGAGGATGATCTGATCGGTCCTTCCAGGTTGCAATCCTTCCACCGCTTGGCCGTGCGCAATCCGGCTATCGACCAACTTGAAATATTTGGCCAATGCGCCGCGCATCCCGTCCGGGCAGGCTTTGAGGTCCACAGGCGCTCGGTATTCGGGTGCGGCACGATCGATCAACGTACCGATCGGGATTGCTTCCGCGACGTCCATGATGCCGGTCAAGCGAAAGCTGTCTGTAGTCGAGCGGGGATTTGTCGGCGACAGATGACCAAAGTGATCGGAGTGGAAATGCGAGATCACGGCATAGTCGAGCCTTACCGGCTGTCCTGTTGGCGCGAAATGCCGGATGTAGTCGACGATCCACTCACCAGCCCGGCGACTTGCATCCGGGCGGGGATCAAGCAACCTGAGCGGCGCATTCTTGCTCATGCCCTCCCGGTCAACATCACCGGCATCCATCAGCATGGTGGTGCCGTCCGGTAAGATGAAATTGTCCGTCGTCAGAACATTTGGCACAACTCGCGGCGTAAGTTAGCGGAGTGCGGACCTCGTCTGGGGGTTGATGTTAGGCGGCGAGCTTGCGGTGTT
>QFPK01000202.1 GCA_003248865.1 Sphingomonas sp.
GGGTGAAGGCAGGGGGCGGCCGGATCGCCTTCGACGGCAATTACCGGCCGCGCCTGTGGAGCGACGCCGCGACCGCGCGGGCCTGGCGCGACCGGGCGATCGCGCTGTGCGACATCGGGTTGCCGACGCTGGCGGACGAAGTGGAAATGGGCGAGGCGGATGATGCTGCCGACGCCGCGGCCCGCTGGGGCGCGGGTGAGGGCCGCGAGATCGTGGTCAAGCTGGGCGCCGAAGGCTGTCTGGTCGGTGGCGCGCTGGTGCCGCCGCCGGCGCGGGTCGATGTTGTGGATTCGAGCGGCGCGGGCGATGCCTTCAATGGCGGCTATCTGCATGCGCGGCTGGCTGGCGCTGCGCCGGCTGAGGCGGCGCTGGCCGGGCATCGGCTGGCCGGTTGGAATATCGGTCGGCGCGGTGCGATCCCGGCGCGCGATGCTGACGCGCCCTATGGCCAGAAGGTACCGGCCTGAGCCGGGAGCGATTGCACGGGACGTGGCCTGTGGTCCTGCCCTGTGCTAGCGCGCTGACATGACAATCGGGGATGCCGCATCGGCGGGCGGGCGCGACGAAGGGTCGGGCCGCCGCCGCCAGATATTGGAAATCGCCGCGCAGCTTTTTGCGCGCAAGGGCTATCGCGGCACGTCGATGCGCGACATTGGCGAGCAGGCCGGGGTGCTGGGCGGATCGCTCTACCACCATATCAAGTCGAAGGACGCGCTGTTCGTCGAATATCAAGTCGAAGGACGCGCTGTTCGTCGAACTGCATAATGGCGCGCTGGATGCGGCCGAGGCGCGGATCGCGGGCGACACAGGCCGATCCCTGGGCGCGGCTGGAGGCGGCCTGCGCCAGCCTGCTGGATATCCAGCTGGCGGCGGATTCGCTGACCATGCCGATGATGAATGATTTCCGCGCCGTGCCGGATGGCGTGCGCGATCAGCTTGTCGCGCGCCGCGACCGGTTCGAGCAGTTGTTTCAGGATCTGGTGGCGGCGCTGCCGCTGCCCGCCGACATCGACCGCTCGCTCTATCGCACCCTACTGCTCAGCCAGCTCAATTCGGCGGCCGACTGGTATCGCGATGGCCGGCTGACGCGGGCGCAGATCGCCGCGCAGATCGTCGCCATTTTTCGCCACGATCGTCAGGGCATCAGCGGCGCGCGTCCCAGCGGCAAGGATGCCGTGTGCGTTTGACTGTAACAGATGTTTGGTATAGCTGATCCGCAGCAATATTGGAGAGGTTCGATGTACAGCTATGTTCCGCCGATCGACGATTATCGCTTCCTGCTGAGCGAGGTGCTGGGCTTCGACCAGAAGCCGGGCGCATGTGCGCCGAGCGCCTGGCGCCGCTCAACCGCGAAGGCGACGAGCATGGCAGCCAGTTGATCGACGGCGCGGTGCGGACGCCGCCTGGCTTTGCCCAGGCCTATCGCGACTTTGCCGATGCCGGCTGGGCGGCGCTGTCGGCCGATCCCGACCATGGCGGGCAG
>QFPK01000051.1 GCA_003248865.1 Sphingomonas sp.
GATGAAGTCGTTGCTGAAATCGACGTTGCTGGGCCCTTCAAAGAATCGCTCGTACTGGCCGCCTCGGGTGTAGGGGTTGAGCATCACGGCCAGATCCTTGATGCGCTGATCGTTGACCAGGCCCAGGGCTTCGATGTTGCCGGTCTTGAATGCCTCGCGCAGCGCCGTGATGGTCAGGTCGTTGCCGTGCTCGGCGAACAGCTTGAGCACCATGGCCGAGATGGCCTTGTACTGCACCTCTTCCAGCGTGTGCTGCATGGAGCACATCTTGGAGATGGCCGGCACCAGCATGTCGATGTCCTCGTGGATGTCAACGATGTTGGTGAAGGGGTTCAGGCAGATGTCCACATCGGGGCGGAACTCGATGTAGGTGCCCTTGGCCTTGCGGCACAGCTTCTCGAAAGAGCGGCCCAGGTCCAGCATCCAGACCTTGGCGTCGATGGCCCGGTAGGACCAGGCCATCTCGTTCATCAGCACCGACTTGCCCGAGCCTGGCGCGCCAATGATGGCGAAGTTGTAATTGCCCAGGTCGTTGTCGAAGATGTCCAGGGTCATCAACTGTCCACGGCGCCCACCGAACACCAGGGCGGGTGTGCGTGTGCCGCGCCACTCGGCGATCAGGGGTGCAAGGTGGATGGCGTTGGCCATGGTCTTGCGCGAGACGCGGCGCATCTTGGCCAGGTCGCCATGGAAGCGCGGCGTGAGGGTCATGGGCAAACTGGCCAGCAGCGCCTGGCGGTGCATGTACACGTCGGCATTGAGCTGAAAGCCCCGGCCACGCCAAATGGCGTTGGCCGCTTCGTGGGCCGCCACCGCCTTGCGCGGTGACGAGAAGATGGCCAACTGGTGGTACAGGCTGACCAGGCTGCCGCCGGTGTCGATGGCCTGGGCGGCGGCGGTCCAGTCCTGCAGCTTCTTGCCCACGTCCGGCATCACGTCGGCCATCTTGCTTTTGGCGTTTTGCGTGGCGCGCACATGGTTGGCGGTGACCGTGGCCTTGGTGGCATTGGGGTCGAGCACATGCACGCCCATGGTCAGCAAGAAGGGCGCGCTGTACTGCAGGGCGGGCTGCATCAGGTCGCCGATCAGCGAGCCCATCTGCCACAAGGCGAAGCGCTCCGGGAAGGACTTGATGGAGTAGAAGCGCGCCTCCAGTTCGTCCGATCCGGTCTCCTTCCACAGGCGCAGACCGCTGGGGGTGGGATCCTGGATGGTGTCGAAGTCGATGATCTGGTCGCGCAATTCACGTCCGTCGTCATAGTGCAGGTCTGGCGCGTCGGTCTGCGAGATGCGGTCAGGGTTGGTGAACAGCGCGCACCAGTTGATCAGGTCGGCGGCATCGCAGACGCGGTTGGGCAGGGAGGCCGAACGCAGCGTGGAGGCCATGGACTCGCGCTGGGCCATCACCTCTTCGCGCTTGGTCATGTCCTGAGCGTCACCGGGTAGGGTGACGCTGAGCATCAGGCGGAAGTCCCGGATCGTGTAGTGAAAGCCCGAGGTCAGCGAGGATTGCGCCCCTCGCAGCAGGTGGCCTACGCGTTGGCGGGCCAGGGTGTGGAAGAGGTTGTCGTTGCGGGCAGGTCGCCCCCAATGCTTGGCCTTGTCAGCCTGGTCCTCGTCTTCGACTCGCAAGTTGGCATAGCGGCGCAACTGGCCACGCACATGGGGTGAGGCGAACAGGTGGAACTGGATGCCCGCGCCCGTCGGGCAGTTGGCGTACAGCGAGATCAGCACCTCGGCCATGCGTTCATCTGCGCCCGACTGTGGCATGACCTCCAGCATGAAGCCCAGGCCATCGCGGTTGACGAAGATCTTTTCATCGGCGAGGTACGCAGAGTAGGGCAGCCACGCGGCGAATTGCTCTGCCGGTGTGTCAGGCGGCGCGCCCAGGCCCATGGCTTCGAACAGGCCTGGGCGTGCGGGCCTGCGCACGGTGCGAGCCCCCTCCATGGAGACGCTGGCTGCTGTCGTGACTGTTGAAGTGGCTGTGGCTGAGAGGTTAGGCATGGCGCAACCTTTGAGAGCGTTCAGTTGCTGGGGGCAAGGTTGTCGGTGGGCGGTAGCAAGGGGCCGGTGTCAGGACTTTCGGAGTTGTCCGGGGTGTAGGGAGGCAAGCGCTGCTGGCCAACGGGCCGCCCAGGCGATGTGCTCGGTTCTGGCGTGGCGGGTTTGACAGGGGCGCCCATTGGAGGTCGTATGGGTGCATAGGCGTCGCGGATCTGGCGCTGAGCGTGGTCGATCAGCCACTGACCCGCATCGATCTGGACATAGACATAGCCCTGGTCATAGAGGTCGCGGTCGGCGTCTTCCCAGGGCTTGAACCACAGCCTCAGGATCCGGGCCGATGAGCGCAGAGGCAGCGCCAGGCTGGGGGACTGCGCCACGGGCGGGACAGTGGCTTTGGCGGATGTCAGCGCTGGTGCAAGGCGAGGCTGTGGCGACTCGGGTGGGGGATCGGTGCCTGGCGCGCCATGGGATTTGGCGGCCATGCGGCGCTTGGCCACCTGGGCGGGCAGGTTGTCCTGAACGGCGTTGGCATAGGTGCCCGATACCGACGTGCAAGTCACCCCGTCCGGGGCTTTGCAGGCGTAATCGGAGCTGCCGCCCAGGCCGGATAGGTTCATGCAGCCCGACAAGCTCAGCAGCAAGCAAGCCAGAAGCCAGATCGGGCGTGCGGAGTGGACGCGGCTAGCGAGGTGACCGTGGGCGTTCATGGCTGAACCTCCGAGGTGGCCGGTTTCAGGCGGGCCTGGATCACCTGGTGATCGACGTAGCCTTCGGTGCGGCTGCCATCTGCCCAGATCAGGGTGGGCGTGGCTTGAACACCCAGGCGCCGCGCCAAAGCCAGGTTGCGGGCCACGGGGTGATCGCATCGCACTGGGGCATTGATCACGGAGGTATCGCCCTGCACCATGTAGCGCTGCCAGGCTTGAGCCCGGTCCGGGGCGCACCAGAGGGCGATGGGCTTGGCCTCACCCTGAAAGGGCAGCATGAAGGTGTAGACCGTGACGTTGTCGATCCGGGCCAGCTCAGGCTCCAGTTGCTTGCAGTAGCCGCAGCCCGGGTCGCTGAACACGGCGATCTGCCTCTGGCCGTTGCCGCGCACGGTCTTGATGGCGTCAGCGAAAGGCAGTTGGTCGAAGGCAATTGGCGTGGATGCCGGTGCTGAAGTTGCTGCTGTAGGCGCAGCGGGCGCCATCGCGCCCCGCCTGGCCGCCAGGGCCATTCGTGGCCCGGTGAGGTCGGTCATGGTCTGTGTGTCAAAGACATGGCCGAACACGAAGTAGCGCGGCTGGCGGGCCGACACATAGGCCACGTTCCCGTTCATCCAGACTTCGTACAGTCCGCCAATGGGCGAAGGCAGCACCTGGGTGAAGCGCGTGCTGGGGTTGGCCTTCCTGAGTGCGGCCAGGAGGCGGGCCTCTTCAGATGGCGGAGCGCCCGCCCAGGCGATGCCATTGACCAGCATCGTGAACAGTGCCCAGATCAGCGTCACGTCCTGAAGCCTGCCTCGCAGAGGCGGGCGCATGTCAATAGTTGTCATCATTGGCGGCTTTCAGGTAGCGGTCTTCGGGGGCGGGCTCAGCCGAGCGCGACAGCGTGCGGGAGGGGGTGCCGCCGGTACGGGTGTAGGCGTTGGCCGACATGGGCGCGTCGATACGCACGCCCTTGGT
>QFPK01000032.1 GCA_003248865.1 Sphingomonas sp.
CCACCCGGCGCGGTCTGGCCGTAAAGCGCGCCCGAAGGCCCCTTGAGCACTTCGATCTGTTCCAGCGCATAGGAGTCGAAGCCCGGCCGCGTCCATTGTCCACCCGAAGGCAGGCGCAGGCCGTCGACGAAATTATTGTTGGACGAAAAGCCGCCTGCGCCAAAGCCGCGCACCGACACTTCGTCGACGCGGCTGTCCACGCCCCAGCTTTCTGACTGCACGCCCGCCGTATAGGCCAGCGCATCGGCGATCGTCGGAGAGGCGCGCAGATTGATCTCCTCGCGGCTGATGATCGAGATCGACTGCGGCGACTCGATGATCGGCGTGGCGCTCTTGGTCGTCGAAATGGCCGACGACTGACCGGTCGCGGTGACGATGATGATGTCGTCGCGGTTCGCCTCCGCGGGCGCCGCCTGTGCATGGGCGATGGTGGACGTGCCCGCCAGAATGAGGGCGGTGGCGATGGAAATTCTGCGCATGATGATCCCCTAAATTCGGGGCTGAGCTAATGCGAATAGGTCGCGTTAGCAACCTTGGAGATATTTCAGCTTCTTTGCAGGATGTTCCAAAGCGCCTGTTTGGGCGTCGGAGCAGAGCAATATCAGCCATTTCCTCGCGGGTTGTCTATTACGCTGACCGGACGGGACGCGTTCCTACACTGTCGACAGGAAGTGGCTTTTTAGAAAATCAACGTCATTTGAGCAGCATTTTCGGAGGTAATCTGTAACTAATGAATTTGGCCTTTTCGTTGCGTTCTTCTGCAACAACCTGTTCATCAGCCTTTCACAACAGCCTATGAGAAGCTCTCGTTATGCCGGTGGGGCCCGCACGGTTACGCTCGTCTCATTCAAGGGAGGCGACGATGGCCGACGAAACGCACAGCCAACTGCATCAGGGCGCGATCCTGGAGGGGGCGGGTGGCAACCCGTCGAGTTGGCTCGATCCCGAGCCTATCAATATCCTCGCCGACCCGAAGCCTATCATTGCCGACAGCGATGAGAAGGCTCGCGCGATCGAAGACGCTGGTCGCGAAGCGCTCGACCACAGCTATATGGGGCACGCCAAGCGGATCATCCAGACAGCGTAGGAGGCGGGTGTGACACTGGGCCTGGCCGTCGATCGCTTCGGTGATTGGCGCTCGCAATTCGCCGGTTCGCCCGAACCGTTCCGCCGCTTCCGTGAGGAGGTGGTGCCGATCCTGCAAGCGCGGGGTCTGTTCCGCACCGAATATGCGCATGACACGCTGCGCGGCCATCTTGGCCTGCCGGTGCCGGAAAACCGCCACGGCGCCATTCTGCCTTCGCCCGCTGCTGTTGCCGCCGAATGAACGAAGCCGCGCCGATCACGCGCAGCGCCGATGTCCTGATCATCGGCGGCGGCATGGCGGCCTGCTGGGCAGCGATCATGGCGGCACAGGCGGGTGCCGAGGTGCTGCTGGTGGACAAGGGCTTTGTCGGGACCAGCGGCGTCACGGCGACCGGCGGCCCCAATCATTGGTGGGTCGCGCCGGAACCGGGACGGCGAGAAGCTGCGATCGAGGAGCGTTACGCCCGCAGCTTTGGCCTGGCCGAACGGGACTGGATGGCGCGCATCATCGATGAGACCTGGCGTGCCCTGCCGCAACTGGCGGGCTATTACCCCTTCGCCGGCGACGGCCGGGGCGGCACGTTCTACTCCGGTGTGCGCGGGCCGGAATATATGCGCGCCCTGCGTCGCTTTGCGCAGGATGCCGGTGTCACCCTACTGGATCATCATCCTGCGCTGGAACTGCTGCTGCATGCCGATGGATCGGTGGCGGGGGCGGCTGGCTATGCGCGGCTGAAGCAACAGGCCTGGACAGTGCGCGCCGGTGCAGTCGTGATCGCGACCGGCGGCTGCGCCTTCCGATCCGGGCTGATCGGCAGCCATGGCAATAGCGGCGATGGATTGCTGATGGCGGCGGAGGCCGGCGCGGTCCTGTCGGGCATGGAATTTTCCATATCCTATTCCCTCTCGCCGGCCTGGAATTCGACCCGGACGCTGCCCTATTTCGCCGCCCGCTTCTTCGATGCCGAAGGCCGCGAACTGGACGTGCCGCCACCGATGAGCGGGGAGGCGGCGCATCTGCGTGCCCTGGCCCGCGCGCTGGACGCTGGACCCGTCCTGGCCGACCTGTCCGACGCGCCGGACGCCCTCAAACGGGGCCTGCGCCGCATTCAGCCCGCCTCGCTCGCGCCGTTCGAGCGCAAGGGGATTGATCTGTTCCGCGATCGCTTCCCGGTGCGACTATTCGGCGAAGGCACGGTCCGCGGCACCGGCGGGCTGCAGATCGTCGGCGACGGCTGCGAGACCAGCGTCGCCAATCTCTATGCGGCGGGTGACAGCGCCACGCGCGAACTGGTTGCCGGGGCGACGAGCGGCGGCGGCGCGCAAAATGCGGCCTGGGCGCTGACCTCGGGCCGGATCGCCGGCGCCGCTGCGGCGGCCCATGCGCGTCGGACCGGACGGCGAGGCGACACGCCGGTGCTGGCGGCCGGCACGGCAGGCCTGCGCCCCGCTTCCACCGCACGGCTCGCCGACGCCCGTGACGGTCTGCCGATCATCCAGGCCGCCACCATCGGCTATGATGCGGCGCTCTGGCGCAGCGCGGACAAGCTTGTGCGGCACCGGGACGCGGTCGAGGCTGTCTGGCGCACGATCGCGGATCATGGCCGTGCGGAGGGGCTGGCGGCGGTGGCCTTGCGCGAGCATGCGGCAATGGCGGCGTGTGCGCGCTGGATCGTGGCGGCGGCGCTGGCGCGCGATGAAAGTCGCGGCATGCATATGCGCATCGATCGGCCGGGGACCGATCCGGCGCAGCAGAGCCGGCTGCTGGTCGCGGGGCTGGATCGCGTCTGGACTCGTGCGGAACGGTCTGCTGCGCAGGAGATCGCCGCATGATCGCGCAGATATTCGCAGAGCGCTGCGCCGGTTGCCAGGCCTGTGTTGCGGCCTGTCCCACCCATGTCTTCGACGCCGGAACCGATGGCGTGCCGCTGATCGCACGGCTGGATCAGTGCCAGACCTGTTTCATGTGCGAACTCTATTGCCCGGCCGATGCCCTCTATGTCGCGCCCGAGCAGGAGGGCGGGCCAGGCCTGTCCGCCGCTGAGGCGCTGGCCATGGGGCATGTCGGGCGGCTACGCCATGATTATGGCTGGGATCGCGCTGCACCGCCCGAGGCGCCGCATCTGCAGGACTTCTGGCAACTCGGCCCCTTGTTGCGCGAAGGGGCGGAGATTGCCGCCCGCCGTTATGCCGCGCGACGGGCGGACACGGACATTGCCTAGCGGAAACTATAGCCACCATCGCAGAACAGGGTGGCGCCGGTCATGTTGCCATTGTCGAGCAGGAACAGGGCCGCCTGCGCCTGTTCCTCGACATGGGCGGGGCGCCCGGTCAGGCAAAGTTCGTTCCAATGGGCGTAGGCGGTCTCACGCTGCGGCGCGGGGCGCCCCCGCCACAGGTCGCTGTCGGTTGTGCCGGGCGACAGGCAATTGACCCGGATCGGGGACAATTCGAACGCCAGGCCGCGCGCCAATCCCTCCAGCGCTGCATTGCAGGCGGCATAGGCCGGCGCGCCGATCGGTCGGACCGAGGCCGCACCCGACATCAGCACGACCGATGCTGTTTGCTTCAACAGCGGCAAGGCGGCGTGGACGGTCCAATATTGCCCCCAGAATTTGGCGTCGAACAGCGCCTCGCTTGTGTCAACATCGCCGTCACGAAAGGCGCCGGTGCGATAGCTGGCGGCCGGGATGAATAGTCCGTCGAGGGCGGGCGCATCGGCGAAGAAGGCGGCGATCGATGGGCGATCGCCGGTGTCGATGGGGCGGGAGGAGGCCTGCTCCCCCAATATCGCGATGGCGCTGGACAGCCGGTCGGGCGATCGCCCGCCGATCAGCACCCTGTCGCCGCGTGCGACCAGCAATTTCGCCAGCGCAAGACCGATGCCGCTGCTGCCGCCGACGATGGCATAATGCCGGCCGGCTTGTTCCCTCGCAGCGCCCATCAGCTACGCTCGATAGCGACCGTCGGCCGGGTATTGGGATAGATTTGCTCTACCGCCGGCTCGCCAGCCGCAAGGTTCGGCTTTTTCATGCCATAGGCATTCACCGGCTGCGACCGGTTCACCCACAGGGCATAATGGAGGTGGTCGGCGCGCGGATCGTCGGTATTGGGATGGACAAGGATGGTCAGGCCCAGGCTGTTGAGCTGGAGCCAGGGCAGGATCAGCGGCTGCAGGTCGGTGCCGAAGCCGAAATAGAAGGATGGCGTGACATGCGGGCCGCGCGGCTCCGCATTCCAGTTGCCCAACTCCACCGCAAAGCGTTCCGCCGTCCATTGCCGGATGCGGACTGCCTTCTCGTAACTATCCTCGTCGAAATAGATATGGGCATGATAGCTCTTGATATCGGTATAGGCGCGGGGCCGATCGGGTAGACCATGCTCCTCGCCGGGGCGCACCGCCAAGGGGCGGGGTGTCGGTTCCGTGGTAGTAGCATAGCCCCAGGGGCTCTTGCCCGTATGGGCGGCGATGGCGGCGGGAGAGGGCGCAGGACCGGCGGCAAAGGCCGGCGCCCCGATCAGGCCACCGGCAGCCGCCAGTCCGCCGGCGCGCAGCAATTGCCGTCGGCCGGGGGAGAGAAGATCTGCCCAATGCTGGTCGATTGGGTCATGGGTCTGGGACATGTCCGTTTCCTTGTTCTAAGATTTTGGGGATGAAGCGCCGCTCAGTTCCTGACAGCCGCCACTGGCGGGGGACGGGTGAAGCGGTTGTCCGGGCGATCGAGGCCCAGATTGTCGCGCAGCGTGGCGCCCTCATAGGCGGTGCGAAACAGACCGCGCCGCTGCAGTTCGGGGACAACCTCCTCGACGAAACGGTCGACCGATCCATGCAGGTCGGGGAACATGATGTTGAACCCGTCGGCCGCGCCGGCATGGAACCAATGCTCAAAGTCATCGGCAATGTCGCGCGCACTGCCGAACAGGATGCGATGCCCGCCGGCGACCATCTTGCGCAGCAATTGCCGCACCGTTGGCTGTTCGCGGCGGATCAGGTCGATCACCAGTTGCTGGCGGCTCTTGTGCGTGTTGGTGACGGGGATTGCGGCGGGCAGTACGACCGGTTCGTCCAGCGGCAGAGTCCACAGGTCGATGCCGATATTGACGAAGCGAGATATGCCCTTGAGCGCGGAAACCGGATCGAGCAGATCCTGAAGCGCTTCGTAGCGGGCACGGGCTTCCCCGGCATCCTGGCCGACATAGACCGATATGCCGGGCAGGATGCGCACGTCACTGCGCTTGCGACCATGGCGGCCGAGGCGCGCCGTGATGTCCGCGCTGAAGGTCAGCGCCTCGTCGATCGTCTGGGCGGCGGTGAAGATGATCTCCGCTGTCCGTGCCGCGAGTTCGCGCCCGTCATCGGATGAGCCGGCCTGGGCTATGACGGGATAGCCCTGGACCGGGCGGGCTGCGTTGAGCGGCCCCTGCACCGAAAAGTGGGTGCCCTTGTGGTCGAGCCGGTGGAGCTTGGCGGGGTCGGCCCAGATGCCGCTTTGCTTGTCCTGGACGAAGGCGTCATCCTCCCAACTGTCCCACAGGCCCGTGATGACGTCGAAAAACTCTTCCGCGCGCTGATAGCGCTGGGCATGCAGGACATGGTCCTCGCGGTTGAAATTCTCGCCGCCGCCGAGTGAAGTGACGAGGTTCCAGCCGGCCCGTCCCGCACTTAGATGATCGAGCGAGGCGAGGCGGCGGGCCAGCGTATAGGGTTCGTTATAGGTGGTGTTGGCCGTGCTGATGAGGCCGATCCGGCTGGTGACCACGGCCAGCGCGGGTAGCAGGGTCAATGGATCCCAGCGCATTCCCTGTGCCGAGCGTGCCAGCGAATCCGTGTCGAGATCGGGAATGGCGACGCTGTCGTTGAGGAAGATCGCGTCGAACAGTCCCTGCTCCAGCTTCTGCGCGACGCGAGCATAGGGGGCAAAGCTGCGCGAGGCATCGACATCTGCCTCCGGTAGGCGCCAGCTCGCATTATGCGAGCCGTGCCCCGACAGGAAGGCGCCGAGCTTGAGCGTGCCGGAGGGGTGGGTCATGCCTGCGTCTCCATCAGAAGCTGAAGGACAGGCGGCCGTAATAATAGCCGCCATAGAAGCCGAACGGGGACTGGGCCGGATAGGGCGGGAAACCGTTGGTATCCGGCAGTGTGTTCTTGTCGGGATAGGTGTCGAAGAAATTGTTCGCGCCGATCGCGACGTTGATGTTCTTCGTCGCCTGGAAGGACAGGTCGATGTCGGCGATCCACTTGGCGCCGTAGAACTGGTCGGTCGCGGCCGTGGTGCCTAGGAAGGCGACCTTGGCGTAGCGGGTCTCGCGCAGGTTGAGCTGGAGATTGCCGAGCTTCAAATCCTGGCCCAGGATCAGTTTGGATCGCGGCAGGTTGCCGGCGATATAGCCCTGCGCCTGACGGTCGAACAGAGTGAGGTTGAGCGCAGCGAGTTCCGACGGATTGTCGGCCACGCGCGTGATCTTGGTCTTGTTATAGTTGTAGCCGAGCGTGAAGCGGATCGACTTGTCCTCGCCCAGCGGCTGCAGATAGTTGGCGACTGCCTCGACGCCGCGGGTCCGGGTGTCGATCGCATTGGCGAAATAGCGCACCGAATAATTGGGATCGAAGCCGTTGGCGACCAGGATAGCGCTGACGCCCGCGCCGGTCAGATAACCAGTCTGGGCGATGCGATCGTCCAGCTTGATCTGATAGGCGTCGACCGACAGGTTGAAGCGCGTGCCCAGTCTGTAGGTGAAGCCGGCGCTCAGGTTGAAGGATTTCTCCGGCGTCAGCGGCTTGGCGCCGAGCGCATCGCCGATCGGCGTGCCCGGTCGCACCGACTTGGCGGTGATGAAGGTCTGGACGCCGTTGACGGTGGTATATTGGTTCGACGTCTGCGCAAAGGCGGACTGGGCCAGCGAGGGTGCGCGGAAGCCATTGCTAATCGTGCCGCGGATCGCGAAATGATCGTCGAAGTCGTAGCGAGTTGTGAACTTGCCGTTCAGCGTGTCGCCGGCGCTGTCGTCATAATGTTCGGCCCGACCAGCCAGCCCAATGAACCAGCGCGGCACCGGATTGATGCCTAGGTCGACATAGGCGGCATAGCTGTTGCGGGTCAGCTTGGCGGCATCCTCGGGCGTGAGCACGATGGCCCCCTGCGCGCCAATGGTGGCATAGCGGCCGGCCAGCGGCGTGCTGGCGGGATATTGGTAGAGACCGTTGGCATAGGCTTCCGGGTCGCCGGCGATGGTCTGGAAGCGCTCGTAGCGATGCTCGGCGCCGAAGGATATTTTCAGCGGTTCGGCAAGGCCGATGTCCACGCCCCTGGAAATGTCGAGATTGTTGGTCCACTGGGCGAACTTCGCGGTGAAGGTCCAGAATTCGGTTGGACTTGCATCGCCCAAGGAGGCGTTGAGGCTCTCCGTAGAGCCGTTCTTCGACCGGTTCTCGCCATAGGTGCTGGATAGATCCCAGCTCCAGCCACCCGCTTCGCCCTTGATGCCGGCGAGGATCTGGAAATCATTCTCGTCCAGCGTGTAGTTGGGCGCATAGCCATCGGGATAGATGGACAGCACTGCATTGGTGGAATTGGGGCGGCGGAAATTCTGCCCGATGATCGCTTCGCGGGTCGACCAGGTCGAGGAGGAATAGAGGGTTGCGGCCGGCGAAAGCGGCAGTTCCGCATTATAGAGGATCGTCAGGGCGCGCAGGTCGGGCAGGCCGCCGGTGAACACCGTCTTGTCCCGGCTCTCGCGCGGGTCGGGCTGCCCATTGGCCAGCGGATAATAGAAGGCGCCGGTCGCGGGAATGGCGCGGCGGGCATGATTATTGTCCTTGGCGCTGGCGGCAATGTTGACGAACCCGTCCGGCCCCAGCTTGAAACCGATATTGCCGCCTGCCTCGATATTACGCCCGTCGGAATTGCCGCGATAGCTGTAGCGCTTGCCGCCGTTCACGGTCAGCGTGCCGCCATGGTCGTCATCCTTGAGCACGATGTTGATGACGCCGGCGATCGCGTCCGATCCATATTGGGCGGCGGCACCATCGCGCAGCACCTCGATCCGTTTGATGGCGGCCGCCGGGATCAGGTCGATATCGACCGAGTTGGCGCCCTGGTCGACGCTACCGGTCGACAGGTTGAGCAGCGAGCTATTGTGGCGCCGTTTGCCGTTCACCAGCACCAGCACATGCGACCCGCCCAAGCCGCGCAGGCCCGCCGGGCGCGCAACGCTGTTCCAGGACGAGGAACTGACGGTCAGCGAGTTGAAGCTGGGCAACAATACACCCAGCGCGTCGCGCAGCGAACTGTTTGCCCCCAATGTCGCCAACTGGCTTTCGTCGATCACGTCGATCGGCACCGGGCTTTCAAGCGCGGTGGTCGCGCGGCTGCGGTTGCCGACGACGACGATCGTCCCCTCGGCATTGGCATCGGTTGGGGCTGGGGCTGGGGCCGGGACAGGCCGTTCCTGCGCAAGTGCCGACGAACCGATCCCGACCGCGGCCAGGGTTGCCGTGGAAAGCCATAACTGAAGTCGCGCGCCAAAAATCGACCGGCTGATCTCATGTCGCATAAATTCCCCCTTTTTTAAGATGTTCGTGACGGTCGGCCCGATCAGATCAGGTCCGGTTCCCACAGCGCGGACAGGTCGTGGCGATCCCGCACCAGTGCGAAGCGGGCGAGATCGTCGGCGACATGTTGCAGGCTTGCGATGGCGGACTTGGCGGGCGGGACGATCAGGGCAGGCCGGCTTGCTTCGCGGGCCAGGCGCTGGAACAGGGCGGCGGGTTGGCTGCTGAGCGTCCCCGAAAGTGCCGCCCAGCGTTCCGGGTTCCGGTCGATCCATTGCCAGGTCGCCTGTTCCCGGCGCAGATAGTCACGGATCGCCGCCCGCTTGAGCGGATCGGCCAGCGCGGCCGGATGGGCAGAGATGCAGAAATTGCCCGAATAGAGACCCGCGACCGATCGGACGATCCAGCGGCCGCCGAGCAGGCTTTCGGTCAGCAGGGCGGAAATGCCGCCGGTGACGATCGCTTCGACATGACCACGCGTGAAAGCAGCGTTGGCGTCGTTGGCGGGCAGGCCGACGGCCTGCATGTCGGACAGGCGCAGATCATGCGCTTCGAGCAGCTTGAGCAGATAATAGTGATTGTTGGTGTTGGGCGTGTAGGCGATCGTGCGTCCGCGCAGATCGGAAAATCGCCGTGCGCTCGATCCCTTCACCACCAGCACGCCGCTATTGTTCACATCGCCCTGGTGGGTCGCGATCAGCCTGAGCGGCGTGCCCGATTGCAGCGCGAAAGCCGGTGGAATTTCGCTCATATAGGCATAGTCGAGCGCACCGGCGGCATAGGCATTGAGCACCAGCGGGCCGCCGGGCAGGTCGACGTAACGGACCTGATAGGGCGTGTCGGCCTGTCCTGCCGCCGCCATGAAATTGCCGGCCGTCGTCTTGTAGCGCCAGACGCTCAGGGTCACGTCGGACAATGCCCGTTCCGTGACCGCACCACATCCGGCCAGCGTCAGGGCGCCGGCGCCGGCCAGCAGTGCCCGCCTGGAATAAAGCTGACGGGGCATCAGTCGAGCAGATCGGGCTGCGCGCGGACGATCTCGTCCCAATAGGGCAGGAAGCTGAGCCAGGCCCATCCTTCCCGCTGGTCGGGAGAGGGACGCTGGGTCGGAGGATCGATGTTCGCTGTTCCCGCGGCCCGTGCCGTCAGTTGCACGCGGGCGGCGCTTTCATAGGCGATGAAGCGCCAGGCCGCACTTTCCACGCTGTTGCCGACGGTCCAGTGGCCATGATTGGCCCAGAGCAGGATGTTGCGTTCGCCCAGCGCGCGGACGAATTGCTGTGCTACGGCGTCGCGCCCCGTAGCGGCATCCAACGACCGGTCGGGCACGAAGACCACCTGATCCTCATGGAAGGCGGCGAGGTCGGCGATGATCGGCTCGACCGGTTGCCGGAAGGCGGACCAGGTCTTGGCGTGGAAACTATGGGCATGGACGATCCCGACGACGTCCGGCCGGGCGCGCTGGACCGCATGATGATAGGGGATGCCGGATATGTTGACCGGTCCGTCGCCCTCGATGACCCGCCCGTCGCTGTCGATCCGCAGCAGGTCCGAAACCCGGATATGGGAAAAGGGGACGCCGACCGGATTGACCCAGAAATGGTCGATATGTTCAGGGTCGCGGGCGCTCAGATGGCCGGCCAGGCCAGGCTCTACGCCATGCTGTGCCAGCAGGCGGAGCGACGCGGCCAGTTGCTGTTTGCGGTGCAGCCGCTCGTCCTGAACTGTGCGCCGTGCCGCTTCCGCATGCAGCCGTGGCGCATCGCCATCGCGGGGCACGTCATGGATGCGAGGACGTAGTAGCGCCGGGTGCGAGAATTTGTCCGCGTGACTTTGCGATGTTATCGTCATTCACCGCTCTCGTTGGTAAACGTGGCTGGTGATGTTTTTTTAGATATGTCCCGTGATATGTATCAAATGACTATGGCATCATTTGAATTGTAAGATCGAATAGGTGAATATTATCTATTTATGATTTTTCCTTTTTTATCATTGTCGCAATTTATCGGTCGTTGATCGAGATGTTCAATCTGGCGGGACCAGGGCCAGATTCTGGATTGCTGCCAGCCCCCATTGGGCTGCGCCATTTGTCGACAGGCCGGGGATTTCCACGATGCCGTCGCCCGCCTGGATGGTCGCCAGGCCCGGTTTCAGTTCGCCATCCTGAAATTCGTTCCAGGCGCGCGCTGCCAGCGCCGTGTCCTGCAACGCGTGCGCGGCATAGGCGGTCAGGCGCGAATGGGCCTGGCGCAGATTATGGCCGCGCGGCGCTTCGCCAAAACGCCTTTCCCATTGGACGGCGGGGGCGTTGTACCATTTGCAATAATCGATCCATGCGGTGCGATAGGCGGGGGCATCGACCAGCGGCAGAAGTTCGGCCATGATTTCGACAATGCCGAAGACGGCATTGAGGTGGCTGACGCTGACATGGTCGCCGCCGGATACGAAGCGGCCGCTGGCCAAATCGAAGTTGGCGCCGCCGGCCCACCATTGGCGGGGCAGGGCGGCGATGCTGTCCATGCCGGCCAGGATGCGGTCGCGCCAGCGGCGGTCGCCGGTCCTTTCCCATTCGGTGAACCAGGCCGCGACCAGGCTGCCCCAGCTTGTGCCGAAAGACAGCTGGATCACGCCGTCGGGTAATCCTGCGGGTTTGACGACGGCGCCGACCCCGCCGGGCGGCAACGATTCCGGTGCCCGATCGGCAACCTTGCGGCCAATATCCACATGTTGCAGCACGCGGTCGGAATGGACCAGCGCCCGCATCAGGTCGCCGACCCGTTCGTCGCCGGTCAGATAATAGAAGATGCGGCGATAGGCAGCATTGGATACGCGCGGCTGCTTGCTACTGTCGCTCCAGTGCTGAACGCCATGGCGCGTGCCAAGGCCTGCCCAGGGGCCGGCATGATAGACGTCGACCTCGCCTGTGTGCCGGGTCATGGCCTCTGCCATGCGGAATATGTCTGCCCGGCCCGATCGCAAATAGCTGTACCAGAACCACAGGTCGGTCGACAATTCGCTATTGTCCCAGGCATAGCCGCCAATGTCGTAGCGCCATTGATGCCGGTCGCTGTCATAGCTGTGCATCACGTCGCCATGGTTCCAGAAACCATACCAGTGGCGCCGGTCGATCTCGTCGCGATAATGATCGATCAGCAGGTCATTCTGTCGCTCAATCGCCAGGGACAAGGCGCCACTTGTCGTGCGCGGCGCCCAATCGCCGAACACGCCGGCGGCATGAATGCGATCCGGCTGGACCTGCAACCGGGCGGGGCGGGCCACCTGGGCGGCATAGCTGTCCAGCGTTGCGGCATCGGGCGTCGCGGGCAGCGCCCAGAGCCATAATTCATTGGTGCGGGCGATGCCTTTGGCCTGATCCCAGCCGGGTTCATAATCCTCATAGCTCATGTCCAGCCCGTCATTCTGGCGAGCATAATCGGTCATCCCCAGCACATCGCGATAGGAGCGCATGTCCATGGCAGGCGCATCGGGTGCATGCAGCCAGGCGGTCAGGTCGGCCGCGTCCCCCGCCGCGCCGTCAATGTCGAGCTGGACCGGATGGCGTTTCCAGAAATCGGCCATGTCGATCGCCGCGCCGCCCGATGGCGTGCCGACATAGGCCAGCCCACGAGCGCGATCGCCTTCCAGCGATTGGATCGGCGCACGCCCCTTGCGGGTGCGCTTGGTCAGGGTGAAGCCTTGAGCATTGCCTTGGAACAGCCGGAAATCGCCCCATGCCGGGATATTGTCGAGCAACTGGCGCAGACGATCCGGCAGCGTGTCGACCGATGGCGTCGCGCGTCCGTCAATCTGTGCCTGACGAAAGGCTTCGCCGACATCGCGGCGCAGGCCCGTGAGCGGTCGCACCGCTTCACTGAACAGGCCATCGTCGGTGGCGATGCGGACATGTCGATCGTGCAAGGGCGCGGCCATCGGCACCTGCGCCCGGATGCCCAGACCGCGCAGGAAATCGCGATCGGCGTCGCCATCCCAGATGAAGCTGTGGACGATGCGGACGGCCGGACTGTCGGCGGTGAAATAGAGGCGCAGGCTGAAGGGCAGCCATTGGCGGCCGTTGTCGGCATGACTGCCCTCCACCTTGACGACGGCACGGACCGGACCGCTTTGTTCGACGGTCAGCGCGTCGATCCGACTGGTATAGCGCTGGATCGACAGATTTTCCGATTCCTCGTCGGATGCCGCATTCTGGGCGCTGGCTAGCAGATGGACATTGCGCAGCAGGGTTTGGCCACCCCGTTCTGCCGTGGCGATGATGGCGCTGCCCGTGCGCGGCAGCCGCCAGGATGTCGCGCCAACATGTACCAGCACGGCATCGGCCTGTTCTTCGACGCGGACGGGATGCGCGGGAGCGGGATTGCGTCCGATGCCGATCGAGACATGGGAGGGGCCTCTGTCGATCATCGCCGGCAGCGCATGGCCGCTCCATTTGATCGATCCGTCCGGCCAATAGGCCAGCGGCCAGCTTTGCAGCGGCAGCGCGATACCATCCGCACCATGCGCCTGAAGCCTGTCCGTCCCGCGCAGCGTGCCGCGGGGCCAGGGCGTGCCCCAGCTCTGGCCGCCGTCCCAGGCTGGCGGGCTGCCGTCCAGCCAATGCACATTCGTTGTCGGCAGCGCCTTCGCGGCGCGCGCTGGTGTCGGCAGGGCGAGCACGGCGCCACCCAATAGGCTGGACTGGAGCAGGGCGCGGCGGGAGAGGGGCATGCGGTTTCCTTGGGTCAGCGAAGTGCGCGAACGGTGAAGTCGCGGATTTTCAGATGGCTGGCGGTGGTGCGCAGGGCGAAGTGGCCATGGGTGTAGGGATGATCGTCCTGAAAGGCGAACAGTCGCTGGCCATCGCGCAAGAAGGTGATCTCGTTCCCGTCTGCGGTCAGGACGATATCCTGCCAGCGATTGGCGACCAGCATGTCTTCGGACCCTCGCCGGTCATTTTCCGGCAAGAGTGGTCGCTCGCCGGCGCGACCGACATAGCGGCGAAAGCGGGTGGTGCTGTTGCCGTTGCCGCCCAGCCCGACATAATATGTCTTCAGGCCGTCATACTCCTCGAACTTGCCCTTGCGCGGCCGGGCCAGGACATCGCCGTCTGGCACCGCGGGGTCATTGGCCATCCAGAAGCAGTTGAGGTCGCTCACCCGGTCATGGGGACCGCCCTGCGCCACGGCGAGCGCCCGGTAGTGGATTTCGATCGGCCCCTTGAGCAGGGGGCGGAACCACAGGGTAAGCCCGGCGGGCGCCTCGATATCGAGCAGCCCGCCCTGCGCGCGCACCGTGGCGGGCTTTTCGGCTTCGATCTGCCATTGGCCCAGCCCATGCCGGAAATCGTCCCGATGCAGCAGGCGGCCGGTAGCGGCACGGGCAAAGGCCGGCAGGAGCATAGCCCCCGCCAGGCCTGCCAGCGTATCGCGCCGCGTCACAGCTTTGCCCGGACGCCGAAATAGATGCGGCGGCCATATGTTTCGATCACGTTGCGACGATAGATGCTGTTGGCATTCTCGATCCGGGTGGAATCGGTCAGGTTGACGCCCTCCAGGAACAGCGAGACATGCGGGTTGACGACATAGCTGGCTGATCCGTCCAACTGGCCAAAGGCTTCGCCAAAGGACGGATTGTTGCCGCGATCGACCGCGTTGATCAGATAGCGGCTGCGCCAGTTATAGGATCCGCGAATGGCGAAGCGCCCATCATCGTAGAAGAGCGAGGCATTATAGCTGTTCCGCGACACGCCGGGGAAGGGCAGGCTGGCGTTGGTGAAATAGTCGCGCCCTTCATAGCCCTTGTCCTTGTTGTAGGTATAGTTGGCGATCACCCCCAAATGGCTCAATATACCGGGCAGGAAATCGAGGCCCAACTGAACGCCGGCTTCGACGCCCTGGATGGTGACATGCTGAGTGCCGTTGACCGGCAGGCGAATGGTGTAGACTTGCCCGTCAATTTCCTCCTCACGGCTGTCGGTGTCGATGAAGGACTTAATGTCCTTGCGGAAAGCCGTGACGGAGAGATAATTGGTGCGCGAGATATAATATTCGACGCCCAGATCATATTGCCAGGCCCGATAGGGCTTCAGCCCCGGATTGCCGCGCGATCCGGTCAGCCCAACGGGATCGAGCCGGACATTGGGCGCCATTTGCGAAGGGGCGGGGCGGGCCAGCACGTCAGACGCGGTGGCGCGCACCACCAGCCTGTTGGGGACGAGTTCGGCACGCAGGTTCGCGGACGGCAGCAGAACGGTATATTCGCCGGTGTAGCGGGCAGGGGTGATGACGCCGCCGCTGCTCTGGCTGCCGGTCGATATGGTGCGGGTGTGGACCAGGCGCGCGCCGAACACGCCCGACAGGTCGAAGCCCAGATCCGCCTTGAACGCGGCCTGACCATAGCCGGCGATGGTTTCTTCCTTCACCCGATAGGTGTCGAGCGGCGAGACGCTGGTATAGGGATCGGGAATGCCGATCGCATTGGCGAGGTCATCGCCCAGGTTCCACCAGCGGTCGATGCCCGAAAAGCCAAGGTCGCCGGTCTTGAAGAAGCTGCCGTCGCCCATGCCGCCATAATTGTTGAGCAGGCTCTGGATTGTCGCGAGCTGGGCGGCGGGCGTCGTGGTTGCCAGAACCTGCGTGCCGCTGATGCCCGACCGGGTCAAGGTGGTCTGGCCGGTTATGCCGTTCAACGTGTAGACTGCGTTGCTGAAGCGGCTGCTCGATACTAGCCTGTTCTGCTCGATGCCGCCCTTCAGCGATGTCAGCAGGCCGTCATTGTCGGGGCGATATTCGGCGTCGAATTTGGCGCCTTGTTCCTGCTGGCGATTGAGGCGCGGCCGCGCCTCGACGGACAGCGTGTTGATGCCCTGGGTCGTGGTGGTGTCGATCGGCAGGATGATGTTGGGCGCATGCTGCGGATTGTCATAATCGATGGTGATCCAGGGCAGGGCGTCCTTGCCGGAGACCGACGCGGTCACGTCGACCTCGTCATTGAACACGCGCGATGCGGCATAGGTGCCGCGGGCCGACAGCTTGACCTTGCCGACCTGCCATTCGGCGCCGACGATGCCGTTGAAGGTGCGACGGCGCAGCCCGCCGATGACGCTGCGATAATTGACGCTGGGGCCGGTCCCGGCGGCGCTGTTGTTGACGAAGGTGACGGTCTGGGCGGTTTCGTCGCGGATCACGACGCCGGTCGGATCGATGCCGCCATTGGCCACCGACTGGGTGGTGGAGAGTTGCAGATACTGGTCGTCCGATCGCGTATTGCTCTTGGTCAAGGTGCCCTCGACATAGGCCTTGAAATTATCGTCCGGGCGCCATTCGACGATGCCATTGAGGGCATAGCGCTTGGTCGGCTCGGTCGCTGTGATGTAGCGCGGAATGTCCGGATAGAAATCGCCAAAGCCGCTGCCGTCCAGGTCGACGCAGCGGGCCTGGTTGCGGCCTGACAGGCAGTTCTGGCTGGCGGGCGTTGCCGGTTGCACCGTTTCCACCTGGCGCCAGCCGGTGGTGCGCGCCTGATCGTAGCGGATGGTGCGATCTTCATAAGTGCCCGACAGCAGCACGCCGATCGTGTCATGCGCGAACAGCTTGGAGCCGATCAGCGCGAATTTGGGATCCACCTTGTCCGCCAGTTCATTGTAGATGCCCTGTGCCGACCCGGCCAGATAGCCTTCCTTCGCATCGAACGGGCGGCGCGTGATGATCCGTACCGTGCCGCCTAGGCCGCCTTCAGTCATGTCGGGCGTGGCGGACTTGAGCACTTCAAGGCGCGAGACGAATTCGGCGGGTAGGTCGCGAAAGTCGACCGCGCGGTTGCTGCCATTCCCTGCGGCTGCAGCGATCGAGGTCGAGAGGGCAGACTGGCCGTTGATCTCGACCCGGTTGAGTGATGGATCGGCGCCGCGAATGGTGATCGCCTGGCCCTCACCGCCGCCGCGGGTGATCTGGACGCCGGTCACGCGCTGGAGCGCTTCGCCGATATTCTTGTCGGGAAACTTGCCGACATCCTCGGCCGAGATGACGTCGACGACCTGTGCGGACTGGCGCTTCACTGCCAGCGCGTCGGCCAGGCTCTTGCGGATGCCGGTCACGACGATGTCGGAGCGTTCCGTTGCCCCTTCCTGAGTGGCTTGCGGCGCGGATTGATCCTGCGCCTGGGCGAAGGTGGATGTCGTAGAGAGAAGCAGGAAGACGGCGCTGGTAAGACGATGCACGACAGAGGACCCCTTTTGTCGGACTATTGGACGAGGGGCGGGCTAAAGATAACGGAATTGGTAGACAAAAAAGTTTTTCTACCCCGCTATGAAGGGAGAGGCGGTGGCCGCTGCTCCTATTAGCAACGCTAAACGTTTGAAATTGGGACTTTGATGCTGGCGGGGATGGCGACAAGGGGATTAGGCATCGTCGGCGCGCATGAGCGCATCGGGCTCTGACACGACCTATGAGATATATTCATGGGTCAACAACAGGGCTATTTGCTTCTGAACGCCAAGGCACGCCGCACGCCCCCCCCCCCCACTGCTTGGTTCGATCTTAGCAGACCCGAATGGAGCCGTTTATTTGGTCATCTGGGGCGACGAAGTGGCAGTAGTTGCCCCAGCCGTCGGTCGGCCTTGGTCGGGTCGCTGCCATGAGGGGGGGGTGGCGGACCTGATGGGATCAGGTTCGAACCAACTGTCTGACATGCTAATGGAATGGTCAGCCGTTCTCAAGCATTCCAGCCTCGGTTGCCCACAGGCCGAAAACAACAATGACCGGAAGGATGGACGCGCCCCGCGCGATAGCCATCCGGCTGTCGGGCGGAGGCGCAAGACGGCATAGGCGGGGGGCAGCATGGCGGACAAACGCCCAGCCCCTTTCTCGCTCCGGCTCACTTTCGAGCAACGCGCCCGATTGGAACAGGACGCGGGCGGCATGTCCCTCGCGGCCTATATCCAGTCGCGCCTCTTTGATTCTGAAAATCCCGCCCCGCGTCGCCGGGGCAAACGTCCGGTCAAGGACCATCAGGCCTTGGCACAGGTGTTGGGCAAACTCGGTCAGTCCCGGCTCTCGGCAAACCTGAACCAGTTGGCCCGGTCGGCCAATTCGGGGAGCCTGCCTGTCACCCCCGACACGGAGGCGGCGCTTCTCGCCGCCGTTGCCGAAATCCGGGAAATCCGCCTCCTGTTGATCGAGGCGCTGAATCTTGAGGTCGACCCATGATCCTCAAGGCCTCCCAGCGCAGCGGCGCAAAGCAGCTAGGCCTCCATCTGATGAAGACGGAGGAAAACGAGCATGTGGAAGTGCATGAGGTCAGCGGCTTCATGTCCGACGATCTCATAGGTGCGATGAAGGAAGCCCATGCGCTTTCGCTCGGGACCAAGTGCAAACAATTCCTTTTCTCGGTGTCCCTCAATCCGCCTGTCGGCGAGTCGGTAAGGATCGAGGTTTTCGAGAAGGCCTGCGACGTGATCGAAGAGCGGCTAGGACTGAAAGGCCAGCCGCGCATGATCGTCTTCCATGAAAAGGAAGGGCGTCGTCATGCCCATGCGGTCTGGTCGCGCATCGACGCAGACACGATGACCGCGAAGCCGCTGCCGTTCTTCAAAACGAAGCTGCGGGACATCGCCAAGGAACTCTATCTCGAAAACGGCTGGAAGATGCCGGAGGGGTTTCGGGATTCCAGCCTGCGCGATCCCCGCAATTTCACGCTCGACGAATGGCAGCAGGCGAAGCGGGCAGGCATCGACGCAAAGCAAATCAAGGCGACTATTCAGGAATGCTGGGCCATGTCGGACAGCGGCCCTGCCTTCGCTAAAGCATTGGAAGAGCGCGGTCTGTTTCTCGCGCAAGGTGATCGGCGCGGGCATGTCGCTGTGTCGATAGAGGGCGAGGCGTTCGCCATCGCCCGCATGATCGACAAGAAATCGAAGGAAGTCACGGCGCGGCTTGGCGATCCGAAGGCGCTGCGCTCGGTGGCTGATACAGTCCGCCATATTGGCGAGACGGTAGCGCCGCGACTTTCGCGCTTCATTTCGGAAGCCAAGCGCGTAGCCCAAAACGCCATCAGGCCGCTCAATGAGCAAAAAGCGGCGATGAAGGATGCTCATCAAGCCGAAAGGGCAAAGCTAGACCGGATGCAGCGCGAGCGTCGGGAGAGCGAGCAGCGGGAGCGGTCTGCCCGCGTCCGTACAGGCGCAAAGGGTCTGTGGGACATCGTGACGGGGCGCTATTTCAAAGTGCGGAAGCAGAATGAGGTTGAAGCCTTCTTCGGGCTTCAACGTGACCGGGCGCAGCGGCACGATCTGGTTTCGGCCCAGCTTAAAGAGCGGGCGGGCCTGCAATCTCAAATCGGCGTCTTGCGTGATCGTCATGCTCGCCAGTTGCTTGGTCTCTATCGGGACGCAGCCCAATATCGCCGCATGATGCGGGATGGACAGTTTGATCGCGATGGCACGGAACGCGCTCGGCTTGCGCCGCGCGGCCCGGAGTTTGGGCGATAGGCTTGTCCTGAAACTCAACCTGTCGTCCGTCCGGCCTGATCGCTTTGGCCTTCCAATTTTCCTCCGCAGTCTTCGCGCCCCGCCGGGTCGCGTTGTGATCGTTTTATCGTCAGGTGAATGTCGATGGGTGCAAGGCGTGTGAACAGCCTTCTCCACGTCCGTTTCGCTTGGCGAGCAATGCACCTCATTCATCCGGCCTGATTTCTCCGTCTCAACGCGGCCCAACGGGGGCGGCGCAAGACAGACAGGAGGAATCCATGTTCAAAATGACCAAAGGCGATCTTGCTGCGAAAACGAACGCCCAGCTTTTCGCTCTCTTTCAAGAGGCAAGCAAAGGTCTGATCGTCACCAAATCTGACCTCGCATCGGCGCAATCGCTTCTCGCGATGATCCGCGCCGAAATCGCGAAACGCGGTCCATCTCCATAGAGACGGTGAAGGGGCGCTATCCGCGCCCCTTCTTTTCGTCCTTGGCATCGTTGACCCGCATAACGACGCGCCCGTTGAGCGGCAGCGCGTTGAGATTGAGCGTGAAGCCCTTACCGTCGCGGGTTGCCCATGCAACGCCGATATCTGTCCATCGGGCGTTTTCGCCTTCGCCGTTCACAGTGAAGAGGCGATGGCTGGGGCGGTTCTGGTTAGTGTCGGACATGATGTTCTCCTTCATGTTTGCCGAAGGATCATTCCCTCGGTTCATGGGGAGAGTGCGGAGCGGACGAATAAGCCGGGGATCAAAGGCTCAGGCGCAGCCTGACCATTAGCGCGGACCTGCACGAAGGAAGGGAGCGGCCTTGAACCCCGGCGCGTCCGGTCCAAAACCCATGAAGAAAACCGATGGAATGCGCCTGCGGTCTGCATCGAGAACGTACCGACATTTTAGAACGGCATTCGTCTTATCCACCCGAATGGCGACGGCAACGCTGGCAGGGAATGGGCATCGGTCGATTGGGACCGACAGGAGAAGGGATAAGCAAATGAGTGAATACGCTGCCGAAGCCGCTCGTCGCGATGCCGACCAGCAAAAGCAAGCTCGCGATATGCAGAACGCCACATGGCAAGAGCGGGAAAAATATAATGCCGCTTTCGCCGCTGCTCAGAATCAAAAGAAGTAAGCAACCTTCATGAATATAATCAGCGCCGCCAGTTCTTTGGCGGCGCTTTTTTTTGAAGGCTAACGGTTGAGCATTTCCACGTCGATGCCGCCATGCGCGACTATGGCGGCCTGCTCAATCATTCGGCGCACCGCCTTATCGGCGAGGTCCGCATCCATTGCCACGCCGCCTATATTGAGGCCGATGTCCTGATAAGCGATATCGACGTTGATTGCCCCGCACTGGCCTAGCGCCTCAATCAACAAGGCATTTAGACGCAAGCTGGTCTGTTGCGTTGCTCCGGGACGTCGATAGTTACCAAAACGGCGCTTGAGATTGACGGCCTCGCCGACATAGACGGTGGTTCGATTGCCAGCGCGGACGATCAGGCGATAGAGTCCTGCCTCCACCGGCGCGGCGGGGAAATCCAGCTTCCCTGCGGGCGATAGGGTGACAGCGCCGAGGCGCTTCCAACGCAGCTTTAGAGTCACGGCACAGTCTGCGGCGAAGTCTGTCTCGGTCAGCACTGCCGCATTAAATGTTGCTCCGTTCGCGCGGCGAGGTCTCGCGGCAGTTGCAATGTGTCCTTGCGACTTGGCTCGCTCGCCCGCCCGCTGAAAGCTTATCGTTTGAGCTTTGAGATTGCGGTTGGTAGTTTCCCAACCCGTGCCTAACCATGCCTGATTATGCCGCCCGCGCGATGGCGAGTTGGACCACCATACGCCATGCTTCCTTGCGCTATCCGGCAAGGCCATTCCGATGATATTCTCGATCTGCGCGAACGACAGCGACACGAGGTCAATATTCTGATTTTCGAGATAGGCGGCGAGTGCTGCATATTTTTGGCTCATTCTCAATAGTAACATACGGCGAAGATAGCGGAAAACAGAGTTTGCGCTCCCGGAAGCTTGCCATAGCGGCGGCCATCAGGCCGCCTCCTTTCGTTCGATCTTCGACAGGCCAGCCAGATATTCTGCGGCCTTGTTCGCGGCACTGGCAGCGGTGAAGATCGCCTTGCGGTCGGATTTCAGGATACGAAGTAATCGCGAGGTGTCGATAATGTGAAGGAACGCGGCCAGATTGGCTGGTATCTGCGGTTTCCTACCAACGTCCCTTTACATTATTTCAGAGCGTG
>QFPK01000012.1 GCA_003248865.1 Sphingomonas sp.
ATGATCTCCTCGGGCTTGTGCTTCTTCGCTGGCATTCGTCGTCCCTTCCTCGATCCAGACTGTCATAGTCGATGGACCACTCAGAAGGGGGCAGCTCAGGGTTGCTGCTCCATTGTCAGCCCCCCGCGAACACATGCACCACGTTCCACGCGGTGCTAACGGTGAACAGGTCGCCATTCAATTCGGCGTCCCGCGCCATGGCCTGATAATCGACATAGTAGCGCAGTGGCTCGGGAATGACGGTGGTTTCCTCCGTCAGCTCCTGCACATAGTCGGCAAGGCTGGCATGTGCGCCAAGGTAGCGGTCGGCCAGCGCCTCCCGCGCCTCGTCCAGATCGCCGCTGTAGTGGTCCAGCAAGGCCGCGCCGATCTCGCCATGCTTGGCAAGGAAAGCGGCCAATTCGCTGACACGCTCAAAGCCGGCGTATTCCTCGATGCGGACACCACCAAAGCCTTCAAAGTCATGGATCGCCCATTCTTCTGCATCCGCGATAGGGGATGCGGCCAGCATATCGCGCACGGCATCATAAATCCCCCACGGCTCCTGTGCAGCGTCAATCCAAGCGCCATGCAGATAGCCGCTATTGTAAGCCGCATGACAGGCGACATAGATTCGGGGTTGTTCGGTGTTTGCGGTGATGGTTGCTCCCATTTTTCATTCTCCATTGGGTTCGGGTTTCAGGTTGCGCTCTGAAACCCTGCCTCGTGGCGAACAGCGGGGGGCAAGCGGAGCCAAGCGTCTTCGCGGGGAGCCACTGCCACCACCATTATCACGACTGCTATCGGCAAAGCTGCCTAGCGATTGACGGCGAACGCGGAGCGATGATCGCACCTGAGATTAGCTTATGGAATGGTATCCGGGTCCAGGCTGACCTTGAACGAGCCGAGCAGGAACGGCGAAGGCCCCGCGATATCCTGCACATGGAAGTTGATGGTGTAGATGGTGATGGCGGCTGCCGCCGGCGATGCGGCGACTGTGGTCATGAGCGCGGCGATCGCCGGCGCAAGATAGGAATGTTTCATCTCAACAACCCTCCTGTTTGGCCCCCATGGCCGGATTGGCGGTTGCAGACTGGTGCAAGGCAGGCGGCGAAGTCCTGAACCCGTTCCAAAGGATTTCCAAAGATCGCAAACGGGCATTTTGCAGCCTGTTGCAGGTGGTTATTCCTCGTGCCATCTTTTCCGGAACTGCGCATGTGAGGGGGTGAATGTGATGGAACGCAGCAGCGGCTCAGGGCGTCGGCGGCGGCGATGGAGTTTCGGACAGGCAAGCTTCGACGAGGGGAGCTGGAGCCTGCGTATCAACGGCGCGGTCGTTCCTCTGGAGGCCAAGCCCAGCGAACTGCTGCTGGAACTGCTGTTGCGGCCGGGCGAGGCCGTGCTGAAGGAGGAACTGCTGGATGCGGTCTGGCCAGGAGTCACGGTGGCTGACGCCTCGCTTTCCGTGGCGGTGTCCAAGCTGCGCAAGGCGCTGGGCGACGAGACCGGAACCATCATCCGTACGATCCCGCGCATCGGCTATATGCTGGCCGCGCCGATATCGGTGGAGAGTCTGGAAGCACCGCTTGCACCACGCTTCGCCTTCGCACCCGGCGAGAATGTGCCCGGCCGTTCACAATGGGAACTTGTCGAGGTGCTTGGTGCGACCGGTGCCAATGATGTGTGGCGCGCCCGACAGCGGAAGACTGGACAGACGCGGGTGTTCAAGTTCGCCGATGCGCCGGACCGGTTGCGGTCGCTGAAACGCGAGGCTTCGCTGTTCCGCCTGCTGTCGGAGGCCATCGGCGAGGACGGCCCGTTCGCGCAGTTGCTGGAATGGAATTTCGAGACAGCACCCTATTTTCTGGAGAGCCGGGATGGTGGCCGCAACCTCCTTGGCTGGGCGGAGGCACAGGGTGGGCTGAGCGAAATAGCGTTAACGCGACGGCTTGCCGTGGCTCGTGCCGTCGCGCACGCGCTGGCCCAGGTGCATGACGCGGGCGTGCTGCACAAGGACCTGAAGCCCGCCAACATCCTGATCGAAGACAGACCGGGAAGCGATGGAGATACAGACTTCCGCATCCGGCTGGCCGATTTCGGGGACGGACAGGTGGTGGATGCCGCACTGTTCGATGCCTATGCCATCACCGGCCTGCCCATTGAGCCGCCAGGTGTATCAAGCAGTCCGGCCGGCACGGCGCTGTATCGTGCGCCCGAACTGGCGGGCGGCGCGCTGCCCACTGCCCGATCCGACATCTATGCCCTCGGCCTGATCCTCTACCAGCTTGTAGTGGGGGATTTCCGCCGCACGCTGGCACCCGGT
Source organism: Sphingomonas sp. (assembly GCA_003248865.1). Lineage (GTDB taxonomy): Bacteria > Pseudomonadota > Alphaproteobacteria > Sphingomonadales > Sphingomonadaceae > Sandaracinobacteroides. The sequence continues at coordinate 2,303 of QFPK01000012.1, forward strand.
TGGGAGCAGGATGTGGCGGACCCGCTGCTGCGGCAGGATATTGCTGATGCGGCCGCCGGAGACGCGGCGCAGCGCATAGCCTCCGCTTCCGAACTGGCGGACCGGCTGGACCGACTGGAAGAGCGCCGCGCCGAGGCGGCAGCCGCCACCGAGGCCGAAGCGCGGTTGCGGGCGTTGAAGGACGAAGCGGACCGACGACGCCAGCGCAGGCCATGGGCGCTGGCGGTGGCGACCGCCGCTGGCCTTGGCTTGCTGGCGACCACCGCAAGCACAATCGTCGCCCTGCGTCAGCGCGACGAGGCCCGCCATCAGGAGGCGATTGCGCGTGCGAGCTATGGCTTCCTGGCTGACGACCTGATCGGTCGGGTCGATCCTGCGCATGCTGATGGCGCGGAGGAAACATTGTCCCATGCGGTGCGCCGCGCAGTTGCTGAAATCGATACTCGTTTCGCGACCTCGCCACTCGTCGCGGCGCGGCTCCACAACAGCATCGCCCTTGCCTACAAGCAGCGCAGCGAGTGGGACGCGAGCCGTGAGTCCTTCACCAAGGCCGTTCGCGCTTATTCTGCCGCAGATGCCGAGCATTCGGACGAGGCAGTGATTGCGCGACTTGATTTCGCGCAGATGGAAGCCGGTTCACTCCAGCCGGGCGCGCTGGAGCGCGCGCGGGCGATGATCGGAAAGGAACGGGAAGCGCTGAAGGGCCGGACAACACCCAGACCACAGTTCAAGCTGGCGCAGGCGGAAGCGCTTCTGGAATGGACCAATGATATCAAGCTTGCGGAACCGGCCTTCGCCCGCGCCCTCGCGATCGCCGAGCAGTTTCCGGATGCTATCCCAGAGCTGGATGCCATCGTCGCGCGGCGTCAGCATGCGGTTGCGCTAACCCGGATTGGCCGTGCCGCGGAGGCGGTCGAGATGCTGAAGACGGTGGTCGCCGAACTGGAAGCGATGTTCGGGCCCGATCATCCCCACACGCTGCGTGCCCGCCATGCTCTGGTGTCCGCACGCGGAGATATGAAAGATTATGCTGGGGTGATCGCCGAGGTTGAGGCCTGGTTGCCACGTTTCGAAGCGCGGCTTGGCGCCGATCACGAGTTTACCACGCAGTTTCGCCTGGCCCGCTATGCGGCGCTGGGCCTGACCGAACGCTTTCGCGAAGCCGCAGCCGATGCCAAGCATGTGTGGGCAAGTGAAGCTAGGCGCGAAGGACGGGGATCCTATCGCGAGTTGGGCGCACGGATCGACATCGCCGCCGTGCAGTGCCGCGATAGTGATCCGGCGATCCGGCGCGAGGGAATGGCCCATGCCCGCGCGGCAGTCGATGGGATCGAACGGACTTTCGGAGCCGACTATCAACTGTCTCAGATCGCCCGCTTCTATGTTGGGGAATGTCTGATCGCCGCCGGCGATCCGGCGGGGGCGATGGCGGCATTTGCGAACATCGACCCGGTGCATCTGGCCGAATGGTATGGCGATCTGCACTGGCACCGCACGCTGAACCTGTCTCGTGCCGAAGCGGCGCTCGGTCTTGGTCGGCGCGACGAGGCGCGCACGCTGCTGGCGGCCGTGACAAGACCCGAACTGCCGGCGATTTCAGACCGGTATCAGGTTCGCCGCATCGAGCGATTGCAGAAGGCGCTTGAGGACTGATTCACGGGTACAGTCAGCCACCTTGCGATTTAGACGAATACACCACATCTTTCTCCCGCTGCCGAGCTTCGCGTATCGATCTACCTTCCATTTACATCATCGCATCGGTTCGCCCCTCTGCCGCAAGCCTGAAGGCTTCTCCACTGCGTTGCGAGCGAGTGCGGCACGGCGAACGCGCTGCTCCTGTCTGCCCATGAAGGGTTCGCGACAATCGCGAGCTGCACAACAGGGAGACAGCCAATGTCACAATTCATCTCGCCATCCGAACTGAACGGACTGACCGAACATCAACTGCGCGCCAAGCGCGTTGCCATCCTCAACGATCTGGCCGCACGCGGCAAACGGATTGAAGACTGCCCGCATGTGCAAATCAGCATTCGCTTCATCGATGAGGCGCTGGCGCGGGTGGTCTGCTTTCGGCCCAAACCGCCGGGGTTTTGATCCGCTGACGGCTCAACTGGACGTTTCGGGCGGTTGGCGAAGCCGCCAATTCTCCGGCGCGTTCCGCATTCTGGCTGGCATCCACGCGCGCGCCATCCTGACTTCGACTTGTCGATACTCGTGGTCGTTCTCGTCGATAGCGAAAATCGCACGGACATTCGGCGCAACAGGCGGCGACAGCTCTCCGGGCACAAGAAAGTCAGCAGATGCACGTTGCCTGCCGTCTTTCCCGATCACACGCCTGCGTTTCAACATCAATTCGGTAGCGTAGTATGGCCCTTCCAACTCGAGTTCCACCCATTGGCTGATGTCCTTGAAGTAGCCGCCTGCCGACTGCTCATCGCCATCGGAATCATACCAAGAGCTATGTTCTCGGTAGCTGTGCGCGGGAACAAATGTGCCGCGCCAGAGGAGCAAGGTTCCGGAATCCATGAACCATATGGTTCGCCCGAGTTGCTCGTAGGCCCAGCGCTCCCACGCTCGAAGGTAATGCCGCTCGATCCAGATGGTGCGACGATCAATCAGGAATTTCGGCGTGTTCCATTTGCCGAAATTGTAAAGCCGCAGCCACAAAGGGGCGATCTTCTCCGTCTGATAGGTCGTCGTTCTGGCGTCGATCAGATCAACCGTGATATCGCTCATCTGGACCTCGATGGCGATGCGAACCTTCGGCTTGTCCGGCGGAGAGGCCAGAACATCAATGCGCCGATCTCCTGCGAGCGAAGCCAGGTCATATTCGAGCGTCACGTTCACGCCCCGGCCACGCAGCGCTGTTGCCAGCAATCTTTGCGCCTCAAGATGTTCGGGTGACATGTGCGCACCGTAGCTGCACCGTGAATCCGGGAAATGTGCGAAGTGGGGACAGCGCAAACGGCCCGCTTTGAAGATCACGAGTTGCTTGCAACCTCGGCACCGATAGGATTCCCCACGCTCGGCCTCATCGGCTTCGACGTAATCCTTCGTATCAGAGCAGGCGGTCAGCATTGATGGTGACGATCATAGGCGTGTTTGGTTTCCGCTGGATAGCACAACGGAAAGAGAGCGGCCTTCGTCCCTATCCTCTGGATCGCCACGGCTGAGGATCGGGTGCGAGGGCGAAGACGCGGGACAAGGGGGTGCTTGAGGCTCGGCGCACCTTGTTCCCATGCCCGCTTGGCCGGTTCCGCAACCGAGAAGCGCCAGCGGCGCGTTGCGGCATCGGCAGGAACGCCAATCCCGTTGCATCGACCATCGAACTCGATGGCCATTCCGATGCAGGCTCAGCGTTTCGGGGAGCGGGGTCTGGTCGGCTGCCGGGCTTTGGCGGCAGCCTGTCCATCCGGCAGGCTATCGTCGGGTCCGGCCGCCATCGGCTCCCAGCCCTCCATGCCCATCAGCACGCGGTCGGCATGCTTGATGGTGTTCACATGGCCATAATGCTTTTCGATCATCTGGACGGACGTGCCCATCTGCTCCGCGAGGAAATACACGTCCACGCCCATCTGCAAGCGAAAGGTCGCATAGGTGTGGCGGAAGCAATAGGTGGTGCGGACGGTGCCGTCCGCGCCCTTGCGCAGGCTGGCGGCTGCCAGCAAGTCATCGATCAGGGAAGCGTAAAGGGTCTTGGCGGGCTGGCCGACGATCGTCGTGAACACGCGATCCTCCGGCCCGGTCGCTCTGGAAATGGCGCGGATGCGGTCGAGATAGTCGCCCGCGCTCTTCGGAGCCACCAGCTTGCGTGACTTGCCCTTGCCCTGCACGAACAGCACCATGATATCGCGGCCATCGCGGTCCTTCGCGGGCCAGATGTCGCGCCAGCGCAAGTTCTTCAGCTCGGGCGGGCGCATGCCGGTGTTACAGGCGATCAGCACCATATTGTAGGTCATGGTGCGGTGCCATCGGCTCGCCTCGGTCGTGGCCGCCTTGATCCATGCGCGGCCCACCGTATGCAGCTTGCGATACTCCTCAACCGTGAACTCCTCCCGCTGCATCGTCTTGAGCGCGGGGAAGTCGTCGAACCGCTGGCTGGCGGGCACATAGCGCTTCTTGATCGCGAAGTTCATGATCGCGCCGAACAGCTTCATCTCGGAGCGGATGGTGTCGTCGCTTATATAGGGCACGGGTTTTTCCATCATCGCCTTGACGGCTGCGTCGAATTTCTCGGGGCTAACCGGCTTCGGGCGAAAGCCCCGCGCCAGCTGCGCCTTTTTCAGCCGGTCGAACTCGGCCTGCACCAGCTTGGCGGCGATCTCCGCAGAGACCATCCGCACGCCGTTGCGCTCGATCCGGCCTTCGCCATGCTCGCGCCGCCATGCGGGATAGTCGCCCCAGCGCTCGTCGCCGATCAGATGCACCTGAACGGAACCCATATAGTCGTCCAGCGGGCCGTCGATCATGAAGCCGATGGCCTCCAATCGTTTGAGCGTAATCTCGCCGCGCTTCACGCGCACGTCCTGTTTGGCCAGATATTCCTTTGCTACCTCGCGGAAGGGGCGATTGAAGATGGCCACGCCATGTTTGATGGCATAACGGACCTCGCCATCCTGATCCCACGCCAGCGAGCGGGCGGCATGGATGTCGTCGGTCTTGAGCGACACGGTCTTGTAGCGGTCTTCTTTCGGCACCTTGACGCGGCAATACCAGTTGCGGTGCTGCACATCGGAGCGCCGGAAAAGGATGAGGCCGGGTTTCAGCTCCTCCTTGTCGATGATGAATTTGCCGCCGTCGGGTGCCATGATCGCCTCACGCTGTGCAGAATCTGTGCAGGACGGCGGCGTAAGTGCTTGATCTGCCGTGTCTGTGCAGGTCTTGTGTGGATAATCATAGCAGAAAATATTGATATATTATAGTTATTTATGAAATATTTGCCATCCTATTGGGGTGAAGGGGCAGAGCCCCTTCGTTTCATCCCGCTACGCCGCCCGCTTGCGCGCCACCCAGGCGAACACCAATCCGCCGACGAGGCCGCCAAGGCTCATCACCAGGAAGCCGGCCGGGGTGCGGGCGCCGGCGAGGGGGGAGAAGCCGTAGGCGAGGCGCATGGCGCCCAGCGCCAGTGCGATCGCGGCCCAGCCGGCCAGCGGGTAGGCGAAGGGGGCGAGCCAGCCGGCGCGGGGGCGGAGCCAGCCTGCGATGAGGAAGGCGATCAGCAGCGAGCCGAGCACGACCGGCCCCAGGGTGGGGAGGAGGCCGATGAAATCGCGGAAGATGGCGCCGAGGCGGATGTGGATGGGAAGTGCGGTGCCGAGGTCGGCGAGGGCGGCCTGCACGAACAGGCTGTGGCCCAGGCTGACGAGGGCGGTTGTGGCCAGCGCTGCTGCCAGAAGTGCAAGAATGCGGCGCCACCAGATTGTCATCGCTTGTCCCCTCGGCCTGATTGCGGCAATCCTAGCGGAGATTTCGGCGGGACGGGAGTATGTTATGCGCTGGCTGAAGACTTTGGCCCGGAGAGTGGCGCTGCCATTGGCGCTGTCGCTTTCTGCGGTGCTGCCCCTTTCCCTTGTTCTGTCAGCGCCTGTGGCTGCGGCGACGGAGCCGCGGGTGGAGATTGTAGCGACGGGCCTGAACCGTCCGTGGAGCATCGCCTTCTTGCCCGGTGGCGGCGTGCTGGTGACGGAGCGCAATGGCGGGCTGCACCGGATCGAGGGCATCCGCATGAGCCGGGTGAGCGGGGTGCCGCAGGTTCTAAACGAGGGGCAGGCCGGGCTGTTCGACGTGGTGGCCGACCCGGGTTTTCAGCAGAACGGGCTCATCTATCTGAGCTTTGCCCATGGCACGCGCGCGGCCAACGGCACGCGGATCGTGCGGGCGAAGCTGGTGGGCAATTCGCTGCTGGAGGTGACGCCCATCTACACGGTGACGCCGCTGAAGCGGGGCAATGTGCATTTCGGCGGGCGCATGGCGTTCCTGCCGGACGGGACTTTGGCCTTCACCACCGGCGACGGATTTGATTTCCGCGAACAGGCGCAGCGGTTGGAGAGCCCGTTGGGCAAGGTGATGCGCATCACGACGGACGGCAAGGTGCCGCCGGACAACCCCTTCGTCAGCGAGGCGGGTGCTGTGGGCACGATCTACAGCCGTGGCCATCGCAATCCGCAGGGGTTGGCGTTCGACCCTGTGCGCGGGGTTCTGTTCGAGCATGAGCATGGCCCGCGCGGCGGCGACGAGGTGAATGTGATCCGGCCGGGCCGGAACTATGGCTGGCCGGTTGCGACGCTGGGGCTGGATTATTCCGGCGCGACCATCTCGCCCTATCGCCGCTATCCGGGGATGGAGGACGGGCTGGTGGTTTGGGTACCGTCCATCGCGCCGTCGGGTCTGGCCGTCTATCGGGGGCGGATGTTCCCCGAATGGGAGGGCGATCTGCTGGTGGGTGCGCTGGTGGACAAGGAAGTGCGGCGGATCCGGCTGTCGCCTGACGGAAAGGTGCTGGGGCAGCAGAGCCTGTTCCGCTCCATCGGAGAGCGCATCCGCGATGTGCGGGTGGCGCCCGACGGATCGGTGTGGGTGACGACCGACGACGACAAGGGCAAGGTGCTGCGGATCAGTCGCTGAGCCCTCGGTCTCTGAGTGCGGGGCCGGCTGCACGCTTTTGTTTCCAGTCGTCCATGACCGCCTCCAGAAAGGCGTTTCCCGGTGTGGTCGCGACCAGCATGGTGAGGAAATGGTGGATGGCCGCCAGCCGTTCCTCGCGCCTGGTGGAAATGCTGTTCTGCTGCATCACCCCTTCCATCAGGAAGCGGACGACATCGCGGGACAGCTCGAAATCATCTTCGTCGTAGCTGCCGTCCGGCAGTGCGCGCTGGGTGGCGTCAAAGCGGCTTTCGTCGAACGCGACAAGGGCGGGGTCGATGATCGCCTTCAGGTCGGGATCGGTTCGTGCGGCGTTGACCAGTTCGGTGAAGGCGGCGAACTCAGGCACTTGCAGCTGGCTCCACAGCACATCGACGAGCGCGGCGCGGATTGCCTGCCCCTTGAAACCGGGTTCGATGTGAAGCTCGCCCATGGCGATTTCGAAGATTTCGATGCGGCGGCGGGCCAGATGATGGATGGTGGCCTTCACCAGCTCGAGCCTGGAACCGAAATGATAGAGCATGGCCGGCCGGGTAAGGCCTGCGCGCTCCGCCACAGCAAGCGTTGAAAAGCGGGCATAACCCTGAGTTGCCAGTATGTCGCGAGCGGCATCGAGAATGCGGCGGCGCGTGCTTCTGCTTTTGGCCAGCTCGTTGCCGGTCAATGCCGTTGGGTCCGGCACCGTATCCAGATAATTCTTAGGTTCTTTACGCAATACAATCCCCCAAGTTGGACAATAGTCAGTCTATAGCGACGATCCGTTCAACATGCGAGCCAGACAATGCTCGTTTCAATCCTGGAGAATTCCACGCGAATATTGCCGATCCGGCACAATCAAGCGCGATCAGGCCGCCATTGCCGCCGAACGACTTGACCCTGTCCAGCATGGTATCTGCCGCAGTCTTGAGAGGGATGCCCGCATAGCGCAACTGCGCTGCGATGTCGCACGCGCCGCCGGCACGGATGAAATGCTCCCCGACCCCCGTGCAGCTGATCGCCACCAGATCATCGGCCCAGGTGCCGCTGCCGGGCAGCGGGCTGTCCCCCACCCGCCCGGGGCGCTTGCCGTAGATACCGCCGGTGGAGGTGGCGGCGGCCAGCCGGCCTTCCTGATCGAGCGCCACGGCGCCCACGGTGCCATGGCCCAGCGCATCTGCCGGGACAGCCATGTCGGCAGGCTCCACACCGACGGCCAGTCGGAAGAAATCCGGATCGTCGCCAATCATGGGCAGGCCGATTTCATGCGCGAAGGCAGTGGCGCCGTCTCCCGCCAGCAGCACATGCGGCGTCTGCTCCATCACGGCGCGGGCGGCATGGATAGGGCTGCGCACGTCCTGGATCGCCGCCACGGCGCCCGCGCGGCGGGTGGGTCCGTCCATGATGCAGGCGTCGAACTCCACCTGGCCAGCGCGGTTCGGGGCTGAGCCGCGCCCTGCGGTGTAGAGGCCGGAGGCCTCCAGTTCGGCGACCGCCCATTCCACCGTGTCGAGCGCGGAGGCGCCGCCGGAAAGCCGGGCTTCCGCCGCGGAGAGCAATTCGCCCAGATGTGTTTCAACCTGGCTGTAATCGCGGCCCGGCGTGACGCCGGCGCCGCCGTGCAGCGCAATGGCCCAGCGGGATGTCATGCCACAGGGCTAGGCCCGGGACGGCGGCGGCGCAAGCTCAGCCGGCAGATTTCAGCAGGTCTCGTGCCGTAATCATGCGCATCACTTCATTGGTGCCTTCCAGGATGCGGTGCACGCGCAGATCCCGCCACAGCCTTTCGATGGGGTAATCCATCAGATAGCCGTAGCCGCCATGCAGCTGCAGCGCGCGGTCCACCACGGCCGAGCCGGTGTCGGTGGCGAAGCGCTTGGCCATGGCGGCAAACCGCGTCTTGTCGGGGGCGCCGGCCGTGACCTTGGCGGCCGCCAGATAAAGCAGGGCGCGGGCGGCCTGAAGCTCTGTTTCCATGTCGGCCAGCGTGAACTGGGTGGCCTGGAAGTCGGCGATCGCCTTGCCAAACTGGCGGCGATCCCGGACATAGCCGAGTGTTTCGTCGATCGCGCGCTGCGCGCCGCCGAGCGAGCAGGCGCCGATGTTGAGGCGGCCGCCGTCGAGGCCCGCCATGGCGATGCGGAAGCCCTGGCCTTCTTCGCCGACGAGATTTTCCACCGGCACCCGCACGCCGTCGAAATGCACCTGTGCCGTCGGTTGCGAGCGCCAGCCGAGCTTGCGTTCGTTGGCGCCGAAGGAGACGCCGGGCATGTCTTTCTCGATGACGAGGCAGGAGATGCCGTTCGCGCCTTCGCCCCCGGTGCGGACCATGGTGACATAGAGTTCGTTGGCGCCGCCGCCGGAGATAAAGGCCTTGGAGCCGGTGACGACATAATGGTCGCCGTCTCTGACGGCGCTCGTCTTCAGCGCGGCCGCGTCGGAGCCGGCGCCGGGTTCGGTGAGGCAATAGCTGGCGATGCTGTCCATCGGGATCAGGCCGGGCAGATATTTCTGCCGCACCGCCTCTCCGCCGAAGCTGTCGATCATCCAGCTGGCCATGTTGTGGATGGAGATGAAGGCCGAGGTGGAGGGGCAGCCATAGGCCATGGCCTCCATGATGAGAGCCGATTCGAGGCGGCCGAGCCCGATGCCGCCCGATTCCTCGCGCACATAGATGGCGCCGAAACCCAGATCCGCCGCCTTGCGAATCGTCTCGCGCGGGAAGTGATGCTCTTCATCCCAGCGCGCGGCGTGCGGGGTGATCTCGGCGGCCGTGAAGCGGCGTGCGGTTTCCTGGATGAAGAGCTGGTCTTCGGTCAGTTCGAACTGGGTCATGGGTAGAGGCCTTAGCGGCAGTTGCACGCCTGCGCACTTCGCAGCTATCTCAGGTTTCCGTCCGGCGCCGAAGTTGACGCTGGCAGCCTTGTTCGCTATGGGCCACCGCTCTTGCCGGAGGCCCGTGCCCCCGGTTGACAATCTATTTTCGAGGCAAGACCGATGAAGCGCACCTATCAACCCTCCAAGCTCGTCCGCGCGCGTCGCCACGGCTTCCGTGCCCGCATGGCGACTGTTGGCGGCCGCAAGGTGCTGGCCCGTCGTCGTGCCCGCGGCCGCAAGGTGCTGTCGGCCTGAGCTGGGTTGTTCGGCGCCTGCCGGACATCTTTCATGACGGATGATCGACACGCGGCTGGGCTGGCCCCGGCCGCGTTTCAGTTTGTCGGGCGAATCAAGGTTCGGGGGGATTTCCTGGCTGCCAATTCCGGCATCCGGGTGCCAATGCCGCCCTTCATTCTGCTGGTGAAGCCCACCGGGCTGGGGGTGGCACGGGCCGGATTCACCGTGACGAAGCGCATCGGCAATTCGGTCACGCGCAACCGGGCCAAGCGGCGCCTGCGCGAAGTGGCGCGGCTGACGATGCCGACGCTGGCGGTTCCATCCGCTGACCATATCTTCATCGCCCGCCCGCAGGAGGCCGAGCTTCCGTTCGAGGAGCTGCTGGCGCTGACCCGCAAGGCGCTGGAAAAGGCGCGCAAACGGGTGGAGTCGGCGCCGTGAAGCTGACCGAACTGCCTGCCCGCGCGATTGCGGGGCTGTTCCGGCTGTATCAGCTGACGCTGTCTCCGTTGCTGGGGCCGAGCTGTCGATTTTCGCCAAGCTGTTCCCATTATGGGATCGAGGCCTTAAAGCGGCACGGGCTGCTGGTCGGATTGTGGCTGACAGCCCACCGGATCGGCCGTTGCCACCCCTGGGGCGGATCGGGCCATGATCCGGTTCCAGACCAGTTCCATTTGTTCCGCCGGGCACCGCGCCCGGCCATCCGGGAAGAGTGAGCCTGAGCCAGTGACCCAGGAAAACCGCAACCTGATCCTTGCCGTCGTGCTGTCGGCACTGGTGCTGTTCGGCTGGACCTTCGCGTCCGAGAGATTCTTCCCGGCGCCCAAGACGGCGACCACTGCCGCTGCCGACGGAGGGCCGGCGACGCCGGGCGCCAACGTGCCCGTTGCCGTGCCTGCGGGGCCGCTGCCGGCCGAAAAGATCGTGTCTCAGGGCGCGCGGGTGCGGATCGAGACGCCCCGGCTGGAAGGCTCGATCAACCTGACAGGTGCCCGATTCGACGATCTGGTGCTGAAGGATCACCTCGTCAGCCTGCCGCCGTCTGACCCTATCCGGTTGTTCGCGCCGTCCGGTTCGAAGGATGCCTATTTCGCCGGCTATGGCTGGGTGGGGCCGGGCGCGCCGCCGGCCGACGCGCAGTGGACGGCCAATGCCGCCACGCTGTCGCCGGGCAAGCCGGTCACGCTGAGCTGGCGCAGCCCCACCGGGCTGATCTTCCAGCAGATCGTGTCGGTCGATCAGAACTTCCTGTTCACGGTTGAGCAGCGGGTGGCCAATGCCTCTGCGGCGCCGGTGGCCCTTCGTGCGTTCGGCTATGTGAACCGCACCGGCCGTGGGCCCGACAAGAACGGGATTAACCTGCATGTCGGCCCCATCGCCGTGCTGGACGGCACGTTGATGGAAGGCGACATCGACTATGACAAGCTGCGGGAGAAGGGCCCGCAGATCATCAATTCCAAGGGCGGCTGGCTGGGCATCACCGACAAGCACTGGCTGGCGGCGCTGATCCCGGACCAGCAGGCCGCCATCGAGGGGCGGTTCACTGCCGCCGACGCGGACCGCTATCAGGTGGACTGGCTGAAGGCCGCGCAGACGGTGAACAGCGGCGAAGCCTCCATCACCACCAGCCACCTGTTCGCGGGCGCCAAGGAAGTGCGGCTGCTGAACCAGGTGCGCGACGAACTGGGTGCGCCGCTGTTCGACCGCGCGCTGGCCTGGGGCTGGTTCTGGTTCATCGCCCAGCCGATCTTCGGGCTGCTGGAATGGCTGTATGGCCATCTGGGCAATTATGCGCTGGCCATCGTGGGGCTGACGCTGATCGTGCGCGCCGTGCTGTTCCCGATTGCCAACAAGCAATATGCCAGCATGGCCAAGATGCGCATCTTCGCCCCGAAGATGAAGGAACTTCAGGAAAAGTACAAAGACGACAAGCAGAAGCAGCAATATGAGCTGATGGAGCTGTACAAGAAGGAGAAGATCAATCCGCTGGCCGGCTGCCTGCCGATCCTGCTGCAGATTCCGATCTTCTATGCCTTGTACAAGACCCTGCTGATCACGGTGGAAATGCGGCACAAGCCGGCCTTCCTGTGGATCAAGGACCTCTCCGCCCCAGATCCGCTGACGCCCCTGAACCTGTTCGGACTGCTGCCGTTCGACCTGCCGCCTTTCCTGCATCTGGGCATTCTGCCGATCATTCTGGGGGTCACCATGTGGGCGCAGTTCAAGCTGAACCCGCAGCCGATGGACGAGATTCAGGCCAAGGTGTTCTCGTTCATGCCGTGGATCTTCATGTTCATGATGGCGCCGTTCGCGGCCGGTCTGCAGATCTACTGGATCGTGAACAACCTGGTTTCCATCCTGCAGCAGTGGGTGCTTCTGAAGAAGTATCCCGCCCCCGCACCGGCGCCCGCGAAATGACGGACGCCGAGCAGGGAGACCTGATCGAGGAGGCCCGGCGGTTGTTCGCCGGGCCTGTCTCGTTCCAATTGTCCGCGCCGAAGCTGGAATTCCTGCCGGATGCCGACCTGCCCGAAGTGGCGTTCGCGGGGCGGTCCAACGTGGGCAAATCATCCTTGCTGAACGCGCTGACCGGGCGGCAGGGGCTGGCGCGCACCTCGAACACGCCGGGCCGCACGCAGGAGCTGAACCTGTTCTTGGTGGGCGAGCCGCCGGTGCTGCGGCTGGTGGACATGCCGGGCTATGGCTATGCCGAGGCGCCCAAGGACCTGATCCGCGAATGGGGCCGGCTGGTGAACGACTATCTGCGCGGCCGCCCCACGCTGAAGCGGGTGCTGGTGCTGGTGGACAGCCGCCATGGCCTGAAGCCGGTGGACAAGGAGATCATGGAGCTGCTGGACAAGGCGGCCGTGAGCTACCAGATCGTGCTGACCAAGGCCGACAAGATCAAGCCGACCGCGCTGGCCGCCGTGTCGGCCGCAGTGGCCGAGATCGCGCGGACCCATCCGGCCGCGCACCCGCAGCTGATCCCGACCAGCAGCGAGACCAAGGCGGGGATTGCAGAACTGCGCGCCGCCGTGGTTGGGGCCGCATTCGCCTGATCAAATAGCAGCAGCGCGTCACGCGATGTGCTGGTAAAGAGGGCCCTGAGGGGAGACTGAATTGAAGGCTTTGAGTGCATTCACCGTTGGCGGGCAGACGTTCCTGCCGCTTGTGGAAGGCGGCAAGGGTGTGTCCGCGACGAACCATGCGTCTGCCGGTGCCTGGGCCAAGGCGGGCGGGATCGGCACCGTGTCCGGTGTGAATGCCGACAGCTATGACGAAAATGGCGACGTCATCCCGCAGATCTACCACAGCCGCACCCGCGAAGGGCGGCATGAAGAGTTGGTGGACTATGGCATCAAGGGTGCTGTGGAGCAGGTGCGGCGCGCCTTCGACATTGCCGGCGATGAAATCCGCGCGGGGCGCGGCGCGCTCAACATCAATGTGCTGTGGGAAATGGGCGGCGCGCAACGCATTCTGGAAGGCGTGCTGAGCCAGACCAAGGGCATGCTGCACGGTGTGACCTGCGGGGCGGGCATGCCCTACAAGCTCTCCGAGATCGCGGCGCGGCACGAGGTTTATTATTACCCCATCATCTCGTCCGGCCGGGCGTTCCGAGCGCTGTGGAAGCGGGCCTATTCCAAGGCCAGCGAATGGCTGGGCGCGGTGGTGTATGAGGACCCCTGGCTGGCCGGCGGGCACAACGGGCTTTCCAACGCGGAAGACCCGAGGCAGCCGCAGGACCCCTACCCCCGGGTGAAGGAACTGCGCGCAGTGATGCGCGAGGGCGGGATCGCCGATTCCGTGCCGATCGTGATGGCGGGCGGCGTCTGGTATCTGCGCGACTGGGCGGACTGGATCGACAACCCCGAACTGGGCGCGATTTCCTTCCAGTTCGGCACCCGCCCGCTGTTGACGAAGGAAAGCCCGATTCCCGAGGGCTGGAAGGCGCGCCTGCCGCATCTGGAAGAGGGGGACGTGCTGCTGCACAAATTCTCCCCCACGGGCTTTTATTCCAGCGCGGTCAGGAACAGCTTCCTGCGCAATCTGGAAGGCCGTTCCGAACGGCAGATCGCGTTCAGCACCGAAGCGGCCGGAGACCATCAGTACACGCTGGACGTCGGCGTAGGCCGCAAGACCTATTATGTGACCCGCGACGATCTGAATCGGGCGCGGGAATGGAACGGCGCCGGCTATGACACCGCGCTGAAGACGCCCGACAACACTTTGGTGTTCGTGAGCGCGGCGGAATCCAAGCTGATCCGCAAGGATCAGGCCGATTGCATGGGGTGCCTCTCACACTGTTCGTTCAGTGCCTGGAAGGATCATGACGATCACACCACCGGCTATCTCGCCGATCCGCGCAGCTTCTGCATCCAGAAGACGCTGCAGGACATCGCGCACGGGGCAGACCCGGAGCATGAGCTGATGTTCGCGGGCCATGCCGCCTTCAACTTCAAGACCGACCCCTTCTATTCGAACGGGTTTGTGCCGACGGTGAAGCAGCTGGTGGACCGGATCCAGACGGGGGACTGACGATCCGGGCCGCGCGATCCTCGAGGCTTTGGATCGTCTGCGCCATTCTGCTTGTTCACTGGGCGCCCGCAAAAGCCGGCGACGGGGATTGTCTGGGCTGGGCGCGCGGCGCGTTTCCGGCGGCGGACGCGACCGAGGCAGCGGCTTGGAAGGATCGTGTTTCGGCGCAGCAGCGGAGGACGATAGATTTCAGGACGTCTGCGGCTGCCGGATTTCGCGAACTTGGCCTTGAGCCCCGGATTTCCGAAGAGCCCTGCCTGGGCGACTGGAACTGCCACGCCCTTCAAACCGCAGAACGTCTCGCCGCGAAAGGGGTGGGCTGGGATGAATTTCAACAGGCGTGCGGACGGGCGGAGCTGGTCTTTTTCGGGATCGAGCGGGCGGTGGATGTGGCGCGCGATGCCAGCCTTCCCAGAGGCCCGGATCAGGCGCCCATCGCCGAGCGGTTGCGATACTGGGCGCTGTTCGATCAGATCTGGCGTGGCGCGATGCAGCCGGCGACCGGCAAGGACAAAGCACCACCGCTTGATGAGCTGGGGCAAACGGCCCTCAGGCTGATGGTGATGCCTCGGATTGATGAGCTTGATCGCGCCCATACCGAGAAGCTGAAGGCCTATGTGCAGCAATCCGGGTGGCCCGGGATATCTCAAGTCGGGGAAGGGGCCGCGACCGACGCCTTTCTGATCGTGCAGCATGCCGCGCATGATCCGCTGTTCCAATATCAGGTGCTGAAGCTGATGCAGCCGATGCTGGCGCAGGGCGATGTCGCACCTCGCCCATATGCCTTTCTCTATGACAGGGTGATGCTGTTTGCGACCGGTCGGCAGCGATATGGATCGCAGTTCATTTGTCGTGGCGGTGCGTATGAGCTGGCTCCGCTGGAAGACGAAACGAATGTCGAGGATCTGCGCCGCCAGATGGGCTTGCCCCCTCTGCAGGAGTATCGGGCGATGATGCCCGGCCGCTGCTGAATGCCGAGCAGGCCTTGGGGCTGGCGATTGTGCTAGCATGCGTGACAGCTTGCCGTGGCGGAAGGCGGGAGTTCGCGTTGACTCTCGCCTCTGCCTTGGCTCATGGGGGTCCGCGCAAATCCTAAGTGACTGGGGAGCGATCTGCCCATGAAAATTCTCGTGCCCGTGAAGCGGGTGGTTGATGCCAATGTGAAGGTGCGGGTGAAGCCCGACCAGAGCGGCGTTGAACTCGCCAATGTGAAAATGAGCATGAACCCCTTCGACGAAATCTCCGTCGAGGAAGCCGTGCGCCTGAAAGAGAAAGGCGTGGCGACCGAAGTCGTCGTCGTCTCCATCGGCGTGGCGCAATCGCAGGAAACGCTGCGTACGGCGCTTGCCATGGGCGCCGACCGCGGCATCCTGGTGACCACCGACGTTGCCACCGAGAGCCTGGCCGTCGCCAAGATCCTGGCGAAGGTGGTGGCCGAGGAGCAGCCCGGCCTCGTGATCCTGGGCAAGCAGGCGATCGACGACGACGCCAACCAGACCGGCCAGATGCTGGCAGCCCTGCTGGGCTGGGCGCAGGGCACCTTCGCTTCCAAGGTGGAGCCGAGCGCCGACAAGATTTCGGTGACGCGGGAAATTGACGGCGGCCTTGAAACCGTCGAGCTGAAGCTGCCGGCGGTGGTGACGACCGACCTTCGCCTGAACGAGCCGCGCTATGCCAGCCTGCCGAACATCATGAAGGCCAAGGCTAAGCCGATCGCGAACAAGACGCCTGCCGATTATGGCGTGGACGTCACGCCGCGCCTGACGACGCTGAAGGTCACCGAGCCGCCGAAGCGGTCCGCGGGGATCAAGGTGAAGAGTGTCGACGAACTGATCGAGAAGCTGAAGAGCGCGGGAGCTATCGCATGAGCGTGCTGGTTTTTGCCGAACATGACAATGCGTTGCTGAAGGATGCGACGCTGAACGCGGTGACCGCCGCGAAGGCGCTGGCCGGCTTTGCCGGTGGCGAGGTGCATGTGCTGGTTGCGGGCAAGGGCGCGCAGGCCGTGGCTGACGCCGCCGCGAAGATCGACGGCGTGTCCAAGGTGCTGCTGGCCGACGATGCCGCCTATGGCGACGCGCTGGCTGAGAATGTCGCGCCGCTGGTGGCTGGCCTGCTGGCCAATTATGATGCGTTCGTGGCCCCGGCCACGTCGCGCGGGAAGAATATCGCCCCGCGCGTGGCGGCCCTGGCCGATGTGGCGCAGATCTCTGAAATCCTGTCTGTGGAAGCGGCCGACACCTTCACCCGGCCGATCTATGCCGGCAACGCCATCGCCACCGTGAAGTCGGCCGATGCGAAGAAGGTGATCACCGTGCGCGGCACCGCCTTTCCGAAGGCGGCGGCGGGCGGCGGGTCCGCTTCGGTTGAAGCTGTTTCGGGCAGCGGTGACGCCGGGCTTTCCACCTTTAAGGGCGCGGAGCTGACGGTGTCGGCACGGCCGGAACTGACGGGTGCGAAGATCATCGTTTCGGGCGGCCGTGCGCTGGGTTCGGGCGAAGCCTTCACCCAATATATCGATCCGCTGGCCGACAAGCTGGGCGCCGCCGTGGGCGCGTCGCGCGCGGCGGTCGACGCGGGCTATGTGCCGAACGATTATCAGGTCGGCCAGACCGGCAAGATCGTCGCGCCGGAACTGTATGTGGCGATCGGCATTTCGGGCGCCATCCAGCATCTGGCAGGCATGAAGGATTCCAAGGTGATCGTGGCGATCAACAAGGATGAGGAGGCCCCCATCTTCCAGGTGGCGGACTATGGCCTTGTCGGCGACCTGTTCACGCTGGTGCCGGAGCTGACTTCCAAGCTCTGAGGCCATCGACGGCTGACGCCGGATGACATAGGCTCCCCCGGAAAACAATCCGGGGGAGCCTTTTCATGTCTGGCACGGTTCTTGTGACTGGGGCGTCCGGCTATATCGCCGGTTTCGCCATCCGGCAGCTGTTGGCCGAGGGTTGGCAGGTGCAGGGCACGATTCGCCACCTGTCTCGCGCGGAGGAGGTGCGTGCGACGCTGGGGGTGACGGCCGCCGAACTGCCGCTGTTCGCGGCCGATCTGCTGAGCGACGATGGCTGGGCCGAGGCCATGGCCGGTTGCAGCCATCTGCTGCATGTCGCCTCGCCGGTTCCCTCCACCGTGCCGACGCATGATGACGAGCTGATCGTGCCCGCGCGGGACGGGGCGCTGCGGGCGCTGAAGGCCGCAGCGGCAGCGGGCGTGAAGCGGGTGGTGCTGACGAGCAGCGTGGCGGCCATCACCTATGGCCATGGCAAGCTGGTGGACAGGGTCTATACCGAGACCGACTGGTCCGATGTGAATTCGCCCGCGACGGGCGCCTATGCCAAATCCAAGACCATCGCAGAGCGCGCCGCACGCGACTGGGTGGCGGCGAATGGCAAGGGACTGGAATTCGCCACCATCAATCCGGGCATGGTGGTCGGGCCGGTGCTGGGGCCGGATTTCTCCACTTCGCTGGAGGTGGTCAGGCGCCTGGTCAATGGCGCGATGCCCGGCCTGCCCCGGCTGGGCTTCTCCATTGTGGATGTGCGCGATGTCGCCGACGCCCATGTGAAGGCGCTGACGGCGCCGGAGATCGATGGGGAGCGCTTCATCGTGGCGGGAGACAGCTTCCTGTGGCTGGACGAGATCGCCGCCATCCTGAAGGCGCGACTGGGGCCGCGCGCGGCCAAGGTGCCGACGCGCGCGCTGCCCGACATGTTCGTGCGCGTGGCTGCCCTGTTCAACCCGCCGCTGAAGCTGATCCTTTCCGAACTGGGGCGGCACCGGGCGCTGAGTTCCGCGCATGTGAAGGAGCGGCTGGGCATCCGCTTCCGCCCCGCCGAGGACAGTCTGGCGGAGGCTGCGAACAGCCTGATTGACGCAGGGATTGTGAAGGTCTGAGTCGAGCGCTAACCCGCCTTTCGCAAGCGGTGAAAGGATGCGCGCATGAAGGTTGGTGTGATCGGGGCCGGTATCATGGGATCGGGCATCGCCCAGGTCGCGGCGGCGGCCGGACATTCGGTCGTTCTTTCCGACATCGCGCAGGACCGGGCCGACAAGGGCAAGACCGGAATCGCGAAGCAGCTGGACCGGCTGGTGGCCAAGGGCACGCTGGAAGCGGCTGCGGCCGAGGCCACGCTGGCCCGCATCACGCCGGTGGGTGACACGGCCGCCCTGTCGGACGCGGATTTCGTGATCGAGGCCGCGACCGAGGGCGAGGAGCTGAAGAAGAAGATCTTCGCCGGGCTGAAACTGGCGCCGCACACCGTGCTGGCCAGCAACACCTCCTCCATCTCCATCACCTGGCTGGGGGCCGCGACTGATCGGCCGGACCGCTTCCTGGGGCTGCATTTCTTCAACCCGGTGCCGGTGATGAAGCTGGTGGAGATCATCCCCGGCCTCGCCACGTCTGACGAGACCCGCACCATCGCGCGCGACTTCATCGCCACGCTGGGCAAGACCCCGATCGTGTCGGAAGACAGCCCCAGCTTCATCGTGAACCGGGTGCTGTGCCCCATGCTGAACGAGGCGATCTTCGCGCTGGGCGAAGGCGTGGGCAGCGTGGAGGATATCGACACCGGTCTGAAGCTGGGCGCCAACCACCCGATGGGCCCGCTGACGCTGGCGGACTTCGTGGGGCTGGATACGCTGCTGGCCATCATGCATGTGATGCAGAAGGCCACCGGTGACCCGAAGTATCGCCCCGCGCCGCTGCTGACGAAATATGTGGAAGCCGGCTGGTACGGCCGCAAATCCGGCCGGGGCTTCTATGATTATTCGGGGGAGAAGCCGGTTCCCACCCGCTGATACTGGCCTGGCCAAGGAGGATTTCGCATGCTCAGAACCGTTCTTCCCCTTTCCGCGCTGATGCTGCTGGCCAGCTGTGCCAACAGCAACAACGATGCCGCCAATCGCACCGTCTGGGTGGCGGACGGCCCGCCCGTGAACTGCATCAACCGCAGTCAGGTGCGCAGCTTCCGCGTGATCGACGACCGCACCATCGATTTCGAACGCAACCGCAACCAGGCCTGGCGCAATAACCTGCCCATGCGCTGCAGCGGCCTGACCTTCGGGCAGGCGATCCAGGTGAACAGCCGCACCAGCCAGATCTGCAGCTTCGACAGCATCACGCCCCGGTCCATGGGAAGCGGCCCCAACGCCATGCGCTGCCAGCTGGGCCAGTTCCAGCCGATGAAGCGCGTGCCGGTGCCGGAAGCCCCGCCGGCGAGCAACGGGTGAGGGAAGGGCAGGGGGCCTTGCCCCCTGCACCCCGCAAGGGGCGTCACGCCCCTTGCGGGGTGCAGGGGCAGAGCCCCTGCGTTCACCTGCCCGTCACTCGTCGTCGGTGATTTTCGGCGGGGCTTTGTCTTCCAGGTCGCGGGCGACCCGGGGGGAACGGAGCAGAGCGTCGATGCGGGCTGCTTCGGCGTAGCTGTCGTCCACCTTGAAGTGGATGTCGGCTGCATATTTGGTGTTCACGCGGCGGGCCAGTTCGCCCTTCAGCTGGCGGGCGTGGCTGTTGAGGGCGCGGAGAACGGCGTCCTGATCGGCATCGGTAGCGCCGACGGGCATGATGTAGGCGGTGGCGTGGCGCAGATCCGGCGAGACGCGCACTTCGGAGACGGAGACGATGTGCTTGTCCAGCACATCGTCCCTGATGTCTCCGCGTGCGAGCACGTCGGCCAGCACATGGCGCATGGCCTCACCCACCTTCAGCGTGCGGACGGAGCGGCCTTCCGAGGTGGAGCTTCCGCGCTTCACAGTTGGCGCAGACGCTCTTCGATCTCGAAGGTTTCGATCATGTCGCCCTGCTGGATGTCCTGGAAGTTCTCCAGGCCGATGCCGCATTCATAGCCCTTTTCGACCTGCGTGACGTCGTCCTTGAAGCGACGCAGCGAGGCGATGGAGCCATTGTAGACGATGACATCGTCGCGAAGGACGCGCGCCTTGAGGTTGCGCTTGATATAGCCTTCGGTGACGAGGCAGCCGGCTGCCTTGCCGAACTTGCCGGCCTGGAACACTTCGCGGACTTCGGCACGGCCGACGACATTCTCGAAATATTCCGGCCCAAGCTTGCCGGCCATCCCGGCCTTCACTTCATCGATCAGGTCGTAGATGACATCGTAATATTTCAGCGGCACGCCGCCGGCATGGGCTGCCTCACGGGCCTTGGCATTGGCGCGCACGTTGAAGCCGATGATCAGCGCGCCCGAAGCCCGGGCCAGCGTGACGTCGGATTCGGTGATGGCACCCACGCCGGAGTGCAGGACGCGCACCTTGATCTCGTCGGTGGAGAGCTTGTTGAGCGCCGAGACGATGGCTTCGGTGGAACCGTGCACATCGGCCTTGACGACGACGGGGAATTCCATCGCCTTCTTCTCAGCGAGGCCGGCGAACATGCTTTCGAGGCTGGCGGGGGCCGCCGTGGTGCGCTTGGTGAGCGCGACCTGCTGGCGGTAATCCGCGACTTCGCGGGCCCGGGCCTCGTTCTCCACAACGGAGAGGATGTCGCCCGCCTGCGGCACGCCGGAGAGGCCGAGGACCTCGACCGGCATGGAGGGGCCGGCTTCCTTGATGGTCTGGCCCTTGTCGTTGACGAGGGCGCGGACCTTGCCCCACTCCACGCCGACGACGAAGATGTCGCCGGTGCGCAGCGTGCCGCGCTTCACCAGCACGGTGGCCAGCGGGCCGCGGCCCTTGTCCAGCTTGGCTTCCACCACAATGCCTTCGGCCATCCGGTCCGGATTGGCCGTCAGCTCCATGATCTCCGCCTGCAGCAGGATCTTGTCGGTCAGCTCGTCGAGGCCGGTGCGCTTCAGCGCGGAGACCTCCACGTCCTGCACTTCGCCGCCCATTTCCTCGACCTGGATGTCGTGCTGGAGCAGTTCGGTGCGCACGCGGTTCGCGTCTGCGCCGGGCTTGTCCATCTTGTTGATGGCGACGATCATGGGAACGCCTGCGGCCTTCACATGGTTGATGGCTTCGATCGTCTGCGGCTTGATGCCGTCATCCGCCGCGACCACCAGCACCACGATGTCCGTCGCCTGCGCGCCGCGGGCGCGCATTTCGGTGAAGGCTTCGTGGCCCGGCGTATCGAGGAAGCTGATCTTGTCGCCGCTCTTCAGCGTGACCTGATAGGCGCCCATGTGTTGGGTGATGCCGCCGGCTTCGCCCTTCACCACATCGGTGCCGCGCAGGGCATCGAGCAGCGAGGTCTTGCCGTGATCGACATGGCCCATGATGGTGACGACGGGGGGACGCGTCTTCAGCGTCTCGTCCGCGTCCGCCTCGCCCTCCAGGCCGATTTCGACGTCGCTGTCGGACACGCGCTTGATGGTGTGACCGAATTCGGTGACCAGCAGTTCGGCGGTGTCCTGGTCGATGAACTCGTTCATCGTGGTGGGCATGCCCATCTTGAACAGGGCCTTCACCAGATCCGCGCCGCGTTCGGCCATACGGTTGGAGAGTTCCTGCACCGTGATGGCTTCCGGCACCTGCACTTCGCGGCTGGTGCGCGCCTGGGCAGCAGCACCGCCGCCATGGGCGGAGCGCTTCTGCTTTTCATTGGCGCGGCGCAGCGAAGCGAGCGAGCGCGAACGCACGCCGTCTTCGTCGCCCAGCGCACGGTTGATGGTGAGCTTGCCCGAGCGACGCTCGTCGCTGCGGCTGCGCGACGGCTTGGCGGGTTCGGGCGGACGGCGCACGGGGCCGCCACGGCCGGAGAGGGTGTTGCGCGGACGATCCTCGTCCTCCGTCTCTGCCGCAGGCGGCGGGGGCGGCGGCGCTTCGGCGGCGCGCTTGGCTTCCTCGGCCGCGCGGGCGGCTTCCTCGGCTTCCAGGCGGGCTTTTTCCTCCAGCCGCGCGGCTTCGGCTTCGGCCGCTTCGGTGCGCTCGCGATCCTCGCGGATGCGGACTTCCTCGGCGCGCTGCAGCCGCTCTTCCTCGGCGAGGCGCATCATAAGCTGGGTGCGCTCGCGCGGGGTCAGCTTCGGATTCTGCAGGGCCTTCTGCACGGCCGTCAGCTCGGGCTTCTGCGGCGCGGGCTTGGGGGCGGGTGCCGGGGCGGGCTTGGGCGTGGCCACCACCGGTGCAGGCGCGGGCTTGGGTGCTTCGACAACCGGCGCAGGCTCGGGCGCCGCGACGGCGGCGGGCTCAGGGGTGGGCTCGGGCGCAGGTTCGACAGCGGCTTCCACGACAGGCGCGGGCTCAGGCTCGGGGGCCTCGGCTTCGGGCTCCTTCGCGGCGGGCTTCGCCGGTTCGGCCTTCTGCACGGGCTCGTCCTTCACCACCACGAAGGGCGGCGGCGGGGCAACCGGCATCTGCGGCTGAGCCGGCACGGGCGCGGGCGCTTCGGGCTGCACCGGCGCTTCAGCGGCCGGGGCTTCCACGAGCACGTCTTCCAGCTCCGCCTCATCCTGTGCGGGGGCGGGATCTCCGGGCTTGCGGAACACCCGGGCCTTCTTCGTTTCCACGACGACCTTGTGCGTGCGGCCGTGGCTGAAGCTTTGCTTCACCTGGCTCACTTCAGTCGTGCGTTTTACGCCGAGTTGCGGCCGGAGGCCCAGCTTCGGCTTTTCGTCTTCGCTCATTCCCGTCCTTCGTCGTTCCGCCGCTCGGGAAGGCCCCGATCGTCGTTTGAAATGCTGCTGGTGCCCAGAAAGGCAGCCCAGCGCGCAACCTCGGTTGCAATCCGCGCCGCTGCCTTGCCATTGGTGACGCCCGAATGCACTATATTCTCACGCCCGAGCGACCGAGACAAGGCGTCCCGCCCGGCCGGCAGCGTAAGAACGTCTGCCATGTCGCCTTCGCCTGCGCGGAAGGCCTGATTCAGTTTCGATTTTCCATCCTCGGCCGCGTCGGCTGCATGCATCAGCAGGAAAACCCGGCCGCCGCGTGCCCATTCGGAAATCTTCTCTGACCCGAATATAAGATGCCCGGCGCGATGTTCGAGCCCCAGCCTGTCCAGCGCGCGGCGTTCCAGCCCGTCGGCGATGCGCCGGGCAAGATCGTCGGGCACGTCGACGGGCTGGCGGAAGGCGCGTGCGAGCGCGCCCTTCAGCTTGCCCTTCGCCTGCGCGGTTTCCAGCAGGGCACGATCCGCCGCGACCCAGGCGCCCCGGCCGGGCAGCTTGGCCGCGAGATCGGGCCAGGCCGCGCCGTCCGGCCCCAGCGCGAGGCGGATCAGGGACGCACGTTCGCCATGCACCCCCGAGAGGATGCATTTCCGCTCGGGAGCCGACCTGTCCGGTCGGGCCCCGGCGGAGATGCCGACTTCTACAGTCGCATCTGGGGTGTCATTGGAGGACATACGCGGTTGCGCCCTCCCTGACTGCAGCCCGGGCTGCGGGCCCGACCAAAGGTTGCATGGCGAGGTTCATCTCAGGCGTCGGCCCCATCCGTGGTTTCGGCGCCTTCTTCATCGGCGAACCAGTGCTGGCGGGCGGCCATGATGATGGCGTTGCCGTCGTCCTGCGAGATGCCGAAGGAGGCGAGCAGGCCGGCCGGGATCTCGCGGCGCTTGTCGCCCTTGCCGATCAGCTCGTCGGTGGAGAGATCGGCGAGGTCGTCGAGCGTCTTGATGCCCTTGCTGCCCAGACGGACCAGCATTTCCTCGGTGAGGCCGGGGATCTCGGACAGCGCGTCTTCCACACCCAGCGCCCGGCGGGCGTCGCGGTAGCCGGATTCGCGGCGCTCCAGCGCCTCGACAGCGCGGCTCTGCAACTCGGCGGCGACGTCCTCGTCCAGGCCTTCGATGGAGGCGAGTTCCTCGGTCTCCACATAGGCCACTTCCTCAAGGCTGGTGAAGCCTTCGGCGACCAGCAGCTGGGCCAGGGTCTCGTCCAGCTCCAATTCCTTCTCGAACAGTTCGGAGCGCTCGACGAATTCCTTCTGCCGCTTCTCGCTTTCGGCAGCCTCGGTCATGATGTCGATCTGGTGGCCCGTCAGCTGCCCGGCGAGGCGGACATTCTGGCCGCGACGGCCGATGGCGAGGCTGAGCTGGTCATCCGGAACCACGACTTCGATGCGGCTGTCTTCTTCGTCGATGACGACCTTGGAGACCTGCGCCGGCTGCAGCGCGTTCACCACGAAGGTGGCGGTGTCGGGCGACCAGGGGATGATGTCGATCTTTTCCCCGGCAAGTTCCTGCACAACCGCCTGCACGCGGCTGCCGCGCATGCCGACGCAGGCGCCGACCGGATCGATGCTGCTGTCCTGAGAGAGCACGCCGATCTTGGCGCGGCTTCCCGGATCGCGGGCGCAGGCCTTGATCTCGATGACGCCGTCGTAGATTTCCGGCACTTCCTGCGCGAACAGCTTCTTCATGAAATCGGGGTGGGCGCGCGAGCAGAAGATCTGCGGGCCGCGGTTTTCCCGGCGCACCAGCGTGATCAGGCTGCGCACGCGGTCGCCCACGCGCAGCACTTCGCGCGGAATCTGCTGGTCGCGGCGGATCACGCCTTCGGCGCGGCCCAGATCGACCACGATGTGGCCGAATTCCACCCGCTTCACGAGGCCGGTGATGATCTCGCCCTGACGATCCTTATATTCGTCATACTGGCGCTCGCGCTCGGCGTCGCGCACCTTGGTGACGATCACCTGCTTGGCGGCCTGCGCCGCGATGCGGCCGAATTCGATGGGGGGCAGCGGATCGACGATGAAGTCGCCCAGCTTCGCGCCCGATTCCCGCTCCTGCGCGTCGACCAGGCTGATCTGCTTGAAATAATCCTCAGGCTCGTCGACGACTTCGAGGACGCGCCACAGGCGAAGGTCGCCGCCGCGCGGGTCGATCTTGGCGCGGATGTCGTTCTCGGCGCCGTACCGGGCGCGGGCGGCGCGCTGGATCGCCTCTTCCATCGCCTCGATCACGATCATGCGGTCGATGGACTTTTCGCGGGCAACCGCGTCGGCGATTGCGATCAGTTCGGCCTTGTTGGCAGCAATGGGGTTCATGTGTGTCCCTCAGTTCTTCAATTCACCCGACTCATCGTCGGTATCTTCATATTCCTCGATGTCGTCCGCACCCTCGTCGGATAGCAGCAGCGCGGTTTCGGCGATCAGCCGGTCCGTCAGCAGCAGCTTCGCGGTGCGGATCGCGGCGAAGGGCAGGGCGACTTCGCCGAGGCCTTCCACCTCGATCCGGATATCCTCTCCGGCGGTACCCTTCAGCGGGCCCTGGAAGCGCTTGCGGTCCGCGCCGTTCAGCGGGATCGCATCGCGGAGTTCCAGCTTGGCGTCATGGCCCGCCCAGCGGTCATAATCCTTCAGCCGGGTGAGCGGGCGGTCGATGCCGGGAGAGGAGACTTCCAGCATATATTCGCTGTCGATCGGATCCGTTTCGTCCAGCAGCAGGGAAATCTTGCGCGACACCCGGGCGCAATCGTCCACCTTCATCTGCCCGGTGGCGGGATCCTCCAGCATGATCTGCAGCGTGAGCGACGGGCCTTCGATGAGCGCCACGCGCACCAGTTCGAACCCGGAGTCGGTCACGACGGGTTCGATCAATGCGGTCAGCTCTTCGAGATTGGCCATTCACACTCCGAGAATCAGGTCTGACTGCAAAGCCTCTCTGGCCCCGCAGCCGCTTGGCCGGAGGTTCCTGTGAGGCTGGGCTGTCAGGAAGTGAGGCGCATATACGCGCTCCGCATGGTTGCCGCAAGTGCGCAGGGCGTGCATATGCCCGCCGCCATGCAACAGCTTGTGATCGCCCTGCCGAAAGGCCGTATCCTGAAGGAAGCCCTGCCCCTGCTGGGGACTGCAGGCATTCATCCGGAGCCGGCGCTGTTCGACGAGGGTAGCCGGGCGCTGCGCTTTGCCACCAACAGGCCCGAAGTCTCGGTGATCCGCGTGCGCAGCTTCGATGTCGCCACCTTCGTCGCCTTTGGTGCGGCGCAGATTGGCATCGTGGGCAATGATGTGCTGGCGGAATTCGATTATTCTGAGCTGTATTCGCCGGTCGATCTGGGGATCGGGCGCTGCCGGCTTTCGGTGGCGGAACCGGCGGGCACGCCGCCCATCACATCCGAAAGCCATGTGCGGGTGGCGACGAAATATCCCCACCTCACCAAGTTGCACTTCGCACGGCAGGGCATCCAGGCCGAATGCGTAAAGCTGAACGGCGCGATGGAACTGGCGCCGCTGCTGGGATTGGCGCCGCGCATCGTCGATCTGGTTTCCACCGGCAAGACGCTGAAGGAAAACGGGCTGGTGGAGCGCGAGACCATATTGGAGGTGACGTCCCGGCTGATCGTGAACCGGGCCGCCTTCAAGACCATGCCCGAGGTGGCGCGGCTGGTGGACGCGTTCCGCGCCGCGCTGGGCAGGGTGGCGGCCTGATGCAGCGGCTGGATAGCTGGGAGGCGGGGTTCGCCAAGGCCTTCGCGGCGCTGGTCGCCGATACGCGCGAGCCCGACCGGGGCGTGGCGGGGCAGGTGGCCGCAATCCTGGAGCGGGTGAAGCGCGAGGGTTTCCGCGCGGTGGCCGACCTCACCGAGAAATTCGACCGGGTGCATCTGACGGCGGGCAGCGCGGAAATCTCCGCTGCCGAGCGTGCCGCCGCCATTGCCCGCGTGCCGGCCGACCAGCGCGCGGCGCTGGAGCTGGCGGCCGCGCGAATCCGTGCCTTCCACGAGGCGCAGCGGCCGGCGGACGGCAGCCACACCGATGAGACCGGCGTGCGGGCGGGGTGGCGCTGGACTCCGGTGGAACGCGCCGGGCTTTATGTGCCGGGCGGGCGCGCGGCCTATCCTTCCTCAGTGCTGATGAACGCCATTCCGGCGCAGGTGGCGGGCGTTGACGAATTGGTGATGGTGACGCCGACCCCCGGCGGCGATCTGAACCCTTTGGTGATGCTGGCGGCCGAGCTTGCCGGGGTGGAGCGCGTGTTCCGCATCGGGGGGGCGCAGGCCATCGCCGCGCTGGCCTTCGGCACCGATCCGCTGCCGAAGTGCGACATGATCGTGGGTCCGGGCAATGCCTGGGTCGCGGAAGCGAAGCGCCAGCTGTACGGCACCGTGGGCATCGACATGGTCGCGGGCCCATCCGAGATTCTGGTGATTGCGGATGCGTCGGCCCGGCCGGACTGGATCGCGGCTGATCTGCTCTCGCAGGCCGAACATGATCCGGTCGCGCAGTCCATCCTGATCACCGACAGTGCAACTTTGGCCGATTCCGTGGCGGACTGGGTGCAGCGCCTGCTGCCGACGCTCTCGACCGAGGAGGCGGCGCGCGAGAGCTGGGACGATTATGGCGCCATCATTCTGGTGGACGATCTGGCCGAGGCCCCCGCGCTCGCCAATGCGTTGGCGGCCGAGCATGTGGAACTGATGCTGGCCGATCCGCAGCCGCTGTTCGCAGCCATCCGCCACGCCGGTTCGGTGTTCCTGGGCGCCCATACGCCCGAGCCCATCGGGGATTACATCGGCGGTCCCAACCATGTGCTGCCGACCGGCCGACGTGCCCGCTTCTCCGGCGGACTGGGCGTGCACAATTTCATGAAGCGCACCACCTGGCTGGACGCAGGCATGCAGGGTTTTGCCGCGCTGGCCGGTGCGACTGCAACCTTGGCGGACGCCGAGGGGCTGGCGGCGCATGCCTTGTCGATCCGCATCCGGCAGGGCTGATTTCTTCCTCCGCACGTCCGGAGGACCGTCTTCCTGCCATGGGAGTTGCAGGATCAGCGCACCTTCAGATCTGCAAGCAGTCTAACTCCGTTTGCGCACCGGCTTTTTCGCTGCCGGCGCCTGTTCAGCCGGCTCGGCGGCCGCCGGTGCGGGGGCCTTGGAGCGGATCAGCAGTTGCAGGCATTCGCCGGCTGCGAAGTCGCGGCCGTCGGGCAGGCGGGCGTCGGCATGTTTCGCCACCGGGGCGGCGCCGGGCTGGGGGTAGAACCAGAGGTCCAGGATGCAGCCGCCGGCGAATTGCAGCTGGCGGGCTTCGCCCTCGCGCTTGTCGAGCCGGGGCTTGCCCAGCAGATCGAGCGCGGTTTCGGCCGGGTGGCCTAGCAGCAGTTCCATGCCGGGCGGCGGCGGGGGTGCCGGGGCCGTGATGCTGTTGGGGGCCGGGGCCGTGGCGCAGCCCGCGAGAAAGGCGAGGCCGAGGAGAGGAGCGATGCGCATGGCATCGCCGTCTAGCCTTGGGGGCGGGGCAATGCTAGCGGCCGGGAAACAGCCTTCCGCACCAGGAGACCGACTTGGCCGACCCGTATGACGTGATCGCGATCGGAAACGCGATCGTCGACGTGCTTTCCTCCCATCCGGACCAGTTCCTGGAACAGAATGGAATCCCCAAGGGATCGATGCGGCTGATCTCTGCCGTGGAAGCCGCCGAGCTCTATTCGAAGATGGGGCCGGGGCGCGAAGTGTCGGGCGGGTCTGCCGCCAACACCTGCGCGGGAATCGCGGCGCTGGGCGGCAAATCGGCCTTTGTGGGCCGGGTTTCGAACGACCAGCTGGGCAAGGTGTTCGCGCACGACATCCGCGCGGCAGGGGTGGATTATCGCACGCCGCCGGCCGAGAGCGGCCCGCCGACCGGCCAGTGCCTGATCATCGTGAGCCCTGACGCGCAGCGAACCATGAGCACCTATCTGGGTTCGTGCCAGGAAGTGGACGAGCCCGACGTTGACGAAGCGATGGTGCGCGCGGCGAAGGTCACCTATTTCGAAGGCTATCTGTGGGATCCGCCCGCGCCGATCCGCGCCATCCGCAAGGCCAAGGCGATTGCGCGCGACGCCGGGCGGCAGGTGGCGCTGACGCTGTCCGACGTGTTTTGCGTGGAGGGGCATCGCGCGGACTTTCTGGAGATGATGAAGGCAGGGCTGGTGGACATCGCCTTCGCCAACGAGAATGAGGCGAAGAGCCTGTTCCAGACCGACAGCGCGGAAGCCGCCATCGAGGGGCTGTCGCAGATCGTGCCGCTGGCGGTGGTGACACGATCCGAAAAGGGCGCCGTGGTGGTGAAGGGCAGCGAGCGGGTGCAGGTGCCGATCACGCCTGCGGTGCGCGTGCTGGACACGACGGGGGCGGGCGACCTGTTCGCGGCCGGGTTCCTGACGGGCCATTCGCGCGGACTGTCGCTGGAGCATTGCGCCGTGATGGGGACCATCGCGGCCGCCGAGATTATCGAACATTATGGCGCCCGGCCGGAAGCCGACCTGAAGGCGCGCGTGGCGGCTGCGGGGATCGCGCTGTAGCCTGCGGTCAGGTCAGCACATAGGCGTTCGGTTCCAGCTGCGGCGGCAGCTCGGTGCCGGGCAGCAGTGACAGCATTTCCCGTTCGACGGTGCGGGCGATGGCGTCGAGTGGGAGATCGTTGGGCTCGAGCCCGAACGGGTCTTCCAGCTGGTCGCCCAGCGCGTCGAGGCCGAAGAAAGTGTAGCTGACCAGCAGCGCGGGCAGCAGTGTCCACCAGCCCAGCGAGCCTGCGAGCGCGAAGGGCAGCGCCAGACAGAAGATGTAGAGCGTGCGGTGCAGTAGCAGCGAATAGCTGTAGGGCAGCGGCGTCAGCAGGATGCGCTCGCATCCGGCCTGCACCTGCGAGAGCAGCTGCAGCTGCTCTTCCAGTTGGCTGTAATGGATGGGATTGATGTGGCCGGACTGCATCAGCTGCAGGCAGCGGCGGCCCAGTTCGTGCAACAGCCTGTCCGTCGGATTGACGGCCGCCGACCAGTCGCCCTCACCGCAATGCGCCGCGATGGCGACCTGTTCATCCGCGCCGCGCAGGCGGGCGGCGAGGCCTTCCGTGAAGCCGCACAGGCCGTGGAGGAAGAATTGGCGGTCCACTTCGTCCAGCGTGGCGATGCGCCGTGCGAAGGAGCGGCAGGCGATCACCAGCGACCCCCACAGCTTGCGGCCTTCCCACCAGCGGTCATGGCAGCTGTTGTTGCGGAAGCTGAGGAAGATGGAGAGCGCGATGCCGATGAGCGTGAAGGGGATCGCGCTCATCTCGGCGAAGATGCCGGGATGATATCTGGACGCGGCGACGGCGATTGCCGAGACGAGGGCGATGATCGCGAGGCGGCCGATGATGCGGGGCAGGATGGAGCCCTGCACCGCGAAGGCCACGTCGAACAGGCCGGGCCGTGAGCGGACGATCATGCCGCGTCGCTGTCCGACTTGTCGCCGTAAATCCAGGCGGTGAGGCCGGAGCGCAGCGTGACCGGGCGCCGGGCGTAATCGACTTCATAGGCGTCAGCGCTGGCGAGGTCTTCGGTACTTACGCGGAACAGCAGGCCTTCCACGGCGTCGGCGGGGTCGTCGCTGCGTTCCACCATCGGGTGCCAGCGGGTGCCGCTTTTCGCGATCACGTCCGGGTCGCTGATCTCGATCATGCGGCTGCGCCAGCCGGGCATGGCGTCGGGCACGCCCTCGATCATGCGGCCGAACAGCGCCATCTGCACCTCGGGCTGGCGGAGCGTGCCGTAGGAGAATAGCAGCTGGTCTTGCATGGGCGCCGACATACGACCGTGGGTGGGGGATGCAAGGCATGCTTGCGTTGTTGCCTGCGGCGTCGGCAAGTTCCGGCACCGCTGGCAATCACAGCCCTGTCAGCCCCTCAGCCGCTTCAGCGCCTCGTCCCGTCCGATCAGCGGCAGCAGGGCTGCCATGTCGGGCCCGTGCGGCTGGCCGGTCAGCGCCAGGCGCAGCGGCATGAACAGCGCCTTGCCCTTGCGCCCAGTGCCGGCCTTCAAGGCCTCGGTCAGCGCACCCCACACGCCAGAGTCGAAGGGCAGGGCAGCCAGCGTTTCGGCGGCCTGCGCCACATAGGCAGCATCCTCGGCCTCCAGCGCGGGGGCGGCGAGCGGCCCATGGATCACGGCGGCCCATTGCTCGGCCTCGGCGACGCTGTGGAGGTTGCCGCGCACGGCATCCCATTCCGCTTCGCTCAGGCTGGTGCGGCCGGAAACCGCTGCATAGGGCGTCTGGTGCAGGATGCTGGCGTTCAGCCGCTCCAGTTCCGCCTCGTCGAAGCGGGCGGTGGCGCGGCCCAGATGGCCGATGTCGAACGCCTCCAGCAGCGGCGCATCGCTCAGCACCAGCTCCACCGGCAGCGAGGTGCCCAACCGCGCTAGCAGCGCCTTCACCGCGATGGGTTCGATCCCACGATCCCGGAAGTCCGCAACGCCGATGGACCCCAGCCGCTTGGACAGTGCGCCGTCCGCCCCCGTCAGCAGCGCGGCATGGCCGAAACGGGGAAACTCGGCCCCCATCGCAGCAAACATCTGCAGCTGGATGCCGGTGTTCGTCACATGGTCCTCGCCGCGCACCACGTCGGTCACGCCCATGTCCACATCGTCGATCACGCTGGGCAGCATATACAGCCAGCTGCCGTCCGCGCGCCGGATCACCGGGTCCGACAAAGAGGCCGGGTCGATCTTCGAAGGCCCCCGGATCAGGTCGGTCCACTCATGCGGCAGGGCCGGGTCCAGCTTGAAGCGCCAGTGCGGGCGCCGCCCCTCCGCCTCGAACCGGGCATGGTCCGCATCCGTCAGCGCCAGCGCGGCCCGGTCATACACCGGCGGCAATCCGCGCCCCAGCAGCACCTTGCGCTTCACGTCCAGTTCCTCGGGCGTCTCATAGGCGCGATAGGCATGCCCGGCCGCCGCCAGCTGCCCCAGCACCTCTTCATAACGCGCCAGCCGGGCAGACTGCTTCTCCTCGGCATCCGCCGTCATCCCCAGCCAGTCGAGGTCGTCGCGGATGGACTGGGCATATTCCTCCGTCGACCGCGCGGTGTCGGTGTCGTCCAGGCGCAGCAGGAATTTGCCGCCCTGCTTGCGGGCCAGCAGCCAGTTCAGAAGAGCGGTGCGGACGTTGCCGACATGCAGCCGGCCCGTCGGCGACGGGGCAAAACGGGTGACAATCATGCGCGCCCCCCTAGTCCTCTCAGCGCTCGCAGGCAAACGGGCATTCGGTGGGGTGGGTGGTGTTGCCTCCGGCGGGGCGGGCTCTGCCCGCCACCTGGCAGGGGCGTGACGCCCCTGCACCCCCGTTTTCAGGGCGAGCGGTGAGGTTGGGTTGAGAGAGGGGTTGATCGCCTGCGGCGTCAGCAAGCTCTAGCGCCGCAGGCAATAAAATATCGCAACGCGCGCGACTCGGTCGTGGCACGCAGCAATAGTGTTGAGGGTGCAGGGAAATCATTTCCCTGCCCGCCGGAGGCAAAAAAACCTTCTGTACAGATAAAGAAAAGGGCCGGCGCCAGTGCACCGGCCCCCTTCAGGAGCTGGGATTTCTGTGCCCGAAGATCAGGCCGGCAGCAGGCCGGTGGCGGGCAGGATTTGGGAGCGGCGGCTCGGCGCGGTTCCGATGCCGTTGCCCATGGCGAGGCTGAAGAGACCTGCGAGCGACACGCTGATCACCCAGAAGTGGGGCGAGAGCAGAGTATCGAGCGAGAGGCCCGAAAATGCTGCCATGGAGATTGCCGTCAGCATCAGGGAAGCGGCAAAGGCGAAACCAAATTTAGCGACCATCGACATCTTCATTCTCCCGGTTTCTTTTCTTGCCCTATATTTGGGCTCCAGGTGATTTCGTTTTTTTCGGCAGCGACCTTTGCCGTTGTCAGCATATTGCGCATGTCGATGGCTGGATGCAACGGCGGCTTTGTGAAGGAATGCAACGGTTAACGGCGCCGTGAAGGCGCCGTTCCGGGTTCCGAATTTTCAGATTAAGTTATTCAAATTCAAGGATAATCGCGTCCACCGCGAGGCTGTCGCCCTGTTTCGCGTGCAGCTTGGAGACTGTTGCACTCTTCTCGGCACGCAGGATGTTCTCCATCTTCATGGCTTCCACCACGGCCAGCGGCTGGCCGGCTTCCACCTTGTCGCCTTCCTTCACGGAGATGGAGACGATGAGGCCCGGCATCGGGCAGAGCAGGAAGCGCGAGAGATCGGGCGCGACCTTGGGCAGCATGAAATTCTGCAGCTCGGCGGCACGCGGGGTCAGCAGGCGCATGGCGTGCTGGCGGCCCTTGTGGGTGAGTTTGAAACCGCTGCCCTTGCGGTCCACCTGCACGGCGACGGCCACGCCGTTCACCAGCGCCTCCACCACGCCGGACGGCGGGATGCGGCCCTGCAGTTCCACAATCAGGGACTTGCCGTCGACGACGACCTTGGTGCCGACTCCGTTGCGGCCGACCGTCACGCGATGCTGTTCGCCGTTCAGTTCAACCACCCAGTCGGAGGGGGCGTCGCCGTCCCCGCCCAGACGGCCGTCGACATGCGCGGCGCGGTTCGCGGCGGAGCGGCCGACGACGGCGGCGATGGCCAGCAGCGCGGGCAGCCCGGCTTCATCCGGCGCGGCGCCCTGGAAGCCTTCGGGATATTCCTCGGCGATGAAGGCCGTGGTCACCGTTTCCCCGGCGCGGAAGCGCGGGTGCTGCATCAGCGCCGACAGGAAGTCGGCATTGTGGTTGATGCCGCGCACATAATAGCGGTCCAGCGCGGAAATCTGCAGGTCGGCCGCCTCCAGCCGGGTCGGCGCGTGGGTGATGAGCTTGGCGATCATCGGATCGTAGAACATCGAGATCTCGCTGCCCTCGATCACGCCGGTATCCACCCGCACGCCGTTGCCGGCGGCCGGCTCGCGATAGTCGGAGAGGCGGCCGATGGAGGGCAGGAAGCCGCGATAGGGGTCTTCCGCGTAGAAGCGGGTTTCGATGCTGTGGCCGTTGATGCCCACGTCGGACTGGGCGAAGCCCAGCTTTTCGCCAGCCGCCACGCGGATCATCTGCTCGACAAGGTCGAGGCCGGTGATCGCTTCGGTGACGGGGTGTTCCACCTGAAGCCGGGTGTTCATTTCCAGGAAGTAGAAGCCGCGGTCGGCGCCCGCGATGAATTCCACGGTACCGGCGGAATAATAGCCGACCTTCTTCGCCAGCTCGACGGCCTGTTCGCCCATCGCCTTGCGCATTTCGGGCGTGACGAAGGGGGACGGCGCTTCCTCGACCACCTTCTGGTGGCGGCGCTGGATCGAGCAGTCCCGCTCGTTCAGATAGACGACATTGCCGTGCTTGTCGCCGAGCAGCTGGATTTCGATGTGGCGCGGTTCGGTGATGAACTTCTCGATGAACACCCGGTCGTCGCCGAAGCTGGAAAGCCCTTCCCGCTTCACCGACTCGAAGCCTTCGCGCACGTCGGCCTCGCTGAAGGCCAGCCGCATGCCCTTGCCGCCACCGCCGGCCGAGGCCTTCATCATCACCGGATAGCCGATGCCGTTGGCGATCTCGACAGCGTGCGCGGTGTCCGCGATCTCGCCCACGAAGCCCGGCACCACCGAGACTCCGGCGGCTTTCGCCAGCTTCTTCGATTCGATCTTGTCGCCCATGGCGGCGATGGCCGAGGCCGGCGGGCCGATGAAGGCGATGTTCGCTTCGTCCAGCGCCTTGGCGAACCATTCCCGCTCGGACAGGAAGCCGTAGCCGGGGTGGACGGCCTGGGCGCCGGTGGCCTTGCAGGCCTCGATGATCTTGTCGCCAAGCAGATAGGATTGGGCGGCGGGCGGCGGGCCGAGGTGGACGGCTTCATCCGCCATCTCCACATGCACGGCCGATGCGTCGGCGTCGGAGTAGACGGCCACCGTCTTGATCCCGAGCTTTCGCGCGGTGCGGATCACCCGGCAGGCGATCTCCCCGCGGTTGGCAATCAGGATCTTGTCGAACAGCTTGGCCAAGGCGACCCCCTCCAGTTTTCAGCACATACGAATGCAGCCCCGGTCAAAGACGAGCCGTTGCCCAGCGTCAAGCCAAAGCGACTAATGGATTGAAGAGTCAGCGCCCGGCATGACAGCCATGCAGCCGATCGGGCAGGTCTGATCAGGCGTGACCCATTTCGGTGGAGAGCAGCCGCGCGTCGATTCCGGCGGCCCGGAAGCCGTCGAGCCAGCGGCCGGGCGCCCGCGTGTCCCAGATGAGGCCCATGGTGGCGGGCGTGGAGAACCAGCCGTTCATCGACAATTCCATTTCCAGCTGCCCGGAAGACCAACCCGCATAGCCCAGCGCCGCCACCCACTGGCGGGGTCCGCGTTTGGCAGCGATGGCGGCCAGCACATCGCGCGAGCCGGTCAGTGCCCAGCGCCCTGCGACATGGCGGGTATCCTGCCCGCCCCAATCGGGCGAGTGCAGCACGAAGCCGCGCTGCGGATCGACCGGGCCGCCCATCAGCACCGGCAGCGCGGGCGTGTCGCCCGGCTCGATCTCCAGCTGACGCATCAGATCGGGCACGGTCAGATCGTCCAGCGGTTCGTGCAGGCAGATGCCCATCGCGCCGCCGGCATCATGGGCGCACATCGCGACCACGCTCCGCTCGAATCGCGGATCGCCGATCCCGGGCATTGCCAGCAGGAACTGGCCGGGCAGATAGGGCGCCTCTGTCATGACATTTTCCCTACGCGCGCGGGCCTGTCATGAACAGGCGCTAGACGTGGTGAACTGCCCGCATTAACGCCGTTTTTCGACCAACCGATGGAGGAGAGACCGCCATGACGATCAAGGTCGGCGATAGCGTTCCGCACGCCACACTCACCAAGCTGACTGAATCCGGCCCCGCGCCCGTCGACACCGACGAGCTGTTCAAGGGCCGCACCGTGGCGCTGTTCGCGGTGCCCGGCGCCTTCACCCCTACCTGCTCGGCCAAGCATCTGCCGGGCTTCATCGAAAAGTCCGGCGAGATCGGCGCCAAGGGCGTGGACGAGATCGTCTGCCTGTCCGTGAACGATGCCTTCGTGATGGGCGCCTGGGCCAAATCCTCCGGCGCGGAAGGCAAGATCAGCATGCTGGCCGACGGCAACGGCGATTTCGCCAAGGCGCTGGGCCTGACCATGGACGGCAGCAAATATGGCATGGGCCTGCGCGCGCAGCGCTTCTCCATGCTGGTGAAGGACGGCAAGGTCGTGGAGCTGAACGTGGAGGATCCGGGCGCGTTCAAGGTCTCGTCCGCGGAACATCTGCTGTCGCAGCTGTAAGGGGACGGACACCATGGATCTGGAGTATTTCGACGGCGACCAGCGCTGCCTTGGCGTGCTGGAGCTGCCGGACCCCGCGAAGTTCCCGGGGCCTCGCCCCGGGGTCGTCGCGGTGCACGAAGCCTGGGGCCTTGGCGCGCAGGTGCAGCGGCGGGCGAAGATGCTGGCCGAACTGGGCTATGTGGCGCTGGCGGCGGATATCTTCGGGGATCGTTACATCCCGGCCGATCCGCCGGAGGCGTTCAAGATCATCGGCGATCTCGCCGCTGATGCCCCCAAGCTGCGCGCCCGGGTGGCGGCGGCGGTGGCTGCGCTGAAGGCCGTGCCGCAGTGCGACGGCCGCATCGCGGCCATCGGCTATTGCTTCGGCGGTCGCACGGTTCTGGAACTGGCCCGGTCGGGCAACCCGGACGTGCTTGCGGTGGTGAGCTTCCACGGTGCGCTGGACACCCCGGCGCCCGCCGAGAAGGGCAAAGTGACGGCGAAACTGCTGGTCTGCCATGGCGCAGAGGCCGAGCTGGTGCCGCACGTGCACCTGAACGCCTTCCTGGACGAGATGGCGGCAGCCGAAGTCGATTGCCAGACCATTGCCTATACGGGGGCGAAGCATGCCTTCACCAACCCGGAGGCGAAGGGGCAGTTGATGTCCACGATCATTTTCCATGAGCGGACCGACAGAAGGTCATGGAATGCGATGGTGGCGCATCTGGCTGAAGCCGGCCTCGATTAAGGCAAAGCCTTAACTCGAGGACTCGGCGCAAGCCCGGCCGGCTGAGCGGGCGATCTCTATCGCCCGCCAGTCCGACGGCGCAGGCTTTGCCTGCGCTTTTTCTTTCTTTCCTTAACCTCTCCCAGCGGACTCGGCGGCTTGGCCGCCGGCCGCGCGGAACATGCACGTAACCATATCGGTTGTTCCACGTGGAACATCGTCCTACACTTTGTTCTCAACAGCTTGGCTGTAGGACGTGTAGGATTTGTAAGAATTGTTCCACACTTGGCGAGCGCGGATAGGCCGGCCGCGCGGCTGAGCCGCGCGAGTCCGGCTGGAGAGAAAAGTAGGGAGACTGAAGAAAAAAGAAGGCCGGCAAAGCCGGACTCGTCGGACGGGCTCGTCGGGCTGAAGCCCTCCGCCCCGCCGGCCGGGCCTGCGGCGAGTCTGCGAGTTAAGGCTTTGCCTTAATCGCAGCCGCCTTCGGGCCAGCCGCCTAATTGCCCACCCGTGTCCAGGTTTCACTCCGGCAGCCCGTGTTCCGCACCAGACACCCCCGCACCTGGATCGTCTTCGGGTTCTGCACCGTCAGCGTGCCGTTGAAGCGGCGGTTGATGTCCGGCACGAACACCCGGCCGCGGAACTCGGCGGGGCCGGTGCGGCTGAAATCCTCGAACAGGTTCATGCCGATCAGGTTCGGGTGGCCGCCGCGCGCGGCGTCGGCCTTGGCGCGTTCGCTGGCCCAGGCCACCTTGCCGCAGATGTTCGGCCCGCATTTGGAAATGCGGATCCGCGTGTTGCCGCCCGGGCTTTGCCAGACGCCGGTCGGGGTGACCGGCTTCTGCGCAAGAACCGGGGTTGCAACCAGAACGGACAGCAGCAGGGCGGCAGACACGCGCATCATCGGCACCTTTCGTCGAGTCTCACGACAGCGCCGCTCTGCTCCGAACCTATCGACCCCGCAAGGTCACTATTGTCGCATCAGTCGCGCAGAAGTTCGTTGATGCCGGTTTTCGCCCGCGTCTGCGCATCCACCCGCTTCACGATCACCGCGCAGGCCAGATTCGGGCCCGGCGTGCCGTCCGCCAGCGGCTTGCCCGGCAGCGTGCCCGGCACCACCACGGCATAGGGCGGCACCTCGCCGATGAACACTTCGCCCGTCTCCCGGTCGACGATCTTGGTGGAGGCGCCCAGGAACACGCCCATCGACAGCACCGCGCCCTCGCGCACGATCACGCCCTCGGCCACTTCGGAGCGGGCACCGATGAAGGCGCCGTCCTCGATGATGACCGGGCCGGCCTGCAGCGGCTCCAGCACGCCGCCGATGCCCGCCCCGCCCGAGATATGGACGTTGGCGCCGATCTGGGCGCAGCTGCCCACGGTCGCCCAGGTGTCGACCATGCTGCCCTTGCCGACATGGGCGCCGATGTTCACGAAGCTGGGCATCAGCACCACGCCCGGCGCCACATAGGCGCCGCGCCGCACCACTGCCCCCGGCACCATGCGGAATCCGGCTTCCGCGAAGCGGTTGGCGCCCCAGCCCAGCGTCTTCAGCGGCACCTTGTCATAAGCAGGCGCGCCCACGCCGTCTGTCGTGTCGTTGGCGGACAGGCGGAAGCTGAGCAGCACGGCCTTTTTCAGCCACTGGTTCACTGTCCATTGCCCGTTGGCACCGCGCTCTGCCACCCGCAGCGCGCCCGAATCGAGCCCGGCGAGCGCTGCCTCCACGGCGGCCGCCACGGCCGCGTCGCCCGGGGTGAGCGCGTCGCGCGCGTCCCAGGCGGCTTCGATGGCGTCTTGCGTGGCGGTCCAGTCGGTCATGCAGTCAACTCCTCAAGCCAATCCGTCAGGTCGGCGATTTCATAATCGATGAAGTCGGGCGAATGCCCATGGTCGCCCCGTTCGGAGCCGTTGTTCACCCAGCCCGTCACCATGCCCAGCGCATGGGCGGGTTTCAGATTGTGCGCCATGTCGTCCACGAAGAAGGCGCGCGTCGGATCCACCCCATGGGCCGCGCACAGGCCGGAATAGGCGCGCGGATCGGGCTTGGGCTGATAGGCCATGGCGTGGATGTCGTGGATGTCCTCGAAACAGTCCAGGATGCCCAGCGCCGTCAGCACCCGTTCGGCATAGGGTCGGTCGCCGTTGGTGAAGACGATGCGGCGGCCGGGCAGCCGCATCAGGGCGGCGTGAAGGCGCGGATTCAAATCCAGCACGGATTTATCGATGTCATGAACGGCGGCTAGGAAGTGGTAGGGATCCACCTGATGGCTCAGCATCAGCCCTTTCAGAGTCGTGCCATGTTCGTGGAAGTAGCGCTTTTGCAGCACCCGTGCCTCGCCCAACCCCAGCCCCAGCAGCTCAGCAACATAGGCCTCCATCTTCCTGTCGATCTGGGCGAACAGGTTGGCGCTGGCCTGGTATAAACTATTGTCCATGTCGAACAGCCAGCTGTTGACGCCCGCAAGTCGCCCCGGCAGGCTGCGCTGCAACGAGAAGCCCTGCAAAGGGGCGGTTCCTCGGGGTGTCGCGGGGCTGGTCATGGGCCGCCCATAGACGAGGACGAACGGATGAGGCCAGTTCCACTTTGGCGGAATTCACGCCTGCGCGGCCTGCTGGCTGCCGGCGCGGGCCTGTCTGTCGCGGCTTGCGGGGGGGCCGGCGGCAGCGGCGTGACCCCGGTTTCCTCGACCCCTGCCACCGTAACGCCAAGCCCCACGCCGACACCGACGGTGAACTATGACACTGCCGAATATCGCCGATCCGGCGCCGCTGCGACCTCGGGCGCCATCACAGCATGGCAGTCGGGTGTCAGCGGAAGAGGCGTCACGATCGCCTTCATCGACAGCGGGATCGACAGCGCGAGCAGCGAATTCGCCGGGCGCATCTCGGTCGCCAGCCGCGATGTGTCCGGCCAAGGGCGCGGAGTACAGGACAACACCGGCCATGGCACGGCCGTGGCCGCAGTCGCGGCTGCGGGACGCAACGATTCGCAGATCGTCGGGGTCGCCTATGAAGCCACAATCGCCGCGTTCCGGACCGACAATGGCGATTGCAGCGATGGTTGCCGCTATGCAGATTCCAATATCGCCGCCGGAATTGATGCGGCGCTGAACACGGGCGCGCGGGCAATCAACATCTCGCTGGGCGGCTCCAGCGCCAACGCGCCGCTGCGCGCCGCCTTCGTGCGCGCCACCAACCAGGGCGCTGTTCTGGTGCTCTCCGCCGGGAACGACGGCCTTGCCAACCCCGACCCGCTGCCGCTGGGCGCACTGTCTGCGGCGGGGGGTTCCGCCGTGATCATCGTGGGATCGGTGAACAGCAGCGGCGTGATCAGCGAATTCTCCAACCGGGCCGGCACGGCCGCCAACAATTATCTGGTGGCGCTGGGTGAGGATGTGCGCAGCTTCGATCACACAGGGCAGGCCTGGCTCTACACCGGCACCAGCTTTTCCACCCCCACCGTCACCGGGGCTGTCGCGTTGCTGGCGCAGGCGTTTCCGAACCTGACGGGCGCGCGAATCACTGAGATCCTGCTGACCACGGCAGACGATCTGGGCGATCCGGGTATTGATGCCGTCTATGGCCGAGGGCGGCTGAACATCGGCCGCGCCATGGCGCCCATCGGGCAGACCAGCCTTGCCGGCACCGCCATCCCCGTATCCGACACCAGCAGCGGCGCGCTGGGCAGCGCGTTCGGCAGTGGACTGGCCACCGCGGCCGGGCTGGCCAATGTGCCCGTCACCGACAGCTATGACCGGCTCTACAGCTTCGCGTTGAACAGCCGCTTCCGCACGGCGTCGCCGGGGCGGCTGGCGGCGCGACTCGAATCGGCAGGGCTGGAAAGTACGGACACCGATTTCAGCGCCGGGCCGTTCCAGGCGACGCTGGCGCTGCGTGCCACCCGCTTCCGCGACCGCCCCGGCACCGATTCCTTCCGCGACGAGGATCTGAACAGCGCGCATCTGGGCCTCGCCCAGCGCGGGCTCGACCGCCATGCCGCCGCGCGAAATCCGCTGCGCGAAACCCGGCTGTCGCTGCGGCAGGACGACATCGGCCTCAGCCTCGCCAGCGGGCGGCTGGCGCAGGAAGCCCTGCCCGGCAGCACCGCGCCCGGCTTCGCCGCCGACGACGGCCTGACACCCGACGACGCCATGGGCACACGCGGCCGCCTGCTGATGATGGCCGACTGGCGCCACCGTGACCTGACCTTCGCCGTCGCCGCCAGCAACCGCCGGCTGCAACTGCTCCGGCTGGACGGCCTGCCCACCGACAACCGGCAGAGCCAGCTGCTGATCGCCGCCAACTGGGCGCGCGGGCCGCTGGTGCTGACCCTCCACGCGGCCGACACGCGGGAGCAGGGCGCCTTCCTCGGCACCCGCCTCTCCTCCACCTTCGGCCTCGAAGGCGGGCACACCCGCTCACTCGCCGCCGCGATGGATCTGGGGCGCGGCGGATGGGGCGTGCGGCTCGCGGGCACGCAGGGCTGGGCCACGCCGCAGTTCGGCAGCCTCAGCCTGCTGCGGAGCGCGGGCAGCCTTTCCGTGCAGAACTGGTCCGTCACCGGCCATGCGCCGCTCTCCGCCGGGCGGCTGTCTCTGACACTGGCGCAACCCGTCGCCATCACCGCCGGGCAACTCCGCCTCGCCGATGGCACGCCGCTGGCCGCCGCCGTCACCGCGCGCGAAACCGCGGCCGAGCTGGGCTGGGCACGCGGCGGTCTGCAACTGGCCGCCTTCCATCGCCGCAACGCCGGGAACCTGCCGGGGCTGGCGGATACCGGGG
The DNA here is from genome assembly GCA_003248865.1 of Sphingomonas sp. Lineage (GTDB taxonomy): Bacteria > Pseudomonadota > Alphaproteobacteria > Sphingomonadales > Sphingomonadaceae > Sandaracinobacteroides. The sequence goes on from QFPK01000012.1 coordinate 44,015, forward strand.
CCGCGATCAGCTGGCGGGCTGGGTTTTAGGGCGGAGAGGATTTTTGCCTCCGGCGGGCAGGGAAATGATTTCCCTGCACCCTCCGAGTTGGCGTTGCGCACTACTCTGATATCGCGCGTGTGGCTTGGTTTGCTTGCCTGCGGCGCGGAACGAGCTGGCGCCGCAGGCAATAAACTCAGTCGTCAGCGCAACCTCGACGATCATCTTACTAATGTGGGTGCAGGGAGCACGGCTCCCTGCCGGAGTGAAGGGGCAGAGCCCCTTCCTTCACCATCACCCGCTCAGGCCGCCGGGCGGCATCCGAAGCTGGACGGAGCCTGGAACAGGCATTCCACGCGCTGGCCGCCCCGGTTCAGGCCGAACAGGGTGCGGTTGGGGCTGGTGGAGATGGCGTCGCGCACGTCGGTGACGCTGGCGACGCGGTTGCCGTTCACGCTTTCCACGATGTCGCCGGGGCGGGGGAAGCCGGTGCGGGCGGCGGGGGCCTGCGGCGGCACCTGCACCACGACGACTCCGCGTTCGGGCAGGCCTGCGCCCAGTTCCTGCGCCAGCGCAGGGGAGAGGTTGGCGATGGAGACGCCTGCCAGGATGTTGCCGTTCGGCATCTGGGTGAGCTGGCGGGCGGGCGATTCGGGGGGCGCCATCAGCTTCAGCTGCAGGTTGCTGGCGGCGCCTGCGCGCAGGATGGTGAGGGTGACGTTGTCGCCCACCGGCTGTGTGGCGATGCGGTAGCGCAGGTTGGAGGGGTCGATCACATCCTTGCCGTCGATGGCGTAGATGATGTCGCCCAGTTTCAGGCCCGCGGCGGCCGCCGGGGAGCCGGGGGAGACTCCGGTGACGAGCATGCCGGTGGGCCGGTCGAGCCCGGCCTTGGCGGCGGCGTCGGTGGTGAGCGGCTCGCCCTCCACCCCGATCCAGGCGGTGACGAAGCGACCGCTGCTGGCGCCGCGCAGGAAGGTCTTCACCATGTTGGAGGGGATGGCGAAGCCGAGCCCGATGTTGCCGCCGTCGCGGCCGCCCGAAAGGATCACGGAGTTGATCCCGATAACGTCGCCGTTCATGGCCGCGAGCGCGCCGCCCGAATTGCCCTGATTGATGGCGGCGTCCGTCTGGATGAAGAATTGCGAGTCGGACACGCCGATGCCGGTGCGGGCGGTGGCGGAGACGATGCCCTGCGTGACGGTCTGCCCCACGCCGAAGGGATTGCCGATGGCGAGCACGAGATCGCCCACCTGCGCGCGGTCGCTATCCCCCAGTTTGGCGACGGGGAGCGTGGCGCCTTGCGGTTCGATCTTCAGCAGGGCGAGATCCAGCCGGGGTTCGGCGAACAGCAGCTTGGCGGGATATTCGCGCCGGTCGGCCAGCGCGACGAGGATCTGGTCTGCGCCCTGAACGACGTGGTTGTTGGTGATGACGAGGCCGCCTGCATCGACGATGACGCCCGAGCCCAGCGAGTTTTCCACCCGGGGCTGGCTATCGAACATGGCGAAGAAGCCGCCCATCTGCTGGCGCTGGCGCACCACGCGGGCGGTGAAGATGTTGACGACGGCGGGCTGCACCTGCCGGGCGACGGGCGCGAAGGAGAGGTTCACCTGGGCGGCCGATTGCGGCACGGCGCGTTCGGCTTCGCCGCCGGCGGCGCGCGCCAGCGTGGCGGCTTCCTGCGCCGAGAGCGTGCCGCTGCCCGTGAGGTTGTTGACCGAGAGCGCGAGCGCGACGCCCCCGGCGAGGCCTGCGGCGAGCAGGGCGATCGAACGTGCCTTCATTGGCAGACTGGGCTCCTTGCCGTTTGTTATGTTCGCCAGATTGGGGCTGGCGGAAGGGGATGCAAGAGCGGTTATGCGCCGCGCGTTGAAGCGTGGCTGAACATTCCGAACGGCTTTGACAAACGGCTCGGCCGATTCCAGCATGGCACCGGTCGCTGTCGGGAGTTGCGGCGTGCTGGATCGCAGACGGTTCGTGGAGATGGCGGGTCTGGCCGCATTTGGGGCCGCCCTGGGCGGAGCGGGCCGCGCATCTGCGGCCGCTGCCGCGTTCGATCCGGCGACTGCGGATGCCTCCGCGATGGCGCTGGCGATGAAGCAGGGGCGGGTGACCTCGGCCGCGCTGGTGGAGACGGCGCTGACGCGGTTGGAGAAGGTGAACGGCACGCTGAACGCCTGCCGCTTTCTCTATGCGGACGAGGCGCGGGCGGCTGCCTCGCAGAAGCGGGCCGGTGCGGTGGCGGGCATTCCCACCTTCACCAAGGATCTGAGCGAGGAGAAGGGCCGCGCCTTCACCAAGGGCTGCCGGGCCTATGCGGACCGTGTGGGCGGGGCCGATGGCGGCACGACCGCCGCGATGCGGGCCGCCGGGCTGATTTCGCTGGGGCGCAGCACCACGCCGGAGTTCGGCCTGCTGCCCACCACCGAGCCGCTGCTGGGCGGCCCCACGCGCAACCCCTGGAATCCGGCGCACAGCTGCGGCGGATCATCCGGCGGAGCGGGTGCGCTGGTGGCGGCAGGGGTGGTGCCTTTCGCCCACGCCTCTGACGGGGGTGGTTCCATCCGGATTCCGGCCAGTGCGAACGGGCTGGTGGGGCTGAAGCCTTCGCGTGCCCGGATGGCGGGCGAGGAAGGGCGCAAGGAGCTGACTGCCGTCGCCGTGAACGGCTGCCTCAGCCGCAGCGTGCGCGACACCGCCGCCTGGCTGGCGGCGCTGGAAGCGAAGGCGGGGTCGCTGAAACCGGTGGGGTTGGTGACGGGGGCATCCCGGCGCCCCTTGCGCATCGGCCTGCGCGCCGCGCTGCCGGGGGTTGCCGTGCATGCCGATGTGCTGACGGTGTTCGACAGCGCGACCGCGTTGCTGAAACGACTGGGGCATCGCCCGGTGGAGGCGCCCCCGCCTTATGACACGCCGCGCGTGAGCGAGGCTTTTCTGGCGCTGTGGAGCATGGGCGCGGCAGAAGATGTGCGCGGCGTGGCGACCTATCTGGGCCGGGCGCCCGGTTCTGATGATGTGGAGCCTGCGACACTGGCCTTTGCGGCGCGGGCTGCGGCGCTGACGCCGGAGCAGCGTGACGCGGCGCTCGTTGTGCTGAAAACGGCGGTGGCGGCCTATCTGGAGCAGTTCGATTCCTTCGACGTGCTGATGACTCCGGTGCTGACGGCCCCGCCGCCCGAGGTCGGCTGGATGGGGCCGGGCGTGCCGTTCGACACGCTGCTGGAGCGGGTGGTGGCGCTGGTGGCCTACACGCCAATGGAGAATGTGGCCGGCGCGCCTGCCATTTCATTGCCGTTGGGGATGTCTGCCACGGGGCTGCCCATCGGGCTGCAGTTCAGCGCGCCGCCCGGCGAGGAGCGGCGGTTGCTGGAGTTGGCCTATGCGATCGAGCGGGCGCGGCCCTGGGCGCGGCTGAAGCCCGCCGTGTGGGCGGCCTGAAATGCGGAGACTGAGATGGGAACGCTGACCGGACGGCCCGGCGGGGGGCAGAAGCAGCGGCTGGAAACCGCGCTGCTGCTGCGCGCCTATTCCGCCGGGCTGTTCCCCATGGCCGACACCCGGGAGGCGGCGGACGTGTTCTGGGTGGAACCGCGACGGCGGGGCATCCTGCCGCTGGGCGGGTTCCATCTGTCGCGGTCTCTGGCGAAGGTGCTGAAGCAGGAGCGTTTCCTGCACACGCGCGACGTGGCGTTCGGCGCCGTGATCCGCGCCTGTGCCGAGGCCGCGCCGGGGCGCGAGCAGAGCTGGATCAACGGCAGCATCCTGGATGCCTATTCGCGGCTGCATGCCGAGGGGCACGCCCACAGTATCGAGACCTGGGACCGGGACGGCCGGCTGGTGGGTGGGCTTTACGGCGTGCGGCTGGGAGCGGCGTTTTTCGGGGAGAGCATGTTCAGCCGCGCGACCGACGCCAGCAAGGCGGCGCTGGCGCATCTGGTGGCGCGGCTGCGGCTGGGCGGGTTCCAGTTGCTGGACACCCAGTTCCTGACGGCGCATCTGGCCCGCTTCGGGGCGATGGAGGTGAAGCGCGCCCAATATCTGTCAATGCTGGATCAGGCCGTGATACGACCCGCGGACTGGGCTCTCATGGACCGGGAGGGCGGTCAGGCTTCCGGGGTTGTGGCCGGAGCGGGGGTGGCAGGCGCGGCGGGTGCTTCGGGCTTCGCGGGCGCAGGTTTCGCGGCTGAACCGCTTTTCTTTCCGCTGGAATTGCCCGTGGAACTGCTGGGCGCCTTGGGGCCGTCCGGGAAGCGCATCGTGCAGCTTTTGAGCCAGACATCATAGACCGGGTGCACGAACGGGTTCAGCGACGGCGATTCGGCGAACAGCCAGCCTGAAAAAATCGATTTGGCGGCGCCCTGCGGCTTGCCCTGAACCGGCGCCGGGGTTTCCGCCACCTGCACGAAGGCGGCCGATTGCGGGCGTTCGAAGGGCTGGGTCTTGTCGCAGGTCTGCAGGATGCCGGCGATGCGGCCGAAGCTGAAGCGCTCGCCCGGCTTCAGGGTGAATTCCGCCGTGGTGCCCAGCCGCTTGTCCAGCACGCCGATCACGGCGGTGCGGTCCGTTGGCGCAGGGGCGGCCGGACGGGTGGCGGTGGTGGCTGCGCGCGGGGCCGGTTTCGCAGGGGCGGCCTTTTCAGCCGCGGGCTGCGCGGCGAGGGCCGCCGGGATCGCGACCAGCAGCGCGGCCGATAAGTGCTTGACCGTCATTCCGCGGCGCCGGCAGGCTCGCTTTTCGCGGGTTCGGATTTGGCCGTTTCATCCCCGCCGCTGCGGTTGATGACGGAACCGATCAGGCCCATCAGGTCGGTCGAGCCCTGCGTGTCGGTGATCTCGTCGCCGGCTGCGAGCATCTCCGGATCCCCGCCGGGCACCAGCGAGATGAAGTTGCCGCCCAGCAGGCCTTCCGAGGTGATGGCGGCGGAGCTGTCGAGCGGGAGCTTCACGGCGCTGTCCACCGAGAGGGTGATCACGGCCTGATAGGTGGCGGGATCGAGCCTTTGCGACGTGACGGCGCCCACCTTCATGCCCGATACGCGCACGTCCGAGCCCACCGCAATCCCTGCGGCGTTGGGGAATTTCGCGCTAAGTTCATAGCGGCTGCCGCCGGTGCTGCCGGTGCGGCCCAGCGTGAAGGCCAGGAACCAGGCCGCGACCAGAAGCACGGCAAGGCCCGTCAGCGCTTCGACCACATGTTCCTTCAGGATCTGGGGCATGGCTGGGACCCGTTACTCGCCCGGAGTCCAGGCGCGATAGTCGGCCGCCGAGGCCGCGCGGGCCTTGCCGGCGCTGATCGCGCCCGGCGGCAGTTCTGCGTTCGCTGATCCGGTGGGGTTGGGGCGCCAGGGCTTTTCCCAGGCCTTCACCGGCAGCGGAACCTGGCTCGGCGCCTCGTTCCGGCTGTTGTGCAGCCACAAATGCCATTCGGGGGGCACGCGGCTGGAATCATTGTCCGTCGCGTAGATCACCCAGCGTTTGCCGCCGCCTTCATAATAGACGTTGCCGTCGCCATCGCGCCCGACTTCCTGTCCGGTGCGGAGCGTTTGCAGCCAGGTTCCGAAGGTCTGGCCGGACCACCAGGTGAAGAGATTGAAGCCCATGCCTTGCCCCTAGCTTGTGACCCCCGACTTGTGAAGAGCGCGGGTGCGCAAGGTGCGTCGCTTACCAGTTCACCCTGTCGCCGTCCCGGCGACTAGCAACTCACCCTGTCGCCGGCCCGGCGACTACCAGCTGACCTTGTCGCCCGGGCGGGCGCCGATGCGGTCCGCTTCTCCGCCCGCCAGTTCCAGCACGGCCGCCACGGGGCCCGCCGACATCAGCGCGGCGCGCGATTTCGGCACCGCGTTGGAGACGATGTTGCGGATACGGCCGTCCGCGCCGATGAACAGCAGGTCGAGTGGGATCAGCGTGTTTTCCATCCAGAAGCCGGCCTGACGCGGCGGGTTCATCGGGAAGATCATGCCCGTGTTCGGCGCCATCTTGGTGCGGAACATCATGCCGTGCGCCTGCTGCGCCTCGGTCTGCGCAACCTCCACCTTATAGGCATGAATCTTGCCGGACGAAGCCGTCACGATGGTGAGCGGCACCACCTTCAGGCCGGTCTGCGGTTTCCCGGCGGCGATCGATCCCGTCGCGAAGGCAGGCGCGGCGGCAGGCAATGCCGCCAGTGCCAGCGCCAGCGCGAAGGCTCTAACCGAGCGGTGCCAGCTGGACTGCAAGCGCGCCACGCGGGCCGTCATGGATGCGGGCGAGGATGGCCTGGCCGGGGAGCAGCGCCTCGAAGCCGCCGCGCCGGACCGTTTCCATATGAACAAACACCTGGGTGACACCATCATCCCTCAGCAGGAAACCATAGCCCTTGGAGCGGTTGAACCAGCGGACCTCGACGGTCTCGAAATCGCCGGCATCCTCCAGATAGTTCAGAGGGTCGACGCGGTTGGAGTTGCGATCCTCGATCTTGTCCTGATCGGGCCCGGTCGCCTGGCTCAGATCCATCTCCAGAATCGCGACGGCCTGGCGGCCGCGCGGGCCTTTGCGGGACACAAACGTGAGCGCCGTGCCTTCGGGCAGTGATTTTCGGCCGATCTGACCCAGCAGATTATAGTGAAGCAGGATGTCGCCGCCCCCATCATCCGGGGTGACGAAGCCGTAACCTTTCACCATGTCGAACCATTTGACTCGTCCGGAAATCGTGTCTCCGGCCTCGTCGCCCCCGGTCCGGGCCGCGGCCTGCACCGCGTCCACGCTTTCGGAGACTTCATTCACCACTGCCCTGTTCCCTTCCATGAAGGCCTTTCGAATTTTGCGACGACCCGGCGGCCTAATATGGTTCAGCCAACATTCCCGCACACATGCCCCTGCCTGCGACAATTTGCGCAAACAGATTAACACAGCCTGTGCGGAGATGTTCCACCACAGCCCGTGATGCGTTACGCTAACACAGGATGAACCTGACGCAAGCGCGGGTTTTTTACACCATCGTCATGAAAGTCCAAATTGAGATGACGTTGACCGGTGAAGTTCGAATCGGCGCGACGCCAGACATGGTGTGGGCGGCGCTGACCGATCCCGAACGGATTTCGCAATGGGGAAATGGACAGATCGACAACCTGCAGACCCTGCAACCGGCCGGGGAGGGCCGTTTGCGGGGTGTATGGGCGGCCGATGTCGAATCGGCCGGATTCGATCTGACCCTGAATGATTCGCCGGATGGTGGTACACTGCTGGGCTTCAGCGCCGACGGTCCGGGCATGGCCGATGAAGATGGCGGGGACGCGCGCCTGCAGCGCTTGCTGCAGGCCGTGAAATCCACTGTCGAACATGAAGTCCAGGCGGCTGTGCCCGGCCTGCCGGGCTGGCTGTGGATCGGTGGCTTGGTGCTGCTCGTTCTCGTTTCGGTGGCGTGGCTGCTCAACTGATGTCGACCCCGATGTTGGACGAGACGGACGCGCTGTTGGCGCGCGCGCGTGAGTGGCAGGCAGACGGCCATGGTTTGGCGCTGGCGACGGTGGTGAAGACCTGGGGCTCCGCGCCGCGACGGCCGGGCGCGATGCTGTTGGTACGCGATGACGGGTTGTTTGAAGGCAGCGTTTCCGGCGGCTGCGTGGAAGGCGCCGTGATCGAGGCGGCGAAGGCCCGCATCGCAAAAGGTGGCGGCGAACTGCTGGAATTCGGCGTGGCGAGCGAGATGGCCTGGGAGGTCGGGCTGGCCTGCGGCGGCGAGATTGCCGTGCTGGTGCAGGCGCTGGACGACAGCGGCTTCCCGCCGGATTTGCTGGATCGGCTGGGCACGGCCCGTGCCGCCGGCGAGGCGGTGACCATCGGTTTCGAATTCGCCAGCGGCCGGGCCGTGGAGAATGCCGACGGCGATTTCCGCCACCGCTTCGATCCGCCGCTGCGGCTGATGCTGGTGGGGGCGGTGCATATCACGCAGGCGCTGGCCCCCATGGCCGCCGCGCTCGGGCACAAGGTGATGATCGTCGATCCGCGCGGTGCATTCGCCGCGGGGCCGCGTTTCACCGGCTTCGAAGTGGACAGCCGTTGGCCAGATGAGGCGTTGGCGGATTGGCAGCCGGATTCGGCGACGGCCGTGGTGACATTGAGCCACGACCCCAAGCTGGACGATGTGGCGTTGGCCGCCGCGCTCAGATCTGACGCTTACTACATCGCCGCGCTGGGCAGCCGGAAAAGCCATGCGGCGCGGCTGCAGCGGCTGGCGGCGCTGGGCTTCAATGCGGAGGCGCTGGCACGGATCGACGGCCCGGCAGGTCTTTCCATCGGCGCGGCCAATCCCGCCGAGATCGCTCTGAGCATTGCCGCCGGAATGGTCGCAGCCTGGCGGAAACGGGATTGAAGGTGCGCAAGCCCGGAGGGCTGCAATGACAGTCGGCGCCGTCGTGCTGGCGGCCGGGCTGAGCCGCCGCATGGGGGCCGCCAAGTTGGTGTTGCCCGTGGACGGCGTGCCCATGCTGGCTCGGACTTTGGCGGCAGTGCGGGAGGCCGGGCTGCCCGCGCTGCTGGTGACGGGCGGGCATGGGGAGGCCGTACGGGCCGTGGCGGGCGATGTTCCCCATGTACGTGCAGCGGACCATGCCGAGGGCCTTGCGGAAAGCCTGAAGGCCGGGCTGCGAGCGGCACCCGATGCGTGGGCTGGAGCGCTGGTGGTGCTGGGCGACATGCCGTTCGTGCAGGCTGAAACCCTGCGCGCCTTGGCCACCACTCTGGCGGCGGGCGCCGACGCTGTGGTTCCGGTACAGCACGGACGGCAGGGCAATCCGGCCGGGTTTGCGCGACGCGTCTGGGCGTCGCTGATGGAGCTGGACGGCGATCGTGGCGCGCGCGGGCTGTTGGATACGTTGGGCGCGGTGGAGGTGCCGGTGGACGACCCCGGCATCCATCGCGATCTGGACCGGCCGGAGGACCTGGCGGGCGGGTAGGGCGCGCCTTTTCGCCTCAGGCGGGCCAAGGAAATGATTTCCTTGGCAATCCTCTTGATTGGGGTTGGATCACACAGCTTGGGTTGACGATGTCTGTTGATTGCTTGCGGCGCTTCGATGGGGCTTGCTGGCGCCGCAGGCAATCAACACCAGTCACGTTTGCAACCCATACGCCAGCCCACCCAAATCGAGGGTGCAGGGAAATCATTTCCCTGCCGGGTGCAGGGCAGAGCCCTGTCTGCCGGAGGCTCCTGAATATTAATCCCGCCCGGCGCGTGAGAAGAGCAGCGGGACCCCGGGCCGAGCCCGGGGGACGAAAGGTGCGGGTCAGGCCTCCGCTTCGATCAGCTTCCTGTCCTTCGAGATGCGCAGCATTTCCTTTTGCAGCTTCTCGAACGCGCGGACTTCGATCTGGCGGACCCGTTCACGGCTGATGTCATACTCCTGGCTCAGGTCTTCCAGCGTCTGCGGTTCGTCGATCAGGCGGCGCTGGGTCAGGATATGGCGCTCGCGCTCGTTCAGGGTCATCAGCGCCTCGCGCAGCAGGTCGTGGCGGATGTCCGCCTCCTGCTTGTCTGCGACGGTCACGTCCTGAGTGGGGCCGTCATCCGCCAGCCAGTCCTGCCATTCGCCTTCGCCGTCTTCGCGCAGCGGGGCGTTCAGGCTGGTGTCCCCGCCCTTCGCCATGCGGCGGTTCATGGAGACGACATCATCCTCGGTGACGCCCAGATCGGTGGCGATCTTCTTCACGTCGTCGGGGTGGAGATCGCCGTCCTCGATGGCCTCCAGCTTGCTCTTCATTCGCCTGAGGTTGAAGAACAGCTTCTTCTGCGCCGCCGTGGTGCCGATCTTCACGAGGGACCAGCTGCGCAGGATATATTCCTGGATCGAGGCCTTGATCCACCACATGGCATAGGTGGCGAGGCGGAAGCCGCGCTCGGGCTCGAACTTCTTCACGCCCTGCATCAGGCCGATATTGCCCTCCGCGATCAGCTCGGACACCGGCAGGCCATAGCCGCGATAGCCCATGGCGATCTTGGCGACGAGGCGCAGGTGCGAGGTAACGAGGCGGGTGGCGGCGGCCGGGTCCTCATGCTCCTGCCAGCGCTTGGCCAGCATATATTCCTCTTCCGGCTTCAGCAGCGGGAACTTCCGGATTTCGGAGAGGTAGCGGTTGAGACTGGCGTCTGGCCCCAGCGCGGGAATGGTGGCGGGCAGGTTGCTGTTGGTCATCTTGTGTCTCCTCGCGCTTACCTGTTCAGACTTCGCGCAGCGCGATTAGCAATTGCTGAATATCAGCCGGCGCCGGGCTTTCGAAGCTGAGGATTTCTTTGGTGATGGGATGCTGGAATTTCAGCTGTGCGGCGTGCAGCGCCTGCCGGTGGAAGCCCAGCCGCTTGCACACATCGGCGAGGCGCCCCTGCCCATAGACCGGGTCGCCCACCAGCGGATGGCCGATGTGCGCCATATGCACCCGCACCTGATGGGTGCGGCCGGTTTCCAGCCGGCATTCCACCAACGCCGATTTCTTCAGTGGTTCCAGCAGCTTGTAATGGGTGACGGCATGCTTGCCCTTGGGCGCATGCACCACCGCGACCTTCTGCCGGTTCTGGTCCGATCGGGCGAGGTTGGTTTCGATGCGGCCCACCGGCGGCACCGGCAGGCCCGACACCACCGCCAGATAGCGGCGGCCGATGCTGTGATCGGCGAACTGCGCGGCAAGGCCCGCATGCGCGCGATCCGTTTTCGCCACCACCAGCAGGCCCGATGTATCCTTGTCGATGCGGTGCACGATGCCCGGCCGCGCCACCCCGCCGATGCCGGAAAGCCGCCCCGCGCAATGGTGCAGCAGCGCGTTCACCAGCGTGCCGTCCAGATTGCCGGCGGCGGGGTGCACCACCAGCCCGGCAGGCTTGTCCACCACCAGCAGATGCTCGTCCTCGAAGCGGATATCCAGCGGGATGTCCTGCGAGACCGCCTCTGCCGGGCGGGCGGGGGGGATGGCGACCAAAACTGCCTCGCCGCCCTTCATCTTGCGCGTGGGGTCGCGCTCCTGCTTGCCCTCCACCTGCACGGCACCCGCCGAGACCAGCGCCTTCAGCCGCTCGCGGGAGAGGGTGGGAACGGCCGCCGCCAGCGCGCGGTCCAGCCGCCAGCCGGCGGCCTCCGCCGGCAGCTCTGCCTGCCGCAGGTCGTCAATCGCTTGTGTGATGCTGTGATCGCCCCCATTCATTGGGAATGGACTTGGGAAGCAATCGCGAAGGTTCAAGCCCGGTCGCGCTGTCAGCGGCGGCGGCGGCCGCAATCCGCGATGCGGTGCGGCAATCCGGCCACATCGAAGCCTGCGGCCTGCTGCTGGGTGAGCCCGGGCGGATCGCCACCGCCACCGTGGCACGCAACGTGGCGGCCGAACCCACGCACCGCTTCGAAATCGACCCCGCCCATCTGTTCGATCAGCACCGGCAGGCCCGCACCGGCCCGCACGCCATCATCGGCTGCTGGCACAGCCACCCCAACGGCCGGGCAGAGCCCAGCAAGACCGACCGCACGGGCGTCTCGGATGAAAGCTGGCTGTGGCTGATCGCCACCGCCGACGGGCTGACGCTGTGGCGCCCGGTTCATGAAGGGTTCACCCCCGTTGCCATCGCTGCAACGGATTTGTAACGGGTGTGACGCTATGGCGCATGGCTCCATCCTCTGGTTCGACCGCGCGCGCGGCTTCGGATTCATCCGGCCCGATATGGGCCCGAAGGATGTGTTCCTGCACGCCTCCGCGCTGGTCGAAGGTGAAACCGACCCGCTCTTGCCCGGCACCAAGGTGGAATTCGAACTGCTGCAGGCCGGAGACGGCCGGCTGACCGCCCAGCATGTGGTGCTGCTGGAGCCGCAAGGGCGACGACGCGCGGCGCGGCGGTAGCTGCGGGTGGAGGTTTTTGCCTCCGGCGGGCAGGGAAATGATTTCCCTGCACCCTCGATATTGGCGTTGTGCCCCACGCCAAAGTTGCATGTGGGACAAGGTTTGATTGCCTGCGGCGCTGGAGCCTGCTGGCGCCGCAGGCAATGAACTCAGCCGTCAGAACAACCTCGACGATCACCCTAATAATGTGGGTGCAGGGGCCACGGGCTCCTGCCGGGTTCCAAGGGCAGAGCCCTTGGAGTCTTGCACGGCCATCGCCTGACGGTGATGGCGGGGAGAGCCCTCGGCCTTCTTTCCACCGATCTTACACCCTCAACCTATAGTCCCGCGCGCGCTCCCGCGCTAAGGCTCGGCTGTCATGACGATCTGGGCTCTGCTGATGGGAAGCGCCGTGGGGTTGGCGCTGGGCGGCCCGCTGGGGGCGCTGGCCGGGGCTGCCGTGGGCGCCGCGGTGGAGCGGGTGCGTGCGGCGCGGGCGCAGAATCCGCGGCGGCGGCAGGTGGCCTTCACCATTGCGGCGATCGCGCTGGCGGCGAAGATGGCGCAGGCGGATGGCCATGCCTCCGACAAGGAAGCGGAGGCGTTCGAGCGGCTGTTCCATGTGCCGGCCGGAGAGCAGCAGAACATGCGGCGCTTTTACCGGCTGGCCAGCCAGTCGGCCGATGGGGCGGAGGCCTATGCGAAGCAGGCGGCGGACCTGCTGGGCGCCGGATCGGCGGTGCTGGAGGATCTGCTGGAGGCGTTGCTGATGATCGCCACGGTGGATGGCGTGCATCCGGCGGAGGTCGAGTTTCTGGAGCGGATGGCGGGGCTGATGGGCTTCACGCCGCGCCAGTGGGCGGCGATTCAGGCGCGCTATGTGCCGTTGCGTGCGGACGACCCCTGGGCGGTGCTGGGGGTGGCGCCGGGATCGAGCGACGCCGACATCCGCACGGCCTATCGGCGGCTGGTGCGGGAACATCACCCGGACCGGCACATCGCGGAGGGCACCCCGCCCGAATTCATCCGCGTGGCCGAAGCGCGCATGGCCACCATCAACGAAGCCTATGCCCGGCTGATGAAGCAGCCGGCCTGACCCTATGCGCCCGCACCACATCCTGTTCATCCTGCTGATCGACCTTCTGTGGGCGTTCAACATCGTCGCCATCAAGGAATCGGTGCTGGCGATGCCGCCGCTGCTGGCGGTGGCGCTGCGCTATTTCGTGGTGTTCGCGGTGTGCGCCTCTTCCGTGAAGATCGTGCCGGGGCGGATGGGGCTGCTGCTGCTGACGGGGCTGGTGACGGGGGCGCTGCAGTTCGGGCTGGGCGGCTACAGCTATCAGGTGACGACGAACCTCTCCGCGCTGGCCATTGCCGGGCAGCTGGGGGTGCCGCTGTCGCTGTTGCTGGCGATCCTGATCGACGGCGAGCGCATCGCCTGGAAGCGCACGCTGGGCATCGTGCTGGCGATTGCGGGCGTGGTGCTGCTGGTGTTCGACCCGCGCATCGTGGACGAGCGGCTGGGCATATTGCTGACCTTCGGCGCCTCTCTGTGCTGGGCGGTGGGCAATCTGATGTTCAAGCGGCTCACGGGCATCCCGGTGTTCAACATCTATGGCTGGCAGGCGCTGGTCTCCATTCCGTTCCTGCTGGCGGCGAGCTGGTATGCGGAGCCGGGCGGCATCGCCGGGCTGAAGCATGTGCCGCTGCCGGCGTTCGGCTGGATCGTCTATTCGGCGGTGGCGGCCTCGCTGATCGGCCATGCCGGGATGAGCTGGCTGGTGCAGCGCTACCCCGTCACGCTGATCACGCCCTTCACCCTGCCGACGCCGCTGCTGGCGGTGGGCTTCGCGACGCTGGTATACGGCACGCCGGTGACGCCGATGATGTGGCTGGGCGGGGCGTTGACGTTGGTGGGCGTCGCCATCATCACGCTGAGGACTGCGAAGAAGGCGGAAGAAAGATGAGCCTTGCAGACGAAATCGAGTGGCGCCCGTCCCCCAACTACAACGCCCGCGTCGTGCCCGAAGGCCAGCGGCCGATCCGCCACATCATCCTGCACTACACCGGCATGGAAAGCGGCGAGGCCGCCGTGGACTGGCTGTGCAACCCGGAATCCGGCGTCTCCTCCCACTATCTCGTCCATGAAGACGGCCGCATCATCCAGATGGTGGAGGAGTTGGACCGCGCCTGGCACGCCGGCGTCAGCCGCTGGCGCGGCCAGTCAGACCTGAACAGCAGCTCCATCGGCATCGAGATCCAGAACCCGGGCCACGAATGGGGATACCGCCCCTTCCCGGACGTGCAGATGCGGCAGGTGATCCGCCTCGTCGCCACGCTGTGCGTGCGCCACCGCGTGGACCGCGCCGACGTGACCGGCCACGCCGACATCGCCCCCACCCGCAAGCCCGACCCCGGCGAACTGTTCGACTGGCCCCGCCTGGCCCAGCACCGCATCGCACTGGCCCGGCCCGACAGGCTGCTGGCCGACCCGGGCTGGACCGACGCCGCCTTCGGGCTGGCGCTGGAACGCTTCGGCTATGACATCACGGACCCGAAAGCCGCCACCCGCGCCTTCCAGCAACATTTCCGCCAGACCAACCCGGACGGCATCGTGGACGGCGAGACGCGCGCGGTGCTGTTCACCCTGCAGGTGCTGGAGGAACAAAGGCTGCAGGCGAAGGGCGAGGACGGGTTTTAGGGGGAGTGCAGTTTTTTGCCTCCGGCGGGCAGGGAAATGATTTCCCTGCCCCCTCGATTCGGGGTTGGCGCACGCGGAAGCTGTGCTTTGGAATGGGTCCGACGCGGGATGTCGGGGAAATTACAACACCCCCATTACGCTGTCGGCCTATTGCCAGAATCCTGACAGAATGGCACGAGCCGCGTCGATAGTGATGGGCGCTTTCCTCCAATAGAGGCCTGTTACCGTTCGTTTGTTTTGTGTGTCGATAGGAATGTTAATGCGTATTGGTGCTTCGGTCATTGTTATGGCGATGTGTGTGACTGCTTGCTCCGGAGGAGGGGGCTCAAGTCCGACGCCAACACCCACACCCACGACAACCATCGCGGCCACGATCAGTCCCGAATCCCAGGCGGCTACGGCGACCGAAAACAATAGCGAAGCCAGTTTTTCTTTCGAAGCCACCCGGACCGGTTCAGCCCCAGGAGCTGTCGTGGCGGACGTCCAGTATGATTCGAAGATTCTGATGCTGGACGGGCTGATCACCCAGACAGGCAACGTCTACAAAGCGAGCTTCAAGTCGGCCAAGGGCCTTGGTGGCGGCAAATTTACTGGCAAGGTCACCTTCCGCCTGTGCCAGGAGACTGCCTGTGCCAACGTGTATCCGAACACGACGCGCGAGTTTTCCTACACACTCGATGTTCCGCTCGACGATTGGGTAACCCAGCAGCGCAACGCATCACACAATGGCTACGTGCACGCGACGCTGAACGCCGCTTCGTTCAAGAAGGCCTGGGAATGGAACGCCCAATTTACTGAGCGACTGTCAACGGCCGCGACAAAGGCCGACAGCCTTTTCGTGACTCGCCACGATGTTGATGGAACTGTCGCCGTACACGCACTCTCCACCGCAGACGGCAGCGCTCGCTGGAGCTATTCGTTCGGCCGGATTCACTACGGCGCCAGTTCCCCGGCCGTCAGTGGCAATCAGGTTTACGTAGCGACGATGGTGACGTCGTCGGGAAACAACAAGATCGAAGTGATCGACAGCGCATCCGGCCGGTATTTGCGGAGCATGGAATTCGCGTCGCAATGGTCGAACTTCTCGCCCCCCACTCCCTATGGATCCGATGTCCATTTCGCGTCGGGATATTATGGCGGCGTCGCCTATAACTTCGTGGCGGAAACCGGAAATCTGCGCTGGACGACCAACGGGGGCGGCTACTCAATCTGGGATGGGATGACGCCGGCTGTCGACGACAAATATGTCTATTTCTACGGCGGCGAGACGCTGGACGTTTTCGATCGCGCAACCGGTGCGCAAGTGAAGCGCACCACGAATCCGCACTTCGTATGGGGCGGCTACAGCTACTATGGCGGCCCGATACTGGGAGCGAACGGAAATCTGGTTGTCTATGCGGGATCCGGCACCGGGGGAATTCAGCAGTGGTCACATCCGCTGCTGAGCTTCGCGGCTGTTCAAGGCACTGTGAACTGGAAGAGCCAGGATGCCTATGTGACGACGCCGGCGCTGGCCAATGGCGTCATCTATGTCGCCCGAAACGGACCACAGCGTCTGGACGCCCTGAACGAAACGACTGGTGCTGTTCTCTGGTCGTGGAATCCGCCGTCTTCGCTAGAGAAGTTCATTGGAAACCTTGTAGCCACCGACAATATGGTCTTCGCCAGCACCGACCAAAAACTCTATGCAATCTCTATCGGCAATGGTGCCCCGGCCATTCTTTGGGAAGCCGACACGCCGGGGTTGATCTCTGTTTCAAGCGACTTCAAGCTTCTGGTGGCGGTGCGCGGCCCCAACCTTGCCCCGACAAGCAGGCTTGTGGCCTACAGCCTTCGGTAGGTGCGTTGGCGCTTCGATGTGGCCTCGCCGCAGCGAGTCGATCGAATTCGTCGCTTGGGCCATCTTTTGGGGATGGGCTCCGGGGGCCTTCGACAGCTGAGGCTGAGCGGGTGGAGAGAGGGGCTCGGCCCGAGCGGGTTGGAGGGGAGAGAGGGCGGACCGGAGAGTGTCGATAGGCGCATCCCACTAATTCTGTGGGTGCAGGGAGATTATCTCCCTGCCGGGGGAGTTTGAGGGGGGCAGGGCCCCCTCAATTCATCACGTCTCAACCTGCCTTGAAGCCTCAGCGTGTCAGCTTGGCGGCCATGCCCATGATGTCGTCGAGCGGGTTTCCGTCTCCGTCAAGGTCGAGCATCGAGGCGAGCCCCCCTAGGCCGCCGGCTGCCGCCAGCTGGCCGCCGCCGAGACCGCCCAGCACCTGACCCAGCAGGCCGCCGAGGCCGCCCATTGCACCGCCCTCTGCGGGCGCTGCGGCGGAACCGGCGCTGGCGGATTTCGCCATCATGCCGGCGGCTGCCATGGCGACGATGGGGAGCAGCTTTTTCAGCAGGTCCGCGCTGATGCCGGTGGTGCCGGCGGCTTGCCCGGCCACCGTGCGGCTGACATCGGGAGAGCCGAAGATCTGCCCCAGCACCTGATTGCCCTGATCGATGGGCGTGGCGTTGGGGGACAGCACGGCATCCAGCAGCCCGCCGCCGCCGAGGCCGCCCAGCATGCCGGCCAGCCCGTCCAGGCCGCCTGCGCCGCCGGCCTGCTTCTTGAAGCCGCCCAGCACAGCGGGCAGCAGCGCGGCCGCGCCGGTGGCGACGGTCTGCTGGTCCACGCCCAGTTCCGTTGCGATCTGTTGCAGGCCGCCCAGGCCGCCCAGTGCGTCGATCAGATTGTTGCTCATGGTTTGCCGATTCCCCTGTTGTAATGCCGGCCCGCTATTCACGCTGGTGCGGGCTGCCGCAAGGTGGCCCGTGCGTGCAATTGTCAGCTTTCGACCGTAAAGCGGTGAGCGGAAGGAGCGTTCAGATGAACAATGACGATCTCCCTGCGGGCAACCGCCGCCGTCCGAAGCCGGATGTGCTGTCGATCGGCAACCACCGGCTGAAACCCGCCACGCTGATGATGGGCCATGGCTATGACCCGTCCTTGTCGGAAGGGGCGCTGAAGCCGCCGATCTTCCTCACCTCCACCTTCGTGTTCGAATCGGCGGCCGCCGGGAAGCGCTTCTTCGAGGGCGTGACGGGCAAGCGCCCGGGCGGGGCGGAGGGGCTGATCTATTCCCGCTTCAACGGCCCCAATCAGGAGATATTGGAGGACCGGCTGTCGATCTGGGAGGAGGCCGAGGACGCGCTGAGTTTCTCCTCCGGCATGTCGGCCATCGCGACCCTGTTGATGACCTTCTGCCAGCCCGGCGACATCGTGGTGCATTCCGGCCCGCTCTATGCCGCGACCGAGACGCTGATCGCGCGCATATTGGGCAAGTTCGGCGTGGGCTGGCTGGACTTTCCGGCGGGCGCCAGCGAGGCCGAGATCGAGGCCGTGGTGGCGGCCGCGAAGGCGAAGGGGCGCGTCGCGCTGATCTATCTGGAAAGCCCGGCGAACCCCACCAACGCGCTGGTGGATGTGGAGGCGGTGCGCTGCGTCCGCGACCGGCTGCTGGGCGCGGAGGACGGGCCGCCGATCGCCATCGACAACACTTTCCTGGGGCCCTTGTGGCAGAAGCCGCTGGCGCATGGCGCGGAGCTGAGCATCTACAGCCTGACGAAATATGCCGGGGGCCATTCCGATCTGGTGGCTGGCGCCGTGGTGGGCGCGGCGCGGCTGATCAACCCCATCCGCATGATGCGCAACACCATAGGCACCATCGCGGACCCCAACACGGCGTGGATGCTGCTGCGCAGCCTGGAGACGCTGGAGCTGCGCATGAGCCGTGCGGGCGAGAATGCCGCGAAGGTGTGCGAGTTCCTGCGCGCGCATCCCAAGGTGGAACATGTCGGCTATCTGGGCTTTCTGGCCGACGATCCGTCGTCGCAGGGGGACATTTATCGCCGCCACTGCACGGGGGCGGGTTCCACCTTCTCGCTGTATCTGAAGGGGGGCGAGCGCGAGGCCTTTGCCTTCCTCGATGCACTCACCATCGCCAAGCTGGCCGTCAGCCTGGGCGGCACCGAAACGCTCGCTTCCGCGCCCGCCGCGATGACGCACCTGTCCGTGCCGGACGCGCGAAAAGCCTTGCTGGGGATCATGGACAATCTTGTCCGAATCTCGATAGGCGTGGAAGACGCCGACGACCTGATTGCCGATTTCACCCAGGCGCTGGAGAAGATCTGAATGAAACGCGTATTCGCCGTCCTGCTGTTGTTGACGGCCACCCCCACGCTGGCCTGGGGCCAGAACGGCCACCGCATCACCGGCGCCATTGCAGACAAGCATCTGTCGCCGAAGGCGCGTGCCGGCGTGACGGAGATACTGGGCACGGAAACGCTGGCGGAAGCCTCCGTCTGGCCGGATTTCATGCGGTCCGCGCCCGACAGTTTCTGGCAGAAGGACTCCGTGCCCTTCCATTATGTGACCATCCCTGTCGGCGGGACAGCCTATTCCGGGGCGCCGCCGCAGGGCGATGCCGCGACGGCGCTGGCGAAATATTCCGCCGTGCTGCGCGATCCGCGCGCCAGCCTGTCTGACCGGCAGACGGCGCTGCGCTTCGTGATCCATATCGTGGGCGATCTCTCCCAGCCGCTGCATGTGGGGCGTGAGGGCGACCGGGGCGGCAATGATGTGAAGGTCAGCTTCTTCGGCGACCCCACCAACCTGCATACGCTGTGGGATACGCTGCTGGTAGAGAACCAGAATCTGTCGTTCAGCGAATGGACGCCCTGGCTGCTGGCGGCGGCGACGCCTCAGCAGATGCGGGAATGGTCCAGCCCGGACCCGATGCAGTGGATCGCGGACAGCATCGTCGTGCGCGAGACGATCTATCCGGCCAATCCGGAGCTGGGCTATTCCTATGTGTTCCAGCAGAACGACAATCTGCGCCGGCAGCTGACCAAGGGCGGGTTCCGGCTGGCCAGCTATCTGAACGCACTGTTCGACGCGCCCGTTCCCGCGCCGGGGAAGCAGAAGTGAAGCTGGGCATCATCGGCGGCAGCGGGCTCTATGCGCTTCCCCAGCTGGAGGCCGTGCACCGCCATGCGCAGGAAACGCCCTGGGGCTGGCCCTCCGACGTGCTGGTGGAAGGCGTGATCGCGGACCTGCCGGTGGTGTTCCTGCCGCGCCACGGGCCGCACCACGCCATTGCTCCCCATGAGATCAACTATCGCGCCAATATCGCGGCGCTGAAGGCCATCGGCTGCACGGCCGTGGTGTCGGTGGCCGCCTGCGGCAGCTTCACCGACGATCTGCCGCCCGGCACGCTGGCGGTGCCGCACCAGATCGTGGACCGCACACAGGGCCGGGCCGACAGCTTCTTCGGCGGCGGGCTGGTCGCGCATGTCAGCCTGGCGGACCCCATCGCCACCGAGCTTGCGGATGCCATATTGGCCGCCGCCACCGGGATCGGCGCGCCCGCGAAGGGCGGCGGCACCTATCTGGCGGTGCAGGGCCCGCGCTTCGCCACGCGGGCGGAAAGCCGGCTGGCGAAGGCACAGGGGCTGGACATCGTGGGGATGACGGCGATGCCCGAGGCCGCGCTCGCCCGCGAGGCGGAGATGGCCTATGCGATCGCCGCCTTCGTGACCGATTTCGACGGCTGGAAGGAAGAGGCGGTGACTACCTCCGCCGTGCTGGAAGTGATGGCGGCGAACCGCACCCGCTCGCAGATGCTGGTCGCGGCGCTGTGCGCCGAACTGGCGCGGCGCCCGCTGCCCCAGCCCAGCCGGGAAGGGTGGGAGACGGCGCTGGATCAGGCGATCGTCACCCCGCGCAACGCCTGGCCCACCGGAGCCGCCGCCCATCTGCGCGCCATCGCGCCCCGTCTCTTCAGCTGAAAGCCCGCCATGCTCGACACCATTTCTGCCCGCGTGCGGGTGATCCCGGATTTTCCCAAGGCCGGAATCCAGTTCCGGGACCTGACGCCCCTGCTGGCGGACGGTGCCGCCTTTCAGGCCACCACGGCCGCGCTGGCGGAGCGGGCGGGCGACTTCGACCAGATCGCGGGTGTGGAGGCGCGGGGCTTCCTGTTCGGCGCGGCGCTGGCGCAGCTGACGGGGCGCGGGCTGGTGATCGTGCGCAAGCCGGGCAAGTTGCCGGCCGCCACCATCGGCCATGATTATGATCTGGAATATGGCACCGACCGGCTGGAGCTGCACGCCGACGCGGTGGCGCCGGGGACACGCGTCCTGCTGGTGGATGATGTGCTGGCCACGGGCGGCACGGCGGAAGCCGCCGTCACCCTGCTGCGCAAGGCGGGCGCCATCGTGGAGCGAGCTCTGTTCGTGATGGAGCTGGACGGGCTGCCGGGCGCCGCGCGGCTGAAGGCGCAGGGCGTGGAGCCGGTGAGCCTGCTGCATTACCCGGCCTGATGGGCAGCACCGCCATCCCCCGCATCATGGGGATACTGAACGTTACGCCGGACAGTTTTTCCGACGGCGGCCGCCACGCCGACCCGGTGGCGGCGGGGCTGGCTCTGCGCGAGGCCGGTGCGGACATCGTGGACGTGGGCGGCGAAAGCACCCGCCCCGGCGCCACCCCGGTGCCGCTGGATGAGGAACTGCGCCGCACCATCCCCGTGGTCACGGCGCTGGTGAAGGCAGGCGTGCCCGTTTCCATCGACACCATGAAGGCCGAGGTCATGCGGCAGGCGGCCGATGTGGGCGCGGTGATGCTGAACGATGTCTCGGCGCTGGCGGCGGACCCCGCCAGCCTGTCCGTCGCGGCCGCCTGCACGGCCGATGTGGTGCTGATGCACATGCCCGGCGACCCGCGCACCATGCAGAGCCTTGCCAGCTATGACGACCCGGTGACCGACGTGATCGCCCATCTGCAGGCTCGGATCGCAGCGGCCGAGGCGGCCGGGATCGCGCGCAGCCGCCTCATCGCGGACCCGGGCATCGGCTTCGGCAAGGGGGTGGCGCACAACCTTGCCATCCTCAGGCAGCTGGCGGATTTCCATGTGCTGGGCGTGCCGCTGATGCTGGCGGCCAGCCGGAAATCGGTGATCCCCTCGGTGATCGGCCCCACGCCGCCCTCGGAACGCCTGCCCGGCAGCCTGGCGATGGCGCTGCGCGGCGCGGAAGCGGGTGTGGCCTGGGTGCGGGTGCATGATGTCGCCGAAACCCGGCAGGCGCTGCTGATGTGGGCGGCCATGCGCTGATGGCTTGCGCCCGGGGGCAGGGGGGCGCAAGAAGATCGTTCGAATTCAAGCCACAATCCTTGGGAGACCGCGAATGGCCATCAACCGCAAGGGCGAGAAATCGCTTCTGGATCATGACGAATGGACGCTGGTGGAAAGCACCCACCTGCCGGAGGTGAAATCCCTGTCTGACGCGGATCTGGCCGCGGCCGGCAAGCGGCTGCGCGACCTGCGCAACAAGCAGCGTGATCTGGGCCATGAAAAGCGCCGCATCGCGCGCGGCAAGGCAGAGCCGCGCGGCGGCAGCTTCCCCGGCACCTATGAAGGGCCGAAGCGCAAGAAGCAGGTGTTCGCCCATGCCCTGCGCCGGGTGAACGACGAGGCCGGCCGCCGCAGTGCCGCCGCCTCGCGCGCCTCCATCGTGGAATCCCAGCACCGCGCGCTGGCGAAGAAGCGCAGGGCCGCCTCCACCCGCCCCGCAAACACCCGCACGGCGGCGGCCGGCAAGGCCGAGATCACCAACAGCAAGTCCGTGACGAAGGTGCACGGCGCCAAGGTCGGTTCGGTCTCCGCCCAGGGCAAGAAGGCGCAGGCGAAAAAGGACGGCTGAGGGGTTTTTGTCGGGCCAGGGCCAGAGGCAATATTTGTGCGCCACGCGGGCAGGGAAATAGTTTCCCTGCCCTCCTGAAGTTGGCGTTAAGGCCTGTTTCCAGATTTGCGTGTGTGATGTGGTTTGATCGCCCGCAGCACCGCTGCGGCACTTTTCCCACCACAGGCGGCGAAAGGACCTGCAGAGCCGCCCCGGTCAATTCCCAAACTGTATATTAGCCCCGGAGGAAGCAGCCGAGCCCGGCGCGGACCACGACTCCGACGGTTTCCGGATCCAGATCCCGCTTCAGCAGGTCCATGATCTGCTTCTGGGTGAGGTTCGCGGGCGAGTTGTTCACGAGCTTGGCCACGCGCTGGAGGGATTTCAGCTGGTTGACCGACAGGTCCTTGCCCATCGGTTCGGCCATGCAGCTGGCCATCGGCTCTGACAGCCCGGCATCCATCAGCGCGGAGCGGACCTGCGCCTGCTTGGTGGTGGCGCAGGCGCTGAGCGCGAGCAGCGCGGCTGAGATGGCGAGAGGGCGCATCATTGGGCCTGTTCGTTCAGGCGGGCGCGTGCGCATTCGGCGGCGAGCCGTCCGACGATCCGCAGGGTGTCGGGATCGACATGGTTCTGGATGGCATCGATCACGTCGCCCACCGGCATTTCCCGGATCGGCTTGTCCATCGAGCTTGCGGCCTGCTGCAGCGAGCGCAGCTGGCGGACGGATAGCTGTCGGCCCGCGCGGGCCGCCAGGCAGCGGGCGTCGGCCTGGGTGAAGCCCACGTCGCGCAGGGCGTTGTTGACCTCGGTCTGCTTGATCGCCGTCACGCAGCCGGACAGCAGCACAGCTGTCGTCAGGGTCATCAGGAAAGTCCGCAACGCAATCACTCCTGCCTTCTAAATGCCTCGCTCGGCTTATAAGGGCCTTTGCCGAGATGGATATGTCTTCGTTGCCGCATGCCAGTCATTTTCGCCCACTCCACCTTCGGATGATGATGGGGGCCTTACGATCCGCCTGGAATGCCGGGCTGTTCCAGCCGGTGGACCTGAGCCCGGAGAGGCTGCGCGCCATTGCCGAGAAGGACACCGGACTGACCATGGACCGGTCGGACCGGGCGCTGTTCGATTCGCAGCTGGCGGTGCTGTTGCCGGCCCTGCATGAAGAAGCGCGGCTGACGGATTTCGGCCGGCTGGTGTCGCACGGGTCGCTGCTGAAGCTGATGAAGGAGCGGCTCTGGTTCGATGCCATCATGGCCGAGCATCCGGAGATCGACCGCATCGAGCTGGCGCCGCCGGTCCTCGTGGTGGGGTCGATGCGGTCCGGCACCACGCGGATGCAGCGGCTGCTGGCAGCGGACCCGGGCTTCAACGCGCTGAGGCTGTATGAAACGCAGGCGCCCGTGCCGGCGCCAGCCAGTTTCCGGGCGAAAGTCGCCGGGCGGCGCGATCCGCGCATCGCCCATGTGGGCCGAATCCTGAAGCTGCTGGCCTCCATCAATCCGGCCATCCTCGAGGTACACCCGACCGGCCCCATGGAAGTGGATGAGGAGCTGGGACTGCTGGACCAGTCGCTGTCGAGTGCGATGATCGAGGTGCAGAAGCGCATCCCCGGCTTTGCCCGGCACTGCGAGGCGACGGACCAGACCCCGGCCTATCGCCGGCTGCACCGGTTGCTGAAGCTGAGAACATGGTTCGAGGGCGCCGATCCGGCGAAGCCCTATGTGCTGAAGACGCCGCAGCATATGCAGGACATCGCTGCCCTGCATGCGGTGTTCCCGACCTCTCCGATGATCTTCCTGCACCGCGATCCGGTGCAGCTGGTGGCATCAGGCGCCAGCCTGGCGTGGAACCAGATGGTGATCCAGTCCGACGATGTAGATCCGCACTGGATCGGGCGGGAATGGCTGCACAAGACCCGGCTTCGGCTGGAGCGGGTTTCGGCGATGCGCCGGATCATTCCGGCGCGGCAGCAGATCGAGCTGAGCTTTGCCGAAGTGGGGGCGGACTGGCGCGCGGCGATCGCGCGGACCTATGCCATGCTGGACCGGGAGCTGACCCCGGACGCGCTGGCCGCGATGCAGGCCTATATCGATCGCGCGGCGCGGGAGCATCGCCACGCCCAACACCGCTATCGGCTGGAGGATTTCGGGCTGAACGCAGGTGATGTGCGGGATGAGCTGGCGCAATGGGGTGTCGATGCCGAACCGCTGGCTGCCTAGTCTCGCGCTACTGCTGGCGGCGGCGCCGGTCGCGGCGGTCTCGCCGGAACTGGGCGGGATCAGTGTGCCCGCCTATGGTCTGGTGGCGCGTGACTTGAAGGGCGGCCAGTTGGTGCTGGCTGAGGGTGCCGCCGAAGTTGCGCCGGATGGCGGGGTGGCGAGGCCGTTCACGGCGGACAATCCTGTTCGCATCGCCTCCATCTCGAAGGTTGTGGTCGCGCTGGCGCTGCACCGGCTGGCCGATGCCGGGCGGATCGATCTGGATGGCGACGTGTCGCGCTATCTGGGCTGGACGTTGCGCAATCCTGCCCACCCGCAAGCGCCGATCAGCATTCGCCAGATGATGCGGCATGAGAGCTCGTTGTCGGATGCGGGGGGTTACTTCTTTCCGCTGGGCGAGCGGCTGCGAGACCATGTGGGGGCGAAGAGCTTTTCCGCCGCCGCGCCGGGCACCGCCTTTGATTATGCCAATCTGAATCAGGCCATTCTGGGCGAGGTGATCGAGCAGGTGACGGGGCAGCGCTTCGATCGCGCGGTGCGCGCGCTGGTGCTGGCGCCGCTGGGGATCGACGCCTGCTACAACTGGTCCGGCTGCTCGCCCGCGAAGGTGAAGGCGGGGGCGGTGATCTATCGCAAGGCGCCGTCCGATGCGGGGCCGTGGGATCCGCAAGGACCCTGGATCGCACAGATCGACGGGACGCGCCCGCCCGACGCGTGCGAGGTGCGCCTTCGGGACGGCGAGGCCTGCGATCTGGGCCGGTACAAGGTCGGCAGCAACGGCAGCCTGTTCAGCCCGCAGGGGGGCTTGCGGATTTCGCTGGCGGACCTGTCTGCGCTGGGGCTGGCGCTGTTGAAGGACGATGGGTTCCTGAAGCCTGCGACCCGCGCCAGCCTGTTCCGGCCCGTGGCCGTGAAGGCGGCGGGGCAGGGCGAGGAAACCGACCCAGGGCTGATGCAATATTGGTCTGAAGGGGGGCTGCACTGTTTTTCGGGCACCGGTGCGGCCGGGGGCGACCAGCCGCTGAGCCCCCAGCCGCTGATGGGCTGCGGGCATCTGGGCGAGGCCTATGGGCTGAAATCGGCGCTGGTGATCGACCCGGCTGCGGGCACTGCGGTGGCATGGGCCTTCACCGGCACCTCCGCGCCGCCGCCGCCGGGCACGAAGAGCCGCTTTTCAGCGCCCGAGGAGGCACTGGCGGGCAAGGCGGCTGGCTGGCTGAAAAATAGGGGGGCCGTCAGCGCCGGCGTTTCGGCTTCGCCTTCGGCGGCGGTTCCGGCAGCACCCGCGACACCTTGATGCCCTGGCGCTCCAGATCCTCGATCAGGCTGCCCTTGCCGGCCATGTGACCGGCGCCCACCGCGATGAACATCGGGCCTTCGCCGGCTTTCATCTGCTTCGCAACCCAGTCCGCCCAGCGCGCGTTGCGATCCTCCACCAGCATGCGCTTCAGCATGGGGGAGCGGGCGAAATCCGCGTTCACACGGTCTGCCAACGCCTCTGTGTTGCCCAGCAGCCAGTCGCCCACCAGCAGCGAGGTCTTGGACTTGCTGCTGTCGAGGTCCGCGAGCGTGGAGACCAGCAGCAGCTGCTGGTCCGCTTCGCTCAGCGCATCGAAGTTGATCAGCTGCTCTTCCGCCGTTTCCAGCGCCTTGATCGGGATGCCCTTCATTCGCGCCCGTTCCGTGAGCACCGATTCCACGCCGATGCGCGGATCGACGCCGTCCTGCTGGGCCTGCAGGTTGGAAAGGATGATCGCGACGAACCATGTCTTGGTCCAGTCCAGCGGGCCGGGGCTCAGCCGGTTGAGGGCCTGGTTCAGCGTGGGCCGCCAATCCGGCGGCACCCGTTCCGCGACCGGCCGGGCAGCCTGAAGCCGCGTCAGCTTCAGGATGACGGGTGCAATGGCTGCCTGGCTTTCCGGCACTTCGGTTTCCAGCACCAGCCGGTTCGAGGAGTCCAGTGCCTTCACGACATGGGGCTTGAACCAGTCCACCCCGCGCGGAAGGGCGTGCACCGTGCCGAACAGATAGGCGCGGGATTTGCCCAGCTCCAGCTCCCACAGCGCGGGCACTTCCGGCTTTGGCGGCGGCGCCTTCTGGGCACTCGCGCCCGCGAACGGCGCGACCAGCGAGAGGAAGAGGATGGAAAGCGCGCGCAGCAGCGGCCGGAAGACGGGGTTCATGCCCGCCTATTTGGGCCAGTAGCGATCTTTCACAAGCCGTTTGTAGAGCTTGCCGGTGTCGTGCCGGGGCAGTTCCGGGTCGAAATCGATGGAGCGCGGGCATTTGATGTGGCTGAGATGCGCGCGGGCGAATTCCATCAGTTCGGCGGCGAAATCCGGCCCGGCATCGGCCCAGTCGCGCGGCTGCACCACCGCCTTCACTTCCTCGCCCAGTTCCTCGCTGGGCACGCCGATCACCGCGACGTCCGCCACCCTGGGGTGCATCACCAGAATGTTCTCGGTTTCCTGCGGGTAGACGTTCACCCCGCCGGAAATGATCATGTAGCTGGAGCGATCGGTGAGGAAGAGATAGCCCTCTGCATCGACATAGCCGATGTCGCCGAAGGTGGCGCCGTGCGGACCCTGCAGCTCCGCCGTCTTTTCCGGGGCGTTGTGGTAGGTCGTGGGCGGCCCGCCGTGGAAGAACACCCGGCCTTCCCGGCCCGGCGGCAGCAGATTGTCGTCATCGTCCAGGATACGGATCTCGCCCAGCAGGCTCTTGCCGACCGAACCCTTCTTCGTCAGCCATTCCTGAGAGGTGATGGCGGTGAAGCCCGAGCCTTCGGTGGCGGAATAATATTCGAAGATGCGCGGCCCCCACCAGCCGATCATCTCTTCCTTCACCTTCACCGGGCAGGGGGCGGCTGCGTGGATCACGGCGCGCAGGCTGGAGACGTCGTATTTCGCCCGCACCTCCTGAGGCAGCTTCAGGATCTTCACGAACATGGTGGGCACCACCTGGCTGTGCGTGACGCCATATTGCTGCACCAGTTGCAGGTAGCGCTCGGCATCGAACCGCTCCATCACGATCACGGTGCCGCCGAACTTCTGCGCCGCCATGCAATAGCGCAGCGGGGCAGCATGATAGAGCGGCGCCGGCGACAGGTAGATCATGTCGGGCGCGAAGCCGTAGAGCATACCCACCAGACCGGAGAGCGCATCCATATCGTCGATGGCGCCTTCGGGCAGCGGCCCGATGATGCCCTTCGGCCGCCCCGTGGTGCCGCTGGAGTAGAGCATGTCGCGCCCGGCGCTTTCATCGGCGATGCGGGTGGCGGGCTGTGCCGCCAGCGCGGGCTCGACGGGCGCGAAGCCCGGAATTTCTCCGCCGACCGAATAGCGATGGGCGAGGGCGGGAAGGTCTTTCGCGACGGGGGCGAGGGTGGCGCCCGCGATCAGCAGCTTCGCGCCGCAGTCGGTGACGATATAGCCCGCTTCGTCTGCCGTCAGCTTGGTGGAGATGCAGGTGAAGATCAGGCCCGACCGCTGGGCGCCCCAGCAGAGCGGCAGATAGTCGATATGGTTTTCCAGAAAGATGGCAATGGTGTCGCCGCGCACCAGCCCGGCGGCGCGATAGAGTTGCGCGGCCTGGTTGGAGCGGGCCTCCAGCTGGGCGTAGGTCAGCGTCTCGCCCGAGTTCGCCATGATGATGGCGGCCTTGTCGGGCGTGCTGGCGGCGTGATGAAATGGATGCATGCCTTAACTCTCCCCGCGCGACGGCCGCGCGTTCCTCTCCCGCCGGGGTACATGGCAAAGGCGGGCCGTTTTCGCAGCCTGTCAAAAGACCGTGCCCAGCCTGTGTGGGCCGCGGAAATGAAGGGCCGGATCGGCGCGGGAGGGGCCGAACCCCTTCCCCTTTCGTGCTGCACCCGCTAACCCGCGCCGGGTGAGACAAAAGCGATGAGCACGAAACCAACCTGCTTCCAGGATATCATCCTGACGCTGCACGCCTATTGGTCGGCGCGCGGCTGCGCGATCCTGCAGCCTTATGACATGGAAATGGGCGCGGGCACCTTCCACCCGGCCACCACGCTGCGGGCGCTGGGGCCGAAGCCCTGGAAGGCCGCCTATGTGCAGCCCAGCCGCCGCCCGTCGGACGGGCGCTATGGCGAAAACCCCAACCGGCTGCAGCATTATTACCAGTATCAGGTGATCCTGAAGCCGTCGCCGGACGACATCCTGGACCTGTATCTGGGTAGCCTAGAAGCGATCGGGATCGACCTGAAGCTGAACGACATCCGCTTCGTGGAGGATGACTGGGAAAGCCCCACGCTGGGCGCCTGGGGGCTGGGCTGGGAAGTCTGGTGCAACGGCATGGAGGTGACGCAGTTCACCTATTTCCAGCAGGTGGGCGGGCATGACTGCGCCCCTGTCGCGGGCGAGATCACCTACGGTCTGGAACGGCTGGCGATGTACATTCTGGGCGTCGAGAACGTCTATGACCTGCCGTTCAACAATGACGGCCTGAGCTATGGCGACGTGTTCCTCGAGAACGAACGGCAATTCTCCGCCTACAACTTCGAGCACGCCAACACCGAGGCGCTGTTCGACGGCTTCCGCAAGAGCGCCGAGGAGTGCCGGGCGCTGGTGGATGCCGGGCTGCCGCTGCCGGCCTATGATCAGGCGATCAAGGCCAGCCACCAGTTCAACCTGCTGAACGCGCGCGGGGTGATCTCGGTTGCGGAACGGCAGGCCTATATCGGCCGGGTGCGCGATCTGGTGAAGGCCGTGGCCGACCTGTATGTCCAGAAGGAGACGGCGAATGGCTGACTTCCTTCTGGAGCTGTTCAGCGAGGAAATCCCGGCGCGGATGCAGCCGGCGGCCGCGCAGCAGCTGCTTGACAGGTTTGCGGCGCTGCTGGCCGAGGCCGGGCTGAAGGCCGAGCGGCTGGAGCCCTATGTGACGCCGCGGCGGCTGGCGCTGATCGCGCGGGGGCTGCCGAGCGCGTCCGAAGCGGTTTCGGAAGAGCGGCGCGGTCCTCGTGCCGATGCGCCCGCGCAGGCCGTCGACGGCTTCCTGAAATCCACCGGCCTGACGCGCGACCAACTGGAAGAGCGCGACACCGGCAAGGGCGTGTTCCTGTTCGCCAATCTGGCGCGGGCAGGGCAGCCGACGGCGGACATTCTTGCCGCGAAGCTGCCCGCGCTGATCGCCGGCTTCCAATGGCCGAAGAGCCAGCGCTGGGGCAAGGCGAGCATCTCCACCGCCAGCCCGCGCTGGGTGCGGCCGCTGCGCGCCATCGTCGCGCTGCTGGATGGCGATGTGGTGCAGTTCGAGGCGCTGGGGCTGCAATCCGGGCGGGAGACGTTCGGGCACCGTTTCATGGGCAATGACGGGCCGATCTCCATCGCGGGCGTGGCGGCCTATCGCACCACTCTGGCTGCGAACAGGGTGATCCTGCCGGCAGGTGAACGGCAGGCGCTGATCCAGGCAGGCGCGGAGCGCGCGGCCGAGTCCGTGGGCATGGTGCTGCGCAAGGACGAGGGGCTCGAGCAGGAAAATGCAGGGCTGGCGGAATGGCCGGTGCCGCTGGTTGGCCATTTCGACGAGGCCTATCTGAACGTGCCGCCCGAGATCATCCAGCTGACGATGCGGACCAACCAGAAATATTTCGCCTGCGAGGATCAGGACGGGAAACTGGCGCCCTATTTCGTCTGCGTCGCCAATATCGTGGCGGGTGACGACGGCCGGACCATCGTGGCCGGGAACGAGCGGGTGCTGTCCGCCCGCCTCTCCGACGCCCGCTTCTTCTGGGAGCAGGACAAATCGACGAGCTTGGAGCACTTACTTCCCAAGCTCGAAGACCGGTTATTTTTCGAGGGATTGGGCACACTCCGCAGCAAGTCCGGGCGTATCGCCGAGCTCTCGGCATATTTTGCCCGAACGCTTTATCCCGATTTGGATCGGATGGAGGCTGGGCGCGCTGCAGAGTGGGCGAAAGCAGATTTGGCGTCTGCGACCGTGAACGAATTTCCAGAAATTCAGGGAATTATCGGTGGCTATATGGCTGCTGGTGCTGGCGAGAGCGCGGATTTCTGCAAGGCGATAGCGGAACAGTATACAGGTGCCGCTTCAAACCCGATTTCGGTTTGCGTGTCGCTTGCTGATCGTGTCGATACGCTTGCTGCCTTCTTTTCTCGTGGACTGAGGCCAACAGGTTCGAAGGATCCGTTTGCACTCCGTAGAGCGGCACTTCAGATCATTCAGATCATCACAGCCAATCAGCTGAGGATTTCGCTGCTCTCCGCCTTCACCAAAGCGGACAACGGACTGCCGTTCACTTCTGACAATTCCGGCTGGGATGGGCAGGCCGAGTCCTCCGAGATTCTTGGTTTTCTGATCGACCGCCTGAAGGTCCAGCAACGCGAGGCTGGCGTTCGCCACGACCTGGTCGATGCCGTGTTTGCGCTCGGTGGAGAGGATGATCTCGTCCGCCTGCTGGCGCGGGTGAAGGCGTTGCAGGCGTTCGTGGAAACCGACGACGGGCGGAACCTGATCGCGGGCTACAAGCGCGCCGCCAACATCCTGAAGGCGGAGGAGAAGAAGGACGGCGTGGCTTACGCGCTGGACCTCGCCGCTCTCGAAAGCCCCCACATCGGCGAAACGGAAAAGAACCTTGCGGCGCAGTTCGCGCGTGCGGAGGGCGCTTCCGGCGTGCTGCTGTTCGACGAGGTGGATGAGCTGCTTCGGCGTGAGGACTTCGAGGGCGCGATGAAGCGTCTCGCCCTGCTCCGCGCGCCCGTGGATCGCTTCTTCGAGGACGTGACCGTCAATGATCCCGACCCGGCCGTGCGCAAGCGCCGGCTGGGCCTTCTGGCCGGCATTCGTGATGCCATGCACCGCGTTGCCGACTTTTCAAAACTGGAAGGTTGAACCGAACAATGCCCCAGCGCCTTTTGATCCCGTTCGGCGGCGGCGCGCCGTCTGCGCACCATCTCGGCAAGGCGCATCTGGGGGGGAAGGGCGCCAATCTGGCGGAAATGGCCGGGATCGGCCTGCCGGTGCCGCCGGGCTTCACCATCCCCACCACGCTGTGCGCGCAATATTATGAGGCCGGCGCCCGCCTGCCGGACGCGCTGGTGGCGCAGCTCGCCGACGGCCTCGCCCATATCGAGACGGTCGTGGGCATGGAGTTCGGCTCCGCCACGAACCCGCTGCTCGTCTCCGTCCGGTCCGGCGCGCGGGTGTCGATGCCGGGGATGATGGATACGGTGCTGAACCTGGGCCTGAACGACGGCACGGTGGAAGGCCTTGCCAGCCGCAGCGGCAACCCGCGCTTCGCGTGGGACAGCTATCGGCGTTTCATCCAGATGTATGGCGACGTGGTGCTGGGGCTGGACCATTATCTGTTCGAGGACGCGCTGGAGATCCTGAAGGATGACAAGGGCGCCACGCTGGACACCGAGCTGACGGCCGACGATCTGAAAGGCCTTGTCGCCCAGTATCAGGCGATCGTGGAGAAGGAGACGGGCAAGCCCTTCCCGCAGGACCCTGTGGCGCAGCTGCAGGGCGCGGTCGGCGCGGTGTTCGGCAGCTGGCGGTCTGAGCGCGCCGCCGTGTACCGGCGCCTGAACGACATTCCGGAAGACTGGGGCACCGCCGTCACCGTGCAGGCGATGGTGTTCGGCAACATGGGCGAGACCTCAGCTACGGGCGTGGCCTTCACCCGCAACCCGGCGACCGGCGAGCGCGCCATCTATGGCGAATATCTGATCAACGCGCAGGGCGAGGATGTGGTGGCGGGCATCCGCACGCCGCAATATCTGACGCTGGCCGCGCGCGAGCAGGCCGGCGCCAAGGCGGCTTCGATGGAAGAAGCCATGCCGGACGTGTTCGCCGAGCTGGCGCGGATGTTCGAGCAGCTGGAGACGCATTACCGCGACTGCCAGGACATCGAGTTCACCGTGCAGGAAGGCAAGCTGTGGCTGCTGCAGACCCGCAGCGGCAAGCGCACCGCCAAGGCGGCGCTGAAGATGGCCTGCGACATGGTGGACGAAGGCCTGATCGAGACCGACGAGGCCGTGCTGCGCGTGGAAGCCGGCGTGCTGGACCAGCTGCTGCACCCCACGCTGGACCCGAAGGCGGAGCGCAAGGTGCTTGCCGTTGGCCTGCCCGCCTCCCCCGGTGCGGCGTCCGGCGCGGTCGTGCTGGACAGCGAGACGGCGCATACCCGTGCGGCGACCGGCGAGGATGTGATTCTGGTGCGGCTGGAAACCAGCCCTGAGGATATCGCGGGCATGCACGCGGCGCGCGGCATCTTGACGGCACGCGGCGGCATGACGAGCCACGCGGCGGTGGTGGCGCGCGGCATGGGCCGCCCCTGCGTCTCCGGTGCGGGCGGGATTTCCATCGATAACGAGAAGCGCATTTTGCGCATCGGCAACCGCGAGCTGCCCGAGGGCTCCATCATCACGCTGGACGGTGCGTCTGGCGAAGTGATGGAAGGCCGGGTGCCCACGGTGGAGCCGGAACTGTCCGGCGATTTCGCCCGGCTGATGGGCTGGGCCGATGTGCACCGCCGCCTGAAGGTGCGCGCCAATGCGGAGACGCCGGAGGATTGCACCACCGCCCGCCGCTTCGGCGCGGAAGGCGTGGGGCTGGCCCGCACCGAGCATATGTTCTTCGGCGCGGACCGCATCGTGCATGTGCGCGCCATGATCCTGGGTGCGGATGAAAACACTCGCCGCACGGCGCTGGCGAAGCTGCTGCCGGCGCAGCGCGCCGACTTCGAGGCGATCTTCCGCATCATGGAAGGCCTGCCCGTCACCATCCGCCTGCTGGATCCGCCGCTGCACGAATTCCTGCCGCAGCGCGACGTCGAGATCGAGGAAGTGGCGGTCGAGACGGGCCTGTCTGCCGCCGCCGTCAGGCGCCGGGTTTCGGAGCTGCATGAAGCGAACCCGATGCTGGGGCATCGCGGCTGCCGGCTGCTGATCACCTACCCCGAGATCGTGGAGATGCAGACCCGCGCCATCTTCGAGGCGGCGCTGGCCATTCCCGGCGGTGTGGAGCCTGAGGTGATGGTGCCGCTGGTGGCGACGAAGCGCGAGCTGGATATCGTGAAGGCGATCATCGACCGGGTGGCGGGCGAGGCGTTCGCGGCTGCCGGCCGGACGCTGACCTATCATGTGGGCACCATGATCGAACTGCCGCGCGCGGCGCTGCGTGCGGGCGACATCGCGGAATCGGCTGAATTCTTCAGCTTCGGCACCAATGATCTCACCCAGACCACGCTGGGGATCAGCCGCGACGATGCCGGGCGCTTCCTGGGCGACTATGTCGATGCCGGCATCTATCCGCGCGATCCGTTCGTGAGCCTGGACATCGAAGGTGTGGGCGAGCTGGTGCATCTGGCGGCCGAGCGCGGCAAGGCGGTGCGCCCCGCGCTGAAGCTGGGCATCTGCGGCGAACATGGCGGCGATCCGGCCACCATCGACTTCTGCGACGGCGAGGGGCTGGATTATGTCAGCTGCTCGCCGTGGCGGGTGCCCATTGCCCGGCTGGCGGCAGCGCAGGCGGCCCTGCGCCGGAAATGAGTGCGACTGCCCTCGACGGAGTCCGCGTTCTGGACCTGTCGCGCGTGCTGGCAGGCCCCTATGCCGCCCAGATGCTGGGCGACCTTGGCGCGGACGTCATCAAGGTGGAGCGCCCCGGCCGGGGTGACGACACGCGGCACTGGGGCCCGCCGTGGGTGACGCGTGCGGACGGCGGGCAGGGCGACGCCAGCTATTACTACGCCTGCAACCGCAACAAGCGCAGTCTGGCGCTGGATTTCCAGAAGCCCGAGGGGCAGGCGGTGCTGCACCGGCTGTTCGGCTGGGCCGACATCGTGATCGAGAATTACAAGGGGGGCGATCTGGCGCGTTTCGGGCTGGATCAGGCCACGATCCGGGGGCTTCACCCGGGCCTTGTCTGGTGTTCGATCACCGGCTTCGGCCACTCCAGCCCGGATGCGAACCGCGCGGGCTATGATTTCATGATCCAGGCCGAATCCGGGCTGATGGACATCACCGGGGAGCCCGGCGGGCGGCCGCTGCGCGCGGGTGTCGCGGTGTCCGACCTCACCACCGGCATGATGTCCGTGACGGCGATGCTGGCGGCGCTGCGCCACAAAGAGCGCACCGGCGAGGGCCAGCATATCGACATGGCGCTGTTCGACGTGACGCTGGGCTGGCTCGCCAATCAGGCCAGCAGCTGGCTGATGGGCGGGGTGGAGCCGGTGCGCATGGGCAACCAGCACCCCTCCATCGTGCCCTATCAGGATTTCGCGACCGCCACCGGCCCCATCGCGCTGGCGGTGGGCAACGACCATCAGTTCGGCATCTTCGCGCGGCTGGTGGGGCGGCCGGACTGGGCGGCGGATGCGCGCTTTGCCACCAGTGGCGCGCGGGTTGCCAACCGGGCGGAGCTGGTCCCGATGGTGGAGGCCGTGCTGGCCACCCGGCCCGCCGCCGAATGGCTGGCGCTGCTGGCAGAGGCGCAGGTGCCCGCCGGCCCGGTCGCCACAGTGCGGGAGGCGCTGGAGAGCGGGCAGGCACAGGCGCGTGGGCTGGTGGTGGAGCAGGCGCATCCCGTGGCGGGCGCGGTGCGCACGGTGGCGCAGCCGCTGGCGCTGACGGCGACGCCGCCCGCCTATCGGCGGCCGCCGCCGGGCGTGGGCGAGCATAGCCGCGAGATTCTAGCCGGGCTGGGGCTGGAGGGCGCCGAGATCGAGCAGCTGGTCGCGCTGGGCGTGGTCGGCGTGGCATGAACGAGCCGCAGTTTCATCTGCCCGCCAATGCCATCATCGGGCGGGAGCGGATGGCGGACGGCGCCAGCATCCGCACCCTGCTGCTGCCGCACGACCGGCCGGTGGCGAACCTGCTGCTGCTGACGGGGCGGGCGGACTTCCACGAGAAATGGGCCGATGCGATCCGCCATCTGCACGGCGCCGGCTTTGCCATCGCCAGCTTCGACTGGCGCGGGCAGGGCGGTTCCACCCGGCTGATCGCTAGCGGGGCGGGGCATATCGACAGCTTCGACAGCTGGCTCGCCGATCTGGACCGGCTGGCGGACTGGGCGCTCGCCTCGCTGCCCGGCCCGCGCTGGCTGGCGCTGGGGCACAGCATGGGCGGCCATCTGCTGACACGCTGGGCGGCCGATCCCACGCGCGGCGGGCGCGCGTTCCGCGCCGAGCTGGACGGGCTGGTGCTGGCGGCGCCCTTCTATGGGCTGGGCGGGCCGATGGCGATGCGGGCGGCCGCGATGCGGGTGGCGCCGATGCAGGTGCGGCGCGGCCGCGCCGCGGAATTTGCTTGGGGGCAGCGGCCTTATGGCGCGATCCAGCAGGCCCCGGCGCGGCAGCTGTTGCTGACCGGCAGCCGCGCCCATTTCGAGGATGAGGGACGCTGGGTCGCGGCCCATCCGGAGCTGGCGACCGGGGGGGTGAGCTGGGGCTGGATCGACGCCTTCGCGCGGAGCCAGCGCCGGCTGGACGCGCTGCCGCTGGAACAATTCGACCTGCCGGTGCTGATGATGCTGGCCGCGCGGGAAAAACTGGTCGACAACAAGGCCGCGCTGAAGGTCGCTGCGCGCTTGCCGATGGGCCGCACCCATGTGGTGCAGGCGGCCGCGCACGAGTTGCTGCGCGAGGCTGAGCCGCAACTGGAAGACGCGCTGGAGCAGATTCGCCGTTTCGCACGAGAGGTTACCAAATGAGCCACTTCGATATCCTGATCGTGGGCGCCGGAATCGGCGGCGCCTCGCTGGCCTATGCGCTGACGGTGGCGAAGCCGGGGATTTCCATCGGCATCCTGGAGGCGGAAGGCCAGCCGGGCTATCACACCACCGGGCGGTCGGCCGCCTTCTATGCCGAGACCTATGGCGGCCCCACGGTACAGCCGATGACAACGGCGTCGCGCCGCTTCTTCGAATGCCCGCCGGTCGGTTTTTCCGACACGGCCATCGTCTCCCCGCGCGGGGCGCTGCACATCCGCCATGCCGATCAGCCGGGCACGCTGTCCTTGCTGGAGGAGGAGTTCCGCCACGGCCGGGTCGCGCAACAGCGGCTGGGGACTGAGGGCATATTGAAGCTGATGCCCTTCCTGCGGCCGGAATGGGCGCAGACCGCGATCTGGGAACCCGGCTGTTCCGATATCGATGTGGCGGGGCTGCATCAGGCCTATCTGCGCGCCGCGAAGAAGGCGGGGGCGACGCTGGTGACGGACGCGCGGTTGTCTGGCGCCAGCCGCAGCGACGGGCGCTGGGTGGTGGAAACTGCCGCCGGAGGCTTCACCGCGGCGAAGCTGGTGAACGCCGCCGGGGCCTGGGCGGATCAGGTGGCGGAAGCCTGCGGGATCGCGCCCATCGGCATCCAGCCGCTGCGCCGGACCATCGTTGTCACCGAAGTGCGGCCCGACGCGCCGGCCGACATGCCGGTGGTGATGGATGCGGGCGGCTCGCTCTACTTCAAGCCGGATGCCGGGCGGTTGTGGATCTCTCCGCATGATGAAACGCCGGACGTGCCGCATGATGTGCAGCCCGACGAGATGGACATGGCGATCGCGCTCGATCGTTTCGAGCAGATGTGTGACTGGCCGATCCGGCGGCTTGCCTCCAAATGGGCGGGGCTCAGGAATTTCGCGCCGGACCGCCAGCCGGTGATCGGGCCGGAGCCGGGCGAGCCGGACTTCCACTGGTGCGCGGGCCAGGCCGGATGGGGCATCCAGACGGCACCCGCGGCGGCCGCCATCGCGGCCTCGCTGCTGCTGGGGATCGCGCCGGACGCGCATTATGCCGGCATCGATGGGACGCCCTATCAGCCGGGCCGTTTCCGCTGACGCTTCCCGTGCCCGCCGGCTTGCTCTAACGCGGATTCATCCACAGGCAGATTGCTTGTCACACCCCCTAGATATGGTAAGGTTTGCCCCCTCATGTCCAAGATGTTGAAAGCCTCGCTTCTTTTCGCGGCCACGCTGGCGCTGGCGGCCTGCGATTCGGGCACCTCGACGGCTGCGACTTCCGCCAAGCCGGGCGCAAAGGCACCGGCCGCCGCGACCGACTGGACGACGACCGTGGTGCAGACGCCCGAGGGCGGCTTCCGCATGGGCAACCCCGACGCCAAGGTGAAGATCGTCGAGTTCGCCTCGCTCACCTGCTCGCACTGCCGCGATTTCCACAAGGAATCGCTGACGACCTTCAAGCCCAACTATGTGAAGACCGGGCAGGTTTCCTACGAATTCCGCCCCTTCATGCTGAACATCTATGATTTCGCGGCCACCAAGCTTGCCATGTGCGAAGGGCCGGAGCGCTTCTTCACCTGGGCGAACGAACTGTATGTGAACTCCGACGCCTGGATCGAGCCCTTCACCAAGCTGACCGAAGCCGACATCGTGCCGCTGCGGAATCTGCCGCCCAGCGACCAGATCAAGGGCTTGGCCCATGCCGGCAAGCTGAACGAATTCGCCAAGACCAAGGGTCTGCCGGGCGCGAAATTCGACGCCTGCATGTCGGATCAGGCGACCTTCGATTCGCTGACGAAGCGGCAGCAGGCCGCGATCGACACCTATCAGGTGCAGGGCACGCCGACCTTCCTGCTGAACGGCAAGAAGCTGGACGGCGTCGCCAACTGGGCCACGCTGGAACCCAAGATCAAGGACGCGCTGTAAGGATGGCGCGGAAGCTTCGCACATGAAGTTCGCGAAGCTGCGCCTCTCCGGCTTCAAGTCCTTTGTGGAGCCGACTGAACTGCTGATCCGGGAGGGGCTGACGGGTGTCGTCGGCCCCAACGGATGCGGCAAATCCAACCTGCTGGAAGCCCTGCGCTGGGTGATGGGCGAAAGCTCTGCCCGGTCGCTGCGCGTGGCCGCCGGTGGCGCGGGCATGGACGATGTGATCTTTGCCGGCACGGCCAAGCGCCCCAGCCGCGACCTCGCCGAGGTGCGGCTGATGCTGGACAACCGCGCGCGGCGCGCGCCCGCCGAATTCAACGCCGACGAGGAGATCGAGGTGAGCCGTGCCATCGTGCGCGGCGAAGGCTCGACCTATTCGCTGAACGGGCGCGAGGTGCGGCTGAAGGATGTGCAGCTGCTGTTCGCCGATGCCGCGACGGGCGCCCATTCCCCGGCGCTCGTCAGCCAGGGGCGGGTGGCCGCGATCATCAGCGCCAAGCCGCAAGAGCGGCGGCAGCTGCTGGA
This sequence comes from Sphingomonas sp., assembly GCA_003248865.1. Classification (GTDB taxonomy): domain Bacteria; phylum Pseudomonadota; class Alphaproteobacteria; order Sphingomonadales; family Sphingomonadaceae; genus Sandaracinobacteroides. The sequence goes on from QFPK01000012.1 coordinate 82,638, forward strand.
GGAAGCCGCAGGCATTTCCGGCCTGAACGTGCGCCGCCGCGAGGCGGAGCTGCGGTTGAAGGCGGCGGATTCCAACATCGTGCGGCTGGACGATGTGATGCAGACCTCCGAAGCGCAGGCGCAAGGGCTGCGGCGGCAGGCGAAATCGGCCCAGCGCTATCGCGACCTGTCGGACCGGATCCGGGCGGCCGAAGCCGCTCTGCTGCGGCTGCAATGGGCAGCGGCGATCGAGGCGTTGCAGCAGGCCGAGCGTGAGCTGCGCGCGGCGGATGCGACGCTGGCAGAAGCCGTGCAGGCGGCCGCGCGCGCCGCGACCGCGCAGGCCGATGCCGCTGCGGGAATTCCGGCAAAGCGGCAGGCCGAAGCGGCGCTGGCAGCGACCGTGCAGCGCCTGACCACGGAACGGGCGACGTTGCTGGCCGAGCGGCAGGGGTTGGTGAAGCGGCTGCAGGATCTGCAGCAGGCGCTGGACAATGCGGCGTCCGATTCGGACCGGGAGCGGGCGCGGGCGCGCGATTCGGCGGCGACGCAGGCACGGCTGGCGGAGGAGCTGGAAGGCCAGCTGGCGGTGAAGGCGGAGGCTGAACAGGCCATCGCCCCGCAGGCGATCGAGGTGCGCAGCTCTGAACAGGCGACGACGGATGCCGAGCGCGGGCTGGCGACGGCGGTGGAAGCCCATGCCGCGTTGGTCGCCGAGGCGCGCAGCGTTCGGGCGCAGGCCGAGGCCGCGCGCGGCCGGTCGGAGCGGCTGGAGGGCGAGCGCAGACGGCTGGTGGCCGAGCTGGAGCGGCTGAAAGCCGGCGGTAACGGCGCCCAGCTGGACCAGCAGCTGGCAGAGGCCGAAGCGCAGCTGGCGGCCCGGACGCAGGAGGCGGAAGCGGCGGCAGAGGCCATCGCGGTAGCCGAAGGGGAGGCGCAGGCCGCGCGGGCGGCGGCGGACGTGGTGGAACGCGCGTTGGCGGCCGCGCGCACGGAAGTCGCCAGCCTGGAAGCGGAAGCGGCGGCGCTCGACCGGCTGAAGACGTCCAAACAGGCTCCGGCCCAGGCGGCTGCCCGGGCGGCCATTTCGGCCGTCTCCGGTTATGAAGCGGCGGCCGCAGCTGCGCTTGGAGATGATCTGAATGCGGCGCTGGGCGCGCCCGAAAAGCCGGCGCGGCACTGGCTGCTGGTGGCGGGGCAACCGGATGACCCGGCGCTGCCGCCCGGTTGCATGGCTCTGGCCGGGCAGGTGACGGCACCGGCTGAACTGGCGCGGCGGCTTTCGCAGGTAGGGGTCGTGGATTCGGCGCCAGACACGGCGATGCTGAAGGCGTTGAAGCCGGGGCAGCGGCTGGTTTCCCGCGATGGCTGGCTGTGGCGCTGGGACGGGTTCGTGGCGCCGCCGGGCGGGCAGGCGACGGCAGTGGCCGAAGCGCTGGCGCAAGGCAATCGCCGCCGTGAGATCGCAGGCATGCTGGAAGCGCCGCGCGCCCGTCTGAAGGCAGCGGAAGCGGAACTGGCCGGGCAGAAGGATGCGCTGGCGAAAGCGCAGGCGGCCGAGCGGCAGGCGCGGGGCAGCCGATCCGAGGCGGAGCGGTTGAAGGACCAGCTGCAAGGCCGGTTGCAGGGGCTGCGCGCGGCGCAGGCGCAGGCTGCCGCGCGGGCGAGCGCGATGGAGGCCTCCATCGAACGGCTGTCCGCCGAAGGCGCAAGCGCGGCCGCCGAATCGGAGCAGGCGGCGGCTGCGATTGCCGCGCTGCCCGATGCCACCAAGGCGGCCGAGGCGGTGGCTTCGGCGCGCTCCTCGGCGGAACGGTCGCGCGCGGTGCTGGCGCAGGCCCGCGCGCAGGCGGCCGGGCTGGAACGCAATCTGGCGGAATCGGCGGCGCGAATCGCCCGGCTGCAGCGCGAGCTGGCCGACTGGCAGGCGCGCGACCGCGATGCGGCCGCCACCACGGAGGCGCTGGCCGCGCGGGTGGAGAAGCTGACCACCGAGCGCGCCGCGCTGGTGGCCGAACCCGATGCGCTGGATGCGCGGCTGCTGATCCTGGACCGGGAGATCGGCACGGCGGAGGCCGAGCGGGCGACGGCGGCCGAAGCCGTGATGGCGGCGGAACTGTCGCAATCCGATCTGGATCGTGCCGCGCGGGCGGCTGACGTGCGCGTGGCGGATGGCCGGGAAGCGCGCGCCACGCTGGTCGCGCGCACGGAGCAGCTGCGCGAGAAGGTCGCGGAACTGGTGGCGGATGCGCGCGAGCGATTCGGCATCCCGCCCGCTGATCTGGACGCGCCGGACGGCGAGGCGCCTGCCCTGCTGGAGCAGCGGCTGCACAATATGCGCGCCGAGCGCGAGCGAATCGGGGTGGTGAACCTGCGCGCCGACATCGAGCTGGCCGAGATCGAGGCGGTGCTGGCTGAGCAGGCGCGCGAGCGGCAGGAACTGGAAACCGCGATCAATCGCCTGCGCGGCTCCATCGGCACGCTGAACCGCGAGGGGCGCGCCCGGCTGATGGCGGCCTTCGCCGAGGTGGACGCGCATTTCCGCGAGCTGTTCGTGACCCTGTTCGGCGGCGGCTCCGCAGAGCTGACGATGGTGGAAAGCGACGATCCGCTGGAGGCGGGGCTGGAGATTCGCGCCCAGCCGCCCGGCAAGAAGCTGCAGTCGCTGTCGCTGCTGTCCGGCGGGGAGCAGGCGCTGACGGCGGTGGCGCTGATCTTCGCGCTGTTCCGCACCAACCCGGCGCCGATCTGCGTGCTGGATGAAGTGGACGCCCCGCTGGACGACGCCAATGTGGAGCGTTTCACCCGCCTGCTGCAGCATATGGCCGACACCACCGACACCCGATTCCTGATCGTGACGCACAACGCCGTCACCATGGCTGCCATGCACCGCCTCTATGGCGTGACCATGGGAGAGCCCGGCGTCAGCCAGCTTGTCTCGGTGGAACTGCGTGAAGCCGAGCAACTTGTGGCGGCCTGAAGGCCCAGGCCCCGCCTAAAATGCCCTGTCCCCGCCCAAAGTCGCACCCCAACCCGTTGACCTCACAGCTTGACGCATGCGCCCCGGCCTTCTAACGAACCCGCGCTTCGGCGGCCTCAAGAGCCGGCGGAGCCCTTGGCGCAATTCCGCCGATGGCTGACCTGTTCGAACACGAAGGGCCACCCTCCTTGCCCGATCCTGCCGACAAGCGTGACCTCGAAAGCCTCGAGGCCCGGCTGGAAGCAGCAAAGGCAAGGCATGAGCCCGAAGCGCGGCAGTCAGCCTCGTCGGCATTGGCCCAGGGCACCCGCCATGCCTTCGAGATCGCGGCGACCACGCTGGTTGGGGGCGGCATCGGCTGGATGCTGGACCGCTGGCTGGAAACAGGGCCCTGGCTGCTGCTGCTGTTCTTCCTTCTGGGATTGACGGCCGGCTTCTGGAACCTGCTGAAAGCCGTGAATGCCGAGGCAAAGGCTGTCCGAGAGGCGCAGCTGAAGAAATTAAACGACGACCAAGGTTAGAAACGAGAGCGACACGGTGGCAAATCCGCTCGAGCAGTTTGAGATCAAGCGCTACGCCGAATTGTCGGTGGCTGGCGCCGATGCCGCGTTCACCAACGCCTCGCTGTTCATGCTGCTGGTGCTGGGCCTGACCCTGCTGTTCTTCTGGCTGGGCAGCCGCAACCCGCAGCTGGTTCCGGGCCGCTGGCAGGCCGCGCTGGAAGGCGTGACGGGCTTCATTTCCGGCATGGTCGAGGAGAATATCGGCCCCAAGGGTCGTGCCTTCGTGCCCTTTGTCTTCTCTCTGTTCATCTTCGTGCTGGTCGCGAACCTGGTGGGCCTGTTCCCCTACAGCTTCACCGTCACCAGCCACATCGTGGTCACTTTCGCCTTCGCGGCGCTGATCTTCCTGGTGTGCGTGATCGTCGGCCTGGTTAAGCACGGCCTCCACTTCTTCTCCCTGTTCGTGCCCGAGAACACGCCGATCGTGCTGATGCCGCTGATCGTGCTGATCGAGTTGATCTCGTTCCTCTCGCGGCCGCTCACGCTCTCGATTCGTCTCTTCGCCAACATGACGGCGGGCCACATCCTGCTGAAGGTGTTCGCGGGCTTTGTGATCTCGCTTGGCGCCGCCGGCGGCGTGCTGGCCGCGATTTCGGTGCTGCCGTTCGTGATGACGGTCGCCTTCTACGGCCTCGAACTGATCGTGGCGGTGGTGCAGGCCTATGTGTTCGCGCTGCTGACCTGCATCTACCTCAACGATTCTATCAACCTTCACTAACCGATTTCCACCGGGCAATCCTGCCCGGGCAATCTTCACTAAGTTTCATTCGAAAGGACTGATCACATGGACGCAGAAGCCGCAAAGTATCTCGGTGCCGGGCTTGCCGCCATCGGCATGGGCTTCGCCGCCATCGCCGTGGGCCACCTGTTCGCCTCGTTCCTGTCGGGTGCCCTGCGCAACCCGGCGGCTGCCGACAGCCAGCGCCCGAACCTGATCTTCGGCTTCGCCGTGACGGAAGCGCTTGGCATCTTCGCCTTCCTCGTCGCCCTGCTGCTGCTGTTCGCGGTCTGATCCTGGCTGGCTGAGCGGAGGCCGCAATGCCCCAGTTCGACTTCTCCCAGGCGCTGCCGCAGGTTCTGTGGCTCGCGCTGGTCTTCGGGCTCCTCTATCTGGCGGTGCGCGGGCTTTATCCGCGCGTCGAGAAGGTGGTGGAGAACCGCAAGGCCCGCATCGGGGCTGACCTGAAGGAAGCCGAAGCCGCCCATCAGGCGGCCGAGGCCGCCAGCAGCGGCGGATCCAATGCGCTGGCCGAGGCCCGTGCCCGCGCCCTTGCCGTGACCGGCAAGGCACGGGACGCGGCCGCCGCCAACACCCAGCGCAAGCTGGCCGAAGTCGACGCCGGGCTGGACGCCAAGGCAGGGGCTGCGGCCGAGGCATTGGGCAAGCAGCGCGAAAGCGCCATCACCGAACTGGATTCCATCGCGGCACAAGCAGCAGTGGAGCTGGTAAAGCGTGTGTCCGGCCTTGAAGTCCCGAGCGACGAGGCCGCGAAGGCCGTGAAGAAGGTTGCCGCCTGATGTCAGACACCACCACAGCTGCCGCAGAGGTGCATGTGTCGGACGTGCCGGAAGTCGCTGACCATGGCGCAGCGGCTGCCGGAACGGTTGCGGGGGCGGAACATGCCGCAGGGCATGAAACCGTCCTCGGCCTCGACAGCTATGCCATCGTCGGCCTTGCGTTCCTGACCTTCGCCCTGATCCTGTGGAAGGTCGGTGCCTTCTCCGCGATCATCAAGGCGCTGGACGGCCAGGCCGACAAGGTGAAGGCCGACCTGGCCGAAGCCGCGCAGCTGAAGGCGGAAGCCGAAGCGCTGAAAGCCAGGGCGGCCGCCGACGCGGCCGAGGCCGAGGCTCAGTCGGTCGCCATGATCGCCAACGCCGAAACCGAAGCGAAGCGGATCGTCGAGCGGGCCGCGACGGATGCCGAGGAAGCGATCTCGCGCCGCACCAAGCTGGCGGAAGACCGCATCGCGGCGGAAGCCCGTGGCGCCGAAGCCGAACTGCGCGCCCGCGCCGCCGACATCACGGTGAAGGCCGCCGAAGCGCTGCTGTCGGCACGGACCAAGGAACTGTCCGGTCTGACCGACGCCGCGATCGCGGGCCTCGAGCAAAGGTAAGTCGCAAGCCGGGGTGGGGAGCCCCGGTTTTGCGCTTTTTCTGGTTTTTGCCTCCGGCGGGCAGGGAAATGATTTCCCTGCACCCTCAAAATTGGCGTTGTGCCCGCTCGCGAAAGTTGCACGTGGGACTTGGCTTGATTGCCTGCGGCGCTGGCAAGATGTTCTCCCCCGCCACATCCACTTCGTCACCCCGGGCTTGACCCGGGGTCCGCTTCTTACTCCGATGTTTCCGAAGAACAGCTGGACCCCGGGTCAAGCCCGGGGTGACGTGGGAAAGACGGACGGCGCAACCCCCCGGCGCCGCAGGCAATCAAAGGCCGCCGTCCGCGTAACCTCAGTGATCATCCTGCAAATGGGGGTGCAGGGAGCCCGGCTCCCTGCCGGGTGCCGGGCAGAGCCCGGCCCGCCGGAGGCCCGCCCGGCCCGGCTCAATCCTGCGACTGATGGATCAACCGTTCGCCCGCTTCCCGCGCTGTGAACACATCCTCGGCACTGCCGCCCAGCAGCCGCTGCTTGTCCAGCGCGAGGTCCAGCAGCATCCAGCCCTGGCGATAGCGGGTGGCGCGTTGCTGCGGGCGGAACAGGGTGAGGCTGGCTGTGACCACGGCCAGAATCCAGGCCAGCACGCCGTAGAAATCTTCACTCCAGCCCAGCCCGGCGGGCTTGGCGGCCACCAGTGTGGAGAGGAAGATGGAGGCGAAGCTGAGCGCGTAGAAGAACCCGTACCAGCTCCAGTGCAGCTTGCGCCAGGTGTCTGCGATGGCGGCCTGTTCGGCGATCGGATCCGGCGTGCTGGTCATCTGGTCCCCCTTAAGGCTGTCAGCCCGGGGACTGCGCCCGGGCATGGTGGCGAATCACTTCGTCGATGATGAACCGAAGAAACTTTTCTGAAAACTCGGGGTCCAGGTCCGCTTCCATTGCCAGCCGGCGCAGGCGGGCGATCTGCTCTTCCTCGCGGCGGGGGTCGGCCGGGGGCATGCCGGATTCGGCCTTCCAGGTTCCCACCTTCTGGGTCACCTTGAATCGCTCCGCCAGCAGATAGACCAGCGCTGCATCGATATTGTCGATGGAGCGCCGATATTCGGCCAGCTTCCCGCTGCTCGCCTCATTCGCTGGCATCAAAGCCCCTTCCCATTCCCGGCCCACTGGCCTAGCGCCTTGCCGACATGACTGCCACCGTCCATCCGCTCCGGCCCGATAAGCCCAGCCTCAAGCCGTTGATGGCGCTGGTGGCACCGGGCCTGAATGCCGTCAACCGCGTCATCCTCGACAGGATGCAGAGCCCCGTCGCCCTGATCCCGGAACTGGCCGGGCATCTGATCGCCGGCGGGGGCAAGCGCATGCGCCCGATGCTGACGCTGGGCTGCGCCGCCGCGCTGGATTATCAGGGGGAACGCCACTTCAAGCTGGCCGCCGCCGTGGAGTTCATCCACACCGCGACACTGCTGCACGATGATGTAGTGGACGGGTCCGACCTGCGCCGGGGCCGTGCGACCGCCAACACCATCTGGGGCAATGAAGCCTCCGTGCTGGTGGGCGACTTCCTGTTTTCCCGCTCGTTCGAGCTGATGGTGGAGGACGGCAGCCTGAAGGTGCTGAAAATCCTCTCCCACGCCTCAGCCGTGATCGCGGAGGGCGAGGTGCACCAGCTGACCGCCCAGCGCGTGGTGGAGACCAGCGAGGACTCCTACCTGCAGATCATTCAGGCCAAGACGGCGGCGCTGTTCGCGGCTGCCTGCCAGATCGCGGCGGTGGTGTCGGAGCAGGATGACGCGACCGAGGCCAGCATCGAGGCCTATGGCCGCAATCTGGGAATCGCGTTCCAACTGGTGGACGACGCCATCGATTACGTCTCTGACGCGGAGACGATGGGCAAGGACATCGGCGACGACTTCCGCGACGGCAAGGTGACGCTGCCCGTGATCCTGGCCTACGCGCGTGGAGACGAGGCGGCGCGCAAATTCTGGCAGCGCGCCATGACGGGCCGCGCCAATGGCGAGGCGGAACTGCAGGAGGCGATCATGCGGCTGCACGACACGGGCGCGATTGCCGACACCATGGCGCGCGCGCGGCTCTATGGCAGCCGCGCCATCGATTCGCTGTCTCGCCTGCCGAACACGGCGGCGCGCGCGGCGCTGATCGAGACGGTCGAGTTTGCCATCCAGCGCGCCTATTGATCTTGCCGCGACGGGGTTGCCCGTCGTTGAGGTTCTGTCGGCGCTTCACGCCAGCCTGACAGACACACCCAACGCCGTTCTGGTGGCGCCGCCCGGCGCGGGCAAGACCACGCTGGTGGCGCCTTCGCTGCTGGATGCGGACTGGCTTGGGGGCGGCAAAATCCTGCTGATGTTGCCGCGCCGTCTGGCGGCGCGCGCGGCCGCCGAACGCATCGCGAGCCTGCTGGGTGAGCAGCCGGGAGGACGGGTCGGCTATCGCACCCGGTTGGAATCCTGCCCGGGGAGCCGCATCGAATGTGTGACCGAAGGCCTGTTCGTGAACCGGCTGATCGCGGACCCGGCGCTGGAGGGCGTCGGCGCGCTGCTGTTCGATGAAGTGCATGAGCGCAATCTGGAAGGCGATCTGGGCCTCGCGCTGGCGCTGGATGCCCAGCAGCTGCGCCCGGAACTGCGCATCATCGCCATGTCGGCGACGCTGGACGGCGGACGGTTCGCGCGGCTGATGGGCGATGCGCCCATCCTGGAATCGCAGGGGCGCAGCTTTCCGTTGGAAATCCGCCATTTAGGCCGTTCCGATGCGCGGATCGAGGATCGCATGGCGTCGGCCATCCACGAGGCGGTGCGGGCGGGCGAGGGCAGCGTGCTGGCCTTCCTGCCCGGCGTGGGAGAGATCGAGCGAACGGCGGAACGGCTGGCGCTGCCGCCGGGCATGGCGCTGCACAAGCTACACGGCACCGCTGATCCGGCTGCGCAGCGCGCCGCGCTGCTGCCGGGGCCGCGCAAGGTGGTGCTGGCCACCAGCATCGCGGAAACCTCGCTCACCATCGATGGGGTGCGGACGGTGGTGGATTCCGGCCTCGCCCGGCGGCCCCGGTTCGACCGCGCCTCGGGCCTCACCCGGCTGGCGACGGAGCGTGTCTCTCAGGCGGCAGCCACACAGCGCGCGGGCCGTGCCGGGCGGCAGGCGCCGGGTCTTGCGCTGCGGTTGTGGGAGGAGGGGGAGACGCGCGGCCTGATCCCCTTCGATCCGCCTGAAATCCTGGAAGCCGATCTGGCGCCATTGCTGCTGCGGCTGGCGGCGTGGGGCGCCGCGCCCGAACAGATGCTGTGGCTGGACCCGCCGCCGGCGTCAGCTGTTGCAGCGGCGCGCGCCGACTTGCGGCAGCTGGATGCGTTGGATGAAGCGGGGCGGCTCACCCCGCATGGCCGCCTGCTGTCGCGGTTCGGCCTGCAGCCGCGTCTGGCGCATATGCTGATCGAGGGCGCGGCGCGGGGGCAGGCCGCGACTGCCGGTGCCATCGCCGCGCTGCTGGAGGAACGCGGCGTCGGCGGGCCATCGACCGACATCGAAGAGCGTTTGCGCCGCTTCGAAACGGATCGCTCGCCCCGGGCCACGGCAGCGCGGCGCCTTGCCGACCGCTGGAGCCGGGAAGCCGAGCGGTTGCAGGCGCCGGACGGGCGGGCAAGGTTGCCCGCAGCCCTGCTGCTCGCCGAAGCCTTTCCGGACCGTGTCGCGCGCCGCCGCAAGGTGCCCGGCGCCTCCGATCAGACAGCTGATTATCTGATGGCGAATGGTCGCGGCGTCAGTCTGGAAGCCGCCGATCCGCTGGCGAAATCCGAATGGCTGGCCGTCGCCGATGCGGGCGGGGCCGGCGCCTCCGCGCGCATCCGGCTGGCGGCTGCAATCCCGGCCGACGATCTGCCGCAATGGCTGGAGAAGCGCACCGAGACACAGGAATCGCTTGCGCCGGACCCTGCCAGCGGTCGGCTGGCGCTGCTGTCCGTCACCCGGCTGGGCGCCATCGAAGTCGCCCGCCGCCGCGCCCCTGCGAGCGCCGAGACCATTGCCGCCGCCCTGCTGGTGGACGTGCGCGCGCAGGGCCTTGGTGCCTTACCATGGAGCGAGGGGGAGGCCGCCACGCTCGCACGCCTGCGCTTTGCCGCCGCCGAGGGATGCCCAGGCTTGCCCGATGCATCCGACGAGGGGCTGCTCACCGCGTTGGACCTCTGGCTCGCCCCGCGCCTGTCCGGCGTCTCCCGCCTCTCCGACGCCCGGCTGGACGGCGCGTTGCTGGACTGGCTGGACTGGCCGGCCCGACAGGCGCTTGATCGCTTCGCCCCAGCGCGCTTCAACAGCCCCGCCGGGACTTCGCACGCAATCGATTATGCCGCCGATGGCGGGCCGGAAGCCGACGTGCGGGTGCAGGCGGTGTTTGGTCTTTCCACGCACCCCATGCTGGCCGACGGGCGCATCCCGCTCACCCTCGCACTCACCTCTCCCGCAGGGCGCCCCGTGGCGAAGACGCGGGACTTGCCCGCCTTCTGGAAGGCGGCGTGGAAGGATGTGCAGAAGGACATGAAGGGGCGCTATCCGAAACACCCCTGGCCCGACGATCCGGCCAGTGCGGCGGCCACAGTGCGGACAAAGGCGGCGGACGCACGGAGGCGGTAGTTTTTTTGCGCGCCGCGCGGGCAGGGCTTTGCCCTGCACCCAGCAGGGAAATGATTTCCCTGCACCCTCGATATTGGCGTTGCGCGCCACGCCAATATCGCGCGTTGGAAGAGGTTTGATTGCCTGCGGCGCTGCCTGGGTGGTCTCCTGCAACCCCTCAACACCGTCACCCCGGGCTTGACCCGGGGTCCAGCTGTTCTTCGGTAGCGTCGGGGTAAGAAGCGGGACCCCGGGTCAAGCCCGGGGTGACGTGGGAGGAACGGACGGCGCAACACCCGGCGCCGCAGGCAATCAACCTCCCCCATCAGCGCAACCTCAACGATCATCCTGCAAATGTGGGTGCAGGGAGCACGGCTCCCTGCCGGGTTCCAAGGGCAGAGCCCTTGGACTCTTCCATGGCCATCACCCGACGCTAGCCAGCGCGCCCGATCGGGCCTAGCGTTCACCCATGTCATTCGATCCCGTTGCGGCGACGGCCGCCCATATCGACTCCCTCGGCCCCGAAGCCTTGGCCAAGGCGCAGGCCTACACCGTGGGCGGGCATTGGATTTTGCTGTGGGGCGTGCTGGTCAGCGCGCTGGTGACATGGCTGATCGTGCGCTCGGGATTGCCTGACCGGCTGCAGTTGCGGCTTCGCGGGCGGCCGGTGCGTGCGGCGTTTCTAGTGAGTGCGCTGGTGTTGCTGCTCAGCAGCCTGCTGACGCTGCCCTGGACGCTCTACACCGATTATTTCCGCATGAAGGCCTATGGCCGCACCAGCCAGCCGCTGGCGGATTGGCTGGGGCAGCTGGCGCTGTCGGGTGTGATTTCCATCGTGCTGGGCGCGCTGTTCTTCCTGGGGCTCTACACGCTGATCCGCAAGGCCGGGAAAAGCTGGTGGATCTGGTCCGGCGGGCTGGTCGCGGTGGTGATTTCGCTGATGCTGCTGGCCGGGCCGGTTTTCATCGAGCCGTTGTTCAACGATTACAAGCCGCTGCCGGCGGGTGAGGTGCGCACGGCGCTGGAAGAGCAGGCTGCCAGGGCCGGCATCCCGGCGGATCGCATCTTCGTCTATGATGGCTCGCGCCAGTCCAACAACTTCACCGCGAATGTGTCGGGCGTGTTCGGATCGGCCCGCATCGCCATTTCCGACGTGGCGCTGCACGGCGCCAATCTGGATGAGGTGAAGGCGGTGACCGGCCATGAGATCGGCCATTATGTGAGCGGCCATATCTGGCGCGGGGTGGCGCTGTTCAGCGCGCTGGCGATGCTGTTCTTCTTCCTGGCTGACCGGCTGTTTCCGCGCCTTGCCCGGCTGTTCGGCAGCGAGGCGGCCATCGGTGATCCGGCGGGGCTTCCCATTCTGCTGTTCTTTGCCAGCCTCGCGGGGTTGCTTGCCCAGCCCATCCTCAGCAGCTTTTCCCGCTGGAGCGAGGCGGACGCCGATCGCTACAGCCTGGGAACGGTGAACCTGCCTGATGCACTGTCCAGCGCGCTAGTGAAGACCGCCGAGTATCGCTACCCCCGGCCCGGCCGGCTGGAGGAGATCCTGTTCTACGATCATCCTTCGGTGGAACGGCGCGTGCGCACGGCGATGGAGTGGAAGGCCGCGCATCCGAAGCCGGGCGACGAAGGGCGCAGTTGATTTCTCCCCCCTTTGGCGCCTAGGGCTTCGCACATGCGAAAGGCCCGAATCTATCAGCGCGGAGTCCGCGCGACACAGTCCGGCAAGGCCCGGTCAGACAGCTGGATTCTGGAACCGGAACCGGTCGAGAAGAAGCGGCCTGATCCGTTGATGGGCTGGGTGGGCAGCGGCGATACCGAAACCCAGTTGCGGCTGGTGTTTCCCTCGCTGGAAACGGCGTTGGCCTATGCCGCGCGCGAAGGGTTCGAGCCGCAAGTGGAGCAACCCGCCACCAAGCGGCTGATCCTGCAAAGCTACGCCGACAATTTCCGCTAACGCCCGGACAACTTCCGCTGACGCCTCAGCGCAGGAACAGCGCGATCAGGGATAACAGGGCAGACGTGGCGACGGCGTTCAGCGCCATGCCCAGGCTGGCGAAGGCGCCCGCTGTCGTGTCGACCTGAAAGGCCCGTGCGGCGCCGATGCCATGGGCGGACACGCCCACGGCAAAGCCACGGGCGCGATAATCGGCGATCCCCATTCGGTTGAACAGCGGCGTGGCCGTCATCGCGCCCACGATGCCCGCGAACAGCACGATCACCGCCGCAAGCGCCGGGATTCCGCCCAGCTGTTCCGCCATGGCCATGGCAATCGGTGTTGTCGTGGCGCGAGGCGCCATGGAGGCGAGAATCTCGCGAGGGGCACCGAACAGCGCGAGGATGCCGACGGCGCTGACGATTGCGGTCAGTGCGCCGGCGCCCAGCGCCAGGATGATCGGCACCGCCATGCGCCGGATCAGGTCGCGCAACCGCCAGATCGGAACGGCGAGGCCAACAACCGCTGGGCCCAGCAGGAAGGTCAGCATCGCAGTCGCATCGCGATAGACAGGGTATGGCGTGTCGGTGGCCAGCAGCAGGCCGATCAGCACGGGCGTCACCAGCAGCACCGGGTGGCACAGTGGGTGGCGGTTGCTGCGCCGGGAAATCCGGTCCGCCAGCTCGAACAGCAGCAGGGTGACTGACAGCCACAGGATGGGGGCGAACAGCAGGTCCCTCATGGCTGCACTTCGCCGCCGCTGCGCTTCAGCGCCCAGCGGAACACTAGCACAGTCACCACCATGGTGAGGATGGTGGACACCACTGTTGCCAGCACCAGCGCCAACCCGTGGCGGGAAAGGATGTGAGCTTCATCCATCACGCCCACGGCCGCCGGTACGAACAGGATGGCGAGATGCGCCGTCAGCCAGCCGGTCACGGCCTCCAGCCGGGGCCGTTCGCGCCGGACGACGGCCAGCCAGCCCAGCAGCAACAGCATGCCGATCACGGGGCCGGGCAGCGGCAGCCCGGTCAGCCGGTGCAGGAACTCGCCAGCCAGCTGGCACAGGAACAGAAGGGCGATGGCGTCGATCATGGCGGAACCTCGATTGGCCGCCTGCCATAGACGGCGCCGGCGTCATTTCAAATCAGGGCTTTGGGCGTGCGTGCAACACGGGCTTTCCGTTTCGCACCGCAATCCGCTAGGGCGTCAGTTGCAGCGCCTGTAGCTCAGCTGGATAGAGCATCCGCCTTCTAAGCGGAATGTCGCAGGTTCGAGTCCTGCCGGGCGCGCCATTTCGGTTCAAAGGCGCGAACGCCTAGCACCGCCGCCTCTACGCCAGAGGCGGCGGTTAGGGTTCGGAGCAACTCACTGCGCAGGCCGCGAATCCGAACCTCCGTCTTGCTGACCACCTCGACGCGCTGCGCGACCGCCCGGATATGATCGCGGGCAAATGAGCCATCGCCCTGACGCAGCTTCTTGCGCGCCGCCATCGCAAAGGCACGCAGGCTCTCTGGCGTGATCGCAGGACCGATCTTCTCGATATGCGCCACCGCCCGCTCGGCATCGCCCCTGGCTTGATCGCGGGTTGCCGTCAGTTCGGCGATCCGATCCTTGAGCGACGAATCGCTCACGTCGATCACACCATTCTCGATCGCGTCATAGAGTCGCTTGAGCTTCGCTTCGGCCTCGGTCGCGCGGCGCTCCAGATCGGCGACATGGAGCCGCCGCTGATCCACCCATTCGTCGCGGCGTTCGAGAATCTGATCCATCATCTCTTCAAGCCGCTTCGGATCGAGCAGTCGCCACTCTAGATGCCCGACTACGGCTTCGTTCAGCCGATCCATCGGGACCGTGATGCCAGGGCAGCCCTTCGCGCCCTGCCGCGCCTTCGTGGAGCAAGTGTAATAGCGATACTCGCGGCCGACGCTGCTGGTGCCGGTGCGCAGCGTCATTGCGCCGCCGCAGCACGCGCAGAAGCAGATACCCGTGAGCAGCGTTGGGCCGCCCACGGCCATCGGCGGCATCATCTTCGGGCTGCGTGCCTTGAGCGACCGCTGCACGGCCTCGAACTCCGCCTCCGAGACGATGGCGGGCACTTCCATGATCGCGTGCTCGCTCTCGGGCTTGGGGGCTTTGGTGCGATAATCCCGATAGTTGAACTTGTGCTGGCCGATATAGGTCGTGCGGGTGAGCACCTGATGCACGGCTCCAAGCCCCCAGCGCCCGCCGTCGCGGGTGCGGATATTGTTGTCGTTGAGCCAGGTCGCGATTGCCTTGAGGCCCATCGGCCCGTTGTCATCAACGCCGTTCAGCGCCATCCGGTAGATGCGCCGCACCGTCTCGGCCTGGATCGGGTCGATCTCCAGCTTCTTCTTGATCTTCGCGCCGCGGTGGCCAGCCTCGACGATCCGATAGCCGATGGGTGGCCGCGCGCCGTTCCAGAAGCCTTGCCGCGCATTCTCCTTCATCGATCGCAGCGTGTGCTTGCCGTTCTCTTTCGACTGATATTCGTCGAACAGCGTCATGATCTGGCGCATCATCACGCTCATCGGATCGTCGCCCAAATCTTGCGTAATCGAGATCAGCCGCACGCCATTCTTCGCCAGCTTGCGGACGTAGAACTCGAACTGAAACTGGTCGCGGAAGAAGCGCGAGAAGCTGTGGACCAGGATCACGTTGAACGGCGACGGCTTCTGCATCGCTGCGTCGATCATCGCCTGAAATGCCGGCCGACGATCATCGGTCGCGGTGTTGCCCGGTTCGACGAACTCGGCCGCGACCTCCCAGCCGCGCGACAGGCAATAGCCTTCGATCTGGCGGCGCTGGTCGGGGATCGACAGGTCGCTCTCGGCCTGGCGGCCGGTGGAAACGCGCAGATAGAGCGCGGCGCGAGCTATTGCCATGACCGGCGGGGTGTCCTCGACGCGAAGGGCGGCGTCGGTCATGGCCTTATCCTCCTTAGTTCACGGCAGGGGGCCGAACAGGTCGTCCAGCTCCTTGCGCAAATGGCCTTCGATGACGCGCAACTCGGCGTCGCCGATCGGCACCCGCTCGGGCCAATCGTCCGTGACCGCGAATGGCCCGCAATCTTTGATGGCGCGAGCGCGGGACGGCGCGCGCTTCGCTGGCGCCTGCATATAGTCGTGCAGGTCGTCGAGACCGTCCGACCAGCCGCGCGGCGCGCGACGACGACGTTTGCGAGACAGGGCCATGCGCCGATGCTGATGCCCGGCTGGGCTGGGTGCAAACGGTCCGGCCCGGCGTAGCGCAGATAAGTGTTCAGGGCGGCTTTGCCGCCGAACGCCGCGTCGCGGCCCGTGGTCGCCAGCGCCATCGCCGTTACTCCTCCGACTCGAAGCTGCGGTTTTCGCGGCAATGCCAGAGGCGCAGAATGAAGATGGTCGCCGCTACGAGCTCGTAGCGCATCTCGTAATTGCCCACGATGATCCGGCGGACCTCGCGCGGCTCATAGGCTTCCAGCTTCTCGCCGATCCTCGGATAATCGAGCAGCCGATCCGGTGCGTGGGCGAGCTGCTGGACCACGCGCGCTGCCGCTTCGGGCGCGACCGGGCTCAGATGCTCGTGCAGACGCACAAGGTCCGACGACGCCTTGCTGGTCCACTGGATCTTCATTTGATCGGTGAGGGCAGCGGTTTGTCCGTCCCAAGGCTGTCGGCCCATGCCGTGATCGCCTGGTGGTCGATCACCCGTCCGGCATCGACGTCATCAAGGGCTTCGAGCGTCATCCGGTGACGTTCCTCCTCCTGATCGACCCATGCGGCGAGCGCTTGTTTCATCACCCAGCCGCGCGAGCGTTCGAGCCGCGAGGCCATCGCTTCAACCTTTTCCGCGAGCCCCAAGGGGACGTGCGCGGTCAATACCTTCGTCTCAGTCGCCATGTTTATCACCTGCCATCAATCTGATTAAAATATAATCGAAATGACGAGAAAGGCAAGTTGGGCGGGGGGGGCGCCTCCCTGCGGGACCGCCGCTCTATCTCCGCTGCACTCCGACCGAGCCCCTGACGGGTCTCGTCCCTGCCGGGTGACGATCAGCATGGCGGGTTGGCGCTGACGCGCTGGTTGGCAATCCGCATCGCGGATTGTCGCTATTCAATGCTGCGGAGATCGGGCCAGGGCTGCGCCGGCCCGATCGCGCTGCTGTGTCGTTTCACTCCCGCGATGGGGTGGGCGTCGCTTCCCTTTAGGCCCGCCGCGCCGGGCCGCAACGCGCGTGGCCGCGCTTACTTCCTCTTCGTTCCAGCCCTTCGGGTGCGTCCCGGCTCCGTCGGCGGGCCTGCCGGTCGCTTCTTCGCCGCCCACCCCATTCCGGGGTGAGTGCGGTTTTTAGGAGAAGTGTGATGAACGCTGTTACCGAAACCGTTGCTGCCGAGCCTGTATCGGGCGTCGAGATTTTCGTGCCGCTCGCCAAGCTCAAGAAGTCCCCGCGCAACGCCCGTATGGGCGCTCGACGATCAACGATCGGGTCCGCACAGTCTGCCGCTTTTATGGCTGGGCGCATCAGCGGAGCTGGATCGTGGAGCTGCCGTTCCATTAC
>QFPK01000033.1 GCA_003248865.1 Sphingomonas sp.
GGTTCGCAGGCGTAGCCGAGCGTTTCCAGGAGAAGGAGCAGCCGGTCAGCGCCGCGAGTTCGCAGATTAGCGCTGTTCTCAAAAGCGAACCAGCGAGGGTGGCACTCTCCGACCAGCCGGACGGCTTCGAGGTAGAGACCGGAGCGTTCTCCGTCGATCCCGCGCCCCTTCGTGTTGGCGCTGGAGATGTCCTGGCACGGCGGCGAGCCGACGATGATGTCGGGGAGGAAGCCAAGGTCGGAAACAAGTCGAGCTGCCGTAAGGGCGCGCACGTCCTCATAGAGTCTGACATGGGGATGGTTCTCCGCGTAGAGGATGCGGCGCCATTCGACGATCTCGCAGGCGGCCACGGTGATGAAGCCCGCGCGGTGCAGGCCGAGCGACCAGCCGCCCGCCGCCGCGCTGAACAGGTCGAGCGCCCGCATCATGACCGGCTGTCCACAACGGCTGGCGGCGTTAGCAAGAATCCGAAGGATTCTTTGTTAGGATGGTTAAGGGGCGGGATTTCCGCGAGATGGCAAGGGTTTAGGGCCGGTTTCGGTCCCCGATAGCACGACTCTCCGGTCCCTGATGGCACGAGTCCGGCGGTCCCTGATAGCACGAGCGCCATCACGGCTTATCCACAAGCCGGATGCCGACGCGGCGCATGGCGGCGTCGAACGGATCGACGGCGATCGGGACGAAGTTGAGCCGTTCGCGGCCGAGCGCATGTTCAAGCGTGAGGACGTAGCCGGCGAGCGGCTGGCGCTGGACGATCCGGCGCAGGTCGTGCGCGAAATGCTTGAGCGGCGAGAGCGAACCGGACTTGAGATGAAGGTGCGGAACGTCGAAGCTCCAGCCGCCGCTCTGCCGCCCGCCATGCTTGCGCACGATGCGGTAGAGCCAGCGTTCGAGCCCGCCTGTGAGATCGAAATAGGCGCGGTCGATGGTCAGAACGAGCGCGCGGTCGAGCACGCCCGCGTAGAACCAATCGGGCACGATCAACTCCAGCCCAAGCGACCGACCGGCGTCGTCGAGCCGTTCCTGCCATTCGTTGATCCAGGAGAAGCGATGACGGCGGCGCTGGTGCTGCTGGCGGATCGACGTGGCGACCGTGGTGGATTGCAGCCGGTCGAGCGCGGCGCGCAGCCGCTCATAGTCGCGGACGGACGTGCCCCGGCCGATGAAGGTCAGAATCTGGTGCGGTGTCGCCGCCATCAGCCGCGAAGTCGGCCGGCCGGCGTCGCGCGCTTCTACGAGCTGGCTGGCCGCCCATATCAGGACGTCGGCGTCCCATATCGTCGCCATGCCATGTTCGGGGACAGGTTCGACGGAAATCCATGTCTGCCCCATGCGGAAGTCGATGGGCGTCACGCGCTTCGACTTGGCGAGGCTGAAAAACGGCCAGGCCATCAAGTCCTGTGCGTCTCGCGCGGCCAGGTCGCCGGGGATTGAGTGGAACAGGTCGAGCTGCGCCCGCTCGGCGCTGGCCTGCCTGCGGCGCATGGGCGACGGTGCCGGGTTCATCGGCGGCTCTGCGCCAGCGCCGAATCCCGCCGGGGCATGAGATCGTCCTGACCGGGATCGGATGTCGAGTATTTGGTGCCGAGATCGGCCCAGGCGCGAAGGTCGTCCACCGCATAGACCACCCGGCCACCGATCCGGCGATAGGCCGGGCCGGTGCCGAAATAGCGATGCTTCTCCAGCGTGCGACCGGACAGTCCCAGGAAGCGCGCCGCCTCCGGCGTCCGCAGGAAGCGCGGCGGCAGATTAACGGGCGAATGGGTCAAGGGGTGTCTCCTGCGGAATGTGGCGGCAGGAGGCGAACATGACGAACTATGTGCGGCGCTGTAGGGAACGAAGATTCGTAACCGCGCCGATGTGCCCACCCCCTGCGGGCAGGCGGCCGGTCGGTCGCGCTCAGCGGATGCGCAGCAGCTTGCGATAGTCGCCGTTCATCATCGCGGTGGCGTCGCGCACCAGGCGATAGGCGAAGGACCGGGCGCTTGAAGCCTTGAATTCGGCCGCCGAGAGGTGCGTGGCCTCATCCCTGCCGAACGCGATGGCGATCTCGCGGTAGGTGGCGCCGGCAAGATGCAGGTCAAGCGCGCGCAGCATGGCATCCATGCGCGTGCGCCGATAGGCGGTGAGCGGCCAGCCGCGCGGCAACGGGCCAGTCCGCTTGCCGAACATCAGACGATGGAAGCGCAACAGGCTGGCGATGCGGGTAACGAAATCCTTGTCCAGCGGGATGATCGCGGCGAGTGGGCGGCCGGGCGTCGGATCGCGCAGCCATAGCCGATGTTCGCCGGCCGGGTCCGCGATGATGACATGACGGCCGTCGAGCCCAGCCTGGTCGGCGAGCAGGGCGCCGAGTGCGAGCGGGTCGATCGCCGCGCCGGTGAAGTCATCGGGCACGGCGTCGAGGATCACGGTGACGGCGGTCAGTTCGGGCCGCCAGATCACCGTGTCAGACAGGTCATCCGGCGAATAGGCGAAAAGACAACCCCCATCGGCGGGCGAGCGCCGCCTGTGCGGCTTCCTCGCTCGCCGCGCCCTCCGCGATGCGGTGGACCATGCTGGCGTGATCTGTCCGATAGCGGCGGTTGCGCCGCAGGAATGAGGCGGCAAATTCGGCCCTTCCGAGCGTGTCCGGCCGTGGGCCGGCACGCCGGGGCCGTCGTGGCGGCGTCGGCATAGCATCCTCCCCGCCGCGCTTTTACGCGGACTCTGGACGACCAGGATCGACAAGCGGAAGCTGCTCCGACAGCGCGAAGGCTGCGCCCATACATGCCGGAGTTGCACGGCCGAAAAGTCCAATCTGGACGGAGTGTTAACGCTATTCGGTCGCGCGCGGGCCGAGCAGATAGGCGTAACCGACTTCGGTCATCCACCGCGCGCGGGCGAGATGGCTGGCGTGCATCGCCTTCGCCCGATCGGGCTCGGCGGCGGGGTCGATGCCGAAAACAAGCGCGGCGACGTCGGGCCAGTCGGCGCCCGCGTCGTGTTCGTCGAGCAGGCGCAGATAGTCCTCCAGATGATCCTCGTCATAGGCGGTGAGGCGCGGCGCGTCGGGCGCGCGATCCTCGAATTGCTTGCCGCTCATGATGTTCCCGACCTTCATCCCCGTTAACTTATTAGACCGAAACGATGACAATGCTACGCGCGGGGCCGACATGGTTCCGCGCGCCATCCGCAACGGCCTAACTCCTGGGCAAGAAGCGATTTGTCTGCGGTGCGCCCCCGCAAACATCACTCCTGACCCATGATCGGGGAGGTGGAAACAACCGGATTAACTCGGTTCCTGAGACCTTTAGCACCGAGGCGCCTGGACATGCGTCGCAGGCTCCCCGACCGCATGGTCAAGGATTCGCGGCGCCGTCACGGCCGACGCCAGTCCGGTTAATCTAGGGGTTTCCACGCCCCAGGCCGCCGCGTAGCAGCCCGCGCCCTTCTTAGGGCGAAGGGTCGGTTTTGGCTACTGTGTCTCGCGCGAGCCGGGCCATGCCCGGCGAGCGCGCGCAATCGGGCCACGCGGAGACGCGCGGCTACCGCCGGCCGGGTTATCCGGCCGGCGGTCTGTCGGCGACGATGGCGACATGGGGCGACCTATGCAGCCACCCGGTGATACCGTTGTGAGGCCAGGCGCTTGCAGGCGGTGTGATAGTGGCCGTTATCCAGTTCGATACCTGTCCAGTCGCGGCCGAGTTGCTGCGCCGCCGCCAGTGTCGAGCCGCTACCGCTGAACGGGTCCAGCACCAACTCGCCCGGCTGCGTGAAAGCCTCGATCAACGGCGCCAGCGCCTCAATCGGCTTCTGCGTGGGGTGCAGGCGGTTCCCGCTGTAAGGAAAATCCAGCACGTCGGGGATAGGCCGTGCCGGACGGACGGGATTGCCCTTCGCCAGCAAATAAGCCTGTTCGTGCTCGTAGCGAAGGAAACGGGCCGACGACGCATAACGCTTGCGAAACACGAGATGGCCGACGACGCGAAAGCCTGCCGCCTTCCATGCGTCCATGAACAAATCGACCTTGTTCCAGCCGTAGAAGGAAACCGAAAAGCCGCCATCCTTCAAGACGCGGTGCATCTCGCGGAAAGCCGGACGGAGCCACCGGCCGTTATCGTCATTGGCCACCTTGCGGCCCTGGCGGTCCCGGTAGTGGGTCACATAGGGCGGGTCTGTCAGGATGAAATCCACAGTGCCGCTATCGAAAGCCTGCATCACGTCGATGCAATCTGCATTGAAAATGACGTTGCGGGGGGCGCTGGAAGTGCTGCTCATGTCTCAAATCCTTTGGGTCTGAAGGTCAGCGAAGCGGAACGCCGCGCCTGACCTTCTGCCCGGCGGCGAGCCAGGGGTAGCAACGAGCAAGGGCGGCCAGGGCGGAGGGGGATCACCCGGCCTGCACAAGCGAAGCGCGGAAGGCTGGGGATACCGCCCTGGACGGTTTCACTTACCTTGCTGGCGCGAGGGCAAAGCCCTTAGCAGCCTGAATCATAAGAACGGGCGCTACATGCGCTGACGCATTTCCAGCGCACGTCATGCAATTACGCAACTTCGGCAGAGCGAGCGTGCTCACTCCAAAGCAGCCTCTCGTTCTTCTTTGGAGAGCAATGCTGCGAACGGGCTATGATCCACCGGATAAGTCACCTCTCCAGCTTGGAGTTCGCGCACCGAAGCGACTAGCGGCAAGGTAATCATCTCCGCTCGCCAATGCCCAGGTTGACGATCCGACGTATCGGCAAGCATTCCGTCAATGCGCTTATCATCGATGACATCGCCGGTGTTCGGATCGAATTTACGCATGTTCACTTGCGGTTCCAGCGTGTCACCCGCTTTGCCCCGATCAGAAGCATCACGCGAACCGTAACCGCGGCTACGGACGCCTCCATGATTAGCGCCCTCCTCTGTCCATTCGCGGAACGTAAAACGACAGTTGCCATCATCATCCAGCGTATAGCGTAGCTTGCGGTCAGACGATCGGGAGTGAGTCACTTCATCCTCCGCCCGTGCAATCCTGAAATCGGGGTAGGTCGGATAGAGACGCGCCCTGACCTCTGGCTTCTCAAGATGCTCGAACAGCCTTAATTCTTTGGCTATCCGAAGCAGGGGAGCCGTTCGGTATCCCCTCGCACCGCCGCGCCGGGCTTTGAGCTTGGCCTCACCTTGAAGGACATGCGGATTGACAACCTCATTGTCGATTCGCTCGAAAAAAACTTTCACGAGCGGATCGTCCATGTCGCGCCGGACGCGGATTAGGCTAGTCGGCGCACCACGACGGTAGGAGCCAACGACATAGCTGTGTCGGCTGGTTCTATAGATGTAGCCGCCATGTTCGCGCTTATAGTCCTCGACAAGCTCGGCGTTCTCCATCGACATCACGACCGTGGAACGCTTCCCATATCCGCAGGCACGGCCAAGCAATCCCTGCAACAGCGCGTTGAGATTAGCTGCCTTCTTCGAGAATTCGAGAAACCACTCAACTTCCTTCGGAAAGGCGTCACCCATCCTCGCGCGATTGGTGACGGCGATAAGGAAGGGAAGATCCGGCCTGGAACGCTGCCGGATCGCGCGCTTGACACTTCGGCCTTTATAGTCCGAACCGAAATATTCGATCACCTCGATCTTGTCGGCTGGAAGGTCGAGCCGCTCGATCAATCGATGCGAACGCATGTTGTTGTTAAACAGCCGGATACAGACCCCAGTGATGTCGGCGGTTCCCCGCTCCACCAGATCAAAGATAGTGTCGCGGAGAGCACGCTCGACGTCACGCCGATAGTGCTCCTGATTCTGCTTGTAGCCGATCTGGCGAGCGAAACGCTCGAATGCGTTAGGCTCTGCGTCATAGGCCGAGAGTGACACATTTTCGAGGAAGTTCTCTCCGATCTCCTTGCCAAGATCGGAGAAGCTGATTGTGCGCGGCGGACTGACGTCCACCTCCGCATCGATCACCTTGCCCCCGAAATAATTGAAACCAGTATACGCGGACGTGAGATACTGGTTCACCTTCCAGACCGCGTTGATGTCGTGCAATTCGTAGGGCGTCGCGGAAAGGCCAATAAACACACGGTCGGCTGCGTCTGCTCCCAAGGCTTCGTCGATCTTCTCGAAGATTTGCAGGAGGACGCACGGGCGTCGCTCGAAATCGTCGTCAACCCGCACGAACCTATCACTCGCGCCAAACTGCGGCTCGTCGATAATGAGCAGCGGGGCATACCCCTTGGAATTGGCCTTCCGGCAAAGATCGGCGACCCGCCGGATGCTATCCCCGGTCGTGCGGCGCTGAATGAAATCATCCAGCCTTGGTCCCATCATCGTGTCCGGCAGCGCCTTCTTCAGGACATGCTCCCGATAGGTGTTCATGGTGGGCGAAAACTGGAAGAATGGGTCGATACCAACCTGCCGGACATACTGGATCAGGGTGCAGCGGTGTTCGTCGTCGATGGTGACGGCAAGCTCGCCGTAGAAATCGAGGAATCGCGCGATCTCGATCTTGGTCTGATCCTCCTGGCTGGTGTGGCTCGTGATCAGGTAGATTGGATAGAGGCAGCGGCCCGTCAGCAAATAGACGATCGGCCCGGCGAACTGGAGCGCGAGCGATGTCGTAGTCTTGCCGGACTGCATCGCGCCCAGCACCAGCCCGTTCTTCTGAGGAGCGGTGAGAAGCTCGCCGACGCAGTTTAGGGCGGTCATCAACTGGGAATCATGCAACACGCCGGAGTCGTCGGCGCGCTCGCAGAAGCGCATGACGCGGGACAGCCCGGTTCCGCGACGAACCGCTTCCACGGCGCCACTGGGGTCAAGCTTTACCCCGAGGCCAATTTCTTCGGCATGGGCATTGAAGACGCGGGCGATGGTCTCGATATGTTCGACATACTCGCCCACGCTCCGCTGAACGTCGATCTGGCTGAACGTGTCGGACAATGCGGTTGCCATCACCACTCCATGTTGGACTTGTTGCGGTGCCGATTCCTTAACACGCAAAAAACCTTCGCACAAATATTATCGACTGCGGACTCGCATGAATATTTGCGCGTTAATTGAAACATGTTGCACCATAATTCATCATGATGCATCACCATCCCAAGGATGGTGTTGGGAATGGCTGGGCGCAAGGTAACGACGAATTCCGCTGATCGGCTGACGATCACGCTCGATGCGACGGATCGCGCCGGCCTGAGCCGGCTGGCCGAGCAATCGGACAGGAGCCTCGCGTGGGTCGTTCGCGAAGCGATCCGGGAGTATCTCGCCAAACATGACGCGCCCTCGGCCGCGACGGGCGGCTGATGGACACTCTTTCTCCCGAGGAGCGCAGCGAACGGATGCGCCGTGTCCGGGCGTGCGACACGAAACCCGAGGTTCGACTTCGCAAACTGATCTGGCGCCTTGGCTATCGTTACAGAAAGAACCGTCGTGATGTGTGCGGCAATCCCGACGTGGCGTTCATGGGAAGAAAGCGCGCCATTTTTCTCCACGGCTGCTTTTGGCATCGCCACGATTGCCCATCCGGTCGGCGTGTTCCCAAGTCTCGCGTGGAATTCTGGACCGGCAAGTTTCAGCGCAACGTCGAGCGTGATCGGGCGGTGGATGTCGAACTGGCGACTTTCGGCTGGCGTTCGCTCGTGATCTGGGAATGCGAGTTGCGCGACGTCGGGACCGTCGAGCAGCGTGTGCGGGAGTTCCTCGATGCGTAGCCTCGAGTTGTTCGCGGGCTGCGGCGGACTCGCCCTGGGCATGGCGCGCGCCGGCTTTCATCACGACACCGTGGTGGAACTGGACCGCGATTCCGTCACGACGCTAACCCGGAACAAAGACGATGACGTGGACCATGTCCGCCATTGGAACATCCAGCAGGTGGACGCGCGTTCCATTGACTATGGGGAATTCAGGCAAGTCGACGTGATTTCCGGGGGGCCGCCATGCCAACCCTTCTCGATCGGCGGTAAACATCTCGGACCAAAAGATCCCCGAAATATGTGGCCGGAAGCGATACGGGCGATACGGGAAGTGCGGCCCAAAGCATTCGTTCTGGAGAACGTGCGCGGACTCTTTCGCCCAAATTTTGCACCCTATCTGGAATATATCACCCTACAGCTCTCCTACCCCGATCTCGCCCCGAAGCCGGACGAATTTTGGGAGGAACATCTCTCGCGGCTACGCCAGCACCATGAGAGCGATGCCGGCCGGACGAAAGTTTACCGCGTGCTTTCGCGCGCCATCAATGCCGCCGACTATGGCGCCGCGCAGAAACGGCACCGCGCAATCTTCATTGGGATGGGCGTCGAATTCGGATCGGACTGGTCGTTCCCGGAGCCCACGCACTCCCAGGAGGCACTCGCGTGGGCCAAGCATGTCGATCTGTCCTATTGGAACAGGCACGGCGCACGCCGCGTCGCCGCACCGGCGTCGCAATCGGAAGCATTTGCCCTAAAACGCGCCATAGAAGCCGAGGCGCCACCAGCAATGCTTCCGTGGCGCACGGTTCGTGACGCGATCGGAGACTTGCCACCACCTACGAAATCGGAGCGCATATCCGGTCATTGGCAACATCCGGGCGCCCGTGCTTACGCAAACCATACAGGTAGCTGTTACGATGAACCCGCCAAGGCGCTGAAAGCGGGAGACCACGGCGTGCCGGGTGGGGAGAACATGCTCGTAAACCGACGTGGCAATGTCCGATACTTCACGGTGCGCGAGATGGCGCGACTGCAAGACTTCCCGGATGAATATGTGATTAGTGGAAGCTGGAAGGCCGCTACCCGGCAACTTGGCAACGCGGTTCCCACGGGTGTGGCCGAGCGAATTGGAACTCATGTCCGAGAAGTTATCTCAAGCCCCGACACGCTGATATAGCGTTTCACGCGCTCAAGCCCCATTGGATTATATTCCCAACGTTTCTTTCAAGCCAAAGTGACGGCATATTGAAAAAACTACGGTGATCCCAAATGCGTGAGGAAGCAATCGACCAAATTAAACTTCCGCTCGACTTGCCGGACGTTCGGCGAGAGCAGCGTAAGACAGTCGCCAAACTCTGTGTCTATTGCGAAGAATGTGCGGAAACGTGAGATCACGTTCCACCGAAATCGATTCTGGAAAAACCTTGGCCCGCCAATCTCCGAACAGTTCCGGCATGTGGCAACTGTAATTCGTCCTGGTCATTGGACGAAGAATATTTGGCGGTAGTTCTGGCTCACATTAGCACTCATCCGAAGCTTGTGGAAAAATTGAATGATGGCGGCAATGTGGACCGCGCCCTGTCGGCATCATCCTTGCTTGATGACCGTATCGCAGCTTCTCTTTCACCAGGCAGCGACGGACAAGTATGGTTTGAACCAGAACTCGCAAGACTCGCCCGCATCGTTCTGAAAGTTGGATACGGCCTATACTGTCTGAAATACGGTCTGGGCGCGAACATGAACGCTTTCAACGTAAAGGCGATTATCGGGCCAGGACAATCCGTGCCGCCCAATATGGAAGCAGCGCAATGGGTATGGCCTGGCATCCGCCGGAAGCGATGGGTCAAAGTCCAGGACGGAGTTTTTCATTTCTTGTTCGCCAAAGGCTGGCTCGCTGACGATCCGCCATTGTGGTGCTTAATGAATCTATACGATACGTTGCTGGTTGGGGTGGCCTGTCCGGCTCCGATCGGTCGCGCTCCTGGCAAGCGCCTCCGGTCGAAAGCATGGTGATCCAAGCGATAGTAGGTAAAACAACGCAACGCGCCTCTTGACAATGTAATGTAATTTCCTTACTTATGGTGGGTAAGGAGATTTCATTATGCCGGCATTGCTCGAAGAAATCAGCACCATCACCGCCAAAGGTCAGACGACGATTCCGAAGTCCGTCCGCCAGGCACTAGGCGTCGATTACGGCGGGAAGATCGCCTTTCGCGTCGATGCGCATGGGGTATCGGTGCATCGCGCCGATGCGGACCACGACGATCCCGCGATCGACGGCTTTCTGGCGTTTCTGGCCGAGGACATCAAACGCCGGCCCGAGGCGCTGACGGCGCTATCTCCCGCGCTGGCCGAGCGCATTGCGGCTCTGACGGAAGGCGTGAAGGTCGATCTCGACGCGCCGATCGACGGCGATGTCGATCTCTGATGATGGTCGTCAACGGGTGGCAGCTCTTTGCCCACCCCCTGTTTCTCGATCAGTTCGAGAAGCTGGGGACGGCCGTCGCGCGCTCGCGGGAGAAAGACCCGCGCGGTTGGCGCAAGTCGGCCAATGCGAAACTGCTGGCGGCATTGCACCAGCTCGTGTTCGAGACCATTCCGCAAGACCCGACGCGCCCGGAGTATCGTCAGGGCGGCACGCTTGGGGACGACCGCAAGCATTGGTTCCGGGCGAAGTTCGGCGGCGGCAGGTTCCGCTTGTTCTTCCGCTACAGCACCAGCGCGAAGATCATTGTCTTCGCCTGGGTGAACGACGAAACCACGCTGCGCACCTATGGATCGAAGTCGGACGCCTATGCGGTGTTCCGCAAGATGCTCGACAAGGGCAATCCGCCCGACGATTGGGCGGCGCTTTTGAAGGCGGCGAGCGAGTCGGACGCGCAAGCCCGGCTGGACGCGACTACGCCTGGACCGCCGTGAGCACGTATCTCTGCTACGCTGTGCTTCGCCATTTGCGCCGATCGCCGCCGCAAGCCACCGTTGGCGCATGGCCCTACCTCGCAAACGTCGCCGCCGTGCGCCTCGCCAATGGTCGGAAGGTCTCGAAGACCTCCACGACTATATGCAGCCGCAACCGCCAAGGCGCCCGCAATCCCGCGCTCGTGCAGCCGAGAATGACGGCCCGATCGTCGTCACCGACGACTGGCCCGAGCAACCGCCTATCAGTGACGCCGAGCTGCGTGTCATCGAAGGCCATCTACGCAAGGAATTGGACGCGCTGTTCGGTCCCTTGCCATGAAGTAAGGAGTGAAGCGTCATGACTAGCGCCGCCCTGCAACGATTTGAGGATGAGGCGCCGGTCCTGGCGACCGCCCGCGCCGCTCTTTATCTGCGCGTCTCGACTCCCCGCCAGGCGGAACATGACCTGTCGATCCCCGATCAGCGTCGCCAGATGGAGAATTACTGCGTCGGCAAGGGTTGGGAGGTTGCGACCGAGTTCGTCGAGCCGGGCAACACCGCGACCGACGATCGCCGGCCTTCGTTCCAGGCGATGATCGACGCGGCGATGGAAAAGCCGCCGACGTTCAACGTGATCGTCGTCCACTCGTTCAGCCGCTTCTTCCGCGACCAATTCCAGTTCGAGTTCTACATCCGCAAGCTGGCAAAGAACGGAGTCAGGCTCGTCTCCATCACGCAAGAGCTGGGCGACGATCCAATGAGCGTGATGATGCGTCAAATCATGACGCTGTTCGACGAATATCAGTCGAAGGAAAACGCCAAGCACACGCTGCGGGCGATGAACGAGAACGCCCGGCAAGGCTTCTGGAACGGAGCGCGGGCGCCGATCGGCTATCGCATCATCGTGTCGGAACAGCGCGGCGCGAAGTTGAAGAAGAAGCTGGAGATCGACCCGATCCATGCCGAGACCGTGCGGCTGATCTATCGCATGGCGCTCAACGGGATCGACAACAGCGGGGCTATGGGCCTCAAGCGGATCGCCACCTGGCTCAACGACAACAATATCCGCACGCGCACCGGCGGGCGCTGGGGTCTGGCCGCCGTCCATCAGGTGCTCACGCGCACCACCTATATCGGCGAGCATCGCTTCAACACCCGCGATCACAAGACGCGCACGCCAAAGCCCCAGGCCGAGCACGCGGTCATGGAAGTGCCGCCGATCGTCACCAGGGCCGAATGGGAAGCCGTCCAGCGGTCCTTGAAGGCGCGCAGCCCGATGGCGATGCCGCCGCGTGCGGTGGGCGGCACAACGCTGCTCACCGGCATCTGCTTCTGCGCCTGCTGCGGCGGCGCGATGACGCTCCGCACCGGCACCAGCAGCGTCGGCCGCGAGTATCGCTATTACACCTGCTCGACCAAGGCGCGGCAGGGCGCGAAAGGTTGCCCCGGCCTCACGATCCCGATGGACAAGTTGGACTCGGCGGTCGCCGAACATCTGGAAACCCGTCTGCTCGAACCCAAGCGGCTCGAAGCCCTGATGGATCAGATCATCGACCGGCGCGACGAATGGGTCGATCGCCGCCGGCAGCACGTCGCCGAGCTGGAGCGCCGCGCGACCGAGGCGGAAACGAAGCTCAAGCGGCTTTACGAGGCGATCGAGGACGGCCTGATCGACATGCGCGATTCGTCGCTCAAGGATCGCATCGCCGAGCTGACGGCGATGCGCGACCAGACCAGGGGCGATGCCGAGCGGGCCGTGGCGCATATCGAGAAAATCGGCCCAGCGATCACGGCCGAAAGCCTGCGGCGGTTCGCCCTGGCCGCCAAGCGCAAGCTGCGGAACGACGACGGCAGCTTTGCCCGCGACCATCTGCGTGCGGTCGCCCAGCGCGTCGAAGTGGTGAGCAAGACCGAGGTCCGCATCCTCGGCACCCGCACTGAATTGCTGCGCACCCTCACCGCCGCCTCTGGCGTAGAGGCGGCGGTGCTAGGCGTTCGTGGTTTTGAACCGAAATGGCGCGCCCGGAACGATTCGAACGTCCGACCCTCAGATTCGTAGTCTGATGCTCTATCCAGCTGAGCTACGGGCGCGCGCTTTGGAGGGCGGCCTTTAAGGGAGGCGTCAGCGGATTGCAAGCGTGCCCGCCACCCCGCTAGGGAGATTTTATGCGCGCGCCCCGATTTTCCGCCTTCGCCCCCGCCGTGATTCTGTTGCTCGCCGCCGATCTGGCCGCCTGTGCAGGGCCGAAAGGCAGCTTCCCCTCCCTCGCGCCTCGTCCTGGCGAGGCGGAGCGCGTGATCGAAGCCCCCGGCGCAGACGTCACGCCGGCCCTGTTGCCCGAACAGCAGGCCAGCCTCCGCGCCGACCTGAAGCGCGAAAGCTCGGAACTGGCCGCCACCGAATCGGAGCTGAAGACACTGGGCGCTGCGCTCGACCGCGAACTGGCCAGCGCACGCGGCAAGGGAATCGGCACAGAGCCCTGGTCCAACGCGCAGATGGCACTCTCCCGCTACGATCAGGCGCGCAGCCCGCTTGACGGAATCGGCGTGCGGCTGGTGCCGCTGTCACGCATGGTGGACAGCCTGCCCGACACAGACGCGGACCGGCAGGCCGTCGAGGCCCTCACCGCCCGCACCGCGTCGGTCTCCGCGCAGGCACAGGCGCGGGTGACCGCCGCCAACCGCGCACTCGGCCTCTAGCGCATGGCCCGGGGCGCGCGTTTCGCCAGCAGCGCCGGGCGCCTCCACCGCTGGATCGCGCTGATTGTCGGCATCCAGCTGTTGTTCTGGGTGGGCAGCGGCCTGTTCATGGCCATCGTGCCCATCGAACGCGTGCGGGGCGAGCATCTGAAAACCGCCGCAACCCCCGCCGTCGATCCCCACAGTCTGGCCCCCGGTATCGGCGCCGCGCTGGCCGCCTTGCCGTCGGGCCGGCTGGACCGGATCGAAATCCGCCAGATGCTGGACCGGCCCGTGCTGCTGCTGGTTTCCGAACAGGGCCCGCAGCTGTTCGACGCTCGAACCGGCGTGCGCCTCTCCCCTATCGGTGCCGAAACCGCCCGCGCCCTCGCGATCGCCGACTATGCCGGCAAGGGCACCCCAACCGGCGTTATCGCCGTCACCGCCACCAACCCCGAATATCGCGGGCCGCTGCCCGCCTGGCGCGTCGACTTCAACGACGCCGACTCCACCCGCCTGTTCGTGGCCGCCAATGAAGGTCGTGTCATCTCGCGCCGCACGGGCCTCTGGCGCACCTATGACTTCCTGTGGAGCCTCCACATCATGGACTGGCAGGACCATGAGAATTTCAACAACAACTGGCTCCGCGCCGCCGCAGCGCTTGCCCTGATGCTGTCGCTGACGGGCATGGTTCTGATCCCCTGGCGCATGGGCTGGTTGCGCAAGCGACGGCGGTAGCGGGGGCTCGTTTTTGCCTCCGGCGGGCAGGGAAATGATTTCCCTGCACCCTCGGCATTGGCGTTGTGTTCTCACTCGCAGCTTGTGCGGGTGAAGAGATTTGATTGCCTGCGGCGCAAACCAGTAACACCGGGATTCTTGGTCAAGCCCGAGGCAACAATGAGACAGAACACGCCGCACCACCTCAGCGCCGCAGGCAATTAACCCTCGTCGCCCGCGCAACCATGACGATTGCCCCTAAGTCCGTAGGTGCAGGGAGATCATCTCCCTGCCGGGTGCAGGGCAGAGCCCTGCCCACCGGAGGTTTTCAAACCCCTCTACGGCCGCGAAAGCCGCAGCGCCTGGATCTGCGGCGTCGGTGTGGGTGCCAGCAGCAGCTGGCCGTTGATCCGCCCCACGGCGCAGCGCCACTGGAAGGTGCCGGACATCGCGCCGGTGGGCGTGATCGGGGTGGAGGTGTCGCAATCCCCGCTGTCGGCCTTCAGTCGCTTGAACTCGGCGGCCCAGTTCTCGGCGGAGCGGTCCATCAGCATGTTTTCTGCCAGTGCGGCCGGCTCGGCATCGATCCGGCCTGCGGCCCACAGCCGCTGCGCGACGGCGTAGGAAGCCGCCAGCTGCGTGGAGATAGGCACCGCCCGCTTGCCCACCAGCCCGGCACGTTGCAGCGCGCCGGCGGCATCCCACACGGGGGGCAGGGGGGCGGCATAGGTGCGGTTGGCGAATGCGAACAGGCCGACACCCGCTTCGGGCAGCAGCAGCATGTGGGAGCCATAGCCGGGGTATCCGCCGGAGTGGAACAGCACGGCACCCAGCAGGCAGTCCGTTCCTGAAACCAGCCCGCCAGCATAGATGAAGCCGATGCGGCAGTCGGGCGCGTCCTTGCCCGGCCGCGCGCGGGCGTGGGTGATCCCGCCGCCATAGCGCATGGCGCGGACCACCGCGTTCGGCGCGCCCGTTCTGGCCTCCGCGGGCCAGCCGGAGAGCAGGTGCGCGATCCATTTCGAATAGTCGTTGGCGGTGGTGACCACGCCGCCCATGGCACCGAACTCGCCGTCCTTCATCATCGGCTCGGCTTGCCATTGCCCGTTTTCCCAGCGGTATCCGCGTGCCAGCCGGGCGTCGGGCACCTTGAACACGTCGTAGGTGGTGCTGGCCATGCCCAGCGGCTTCCACACAGTCTCGCCGATCTGCTGCTGATAGGGCCGGCCGGAGACGTTGGTGACGATGCGCCCCAGCGTCGCGTAACCGAAGTTGGAATATTCGTAGGCCGTGCCGGGCGCCGACTGCAGCGGGAAGCCCGCCTTCAGCATGGCGGAGAATTCGGCTGGCGTGCGCACCTGCTGCCGATCGCCCCAGGGGTCGTCGGTTACGAAACCGGCGGTGTGGTGCAGCAGGTCCCCCACGGTGATGCCCTCGGCCCAGCCCTTCAGCTCAGGCACATATTTCGAGGTCGGATCGGCCAGGCTCAGCTTGCCCTGCGCCTCCAGTGTCAGGATTTCATAGGCCGTGAACGCTTTCGACATGGAGGCGATGCGGAAGGCGCTGTCGGCCGTGACCGGGCGTTTCGCCTCCAGATCCTGCACGCCGATCCCTTCCACATGGATCAGCTTGCCGTCCTTCACGATGCCCCAAACCAGCCCGGGCACGCGATTGTCCAGCTGCCAGTCCGCGAAGCCCTTGCGGATTTCGGGCAGCGCGGCCTCAAGACCGGTCGCCCCGGATATGGTCGATTGGGCGGCAAGAGGGGTGGAAAGGGCAAGGGCGGCGGCAAGGGCGGCGGCGGGGATCAGGCTTCGCATGGCCCCACCCTAACGGCCCCGCCCGCCGGGGCAAGATGGGCAGGCCCGTCAGGCCGGCGGAAACCCCGGCGGCAGGGGCGGGAACTGCCTCGGCGCCTGCGCCGCACCTGGAGACCCGGCGGTTGCCAGCTGGTAAAGTTCCGCCCCCAGCTGGGAACGGAAAACGAGCTCCATCAGCAGCTGCGCGCCCACGATCACGGCGATGCCCCACAGCCATGCCGGATGCACATGGCCGGTCCGGCGCTTGTCGGCGATCATCCCGGCCAGCGGGATCAGCATCACGGCCACGAAAGGTCCCCATCCCGCCCAGGGGATCATCAGTGGCAACGGCAGCAGCCGCCCCCAGGCCGGCCCCGTCAGCAGCGCCATGCCACACAGCATCAGCCGCCGGTGCCAGTCTGTCTGCCGGCGCTTTGCGATTGCCGCGCCTGTCAGCGTTGCGAAGGCGATGATGCTCAGGCTGTTCATCACCAGAAAATAGCCGGGCTGGAAAAAGAAGGGCGTCATTCCCCGCCGCACTGTCAGGGCCGTGGTGGATATTCCCACCACCACCATCGCCATTGCCCACAACAGCCCCAGCCAGCCAAGCCGCCGGTGCAGCGACAGCGACCCCTTCGTGGCCAGCCACACTTGTGTCAGGAACAGGAACACCCAGCCGAAGAACAGCAGCGCATGCAGATGCACATAGGGCGGCGCCCCGAAACTGGACCGCCCCAACAGCAGCTGCACCAGAAACCCCGCCACGATCAGCAGGGTGATCATGATGGCCGCACCCAGGAAAAACCGCCGGTCAGCGGCCGCAGGCCACCTGCCAGACGCAAGCTCCGCCATTGAAGACATTGAAGGCCCCCCTTCGTGAAGGCTGAATTCTAATCCGGGCGGGGCTGGCACACAATCGGCGCCCGGCGCATTCCAGTGCATAACAGGGGATGGCGGCGCCCGGATCGGCTCGCGCCGGGCCGTGCCTACAGGGCTTTTGCGATGAGTGGCGGATGACGGAGGAATTCCGCAACGCCTCTTTTCTTTTGCCCGCTCTCGCCCTAGCCAAACAGACGTCAGTCAAAGAAACAGGAATGCCGAAAAATTCGGGCCTCGTCGCCGCATCCGCCATTGCAATCTTCGCCGCGCTGGCGGCGCCCCAGCCGCTGTGGGCGCAGGCCGGGGCGGTTGTTGCCGCGCAAGCGGATGAGGATGGCCGGCTGACCGCCTTTCTGGATGCGGAATTCGCCGAAGAGCTGAAACTGCGGCCGCAGCTCGCCACCCGGCTCGGCCTGAAGGACGGCGCAGACCGGCTGGACGATATCAGCGAGGCAGGGCAGCTGAAGCGGCTGCAATGGCGGCGTGACAGCGTCGCCCGAATGAAGGCCTCATTCGATCGGGCGAAGCTGTCGCCCGAAGCGCAGGTGAATTACGATATCTGGGCCCTGGAACTGGACCGGGCCGAGCTCGACTACAAATACCGCGCCTACACTCCGCCGCTCTATTCCTCACTCTATTCCATCCATGGGCAGCTGCCCAATTTCCTGATCAACACGCACTCGGTCGCGGATGCACAGGATCTGGCCAACTATGCCGCGCGCATCCGCGCCATTCCTGCCGTGCTCGACATCGCGATTGCCCAATCGCGCGAGTCTGCGGCATTCGGTGTCCGCGCGCCCAAATTCCAGATCGAGCGGGTGATTGCAGGCAGCCAGGACATCATCGGCGGTGCACCGTTCGGCCCGGGCAGGGATTCGGCGCTGTGGGCAGATGCCAAGGCAAAGGCCGAGAAGCTTGTAACCGCCGGCAAGCTGACGCCTGCGCAGTCCGCCGCGCAGCTGGAAGACATCAGGGCTGCGCTGCTCACGATGAAGCCGGCCTATGAGCGGGTGATTGCCTGGGCCAGGTCCGAGCTGGCCACGGCTCCCGCCGGGCGAGTGGGAGCGGTCTCCCTGCCGGGGGGCCTCACTTATTATGACGCAGAGCTGAAGCTCAACACCACCACCGATCTCACGGCCGCACAGATCCATGAAATTGGCCTGAAGGAAGTCGCCCGGATCGAGGCGGAGCAGGACGCGCTGGCGAAGCAGGCCGGCTTCCCAAACCGGCAGGCCTATTATGACGCCCGCGAAAAGCAGTTTCCACCCACCGCCTGGAACGATCAGAACCGGGCAGACTATCTGAAGGCGTCGAACGACTTCGTCGCGAAAACCCGCACCCTGCTACCAGGCTGGTTCGGGGAACTGCCCGCCTATCGCATGGAAGTGATCCGAGAGCCCTCGTTCAGCGAAGTGCCCGGCGGTGCCGCCCATGCGGCCGGTCCCAGCCCCGACGGCAGCCGTCCGGGCCGCACCTGGGTGCATCTGGCGGGCGTCACCGACGATCCCGCCGCCATGTATACGCTGATGTGCCATGAAGCGATGCCCGGCCATGTTACCCAGGGCGACATCCAGGTGCGCCAGCAGGGCGGCCCCCGGTTCCGCAAAAGCTATGGCTATGTCGCCTTCAGCGAGGGCTGGGCGCTCTATGCAGAGGCGCTGTGCAAGGAAATGGGGGCTTACCCCGACATTGCCGCGGATTTCTTCCGGCTGGATGCGGAACTGTTCCGTGCGGCCCGCCTCGTGGTCGATACCGGCATCCACGCCAAGGGTTGGACGGAGGAGCAGGCCGTTGCCTATATGGCCGAGACCGGCCGGCAGCCCGCCGACAAGGCGCGGTCGGAAGTGCGGCGCTATATCACCCTGCCGGGGCAGGCGACGGGCTACAAGATCGGCATGCTGAAGATCATGGAGCTGCGCCGGAAGGCCGAACAGCAACTCGGGGCGAAGTTCGACATCAAGAGCTTCCACGATCTGCTGATCGCGTCAGGATCGCAGCCGCTCTCCATCCTCGAACGCCGGGTCGATGAGTGGATCGCCGCCCGGCGCTGAGCGCCGGGTGCGGGGGCATCGCCCCCGATCCGTTCAGGTCCGCTCCCGCGTCGCCGAGAAGCGCACGGCCGGGTGCCGCCCCTGAATATAGTTCAGGTCCCACAGGTCCTTTGCCATGAACACCGGGTGCCCGTCTCGGTCGCCTGCCATCTGGCTGCGATGCTCCTCCTGCAGTTTCCGCAGCGCTGCCGCATCGTCTGAGGAGACCCAGCGCGCGGTGTCGTAGGGAGAGGCTTCCAGCACCGCCTCCACCTTATATTCCACCTCCAACCGGCTGATCAGCACTTCCAGCTGCAGCTGGCCCACCACACCCACCACGGTCTGCGCGCCGATCTGGGGGTGGAACACCTGGATCACCCCTTCCTCGGCCATGTCATCCAGCGCCTTCTTCAGCTGTTTGGTCTTGGTAGGGTCTTTCAGCACCACGCGGCGCAGGATTTCCGGCGCAAAGTTCGGCAGCCCGGTGATCGTCACATTGGGCCCGTCGGTCAGCGTGTCGCCCACCCGCAGCGTGCCATGGTTGGGGATGCCGATGATGTCGCCGGGGAAGGCCTCGTCCGCCGTTTCCCGCTCGCGGGCGAAGAACAGCACGGGCGAATGCACCGCAATCTGCTTGCCCGTGCCCACCTGGTTCAGCCGCATGCCGCGTTTGAACTTGCCCGAACACAGCCGCATGAAGGCCACCCGGTCCCGGTGCATCGGGTTCATGTTGGCCTGAACCTTGAAGATGAAGCCTGTCACCGTGGGCGACGCCGGGTCGATCGGCGCGGGCTCGGCCGGCTGTGGGCGCGGCCCGGGCGCAAAGCGCGCCAGCGCCTCGATCAGCGGCTCCACCCCCAGCTCGCGCAGCGCCGAGCCGAAATACACCGGCGTCAGGTCGCCATGCAGATAGGCCGCCCGGTCGAACGCCGGATAACCCGCCTCCGCCAGCTCCAGCTCGTCGGCATGCGCAGCGGGGAAGGGCGCGCCCGAAAAGCTGCCGTCGGCCAGCTGCAGCCGCTTGCGCTCGATGTCCCACAGCCCCTCGAACTCGCCGCCCATTCCGGCGGGCCACATCATCGGCGCCACGTCCAGTGCGAGTTTGTCGGCGATCTCGTCCAGCAGCTCGAACGGCGACCGCCCTTCGCGATCCACCTTGTTGATGAAGGTGATGATCGGAACCGAACGCAACCGGCACACCTCGAACAGCTTCAGCGTCTGCGCCTCGATGCCCTTGGCGGCGTCGATCACCATCACGGCGGAATCCACCGCCGTCAGCGTGCGATAGGTATCTTCGGAAAAATCCTCGTGGCCCGGCGTGTCCAGCAGGTTGAAGGTGATGCCCTCCCGCTCGAACGTCATCACGCTCGATGTCACGGAAATCCCGCGCTGCTGCTCGATCTTCATCCAGTCGCTGCGCGCGCGCCGGGCGGCACCCCGCGCCTTCACCTCGCCCGCGGCATGGATGGCGCCGCCCGCCAGCAGCAGCCGCTCGGTCAGCGTGGTCTTCCCGGCATCCGGGTGGGAGATGATGGCAAAGGTCCGGCGCTCAGGGGTTTCCCCCGCGCGGGCAACGGGCTGTGTGGACATGGGCGGCCCCTAGCGCGAATATGCAGCCGCCTCAATCGGTGGAGCTGGCCATGGCGGATCGCATTCAGATCGACATCATCTCGGACGTGGTCTGCCCCTGGTGCTTCATCGGCTATCGCCAGCTGGAACGCGCGCTGGAACTTGCGGGCCTTGAAGGCGACATCCGCTGGCACCCCTTCGAACTGAACCCCGCCATGGCCCCCGAAGGCGAGGACGTCGCCGAACATATCCGCCGCAAATATGGCGCCACGCCCGAACAGTCCGCCGCGACCCGCGGCCAGATGAAGGCCATCGCCGAACCGCTGGGGATCGACTTCTCGGCCCGCTCCGACCGGATCTGGAACACCTTCGATGCCCACCGCCTGCTGCACTGGGCCCGCGAGTCGGGCAAACAGACCGATCTGAAACTGGCGCTGTTCAACGCCTATTTCACGCGCGGAGAGAATGTCTCCGACACCGATGTGCTGCTCGAGGCCGTCGAAGCCGCCGGGCTAGACCGCGACGCGGCAGCCGAGGTTCTCGCCACCGACAGCCACGGTGACGCGGTGCGCGCGATGGAAGCGCGCTGGCAGGAACTGGGCATCACCGGCGTCCCCGCGATGATCCTCGCCGAAAAGGGCCTGGTGATGGGCGCACAGGAACCGGAACGGCTGGCGATTGCGTTGAGGAAGATGGCGGCGGCCGCTTAGCAGGGCGCGTGTTTTTTGCCTCCGGCGGGCAGGGAAATGATTTCCCTGCACCCTCTAAGTTGGCGTCGCGTGCTGCTCTGATGTCTCGCGCGTGACTTGATTTGATTGCCTATTGCCTGCGGCGCTGGAACGCGCTGGCGCCTGAGGGGAGACAGGAGGTCTTAGAGTGCCGGGATCGGGCGGGATGATCCGGGATTGGGCGGGATCGACGGTGAAAAATCGGCCTTTTGCAATGCGATGGGTTCGGTGAGGGGCGAGGCGGGCCCTCATGTCCGGCGGTGGGCCATGTCTAGAGTGCTTGGTTAATTAGACGTGGTTGAGACCAGAGGTTTTAGAGTGGCGGCCAGAAATCGGGCTTTCTGGCTTTCTGGCTCTCAGCGCCAATAAATCGGCTTTCAATAATCACTTAAGCGCATCTTAGAGATGCCTTAGGCGGCGGTTCCTACGACGGAACCGGGCCGGAAGTGGGACCTTTACCGGAAAATCGCCACGTGAAGGGGTCCCACTTCCGTAACCGCATGAATTTACCGCAGAAATGGGCTTAGATCGGGTATGGTACCCGTTCCAATGAGCGGCGCGAACTGGGACCCCTGATCTGGCTAGCCGCGCCGAACCTGGGCGCGGTGCGTGGCGCCCAGCAGCAGCGCCAAATCCTCGGCTTCAATGCCGTATCGGACCTGCAGGGCCATCAGCGCCTGGCGCAGTCCCTCATCCGGGATGATCGCCGTTTCCTGACTTGCTTCCTCGACTGCCAGTTCAGCCTCGCGCATCCGCTCCCCAACGGAGCGCACCCTAGCCTGTGACGGCTGCCATCCGGCGGGTGGCTCTGCCACCTTTCCTACCGGCGCACCGCGCGGTTGCTCGCCGGTCATCAGGAATTCTACTGTAATACCAAGAGATTGAGCAATCTTAAGGGCGTTGTCTGCTCGTGGGACCGCCCCGTAAACCATACTTCCGATTGTCGTGTCGGCCACCCCTGATGAGTTGGACAGCCAAGTGAACGAGCGCCCGTCTAGGGCCTCCAAAATGCGAAGCCCCCATGGCGAAGGCACTTTTTCGCTTGCCTTGTCGCGTTTCATCGGGATATTTCGCATTTCATCGGGTTAAAGCGCAGAGGATTGCGAATGCTTGCGGGGCTGCACTACGAGGACATCAAGGCCTCTATCCGCAAAAAGTATAAGACTTTGAGCGCCTTCGAGCGCGCCCATGGCCTTTATCCCAAGTCTGTTCACAATCACTTCCGAGGCCTTCGCAATAAGAAGGTTGAGGCGGCTGTTGAGCAGCATCTCAGGTCCATTATTTCCCCCTTTGCGGCTAGCGAACCTTCGCCTCCTACCAAGGCGCGACATTCTTCGCACCGTCTAAATGCAACGGCTGCCTGAACATGGGCACGCTGACCGTGGCCGATCTGGTGCCCGGCGATGCCGAGCCGAGGATCAAGGATCTGATGCTGGCCGAGCGGCTGGGTTTTAAGCAACCGCGCATCATTCGGGATATCATCCGCCTGCATCGCGCTGAACTGGAGTTCCATGGAATTTTGCAGCGTATCGCTGCAAAAACAAAACCCGGTCGCGGACGCCCCGAGCTTCAATATCACCTGAATGAGATGCAGGCCCTGCTGGTCTGCATGTGGGCGCGGACGCCGAAGGCGGCAGAGGTTCGCGCCGACGTGGCGCGGGTGTTCGTGGCCTATCGCCAAGGGCTGCTGGTGCCGGCTGAGCGGGATTCGCGCCACCATGGCGCAAACCCTCCCTTGCCGAGCCGCGTGGCTCATACCTCACATTCCGATATCGACCGTTTCGAGCGGCAGCCGCTGCTTGCTGCCGCCGTGATCGCGGATGCCGCCATCGTCGAAGATGCACGGCGCTTTGCGCTTTCCCTGCCTAGCATGCTGCCGGACCGGCGCGTCAAACGGTTCCCCAACTTCTGGCACGATCTGGAGGCCCGCACTGTCGCGGTCGCGGCCCATCGGCAGATGACGCTGGAGCAG
>QFPK01000052.1 GCA_003248865.1 Sphingomonas sp.
CTGGGGCTTCATCTTCGTTCCTTCGTCACTACGACGAAGCCCCAACACTCCTTAATTC
This sequence comes from Sphingomonas sp., assembly GCA_003248865.1. Lineage (GTDB taxonomy): Bacteria > Pseudomonadota > Alphaproteobacteria > Sphingomonadales > Sphingomonadaceae > Sandaracinobacteroides. The sequence goes on from QFPK01000052.1 coordinate 59, forward strand.
ACAACCTCAAATCTGTGCCATAGGTGCTGACGGGGAACACTTTTCATCATCGAGCAGGACAAGCACCATAAGTTGCTCCGACGTAAGCAACGCGACCATGTAGTGAACTTTCTGCGCCCCGCCGGCTGGCGTCACGGTCAACCGCACATCTAACCCAACTTTGCTTTGCTCGTTCAATCGTGACGATACCGCCGATAGCATCCAAAAATCGGTGACGCCCTCAACGATCAGATTGTTCGGCCCCACAAACAGGCTTTGAGCAAGGTCATATCCAAGAGCGGCTTGAAGCGGGAAAAGGGTGCGGGCATCGCCGGATGGGTCGTTCGATACCGTGGTGCCAACTTCTTCCGCGATGTTGACAGTTCTCACCCAATCCAATTGGTGCGTCGGCACCATGAACGGCGAGTGAGTCGTGAAAACAATCTGATTGCTGAAATCGTCTTCCAAGTGACGAAGCAAATCGCCTTGTGAACGCGCGTGAAGATACAGGCCAGGTTCGTCCAAAAGTAGGATTGCACCATCCGCATAACCGTCTTCGGTGTCTGCTGCAAATACGATATAGAACGCGAAGAACCATTGGAAACCGCGGCTGCGTTCATCCAAATTGACTTCAACGTCGTAAATACTGTTCGGGTCGGAAACCAATGTGTCGAAATGATGGGCATCTAGGTTGAACCTGACCTTCAGTTCACGGTCCTTCCAACGCTTACGTATGGCCGTCGTTACGACGGAGCCGGCGCGGTTCGCTAGTTGCCCACGTGTCTCCTGATCGTTGCTTTGCGATAGTTCTTGCAACTGTAGCGGGCTTAATCCAGCCACCTTGCACAGCTTTTCGAAATTCAAATCAGCGTTGGTTTGTTGTCCTTGGCTTTTTCGGGCGAGGAACTGTACAATATCTTGATGCCCATCAATTTCAGGATAGTCTTCGAGATACATGAAGACGGGCAATCGTTCGATGATCCAGTTTCGAGCCTTTTTGTGTGCTTCCTCGTTCTGTAGCACGTCTTCGGCCTTTTCCTCTAGCGCAATTACGCGCTGATCTTGCGCGTCAGAAAGTTCAACGCTAGCCGCCGCGAGAGCCTGTCGAAGTGCGGCGAGTGCTGGGGTCGCTGTTTCGGCCCACTTTGCGGCGGTCGTACCTACACTGATAGCAGCGAAGAAGGTGTTCGATGCCCGATCCAAGGTGGTCTTTTTATCGTCCATAAGCTTAGCCGCTTCAGCTTTTACGGCGGCGTCAATCTTTCTGGCGTCAGCTTTCACGGCGGCTAAGTCAAAAGCGGCTTCGGAGACCGCGATACCAACAGTGCGTGTTTTGCCGTAGCTACGACTGACAGTGACTTCGCTCACGCCTTTGGCACTAGGCCAGATTTCAGCGAGGCATCCTCGTTCGTATGCGGTCAATTCCCAAGTCGAATCGACGACAGGCGTGTAATCGGTGCATTCGGATAGCTTGCAGTGCCGGGGGAAATCCTTGATCGGCTGCAGCTTCGTAAAGCCACTAGCCGGGTTCAGGCTATGCAGCGCCCGCAGTATGTTCGATTTGCCACTTTCATTGCGCCCTAGCAGCGCCGTTATGCGGGATACGTCGATTTCGCCACTGTCATTGATCGAACGGAAATTGCGAACACGGAATGATTTTAGTTCCATCGGCTCCCCCTTTGGCCCGCGAAGTTAGCGTGTTCGATGAATGTTCTCAATAGAGTGCGGCCTGCCGGCTTGATCTTCGTCTGGATACCGGCTTAACCAATCGCCGTTCAAAGCTTGCCGGTCCCGTTACTCGCGGTTCCGGATTTCCAACACAAGCAGACTGCGGCGAAAAACCTGAAAGAAATTCGCGGAAAGAAGAAGAAAACTCAATCAAGGTTGGCGCAAAGAGACGGGGCGGGGTTGCGCTGCATGGAGGGCCGCACGCCACCTCGCCTCGTTCCCAACTCTCGCTGAGTCAGCCAACCCGTGGCGCGGGGCCGCTGGCTTTAGCAACGTTGAATTATCTAAAATGGTGGCAGCAGACCCTGTACCCCGCCGGGAAGGAGGCCCCGCCATGGCACCCCTCCGGCTCCGCTGCGCTACACCTACGGGCTACCACGGCGGTAGTGGCAATCCGGATGTCTTTTGCGCGGAAGAAAGACGGCGCGCGACGCGGTCATAGGTTCGGCATGGTCGCGTTCTTAGCAAGCGAGTACAGCTCCGCCGGAGTCATACCCGCCAGCTCGAGTCAGCCTGTGCCGCCATAGCGAGTCAGTTTGCTCGCCCCCAGCAGTTAAGCTAATCCCGGTTGTCGTTCACGCCGCCATTCTGGTCATCAGACCATGGGGGGCATGCCCCCCATGGTCTGAAGCGCCGATCCACCCATAGGCCTCCGCCGGGGTACGCCCAGCCAGCGCCGAGTGGGGTCGCTTGGTATTGTAATAGGTGATCCACCGGCCAAGGCCAGCGCGCAGATCGGAGCCGGTCTCGAAGGCGTGCAGATAGACGCACTCATATTTGAGGGAGCGCCAGAGGCGCTCGATGAAGACATTGTCCATCCATCGGCCCCGGCCATCCATGCTGATCCGCACCCCGGCGTCCCGCAGTACGCTGGTGAACGCGAAGCTGGTAAACTGACTGCCCTGATCTGTATTGAAGATCTCGGGCCTTCCGAAGCGCGCCAGAGCTTCCTCCAACGCAGCGACACAGAAGCCGGCATCCATCGTGTTCGACAGCCGCCAGGCGAGCACCTTGCGGGTCGCCCAGTCCATGATCGCCACCAGGTAGAGGAAGCCGCGCCGCATCGGGATGTAGGTCACATCCGCACACCAGACATGGTTCGGCCGCTCGATCTCCAGCTGGCGCAGCAGATACGGATAGACCCGGTGCTGCGGGTGCGGATCGCTCGTGCGGGGCCGCTGGTAGATGGGCGCCAGCCCCATCCTGCCCATCAGCCGTCGAACCCGTCGCCGGCCCACATCATGGCCGCCACGGCGCAGATGACGCACCATCTGACGACTGCCATACCAAGGCATGTCGAGGAACGACGCGTCGATCACCCGCATCAGCGCCAGCGTCTCCTCGGTCTCCGGAACCGGCGCATAATAGTAGCTCGACCGGCTGATCGACAGCAGCCGACATTGCGCCGAGATCGACAGGTCGTGGTGAGCAGGATCGATCCGCTCCCGCCTCCGCGCCACGCTCATCGACCGGAGGCTTTCGCTAAAAAATCCCGCTCCACCAGCAACTGGCCTATCTTGGCGTGCAGCTTGTCCACCTCCGCATCGCTCGCCGCCCTGGCCGCTTCACCAGCACCGGAGAACGTCGCCGACATCCCTTCGATCGCTTGACGCTTCCACGCCGCGATCATCGTGTGATGCACCCCAGATGACGAGGAGGCGCTGACCGACGACATCGTCGCGCTGGCCAGGCAGTACGGGCGCTACGGCTATCGCCGGGTAACCGCACTGCTGCATGCGGCCG
>QFPK01000013.1 GCA_003248865.1 Sphingomonas sp.
ACGCACCCGTGCGCCACTAGACCCGAAGGTCTCGTTCGACTTGCATGTGTTAGGCATGCCGCCAGCGTTCGTTCTGAGCCAGGATCAAACTCTCAAGTTCATTTCCGAACAATCACCCAGGCGGAATTCCCGAATGAAAGCCCGTTTCAAGGAGCTCATCTTCTGCACAACGTCTACTGACTTTGTTTGAAGCCAATCTTTCAATCGGCCTCCACAAGCGTATGCGTTGAGACATATAGACGAACTTAGTTTCACGACACCCGAGCCTTGAAGCCCCGGGGCGTGGAACCGCCGTCCACATGTCCCTTCATCTAAACCAACAATGAGAAAGAGCGACGAAGAACCATCACCGGTCGTTAGACTTCCCGGCCAAACCTCTCGGCTTGTTGATTGCTCGTCACCAACACGGTCCTTCTTGCGAAGAAGCTTCCCTTCAAGGCAGAACCCTGAGACTGGAAAGCCCGGCCAGGCACCGAAGTGCCTGCCGTCGTTGTCGGCGTCGTTGAGTGGCTTATGGCGATGGGCCCCGGCGGCGTCAACAAGATTTTTCCGACATGTTCACGAAACCGTCTCTTTTTTCGCCGCGCGAACGGAAATCCGATCCGGATTCCCATCCCACGCAACTTCCGGAAAGCCTCAGGCCGTCGCGATATAATCCTTCAAAGCCAGCGCTTCCTGCTCCGCCTCCTCGATTCGGCGTTTCACCAGGTCTCCGATCGAAACCAACCCCACCAGACGCCCCGAATCGAGCACCGGAAGGTGCCGAATCCGCCGATCCGTCATCAATTCCATTGCATCCGGGATCGAATCGCGCGGCGAAATGGTGATCAAAGGCGCCGTCATCACGTCGCGCACACGCATATGAAGCGCTTCGGGACCATGTGCCCCAAGGCATCTCACCACATCGCGCTCCGAAACGATTCCCACGGGCTCGCCCAGCTCAATCACCAGCAAGGCTCCGATTCGGTGCTGAACCAGCCGCGCCACCACATCCGATATCGTCGAATCGGGCTCCACGCTCGCCACGTCAGAGCCCTTGCCCCGCAAAATGGTCGCAATCGCCATGATCGCTGCCCTCCTTCCCTCTAGTCTCCCAGCTTGAATGTCGCTCAAAAGGGGCGAATTGAAAAGAGATGAGCAACAGCCATCCCAACAGCCGGCAGCAGCGACTCGAACAGGCCCGCCGCCGATTCGCGCGACTCATGAAAACGGCGGCCGCCGCCAGCGTTCTGGTCACGGCGCTGGCCTTCCTTTTCTTCCGACTCACTGGAACGCCGACGCCGCTTCCCTTCATCGGCGCAGTCGCGGTCGCGATCATCGGCTCGCTCATGCTCACCGCTGCCCTCATGGGGCTCGTCTTCTTCTCCTCCGCCAGCGGCGCCGACGAGGATGTCGACCAGCGCGACAGCTGAGCGCGCTGAGGTTGAACGAAAAAGAGGGGGCGCTGCCCCCTCGACCCCCGGCAGGGAAATGATTTCCCTGCACCCTCGATTTTTATTGTGTGTGCGATCCCGAGTCTGCGCATGCGATTCGGTTTGATTGCCTGCGGCGCCTGGGCAACCGAGCGCCGCAGGCAACAAACCCCCACCGCCAGCACAATCTCGACGATCAACCCGGTAAAGGGGGGGCAGGGAACACTGTTCCCTGCCGGGGTGAAGGGGCAGAGCCCCTTCGCAACATCTTCAGCCCGTAAGGCTGCTCAGCCCTCGACGGTCTCCGCCTCGACAGTCTTGCGCGGCCGCCCGCGGCGGCGCTTGGGCGCCTCGACAGCTTCGGCCACCACCTCTTCAACGGCAACCGGCTCCACCGGGGCTTCCCGCACCGGCGCGCCACCGAAAGCCACAAGCGCCGCTTCTCCGTCAGACAGCGGCAGTTCCGCCGTCTCCGGGGCCACCCGCTCGTCGCGGGTCCGCTCCGGGCGACGCTCCTGCCAGCGCTGGCGCCGTTCGCCGCCTTCGTCGTTGCGCGCATTGCCGTCCGCCCGGGGGGCCGACTCAGCGCGCTCATCGCTGCGATCCCGATTCTCGTAGCGCGGCCTGCGTTCGCCACGCTGCTGATCGCGGGGCTCCCGTTGTTCACGCTGCTCGCGGGGTTCCCGCTGTTCGCGGGCCTGCGGCTGGCGCTGCTCGGCCTCGGCCTGCTCGTCGCCCTGGGCCTCGCCCTCGTCGCCGTCCATCCCGGCGGCGTCATCCTCGAACGGATCGAACACGCCGCGGCGCGCGCGCATTTCTTCCTGGCGGATGCGGCTGTCGTTCAACACGCGGAAATAATGGTCTGCGTGCTGCAGATAATATTCCGAAGCCACCCGGTCGCCGGCTTGATGCGCGTCACGGGCGAGTTGCTTGTACTTCTCCAGAAGCTGGTGGGCATTGCCGCGCACCCGTACTTCCAGGCGGTTGTTGTTCTGTCCACCGCTGGCCATGCCCATCGGGCGCGGGTTGCTGTTTCCGCCCCCGCCGCGCCGCCTGCGGCCATTCTGCCTGTTCTGCATGCCTGGATGCCGTCCTTCCAATGTGCAGCCGATGTGGCCCGAACCTCGCCGCCACGTCGCGCAAGGGCAGATTCCGATTGCGAAGCTGCAAGTGGCCCCATGCCCCATGCCGTCTCGCGGAATATGCCGGCCGCCAGCGATCCATGGGCGAACTGACAGGCCCGGGGCCTGTCATCCTGCCTGCCCTTCATCGCCTGCTGCATTGCAGCCAGATCAGGCGATCACTCGACCTGTCTACGGAGTATGAGGGAGCAGGCCGGCCGGCCCTTGGCCCGGCTGCGCTGCACAATCTTCCTAGACGCTGCGATTCGCCCTGCCAAGCCAAAAACTAAGGCGGCCGAAATCAGTCCGCCGCGATCCTCAGAACTCGCGCCCGTCCGGTCAGGTCGTTGGCCAACGTCGCCGCCATTCCCAAGCCCGCGGCCATCTCCACCAGCGCCGGCCCCTGCCCCAGCCCAAACTCGAACAGGGCCACCCCGCCAGGCGCCAGCAGGCGCGGCACTTCCGGCAGCAACAGCCGATAGCAATCCAGCCCGTCCGGCCCGCCGAACAGCGCACCGGCCGGCTCATAATCGGCCACGTCCGGCATCAGCTCCGCGCCGTCCTCGATATAGGGCGGGTTGCACAGGATCAGGTCGAACGGCCCTTCAACCCCCGCCGCCCAGTCACCCGCCCGGAATGCCGCGCGCGCCGCCAGCCCCAGCCGCGCCGCATTGTCCGCCGCCACCGCAAGCGCCGCCTCGGACCGGTCGATTCCCAACCCCCGCGCCTGCGGCCATTCGCTCAGCGCCGCCAGCAGCAGCGCGCCTGATCCGGTTCCCAGATCCAGCACGGTCGCCGGCGGCCGCCCGGAAAAATACGCCAACGCCTCCGCGATCAGCGTCTCGCTGTCCGGCCGGGGCACCAGCACATCGCGGCTCACGCGGATGGGCAGAGACCAGAATTCCCGCTCGCCGGTCAGATGCGCCACCGGCTCATGCGCCCGCCGCCGCACCAGCAACGCCTCGAACGCGGCCTGCGCCTCCGCGCTCACCGAGGCCCGCCCCATCAGCATCGCCAGCCGGTCCTCGCCCAGCACATGCGCCAGCAGCAGTTCGGCATCCAGTCGCGGCGTATCCCCCGGCAATCCCTCCGCCGCCGCCCGCAACAAGGCGTGGCGGTCCTGAGGCTCAGGCATCCAGCGCCGCCAGCCGCTCCGCCTCATCCTCGGCGATCAGCGCCGACACCAGCTCCTCCAGCCCGCTGCCTTCCATGATCTCCGGAAGCCGGTGCAGCGTCAGGTTGATTCGATGATCCGTCACCCGCCCTTGCGGATAATTATAGGTGCGGATCCGCTCACTGCGGTCCCCCGATCCCACCATCGCCTTGCGGTCCGCCGATCGCGCACTCGCCAGCTTCTCCCGCTCCATGTCGTACAGCCGGCTGCGCAGCACCTTCAGCGCCTTGGCCTTGTTCTTGTGCTGGCTCTTCTCGTCCTGCTGGATCACCACCAGCCCGCTGGGCAAATGGGTAATACGCACCGCCGAATCGGTGGTGTTCACACTCTGCCCGCCCGGCCCGGAGGAGCGATAGACGTCGATGCGCAGATCCTTGTCGTCGATCTGCACATCCACTTCCTCGGCTTCGGGCAGCACCGCCACCGTCGCCGCCGAGGTATGGATTCGCCCCTGCGCCTCGGTTGCGGGCACGCGCTGCACGCGGTGCACCCCGCTTTCGAACTTCAGCCGCGCGAACACGCCTTCGCCGTTCACGCCCATCACCACTTCCTTGAAGCCGCCCAGTTCGGCCGGGGACGCACTGATTGTCTCCACCCGCCAGCCGCGCAGCTCGGCATAGCGCTGGTACATGCGCGCCAGATCGCCCGCGAACAGCGCCGCCTCATCGCCCCCTGTCCCCGCGCGGATTTCCAGTATCGCCGGTTTTGCATCCGCCGAATCCTTGGGCAGCAGCTTCAGCGCCAGGTTGCGCTCGGCCTCCGGCAGCTTCGCTTTCAGCTCCGGCAGTTCCTCCACCGCCAGCGCGCGCATCTCCGCGTCGCCTCCGGCGTCAGCCGCCAGCGTCTCCAGCTCCGCCAGCTCCCGCCGCATCGCCAGCACATCCCGCGCCGCATCCGCCGCTGGCGTCAGCTCCGCATAGTCTTTGGACAGCGTCACGAACTTCGAAGGCTCCAGCGCCGGGTTCGACATTTCCGCCGAAAGCCCCTCATGGCGCTGGATCAGCTGCGCCAGCCTCTGGTCAGGCAGATGCGCCATCAGCTGCGGGCCTGCAGCCAGCTCGCCAACCCGTCGCGCGGCACCGCCTGCTGCTCACCCGTCGCCAGCACCTTCACTGAAACGCCGCCGCTCGCGATCTCGTCGTCGCCCAGAATCAGCGCAAAACGCGCGCCGGACTTCGCCGCCCGCTCCATCCGCTTCTTCATATTGCCGCGCCAAGCCTGCTCGGCCGCGATCCCCGCCGCGCGCAACTCCGCCAGCAGCCCATTGGCCGCAAGCTCAGCCGCCTCGCCCATCGGCACCAGCGCCACATCGACAGTCGCCGCAGCCGGCTCACCGCATAGCATCATCAGCCGTTCGATCCCGCCGGCCCAGCCGACGGCCGGCGTGTGCGGCCCGCCCATGCTCTCGATCAGCCCGTCATAGCGGCCGCCGCCAATCACCGTCGCCTGAGACCCCAGCGCATCGCTTACAAACTCGAACGCCGTATGCCGGTAATAATCGAACCCGCGCACCAGCCGGGCCGCCCGCTCGAACGCCACGCCGCTCGCCTGCAATCCCTTCTGCACGCTCTCGAAGAAGGCCCCGGCCTCGCTGCTCATATAGCCGTCGATGGCAGGCGCCGCCTCCACCAGAGGCCGATCCTGCGCTTCCTTCGAATCCAGAATCCGCAACGGATTCGTCTCCAGCCGCCGCAGACTCTCCTCGCTCAGCGCATCCTTGTGCGCCGAGAAGTGGGCCACCAGCCCCTCGCGCCAGGCATTGCGCGTGTCCGCATCCCCCAGCGTGTTCAGCTGCAAGGTCACCCCGCCGACACCCAGTTCCTTCAGCAGCAGGTCCGCAAAGGCGATCAGTTCCACATCCGCCGCCGCCTCGGCCGATCCGATCACCTCGGCATCCAGCTGGTGGAACTGTCTATATCGCCCCTTCTGCGGCCGCTCATAGCGGAACAGCGGCCCGTGCGTCACCAGCTTCAGCGGCGCAAACTGCTGCCAGCCCTCGGAAATATAGGCCCGGCATATCCCGGCCGTGAATTCCGGCCGCAGCGTCAGCGATTCGCCGTTGCGGTCCTCGAACGTGTACATTTCCTTCGAAACCACGTCGGTCGTCTCGCCCAGCGTGCGCGCAAACACGCTGGTGAACTCCACCACCGGCACTTCCACCCGGCGGAACCCGAACCGGCGGGAGACATCGCGGAACGTCCCCGTCACATGCTCGAACCGCGCGGCCTGATCCCCAAGGAAATCCTGCATCCCGCGCACGGGCTGCGCCTTCTGCACCTTCGCCGGTTTCGTCTCGTCGCTCATGGCCCGCGCGCCTAGCAGGCTCTTCGCGCCCACGCAAAGCAACCGTGCCCCCTGCCCGAAAGCCCCTTCTTGACAGCGCCCTTCCCCCCCGCCCATCACCGCCACAGGCTTCAAGGGGCAGTTCATGGGCATCCTGCGCAACCTGACGGACAAATATATGGTCCGCCGCCACCGCGACGAATACAACAGCACCCAATTGCGCGACTATTTCCGGCGCACCTACGGCATCGAAATCGGTCTCTACACCTTCGGCGCCTTCGATCGCTGGCGCGTGCCGCCCAACACCCGCATCGGCCGCTATTGCTCCATCGCCCGCAACGCGCGCTTTATCGATGCCAACCACCCGATGGATACGCTGTCCACCCACCCCTATTTCTATGAATCCCACTTCGGCGTGATCCCGAAAGACCGGCTGGAACTGCGCCCGCAGATCGTGTCCGACGATGTCTGGATCGGCCACAATGTCACCATCGCCGCAAGCTGCCACACCATCGGCCGGGGCGCCGTGATCGGCGCCAACGCCGTCGTCACCAAGGATGTGCCGCCCTACGCCGTCGTGACCGGCCTGCCCGGCAAAATCGCCCGCTACCGCTTCGATCCCGACACCATCGCCGTCGTCGAAGCCAGCCGCTGGTGGGAACTGGATCGCCAGTCCCTCGCCCAGGCCGTGAAAGCCGCCCCGGAATTCGCCTTCCGCCCCACACCCGAAACGGCAGCTGCCTTTGCGGAGGCAGTGCGGCCTTTCCTGAAGGGGTAGTTTTTGCGCGCCGCGCGGGCAGGGAAATGATTTCCCTGCACCCTCGACATTGGCACCGTGCGCTACTCTGATATCGCGCGCGTGACGGCATTTGATTGCCTGCGGCGCTGGAGCAGCCAAGCGCCGCAGGCAATCAACTCACCCGCCGCGCGACCTATCCGATCACTCTTGTATTGGGGGTGCAGGGGCGTCACGCCCCTGCCGGGTGGCGGGCAGGGCCCGCCCCGCCGGAGGCAAACCCTGCCTCAGGCCGGCGCCACCAGCTTCAGCCCGATGATCGTCCCCACCAGCACGGCCAGCAGGATCAACCGCATCGTTTCCACCGGCTCGCGGAACAGCCACATGCCGATCAGGGCCGTACCGGCCGCGCCGATGCCCACCCACACGGCATAGGCGGTGCCCAGCGGGATCGTCCGCTGCGCCCGCTCCAGCAGGATGAAGCTCAGAACAGCGCTCACGACAAAACCGCTGGTCCACCAGGGGTGGCGAAACCCGTCGGACATCCGCATGCAGGTGGTGAAGCCCACCTCGAACAGCCCCGCAGCCAACAGTAACAGCCAGCCCATATCGGCTCAGTCGGCGCCCAGCCGCGCCAGCGCATCGCCTTCCAGCCGCCAGATTTCCCAGCCCACGGCATGGCGCGCGCCCAGCATTTCGTAGAAGCCCTTGGCGCTGTTGTTCCAGTCTAGCACGTTCCACTCCATCCGCCCGCAGCCTTCCGCCACGGCGATGCGCGCCAGCCGCGTCAGCAGGTCCAGCCCCACACCCTGTTTGCGTAGGTCGGGGGACACGAACAGATCCTCAAGGAACAGCCCGCGCTTGCCGGTCCAGCTGGAGAAATTGAAGAAATAGAGCGCCATTGCCAGCGCCTTGCCGTCCGCGAAGCCGAGCAGCGCGTTCAGATGCCCGGCCGCCAGCGCCGCGCGGGCGCCCTCCACCGTCATCTTCACCTTGTCGGCTTCATTCTCATAGACCGCCAGCGCGGTCACCAGCGCCAGCACATCGGCTGCGTCGTCCGGCGTCGCCGCCCGTATCTCCAGGCTCATGCCGCGGCCTGCGCGGTCTCCGCCGCCAGCTTCGCGGCCTCGATCTCGGCTGCCTTCGCCTCCACGAGCTTCACGATATGGTCCACGATGCTGTCATCGGCCACATGATGGTCGGTCACCCCGCTCAGATAGACCATATGCTTGCCGTTGCCGCCGCCGGTCAGGCCGATGTCGGTTTCCCGTGCCTCGCCGGGGCCGTTCACCACGCAGCCCAGCACGGACAGGCTGAGTTCGGTGGTGATGTGCGCCAGCCGCTTTTCCAGTGTCTCCACCGTGCGGATCACATCGAAGCCCTGCCGGGCGCAACTGGGGCAGCTCACGATCTTCACGCCCCGGGCGCGAATGCCCAGCGACTTCAGGATGTGATAGCCGACCTTCACTTCCTCTTCCGGCTCGGCAGAGAGGGAAACGCGCAACGTGTCGCCCACCCCGCCCCACAGCAGCATGCCAAGCCCGATGGAGCTCTTCACGGTGCCGCCGATCAGCCCGCCCGCTTCGGTGATGCCCAGATGCAGCGGATAGTCGGACCGGGCGGCGAGTTCGTTATAGGCGGCCACCGCCAGGAACACGTCGCTGGCCTTCACCGCCACCTTGAACTCGTGGAAGTCGGCGTCTTCCAGCATCTTCGCATGCTCGAACGCGCTTTCCACCAGCGCTTCCGGGCAGGGTTCGCCATATTTCTCCAGCAGGTGCCGCTCCAGGCTGCCGGCGTTCACGCCGATGCGGATCGCGCAGCCATTGGCCTTGGCCGCGCGCACCACTTCCCTCACCCGCTCGGGCGACCCGATATTGCCGGGGTTGATGCGCAGGCAGGCCGCCCCCGCATCCGCCGCTTCCAGCGCCCGCTTGTAGTGGAAGTGGATGTCCGCGATGATCGGGATCTTCGAAGCCCGAACGATCGCCGGCATCGCCGCAGTCGCTTCCACCGTGGGGCAGCTCACGCGGATCAGGTCGGCGCCCACCTCCTCGCAACGGCGGATCTGGTCGATCGTCGCCGTCACATCCTCGGTGGGCGTGTTGGTCATCGTCTGCACCGCGATGGGCGCATCGCCACCGATGGGCACATTGCCCACCATGATCTGCCGTGACTTGCGGCGCACGATGTCCCTCCACGGCCGATGAGACATTATCGTCCTCCGGAAACCACCACGGTCACGGCCCGGCGGTTGGCAGCCCAGGCTTCCTCGTTGGAGCCATCGACCGCAGGCCGTTCCTTGCCATAGCTGATGATGGACATGCGCTCAGCGCCCACACCCTGCGCGGCGAGGAAATTCTTCGCCGCATTGGCCCGGCGCTCGCCCAGCGCGAGGTTGTATTCGCGGGTGCCGCGCTCGTCGGCATGGCCTTCGATGCTGGCCCGAACCTGCGGGTTGCGCGCCAGCCACTCGGCCTGCGCCCCCAGGATCTGGCGGGACCGCTCGTCCAGCCCATAGCTGTCGAAGGCAAACAGGATGGTGTCCGATCCGGCCGCCTCGATCAGCGCCGCCTGGCTGCCGGGCAGCGCGGTGGAGCCGACATTCTCCGGCGGCGGCACGGTGCCGGCCTGATCGATGGGCGCAGGCCCCTGCTGCGCGGGCGCGGGCTGCCAGGCCTCAGGCGGCAGCACATCGCGGTTGCTCTTGCAGCCCGCCAGCGCCACGGCACCGGCGATCAGGGCAATGGGAAGAATCTTCTGGGTCATCATGGTCTCCTTAATGCGGGGAGGCTCAGTTGGCCATCACTTCAAAAGCGGGCCCCAGGCGGGGTCGCTGGCTTCAAGCGGGGTCGGAATGCGCCGGTCGTTGCGGCCGGTGAGGTCGATGGAGCGCAGGCTGGACCGCCCGTTGCGCTCCGTGCGGCTGAACAGGATCACCCGGCCGTTGGGGCTCCAGCTCGGCGATTCGTCCTGCCAGCTGTCGGTCAGCAGCCGCTCACCCGACCCATCGGGGCGGATCACCGCGATGCGGAACTTGCCGCCCTGCATCCGGGTGAAGGCGATCAGGTCGCCGCGCGGGCTCCACACCGGCGAACCGGCGCGCCCGTCGCCGAAGCTGATGCGTTGCGCCCCCGATCCATCGGCATTCATCACATACAGCTGCTGGGCACCGCCCCGGTCGCTTTCGAACACGATTTTGCGACCGTCCGGCGAAAAACTGGGCGAGGTGTCGATGCTGTTGCCATTGGTCAAACGGCGTGTAGCCCGGCTGGCGATGTCATAGGCGTAGATGTCGGCATTGCCGGCTTTCGTCACGCTGAACACCAACGTGCGACCGTCCGGCGAAAAGCGCCCGGCAAAGCTCATGCTGTCGAAATCGCCCACCGCCTGTTGCTGGCCGGTGGACATGTTGTAGATCCACACGCGCGGCCGGTCGTTGGCAAAGCTCATATAGCTCAGCGTCTCGTTCACCGGCGAAAAGCGCGGCATCAGCACCAGCGACTGGCCGGATGTGAGGAAGCGATGGTTCGCGCCATCCTGGTCCATCACCGCCAGCCGCTTCACACGCTTGGTGCGCGGCCCGCTTTCCGCAACATAGACGATGCGGCTGTCGAAATAGCCGCTCTCCCCGGTCAGCCGCGAATAGACGAGGTCGGAACATTTGTGCGCAGCCCGTCGCCAGCCCGCAGGCGTCACGGTGAAGCCCTGCGCCACCAGCCGCTCTTCGGAAAACACGTCATACAGCTGGCAACCCACGGTCAGCGTGCCGTTGGCGTTCGCCGTCACAAAACCCGTCACCAACGCCTGCGCGGCGGCGGTGCGGAAGGCGCCGAACTGCGGCGCTTCCACATCCGCCATCCCCGGCGCCGGGAAGGCAGCCGGATCGATCGGCTTGAACAGCCCCGTGCCGGACAGGTTGTTGCCAATGATGGCCGCCACCTGCCGCCCCAGTTCGGCCGTGCTGCCGGCGGGCGTGTCCACCGACGCGCCGGTCGGGAAGGTGGGAATGGCCACCGGCATGGGCGCCGCCACCCCGCTGGTGATGTCGATGCGCAACTGCGCCGCGGCGGGTGCAGCCGCCAGCAACGGGGCCAGCATCAACAGGATCGGGAAACGCAGCATCATGTCATCAGCCTCGGATCGAAATTGAGCTCGAATTCACGCCAGTAGGAATAAAGGTCTGCCGGCAGCTCCAACGGCGAGCAACGCAGAACCGCGCGCTTCGCCGTCTCCACAAACGCACGAGCATAGGCCTGGTTCCCTGCCGTCGCGCCGGTCTGGCTCACATATTCGGGTGGCGCCGCCACGCTGCCGTCCTTGTTCAGCCGGATTCGCAACACGGCGGTCATGTCGGCCACATCCGCGCCACCGATGGGCGGATTCCAGCAGGGCGCGATCTGCGCGCGGATCGCCTGCTCCAGCGTCGCGGCCTGAATGGGCGACAGCCGCGACTGCTTCGGAAGCGCATCCTCGATGGTCCTGGCGAAATCGCTGGTCTCGCGCGGCTTGGCGGCGTTGGGCTTGCTCTTGTCCACCAGCTGCGCCGATTGCCCCGGCTTGGGCTTCACGGGCGCTTTCACCGGCGGCTGCCGCTTGGGCTGGGCGGCCGCCACGGCCTCAGCAATCGCATCCTGGGCCGCCGTATCATCCGCCACCTTGGCGGGCTGCGGCGCCGGCGGGGTGGGCAGTTGCGGCGCAGGCGGGGCCTCCGGCATCGGCTCCGGCGCGGCCAGCGGCTCGGGGTCGCGCGGGGCCGCCTCCATCGAAGGCTTCGGCGGCGCCGTCACCTGCGCCATATCGGAGATATCCACGAACTCCACGGGCGTCACATCCGGCTCGGCCGCCATGCGCATGCTCTGCGCCACCCCCAGAGACAGCGCGAGCAGCAGGCCCACGTGCAGCAACGCCGCGATCAGAAGGGCGCGCCCTTCCGTCATCCGGCAGGCTCAACGCCGGACTCCGCCGGGATCGCGCGCGGCTGATTCACCAGCGCCACGCGGGTGAAGCCGCTGCCCGTCACATCGGCCAGCAGTGCGGCCACCTGCCCATAGGGCAGCGCCGCATCCGCGCGGATCACCACCCGCGCGTCGGTTCCGCGCGCTTCCTGCAGCGCCGTCAGCCGCGCCGCGAAAGCCGCATCGCTCATCACCTCATCCCCGATGGACCGCTGGCCGCGCGCATCGATGGTGATCGAAATGGGCTGATTGTCGCTGGGCAGCGCCTTCGCCGCCGTCTTGGGCAGGTCCACGGCCACGCCCGTCACCAGCAGCGGCGCCGCCACCATGAAGATGATCAGCAGCACCAGCATCACGTCCACCATGGGCGTGACGTTGATTTCCGCCATGGGCTGGCGGTTACGGCCCCGTCGGCCTCCGCTCACCCCCATCCCCACTCAGTGAACCCCGTCCAGCTCACGCGACATCAGCGCGTGGAACGCAGAGGAAAAGCCCTGCAGCCGGTCTTCCATCCGGTTGATCCGATGCAGCAGCCGGTTGTAGCCGATCACCGCCGGAATGGCCGCGAACAGGCCGATGGCGGTCGCGAACAGCGCCTCGGCGATCCCGGGCGCCACCACGGCCAGCGACGTGTTCTGCGTCGCCCCGATGGCGATGAACGCGCGCATGATCCCCCACACGGTGCCGAACAGCCCCACGAACGGCGCGACGGACCCGATGGTCGCCAGCACGCTCAGCCGGTCAGACAGGTCGGAAACGCTGCGGTCGATGGAGGCCGCCATCACCGTATGCAGCCGGGCGCGCACGCCTTCGCGGTCCACATTGCTGCGGCCTTCCACGCTGGCCTGCCATTCGTCCATCCCAGCGCGGAACAGGTCGGCGGTCGGGTGGGTGCCCTTGGTCGCCTGCAGCTCGTCCAGCGTCTTCGCCTTCCAGAAGCGCTCCTCGAACCCTGCGGCTTCCTTGTCGATCTGCCGCAACCGGCGCGAGCGCTCGAAAATGATCGCCCACGACCAGATCGAGGCCAGCAGAAGCCCGATCATCACCGCCTTCACGACGAGATCGGCCTGCATGAACAGCGCCCAGGGAGACATCGTCTCCGCAGTCTTCACCATCAGCTGGTCCAAGTCATTCTCCGGCCGGGGGTGTCACGTTGCACCCCGGAAATAGGGCACCCCGGAAATAGGTTCCACCGCTTTACGGGATGTGAACGGCCGCGCTCAAGAGTCGGCTGGCAAAAGTGCTGCAAAAGCCGTCATCCAGGCGGCGGGCTGCCGCCGGGGCCGGCCGCCGGGCGTCAGGAAACCGGCGCGCACCTGTGCGTCCACCAGCAATTCGTCGCCCCGGAAAATGCGCTGCCCCATGCTCACGCTGGCGCCGCCCAGCGCCAGGCAGCGGGTCTCGATCAGCAGGTCGTCGTCCAGCTTCGCGGGCCGCAGATATTTCAGCTGCACATCGGCAACGGCATAGACGCCCTCACCGCTTTCGAACGCCCCGCGCTGGTCGATACCCACCACGCGCAGCAGATCGCTCCGCGCCCGCTCCATGAAGCGCAGATAATTGGCATGATAGACGATGCCGGAAAGGTCGGTGTCCTCGAAATAGACGCGCACCGGAAACCGGTGCACGCCATTCTCGACAACGCCGGAAACCGGCGCGGGGGCCGCGCCGGCTGCCACGTCTTACGCTTCGGCCTTTTCCGCAACCGGGCGCGCATCACGGCGCTCGGCGATCCGGGCGGACTTGCCGCTGCGGCCACGCAGATAATAGAGCTTCGCGCGACGCACGGCGCCACGACGGACCACTTCGATGGTCTCGATGATCGGGGAGTACAGCGGGAACACCCGTTCCACGCCTTCGCCGAAGCTGATCTTGCGAACGGTGAAGCTGGACCCCATGCCCTTGTTGGAACGCGCGATGCACACGCCTTCGAACTGCTGCACGCGGGTGCGCTCGCCTTCCTTCACCTTCACGCCGACGCGCAGCGTGTCGCCGGCGCGGAACGCGGGAACGCCGCGAGCGGCCTTCAGCTTGGCAATATTCTCGGCTTCGATGGTCTGAAGCAGGTTCATTCTTCTCTCCTGTGCCCCGGCGGCGTTGCGGCTGCCGGGATCGGCCCTCATATCGGGGCAGGTTGATGTCGCCAGAGGGCGGATGCGTCAGGATTTCCCCGTCAGCAGGTCAGGCCGCCATAGCCTCGTGTCTTCGATTGCCTTGTGCTTGCGCCAGGCTTCGATCTTCCCATGGTCGCCCGACGTCAGAACCTCGGGTATCCCATGCCCCTCCCACACGGCGGGTCGGGTGTAGTGCGGATACTCGAGGAGGCCGCTTTCGAAGCTTTCCTCGTCCCCGCTGGAAGCGGCGCCCATTACTCCGTCGAGCAGCCGAACACAAGCGTCGAGCAGCGCCAGCGCCGCAACCTCCCCGCCGGACAGGATAAAGTCCCCTATCGCCACGGGTTCCACGCCACGCCCGGCGAAGATTCGCTCGTCGAATCCCTCGAATCGCCCGCACAGCAGGGTCACCCCCGGCCCGGCCGCCAGTTCGCGCACACGGCCTTGCGTCAGCCGCGGCCCGCGCGGCGTCAGCGCCAGCACCGGCGTGTTCGGGGAAGCAGCACGCGCGGCATCCACCGCTTTCGCCAGCACATCCACGCGCAGCACCATCCCCGGCCCGCCGCCGGAAGGGGTGTCATCCACATTGCGGTGCCGGCCTTCGGCGAAATCGCGCAGCTGCAGGGTCTCCAGCGCCCAGCGCCCGTCCTCCAGCGCCCGCCCGGCCAGCGAATGCCCCAGCGGCCCCGGAAACATCTCCGGGTACAGCGTCACCACCTGCGCCCGCCAGCTCATGCGGCGTCGAGCCAGGCCCGATTCACGCGGATGGTCTCGCTTGCAACCTCCGGCACGGCGTCCGGCACCAGCGGCACCAGCACCCGCCGCGCGGAAGCAAGCTCGATCTCCAGAATGTCCGAAGCGCCGTAATTCTCGACCGCGACCACGACACCCAACGCCTCGCCCGCCTCGTCCAGCACTTTCAAGCCGACAAGATCGTGCCAGTAATATTCGCCTTCTGGCAGCGGAGGCAGGCTCTCGCGCGGCACCGTCAGCAGCGTGCCGCGCAGCGCCTCAGCCGCGGTGCGATCACCCACCTCGGCAAAGCGCGCGACAGCGCCCTGCGGCCCGGGTCGCAGGGCTTTCAGGGTCAGCGTCCGCCCCCCTGCCTCAAAGGATGTGTGGGCCTTCAGCCCATCCGGCGAGGCGGTGAACAGCTTCAGCCGCACCTCGCCCGAAATGCCATGGGCGCCGGCCACAGCCGCCATCACGACCGGCCGGCCGGCGCCCATCGACGTCAGCCTTCGGTCGTCTCGGCGGCTTCCGCAGCCGGCTCTTCAGCGGCGGGCTCTTCAGCCACGGCTTCCTCGGCCGGGGCAGCAGCGGCAGCAGCAGCGGCTTCAGCCGCTTCGGCTTCCTTCTGCGCCTTCAGTTCCAGACGCTCCTTGGCCTTTTCGCCGGGTTCGCCCTTCTTCGGGTTGTTCTTGGTCGTGCGGGTCAGCAGGCCGGCCGCATCCAGGAAACGCTCCACGCGGTCGGTCGGCTGCGCGCCGACGGACAGCCAGTGCTTCGCGCGCTCGGTGTCCAGCGTCACGCGGGCGTCCGAATCCTTCGGCAGCAGCGGGTTGTAGGTGCCCAGCTTCTCGATGAAGCGGCCGTCGCGCGGGGCGCGGCTGTCGGCCACCACGATGCGGTAAACCGGGCGCTTCTTCGCGCCACCGCGCGACAGTCGAATGGAAAGTGCCATATTCTTCTTCCTTGCTCTCTAATTCGATGTTGTTTCAGTGATTATCGCTTGAACTTGAACCCGCCGGGCAGCTTCGGCATCATCCCCGGCGGCAGCGCGGGCATCTCCCCCGGCGCACCGCCCGGCATCTGGCCGGGCATTCCGGGCATGCCGCCCCCGCCGAACATCCCGGCAAGGGCGCCAAGACCGCCCATCTTCTTCAGCCGCTTCATCGCGGTTTCCATGTCGGCATGCATCTTCAGCAGCCGGTTCACTTCCTGCACCGTCACGCCGGAGCCGTTGGCGATGCGGATCTTGCGCCGCGCGTTCAGCAGGTCCGGCTTGGCCCGCTCCTTCGGCGTCATCGACAGGATGATCGCTTCCAGCCGCGCGACGGACTTGTCGTTCACCTTGCCGGCCGCCATGGCTTCCTGCGCCTTGGCCATGCCCGGCAGCATCTTCGCCAGCGCGCCCAGACCGCCCATCTTCTTCATCTGGCGGAACTGCGCCAGCATGTCGGTCATGTCGAACTTGCCCTTGGCAAGCTTGGCCGCCATCGCCTCGGCCTCGGCGACATCCAGCGTCTCCGCCGCCCGTTCCACCAGGCTGACGACATCGCCCATGCCCAGGATGCGCCCGGCCGCCCGCTCGGGGTGGAAGGGCTCCAGCGCGTCGATCTTCTCGCCGGTGCCGACGAACTTGATCGGCTTGCCGGTGATGAAGCGCATCGACAGCGCCGCGCCACCGCGCGCATCGCCGTCCATCCGAGTCAGCACCACGCCGGTCAGTGGCACTTCGCGGCCGAAATTCTCGGCCACATTCACGGCGTCCTGCCCGGTCAGCGCATCGACGACCAGCAGCGTCTCGGCGGGGCTCGACGCCTGCGAGACCGCCTTCATCTCGGCCATCAGCGCCTGGTCGACATGCAGCCGCCCGGCAGTGTCCAGCATCAGCACGTCAAAGCCCTGCAGCTTCGCCGCCTGCAGCGCGCGCTTCGCGATATCCACCGGCTGCTGCCCGGCGATGATCGGCAGCGTCGCCACGCCAACCTGCTCGCCCAGCACCTTCAGCTGCTCCTGCGCGGCCGGGCGGTTGACGTCCAGGGACGCCATCATCACCTTCTTGCCGCGCTTGTCTTTCAGCAGCTTGGCCAGCTTGGCCGTCGTCGTCGTCTTGCCCGAGCCCTGCAGACCCACCATCATCACGACGGCGGGCGGCGCCACATTCAGCTCGATGTCGGCATTCTCGCCGCCCAGCGTCTCCACCAGGCAGTCGTTCACGATCTTCACGACCTGCTGGCCGGGCGTCACCGACTTCAGCACTTCCACGCCGACCGCACGCTCGGTCGCCCGGTCGACGAAGTCCTTCACCACCGGCAGCGCGACATCGGCCTCCAGCAGCGCCACACGCACTTCGCGCATGGCGGCCCGCACTTCCAGCTCGTTCAACGCACCGCGCCCGCGCAGCTTGTCGAACACGCCACCAAGGCGTTCTGACAGGCTCTCGAACATCAGGCGGTCATCCCGGCCATGGCCAAATCGTCACTCCAGCTTCCGGCACCCGACCCGCCTTCGATCCAACACGTGATCGGCCCAACGCAAAACGCGCCGGCGTGCGAACCTTCGCTGACCGGCGTGCATCCATGGACACTCGAAAACGGATTTCGGGTGCAAATTGCGCGGGGCTCATGGCGCAGTCCACGCCCGGAGTCAAGAAATCCGGCCCCGAAAACAGGAACGGGCGCCCACCCGGCTCGCACCAGCCAGGTTGCTCGACTCCCCACACCCCGAGGCTGTGCCGCGCAAGCGTATGATCAAGCACCAGCCCGGATGGACAAGGGCACAACAAACCCAAGCTCTCGCCCCCCTTATTGGGCGCGAGCCCAAAAGCAAAGGGGCGGAGCCTCGCGGCTCCGCCCCTTCCCCTGTTTTTCGACGAGCTTACTGAGCGACCGACGAAAGGGTCGCCTTCCGGCGACGCATCGCGAAGCCGACGAAGCCGAAACCAACGATCAGCATCGCCCAGGTGGCCGGTTCCGGCACCACGTTAAAGGCGAAGCGGAAGTCGTTGTAGTCATAGTCGTTGTAGAGATAACGACCCGGATAGTCCGAACGCGGGTCCTGACGGCCCGTGATGTCCTCGAACGCCACGAAGGTGTAGGAACCGGTCGGCACGCCAAAATCGCCGCCAGCATAGTCGGCGCTGAACACGTTGTTGATACCGCCGAAGGACGTGTTCAGGGTCGGATCCGAATAGATCACGGTGCCGGCAACAGCAGCCGGCGCATAGTGCGTCAGCTTCCACACCAGCGTGTCGCCCGCCGTCACGCTGCCGAAGCTGTAGTAGGAACCCCAGGTCGAGGTCCAGCCCGGCGCCTTCACAGCCGCGTCCAGAACCGGCGTGGCAGAACGCTCAACCCCGTTCACCAGAACGGTCAACGTGTTGGAATAACCAACCGTGATGCCGCCCAGGTAATACACTTCCAGCTTGCCGGTCTTGTCGGCCGTGAAGGTGTAGGTCGTGGCATTGATCGTGCCCACCGGTGCATAGACCGGGATCGCAGCAGAAGCCGGCGCCGCAAAGGCCGCCGCCACCGCCAGGGCCGGAATGGCAAATTTGAAGTTCATATTCTGCTCCTCGAGACAAGAAACCCAGCGAGGATAGACATGCAAACCGCATGCCAAACTTTCAAAGGCGCGGAATCAAGGGGTTAGCGACACCACGACTCTCGATTCTGTAAGGAATCTTTACATTGAGTCGGGAGTCCGCTGCGCCGCAACATCCCGCGATGCAGCAATCATGCCTCCGCAGGTTCGGTCGGACCGAACACCCGCTCAAACAGATGGTCGATCTGACGGAAATGATGGTCCAGCGTGAACAAGCCATCTAGCTGACTGTCGGACAACCGGGCTGTCACCTCCGGGTCCGCGCCCAACAGGTCCCGCAATTGAAGCGCTCCGTCCGATTCCCAGACCTTCATCGCGTTGCGCTGCACAATGGCATAGGCATCTTCGCGGCTCACTCCCGCCTGCGTCAGCGCCAGCAGCACGCCCTGGGAATGAATCAGCCCGCCCATCCGATTCAGATTCCTCAGCATCCGCTCCGGATAGACCAGCAGCTTCTCCACCACCCCGGTCAGCCGGGCCAGCGCGAAGTCAAGCGTGATCGTCGCATCCG
Organism: Sphingomonas sp.; assembly: GCA_003248865.1. Lineage (GTDB taxonomy): Bacteria > Pseudomonadota > Alphaproteobacteria > Sphingomonadales > Sphingomonadaceae > Sandaracinobacteroides. The sequence goes on from QFPK01000013.1 coordinate 18,639, forward strand.
GCGCAATCCCGCGCTCTACGGACGAGTGCGAGATGTCGCGCTCATGCCACAGCGCCACATTCTCCAGCGCGGGTGTCACAGCCGACCGAACCAGCCGCGCCAACCCCGTCAGATTCTCCGTCAGCACCGGGTTGCGCTTGTGCGGCATAGCGGACGACCCCTTCTGCCCAGGCGAGAAATACTCCTCCGCCTCCAGCACTTCCGTGCGCTGCAGATGCCGGATCTCCACAGCCAGCCGCTCGACGGAACTCGCGATCACCCCCAGCGTCGCGAAATACATCGCATGCCGGTCGCGCGGGATCACCTGCGTCGAAATCGTCTCCACCTTCAGCCCCAGCTGCTCCGCCACATAGGCCTCGACCGTCGGATCGATGTTCGCAAAGGTCCCGACAGCACCCGAAATCGCGCAGGTCGCGATCTCGGCCCGCGCCGCCACCAGCCGCGCTCGGCAGCGCTCGAACTCGGCATAGGCCTGGGCCAACTTGAAGCCGAAGGTCACCGGCTCGGCATGGATGCCATGGCTGCGCCCCATGGTCGGCGTGAACTTGTGCTCGAACGCCCGCACCTTCAGTGCCGCCAGCAACGCGTCCATGTCGCTCAGCAACAGGTCCGTCGCCCGCACCAGCTGCACCGACAGGCAGGTGTCCAGCACGTCCGAACTGGTCATGCCCTGGTGCATGAAGCGGGCCTCCTCGCCCACCTGCTCCGCGACCCAGGTCAGGAACGCGATGACGTCATGCTTGGTGACCGCCTCGATGGCATCGATCGCCGCGACGTCGATCTCGGGTTTGGTTGCCCACCATGCCCACAAGGCATCCGCTGCCGATTGCGGCACAACGCCCAGCTTCGCCAGTGCGCTCGTCGCATGCGCCTCAATCTCGAACCAGATCCTAAAGCGGCTCTCAGGGGTCCAGATGGAAACCATGGCGGGGCGTGAATAGCGTACGATCATGGCCGCGCCCCTTATGCCACCGACCTGCCCTCTGCAACCGTCCGGCGGACGGCCCTTTGCCTCCGGCGGGGCCAAGGAAATGATTTCCCTGCACCCTCAACATTTGCGTTGCGCTCCACTCTCACGTCGCGTGGGTGACTGTGTTTGCCTGAGGCGCCGGAGCTTGTTGGCGCCGCAGGCAATCCATATCCCACCGTCAGCGCAACCTAAGCGATCCCCCCCAGAATAACGTAGGTGCAGGGAACAGGGTTCCCTGCCGGGGTGAAGGGGCAGAGCCCCTTCCTTGCAGGCTCACCTCCTCAGGCGATCCGCTGCTTCACATAGCGCCCCGGTGCCGGCTCGATCGCGGCAAAGCCCTTGGCCTTGCCCGGTACGCGCGCCTTCACCTGCTTGCCGGATCGCGGCGCGATCCAGCCGATCCAGTCCGGCCACCAGCTGCCCTTCACCTCCTGCGCCGCCTGCTGGAAGGCGTCCACGCTGTCGGGCGTGGCAAGTCCCTCGGGCAGGATCCAGTGCTGGTATTTCTGCGCCGACGGCGGGTTCACCACGCCGGCGATATGGCCCGATCCCGCCAGCATGAAGCGATGCGCGCCGCCAAACGCCGTCGTCAGCTTGAAGCAGCTTTTCAGCGGCGCGATATGGTCGTCGCGCCCGGCCTGGATATAGGCGGGGGTGTGCACCGCCTTCAGGTCGATGGGCACGCCCTTTACGCTGATCTCGCCGGAGCGGATCAGCTTGTTGTCGCGGTACAGCCCGGCCAGATACTCCGTCATGAACCGCCCCGGCACGTTGGTCGGGTCCGAGTTCCAGTACAGCAGGTCGAAGGCGCTATAATCCTTCCCCTGCAGATAGTTGTTCACCACATAGTTCCACAGCAGGTCGGTCGGCCGCAGCATGTTGAACGTCGTGGAGAGCCAGCGCCCGTCCAGATAGCCGTCCTTGGCGGCCAGCTGGTCCACCGTCTCCAGCATGGACGGGGTCACGAAGTTCAGCAGGTCCCCCGCGTCCGAGAATTCCACCTGCGCCGTGAAGAAGGTGGCGCTCGCCACTTTCTCCGCCTGCCCCGTCGCCGCCATATAGGCCAGCGTCGCGGCCAGCACCGTTCCGGCCACGCAATAGCCGATCACATGGGTCGATGATGCGCCGGAGGCCTTCAGCACCAGGTCGATGGCCTGAAGCTCGCCCTCCACGGCATAATCCTCGAACCCCACATCCTTCAGCGCCTCAGACCCTTGCGCCCAGGACACGACATAGACGGACAGCCCCTGTTCCACCGCCCAGCGGATGAAGCTCTTCTCCGGCGTCAGGTCCAGAATATAGAATTTGTTGATCCATGGCGGCAGGATCAGCAGCGGCGTCTCGAACACCGTCTCCGTCGTCGGCGCATAATGGATCAGCTGGAACAGCCGGCCTTCCCACACCACCTGCCCGGGCGTGGCGGCCACGTTGCGCCCCACTTCGAACGCGCCCTCGTCCGTCATGCTCATCTTGCCGCGCTTCAGGTCATCCAGCAGATGGCGCAGCCCCTTCAACAGGCTTTCGCCGTCGCTGGCCTGCGCGGCGGCGATCACGTCCGGGTTCAGCGCGGCGAAATTGGCCGGGCTCATCGCATCCACGAACTGCTTCGCCTGAAACGCCAGCCGCTTGCGTTCCTCGTCGTTCACGCCCTGGAAGGTGCCCAGCCCCTCCGTCACATAATGGCTGGCCAGCAGGTAGGATTTGCGCACCAGATCGAACACCGGCGCCGAATCCCAGCTGTCGCCCTTGAACCTTTTGTCGTCCGCCAGCACGATATCCGGCACGGACTCGGGCTTGCCCAGGAACAGCCCGGCCCACAGCTTCATCGCGTCGGTCCAGTAATCGCCGGTCAGCTTCACCAGCTGGGTGGCGTCGGCACTGGCCCAGGCCTTGGCCCAGTCGCCCCACACATCGATCAGCTGCCCCAGCGAATCCGGCGAGTTCGCCTCGCCCGCCAGCTTGCCGCTCTCGCCGGTCCAGAACTCCAGCATCATCTGCTGGGCCCTGCCGGCAACCTCGGTCATGCGCTCGAACTGCGCGACCGCGTCCGGTCCGGTGTCGTTCTTGGCCATACTGTGCCTCTCTCTCCCAGACTCAGTATCTGGCCCCCTGCCGGGCATTTCGCAAGCTCGGGGATCCGCCGAACCCCCTTTGCGAACCCGCTTTTTCTGCGTTAAATGGGCGCAGCCGCCCATGGGGGCAGGCGTTTGAATCGGGAGCATGTTGATGAGCAGGTCTATCGCCATGGGCGCCGTTGCCGCCGCCGCACTCGCATTCGCCGTTTCGGCTTCCGCCCAAACGACGCCCCCCACCAACGAGGCGACCGGCCTTCCCTATTGCAGCGCCAAGGTGAAAGACCGCTGCATCCAGAAGTCCGACGTCAAGAAGGCCGCAGCCAAGGCCGGCTGAGCCGCTCCACCCGGGGCGGCTCGCCCCGGGTTGCGCTGTCTGGGCACAGACGAAGGCGACCCCGGGGAGACCGGGCTCGCCTTTTTCTGTTTTTGGGCTCATGCACCGCAGCAGCCCCACCTGATGGACACGAACATGGACGATGATTTCTATCGCATGCGCCGCCTTCCGCCCTATGTGATCGCGGAGGTGAACGCGATGCGCGCCGCTGCCCGCGCCCGCGGCGAGGACATCATCGACCTCGGCATGGGCAACCCCGATCTGCCCCCGCCGCCGCATGTGATCGAAAAGCTGTGCGAAGTGGCGATGAAGCCCGATGCCCACGGCTATTCCGCCTCCAAGGGGATTCCCGGCCTCCGCCGCGCCCAGGCCAACTACTATGGCCGCCGCTTCGGCGTAGATGTCGATCCCGAGACCGAGGTCGTCGTCACCATGGGCTCCAAGGAAGGCCTCGCCAGCCTCGCCACCGCCATCACCGCCCCCGGAGACGTGGTGCTGGCCCCCAACCCCAGCTACCCCATCCACACCTTCGGCTTCATCATCGCCGGCGCCACCATCCGCGCAGTGCCCACCACGCCCGACGAGCGCTATTTCGAAAGCCTCGACCGCGCGATGAAGTTCACCGTGCCCCGGCCGTCCATCCTCGTCGTCAACTATCCCTCCAACCCCACCGCCGAAACGGTGGAACTGCCCTTCTATGAACGGCTGGTGGAATGGGCGCGCGTGAACAAGGTCTGGATCCTCTCCGACCTCGCCTATTCGGAACTCTATTTCGACGGCAAGCCCACCCCCTCCATCCTGCAGGTGAAGGGCGCGAAGGATGTCGCCATCGAATTCACCTCGCTCTCCAAAACCTACTCCATGGCTGGCTGGCGCATCGGCTTCGCCGTCGGCAACAAGAAGCTCATCGCCGCCATGACGCGGGTGAAATCCTACCTCGACTACGGCGCCTTCACTCCCATCCAGGCCGCAGCCTGCGCCGCCCTCAACGGCCCGCAGGACATCGTCGAACAGAACCGCATACTCTACCACAAGCGCCGCGACGTGCTGGTGGAAAGCTTCGGCCGCGCGGGCTGGGAAATCCCCTCGCCGCGCGCCTCCATGTTCGCCTGGGCCCCCCTCCCACCCGCACTCGCCCACCTGGGCAGCCTGGAATTCTCCAAACAACTCCTCACCCACGCCGGCGTCGCCGTCGCAGCCGGCGTCGGCTATGGCGAGGAAGGCGAAGGTTTCGTCCGCATCGCCATGGTCGAAAACGAACAACGCCTGCGCCAGGCCGCCCGCAGCGTGCGGAAGTACCTGCAGTCGATGGGCGTCAACACGCCGACGCAGGCGAGTGGCTAAGCATATTTTTGCCTCCGGCAGAGAGTGGAGCGCAGTCCCCTGTCCGCCGGAGGCAAAACGTCAAAGAAGGCGCGTTACGCCTTCACATCCACCCCTACCGCCTCAGCAACGGAACGGAAGCCGTCGCGGCGGAGGAGGAGGGAGAGACCGGCGGCGATCCGGGCCGGGAGGCCGGGGCCCTGATAGACCATGGCGGTGTAAAGCTGCACGGCGGAGGCTCCGGCGCGGATCTTGGCATAGGCCTGTTCGGCGGTGCTGACCCCGCCGACGCCGATCAGCGGCAGCCGACCGCGCAGGCGGACGGCGAATTCGCGCAGGACGGCCGTGGAGGGTTCGAACAGCGGCTGGCCGGAGAGGCCGCCGGTCTCGCCGATATGCGGCCCGGAAAGCGTGGCTGGCCGGGCGATGGTGGTGTTGGAGATGATGAGTCCGGCAAGACGGCTGGCGAGCGCTGCATCGACGATGGCGTCGATCTGTTCCGCATCGAGGTCCGGCGCGACCTTCAGGAACAGGGGCGGGCCGCCCTGGCCGTTGGCCTCGGCTGCGGCCGCGAGCAGCTCGGGCAAGGCATCGCCTTGTAGCCCGCGCAACCCGGGCGTGTTGGGGGAGGAGATGTTGAGGGTGATCCAGGCAGCGCTGTCCCGCACGGCACGCACGCCGGTGGCATAATCGGCGATGCGGTCCGTGGAATCCTTGTTGGCGCCGACATTCACACCAAGCCGACTGTGTTGGGCGAGCCGGGGGACGGCGGCAGCGAGACCGCCGTTGTTGAAACCCAGCCGGTTAATGACGGCTTCATTGGCCGGGAGCCGGAAGATCCGGGGGCGCGGATTGCCGGATTGCGGACGTGGCGTGAGCGTGCCCGTTTCCACGAAGCCGAACCCCAGTGCCAGCATCTGCCGCCACACCCGCGCATCCTTGTCGAAACCGGCGGCGAGCCCGATCGGATTGGGGAAAGCGAGGCCCGCGAAGCGAGTGATGAGAAGAGGGTCCGCTGAGGGGCCGGCGCCGGCCGACCTCAGTTCCAGCGCCTTCAGCGTCAGGCTGTGCGCAGTCTCCGCGTCCAGCGTGAACAACAGAGGGCGGAAGGCTTTGAACATACCGCCTGTTTAGCCGCGCAGGACATCAGCGCAAGCGGGCAGGATGCCCGGTTGCAGGCCATTTCGAGTGCCGATTCTTTATGTCGTATCTGTCCAAGACAGTGCCGAACACCGGCAGGTAACACCATGATGCGACCCAAAGGATGGTCATTCCCGCACTGAGCGGCCCGGGCAGAGCTTTTGCCGCGCCCCGGCTTCTTTTGTGTGGCCACCATCCTCACTTTTCCACCCTGGGGCTTCGGCCCCAGGGTGCCTTTTCCGCTGGAAAAGGGTGAGGGTTGACTTTGTGATCGATTCGCGAGAAAATCACCGCGTCATCCGACGAACCGGGCCGCTGCGTCTGTTGCGCGCCTGCGGTTCGGGACAGCCTCGCGATCAGGGCGGGGGCGTCCGGCGGGGTCGGCCCTATTCCGGGCAGTTCTGAACAGGTGGTCGCATGCTGTCTGTAAATTCGGCATTGCCTCTGATGGGGCAAACGGCTCGGTGAGGGCGCCGCAGTTCTCGCTGCGCTATTTTTCCCCGGCAGCGCCGCTGCGGGCCTGGGTTTCCAGTTATTATGTGTTTGAAGCCGATGTGCCCGCACTGACGGACACGCTGCGCGCCGAGCTGCCACAGGTGCGGTTCATGTATGCCGGCACCGGCAGCTTCAACTATGGCGACGGCCCAACGGTGCGGATGCCGCAGGCGGCGCTGTGCGGCGCAACCAACATGGCGGTTTATTTCCGCGCCAACGGGCCGTTGAAAATATTCGGCGCCGGGCTGCTGCCGGCGGGCTGGGCCGCACTGGTGGGCGCGGGCGCCAGCGAATTTTCCGACCAGCTGACCGATCTGGAGGATGTGGCCGGCCCGGTGGCGCGCCGCGCGCTGCACCGCATGGGCGAGGCGCGAAGCCACCGTGAAGTGGTCGCGGCGGCGGATGCCTTTTTCCTGCTGCTTTCCATGCAGGCGAAGCCGCCGCCGATCTGGTTCACCCGCGCGGCTGACGAGTGGCTGGCCAATTCCATCAACCCCGATGTGAACGATCTTGTGAAGGCGACCGGCATGTCCTCCCGCCAGATCGAGCGGCTTGCGCTGCGTGTGTATGGGGCGAGCCCCAAGATGCTGTCGCGCAAGTATCGCGCGTTGCAGGCGGCGGTTCGGCTGGGGCTGGACCCTGAGGCGGGCTGGGAGCAGGCAGCGGCCGGCGCCTTTTACGATCAATCCCATTTCATTCGTGATTTCAAGACGTTCGTTGGCATGACGCCCAGTCAGTTCGCGGACAAGGACAGCCCGTGGATCACGCGGCTGACGATTGCGAAGCGGCAGAATCTGGTGACTATGCCGAAGCTGAATTTTGTAAGCTGAAGCCGGCCGCGATTAGCGCGAAGCGCTAACTCGCGGACTCGGCGCAAGCGCGGCCGGCTGAGTCGTGGCCCCTTCAGGCCACGGCCAGTCCGACGAGTCCGGCTTCGCCGGACTTTTTTCCGTATTCCTACCCCTTGGCCCCACCCAAGCGGACTCGGCGGCTTTGCCGCCGGCCGCGCCCTCCAAGACCTTAGCCCCCCTTGCACCATCCCCGCACACAACCTAGCTTACCCCCAATTCCGGGCCCCTCTGGCCGTGCGGGCGCGCGCGGTGATGTCGGAAGCGCAGATGTAGATCGGCGCTGACGCGGCGCGTGACGTTTTCACAGTTCATAGACGCCAAAGGGGACAATCCATGGAGTTTCTGACAGCCGCATGGCTGGGCACACCTGTCTGGTTGTGGCTCAGCTTCTTCGGAATCGTGATCGGGCTGCTCGCGCTGGATCTGGGCGTGCTGAACCGGCACGACCATGAAATCGGCGTCTCCGAAAGCCTGAAACTCTCTGCCTTCTACATCACGCTGGGGCTGGCCTTCGGCGGCTTCGTCTGGTGGCAGCTGGGCCAGCAGGCGGCACTTGAATATGTGACGGGCTTTGTCGTCGAGAAGAGCCTGGCGATGGACAATGTGTTCGTGATCGCCATGATTTTCAGCTATTTCGCGATCCCGCGCCTCTATCAGCACCGGGTGCTGTTCTGGGGCATCCTGGGCGTGATCATATTGCGCGGGCTGATGATCGGCTTTGGCGCCGCCATCATCACGCAATGGGCCTGGGTGCTCTATATCTTCGCCGCCTTCTTGATCTTCACCGGCGTGCAGATGTGGCGCAACGCAGAACAGGAGTATGACGTCGGCAACTCCGTCGTGCTGAAATGGGTGCGTCGTCACCTTCCGGTGACAGACGAACTGCACGGCAACCACTTTTTCGTGAAGCTGCCCGATGCCGGTGGAAAACTCTCCACCTTCGTCACGCCGCTGTTCCTGGCGCTGCTGATGGTGGAGTTCGTAGACGTGGTGTTCGCGCTGGATTCGGTGCCGGCGATCTTCGCCATCACCACCGATCCCTTCATCGTCTACACCTCCAACATCTTCGCTATCCTGGGCCTGCGTGCGCTGTATTTCGCGCTGGCCGCCATGGTGCACCGCTTCCACTATCTGAAGTACGCCCTCGCGGTGCTGCTGGTGTTCATCGGCGGAAAGATCTTCCTGGCCGATATGCTGGGCCTCGCTGGCGGCAAGGTCCCCCCCAGCGTGAGCCTGGCTGTGACCTTCGCCATTCTGGCTGGCGGCGTGGGATATTCTTTGTGGAAGACGCGGGGGAATCCGCAACGCGAAGGATAAGACTGGAGGCCCCCTGCGGGGGGGGGGGCAGGTAGGGAACGGTGTTCCCTGCCTGGGTTAAGGGGCAGAGCCTTTCCACCCTGCATTTGCCGCTCCCCGCCGGTGAGCGGCAAATCACTCCCCCTTACTATGATCAGTTCGCGTAGGACGGATCCTTCCGGTCCATCTTCCGCCGCAGCGCCGGCCATGCCAGCATGTTGCCCACCATCTTCAGGCCCGTGGCGCCCTGATCCCGGGTCTTTTCCGGCGTGCCCTGCGGGGGGTGATTGATCAGCTGGGTGCCGCCGGCCAGCGCGTGGATCTGCGCCTCGCAGGCACGCTCCAGGAAATAGAGGCGGATGAAGGCCTCGGCGACCGTCTCTCCAACCGCCATCGTTCCGTGGTTCCTCAGGATCATGGCGTTCTTGGTGCCAAGGTCCGCCACCAGCCGCTCGCGCTCGTCCAGATCGACCGCAACGCCTTCATAATGGTGGTAGGCGATCTCGTCGCGGATCAGCATCGCCGTCTGCGTCAGCGGCATCAGCCCGTCCGACTGGGCGGAAACGGCCTGCCCCATCGGCGTGTGCAGGTGCATCACAGCCTGCGCATCCTCGCGCGCCATGTGCACGGCGGAGTGGATGGTGAAACCCGCCGGGTTGGTGATGTAGGGCGTCTCCATCACCGGGTTGCCGTGCACGTCGATCTTCACCAGCGACGAGGCGGTGATCTCGTCGAACATCAGATTATAGGGGTTGATCAGGAAGTGATGCTCGGGGCCGGGCACGCGGACCGACAGGTGGGTGAAGATCAGGTCGTCCCAGCCATAATGGTTCACCAGCCGGTAGGCGCAAGCGAGGTCGACGCGGCGCTCCCACTCCTCCGGCGAGACCTGCGCGCGGACGTCTGACGGTGTTTTCAGTTGCGTGGCCACTTTAGTATCTCCCTCAGCGGGCCCCTTCCCGGCCCGTCATTCACTGGGGACTTTAGCGCAGATACCCGCCCTCGCGCGACCCCCTGTTGCGCCAGCTTCGGGCAGGCGCCATGAGATATGACACCGGAGCGTCATGATCGGTCGCTAGCGGGGGGCGCGCGGCCGTTTCTTCAGGGGATGGCCGCTCGAGGAGACGGTGATGGCGGGACGGGATTTCGATCGGCGCACTTTGATGGCGGGCGCGGCGCTGGCGGGCGCGGGGCTGCTGCTGCCCGGCGTTGCGCTGGCACAGCGCCGCAAGACACCCGCCCCGGTTCCGCTGGGCGGCTTCACCCATGGCGTGGCCTCCGGCGAGCCGTCGCAGACATCAATGCTGTTCTGGACCCGCTATGAAGGCAGCGGCGGGCAGGCCGTGCCGCTGGAGCTGGAGATTTCCACCGATCCGCGCATGGCACGCGCCAAGGTCATGGGCCACGCGTTGGCCGAGCCCGGCCGGGACTGGACGGCGCGCACCACCGTGCAGGGGCTGGCGCCTGGCCGGACCTATTACTACCGCTTCAACGGCCCTTCCAAAGCCGCGAAATCCGTGATCGGGCGCACGAAGACATTGCCGGAAGGCTCGCCTGCGCAGTTCCGCATGGGCGTGTTTTCCTGTTCCAACCTGCCGTTCGGCTGGTTCAACGGCTATGCCCATGCCGTGGCGGCGGACGACATCGACCTGTTCGTCCATCTGGGCGACTATATCTACGAATATCCGCGCGGCACCTACCCAACCGCCGCCGAGACGGTGGCGGGGCGGACGATCGAACCGGCCGGGGAAACCATCCGCCGCGAGGATTACTGGGCACGCTATCGCGGATACCGCACAGACCCGGACTTGCAGGCGATGCACGCCCATCTGCCCGCCGTGACCATGTGGGACGATCACGAAATCGCCAACGACGCCTGGAAAGGCGGCGCGGAAAACCATCAACCGAACGAAGGCGACTGGGCCGCGCGCGTTGCCGCCGCCAAGGCCGCCTATCGCGACTGGATGCCGGTTTCCGACGAGAATTGGGCGAAGTACGACATCGGCCGTCTGGCGACGCTCTACCGGCTGGAAACCCGGGTGAGCGGCCGGGACAAGCCGCTGGATCTGGGCGCCGCCATCGCCAAGGGCCCCGATACCATGTCCGCGCTGAAGAAATTGCGCGACGAACAATGGGTCGCCGGCAATCGCCAGTTGCTGGGCGCCGAACAGGAACAATGGCTGTTCCGAGAGATGGACGCGACCGCCCGCCGGGGCGTGCGATGGCAGGTGCTGGGGCAGCAGGTGGTGATGGGCAAGATCATGATGCCGCCCGGCGCCGCCGCCCTTGCCGGGCCGAACCCCAACGGACAGGTCGCCGCCTTCCTGGGCGCCGCCGAGCTGGCCGCGAAACTGGGCCTGCCCATGAACATGGACTCGTGGGACGGCTACCCCGCAGCCCGCGCCCGCGTGCTGGGCATGGCGCAGAAAGCCGGAATCGATCTGGTCGTGCTCGCCGGAGACAGCCACAACGCCTGGGCCAGCGACCTCATCAACGACGGCCGCCCGGCAGGCGTGGAATTCGCCGGCCAGTCCGTCAGCTCGCCCGGCTTCGAACATTATCTGCGCTCCACCCCGCCGGCGCAGGTTGCCGGCGCACTGGTCGCCGCCAACCCCACCCTGCGCTGGGCCGACACCTCCCAACGCGGCTATATGCAGGTGACGCTGACACCCGCAGAGGCGGTGTGCGAATGGCGCTTCACCCAGCCGGTAACGGCCCGCTCAGATCGGCTGGCGGGGGTGCAACGGGCCCGCGTCGGAGCGGGGCAGCGACGACTGGCGATGGGGTAGGCAGGGTCTTTTGCCTCCGGCGGGCAGGGAAATGATTTCCCTGCACCCTCTAAGTTGGCGTTGCGTTCTCAGTCCGGAGTCGCGCGCTTAACCCAGTTTGATTGCCTGCGGCGCTGGAACTTGCTGGCGCCGCAGGCAGCAAACTTCTGCCTTCAGCACGACCTGACCGTATGACCTGCTAATGTGGGTGCAGGGAGATCATCTCCCTGCCGGGGGTTGAGGGGGCAGAGCCCCCTCACTCTTTGGTCTCCAAACAGTTTCGCTTGCTCCACCCGCCACGCCCGCTATCGCCGTTCGGGCATGAGCGCGGGCCCCATCCTGTTCCTCGATTCCGGCGTCGGCGGCCTGTCGGTGCTTCGCGCCGTCACGGCGAAGCTGCCGGATGCGCCGATCGTCTATTGCGCGGATTCGGCGGGCTATCCTTACGGCATCAAGGGCGAGGCCGAGGTGTCGGCCCGGGTCGCGGGGCTGCTGGGGCGGCTGGCGGAGCGGTTGCAGCCGTCCCTGATCGTCATTGCCTGTAACACGGCTTCCACGATTGCGCTGGGCTATGTGCGGCCCGTGCTGGACGTGGGGGTGGTAGGCACCGTGCCTGCGATCAAGCCGGCGGCGGAGCAGACAACGACACGGGTGATCGGCGTGCTGGGCACGGAAGCGACCGTTCGCCAGCCGTATGTGGCCGATCTGTCGGCGAAATTTGCAAATGAATGCACGGTGCTGAAGCATGGCTCGGCAGCTCTGGCGGCGGCGGCGGAGGCCAAGCTGCGCGGCGAGGCGGTCGATCCGGGGGTCTATCGCAAGGCCCTGCTGGGCCTGCTCGCGCAGCCCGGCGGGGATCGGATGGATATGGTGGTGCTGGCCTGCACCCACTTCCCGCTGGTGGAAGCGGAACTGGCGAAAGCGGCCGCCGGCCTGACGCAGGTGCCGCTGCGCTTCGTGCACGGCGCCAACGGCATTGCGCGGCGCTGTGCCTATTTGCTGCGTGATGTCGCGTGGGAGGGGGCGAAGCCGGCTGGCCGGGCGATCTTCACCGGCGGAATTGAAGGGGTTGCGCCGCTTGTGCCCGCGCTTCAGGGCTTCGGCCTTCAAGAGATCGAGGGGCTTTGATGGCGAGCGACACCGAATTGCTGGAGCGGATGCGGGCGAAGAAGGCCCCCACCACGGCGCTGCTGGGGCTGGAGCTGGAGGCGGTGGACCAGGCGGCGGGCACCACCCGCTACCGGATGCTGGCGACGGCGGAATTCTGCAATCCGATGGGCAATCTGCAGGGCGGGATCATCACCACCGCTCTGGACGATGCCGCGGCGACGGCCGTGATCATCAAATCCGGGCGGCGCGTGGGCGTGCCCACCATCGAGTTCAAGGTCAGCTTCTTCGGCCCGGCGCGGCTGGGCGGCACCTTCTTCTTCAACGGCCGGGTGCTGAAGCTGGGTCGCACGGTCAGCTTCGCCGAGGCAGACATGACGGATGAAACCGGCAAGCTGCTGGCGCGGTTGACGACAAGCTGCATGGTGGTGGACGTGGAAGGGTCTGCGTTGCTGGCAGGCCAGGATGGAAAGGTGAGCGCACAATGACCGAGGATATCCTGTTCGCGAAGCAGGGGCGCATCGGCCTCGTCACGCTGAACCGGCCGCAGGCGCTGAACGCGCTGACGCGCGACATGTGCGTGGCCCTTCACCGCCAGCTGATGGACTGGGCCATCGACGACGATGTGCAGGCCGTGGTGGTGGAAGGCGCGGGCGGCAAGGCCTTCTGCGCGGGCGGCGACGTGGTCGCGATGCACCGCGACGGGCAGGCGGGCTCGCCCGATTTCGAAGGCTTCTTCCACGACGAATATCGGATGAACCAGGCCATCGCCCACTATCCCAAGCCCTATATCGCGCTGGTGGACGGCATCAGCATGGGCGGCGGCGTCGGCATTTCCGTGCACGCCCCCTATCGCGTGGCGACGGAAAAGACGCTGTTCGCCATGCCCGAAACCGGAATCGGCCTGATCCCCGACGTGGGCGGCACCCACGCGCTGCCCCGCTTCCCCGGCGAGTTCGGCACCTGGGCCGGCCTGACCGGCGCCCGGGTGAAGGGCGGCGACTGCGTGGCGGTCGGCTATTGCACCCACTACACCCCATCCGCCGAAATCCCGGTGCTGAAGGAACGCCTCGCGCTGAGCCACGAGCCCTTCGCCGACGTGCTGGGCACCTTCGACAGCGACCCCGGCGAGCTGACGCTTCCTGCGCTGCGCGACGGCATCGATTATCTGTTCAGCCAGAATCAGGTGGAGGACATCCTCTCCCTGCTGGACGAAGGCGATGCATGGGCGGTGGAACAGGCCGCCACCATCCGCCGCATGAGCCCCACCTCGCTGAAGCTGACCCTGCACGGGCTGCGCGCGGGCCGGGGCGCCAGCATCGAACAGGCGCTGAAGCTGGAACACCGCATGGTCAGCGCGATCAAGAGCGGCCGCGATTTCTACGAAGGCGTCCGCGCCCAGCTGATCGACAAGGACCGCTCACCGAAATGGAGCCCGGCCGCGCTGGAGGATGTGGATATCGCGCCTTATCTGGTGGAGCCAGAGTGGGGCGATCTGACGTTTGATTGAGGGAGGCGGCTTTTGCCTCCGGCGGGCAGGGAAATGATTTCCCTGCACCCTCTAAGTTGGCGTTGCGCGCTGCTCACAAATCGCCCGCGTGACAGAATTTGATTGCCTGCGGCGCTTGGGATTGCTGGCGCCGCAGTCAATGAATCTCAGCCGTCAGCACAACCTGAACGGATTACCCCAATTTCGGGGGTGCAGGGAGCACGGCTCCCTGCCGGGTTCCAAAGGCAGAGCCCTTGGCCTTTCTCTATCGCCAACCCGCCCTCAATCGTCCTTCCGATTCTCGGCAGGCGCCTTCACGCCCAGCGACTTGAACACCCGTTCCAGGAAGCGTTGCTGATCCCAGGCCGCGCGGTCCGGCTGGAAGCCCAGCCGTACGATCACGGTGCGGGTTTCGGGCACGATCGTCACATATTGGCCGGCGAAGCCTGCCAGTTCCAGCGTGCGGGCCTTTTGCCCCGGCACGCCGCCGCGGAACCATGTCTGGGTGGAATAGCGGCCTTCTGACAGCGCGGTTGGGGTGGCCATGCGGGCGGTCCAGTCTGCGGGTACGATCTGTCGGCCTTCGAACTGCCCGCCGTCTGCCAGCATCAGGCCGAAACGGGCCCAGTCCAGCGCGCCCATGAACAGGAAGGTGGAACCGATGAAGTCGCCATTGGCGTCCTGTTCGAACAGGGCTGTGCGCAGGCCCATCGGCTCGAACAGGGCGTTGCGGGGGTAGCGATCCCAGGCGTCGTCGGGGAGGCCGGATTTCAGCCGGGCCACGCGCATCAGGATGTTGGTGTCCCCACTGCTGTAATACCAGCGGGTGCCGGGCTTGTCGCGCTGCGGCTTGGCGGCGGCGAACAGTGCGGCGCTGTTTTCGGCGTAGAGCATGCGGGCCGGATCGCCGCCTGCGCCATAATCCTCGTTGAAATCCAGGCCGGATTCCATGTTGAGCAGATTGTCGATGCTGATCGCGCGGCGCGGATCGTTCGCCTGCTTGCGCCATTCCGGCAGCAGGTCGATATCCGCCGGGCTCAGCTTTCCGCCGGCGGCCAATATGCCCACCAGCGCGGCCGAGACGGTTTTCGCCATTGATGCTGAGTATTGCGGCGTCATGTCGGAAAAGCCGCGCGCGCTGACGGAGCGGATCAGCTTCCCCTGATGCACGATTACGATGGAGCGGGTGACGGGATCGACCGCCGGATTGCCATAGCTGCCGGCCTTGAAGGCGTCGGCAATGGCGAGATCGAGGCCCTTGGCATCGACGATGGCCGGCGGCTTCGCCGACAGCGAATCGCCCTCGGGCCAGGGCCGGGGATCCGGCGTTAGCTTCACCGGCCGCCCGGGCCCTTCGCCGGGGCGGGCAACGGCACAGCCCAGGCCTGGCGTGTGCCCGGCCGTCATGAAGTTCATGCCCCAGGGCCCGGCCGTCACTTCGCCCTTGTCACGATCGATGTCCGCCTTGAACCAGCCCAGCCGCTTGTCCAGAGACGGCCCCAGTTCATAGGGCCGGACATCCTCTTCCGGCCGGCCCTGCACGAAAATCGCGGTGCACAGCGTGCGGGCGACAAGGCCCGCAGCCACCGGCGCAGAGTCGACCGTTTCCTCCACGGGGCCGCAAGCGGCGAGCGGAGCCAAAGCGAGGACGGCGAGCAGGGGCGTGAGGCGCATGCCCGGCATTTAGCCGCCGCCCATGAACGAAACCAGACTGGCGCCTTGAATTCGGCCCATTTCACGCCCATATCGCGAAAATCGACGTCGCTGGGACGAAGCCGACGGCCGCCTGCACCCGTTTTGAGGGGATATGGCGCGGCACTTCAGACTTCCTTTCATCGTTATCGCAACACCACTCCCACGCCTTTTTCAAAGGGGGGAGCGGAGCCGCAGCCGGGGCACCCGCCCATGGCGCGCGGCGCCATTCAACAGGAGCAGGGCATGGCCAAGGAAGAACTTCTGCAACTCGATGGACAAATCGAAGAAGTGCTGCCCGACGGCCGTTTCGCCGTGCGGCTGGAGAATGACCACCGGATCATCGCCTATACGGCGGGCAAGATGCGCAAATTCCGCATTCGCTCCGTCGCGGGCGACCGGGTGATCGTGGAAATGACCCCCTACGACCTCGAAAAAGGCCGCATCATCTTCCGTGAGAAGACTGGCGGCGGCAGCGGCGGCCCCGGACGGGGCAATTTCCGCCGCTGATCACAGCAACCAAAGGAACAAGGCGCACGGAAGCGCCGTTTAAGGATTTATGCAGATTGAAATGACCCGCCCGGCCAACGCCGGGCCCCGCGCCGCCGCCGCACTGGCCGCGAAGCGCACCGAACGACCCCTGATCAGCCGCCGCGACTTGCGCCGCCTGGTCGCCCAGATGGTCGATTGAACCCACGAGGGCCGGAGCGCGAGCTTCCGGCCCTTTTTATTTGCCTCCGGCGGGGCCAAGGAAATGATTTCCCTACACCCTCGATATTTGCGCTGCGCTCTCATTTCGGCGCCGCGCGTGAGAGAATTTAATTGCCTGCGGCGCTGGAACGCGCTGGCGCCGCAGGCAGTAAACCGGTCCGTCAGCACAACCTCAACGATGAACCAGATATCGGGGGTGCAGGGAGCACGGCTCCCTGTCGGGTGGCGGGCAGAGCCCGCACCGCCGGAGGCAAGTCACCTATCAGCCCTCAGGCCGGCGGAATCAGTCGCCGCGCTGTCAGGCAGCACAGTTCCAGCGCGCGCTCACGGCTAGTGCGCGTCGGGGAGAGGCAATAATCCAGCCATAACCCGTCCATCACGGCGGAAATGATCACCACGGCGTCTTCGGTTTTCACGGTGTGGCCCGTCGTGGGCAGCCGGCTGATGGCCAGCGCCAGCAGTTCGCGCAGGCGCGCGTTATGTTCCTCGCTCTTGGCGGCAAAGTCGGCGTTGGTGCGCACCATACTCCAGAACGCCATCCAGGCGCCGAGCAAGTCCGTGTTGGCCCATTCCTCGGAATAAAGCACAGCGAAGAAGCGGTCGAGCGCATCCCAGGGGGCGAGCGTCTCATCGTCCAGCACGGCTTCGAAGCGGGCGATGAAATGGTCGCACAGCTCCTCATAGGTTTCGAACAGCAGATTTTCCGGGTTGTTGAAATAATGGCGCAGCAGCCCGTGGGAGACGCCCGCCTGCCGGCAGATCTCCCGGCCCGTGGTGCCGCGTGGGCCCAGTCGGGCAAGGCAGCTGACGGTGACGGCGAGCAGGTCCTGCCGACGCACGGTGGGCGCCTGCCGCCTCGCACGCGGGCGGGGGGGCGGATCGGTGATGATTGCGGCGGATGCGGTCTTGATCATGGACTGTCCTCTGCTCGCTCCAAGGAGCCCCCGCATCTTGCGGCGTGCGAGGTTGGACAGCTGTCTACCGCAGGGGCGTTGCCCCCCGCAACCTGTCAAGCTGACGCGCTCTTGCGCGCCCGCCATGCCGAGCTGGCATAGATGGCCGATCCAGCTCCGATCAGAATGGCGGTCAGCCCCACGATCTTCGCCACCGCGAGCATCTTGTTGGGCTCGTCCGCTGCCGGCAGCATGGCAAGCCCGATGGCGAACAGTGTGGTGAGAAGGCCGATGCAGCCCAGCACATAGGCGACCGGCCTACCGCCCGGCACGCGGATGGTTTCGGGCCGCGCGGGCTCTTTCTGCATGTGCATCAGCGACAGGAAGACGAACAGGAAGGGCACGAACGAGGTGATGATGCCCATGCTGACCAGCACATCATAAGCACCCTTCACTGTGGTTCCGGCCTGCCCCAGGAACACGAACAGCGCGCCCAGCCCCGCCTGCGTCAGGATGGCGACATGCGGCGTCCCATATTTGGGGTGCAGCTTGCCGAAGGCGGGCGGCAGCATGCGGTCGATCCCGGCAGCAAAGGGTATTCGCGAAGTGGCGGCCAGGAATCCGCCCGCCGCGCCCAGATTGCCCAGCGCGATCAGCAGCGCCGTGACAGGCACGATCCACAGCCAGCCCAGCCGCCCGGCCGCGTGGCTGACCGCCTGCAGCAGGCCGGAGAGGCTGTTGATCTCACCGGGCGGCAGGATCAGCAGCACGGCGATCGTGCCCAGGATGTAGCAGGCGGCGATCACCGAGCCGGAGACGATCAGCGCGCGCGGGATGGTGCGGCGCGGCTCCTTGATCTCCCCGCTCATGAACGACGCCGCCTCGCAGCCCGAAAAGGCGAATGCCAGCGATGCCCAGAACAGCATGTCCTTCAGCTGGAAGCTGGGCGCCATGGTGGCGGCGGAGAATTCCGTGGCGGAGCCGAAACGGAACCAGCTGAGCACCCCCAGCAGCCCCACGATGGCGACCGGCAGCCACATGCCATAGGCGCCGATATTGTGCAGCCAGCGCGCGTGCTTCAGCCCCGCGATGTTCAGCCAGGCGATCAGCGCCAGCGCGCCGAAGGCGAACCACATGAAGAAGGCGGGCTTGTCCTGCAGCCACAACAGTTCGTCCCCGCCGACATAGATCGCGTTGCTGGCCGCGAAATAGAAGACGGCCGGGAAATAGGGCAGGTTGCTGGTCCAGTAGCACCACCCGGCCATGAAACCGGCGAAGCCGCCGAAGCTGCGCCGCGCCCAGGCATAGAGCCCGCCTTCATCGGGGTGGCGGGGGGAGAGCTCCAGCACCGCCATCGCCAGCGGCACATAGAAGAACAGGAAGGCGCCGATCCAGACAAGGATGGAGCCCGGCCCGGCGGCGGCAGCGGTGGCGATCCAGCGCAGGGACACGCCCGTCACAATGTAGAACAGCGCGACATCCACGAACCCCATCACGCGAGGGGGGTGCGCAGCGTCCGTCCCTGCGCTCATCGGGCTGCCTTCCGGTCACGCAGCACCTGCTTTGCCGCGTTGTGGCCCGGCGCACCGGTCACGCCGCCGCCCGGATGCGCCCCCGCCCCGCACAGATAGAGTCCTTCAATCGGCGTGCGATACTGCGACCAGCCGGGCGTCGGTCGCATCGCGAACAGCTGCCCCATGTTCAGGTCCCCATGGAAGATATTGCCCTCCGTCAGCCCATAGGTGCGCTCCAGATCCAGCGGCGTGAGAAGCACCTGCCCCTCGATCAGCTCGGGCAGGTCCGGCACATATCGGCTGATCTGGCGAATGATGGATTGCGCCAGCTCGTCGCGCCGTTCGTCCCACGTCCCTTCGGCCGGCCGCCAGGGCAGATACTGGATGAAGCAGGTCATCATCGCCTTGCCGGGCGGGCACAGCGTGTCGTCTACAAGGCTGGGGATGACGAAATCGATCCACAATTCATCGCAGATCTCACCCCGGCGGGCTGCATCGGCGATACGCTGGGCGCCCTCCAGCGTGGGCACCATCGTCAGCAGCGATCGTTCGCGGGGATCGGCATCGGGGCTGCGCCCCAACACCGTCGGCTCCCGCGACAGCGCGAGGTTCAGCTTGGCGGACGGCCCCGCCATCTTGATCCCGGCGACCTCCCTGCGAAAGTCACCGGGCAGGGACTCAGGCTCAAGCAGCGTCAGGAAGGTGCGCTTCGGGTCCGCGTTGGAGAGGATCAGCGGCGCCCGCAGCACTTCGCCGGAATCCAATTCCACGCCCGTCGCGCAGCCCTTCTCCACAAGGATGCGCGCCACCGCCGCGCCCGTCCGCGTCTCCACGCCATGATCCCGCGCGGAGGCCGCCATCGCCTGCGTGATCGCCCCCATGCCGCCGATCACATGACCCGCGAAGCCCTGCACGGCATCGTCCCCGCCCGACAACAGGTGGAACAGCAGCCCCATCGCCGAGCCGGGCTCATAAGGCCCGCCATGCTTGCCATAGACATTGTTGGCGAGGAACAGCCGCTTCACCTCCTCGCTCTCGAACTTACGGTCCAGATAATCGCCCAGGCTGCCGGTCAGGAACTCGATCAGCTGCGCGATTTCCTTCCCCTTCAGCCGGTGGAAGCGCTTCGCCAGCCGCCAGCCCTCACGCACCCGATCCAGCCCGGTCGCCGCCAGATTGGGCGGCGGCTCCAGAAAGAAGGGTTGCAGATAGGCCGCCAGCGCCTTCAGCTCCTTTTCCACCTTCAGGAAGGTGACGGCATCGCGCGGATTGATCGTGGCGATCTCGGACGCCGCCCGTTCCGGGTCGGCCCACCAGCGCACGATGCGGCCCGGCTCCATTGCAACGGCGAGCAGCGGGTCGCTGCCCACCATGCGCAGGCCATATTTCGCCAGTTCCAGATCGCGGATCACGGTCGGCATCAGCATGGAGGCGAAGTAGGAGCAGAAGCTGACCCGATGGCCGGGGATTACCTCTTCGGTCACGGCCGCGCCGCCCAGGATGTCGCGCCGCTCCAGCACCAGCACACGCAATCCGGCACGTCCCAGATAGCCGGCGGCCGTCAGCCCATTATGGCCGCCGCCCACGACGATGGCGTCGAAGCCGCCCGCCTTCATCCGCAGCGCAATCCCTCGTCGCCTGCCCGCATTCTCGAGCCCCTTTTCGAATTTCGTTCTTTGCAGGTTACATGATTCGAGTTATGAGGCAACTGTCTAATAACGATGGGGTGGCCATGGAAGAATCCCTGCCCAGCAGCGCCTATCTCACGCCCGAGGCCTGGGCCTTCGAGCGTGAGGCGATCTTCACGCGGGAATGGCTGTGCGTCGCCCGCGAAGAGGATGTGCCCGAGCCGGGCAGCCATCTGCAGATCGACGTGGCGGGGGAGAATATCCTGCTCGTCCGCACCCGGCAGGGCGACTTGCGCGCGCACTACAATGTCTGCCGCCATCGCGGCGCGCGGCTGTGCGACCATCAGAATGACGCGAAATGGGGCCTGAAACTGCCCGGCGGCGTGATCGGCAACCTGATCCGCTGCCCCTATCATGGCTGGGCCTATGATCTGGAAGGCGCGCTGGTCGCAGCTCCCGGCATGCCGAAGGAAGGGTTCGATAAGGCCGATTTCCCGCTCTATCCGGCGGGCGTCGAGACATGGGGCGGCTTCGTCTTCCTGAACCTCACCCCGGCCTCGGCCCCACCCATTGCGCCAGCCCTGCACGAGGCCCCCCGCCGCCTTGCCAACTATCCGCTGGCGGATCTGCGCACCGCCGAGACCCGCAGCTATGACGTGGCGGCGAACTGGAAGATCATCCTCGAGAATTACAACGAATGCTATCATTGCGGCCCGGTCCACCCGGAGCTGTGCGAAGTGGTGCCGGAATTCCGCCAAAACGGCGGCATGCATCTCGATTGGGAAGCCGGCATCCCGCACCGGGAGGGCGCGACCACCTACACCGCCAGCGGGACCACCAGCCGAGACTTCTTCCCCGGCCTGACGCCAGAGGAACAGGTCCGCCACAAAGGCGAGCTGATCTACCCCAATCTGATGTTCAGCGTCTCCAGCGACCATGCCGCCGCCTTCATCCTGTGGCCGCTCGCCGTGGACCTGACGCGCGTCGAATGCCGCTTCCTGTTCCACAGGGACGAGATGGCGAAGCCGGGCTTCGACCCCGCCGACGCCGTCGATTTCTGGGATCTGGTGAACCGGCAGGACTGGGCCGTATGCGAAAGGGTGCAACGCGGCATCGCCGCCCGCGTGCACGCGCACGGTTATTATTCCCCTCTCGAGGACTACAGCCTCGATATCCGCCGCTACATCGCCGACCGGCAGGCATGAGCGAGCGTTATTCGGCGCTCGCGCTGCTGCGCCATGCGCTGTCGGGCAACCGAAACTGGCCACAGGCCTGGCGCTCGCCGGACCCGAAACCGCGCTACGACGCGATCATCGTGGGCGGCGGCGGCCACGGGCTGGCGACCGCCTATTACCTCGCGAAGCGCCACGGCCTCACGAACATCGCCGTGCTGGAGGCTGGGTGGATCGGCGGCGGCAACACCGGGCGCAACACCACCATCGTCCGATCGGACTATTATTGCCCCGAATCCGCCGCCTTCTTCGACCGTTCCGTAACCCTCTATGAAGGGCTCTCCCGCGAGCTGAACTTCAACATCATGTTCAGCCAGCGCAGTATGCTCACGGTGGCGCACAGCCGGGGCGAACTGGATTTCCAGCGCCGGCTGGTGAACGGCATGGCGCTGAACGGAATCGACATGGAAACCGTCAGCGCGCAAGCGGTGCGCCGCCTCGCGCCGTATCTCAACTACTCCGCCACCGCCCGCTACCCGATCATGGGCGGCATGATGCAGCGCCGCGCCGGCACCGTGCGCCATGATGCCGTGGTCTGGGGCTATGCCCGCGCGGCGGACCGGCTGGGCGTCGATATCCTGCAGAACTGCGCCGTCACCGCGATCCACCGCGATCCGCAGACCGGCGCGGTGATGGGCGTGGACACCACGCGCGGCCCCATCGCCACCGGCAAGCTGGGCCTCGCGACCGCCGGCCATTCCACCGTGCTCGCCGACATGGCCGGAATCCGCCTTCCCCTGCGCAGCTACGCCCTGCAGGCCTTCGTGTCCGAACCGCTGAAGCCCGTGCTGGACAGGATCGTTTCCTCGGCCCAGCTCGGCATCTATGTCAGCCAGTCCGACAAGGGCGGGCTGGTGCTGGGCGGCAATGCCGACGCCTTCGCCTCCTATGCGCAGCGCGGCAGCGTCGCGACGGCCGAAGCGGTCGCCGCCGGGCTCGTTGAGTTCATCCCCCGCTTCAGCCGGGTGCGACTGCTGCGCCAATGGGCGGGCATCGTCGATTATGCGCATGACAGTTCGCCGGTCCTCGGCCTCAGCCCGGTGCCGGGCCTCTATCTGAACTGCGGCTGGGGGGGAGGCGGCTTCAAGGCCATCCCGGCCGGCGGCGAAACGTTCGCCCACACCATCGCCACCGGCGAACCGCATCCGCTGATCCGCGCCTTCTCGCTGGATCGCTTCCGCGACCTTGCGCTGGTCGACGAAGCCGCCGCTGCCGGAATCTCGCACTGATGCTGCTGATCCCCTGCCCCCACTGCGGCCCGCGCGACGAGCAGGAATTCCTGAACGGCGGCGAGGCCGACATCGCCCGCCCCGCACCCGATTGCAGCGACGAGGAGTGGACGGCCTATCTGTTCATCCGCGCCAATCCCAAGGGGCCGCTTCACGAGCGCTGGTTCCACCGCTTCGGCTGCCGCCGCTGGTTTACCCTCACGCGCGATACCGCCAGCCACGAAATCCGGCCATGAGCGGCTACCGCATTCCCACCCACCCCCGCGCCACGGCCGACCCCATCCGTTTCCGCTTCGACGGCCGCGAACTGGTCGGGCGCGAAGGCGACACGCTGGCGGCCGCGCTGCTGGCCAACGGCATCCGGCTGGTGGGGCGCAGCTTCAAATATCACCGCCCGCGCGGGATCATGGGCCATGGCTTCGCCGAGCCCAATGCACTCGTCCGCGTGGGCGACACGCCAAACCTTCCGGCCACGCTGATCCCGCTGACGCCCGGCCTCGAAGCCGTCAGCCAGAACCGCTGGCCCAATCTGGCGTTCGACATTGGCGCGCTGAACGGCCTGTTCGGCCCGCTGCTGTCGGCAGGCTTCTACTACAAAAGCTTCATCTGGCCCCGCTGGGAGCTGTTCGAGCCCTTAATCCGCCGCGCCGCGGGGCTCGGCCGCGCGCCCGATGCGCCGGATAAGGCCCGTTATGCCAGCGACACGCTTTCGACAGAGGTTCTTGTCGTGGGCGCCGGCCTCGCTGGAACCGCAGCCGCCCTTGCGGCTGCCAATGCAGGGGCAAAGGTGCTGCTGGTCGATTCCGGCGCAATCGCTCCGCCGGATCATCCCGGCATCCGCATCCTCAGCCGCACCACGGCGCTGGGCTATCATGATAACAACCTCCTCACCCTGATCGAGGAGGTCGGCGCGTCCGGCGTGCGCCAGCGACTGTGGAAAGTCCGCGCCGGCCGCGTGGTGCTGGCGACCGGCACCTTCGAGCGCCCCCTGCTGTTCCATGGCAACGACCGCCCCGGCGTGATGCTGGCGGGATCGGTGCGCCACTATCTCGAAACCCATGGCGTCGCCCCCGGCCGCCGCGCCGTCTTCGCCGTGGCGGACGACGACGGCCTTGCCACCGCGCAGCTGGCCGCCGAAGCCGGAATCGAGATCGCCGCTCTGCTGGACCTCCGCCGGGGCGAGCGCATCCACCGCGCTATCGGCCGCAGCACAGTTCGCGCCGCCGAGATCGAGCTGGCGGATGGCCGCAAGCAGCGCATCGCCTGCGACCTGATCGCCATGTCTGGCGGCCGCAGCCCGGCGGTGCAGCTCTTCACCCAGTCTGGCGGAAAGCTTCGCCACGAACCCGGACTCGGCGCCTTCGTGCCGGACCAGCCCGCGCGAGATGTCCGCAGCTGCGGAGCCGCACGCGGTATCTTCGACGAGCAACAGGCCCGCGCCGACGGCGCAGCTGCGGGCCTCTGGGCCGCCACGGGCACGGAGCCGCCCGCAGCACTCTACCCCACCGAACCCGCGCCAGTCCCACCCTTGCCACCAGCCGGTGACAAGGCCTTCATCGATTTCCAGACAGACGCCACCACCGACGATTTCCGTCAAGCCGTTGCCGAAAACTACCGCTCGCCAGAGCATGTGAAGCGCTACACCGTCTGGGGCATGGGCGTGGACCAGGGCAAGCTCGGTGCAGCCAACGGCGTGGCCGCCCTCGCCGCCCTTCAAGGCATCGAGCCCGGCGCCGTCGGCACCACCAAATTCCGTCCGCCCTTCGCCCCGCTCGCCTTTGGCGCGCTCGCCACCGGCCATGGCATCGGCCGCCAGTTCCGCCGCTGGCGCCACCTGCCGGCCCACCATTGGCACGCCGCAATGGGCGCCGCGTTCGAGGATTATGGCTGGCTACGCCCCACCCATTACCCGATGGGCGCCGAAACCATCGAACAAGCCGCGCAGCGCGAGGCGCTTGCCGTGCGCACCACCTGCGGCCTGCTGGACAGCAGCTCCTACGGCAAGATCGAGTTGCAAGGCCCTCAGGCCGCCGAGTTCCTCGACCGGATCGCACTGGACCCCATCTCCGACATGCCGGTCGGCACGATCCGCCACAGCCTCTTCCTCGACGAACTCGCCACCCCGCTCGACGATGTCGGCATCGCCCGCCTCGCAGACGATCACTTCCTGCTCACGATCAGCAGCGATGCGAACGACCATCTGCTCGACTGGCTGGAACGCTGGCACCAGTGCGAATGGCCGCTGGATCTCCTCATCCACGATGCCACTGCGCAATGGGCGGTCTTCACCCTCACAGGCCCAAACGCCCGCGCCGTGCTAGCTGCATCCGGCTGCGACATCCCTTTGTCCGCCGGGGATTTCCCCCACGCCGCCATCCGCACCGGCCGGCTTGCAGGCGAACCGGTGCGCATCCAGCGCATCAGCTTCACCGGCGAAGCCAGCTATGAAGTCGCCGTCGCAGCCGATGCCGCCGAATCACTGGCCGCCCATCTGATGGTCTGCGGCCAGCCACATGGCCTCACCCCCTTCGGCCTCGACGCGCTGGACCTTCTGCGAATCGAAAAGGGCTATTTCCACGCGGGCGTCGATACCGACAGCCGCACCCGGCCCGCAGACATCGGCTGGTCCGGCAACCCGGCCGCCAAGCCGCAGGATTATCTGGGAAAACGCACGCTCCTCCACCCGGCCGCCGCCCGCCGGAACGCCACCCACCTCGTCAGCCTGCATCCGCTGGACCCCGCCATCACCCTCCCCATCGGCGCCCACATCATCGGAGGTTCATCTCATCCGTCGCAAGGGACCGTCACATCCAGCGGCTTCAGCCCCATGCTGAACCGCGGCCTGTCGCTGGCCCTGCTCGAAAACGGGCATCACCGCACAGGCGAGACCGTCGAAATCTGGTCCGAGGGGCAGACGTGGAAGGCGCAGGTCGCCCCCCGCTGCTCGTTCGACCGCAATGGAGAGCGTTTGAATGTGTGACGTCCCGGCTGAAACCGCGCCAGCCTCCTCGCTGCCGCGCAGCCGCCCGCTGGACGGCGAAGCCCCGCGCCGCATCGGCGCCTGGCAGCTCGCGCCCCGCCCCCATCAGCGCATCCGGCTGGCCCGCAGCCGCGACCCCCTCGCCATTCCCGGCGCCCTCTATCGCGGCCCGGGCGAACTGCTGCTGCTGGCCCACGACGCCGAAATCCCCGCCGCCGCCCAACTGCACGACATGAGCGCCGCCTTCTGCTGCGTCGACCTGACCGGCCCCGATCCGCTCGCGGCCATCGGCCTCGGCAACCTCGAACCGCTGGCCCCCGGCGACAGCCTCACCACCCGCCTCGCCGACATCCGCGTCACCCTCTGCGGTACGAGCGACGGCCTGTTGCTGATCACAGAAAGCCACAGCGCGGACTGGCTCTGGAACTGGTTGTTGGCACGACTCGCGGTGGCGTAGGAAAAATTGCCGCCAGGCCGCCTCTTGCGGCCAGCCAGCTGATCAGCGACTCTGCGCCTATGAGCACAGCCCCAACCGGCACCCTTGACGCCGCTCTGGCCCATGCTGGCCAACTACTGCGGGAGAACCCTGCGCTGGCGGAACAGCAGGCGAGGGAGATCCTGCGCGTGCTGCCGCACAGCGCGGCAGCCAAGCTGTTGCTGGGGCAGGCGTTGGCGGCTACCGGCCAGTCCGATCTTGCAGTGCGGGCGTTGGGCGAGGCGGTGCGTGGCGCGCCGAATTCGGCAGTGGCGTGGCGGACGCTGGCGGAGCAGTTGCTGCTGCGGGGCGACGAGGCCGGATCGGATCGGGCGCAGGCGCAGGCGATCCGGGCTTCTGTGAGCGATCCGCGCCTGCGGGAGGCGGCGATTGCGCTGGCGCAGGGCAATCTGCCGGTCGCCGAGAAGTTGCTGAAGGCGCATCTGAAGGCCGACCCCACGGATGTGGCGGCGATCCGCATGCTGGCGGAACTGGCGGGGCGGATCGGGCGCTATCCGGACGCGGAGGCGCTGCTGCGCCGTGCCATCGAGCTGGCGCCGGGGTTCGCGCCGGCGCGCTTCAATCTGGCGACCGTGCTGTATCGCGGGGGCCGCGCGGACGAGGCGCTGACAGAGCTGGACCGGCTAATCGGTGAAGAGCCTGAGAATCCGGCGTACCGCAACCTTGCGGCTGTGGCGCTGACCCGCACGGGCGATCTGGATGTGGCGCTCACCCATTTCGAGAAGGCGCTGGCACGGCAGCCGGGGCTGACCAAGGTCTGGCTCAGCTATGGCCATGCGCTGAAGACGCTGGGGCGGCAGGGCGACAGCGTCGCTGCCTATCGCCGCGCCATCGCGCTGGAGCCCGGTTTCGGCGAGGCATGGTGGAGTTTGGCCAATCTGAAGACGATACGGTTCGAGCCCGGGGACCTTGCCGCGATGGAGCGGGCGCTTGCGGACGAGCGGGTGCAGGGCGAGGACCGATTCCATCTGCATTTCGCGCTGGGCAAGGCGCTGGAGGATGCGAAGCGGTTCGAGCCCGCCTTCCGCCATTATGCCGAGGGCAACCGGCTTCGACTTGAGGCGGTGCCGCACGATCCTGCCAAGATCAGTGAGCGGGTGGCGCGCAGCATCGGCCTGTTCACGCCTGCCTTGCTGCGCAGCAAAGCAGGGCTCGGTTGCCCCGCGCCCGACCCCATTTTCATTCTGGGCATGCCCCGCGCGGGCTCCACGCTGGTGGAGCAGATTCTTGCCAGCCACCCGCTGGTGGAGGGCACGCAGGAGCTGCCCGATATCCAGATGATGGCGACGCGGCTGGGCGGAGAGGTGGATGCCTATCCCGAACTTCTGGCCGACCTGCCGCCGGAGCGGCTGCGGGCGCTGGGCGAGGAGTATCTGGCGCGCACCCGCCCGCAGCGCCGCACCGACCGCCCCTATTTCATCGACAAGATGCCCAACAACTGGCTGCACACCGGGTTCATCCGGCTGATCCTGCCGAATGCGAAGATCATCGATGCCCGCCGCCACCCGCTCGCCTGCTGCTTCGCCAACTTCAAGCAGCATTTCGCGCGCGGGCAGGCCTTTGCCTACAGCCTCGAGCATATGGCGCGCTATTACGCCGACTATGTCCGCCTGATGGCGCATTTCGACCATACCGCGCCGGGTGCGGTGCACCGGGTGATCTACGAGCAGATGGTGGACGACACCGAAGCGCAGGTCCGCGCTCTGCTGAGTTATCTTGGCCTGCCCTTCGATCCCGCCTGCCTGCGCTTCCACGAAACGGAACGTGCGGTGCGCACCGCCAGTTCCGAACAGGTTCGCCGCCCGATCTACCGCGACGGGGTTGAGCAATGGCAGAATTTCGAGCCTTGGCTGGGCCCGCTGAAACAGGCGCTGGCGCCGGAAATCGCGGCCTGGCCCGACAGCCCGAAACCCTGATTTCGGCGCGGCTGCTGCGCTGCCGCATAACCACTTGACGCCTGTCCAATAAAGAGAGACCTTCCCCGTTCCGGATCAATCAGAGGGCGCATCAGGGACGCTCCGCCGGGGAAAGGGGTCTATTGTGATGAAACGGGTATCAGCACCCTGTATCGCTCAGATTCTGCTCGCATCGACTGCACTTGGCTGGGCCTTGCCCGCTGTGGCGGACGAAGTGGCGGCCGACGATCCGGGCAATGGCGAAATCCTGGTGACGGCACGGCGCCGCACCGAAAGCCTGCAGACGGTTCCGCTCTCCATCCAGGCGCTGGGAACCGAAACGCTGCAGCAGCAGAATGTCAGTTCGTTCGACGGCTATGCCCGGCTGCTCCCCAGCCTCAGCTTCCAGTCGTTCGGGCCGGGCCAGGCGCAGATGTCCTTCCGCGGCATCACGAACGGCGGCGACGGGCTGGATGCGGGGTCTTCGCCGACCACCGGCATCTATATCGATGAAATCCCCATCACCACGATCGGCGGCAACCCCGATCTGCACATCTATGACATCTCGCGGGTGGAGGCGCTGGCGGGTCCGCAGGGCACGCTGTTCGGCGCCAGCTCCATGTCGGGCACGCTGCGCATCATCACCAACAAGCCCGATCCGACGAAGTTCGAAGCCGGCGTCGATGCCTCGCTCACCAAATATGGCAAGGGCGATGCGGGCGGCAGCCTGGAAGGCTTTGTGAACTTCCCCATCGCCGAGAATGCCGCCATCCGCCTTGTCGGTTACTACCAGAAAGACGGCGGCTACATCGACAATCTGTACGGCGAACGCACCTTCACGCTGGACCAGCCGGATCCGGAAATCTCGAAGACGGTCAACAACGCCAATCTTGTGAAAGACAATTTCAACCCCGTCACCAGTTATGGCGGCCGCGCGGCGCTGAAGGTGGACCTGGACGAGGATTGGACGGTCACGCCGCAGTTCATCTACCAGAAGCAGGAAGCCAAGGGCGCCTTCCTGTACGATCCCCGCGTGGGCGACCTCGCCGTCCACGACTTCAGCCCGTCGTACAACAATGACGAATGGTGGCAGGCCGCCCTCACCATCGAGGGCAAGATCGGCAACTGGGACCTCGTCTACTCGGGCGGCTACTTCAAGCGCCACCTCGAGAATGAGATCGACTACAGCTATTACACCGTCGCCTATGACACCTACGGCTATTACGCGACCTATTTCCCCGACGGCAACGGCGGCTTCCTGGACCCGACGCAGCGGCAGAAGCTGAACTACCATTATACCAAGCACACGCAGGAAGTGCGCATCTCCTCACCCGGCGACAAGCCGCTGCGCTTCACCGCCGGCGCCTTCTATCAGCACCAGACCAACGATATCGACGCACAATATTATATCCCGGGCATCGGATCGGTGCCGCAGGAGGGGCTGATCTGGTTCCAGCCTGTGATCGACGACACCGTCTATCTGAAGCGGCTGGACCGGGTGGACCGCGACTACGCCCTCTATGGCGAGCTCAGCTATGATATCACCCCGGACCTCACCCTGAACGGCGGCATCCGCGGCTTCATCGCCGAAAACTCGCTCGTCGGCTTCTCAGGCTTTTCGTACAACATCACCGAGACCTGCCTGCCCACTGACAACCCCGACATCCCCTGCGTGAACGTGCACGCCTATGGCGCCACCACGCCCAAGCCCAACAAGACACGCCAAACCGGCGAGACCCACAAGATCAACATCAGCTGGCGCTTCCAGCCGGGCAAGATGGCCTATGCCACCTACTCCACCGGCTTCCGCCCCGGCGGGGTGAACCGCAACCCGGCCTATGGGGCCTATAAATCGGATTCGCTCAGCAACTTCGAACTGGGCTGGAAAACCACCTGGCTCGACGGCACGCTGCGCTGGAACGGCGCCGTCTTCTACCAGAAGTGGAAGGACATGCAGTTCGCCCTCGCACGGCCGGGCGATTCCGGCGTCACCAGCCTCACCAACGTCGGCGGCGCGGATTCGAAGGGCATCGAATCCGATATCCTGCTGCGGCTGGGCGCAGTCGATATCAGCGGCTCCGCCAGCTATACCGATGCCAAGCTCACAACCGACTTCTGCGAGGAAGGCGGCGACGGCAGCATCACCTGCACCCCCAAAGGCACCCGCCTGCCCATCCAGCCCAAGCTGAAGGGCAATGCGACCGTCCGCTACAACTTCCCGATCCAGTCGACGGATGCCTTCGTGCAGGGCTCCGCCCAGTTCCAGACCAGCAGCCGATCCTTCCTGCTGGATCAGGACGCAGAAACCGTGGGCTATACCGGCGGCTTCGCCACCTTCGACTTCTCCGCCGGGGCGAAGTTCAGCAACGGCATGACAGCCGAACTGTTCATCCTGAACGCGTTCGACAGACGCGGCGAACTGAGCCGCAACACCGCCTGCGCGCCTTCCTACTGCGGGCCTTTCTACCGGGCGTATCCGGTGCGGCCGCAGTTCTTCGGGATCCGGCTCGGGCAGCGGTTCTAGACGGGATTGAGGGGGCTCTGCCCCCTCAAACTCCCCCGGCAGGGAAGTGACTTCCCTGCACCCACGAAATTGGGGTCAAATCGTCGAGGCTGTGCGGACGGCTGGATTTATTGCCTGCGGCGCCAGCGCCGCAGGCAATCAAACATCGTCACGCGCGCCACATCGGTGCAGCGCGCAACGCCAACTTAGAGGGTGCAGGGAAATCATTTCCCTGCCCGCCGGAGGCAACAAACCTCCCGCCCTAATCCCGCAGATACCTCTCGTACCAATCCAGTTCGCGGCTCACCCGATCCACGCGATAGGCCGGCACCACCAGCCCGTGGTTCTCGCCCGGGTAGACCACCAGCCGGGTTGGCACGTCCAGCGACTTCAGCGCCTGGAACATCTGCTGGCTGCCGGAGCAGGGAACGTTGCTGTCGGCTTCGGCGCAGAGGTAGAGGGTGGGCGTGCGGATGCGGTTGGCTTCGAAGAAGGGGTAGCTGAGGCGGCGCCACAAGTCCGGCTGTTCCCAAGGGCGGCCGAGTTCCAGCTCATAGTCGCGGCTGTACTGGTCCACGCCGTAGCCGCCCAGGAAGTTGCCCATGCCGGCGCCGCTGACGGCGGCGCGGATGCGGGGATCGCGGGCGATCAGATAGTTGGTGAGGATGCCGCCATAGCTCCAGCCGCCGATGCCGATGCGGTTCGGGTCTGCGAGACGCGCGGCGATCAGATGGTCGATCCCGGCGCGGACGTCGGCGACGTCGGCATTGCCCCAGTCTGCCATCTGGGCGCGGGCGAAGGCCTCGCCCCGGCCGGAGGAGCCGCGCGGATTGGGGGCCAGCACGGCATAGCCGCGCGCGGCAAAGGCCTGCCAGTCGGCCATGAATTCGTGGGACCATTGCCAGACCGGCCCGCCGTGGAGGCGGACGATCAGCGGCAGTCGCTCGCCTTCGCGATGGCCGGGGGGCAGCAGCAGCAGGCCATGGATCTGCTGGTCGCCGCTGGCCCATGAAACCGGCCGGGCTTCCATTATCTGCCGGGTCGCGATCCATTCATTGTGGTCGGCGATGCGGCGTCTCGGCTCGTCCAGCGCCCATAGTGCGGGTGGCGCCTTGCTGTTCCCTAGCAGGGCCGCAACGCGCGCACCTCGGCTCGCAAAATCCAGCACGGTTTCCGCCTCGCCCGTCAGCCAGCGGAGCGTATCGTCGTCCGGCCCGATCTCCGCCAGCCGGGTTGCGCGATCCACTTCCACCAGCGCGAGGATCTTGCCGTCGGCGGTCCAGCGCGGGGCATAGACCCATTTGTCCGCGGGGCCTGGCTCGTGCAGCGCGCCGTTTGCCACATCGGCCACCACCAACCGGAACGGACTGTACCAGGTCAGCGCCTCGTCGCCCGCGCGCACCCAGGCGAGCCGCGCGGAATCCGGCGACCATTGCGGCCGCCCGGCCTCGAACTCCGGGTCTGCATCGGCCCCCTCGTGCCGGCTCAGGCGGCGCGTCTCGCCACCGGAAGCCGGCATCACATACACGTCCGAACAATAATGCCGGTCGGCGTCCGCACAGCGTTTGGAGACGAAGGCGATCCAGCGCCCGTCGGGGGACCAGCTGGGCAGCCAATGGTCGAACTCGCCGCTCGTCAACGGCCGGACTCGACCGTCCTTCAACGACACACGTGCCAACTGCACGCGTTGCGAATCCAGCCAGCCGCGTCCGTCCTGCCGGCTCTGGAAGCGGTCGATCACGATGGGCGGCGGCGGGCCGTCCTCCGGCATCTCCGCACCGCCCGTCGCGATGGTTACCACAGCCTCGGTGCCGTCAGGGGATAGGCTGTAGTCGCCGATGCCGCCGGGAATGCGCGTCAGCTGCCGAGCCCGTCCGCCGCGCGTGGGCATCGCCCACAGCTGCGTGCTACCGTCCGCCGCGCCATCCGACAGGAAAGCGATCCGGCCGCCGGGCAGCGGCTGCGGCATCCACTCGTTGCGGTCCGGCGTGCGGGTCAGCGGCCGCTTGCCGCCGTTCCAGTCGGCCGCCCACAGGTCGCTTTGCGCTACGGCGGGCGTGGCTGTGGTGATCAGCGAATAGACAAGCGTGCCGCCGTCCGGCGTGAAAACGGGTTCCCCCGGTTCCGCGACTTTTGCGACATCCGCCGGGGTGAAGGGGGCGGCCGTGAACGGCTCTGCGGCCGCGACAGGCGCGGCCAGCAGAAGCGCGAGCAGGAAGGCGCGCAGCCGCCCGCTCCTCAGTAGAGGATGACGGTCCGGATGCTCTCACCCTTGTGCATCAGGTCGAACGCCTTGTTGATCTCGTCCAGCGGCAGCACATGGGTGATCATCGGGTCGATCTCGATCTTGCCGTTCATGTACCAGTCCACGATCTTCGGCACATCGGTGCGGCCGCGCGCGCCGCCGAAGGCGGTGCCCTTCCACACCCGGCCCGTCACCAGCTGGAAGGGGCGGGTGGAGATTTCCTTGCCGGCCTCCGCCACACCGATGATGATGGATTCGCCCCAGCCCCGGTGGCAGCATTCCAGCGCGGTGCGCATCACCTCGGTGTTGCCGGTGCAATCGAAGCTGTAGTCGGCGCCGCCGTCGGTCAGTTCCAGCAGCTTCGCGACCGTGTCCTCGCGGCTCAGGCCTTTGCTGTTCAAGAAGTGCGTCATGCCGAACTTGCGGCCCCAGGCCTCGCGGTCGGGGTTGATGTCCACCCCGATGATGCGGCCGGCGCCGGCCAGCTTGGCGCCCTGGATCACGTTGAGCCCGATGCCGCCCAGCCCGAACACCACGACATTCTCGCCCACCTGCACCTTGGCGGTGTTCACCACGGCGCCCACACCCGTGGTCACGCCGCAGCCGATGTAGCAGCTGGATTGGAACGGCGCGTCCTCGCGGATCTTCGCCACCGCGATTTCGGGCAGCACCGTGTAGTTCGAAAAGGTGGAGCAGCCCATGTAGTGGAAGATCGGCTGTCCCTTGTAGGAAAAGCGGGTGGTGCCGTCGGGCATCAGGCCCTTGCCTTGCGTGGCGCGGATGGCGGTGCAGAGGTTGGTCTTGCCCGACAGGCAGCTTTTGCACTGGCGGCATTCCGGCGTGTAGAGCGGGATCACATGGTCGCCCGGCTTCACGCTGGTCACGCCCGCGCCCACTTCCACCACCACGCCCGCGCCTTCATGGCCCAGGATCGAGGGGAAGATGCCTTCGCTGTCCAGCCCGTCCAGCGTGTAGGCGTCGGTGTGGCACACGCCCGTCGCCTTGATTTCCACCAGCACTTCGCCGGGCTTCGGGCCTTCCAGGTCCACCTCGACGATTTCCAGCGGCTTCTTCGCTTCAAATGCAACGGCTGCGCGTGTCTTCATGGTCCAAGCCCTCCAAGACCCCGGCCGATACCGGCCGGACAAGGCTGCGACTAGTCGGAATCGCAGTTATAAGGCAAGTGTCTAATAGCTTGCCACTTTGCAAAGGCTGCACGCGAAGGAATACCACGCTTCTCTTCCAGTCGCACTTGCTACGAAACCGTTGCCATCGATGCGACGCACATCGATGCGCGCCGCTCGGCAGCATTCACGCTGCAAGCCCCGCATTCTGAGCCATTGGGTCCGAGGACTAGTCCGCCCCGTGCCCCGGCACCGCCAGCGCACCCCATGCGCCAGACATATCCTCCAGCGTCACGTCGATGGCATCCAGCTGCAGCCGCAACGCCGTGCCGCCGCCAAAGGCCAGCAGCAGCTCCCCCGGCGCGGCTTCTGTCACCGCCAGCAAAGGCAGCACGGCATGCAGCTCCTCGGGCCACTCCCGCCGCGCCACCTTCAGCACGCCTTCGAATCGCAGCGCGCTGCGCACCCGCGTCGGGCTTTTCGCTTCCCATCGATAGCGGTTACCCACCAGCACCAGCCGGCCCCGCTTCGGCTCCCAGGCCACGTCCATCGCCTTCACGGCCATGTCCTGCACGCAGGCGGACAGAATCTTCAGATCCTCCGCGTCCTCGGCCCTCAGAAGCAGCAGTTCGGTCATCGCATCAGTCCCCGTCGACCCGCTCGATGTCGGCGCCCACGGCCTGCAGCTTCTCTTCCAGCCGCTCATAGCCCCGGTCCAGATGATACACCCGGCGCACGATGGTCTCTCCCTCGGCCGCCAGCCCCGCGATTACCAGGCTCATCGAGGCGCGAAGGTCGGTCGCCATCACCGGCGCCCCATGCAGGCCGGCCACACCGCGCACCACCGCCGAACGCCCCTTCACGGTGATGTCCGCCCCCATCCGCGCCAGCTCGGGCACATGCATATAGCGGTTCTCGAAGATGGTCTCGGTCAGGATGGAGGCACCGTCCGCCACGGTCACCAGCGCCATCAGCTGCGCCTGCATGTCGGTCGCCAGCCCCGGCCAGGGCGCGGTGGTCGCCGTCACCCCATGCAGCCCGTTGGCGCGGCTCACCTTCAGCCCGCCCTTCACATCTTCGAAGCTCACGCCCGCCTCTTCCAGCACCGGCAGCGTCGATCCCAGCAAGGCCCGGTCGGCCCCCACCAGCACCACTTCTCCGCCGGTGATGGCCGCCGCGCAGGCATAGCTCCCGGCCTCGATCCGGTCCGGCATCACGGCATAGGTGGCGCCGTGCAGCCGGTCCACGCCGTCGATCACAAGCTTCTCCGTGCCGATGCCCGAAATCCGCGCGCCCATCGCGACAAGGCAATTGGCGAGATCGACAATCTCGGGCTCGCGCGCGGCATTCTCCATAACCGTCTGGCCCTTCGCCAGCACGGCCGCCATCAACACATTCTCGGTCGCGCCCACGCTCACCACCGGGAAGATGATGTGCCCGCCGGTCAGCCCGCCCCTGGGCGCCTTCGCCCGCACATAGCCAGACGTCAGCTCGATCTCGGCGCCCAGCGCCTCAAGCCCCTTCAGGTGCAGGTCGATCGGCCGGTTGCCGATGGCGCAGCCGCCCGGCTGGCTCACCGTCGCGATCCCCTCGCGCGCCAGCAACGGCCCCAGCACCAGGATGGAGGCGCGCATCTTGCGCACGATGTCATAGGGCGCCGTGGTGGAGGTCATCCGGCTCGCGGAAATCGTCATCACCCGCCCGAAATCCTCAGGCCGCGACCCTTGCGTCTGGGTGGAGGCCCCCAGCACGTTCAGCAGATGGCCGAAGGTGTCCACGTCCGCCAGCCGCGGCAGGTTGCGCAGCGTGAGCGGCTCGTCCGTCAGCAGCGCCGCCGGCAACAGCGTCAGCGCTGCATTCTTCGCCCCCGAAACCGGGATCTTCCCCTTCAGCGGGCGCCCGCCCGAAATACGTATCTGGTCCATAGATCAGGGTGATTAGCCGCTGCCGCACCGCTAGGCGAGTGGCATTAGACGAGAGGGGAGAGTGCATATGATGGAATTGTGGCACTGCGCGGACGCCCGTTCGTTCCGCCCCCTGTGGATGCTGGAGGAAATGGGCCTGCCCTACACGCTCCACATGCTGCCCTTCCCGCCGCGCTGGCTGCAGCCGGACTATCTCGCCACCAACCCGCTCGGCACCATCCCCTATCTGCGCGACGGCACCGCTGAACTCAGCGAGAGCAGCGGCATCCTGCATTATCTCGCAGCGAAACACGGCCCCACCCCACTCGCCGTCAACCCGGACGAACCCGATTTCGCGCTCTATACAAACTATCTGTTCCAGTCCGACGCAACCTTCACCTTCCCGCAGACGCTGGTGCTGCGCTACCGGGTGCTGGAGCCGCCGGAAAAGCGCCAGCCGGCCGTCGCCGATGCCTATGCCAAATGGTTCCTCTCCCGCATGGGCTGGGTGGAAACCCATCTGGCGGACAACCGGGAGTGGCTTGCCGCCGGCCGCTTCACCGCCGCCGACATCGCGGTCGGCTATGCCTGCCTGCTCGCCGGCAGCATCGGCCTCGCCGCCGATCTCGGCCCCCGCACCCAGGCCTGGTGGGCCCTCTGCCAGGCACGGGATGGTTACCGGCGTGCCCGCGTAGCGCAGGCCATGCCCGCCGTCTGATACCGGCAAGCCCCATTTGTTAACGCCGCACCGCCTGGGCGTTAACCCATTAGCCTTAAAGGATTTCCGTGTATCAATCCTGACATGGATTCACGCATTAACCTGCGCAACCCCCTGCTTCGCCCGGCGTCCTCAGGCAAGCCGGGCGCAGGATGCACCGCGGCAGGTTCAACCAGCGGAGTCCGTCATGCCTGTTCCAGCCATTCGCTTCGCCGCCGCGCACTTCACCCTCGCGGCGAGCGTGCTTGCTATGCCATTCGCGGCTGCCGAAGCCCGCACCTTCAACGTCGCCGATCGCGGCCAGCTGTGGGACGCTCTCTCGGCCGCCACGGCCGGAGACACCATCCTGCTGGCGCCGGGCGACTATGGCAATTTCAACTTCACCAAGTTCAAGTACAGCGGCGGCTATGTCTCAATCCGCTCTGCCAATGCAGCCAGTCGCGCCCGATTTGGCCAGATGTCGTTCGGCAGCGCCGCCGGCCTGTCGATCACCGGCATCGACGCCCAGTCGGCAGCGAACCCCGTGGTCGCCATCTCGGGGGAAAATGTGCGCTTCGCGGGCAATCGTGTCCGCGGCGGCTTCCCCAACCGCGATGCCTGGGATGACGCGCAGGGCGGCGTCCATGTCCGCTTCGCGAAGAATGTCCTCGTGGGTTCCAACGATTTCGAGGATCTTCGCGTGGCCGTCTATATCCAGCGATCCTCCGACGTCCGCATCCTGCACAACAGCATCGGATATGTCCGCGAGGGCCTGAATGTCGCTGCCCTTGCCGGAGGAGAGATCAGCAACAACCACTTCCACAACTTCCAGCCCAACTACGGGAAGGGCGAGCATCCGGACGCCATCCAGTTCTGGACAAACCAGGAAACCGCCGGCGTTACCGATGTGAAGATTCGAAACAACTTCATGCAGCTCGGGCTGAACGGCGCGGTGCACGGCATGTTCATCGGCAGCGAAGTGACGGGGGTTTATCACCGCAATCTGGAGTTCTCGGGGAACGTTTATTGGGGCTCCGCATTGCACGGAATCACCATGGGGAACACCATCGGCGCCAAGATCTTCAACAATGTGATCGTTGCCTCTCACTGGGCAGACAACAACAACAGTTCGCTGCGAACACCAGACGGCCGCACGGGCGGTGCGCTGCAGCCCCAGATCCGCGTGTCCACCATCTCGCAGGCGGAAGTGGTGGGCAACATCACAATGAAGGGTATCGGCATCAGCGCGGATTCCACCGGCGCCGACAACATCGACCTTTATGATACCGAGCGGAAAATCGGCGAAAGCTGGGAATCGGTCTTTGCAGGCGGCCGTCCGACAGATCGGGACCCGCCCCTGTCCGCCTTTCTCACCCTGAACCCCTCGTCCGCCCGTACACGCGGAATCGGCCTGCTCAAGACTTTCCCCTATGGCGTCGTCACACTCGATCCGATCAAGGCGGAAAGCTGGGCCGCCGGAACGGATTCCGCTACGCCTGGATCGATCCTGAAGCCCATCACTGGCAACCTTCCGGCCTTGGTGCGCTCCCTCACCAACTGACGACGCTCCCCGGCCCCTTCGCCAGATCGGGCCGGGCTCTCAGCCGGCCTCGGCCCGCCCCACCACATCGGCGAGCGTCAGCGGCCGATACAAATGTGGAAACAGCGCCCCTCCCCGGGATGCCTCCCAGCGCAGTGCAGGATCATCTGTCACATCCATCTCGGCTACAACCAGCCCGCTCTCCCCGCTGAAGTGCCGTGCCAGCGTGCCGTCCAGTTGCTCTGCCGTGGACAGATGGATAAATCCGTCCCTCAGGTCGTCGGCGGAGCCGTCGAACCGTCCGCGCAGTTCGAATGCCGCCCATTCCCCGGCCCGGAATATCTTGAACACAGCCATTCCCCACTCCTGCCGCCCGCCTTGGCGCAGCGCAAGCTTTCGCAACGCCCCGCCAGCCGCTAGGGGGCAAACCATGCCCGAGCCGCGCTGGACGATCGTCATCCCCTATTTCAACGAGGAACAATGGCTTCCCGCCACCCTCGCCAGCCTTTCCGCGCAGACGCTGCGCCCGTTCCGCGTCGTCCTGGTCGATAACGGCTCCACGGACGGCACCACCACTCTGGCCCGGCAATGGGCGGACGCTCAGCGGGGTATCGAAACCAGCCTTCTCATCCAACCTGTGCCCGGGCAGGTGCACGCGCTGAACATGGGGATCACGGCTGCAACCACGGAATTCATCGCCATCTGCGACGCCGATACCATCTATCCGCCCCATTATCTGGAAGCTGCCAGCCGCCATCTCGATGCAGCGCCTGCCAGCACCATCGGCTTCATTGCACACGATACCGGCCCCAGCCCCCGGAGCATATGGGAGCGCCTCGGGCGAGGTCTCTACACCTACATCATCCCCAACCTCCTCACCCACCAGGCGCATGGCGGCGGCTACGCCCACCTGTTCCGCACGGCGCCCTACAAGGCCTCGGGCGGCTATGATCCCGCACTCTGGCCCTATGTGCTGAAAGACCATGAATTGGTGAACCGGCTGTGGAAACAGGGCCGCATCGCTTACGCCACAGACTTGTGGGTGCAACCCTCCCCTCGCCGCGCAGACCGCAAAGGCGTACGCTGGACACTCGGCGAACGCATTCTCTACCACGCCACCACGCCGGGCCTGAAAGACTGGTTTTTCTACCGCTACATGGCTCCCCGCTTCGCCGCCCGGGGCCAGAAGGACACGGTGCTTCGGCAACAAAGCTGGGCTTTGGCGGAAAAGTAGAAGGCCTGCGGCGCCCCGCCGCTGGAACCGGGCGCCATCGACGTGACGCTGGAGGAAATGCCCGACGCGGGGCCACACTGGCGGCGCCGTGGCACGGGACAGGTAGAGCAATGCCCTCTTGCTGCGGGCGAGACGACAACAGGGCAAGAAAGGCAAAGTAATGCTGGCTAGAAGCCCGGTTCCAGACAACAGGTGGTAAATTCCTGTCAACATTCTGATTTATAAACTAAATCCGAAGATCTATCTGTCGTGAAACCTGATCGGAGCGGGCATTGGGCCAGCTGCTGGGCAGGTGAAAATGACATGCAAGTCGCCAGTTTTGCGGTTGCGCGGAGATCCGATTTCTCAACGCTGTCATCGGTTTGGAATCGAATCGGTCATGCAAATGTCCTGCTGAGAGAAAGCCTTTCGGCCCGCCTCACGGAAAAACGATTCATCGCAATTTCTGCACGCCTGAACAGCCTAAAGGTTCAATTTGGTTGCAGTTGTAACCGGCTGAGGGGACACGTCGCGAAAGTCGTAAAAAATTATAAAACAAAGGGTTGCTAAATGTTGTTTAACAAAGGTGTCGCCTTGTGCGGCACGATGATGCTGGCTGCCGTTTCCGGACAGGCCGTGGCGCAAACCGTCATTCTTGACGAAGATAATTATGAGAATGAGCAATACAGAGACAGTGGTGTGGGGCGGCTCGCCTTTCCGCTTGTTGTGTATCGCGTGGCAACCGCCCCAGCAAATGCGGTTCCGGTAACTACAGCGACCAATGCGGGCACGACGGCACCTGTTTCCCCTGCTGTTGCGGTATCATCCGGATCGACTGCTACGAGCGTGTCGAAAGCATCCCCTGCAACGACCAATGCCGCCACGGCGGCTTCGAGCGCGCAATCGCCGGCTACGTCGACGCCAGCAATTTTTTCGCCCGCCGTTGAGCAGTCCACGGAGTATTTTCGAGATGCTGATACATATGTGGATGGCAGCTTTCTCTCGCGAATTAACATCTCGTCGCTGCGCACCCTGCTCCTGAATCTCGCGAGTGGCGGGTTGGCAAACCTGCCTGCACCTGTGGATACGGGAAACGCAGGTTCGGGTACGGGCGATCCGGGGACGCCGAGCGATGTGGTTTCAGAGACCCCGCCGGCGGTTGTCGTGCCTGACGTCCCCGCCCCGACCGAGCCAGTTATCCCGCCAGTGGTCACCGAAGATCCCACGCGCGGGCCGGAATTGCCCGAAGAGCCTGCGGCGCAGACACCGACGGAAGTGATCAAGGAGGTGATCGACGATGTCGTCGAAACCGTTACCGATGTCGTGAAGGACATTGTGGACACCGTTGTGGACACCGTGGAAACGATTGTGGACGCAGTGGTGGATGCCGTGACCGGCGGGCAAGGGGACAGCAGCACCGATGCCGGCGTAACCCCTTCGCTTCCGGTGAGCGGGCCACAGCCTGAACAAACTCCGCCTGCAACGGCCCCTGAGACGACGACGCCTTCGACGCCGTCTGCCCCGACGGGAGAGCTGCCTGCCGTTGAGAAGACCTTCGATGTCTATGACCGGGTGCAGCTGCGGGAGGCGTTGCTGGAGTCGCTGAACCTGGCGGGTGCCATCATCCGCATCCATCCTGGCGAATATGGTTCACTGGTGTGGACGAAGCGCGATCATGCCAAGGGCCGAGTCTTCCTGATCGGCGCCACCGACGAAATGCCGGTGTTCACCATGATCAACCTGACCAGTTCGAAGAACGTCGCGATGAGCGGACTGCGGATCGCCAGCAACGAAGCCGTTCTACTGAACCTGTCGTCCACATCGAACATCATCTTCACCGCCAGTGTCCTGACCAGCGCGAATCCCGACAAGGATCCGTGGGATAACGGAAACACCGGCATCCATGTCCGCTCTGCATCACATGTGACGATCGAGGATGTGACCTTCGAGGATCTGCGGCTGGCGCTCTACTCGCAGCGTTCCGCGAATGTGAAGGTTCGCTACAACACGATGCATTACCTGCGCGAAGGCATCAATGTCGCCGCGACGGACGGCCTGCTGCTGGAGCGGAACTATTTCACCGAGTTCTATCCCAACTATGGCAAGGGGGAGCATCCTGACACCGTCCAGTTCTGGAACCGCAACGAGGAAGCCGGCGTCTACAATGCCAAGCTGATCGAGAATGTGATGATCCATGGCGGCTGCCGCGCCGTGCAGGGCCTGTTCCTGGGCACTGACCGCAAGGCAATTCCGCACCGCAACCTCGAGATTCGCGGCAATGTCTATTACGGCTCCTCGTCGCACGGCATCACCGTCGATGTCAGTGACGGTGTGACCATCGCCAACAACGTGGTTGCCATGTCACCCTGGGGCGAGCGCAACAACAGTGTCCGGTCTGCGGACGGGCGCTGCAGTGGTGGCTACAGCCCACGCATGCGGGCTCAGGACGCCGTCAACGTGTCCGCCTATGCCAACATCGGGATGGCGACACCGAGCGTCGGCGCGAACGAAGAGAAGACCAAGACCAACAACTGGAAGATCTTTGACGCGGTCTATGGCGGGCTTCCGTGGGAAGAACTGCTCAACGCCCGGCCGACTGCGGATACCCCGAAGCTGGAGGAGTTTCTGACCAAGGAAGGGTCTGCTGCGCGGGCTGCCGGCGCGGGCATCCTGGTGAGCTTCCCCCACGGCGATCGCAAGCCGGGCCGGATCAACGGCTTGCTGGAGGCTCTGGCTCTCCACAACGCCTCCTGATCTGACCGTTCAGAGCTGTGAACTCAGGAATGAAGAGCATGGTGTGTCCGCACCATGCTCTTTTCCTTTCGTTGATCGCCCGCGTCGCGATCGTTTACCGGTTTAATTCTGGCACCCGCACACCCCATTCGCTATGAGGGCGCCATGATCAGCCTTCGCGACAGGATTCTGCCGCCCTACACCCGCCGGGTGGACGACCTGCGGCATCGGCTCGTGAAGTCCATTGCGGTGTTCGCGCTGCTCCTCACCGCCATTTTCATGGGCTTCTGGATCGCCGTGTTCGGCACATTGGTGGCGCAGCCCTTCTTCGTGCTGGTGGGCGTTCTGTTCATTCTGGCATTCTGGCTGGTGGACGATACCGAGCCGGACTATCGCAAGACGCTTGCCAAGATGCTGATCACTTATGGAGTGCTGGAATCGGCCTGGCCCTCCTATCTCGCGCTGGATATCCCCGGCCTGCCCTGGATCACCCCGCCAAGATTGGTTCTGCTGGCGATGATGCTGCTGATGACGCTGCAGATCGCGCAATCCAGCCGGGTACGTGGCGAAGTGAGCGAAGCGATCGCATACAACAAGATGGCTTTCCTGATCCTGGGGCTGTTCTGGCTCGTGGCGTTCGCGACCATCGCGTTCTCGCGTTACCCTGGCACCTCGGCCGTCGTTCTGGTGCAGAATTTCGTGCTGTGGAACGCCCCCTTCCTGGTGGCGATCTGGGTGTTCGGAGATCGCGACGTCTTTGCCCGCTTCGTGAAGGCCATGATGTGGACGATGTGCTTCATCTTCCTGTTGACCACGCTGGAGTATATCCAGCGAAAGCCCATCTGGTTCGATTACATCCCCTCATTCCTGAAGATCGACGGCCCGCTGTTCGCGGCGCTGATGGAAGAACAGGTGCGTGTTGGCGATGATCGATATCGTGCGCGCGGCGTGTTCGCGGTGCACCTGTATTTCGCCCAGTTCATGTTGATGGTGACACCCTTCATCCTGCACAAGGCCATTGAAAATAAAGGGTGGATGCGGTTCTGGGCCTGGGCACTGCTGGTGTTCAACCTCGTGGTGATCTGGATGACCAACACCAGAACGGGCATGTCAGGATTCATCTTGATCTGCTCGGGCATGATTGGGCTTTATGCGCTTCGGCGCTTCCTGAACCCCACCAGCAAATCCGACATGGTGGCACCCGGCATCTTCATGTCGGCGCCCGTCGGCATGCTGGCCTTCGGCGTGTTGATCGCCCTGAGCCCGAGATTGCAGACCATGACCGTGGGCGGCGCGCAGACCCGTGGCAGCGACCAGGGACGCGACGTGCAGTGGCAGAAGGGAATGGCTGCGCTGGAGAGCAACCCGTTCGGGCATGGCGCGGATGTATCGGCGCGGATCGCAGGCCGGTTGGTGGGGGATCGATACATTATCGACAGCCTGTGGCTGAACCTGCTGCTGGATTTCGGGGTACTGGGGTTCGTGGCCTTCATTGGTTTCATCCTGACGGCCGCCTATTTCGGCGTGCGCATGTACCTGCGGGCGACGGACGAGCGCGTGAAACTGATGGGACCGGCGGCGGTGGCGGTCGGCGGCATGGCAATGACCACATATACCATCAGTTACTGGAGCAACCTGCCCTTCATGTTCATCCTGTGCGCCTCGATCTTCGCCTTCCGCCGCTCTGTCCTTCAGGAGGAGAGAGGTTTGAACGCACCCCCCAAGTCGGCCATCCCGCTGCGCTCCCCGCTCCTCGGCCGCACGGCCTGATCCGGTGCAGCTTCATCATTTCCATGATCCCGAAGGCAATTTCGGGGACGATTTGAACCACTGGATCTGGGACTATCTGCTGCCCGGCTGGCGGCAGGCTTGGCCGGACACCTGGCTGGTGGGCGTGGGCACGCTCATCAACGAGAAGATGCCGGCCGGGGCGCCGAAGCTGGTGATGGGCTCGGGCGTTGGTTATGGCGAGCTGCCGTCGGACGGCATGAAGGCGGAATGCCGCTTCGTTTCGGTGCGCGGGCCGCGATCGGCCGCGACGCTCGGGATCGATCCGGCGCTGGGCATTCTGGACCCGGCCGCGCTGATCCCACTGCTGAGCGACTTTGCGGATATCGAGCGCCACGGCGAGACGCTGTTCATCCCCCACCATCGCTCCATCCACCGGCAGGACTGGCCCGCGTTGTGCACTCGGGCCGGGCTGTCGTTCCTCTCTCCCTGC
Organism: Sphingomonas sp.; assembly: GCA_003248865.1. GTDB lineage: Bacteria > Pseudomonadota > Alphaproteobacteria > Sphingomonadales > Sphingomonadaceae > Sandaracinobacteroides. The sequence goes on from QFPK01000013.1 coordinate 62,937, forward strand.
GGCGAAGCGAAAGGCGTGATCCGCCGCATCGCGGGCGCAAGGCTGGTGGTGACGGAGAGCATGCACGGCGCCATTCTGGCGGATGCCTTCGGCGTGCCCTGGCATGCCGTTTCCATCAACGCCCAGTTCAACAGCTGGAAATGGGCGGACTGGGGCGAAAGCGTCGGCGTGGACGTGAAAATCCATCCCCTCGCCTCCGCGCTGGAACCGCTGTTCCGCAAGCTGCAGCGCCAGCCCGCCGCGAAGCCGGCAGCCGGTGGTGCCCCCGCATCGGACGGCGGGCGCGGCGCACCGGCACGGCCGGGTCAGAGCTGGAAGGGTCGTCTCCGGCTGGCGCTGGAGCGCATGTCTGTCGAGCCGAAGATCGCGGCACTGGCGAAACAGCCCGGGCAGTTGAGCGACCGGACAAAGCTGGCCGATGCGCAGGCGCGGCTGCAGGCGCGGCTGGCCGAGCTGGCGGGCGAGATGGTGGCGACGGCCTGACTTTCCGGGATGGCGGATCGATGATTTGAAGGGGCTCTGCCCCTTCACCCCGGCAGGGAGCTGTGCTCCCTGCACCCACATTAGCAGGTCACCCGGCAAGGTTGTGCTCACGGAGGGGTTTGTTGCCTGCGGCGCCAGCAAGCTGCAACGCCAACTAAGAGGGTGCAGGGAAATCATTTCCCTGCCCGCCGGAGGCAAAAAACTCCTATCCTCTAAGGCAGCCCGAACTCCCGTCGTTCGCCATCGCCATAAAACCGCAGGCGGCGGAGATTTTCCAGCGCCCGGGGTGGGTTGGAGAGAACGCCTTTGTTCAGCAGATAGGTGCGCAGCATGTTGCGTGAGCGGCTGTGCGCGTTGGCGTGGCCGACGCGGTAGACGGCGCCGGGGTAGGGCAGGGCGGTGGTGGTGACGCCCTGATCCTTCAGCGCGGCTTTGACGGCGATGTGGCTGCCCAGCATGGATTTGATGTAATCCGTGCTTGCGGCTTCCTGCGATGGCGGCAGGCCGAGAGCGGCGAGCGGCACCACGGAGGAGGTGCCGCACAGGCTGCTGAAATCGGGGTGGGTGTAGAGGATGCGGCTGCCCGGGCTCCAGACATGGCCTTCGTCGAAGCGGATGGCATGGTCGGCGGGCGTGGCGGTGACGGTGGCGGCGAGGCGGTTGCTGACGAGGTCGTCGTCGTCCGTGACCATGATGTGGGTTGTGGGGCCGGCGGCGAGCAGGGCGGCGAGGACACGGCGGCCCTTGTCCAGCCGGACTGCGTCGTGGAAGTCGGCTCGGGACTGGCCTTCGGGCGCGTAATGACGGTTGGGCGGGAAGTGCACGCGCACCGCATGGACGCCGGGGGGGAGCGGCGGCAGGTCTGCGCCTTCCTGCGCGGCGATGACGGCGCGCCAGGAGGGGTGCTGCTGGCCGGCGATGGAGGCGAGGGTCTGGCCGAGGTTGGCCTTGAGCGCGGACCAGTTGGAGGCGTTGTCCGGATGGCGGACGGGGATGACGAAGGTGAGGGCGACCGGCGCGTCGGGATCCGCGCCAAGGGGGACCGGCGGCGTCATTTGCGGCGGACCTTGCGGACCAGGGCGAGGCTTTTGTCCCGATCCACCACTGCGATCAGGGCGCCGTAGACGAGCACCCCCAGCGGCATGCCGGCGAGCAGGCGGACGATCGCATGGGCGCCCTGGGCGGCGAGCCGTTGATCGAGCGCGAACACGGCGGCGCCCATCAGCGTGGCGGCGAAGGCCGGGCGCCACAGCGCGGCGGGGATGCGGTGATAGGAGATGCCGAGCAGGCGGCTGAGGAACCAGCTGTTGAGCGGGATCTGGATCGCGATGGCTGCGGCCTTCGTCCACACCACGGCCATCAGCCCGTGGTTGGCGGCAAGCCACAGCGTGGAGATGTTCATGGCGGCACAGAACAGGCTCCAGCGGAACTGGAATCGGGCCTCGCCCCGGGCAGAGAAGATGGCGCCGTTGAGATCGCCGACGGTGCCGATGAGGGCGGCGAGCGTGAGGACGCCCAGCACCTGTGCCACCGCTTCCCATTTGGGGCCGAGCAGGATGTCCGTGATGGGGGTGGCGAGCGCCCAGATGCCGAAGGTGACGGGGGCCATCACCAGGAAGGTGGCGTGCAGCGTGGTGAGATAGCCGTTGGCGACGCGTTCCGGTTCTGACTGGATCGCCGCCATGATCGGGAAGGTGGTGCGGCGGATCGCCTGGGTAATGGTGCGCTGGGGCGAGATGATGATCTGCTGGGCCAGCGTGAGATAGCCGAGATCGGCGGCCGCCAGCTTCTTGCCGACGATGGGCCGATCCGCATAGCCGGAAATGAAGCCGACCGCGCCTGCGAGGGTGACATAGCTGCCGTAGCCGAGGAGGGGCTTTAGCGCTTCGTAGGAGAAGCGGAAGCTGGGGCGCCAGCGGGCGGAGGCGAAGTAAAAGGCGAAGATCACGAAGCTGATCGCATATTGCTGGGCCAGAAGCGCGAACACCGAGGCGCCGGACGCCGCGAGGCCGACTGCGACGACGGCGCCGACAAGGCCGGCGATGAGTTCCGCCGTGGCGAGGCGCTGGAACTTGAATTCCCGTTCCAGAATGGAGTTCGGAACCCCCTGCGCGGCGATCAGCAGGAAGACGGGGGCGATGGCCTGCACATAGGGCGTGAGCTTCGGCTCGTCGAACAGGCGGGCGATGGGCTCGGCGAGGCCGAACACGGCGATGGCGGCGACCACGCCGATCGCGACGGAGGCCCAGAACACGCTGTTCAGTTCGAGGTCGGAGACATCCTTGCGCTGCACCAGCGCGACGCGGAGGCCGAAATCGGCGAACACCTGGATGAAGTTGATCAGGAAGAAGATCAGCGCGAACAGGCCGAATTCGGTGGGGCTGAGGAAACGCGACAGCAGGCTGATGGTGCCGATGCCGATCAGCGCGCGCAGCCCCCGCGACAGCGCGGCGGCGCCGGAGCCGAGTGCGGCCGCGCGGGCGAGTCCGGTTTTGCGCGGGGTCTCTTCGCTCATTCGGGTCTGCCGGCCTGCCCCATCATGCTGCACATGCGCACTATTCCCCTCATGGCGGCGCGGAGCGCCGCGCTCAAGCGCGAAGTTGGTGACGTCAGGCGGCGGGCGGCAGTTCGGCGCCGCAGATCAGGCGGGCACCCTGCCCGGCCTTGCCGGCGGCCGAGTTCGGATTGACGGTGAAGGCTTCCAGCGGCGGGTCAGAGCCCTGCGGCGGGTTGAGAAAAACCTTTTTCAGTGGCGTGGCACTGTTTCTGCGCACCTGCACTGTGAGGTTGTTCTGGCCTTCAACTGTGGGTGGAATGGTGAAGGAGGTGGCGATGTTGTTCACAAACCGGCCTGAAGACGTGTCCCCGATGATGCGAATCTTGGGGACGAGCGCGCTGGATTCCCGGCCGTCCGCCGAGCGGGCGGGGACGGGCTGCGTCTCGACATGATCGGAGCCGAGAACCGTGTTGTTCTCGACAAGGGCATTTTCGGCGCCCACCAGAGAGATGCCGTGAAGGGCGGAGCCGTAATAGATGTTGTCGCGGATCACGAGATTGCGGATTCGCATGGAGGGATCGATTTCCGGCTTCTGCGTGCCCGTGAGCAGCATGCCGTGAACGGCGCGCGGACCGCCCAGACTGATGAAATTGCCTTCGATCAGCAGGTTGTTGGAATTGCCATCCTTGTTCTGCCAGGCCTGGATCGCATCGGGATGCTCCTTGTTGGCATAGTTGGGCATGAAGTGGGAAAAGCGGTTGCAGCGGATCTTGCCGCCGTCGACGGCAACCCAGTTGATGCCCTCGCGCACATAGGCGATGCTGTTGCCGCTGACGGTTATGTCGCGGCTGCTGCCGGCCTGAAGGGTGAGGGCCACTTCGCGGACGCGGTTGCCCACGATCGCCACGCCGCTGACGCCGCGCAGGCCGATGCCCACGCCCTTGTCATCCCACGGGTCATTGTTGAGGATCTGGCCGCGGATCAGATTGTTGGCGAGGCGGATCGACTGGCTGTTCTCGATCCGGACGATGCGGCCGCGATTGTCGAAGCTGCCGCCGATCTCCAGCCCCTGCAATGTCCAGCCAGCGGAATCGAAGATCTGCACATGGGCGATGAGCGCGTTCTTGCCATTGATGACGACGGGTGCCCCCTCCAGCTTGCGGCCGCTGATGATGAGCGGGGCATAGCTGCCCGGGGCAAGGTCAATCCTGTCCCCCGAGCGGGCGGCGGCGACGGCGCTTTTCAGTTCCGCGTCGGATGAAGCGACGAAATTGCGGGCATCTGCGCTGCCGCAGCCGACAAGGGCAGGAACAACACCGAACAGCAGCAAGGGGGAGATACGGCGCGGCATGGCGGGGGCCTTTCGCTAGCGGGAGATGCCGAGGGCGTTCAGGAACGAGAGCAACTGGATGCGCGGATCGAGCGGGGCCAGCCGCCGCGCCTCGGCGAACCATGGGGCGGCGCGCTTGTGCTCCCCCATGTGACGGAGGTTTCCGGCGATGCGGTGCAGGTGGAACAGATGCGCACTCGGATGTTGATCGAACAAGGCGCGGTGCTTGTTGCGAAGCGCGATCCAGCTGTCGATGCGCTTGGCGCGATCCCGGGTGATGCTGTTGGGGGTGAAGCGCTGGATCGCCAGCGGCTCGTCCACGAAAGCGATGGGGCCGCGTTCGGCGAGGCGAATCGCGATGTCCCAGTCCACCAGCGATTTCAGTTGGGTATCGAACAGACCAATGTCGGTGAGGATGTCCTTGCGGGCCAGCAGGGTCTGCGTGCTGATCGGGTTGGTAGCCATCAGCGTGGGCAGGATATGGCCGGAAACGGCGGTAACCGACGGATCGGGGTGATAGGCGGTCTTCAGCCGGCCGCCCGGACCGGCTGCCGGATCGTCCGGCGTTCCGGTGATGAGCATGCCGCAATAGACGGCGACGGGATTGTCGGTTGCAGCTGCCAGCGCGGCGAGCTGCCGTTCCAGCTTGCGCGGCAACCATTCATCATCCGAATCCTGGAAGGCGATCCAGTCGCCCCGGGATTCGCGGATGCCGCTGTTGCGCGCCGCCGAGATGCCGCCGTTGGACTGGCGGACGAGGCGGACGCGCGGGTCTGCGATTGTCTGGACGCGGGCAGCGGTGGCATCTGCGGAGCCGTCGTCCACCACGATCACTTCCAGCGGCGGACGGGTTTGCGAAAGGACGCTCTGCACGGCGGTTTCGATGGTGGCTTCCCGGTTGTAGGCCGGGATGACGACGGAAATGCCGGGTTCTGCTGCCATTCGATATCTGCCCCATTCGCCCTGCCGCCCTGTTGATAGGCGAGAGCTCGGGGCCTGTCATGCCTGCTGCGGCGGACAGTTGATACAGATTGTTGAGCCGATCCGGGCAGTTCGGGCGACAAAGGCCCGGTGCTGGCTCAGCGGCCGTCGATCCAGCCCCTGTACCACTCCACGAAGCGGGGCACGCCGATGTCGATCGCGGTGGAGGGCGCGAATCCGTGATCGGCTGCGATGGCCGAGATATCGGCATAGGTATCGGGGACGTCGCCCGGCTGCATCGGCTGATGATCGAGCGCCAACGGCTTGCCGCAGGCCTGCTCGATCACCCTGACGAGGTGCGAAAGCTGTTCGGAGCGGTGGTTGCCGATGTTGTACACGGCATGCGGGGCCAGGCTGCCGCCGGGCTTCGGCGCGCCGTCGTCTGCAGGCGGCTTGTCCACACAGGCGAGGATTCCGGCGACGATATCGTCGATATAGGTGAAATCCCGCCGCATGGCGCCGCCGTTGTAATAGGGCACCGACGTGCCGTTCAGGCAGGCTTCGGTGAATTTCCACACCGCCATGTCGGGGCGGCCCCAGGGACCATAGACGGTGAAGAAGCGCAGGCCAGTGAGGGGGATGCGATAGAGATGGGCGTAGGTCTCGCTCATCAGCTCGGCCGATTTCTTGGTGGCGGCATAGAGCGAGATGGGGTGATCGACCCTGTCTTCTACGGCGAAGGGCAGCTTGGTGTTGGCGCCATAGACGGAGGAGGAGGAGGCATAGACCATCGGCACCTGCCGGTGGCGGGCGAGTTCCAGCAGGTTCAGATGGCCGACGAGGTTGGAACGGCCATAATCCTGCGGATGATCGATGGACCAGCGTACCCCGGGCTGGGCGCCCAGGTGGATGATCGCATCGATCCGGCGGGTATCCAGAGCCGCCTCCAGTGCGGCCATGTCGGCGAAATCCTGCCTGAGCAGCGTGAAGCCGAGGCTCTTCAGCTCGGCAACACGCGCTTCCTTCAGATCGAGCCGATAATAGGGAACGAAGCTGTCCAGCCCGATCACTTCGGCATCCCGGGCCAGCAACGCCTTCACGGTCTGGAAGCCGATGAAACCCGCGGCGCCGGTCACAAGAATTGCCATGGCGTTGCCGCGATGCCGGAATTTCCTGGGTTGAGCAAGGCAGGGGCTTGGGATAGGCGACGGCCATGAGCGACTTGAACCAGCGCATCCGCAGCGCAGATGCTGCCGGCTCCGCTGTCGATCTGCAGGATCCAAGGCCAGCCGGAGCTGGCAAGCCGATACCGAGTCTGCATTGAACGGCAGTTCTTCGCGCCTGCACCATATGGATGCGCTGCGCTGCTTCTGCATGCTGTTCGGGCTGCTGGTGCATGGTGCGACCATCGGCAGCAACGCGTTGTTTTTCGCGATCACCGAGGTTTCCGACCATTTTCGGATGGCGACCTTCTTTCTGGTGTCGGGGTTCTTCACCGCCATGGTCTATCAGCGCAACGGGCTGTCGGCCTTTGTGATGAACCGGGGGCGGCTGATCCTGTTGCCCTTCTTCACCGGCCTGATCCTGCTGAATCCGGTGACGCTGTGGCTGATCCAGCTGTATCATGGAGGGGGCGAGAGCTTCGTGGACTTCTTCAGCGGCGGCTGGCGCCTGCCTCTGCCGGGGCCGCTGGTCTGGCACCTGCATCTGTGGTTCCTGATCTCGCTGTTCATCTATGCCCTTCTGACACCGGCGATGATGGCCTTTTCGGCGTCGGCGCCGGTTTCCCGCGCGGTGCGTTGGCTGACAGGGTTGCCGGCGCTGGCCGGGCTGACGCTGCTGGCGCTGCTGGTGGGGATCATGGTGACGTTGCTGCGGGCATTGAACGACGGGCTGATCACGCCGCTGCTGTTCACGCCGGGCGCCTTCCTGCCGATGGCGACGCTGAACTATCTGACCTACTTTGCGGTCGGCGTTCTGGCCTTCCGCCACCGCGATCTGTTCGAGCTGATGCACCGGTTGTTCTGGCCCGGGCTGGTCCTGTTCGGCGCGGCTTATCTGCTGCACGATCTGTTCGCGGGCGAACTGCCGCGGTCCGTCGAACGCATGACCTACTGGATCCCCCGGGCGGGTTTCATCTTCCTGATCGTGTGCGGGATGATGGCCGTTGCACGATCACTGGTCACGCGCGGCAGCCCGATGCTGAGCCGCCTGACCGACGGGGTCTACAGCTTCTATATCTTCCACTTCCTGGTGATCTACTGCATCGCCAACGTGGTCCATCCGCTGACGGACAATGTGTATCTGAGGTTCCTGGTGGTGGTTGCGGCCGGCTTCCCGATCCTGTTCCTGATCCATGAGAAACTGATCGCGCGCAGCCCGCTGCTGACGCTGCTGTTCAACGGCAAGGCGGCGAAGAAGCGCGTGAAAGCGGTGCCCGAGGGATGATGCATTGGCGTTGAAGATCGGGTTGAGCGGCTCTGGCTCCTCAGACTGCCTCCACGGGGCGTTGTGTGCCCTGCACCCACATCAGCAAGCCGCTCGTCGAGGTTGTGCCTAATGAAGGGATTTTTTGATTGTGATGCCAGCAAGCGTCAGCGCCGCAGGCAATCAGATCAAGTCACACGCGCGACATCAGAGCAGCGCTCAATGCCAACATCGAGGGCGCAGGGAAATTATTTCCCTGCCCGCCGGAGGCAAAAACCAGCCCGCTATGCCCGCCGCAACAACCGCCCGAAGAACGACCGGTCCGCCAGAATCTCGTGCGCGGCGTTATGCCCGGGCGCGCCGGTCACGCCGCCGCCGGGGTGGGTACCTGCCCCGCACATGTACAGGCCGCTGATCGGGCCGCGATAGGCGCCGTTGCCCAGCATGGGGCGGGCGGACCAGAGCTGGTCGAGCGACATGTTGCCGTGCATGATATCGCCGCCCATCAGGCCGAACTTCCGCTCCAGATCGAGGGGCGAGTGGATCTGGCGGGCGATCACTGAGGCTTTGAAGCCGGGGGCGAATTTCTCGACCGTGTCGATGATGAGATCGGCGGCGGTTTCGCGCTCGTCGTCCCAGCTGCGGCCGTCTGGCAAGACCGGTGCGAACTGCTGGCAGAACAGGCTGGCGACATGCTGGCCGGGGGGGGCTAGGCTGTCGTCCACGATGGAGGGGATCAGCATCTCGACGATGGGTTCCTTCGACATGCCGAAGCGTTTGGCGTCGAGGAAGGCCTTGTCCATGTAATCCAGCGAGGGGGCGATGATGATGCCGGACTGCAGATGTTCGCCCGCGCCGGGCAGCGAGGAGAAACTGGGCAAGCCGGAGAGCGCCACGTTCATGCGGAAGGTGCCGGAGCCGACCTTGAACGCCTTGATACGGCGGCGGAAATCCGAGGGCAGGTCGGCGGGGTCGACCAGCCGGTCGTAGAGCAGCTTGGGGCCGACATTGGCGGCGACGAGGTCAGCGGCGATTTCCTCGCCGCTTTCCAGCTTCACACCCACGGCCTTGCCGCCCGAGACCAGCAGTTTTGCGACCGGCGCTTCCAGCGTGATCTCCACGCCCAGCGAGCGGCAGATATCGGCCATGATCCGGGTGATCCTGCCCATGCCGCCCACGCTGTGGCCCCAGGCGCCCTTCTTGCCGTTCACTTCGCCGAACACATGGTGCAGCAGCACATAGGCGCTGCCGGGCGTATCCGGGCTGGCATAGTTGCCCACCACTGCGTCGAAGCCGAATCCCGCCTTCACGGGATCGCTTTCGAACCAGCCGTCCAGGAAGCTGGTGGCGCTCTTCACGAACAGGTCGAGCACGTCGCGCTGCTGGTTCAGCGGCATGCCGGCGAGGCCCCAGCCCTGCTTCACGGCGTCCATCAGGGATTTCATGCCGTCGCCCACGTTGGGCGGCGCCTGAAGCGAGAGGCTGCGCAGCACATCGGCCACATTTTCCAGCGCCTCATAATAGGCGGGCAGGGCATCCGCGTCCTTGGTTGAGAAACGGCGGAATTCGGCCTGGGTGCGTTCCAGCCCGCCCCCCATCAGGATATAATGCTTGTCGCTCAGCGGCAGGAAGTTGGAGACCGGCCGCTCGATCACGCGATAGCCATGATCGGCCAGCTTCATGTCCGAAATTACCTTCGGGTTCAGCAGGCTGACGGTGTAGCTGGCGACGGAGTTGCGGAACCCGGGCGCGAATTCCTCCGTCACTGCGGCGCCGCCGATCACGTCGCGCCGTTCCAGGATGCGCACCTTCAGGCCGGCGCGCGCCAGATAGAAGGCGCAGACAAGGCCATTGTGCCCGCCGCCGATGATGAGGGCGTCATACTTTTTCGTCATGGGGCGTCTTTCCGAACGGTCAGGCGGTGGGCAGGGAGGTGTGGCTCCAGCCCGGTGCGGGGGCGCGGTGCTGGCGCGCTTCCGGGATCAGGCGGCGGATCTTCCGCGCGAAGTTGCGCAGTGCCACCTCGTTTTCGGAGAGCGGCCCCACGGTGAAACTCTCCGAGGCCATTCCATCCTGCACGCGGGTGATCAGCCAGGTGTCCTCAGCGTTCACCTGCCGGTTGATGCGCCAGTTCAGATAGCGCGCGGCCTTCATCTCACGCCGGTCGTCGGGGATGGCATAGCTGATCTCGCGGATCATGCATTCGGTGGGGGATGTCGGCAGCCACTGCATGAAGTCGACCTGATCGGGGTAGATGTCGAACGCCACGTTCGGCCACAGCTTGAAATAGGTCCACAGCGTCTGCCGGTCCTCTGGCAGATGGTCCACATGCGGCAGATATTTCAGGTATGCCCGCTCGGACGGGTTGCGGTTCATCCTGAGCAGCAGCGGCCCCCACATCTTGTCGACATTGGGCTGCGCCTCCACCCCATAGCCATTGCCCATCAGCCGGGTGAGGCCGGGATGGGCGATGGGGATGTGCAGGCCGTCGGAATAATTGTCGCCCACATTCTTCCAGTTCACGCCGCGCGGCCGCATCGTCACCCGGCCGATCGCGCGCAGGTCCTCGAAGCGGTAATGCGCCACTTCATGATCATAGGGCGCGATCATGTCGGCGACGGAGGGGCCGCCATCGTCCTGCAGCCGCACGAAGATGAAGCCGCGATAGATTTCCAGATCGACAGGCGCCAGCCTGTGCTTCGACATGTCCAGCTGCGGATAGGTGCCCTTGATCGGCACGGCCGAAAGCCGCCCGTCCAGTTCATAGGCCCAGGCGTGATAGGGGCAGACCAGCTTCTTCGCGCAGCCCGAAGGCCCGTCCAGGATGCGGGCGCCGCGATGGCGGCACACATTGGTGAAGGCGCGGATTTCATCATCCTTGCCCCGGATTACGATCACGCTTTCACCGGCATACTCCAGCGTGTGATAATCGCCCACGTTCGGCACATCGCTGACATGGCACACGATCTGCCACGCAGGCCGGAACACCCGTTTCATTTCCAGCGCATGGAATTCCGCATCGGAATAGGTCCAGGCCGGCAGGCTCCAGCCCTCGTCGGGGTCGTGATTCGTCAATCCGATCGGTTGAGTCGCCAAGGCCTGCCTCCTGATTATTGGACGCCCGATTATTAGACGACTGTATAGCAGCGGCGAAAGTCCTGCAAGCGCCGCTGTTTGACAAGTGTATAACCGAGCGGCACGATGGCGACACCACCACGGGGGGAGCCCAGATGATGTTGCGATCCGCCAAGGCCCTGCTGGCCGCCCTCACGCTTCTGCTCACCGCGCCGCTCGCCGCCGAGCCTGCGGTCTCCCCCGCCATCTCCTACATCCGCGCGGGCCGCCTGATCGACACGCTGAAGGGCGCCGTCCTCAGCGACCAGCTGATCCGCATCGAAAACGGCCGCATCGCCGCCGTCACCCCCTATGCCCCGCCGCCGTCCGGCGCGGCCGTCATCGACTGGTCCGCCTTCACCGTGCTGCCCGGCCTGATCGACAGCCACACCCACCTCTCCGACACGCTGCAAAGCAACAACCCGGCGGAACCGCTGCTGCACTCCGCCGAGGACATCGCCTTCATGGCCGCGCGCAACGCCCGCGACACGCTGAACGCCGGCTTCACCACCGTGCGCGACGTCGGCACCTTCCGCGCCTTCGGCGATGTCGCATTGCGCAACGCCATCGACGGCGGCCTGATCGAAGGCCCGCGCATGGCGGTCGCAGGCGCCTATCTCACCGTCCCCGGCGGCGGCGGCGAAGTCACCGGCTTCGCGCCGGACGTGGAAGTCCCCGCCCTAATGCGCGCAGGCGTATTCTCCGGCCCGCAGCAGGCGAAAGACAAGACCCGCTACCTGTTCCAGCATGGCGCCGATTTCGTGAAGATCATCGCCACCGGCGCCGTGCTGGCGCAGGGCACGGAACCCGGCGCGCCGGAAGTCACTGTCGAGGAAATGCGCGCCATCACCGACGAGGCCCGGCGCTACGGCAGCTATGCCACCGCCCACGCCCATGGCGCGGAAGGGATCAAGATCGCGCTCAACGGCGGCGTCCGCTCCATCGAACATGCCTCCATCCTGGATGACGAAGCCATCGCACTCGCCAAGGCCAAGGGCGCCTGGCTGGTGATGGACGTCTACAATGGCGACTATATCGCCGAGGTCGGCCGCAAGGAGGGGTGGCCGGCCGACATCCTGCGCAAGAATGACGAGACCACAGAAACCCAGCGCATCGGCTTCCGCAAGGCCGTGAAGGCCGGCGTGAAGATCGCCTACGGCACGGACGCCGGCGTTTTCGCCCACGGCGCCAACGCCCGCCAGTTCCGCTACATGGTCCGCTACGGCATGACGCCGATGCAGGCGATCCAGTCCGCCACCACCAGCGCGGCCGACCTGATGGGCAAGTCCGCCGACATCGGCGCCATCACCCCCGGCCGCTACGCCGACATCATCGCCGTAACCGGCGACCCACTGGCCGACATCGGCTTGCTGGAGACAGTGGTGCATGTGATGAAGGGCGGAGTGCTGGTGCGATAGGCGGCCGGCTTTTTTTTGCCTCCGGCGGGCAGGGAAATGATTTCCCTGCACCCTCTGCATTTACGTTGTGTGCGACTCCTGCGTCGCGCGGCGGCGGGGTACAACTGCCTCAATACTCATACTCGGGCTTCAGCACTGTCTCTTTCGCGGCCTCGGCCAGCCAGTCGGCGACATCAGGGTGGCTCATGATGCGCTGGCGATAGCCATTGGCTTCGGGGCTCAGCACAGCGTCATAGGTGGTAAGTCGGCTTGCAACTGGGGCGAACAGAATGTCGGCGCCGCCCCACCTGTCTCCCCCCAGCCAGGGGCCGCCGAATCGATCGAGGCCGTTGGACCAGAGCTCGTCGACACGGGCAATGTCCGACAGGGCTTCGGGGGCAATGGCGAAGCCCGGATAGTGGCGCATGCAATTCATGGGGCATTTCTGGCGCAGCGCCATGAAGCCGCCCTGCATTTCGGCCGCCGCAGAATAGGCGAAGGCACGCGCCGGGCCCAAATCAGGCCAGAATCGGCCGCCACCCGATTTGCGGTCCAGCCAGTCGATGATACCCAGCGCGTTCCAGCTGACGGCGTCGCCGTCGGTCAGGATCGGCACCTTGCCGTTGGCTTGCGCAAAAACGCCTTCGGTGCGCTGCACTGCCCAGTCGGAAGCGTAAATGTCTACATACGCCTCTTCGAAGGGCAGTCCGGACAATCTGGCGGCCAGCCAGCCCCGGAGGGACCAACTGGAGTAGCGGCGGTTGGTGATGATCAGTTTCAGCATGAAGCCCCCGACTTTGGTCCGTTTAACTCTTATTCCGCGCTTGGGCAGGTTGAAAAGGCGTTGCGTATTACTCAAACAGGGTCTGGGGTCATGCAGCAGTTTCTATCAGTCCGCTTTCGCGCGCCGCGCGCCGCGCTCGCCGGGCATGTAACCTCAATCTATTTTGTCGATTGTGGGCCTGATGGCATCGATGACTGGCTGCATCCGGAATGGGCAAACATCCGCTTCTCTCTGTCAGGAGACTGGACCTGGTCTGCGGCAGGCGCGGCCGATGCCGGCGCTGCATTGGGCAAGGCCAACCTGTTTGGGCCAACGGCCCGGGCCGCGCGGATCACGGGTTCCGCCTACAGCCGGGCGGTCGGCATCGGGCTGACGCCGCTCGGCTGGTCGCAGTTGATCGATATGCCCGCCAAGGGGCTGGCCAATCGCGCGGTACCGCTGGAAGCCATTGTGCCGGACGGCGACGCGCTGACAGCCCAGCTGGCGGAGGCGTCAGACGACGAGTGTGTGAACCGGCTGGACTTCTGGGTGGCCGACAGGCTGGCCGCTGCGGCTCCGGCTGACCCCCATGTGGAGCGGTTGCACCGGGCGCTCGTAAACGGGAATGTCTCAACTGTTCCGGTCTTCGCGTCGGAACTCTGCGTTTCGGAACGTACGCTGGAAAGGCTCTGTCCCCGCCTGTTCGGTTTCCCGCCCAAACAACTGCTGCGTCGCCAGCGCTTCCTCCGCTCTCTGGACACGCTGCAACGCAATCCGGGCCGCAGTTTCACCTCCACGCTGGATGGTCACTACACCGATCAGTCGCATTTCGTGCGGGAGTTCAGAGCGCATATGGGGATGAGCCCGAGCGCCTACTTCGCCTTGCCCAGGCCTCTGCTCATGGCAGCGGGAGCCGCGCGTGCCGAAATGCTGGGCGACGCGCTGCAGGGGCTTCACACCCACCGGGTAGCTTAACAGGTCAGTACGGACGGCCAGCGGGGTCTTTTCCCTCTGACAGGGGGAGGGTCGATTCTTTGGATCGGCGTCGTCTTTCATCCTCCGCTTCACCACCATTTGACCGTCTACGGCAAAAAAGGGGGCCAAGTGGCCCCCTTTTCTTCTGCATTGTCCGCAGATGTCAGTCGTCGTTGCCGGTCAGAAAGGCAGGCAACGAGCCGTCGCCTTCCGGCTCGCGCTCACGGCGCGGGCCGCGATCCCGGCCGCCGTCCCGGCGGGGCCCACGCTCGCCGTCGCGGCGCGGACCGCGATCACCATCGCGGCCCCCATCCCGGCGAGGCCCACGATCGGAGCGTTCGCCGCCTTCGCGCGGTTCACGCGGGGGGCGGGTGTCGGCCAGCTCTTCGCCGGTTTCCTGATCGACGAGGCGCATGGAGAGCTTCACCTTGCCGCGATCGTCGACGCCGATCACCTTCACCTTGACCTGCTGGCCTTCGGTGAGGACGTCGGAGACCTTCTGCACGCGCTCGTTCTTGATTTCCGAGATGTGGACGAGGCCGTCCTTGGCACCCAGGAAGTTCACGAAGGCACCGAACTCCGGCATGCCGACGACCTTGCCGGTGTAGATCTTGCCCACTTCGGGCTCGGCGATGATGCCGATGATCCACTGGCGGGCGGCCTCGATCTTGTCGAGGTCGGAGCTGGCGATCTTCACCGTGCCGTCGTCCTCGATGTCCACCTTGGCGCCGGTGGTGGCGACGATCTCGCGGATCACCTTGCCGCCGGTGCCGATGATGTCGCGGATCTTGTCCTTGGGCACGCTCATCGTTTCGATACGCGGGGCATGGGCCGACATTTCGGTGCGGGTTTCGGTGATGGCCTTGGCCATTTCACCCAGGATGTGGGCGCGGCCGTCCTTCGCCTGTGCCAGCGCGACCTTCATGATCTCTTCGGTGATGCCCGCGATCTTGATGTCCATCTGAAGGCTGGTGATGCCTTCGGACGTGCCAGCCACCTTGAAGTCCATGTCGCCGAGGTGATCTTCATCACCCAGGATGTCGGACAGGACGGCGAATTCCTTGCCTTCCAGGATCAGGCCCATGGCGATGCCGGCCACCGGGCGCTTCAGCGGAACGCCCGCATCCATCAGCGCCAGCGAACCGCCGCACACCGTCGCCATCGAGGACGAGCCGTTGGACTCGGTGATGTCGGACAGCAGGCGGATGGTGTAGGGGAATTCTTCCTTCGAAGGCAGCATCGGGTGGATGGCGCGCCATGCCAGCTTGCCATGGCCCACTTCGCGGCGGCCCGGCGCGCCGAAGCGGCCCACTTCACCGACCGAATAGGGCGGGAAGTTGTAGTGCAGCATGAAGCGCTCATACTTCAGCCCGTCCAGGCCGTCGATCATCTGCTCGGCATCGGCCGTGCCCAGCGTCGTGGTGACGATGGCCTGGGTTTCGCCGCGCGTGAACAGCGCAGAGCCATGGGTGCGCGGCAGGAAGCCCACTTCGCCCAGGATGGGGCGGATGGTCTTGGTGTCGCGGCCGTCGATGCGGCTGCCGTCCTTCAGGATGGCGCCGCGGACGATTTCGCCTTCCAGCTTCTTGAAGAGCTTGCCGGCCTTCTGCTGCGTGGCGGCGTCGGCATCGGCGTAGAGCGGCTTGGCCTTCGCCTTGGCGTCGGACAGGGCGGCGACGCGGGCGGCCTTCTGCGTGATCTTGTAAGCGGCGGCGATGTCGGCGCCCACTTCCTTGCGGATGGTGGCCAGCATCTCCGAATCGTCGGCGATCTTCAGTTCCCACGGATCCTTGGCGGCCTTTTCGGCGAGGCCGATGATGGCCTTGATCACGGGCTGGATCGACTTGTGGGCGAACATCACGGCGCCCAGCATCTCGTCTTCCGACAGTTCCTGCGCTTCGGATTCCACCATCATCACGGCATCGTGGGTGCCGGCGACGACGAGATCGAGGCGGCCTTCCTTCAGCTGCTCCTTGGAGGGATTCAGCTGATATTCGCCATCCTTGAAGCCCACGCGGGCGCCGCCGATCGGGCCCATGAAAGGCACGCCCGACAGGGTGAGCGCGGCCGAGGCGGCGATCATCGCCACGATGTCGGCTTCATTCTCGCCATCATAGCTGAGGACCTGCGCGATCACGTTGACTTCGTTGTAGAAGCCTTCCGGAAACAGCGGGCGCACGGGGCGGTCGATCAGGCGGCTGGTGAGCGTTTCATGCTCGGTCGCGCCGCGTTCGCGCTTGAAGAAGCCGCCCGGGATGCGGCCGGCGGCGGAGAACTTCTCCTGATAGTGAACGGTCAGCGGGAAGAAGTCCTGGCCTTCCTTCACCGATTTTGCGGCCGTCACGGCGCAGAGAACGACGGTTTCGCCATAGGTGGCGAGAACGGCGCCATCGGCCTGGCGGGCGACGCGGCCGGTTTCGAGGGTCAGCGTGCGGCCGCCCCATTCGATGGATTGCTTGGCAATGTTGAACATCAGTGTGCTTTCTCAAGCCCCTGACCCAATGCCAGAGGCAGTTCGGACGTTGGGGCGATTGCCCCGGTTCCCCCGCAGGGGGCGGCGCGAGCGTGCGCCGAATCCCGGATACGCCGGGCCGGTTAAGGAAAGGGCGCCACTGGGGCGCCCTTTCGAATTACTTACGCAGGCCCAGCTTGGCGATCAGCGCCTGATAGCGGGCCGCGTCCTTGCGCTTCAGATAATCCAGAAGCGAGCGGCGGTTGTTCACCAGCATCAGCAGACCGCGGCGCGAGTGATTGTCCTTCGCGTGCGTCTTGAAATGCTCGGTCAGATTCTGGATGCGGGCCGTCAGGATGGCGACCTGGACTTCCGGGCTTCCGGTGTCGTTGGGTTCGCGGGCGTGTTCGGCAATGACGGCTGCCTTTTGTTCGACAGTGATCGACATCGTGGATCTCCTACGTCAGGTTAAATCCCCGCACGACACGGATGTCATGCTCGGAAACCGCGACCAGCGCCACCGGAACAGACCCGTCGGTGGCGAGATATTGGCCGGGCTTCACGCGGGGCCCATCCAAGCGTTTGCCCTGCTTCAGGGCGGCGGCTTCGTTGGGGTCGACTGCCAGGGCCGGGATGTCGTCCAGTCCGGCAGTCAGCGGCAAAAGGGCCTGTTCAGGCGCGGGCCCATGCACCAGTTCCACGCATTTGTCCAGCGAAAGGGCCTGATCCAGCCGGAACGGTCCGGCCGCCGTGCGGCGCAACAGGCTGACATGGCCCAGCGTGCCCAGCGCCAGCGCGATGTCGCGCGCAAGGCTGCGCACATAGGTGCCCTTGGAACAATGCACGTCCAGCGTGGCGCTGTCCGCGTCTGCTTCCAGCAGGGTCAGGCTGTGGATCACCAGCTCGCGCTCGGCCAGCTCTACAGATTCGCCCGCGCGGGCCAGGGCATAGGCGCGTTCCCCATCCACCTTCAGCGCGGAATAGGCGGGTGGGCGCTGGCGGATCGGGCCGGTGAAGCGTGGCAGCACGGCCGCGACCTCGGCCGGGGTGGGGCGGACCGTGCTGGTGCCGACCACTTCGCCCTCGGCATCGTCCGTCGTCGTCGCCGCGCCGAAGGCGATGGTGAAGCGATAGGATTTCGGCCCGTTCAGCAGATAGCCGGACAGCTTGGTCGCCTCGCCCAGCGCGATCGGCAGCACGCCCGACGCCAGCGGGTCCAGCGTGCCGCCATGGCCGATCTTCACCTTTCCATGGCCGCCGTGGCGCAGCGCCCATTTCAGCTTGCCCACGACCTGCGCGCTGCTGGGGCCGACCGGCTTGTCGACGACAAGCCAGCCGTGAAGGCCCGTCATCGTGCGGCCTTCATTGCCCGCCGGTGCGCACCAGCATCAGTTCCACCGGCTGCTGCGGATCGGCCGTTTCCAGCACGAAGGTTGCCGTGTCGGTGACATATTGCAGCTTGCCGTCGGGGCCTTCGATGCGGGCCTGCAGGCGATAGGTCTGGGCGCGCGGGTTCACCCGATCCGGATCATAGGCGATGCGGAAGTTCAGCGGCACCTGATTGCCCGCCGTCACCAGGCTGGTGGAGGCGATTTCCACCGAGGGCGCGTCGGCGCGGGCGGCATCCACCAGCAGCACGCGGGCGCGGGTGCCAGGCACCAGCGCCATGCGGTCCAGCTTGGTCAGCGTGCCCCAGATCAGGCCGTTGCGCGGCGCTTCGGGGATGGCGTGGCAGGTGGCGACCCGCTCGGCATTGCGGGTGACGCCGCGATAGATCACGGCCGTTTCGCCATCCAGGTCGACGCGGCTGGAATCCAGCACGAAGCGCGGCGGCGTGTAGCCCACCTGTTCCTGCAGCACGACGGTCTGGCCGCCCCGGATCACGCGGACCACGCCGGCAGCCCGATCCCAGTCGGTGGTGGCGAGCTGGCCGTCGTCGCAGATGTAGGAAACGGCGTTGTTCAGCGGCAGCGTGGGGGCCTGTTGCGTGGGGCCGGGCACGGGCGCCACCGGGGCTGCGGGTGCGGCCGGCGCGGGCGTGGGCGCAGCGACGGGCGGCGCCGGCTCAGCGGACACAGGCTGCGCGTCGGATGAGGAGGCACAGCCCGCCATGGCGACAAGCACGAACGGGGCCACGAACGGGGCGGCGAAGGCGGCAAATACGGGCTTCAATGGGCAGCTCCCCAATTTGCCCCGGTGCCGACCTCGACCCCCAGCGGAACGCTGAGCTCAAGTGCCGGCGCGGCGGCGGATTCCATGACGGTCCGAATGACCCCGGTGGCTTTTTCCACTTCCGATTCGGGGACTTCGAACACCAGTTCGTCGTGCACCTGAAGCAGCATGCGCGTGCCCGTCAAGCCGGCCTCCGCCAGTGCAGGCTCCATGCGGCACATGGCGCGCTTGATGATGTCGGCGGCGGTTCCCTGCACTGGCGCGTTGATGGCGGCGCGTTCGGCCCCGGCGCGTTCCGACTGCACCTTCGATCGGATGCCGGGCACGTTGATGCGGCGGCCATAGAGGGTGGTTACGAAGGCATCCTCGCGCACCTTCGCCACCGTTTCCGCCATGTAGCGGCGGATGCCGTGGTAGCGATCGAGATAACGCTCGATGAATTCCTGCGCTTCCCCGCGCGAGATTCCCAGCCGCTGCGCGAGACCGAAGGCGGAAATGCCGTAGATGATGGAGAAGTTGATGGTCTTGGCGCGGCCGCGCAGCTCGCGGTCCACCGGGGCGTCCGGGGCCAGCCCGAACACCTGCCGCGCGGTCAGCGCATGGATGTCCTGCCCCGTCTCATAGGCGTGCTTCAGTTCGGGCACGTCGGCGATATGCGCCATCAGCCTCAGCTCGATCTGGTTGTAGTCGGCGGACAGGATCAGGTTCCCCGGCTCCGCCACGAAGGCGTCGCGGATGCGGCGGCCCATTTCGGTGCGGATCGGGATGTTCTGCAGATTGGGGTCGGTGGAGGCCAGCCGCCCGGTCGCCGCCACCGCCATCGAGAAGCTGGTGTGCACCCGGCCTGTTTCCGGGTTGATCTGCTGCTGCAGCGCTTCGGTATAGGTGGAGCGCAGCTTCGAAACCTGCCGCCAGTCCAGCAGCAGCCTCGCCAGTTCGGTGCCGGGCAGGTCCAGCGCGGCCAGTCGCTCCAGCTCGGTCACGTCGGTGGAATACTGCCCGGTCTTGCCCTTCTTGCCGCCCGGCAGGCCCAGCTTGTCGAACAATATCTCGCCCAACTGCTTTGGACTGCCCAGCGCGAAGGGCTGGCCGGCGATGGCATGCACCTCGCCCTCCAGCCGCGCCATCTCGCCGGCAAATTCGGTGGACATACGGGCCAGTTCTGCCCGGTCCACCTTCACGCCGTGGCGTTCCATGCGCGCCAACACCGGCACCAGCGGCCTGTCCTGCCATTCATAGGTGCGGGTCACTTTCTCCCGCCAGAGCCGGGGCTTCAGCTTCTGCCACAGCCGGAAGGTCACATCCGCATCCTCGGCGGCATAGCGGGTGGCCTTGTCCAGCGGCACCTGCGCGAAGCTCAGCTGCGTCTTGCCGGTGCCCGCCACATCCTTGAAGGCGATGGGCGTGTGGCCCAGCAGCTTTTCCGACAGCTCGTCCATGCCATGGCCGTGCAACCCGGCGGCGAGCGCATAGGACAGCAGCATGGTGTCGTCGAAGGGCGCGATGGCGATGCCGTGGCGGGCCAGCACCAGCATGTCATACTTCAGATTCTGCCCGATCTTCAGCACGCCAGCATCTTCCAGCAGCGGCTTCAGCAGCGGCAGCGCCTGCGCGGGCGTCAGCTGCTCGACCGTCTCCGCCAGAAGTCCCTCGCCGGAGACATGGGCCAGCGGCACATAACAGGCCCTGCCCGGTGCCAGCGCCAGCGAGAAACCCACCAGATCGGCCGACACGGCATCCAGGCTGGTCGTCTCGGTATCGAACGCGAGCCTGCCCAGCCGCCGCGCCTCGTTGATCCACCAGCCCAGACGTTCGGTCGTGATCACCGTCTCATAGGAGTCCAGATCGAACGGCACGTCGGGCGCCGCATCCTCTTCATCGTCCTTGGGCTTCGCGATGGTGGTCGCCGCCGAACGCCCCACTTCACCCAGCTTCGCCAGCAGGGTGCGGAAGCCATGCTTCGCCAGGAAAACGGCCAGCGGTTCCCGATCCTGTTCGTCCCCCAGCTTCAGCGCATCCAGCGGCGGCTCCAGCGGCAGGTCGCGCTTCAGCTCCACCAGCACCCGGCTCAGCCGCGCGGCCTCGGCGTGCAGTTCCAGATTCTCGCGCAGCTTCGGGCGCTTGATCTCATGCGTGCTGGCCAGCACGGTTTCCACATCGCCATACTGGTTCACCAGATCGGCGGCGGTCTTCGGCCCCACGCCGGGCACGCCCGGCACATTGTCCACGCTGTCGCCCATCAGCGCCAGCACATCGGCCAGCTTCGCAGGCGGCACGCCCCATTTCTCCAGCACTTCCGGGTCGGAAAATCGCTTGTTCTGCATGGTATCCAGCAGCGTCAGCCCCGGGCGGATCAGCTGCATCAGATCCTTGTCGGAACTCACGATGGTCACCGTCATGCCCGCGGCCAGCGCGGCCTCTGCGTAGGAGGCGATCAGATCGTCCGCCTCGTACATCGGCTTTTCGATGCAGGGCACGCCCAGCGCATTCACCGCATCGCGGATCAGCGGGAACTGCGGCACCAGATCCTCCGGCGGCTCGGGCCGGTTCGCCTTGTAGTCAGGGTAAAGCTCGTTGCGGAAACTCTGCTTCCCGGCATCCAGGATGACGGCGAGATAATCGTCCTCCGGCGATTTCCGCGCCGCCTCGATCAGGTTCCACAACATCGAGGTGAAGCCGAACACGGCCCCCACCGGCGTGCCTTCCGGGTCCGTCAGCGGCGGCAGCCGGTGATAGGCGCGGAAAATGAAGCCCGATCCATCGATCAGCGTCAGGTGCGGCGGCTTCGTCATCGCCGCTCACTAGCCGTCAATTCAGGGGATTGCGAGGGGGCGCGCCGCCTGCTGGGATCAGCATGGGAGGAGAGACCATGGCTGAGAACTGGCCGGCGATGAGCATCGCCGAAGTGAATGCGCTGCTGACGGCGCCGGGCGCGCCGTTCGAGATGGAGACGGTGGAGATCGCGGGCCGCCCCACGCGCAGCTGGAAGAACGCGCCGCCCACGCTGCAGCATTGTTTCGCGGCAGGCCGCGCGCACGGCGACCGCATCTTCCTGGTGCATGAGGGCGAGCGCGTCAGCTTCGAGGGCTTCGCCCGCGCGACCATCCGGCTGGCCGGGCATTTCCGGTCGCTGGGCGTGGCAGCCGGGGATCGCATCGCGATTGCCATGCGCAACGTGCCGGAATGGCCGGTGGCCTTCTATGCCGGGCAGCTGCTGGGCGCCATCGTCACCCCGCTCAACGCCTGGTGGACCGGCGCGGAGCTGGAATATGGCCTGTCCGACTCGGGTGCGAAGCTGCTGGTGACGGACGGCGAGCGCTGGGAGCGCATCGCGCCGCACCGTGCCGCCCTGCCCGAGCTGAAGCATGTGCTCGTCAGCCGGGGCGGCGACGGCTCTCTGGAAGCGGCGATCGGCACGCCGGAGAGCTGGGGCGACCTGCCGGACCTTCCCACCCCCGCGCCCTTCCTGAACCCGGACGATGACGCGACCATCTTCTACACCAGCGGCACCACCGGAAAGCCCAAGGGGGCGCTCGGCAGCCATCGCA
Source organism: Sphingomonas sp. (assembly GCA_003248865.1). GTDB lineage: Bacteria > Pseudomonadota > Alphaproteobacteria > Sphingomonadales > Sphingomonadaceae > Sandaracinobacteroides. Next base: position 85,016 of record QFPK01000013.1, read on the forward strand.
ACATCTGCTCCAACGTGATGGCGGGCGCCTTTTCGGGGGCGCGCAGCTTCCTGCGCCGGGGTGAGATGCCGCCCCAGCCGGACCCGGCCGCGCCGCAGAAGGCGACCCTGCTGTCGGTGCCCTTCTTCCATGCCACCGGCTGCCATGCCGTGCTGAACCCCAGCCTCGTCGGCGGGGCGCGGCTGGTGATGCAGCGCAAGTTCGACGCCGGCGACGCCTTGCGCCTGATCGAGGCGGAGCGAATCACCTCGGCGGGCGGCGTGCCCACCATCGCCTGGCAGATCCTGACCCACCCCGACCGCGACAAATATGACATCTCCAGCCTGGAGACGATTTCCTACGGCGGCGCGCCCTCCGCCCCGGAACTCGTCCGCCAGATCGGCGCCGCCGGCTCCGCCCCGGGCAACGGCTGGGGGATGACGGAGACCAGCGCCACCTTCTGCCACCATATGGCGGAGGATTATCTGAACCGCCCGGACAGCTGCGGACCGCCGGTGCCGGTGTGCGATGCCGAGGTGAGGGACCCCGATGGCAAGGTGCTGGGCCCGGATCAGGTCGGCGAACTCTATGGCTTCGGCCCCAACATCGTGAAAGGCTATTGGAACAAGCCGGAAGCCACCGCCGAAACCTTCCCCGGCGGCTGGGTGCGCACCGGCGACCTTGCCCGCATCGATTCGGAAGGCTTCGTCACCATCGTCGATCGCGCCAAGGACATGCTGATCCGGGGCGGCGAGAATATCTATTGCGTGGAGGTGGAGGGCATCCTGTGCGAGCATCCGGCCGTGATGGACGCCGCCCTCGTCGGCCGCCCGCACCATGTGCTGGGCGAGGAACCCGTCGCATTCGTGTCCACAAAGCCGCACATGCAGGTTGGCGAAGAGGAATTGCAGGCTTTCGCGGCCGAAAGGCTTGCGCGCTTCAAGGTCCCCGTGGAAATCTTCGTCCGCCACCAGCCGTTGCCGCGCAACGCCAACGGCAAGATTTTGAAGAACGAACTGAAGAAGGAGGTCGCATGATCGCAGCCGAAGCCCTGTCCCAGCTGAAAGACCGGCTGGCAGAGGCCCTGCAATCCCCGGTGGAATTTGGCGAAGGCGACATGGGCGGGGGGCCGGGCCTGAGGATGCTGATCCACTCCATGGCCCCCGTGCCGGACGTCTCCAAGATGACAGGCCGACACGTCGCGGACCAGTCATCCACCATGTCCTGGGCGTTCCAGCTGATCCTGAAGGGCGAAGCGGAAAGCCAGCTGGCGGCCATTCGGCTGGTGGAAACGGTTGCCGGCAACATCGATTCCCGCCCGGTGCTGGGCGGCGAAGGCTGGCGCGCCGACATGGTGCTGGAAGACGGCCCGGAATGGGCACGCGGCCTGGGCGCCGCCATCGGGCTGAGACTGCGGGTGGCGGTGGCGTAGCTGCTGCCGGATGCTGGACCGAGGGGGCTCTGCCCCCTCAACCCCCGGCAGGGAGCCGTGCTCCCTGCACCCACATTATCAGGCCACGCGGACAGGCTGCGCTGTCGGCGAAGTTTAGTGCCTGCGGCGCAGCCGGCATTCAAACTCAGTCACGTGTGCAACACCGAGATAGCGCGCAACGCAAAGTCAGAGGGTGCAGGGAAATCATTTCCCTGCCCGCCGGAGGCAAACTAGGCTCAGCGTCAGGCAACTGAATGGCAACCCCGCCCAACGATTCGCTTTTTCTTCCCGACACGCGCGGCCCGCTTCGCGATTCGCCATCGGAGGATAAACCTTTTCCCGTTCGCGATGGCCTGCGTGTCACGCCGCTGCTGCTGGCTGCAGAGATGTATCCCGAACTGGAACGGCTGGTGCTTGGAGCTGAGACCATCGTGTTCCTCGCCTTCCGTGTGTTCGATCCCGCCACTGCCACCCGCTCGCAGGAGGCGAAGGCCGCCGGGCTGAATGACTGGGCGGCGTTGCTGAAATCCCGCGTGGAGGCGGGGGTGACGGTGCGGGTTCTGCTGACGGATTTCGAGCCGACCATTGCGCATGATCTGCACGCCACCAGCTGGTCCAGCTTCCGGGCGTTGCGCGAGGTGCTGGCCGATCTGGACGAGCCGGATCGCGAGCGGTTCGAGATCATCGTGAGTCAGCATGTGGGCGAGCTGGGCTGGGGCACGCGGCAGCTGCTGCGGTTGCCGATGGGCCTGATGCTGCGCCGGCTGGTGCGAGAGTTCGCGGAAAGCGGCGGTGACATCGAGGAATTGTTGAGCGTGCGGCCGGGGCTGTGGCGCTATGTGAAGGCCGACGGCGGCACGCCGCGCTTCCGGCGCGGGCCTGCGCCCCGCATGTGGCCGGCCACTCATCATCACAAGTTCGCGGTGGTAGATGGCAAGGTCGCCATTGTCGGCGGGCTGGATGTGGACGAGCGACGCTGGGAAACCCGACGCTACAACCAGCCCGCGCCGGAGAGCTGGCATGACGTGAGCGTGAAAGTGGAAGGCCCTGCCGCAGGAGACGCGGCCGAACATTTCCGGCGGCTGTGGAACTTCGAGTTGCCCCGCTTCCGCGAGATCACCCGCTTCTGGCTATCGGGCGTGGAGCGCGAGCTGGTGATCGATCCTCTGGATGAAATGCCGGAACCCTCCGCGCTGCCGGTCCCGATTCCGGGCAGTCATGTGCGGGGTCAGCTGCTCCGCACCCAGTCGCGCAAATCCAACAGGGTGTTCGCCGTGGGCCCCTCGCGCCACATCCGCGAGCTGATGCAGGCTCACCGCCAGATCATCTTCTCCGCCCGGCACAGCCTCTACATAGAGGCGCAGTTCTTCCGCTCTCGCCGCGCTGCCGGCTGGATCGTGGAGGCTGCCCGCCGCAACCCGAAGCTGGAGGTGATCCTGCTGATGCCGCAGGCGCCCGATGAAGTGGCATTCGAAGGCCATGGCAACCACCCGGCCCACCGCCATGGCGAATGGTTGCAATCACGCGCGGTCGGTAAGTTGCTGAAGCACCTCGGTCCGCGCGTCGGCCTGTTCGCGCTCGGCCGGAAAGCCGAATTGACCGACGAGGAGAGGGAACTGGTCGCGGATGGTGGCGCAGCGTTCCGCGCAGGCATGGTCTATGTCCACTCCAAGATGATCATTGCGGACGGCGAACGCGCGCTTGTTTCCAGCGCCAACATCAATGGCCGCAGCTTCGGCTGGGATTCGGAATTCGGGCTGCTGTGGGAAGATGCAGGAGGCATCGAAGCCTTCCGCCGCCGCCTGTGGGGCCAACTGCTGGACCTGAAGCCCGACGAAGTCCCCGCCCTCAGCGAGGGCCTGGCGCTATGGCGCGAGACCGCCGACCGCAATGTGCTCACCCCCCCGGAAGACCGTCAGGGTTTCATCCTGCCCTATCGCTATGCGCGCGTTCGCCGCCGAGGACGACCCAGCTGGTTCGTACCCGATGATCTGGTGTGAGATTGATGGCGCGGATGCGGCTGGCGCGCCCTACGCTTCCGTCGGAAATATGTAACCCTCCCCCGGTCGCCACTGCATACCGATATCGGGATAGTGGCAAATGTCTTCGTCCGGCCGGTCTGTGCCGACGGCCATGAAGCGTGCGGGCGTGTCGGATCGATTCACCAGGTGGTGACCATTGGCGACGCCGGCCGGGAACAGCGCCACGTCTCCGGGGCGCATCGGGGTTTCGCCCTCGTCGTCCACCAGAACGAGTTCGCCGGAGATCATCACCACCAGCTCTTCTTCATGGCTGTGCCAGTGGCGCTGGCTGGACCAGCCGCCGGGCTGCAGCGTGACATGCCAGGCCCCGAAGGCGCTGAAGCCGCCGGATCGGGCCACTTCGATCCCGGCGCGGAGGTTGCGGATGGGGGCGTCGTGAGGCGCCGGATAGCTGGATTCCGTTCGCACGGGCAGCGTGTGCAGGTCGATCTTGGGCATGGGCGGATGGTGCCTGCTTGCCCGATGGCTCGCAAGCTGCCAGCAGGGCGGCCATGGATCCCGTCGCGCTGGCCCAGGCCCTTATCCGCTGCCCTTCCGTCACGCCCGCCGATGCGGGGGCGATCGATGTGCTGGCGTCTGCGCTGACGGGGCTGGGGTTCCGCTGTACGCTGCTGGATTTCGGCGAGGCGCCGGACGGCCCGGTGCGCAACCTGTTCGCGACCGTCGGATCGGGCGGGCCGCATTTCGCGTTCGCCGGCCACACCGATGTGGTGCCGGAAGGGGCGGGCTGGTCTGTCGACCCTTATGCGGGGATGATCCGCGACGGCATGCTGCTGGGACGCGGTGCGGCCGACATGAAGGGCGCGATTGCCGCCATGGTCTCGGCGGCGGCGGCGCATGTGGCGCGCGGTGCCCCCGGCACGCTGAGCTTCCTGATCACCGGCGACGAGGAAGGCCCGGCCACCCACGGCACCGATGAATTGCTGCGCTGGATGGAGGCGCAAGGCCATCGCCCCGACATGTGTCTGGTGGGGGAGCCGAGTTCGGCGCACGATTTGGGCGACATGATGAAGATCGGCCGGCGCGGCAGCCTGAATGCCTGGATCGAGGTGAAGGGCGCGCAGGGGCATGTCGCCTACCCGGATCGCGCCGACAACCCGATCCGGCGGCTGGTGCCGATCCTGGCCGAGTTGCAGGCCCGCCACCTGGATTCGGGCACCGACTGGTTCACGCCCTCCAATCTGGAGATCACCGATCTGGAGGTGGGCAATCCCGCCACCAATGTGATTCCGGCGAGCGCGAAGGCGCGGCTGAACATCCGTTTCAACGACAGCCACAGCGGCGAGGAACTGGCGGGCTGGATCCGCGAGACGGTGGCGAAGCATGCGCCGGCGGCCTATGTGACAATCCGCATCTCGGGGGAGGCCTTCCTCACCGAGCCGGGCAAGCTCTCCACGCTGATCGCCGAGGCTGTACAGGCCGAAACCGGCCGCACACCCGAGCTGAGCACCACTGGCGGCACGTCCGATGCGCGCTTCATCCGCCGGATCTGCCCGGTTGTGGAATTCGGCCTGCCCGGCCAATCCATGCACAAAGTGGACGAACTGGCGTTGGTCGCCGACATCGAGGCGCTGGCGCGCATCTACGACCGCATCCTGCAATCGGTGTTCGCGCAGGGCTAACGCCCCAGCACACGCATTGCAGAGGTCTCCGGCTGCGGCATTGCCCTTAAGGAAGGGCGTTCCCGCCAGACAGGAGATGCCCATGACCTATCCGCTTCCCAACGCCAGCACCGATCTCTCAGGGCAGGTCGCGCTGGTCACCGGCGCTTCTTCGGGCCTGGGCGCCCGTTTTGCGCGGGTGCTGGCGGCCTCCGGCGCGAAGGTCGCCATTGCCGCGCGCCGGACGGACAGGCTGGAGGAACTCGCCGCCGAAATCCGCGCAGCAGGCGGCACCGCGCTGCCGATCCAGCTGGACGTGACCGACGCGGAGCAGCTGGTGGCCGCCGTTGCCGAAGCCGAAGCCGGGTTGGGCCTCGTCACCATCCTCGTCAACAATGCCGGCATCCCGGATGCCCAACGCGCCCACAAGATGCCGCTGGAACTGATAGACCGGGTGCTGGACATCAACGTCCGCGCTCCCTTCATCCTGTCCGCGGAAGTCGCCCGCCGCCTGCTGGCCGCGAAACAGCCCGGCCGCATCATCAACATCGCGTCCATCGCGGCCTTCAACTACGCTGGCAACGGCGCGGCGCTCTACTCCGTTTCCAAGGCGGCCGTTGCGCGCATGACGGAGGCGCTGGCCGTGGAATGGGCCGCCGCCGGAATCAATGTGAACGCCATCGCACCGGGCGCCTTCGAATCGGAAATGATGGACGGCATGCTGAGCCGGATGGGCGACATCGCCCAGCATTTCCCGCGCAAGCGCATCGCCAACCCGGCGCAAATGGATTCCACCCTGCTGTTCCTCGCCTCACCGGCCGGCGAGGCGGTGACGGGAACCGTGATCAAGATCGACGACGGGCAGTCGCCTCGCTGACGGCGGAGTTTGCCGGGTGCTGTGCCGCAAGCTCGATCGTCACAGGCGACCCATTCAAACCGCGTCAGGCTGCACCTCCGGACGCGCGGCTTGAAAGGCGGGCAATGGGGCACAGGCGGCCTCGATGCTGGCAAGGCGGGCGTAGGGGCTGAGGTCCACGCTGAAGCGACGCGCGCCTTGCAGCTGTGGAACGATAACGATGTCGGCTAGGGTCGGCTCCGTGCCGAAGGCGAAAGGGCCGGGATTGGGCGTGAGCATGGCTTCGGCGGCGGCAAGTCCGCTGGCGATGATGTCGTGCGCCCATTGTCGCGCGGCGTCCGCGCCCAGTAGCGTTTCGATGCGCTTCAGCACGCGCAGGTTCTGCAGCGGATGGGTGTCTGCGGCGATGGCCAGCGCAACGGCCCGGATTCGGGCCCGCTGGATCGGATCTCCGGGCAGAAAGGGCGGCGCGGGGCGGGTTTCGTCCAGCCATTCCAGGATGGCAAGGGACTGGGTGAGGAGGGTGCCGTCATCCAGTTCCAGCGCAGGGACGAGCGCCTGCGGGTTGCGGGAGCGCCATTCGGGTGTGCCCTGCTCTCCCTCGCGAAGGTTCAGGGGCAGGTTTGCAAAGTCCATGCCTTTCCAGTGGAGGCCGATGCGGACACGCCAGGCGGCGCCAGAGCGGAAGTAACCGTAGAGGATCATGTTGTGATCCTAGCCTGCGCAACGTCGGGCTCCAACTCGAACACTTGCGTTGTAACATTTCCGCCACAGAACTGAAAATCTTGTGTGGGCTTGATCGAAGTCTTGTTGCACCGTCGCATCGCTCGTTCATTCTTGCTGCGTTGCAGCAGAAAAGGGCTTGCCATGCGTATTCGTGCACTTCTCCTTGTTTCCCTGTCGCTTCCCACCGCTCCAGCATTGGCCCAGGAAACGGCATCGGTCGATGCTGACACCATCATCGTGACGGGCACGCGGCGGCTGGACCGGACTGTTGCGGATTCCCCGGTGCCGGTGGACGTAGTGGGCCTGACGGCTATCCAGAACAGCGGACAGACGGAAACTGCCCGCGCGCTGCGAGACCTCGTCCCCAGCTTCAACTTCCCGCAGCCGACCGTGGCCGACGGCACGGACGTGATCCGTCCGGCATCGCTGCGCGGGCTTGGCCCCGATCAGACTCTGGTTCTGGTGAACGGCAAGCGGCGCCACTTGTCGGCGCTGCTCAACATCAACGGCTCGGTGGGCCGGGGCAGCCAGGCGGTGGATATCAACTTCATCCCCTCTGCGGCTCTCAGCCGGGTGGAAGTGCTGCGCGACGGCGCGGCGGCCCAATATGGGTCGGATGCCATCGCCGGGGTGATCAACTTCCAGCTGAATGATGCCCGGGAAGGCGGCCGGGTCTCCGTCACCTATGGCCAGAACGTGACCGACATCGCGGGGGTGAACCGGATGGGGGCCGTGGTGCTGGGCACCAGCGGCCTGCCGCAACTCACGCCGGACGGCGTGTTGACGCTGGAAGACAGCGGCCGCAAGCTGCATGCGTCTGACGGCAAGACCGTGACGGTAACCGGCAATCTGGGCCTGCCGCTTGGCGCCGAAGGTTTCCTGAATATCAGCGGGGAGTATCGCGACCGCGACATGACCAACCGCACCGGCTATGACCGTCGGCAACAGTATAATGTGGTGGCGAACAACTGGAACGTGCCCGCCGAACAGGCGTTCGACCGGCGCAGCCACCGCATCGGCGACCCCAAGACGGAAGACGGCATGATCGCGGTGAACGCCGGGATTCCGCTGGATGACCGGGTCGACCTCTATGCCTTCGGCACCTGGGGCAAGCGGCATGGGGAATCGGCCGGCTTCTATCGCACCAGCCGTGACAACCGGAACGTCTACTCCATCTATCCCGATGGCTTCCTGCCGCTGATCACATCCGATTCCTATGACTTCGCGGCGACCGGCGGGCTGAAGGGCGATTTCGGCGGCTGGAGCTGGGATCTCTCCATGCAATATGGCCAGAACAAGCTGAACTACACCATCGTCAACACGCTGAACGCCTCTCTGGGGGCGGCAAGCCCGGACGAGTTCGATGCCGGCGGCCTCACCTACACCCAATGGGTGAACAATCTGGACATCAGCCGGGACTTTGACTTCTTCGAGCGCAGCACATTGTCGTTCGGGGTGGAATATCGGCGCGAGACGTTCAAGGTCCGCGCGGGCGAGCCGGATTCCTATCGCTCGGGCGGCGTCACGCTGTGCCAGAACAACCCGCAATGGTGCACCACCTCCTCAGCCACGGCCGGGGCCGCGCCGGGCAGCCAGGTGTTCCCCGGCTTCCAGCCCACCATCGGCGGCGTCTCCGTCACGGGAACCAACGCGCGGGAGAATATCTCGCTCTACGCCGATCTCGATCTGGACCTTCTGCCGATCTGGAATCTGCAGCTGGCCGGCCGGTTCGAGGATTATTCCGATTTCGGCAGCGACTGGAACTGGAAGGCGGCCACCCGCTTCGAAGTGCTGGACTGGCTGGCGGTTCGCGGCTCCGTCTCCACCGGCTTCCGGGCGCCGGGCGTGGCGCAGCAGTTCTTCGCGGCAGCCGCCACCAACAATGTGAACGGCGTGCTGCTGGATACGGTGACACTGCCGGTGGGCAATCCGGTGGCGCAGGCGCTGGGCGCCTCGCCGCTGAAGCCGGAAACGGCAGTGAACTGGTCGGCGGGCTTCACCGCCTCACCGTTCAGCGGGCTGAACTTCACCTTCGATTATTATGAGATCAAGATCGACGACCGCATCGTGCTGACGGAAAATCTGGTCGCCAGCCGCAATGCCGCCGGCCAGCCCACGGGCTCCAACCCCGGCTTCGGGATTGCGCAGATCCTGAACGCGGCCGGGTTCAGCAGCATTTCCGCCGCGCGCTTCTTCATCAACGGCATCGACACCAAGACCCGCGGCTTCGACGCGGTGGCGACCTACAAGCATGATTTCAATGAGTTCGGCGCGATGCAGTTCACGCTGGGCTATAACTGGAACAAGACGGACATCACCGACACCAAGTCCACCCCGGGTGCACTGAACCAGGTGCCCGGTATCGTGTTGTTCGGGCGGCAGGAATCGCTGCGCATCACGGACGGCACACCGAAAGACAAGATCATCGTGGGGCTGGATTATGACTGGCAGTGGCTGGGCGTGACTCTGCGCGGCAACCGCTATGGCAAGGTGCTGGCAGCCGGCACCGACGCCTTCACCGACCATGAAATCCGCCCAGCCTTCGTGGCGGATGCCGAGATCCGGGCGCGGCCATCAGGCCGGTTCGACGGGCTGGAATTCGCCATTGGCGCCAACAACCTGTTCGATAAATATCCCAACGCCTTCCCCACCGGCCAGGGCACCGACCCGGCGACAGGCGCAACCCGCAACTATTCGGCCAACAACTATTATTTCCCCTTCAGCAGCTACTCGCCCTACGGCTTCAACGGCCGTTATCTTTATGGGCGGATTTCCTACCGCTTCTGAGGGCAGGGCAAGCTTCGTCACGAAGGGCCGCGCCGGGCAACCGGCGCGGCCTTTTCGCATCAGGCCCCCTCACGGAGGCGCACATCAATTACGGATGGCGGGCTGCAGGATGTAACGGCCATCGCGGAAGTCGCTGAAGATCTGCGCGACGGCCGGATGGCGCACCTCGCCTTCGTCATCCGGCAGCAGGTTCTGCTGGCTCACATAGGCGACGTAGGAGGAGTCCTCGTTTTCCGCGAGCAGATGGTAGAAGGGCTGGTCCTTCGCGGGTCGCACCTCTTCCGGGATCGCCAGCCACCAGTCCTCGGTATTGGCGAATTCCGGGTCCACATCGAAGATCACGCCGCGGAACGGGAAGATGCGGTGCTTCACCACATCCCCGATGCCGAAACGCGCCATACGCACTTCCGCCGGCCGCGCGTCGCCAGCCGGCAGCACATGCCCCGACGCCCCGAGGGGGGCGACAGCGCGTTGGTCATGCTTCAGGTTCCGACTATCCATGAAGTGAATATAGGATGCCGGCCGGCCGGGGGAAGAGGCAGACCGGGCAAGCCTCCCCAAGCAGGCTTGTCTTCCACCGGGCTGGCCGCTATGGGCCGCCCCTTGCCGTTTGCATGCCGGGACCACGGGCTGACGGCGATGCTGCGGAGAGGTGGCAGAGTGGTCGAATGCGGCGGTCTCGAAAACCGTTATGGGTGTAAGCTCATCGAGGGTTCGAATCCCTCCCTCTCCGCCACTTCGGAACAACGGTGGGCACTCCGCCCGCCGCCGTGGCTACGCCGTTGGCCGAGAGCAACCGTAGCAGG
>QFPK01000034.1 GCA_003248865.1 Sphingomonas sp.
CTTCGTTCCTTCGTCACTACGACGAAGCCCCAACACTCCTTAATTCACAACCTCAAATCTGTGCCATAGGTGCTGACGGGGAACATAGCGTAGAATCGCAGAAAATCAAGGAAAACAGGCGTTTCTGGGACTTTCCGGGAAAGGCTATTGGCGGGCCGAAGCCGACGAAACAGAGAACTACACCTACGCTATAGCCCTACAAAATGAAGCGTGAAATTTGGCGCAACCTACAGGAAGAAAAGCACGTTTCTGCAAGAAAGCGGCCTTTGGAGACTTAGCCGACGACAAAGCAGAAATCGTGCTCGACGGTAGGAGATGCCTTTGAGCCCCGGAAGCTGTTAGCTTGTGTCCGCTTAACGGGCGTGGTGACTCCGTCATCGACTGGCTGCACGTGGCGGCCGGTCGCGTCGTTCAGACTCGACAAAAGGCCATCGAACATCTCCTCCTTCGACAGCTTCCTTCCACCGATCCGAACCACGATCCTTGCTTGAGGTGCCCACAGCGGTGCGACTCCTTCCCACGCTTCTTTCAAGAAAGTCCAGTAAAGGGCCTTGTTGTAATGCCGCCCATCATCTCGCGCTTGGGTGCTCTTGGGGTCTTCGCCCAAAAACCACAGCCGCAGCCACTGGTCTTCTCGATAATTGGTAGTGTCGAGATACGGAGGCGACGTGATTATGTCTGTCACCCTTCCTTCCAAATGAGGAAAGGCGGACTTCGCCTTGCGCGCGTCGGATTCGGCGATTTCTCCACGATTATTCGGGGGAGGCGTACGGAAGCGGAAATCGATCATGCTGCGCAAAATGGCAAACGCATCCCGGTGCGGCGCGACATAACCATGTTTTTCCCACCAGCGCACCGAATAAGCCGGCTTCGTACTGATCGTTCGTGGCATCCGATTGCTGAAATAATTCGGGCTTCGGTGAGACTCGCCGTGGAGAGCGCCGAGGCAAAGCGCGGCAATAAAGCGGTCGGTCCGATCATCTCGCCAGTTCAGATTGGCCCGAAGGAACCGCACTTGCTCATAGGTGTCCGCATGAAAGCAGACAGAGAAGAATTCCGTCATGTCTTCCGAAAGGACGGGCGGCGGCAGAATGGAAAAGGAACCTTCCAATTCTGTCAGTCGAGCAACCACATCGTCACGATCTGGCGGATTGCACTTGGCACCCGTTATGCAAACTGCGACAGGATGCAGGTCACATCCAGCGGCTTCTCTGTCATTCAGCAACGCTTCAAAAACAGTCGTTCCCCGACCGCAGAATGGGTCAAACACGACACCATTGAAGCGTGACGCGGCAAGATGCTTCTCCACAAACGCTTCCGGAAACATCGCGAAATATGGGCAGATGGAATGGAAGCGGTGTCTCATGCTGCGGCAGCTCCCCTCGCAGCGTAAGCCTTGATCCACTCAACTGCCACGGCGAGTTGGTCGAACGCTTCAATTGCTACCCCTTGCTCATGAAGTCCTTGTGCCTCTGTCACGCGATAGGGGACTCGAAGACGATGAAGAACATTGCCGAGGACGCGGCAGTCATCAAAAAACTCATCGTCTGGACGAGCGAAAGGTATGATGTGATAGCACAGCATCATTGTCACTGGCTGTTGTCCGAACCAACGGCTTGGAAAGACCTTCTCTAAATGATGTCGAAGCGACTTTTCACGCCAGTTATTGCCAGTCGCGACTTGTCCTGCGGCAAGCAGAAAACCGGGAAGGCCATCCGGTTGGAGACGGGCTGCGAAAACGTCTATCTGGTCGTCTTGAGGCCTCTCAGGCACGCCCACGGCCGCCTGTAGAACGCCATCCCGAAACACCCCCCATATTTCGGCGAGCTTCGTGTGAAAATTGGTCTTGTCCGGTCGGGGATGACCAAAAGACCAAGCCCGGCCGTTTACTTCTGCCGCCAACGCTGCCGTCGCAAAGTACTGGAAATATTTCCGAAGCTCTATGATTTCCGCATCTGTGGGATAAACAGCCGAGCCATCGAGAATAGGCGACACTGCCTTTAGATGCGAAAGAATCAGCGAGAGGACATAGGCGGCTTGCCCATAGGAAGGCTCATTCCCAACATATGTCAGGACATCGCCATTCTCATCCAAAGTGAATGGGTACGATCCACCAAGTGCGTCACGTCTCCCGTCGATTCGCCTGACCGCGCCGGAAACGATCTCTTCCCGGTCGGTCATCTCTTCATCGACAGTCTCGTAGTCGTCTTCGGCGCCGATCTCTGTCGCGTTAATTAGGTCTTTCGTAAACGACCTAGCTTCTTCGGAAAAGAAAGCAGTCAGTTCAAGATAGTCAGCGGCAAGATCGAAGTTCGGATTCTTGGTGTCCACTTCATCATGCGGAAAATAAAGTTCAACTGCCACGTCCGTCCCCCATGGCGTCGCGGAATTTCTTCCTCATTCTATCATGGATGGTTTGCGCCGTTTCGGAAACGTCCTCTGCGATGTTCAGAAGGGATTGATCACGTCCGTCATAGCCTCGAAGACTATTTGCAGCTTCCCTAAGGACGCTGCGGGCGCGAATCAGCGACGCCGACAGGGTTTCATCAGCTGGCTTGGTGCTTGCGTGCGCTTCTGCCAGTGTACCGCCAGCGCGCAGGATATGGAGTCCTTCGGCGCTCGCGAGCGTTTCGCCAAGGTTCTTAATGTCGGGGTTTTGCGACTGGACAACTGGTTCCTTGTCATCATCCTTAGAACCGTAAATCCAAACCAGCACTTCCCGCAGCCGGTCCAATTTGTCGGCCGGAACAGGATCGGGTTTCGGGTCGTATCGAGACCAAGCGGTTTCAAGTCCCAAATACGTCATATATGTCGAGCGCGAGAGCGCCGTATACAGATGCGAAAAATTGAACTTGGTAATCTTACGATCTGTCAGCGAAAAAACACCTTCGCGCTCTGCCTGATCTAGAACGTAAATCGCGGCGACCATTCGCTTGATTGTGTCATGCCGGTCACCGATCTTCTCGGAAATTTCCTCCAGCGACACATTCCCGGAATTGTACCATCCGGCCGCAAATTTTGCCTTGGCGTAGGATTCCCACTTCGCCGCACCGTTGATGTGTTTGAAGCCGATGAATGACCGAGCCGCATCCCGGTCCGGGACGCGATAGACAGATACTTCGGCAAGCGATGCCTCTACCGCTTTGCTGATTTCAGGGACGCCGATCTTAATGCGCTCATTTTTGGCGATGGCATCGACAAGCGCAGGTTCGCGAAACAGACGAATAGCCGCCAGCCTGCGGTTGCCTTCAAGAACCGTGAATTTCTGGTCGGCAGGGTCCAACCAGACAATCAAAGGCTCGATGTCCAGATAGCCGTTCGCCGAAATAGACTGGAGTAGCTCGCCCAGTTCTTCCCCCCGGTATAGCTGCGCGACAATGCTTTCATCTGTCGTACGAGCGCTTATGCCCACAAGACGGGGATTCTCGCGGTCGAGCTTTAGCCAATCGACGTTGACTTTGGTCGTATCTTCAAGCGGGACATCGGCAGGCTTCTGGATCGGATTGTTCGTCATTTTCCTTGCTCCGTCGCGAGCGTCACGCCGCCGTCTACAAAAGTTGCCCCTGCCTCTTCGAGCACACGTTGGATGTCGCGCACCGTGCGGTCATAGGGTGTCCTTCTTCCCTTCTCGAATTCTGCAATGGTTGCGGGTGCTACATCAGCACGTCGAGCCAGTTCCGCTTGACTCATATGCAATCCGGCACGCGCCATCCGGCACTGCTCTGGCGTGATGATCACGTATTGCCCCCGCAGATCGCAGATTCACTCAAAGGTTATATAAAACCGACAACATTGAGTGTCTAGCTGGAAAGCGAGCGGCCTACACGGCTCCCGGCTTAACTTCCGCCCATGTGCAGACCAAGCGCAAAAGCGCCGAGGCCTTGTCAGTAGCGGCCTTCCGGCGATCTCAAGCGCAACGTGAAAGCGCGTTCGCCTCCGGGCCGGCGCGGTTACCGCCGCGTGATCCTTAACAGGTTTACTAAGGGCGTTGCCCTCGCGCCAGCAAGGTAAGTGGAACCGTCCGGGGCGGTATCCCCAGCCTTCCGCGCCCCAAGGGGCTTGTGCAGGCCGGGTGATCCCCCTCCACCCCGGCCGCCCTTGCTCGTTGCTACCCCAGTCTCGGCGACGGCCAGAAGGTCAGGCGCGGCGTTCCGCTTCGCTGACCTTCAGACCCGAGGATCAGAGACATGACCAACGTATCCGACAGCAGCCCCCGCATCTATGTTGCCTGCCTTGCAGCTTACAATAACGGCTTTCTGCATGGGGCTTGGATCGACGCGGATCAGGACACCGACCAGATCAGGGACGAGATTGCCGTGATGCTTGCGCGTTCCCCCGTCAAGGATGCGGAGGAATACGCCATTCACGACTATGAGGGCTTCGAGGGCGTCAGCATCTCCGAATATGCTGGCATCGACGGCGTGGCGCGGATGGCCGCTTTTATCGCAGAGCATGGCGCACTCGGCGCCGGCTTGCTGGAGCAGTTCGGCGGCGACATGGGCCAAGCCGAATCCACCTTGGAGGACTGCTATCATGGTCAGTTCGCCAGCCTTGCCGACTACATGGAAGAGCTGACCACCGAAAGCATCACGATCCCCGAGGCGCTACGCTACTATGTCGATTGGGACGCGATGGCGCGCGACGCCGAGATGGGCGGCGATCTGTTCACCATCGAGACGGCGCATGGCGAGGTGCATGTGTTTTCCAGCAGGTGAAAACATGGTCGCCTGTCCGCACTTGCGGGCGGGCGACTGGCCAGAGCGCGACGATAGTGTGAAGAAGAAAATAACCAATAATGATCGGGTTAGGCGCTCAACATATCTACTTTGAGCGGCTTCTAATACTTCAAACAATACTTGAATCTCTCTGGTCCGGGCGCGGCCTCGCACGCCCCGGCTTTGGGAGGTTACGCCATGCTTAGCATCGACTGGCGTTTCCCGGCGGCATACAGACACGCGAAGCACATTCCAGCCGCCGGTTTCGCTTGGGAATACCTGCGCCGCAACGACGAATATCGTCAGGACTTCCAGACCATCGCATCGACCGGCCAGCCGACCGGGCGCGACCTTGAAGCGTTCGCGCATCGCTGGGGTTTGCGATTTCCCATGCGATCCCGACGCGCCGCATGACCAGCAATCCCCGATCTGGACGCCGAGCCTTCAACCGCAAGCGGTAATGCTGTCGCCGGTCGGTCACAAGGACGGCGACACCGAACCGATATTGACGCTGGGGCATCTCGACGGCCTCGACCTGCGCCGCGCCGCCGATGGCTGGCACGGTATCTGGCAGGTGGATGGCGTCGCACATCAATTCTGGCTGCCCGAGGGGGTGCCCGACGCAGCCGCTTTCTATGCCGTCACCCTGCCGATGGATTCCTTTCTGGAGCTGCGCGCCCACGCTGCGCGCCGTCTTTGGCGGTCCCTAAACGGCCGCGCGCCCGGACCCGACTTCCGGGCCGTTCCCGCGCAGCTTCGGCAATGGCATATCCTGTCCCTGCGCGCGCTCGACGCCCGGCTGCGCGGCGAGAGCTATCGCACCATCGCCGAAGTCCTGCTCGGCTTTCGCGGCACCAAGGAAGACTTTGAGAACGATCCGCGCAAGAACAAGGCCCGCCGCCTGGTCGCGCACGGTATCAAGATGATGCGCGGCGGCTATCGCCTGCTTCTTCACTACCCGATCAAGCCCGGCAAGCGTTGATCGGGTGGCGTGGCCCTCACGCCTTGTTGGCTGCCGCCTGCTCCAGAATCTTGCGATAGCCCTCACGCGATAGCCATTGCGCACGTTCGAGGTGGCTTTGCCAGCAACGATAGGTCCGAAGTTCCTCGGCTGCCGGATCGCGGTGCAGCACGATCCGCGCGACTTCTTTCCAGTCCGCGCCCTCGGCCTTCGCATCGAGAAGGCGCAGATAGGTGACGTAGTGGCGTTCGTCATAGGTGGTTATGGCGTCGCCGGCTGGCGCTTCGTCGTCCACATCGGGATCGAGTTCGACGGGAACCCGCATAGTCATTCCCCGTATCCGAGAGAGCTTGTCTGCGGTGCGCCCCCGCAAACGATTCTCTCTGACTCTTGGTGATCGGGGAGTTAGTAACCGTCACGAAACGGCCCCATGGCCTTTAGCTCGGAAAGCCTGTTGTATACGCCACAGGCTCCCCGACCATAGGTCAAGGAGTTGGTGCCGTTCTGGCTGGCACCGGCCATTCGTGAGGGGTTACTACGCCCCAGAGCAGCGCGTCTGCTCCGCTGCGATTCTTAACCGAACCGCGTGGGAATGTCTCTGGCTTTTCGGCGCAGCAGGCAATGAGCCGCTGAAATTCCTCAACTATTAGCCGCGCCGCCCCGAGGGGGGGTGCCGCCAGCGCATAGGCGCAAATGCGGCACGCTACGCGCCGCCGATCCCTCGCCATGGTTCGCCACAGTCCGCTGCCGCCCCCGGTAGCCCAATCCCGACTGGAGGTGATCCATGCCCAACCCGCTTGCGGGCCTGCCGCCGCGCCTGTTGCGCACCAAGGAAGCCGCGCGCTTCCTCGGCATATCCATCCGCACCCTTGAGAAACATCGCACCTACGGCACCGGCCCGACCTATCGCAAGGTCGGCGGTCGCGTCCTCTACACCGTCCGCGATCTGGAAGACTGGAGCGCGGTCGGCGAACGTAAATCCACCCGCGACAAGACCGCCGGCACAGTCTTTCCGGCGCGTCCGCTCACGCCCGAAGAACGGGACGAGTGCTAGATGCTGCGCGAGGACGATCACGACCCCGCGCAGCCGACCGAGGACAGCGAGCGCAGCCGCCTAGACCCCTTCGTCGTCGCAACGGGCGACGCGCCGCCGCGCGACCAGCGCGACTTGATGGAGCGGCCGTTTTTCTCGCTGGCGAAGACCCCGCGCACAAAGCCGATTCTCTACAAAGCCGCCGACATAGAGGTGCAGGTGTTCGGGATGCCCGAGCACGGCATGGCGACCATCTGGGACGCCGATGTGCTGATATGGGCGGCCTCGCAGATCGTCGCGGCCGAGAACAACGGCCTCACCACTTCGCGCTTTGTCCGGTTTACGCCTTACCACCTGTTACGCGCCATCGGGCGGCCGACCGGCAATCACCAATACCGGCTTCTGAAAGCCGCGCTGGCGCGACTGCAATCGACCGTCATCGCCACCACCATCCGCAACGGCCCGCATTGGCGTCGCCGGCAATTCTCATGGATCAACGAGTGGGAAGAAATGACGACGCGCGCCGGCCGCGTCGAGGGCATGGAGTTCGTCCTGCCCGAATGGTTCTACAATAGCGTCATCGACCGTTCGTTGGTCCTGACCATCGACCCGGCCTATTTCCGGCTGACTGGCGGCATCGAGCGATGGCTTTACCGTGTCGCCCGAAAGCACGCCGGGCACCAGCGCCACGGCTGGATTTTCGAGGTCGCGCACCTTCATCAGAAATCCGGCAGCCTCGCGCGGCCGTCCGACTTCGCGCTCGACCTGCGCCGGATCGCGGCCCGCCAGCAGCTCCCCGGCTACCTGCTCCAGATCGAGCGGGAGGACGGCCGCGAGCTGCTGCGCATCCGCCCCGAAAACTCATCAACAGGCACTGTTGATAACCCTGTTAATGCCATCGGCAGATCAGGCGCACGGGGTATCGGCACATCAGGCGCACGACTATCGGCAGATCAGGCGCACGAACCGCAGCTAACGCTTTGGCCTGAAAAGCGGAATCCGACCGCTAACTTATCTAACAGAGAATCTAACTCTTTTTCTTTGACGCGCGCGCACGCGAAGCGTGGTGCCGGTTCTGCCGGGAACGGCGAGCCATGATGCACTCCGTTGACGCAGCGCACGCGCGCAACCCCCACCAGCACATCGCCGGAGACGCACAATGACCCGTCGCGCCCATCGCAGCGCGCACGGCCGTCCGCTGCCGGACGGGCCTGCGCCCTTCACCACATTGGTCGAGCTGACCTTCGACAAGCGCAAGGTCGAGCACTGGATACGCTTCGGCCGCAAGAGCTACGAACAGATCATCGACCGCCGCCGCAGCGTCGTCGGCTTCGCACCGGGCAGCGTCTTCGCCTTCGTCCGATGGGCGAAAGGCGATCATGGCACGGTCGTTTCGCGCATCGACATTGTGCGCGCCATCGGGCGCGGCGAGCCGTTCCAGACATTGCCGTTCGTCCGCCCCGGCGGCGAAATCCTGTTGCGCCTCGACGGCTGGCCGAAGGTGCAGCGCGCGTTTGCCGCCATCGACGCCGTGGAATCGCTCGGCCTCGATCCGGCCGATGCCTCGCCGGATCACTGGCGGCACGTCCACAACCGTTTGACCGCCAATCTGGAGCCGCATGCCTACACGCCCGAGCGACATGCCGCTTGGCTCCATCGCCGGAGGATCGACCCATGACGCGCCGCCGCACCCTTACGGTGACGGCGCTGGCGGTGCTCGGCATCGCGGCTGCCAGCGCCGTCGATTTGCCCGTGAAACTCATCTGGAACGCCACGGCCAGCGCACCCATCGGCTTCTACACCGTCGAGCCGGCCGACGCGCTCGACGTGCCCGAACTGGTCGCCGTCATGCCACCCGAACCGCTCGCCGCCTTCATGGTCGAGCGCGGCTATATCGCGCGGGGCGTCCCGCTGTTGAAGCGCATCTTGGGCCTGCCGGGACAGCGGGTTTGCCGCGCCGGCCGCACGATCACGGTGAACGGGATCGAAATGGGCGAGGCGCTGGAGCGCGACAGCCTCGGCCGCAATCTGCCGGTCTGGCAGGGCTGCCGCGTCATCGGCGACGACCAGCTTTTCCTCATGAATTGGGAAGTCCGCGACAGCCTCGACGGCCGGTATTTCGGACCCATCCCCGCAGCTTCCGTCATCGGCCGAGCGGTCCCGCTCTGGACCGATGAGGAAGGCGTCGGCCGCTACGAGTGGCGCGCGCCGACCCACTGAACCACCCCCCGAAAATCAACCGCAGGAGATTTCCCATGGCAGAGATAGGCACCTTCACCCGCACCGAAACCGGCTATGCGGGCGAGCTTCATTCGTTCGGCCTCCACGAAAAGCTGTTCATCGTCCCGGCCAAGCCGAGCGACGTAAAAAACGCACCCGACTATCGCGTGCGCCTCGATAGCGAGGACGGCCCGGACGCCGGCCCCGCATGGAAAGACTCGAGCGAGAACGCTGGCGAGTTCGTGTCGATGCGATTGGAGGGGCCAATCTTCCCGTCCCCGATCCGGGCCAAACTGTTCCAGTCCAACGACGATCCTTCGGTCTGGACCCTGCGTTGGAAGCACCCCCGGAAAGTCGAGGACGAGGAATGACGGCCGCGCGCGTCCGGCCTGCCATCCGGTCCAAGATCGGCATCCCTTTGTTCGCGGAAAAGCCGTCTCATCCCTTCGTCCCGCTCGGCGACCAGACGGCCGGCGCGCGCAGCGAAGGTCAGGGGCGGCCATCGGCCGGCGCTTGCGCCTTGCCCTTGACCGCAGCGAGCACGCTGGCAGGCTGGCGGCGAAGCGGAGACAGGCAAGCATGGCGTTGTGCCGTCCTGTTGCTGGCGGGGGCGCTTTCCGTCTGCGCCGGATCGGGCGTCGCTGTCGCGCAATCCGCGCCCGTTGAGCGCCCGGCCGCCGCCCATCCTTATGCGGCGCATATCGTCGAGGCGTCGCAGCGTTTCGGCATCCCCGAGCACTGGATTCGCGCCGTGCTGCGCGCCGAGAGTGCGGGCGACGTGCGCGCAGTATCGTCGGCCGGGGCGATGGGGTTGATGCAGGTGATGCCCGACACATGGGCGGGCTTGCGTGTCCGTTACCAGCTCGGCCGCGATCCCTACGACCCGCGCGACAACATCCTTGCAGGCACGGCCTACCTGCGCGAAATGTTCGACCGTTACGGCAATGTCGCGGCGATGCTGGCGGCCTACAATGCCGGTCCCGGCCGCTATGACGAATACCGAGCGACCGGCCGCACCCTGCCGGCCGAGACGCGGGCCTATGTCGCCGCGCTCGCGCCGATCCTCGGCGGCGCGGCTGCAACCGAACCGCCGTCATCGGCACCGCCACCGCCGCCCGATTGGCGCGAGGCACCGATGTTTGTCACGCGCTCGACCGACGCCCGAACTGCGCCCGCGCCGCTGTCCGAGGCGCAATCCGGCGACCTGTTCGCTGCCGTTTCGGAGCCGGATCGCCGATTAAGATCGCCTATGCCGACCCGCCCTATATCGGCTGCGCGCACCTTTATCGGGACCATCCCGATTACGCGGGTGAGGTCGATCATGTGCACCTGATCGAGCGGCTGGAGCGCGACTATGACGGCTGGATATTGCACGCCGCCGCGACGCCGCGCTCCATCGTAACGCTTGCCCCGCTGGTCGAGAGGACGGGCGCGCGATGGATGGCGTGGGTGAAGGGATTTGCGGCGTTCTGTCCGTCGTCAGAACATTTGGCGCAGCTCGCGGCGTAGATTAGCGGAGTGCGGGCCTCGTCTGGGGGTTGATGTTAAGCGGCGAGCTTGCGGTGTTGCAAGCGCCGATACTCGATGGTCTGCCGCTTGATCCTTTCGCGCTGTTTGATGATGGCTGGTGCCCTGCCGAAGTAGGCGTCGGCGGGCGTCACGTTGCTCAGACTCTCGTGGTAGCGCTGGTGATTGTAATGCTCGACGAAGGCCTCGATCTGGGCCTCGAGGTCGCCGGGCAGGAAGTAGTTCTCCAGCAGGATGCGGTTCTTCAGGGTCTGGTGCCAGCGCTCGATCTTGCCCTGGGTCTGGGGATGCATCGGGGCGCCGCGCACGTGGCTCATCTTCCGGGCCTCGATGTATTCCGCCAGTTCGCCGGCGATGTAGCTGGGGCCATTGTCGCTGAGCAGCCTGGGCTTGTGCAGCACCTTGGCGCTATCGCAGCCGGAAGCCGCGAGCGCGAGATCGAGCGTGTCGGTGACGTCCTCGGCCCGCATGTTGGTGCACAGCTTCCAGGCGATGATGTAGCGCGAGAAGTCGTCGAGCACGGTCGACAGATACATCCAGCCCCAACCGATGATCTTGAAGTAGGTGAAGTCGGTCTGCCACATCTCGTTCACCCGGGTGGTCTTGGTGTGGAACTGGTCGGCGGCCTTGATTACGACATAGGCCGGGCTGGTGATCAGGTCATGGGCCTTCAGCAGGCGGTAAACCGTGGCCTCGGATACAAAGTATTGGCGTTCATCGGTAAATCGTACCGCCAGTTCGCGCGGGGACAGCTCGGACTGCTCCAGCGCCATCTCGACGATCTGATCCTGCACCTCGGGCGCGATGCGGTTCCACACCCGGCTCGGTGCCGATGGACGATCCTCCAACGCCTCCGGGCCGCTCTCAAGATAGCGGTCATACCAGCGATAGAATGTCCGGCGGGCGATGCCGAGCTTATCCAGCGTCCGCTTGGCAGGCAGGTGCGATTGCTCGACGATCCTGATGATCTCGAGCTTCTCGGATGCCGGATACCTCATTCGTCGTCGCCCCCATCCGCGATCATGCTTTTTTTCAGCAGACGGTTCTCGAGCGTCAGGTCGGCAACGCATTCCTTCAAGGCGCGGGCTTCGCGGCGCAAGTCTTGCACTTCGCCGGTCGTCGCAGCACGGGCAGTGTCACCAGCCAAGCGGCGCTTGCCCGCTTCCATGAACTCCTTCGACCAGGTGTAATACAGGCTCTGGGCGATGCCTTCCTTGCGGCACAGTTCGGCAATGCTGTCCTCGCCGCGCAGGCCGTCCAGCACGATGCGGATCTTGTCTTCCGCCGAGAAATGCCGACGGGTCTGCCGCCGAATGTCCTTCACCACCGCTTCCGCGGGGGCCTTGGCGGGCGATTTTTTCAAGGAGGGTTGGGGCTTCATCTTCGTTCCTTCGTCACTGCGACGAAGCCCCAACCCTCCTTAAATCACAACCTCAAATCTGTGCCATTGGTGCTGACGGGGAACACTGACTGCATTGGAAGCGAGTGCTGATGGCCTAGCAGATACCGAAAGCTCGATGATCGACCTGCCGGCCGTGGAACGAGCTATCACCGAAGCAGCCGTGCGCTATGACCGACAGGGCGACCAGCACTACGATGTTATCAGCGCGTTCATCAAGTCCATCCGTGGTTCGGATGCCGACGCTGCGCTGCATTATCTGGCCCGTATGATCGTGGCTGGAGAAGACCCGCGATTCATCGCAAGGCGGTTGATGGTTCATGCCAGCGAGGATGTTGGGCTGGCTGATCCTACTGCGTTACTAGCTTCCGTCGCAGCGGCGCAAACCGTGGAGTTGGTCGGGATGCCCGAGGCCCGCTTGGCCTTGGCGCAGGCCACAGTGCATTTGGCGGCAGCTCCAAAATCCAATGCGGTAATCGTCGGAATAGACGAAGCTATCTCGGATGTTCGGGCGGGTGCTGTTGGGGCCGTGCCAGCTCACCTGCGATATGGTCGTTACACTGGCGCGAAGGAACTGGGAAACGCCATAGGCTACCGTTACCCCCACGCCACTCCCGAAGGAGTCCTAGAGCAGCAGTATCCGCCGGATGAACTGGTGGGAAGGGACTACTACCGTCCCACGCAACACGGCGGGGAGCGCGCCTTGCATGACCGCCTCCCGAGACTTCGCCGCACCATTCGCGGCGAGCAGAGCTAGTGGACGAGTTGGATGCCATACTGCACCGGCTTGGCCAACATCACTTTCGAGCAAAGTTCCGTCTACTTGGCCGGGACCGGGCAATGGTTGATCTACGCGGCATCGCAACCATCCGTAAGCACGCCGAGGAATTGGTCGAGCAGCGGCTGGCACCGGCCGAGCCGCGCAACGATGGCCGTCAAACACCTTATCGCGGACACCCCGTGTTCGTCGCCCAGCACGCCACCGCGACCTGTTGCAGAACCTGCTTGGCACGCTGGCACAGCATCCCTGCCGGGCGTGCGCTCAACGATGCCGAGCAACGCTATGTGGTGGACGTGATTTGCCGATGGGTTGTCGGACAACATGCCCATCAAGGTCCGCCACCATGATTGGATTCAAACAGGGGGGCAAGGTGCGCCCATCAGACGAAAGGTGGTTCATATGTCCCGCGCCATCGTCAAGTCTACCGAGCTGCGCGATCCGGTTTCCAAGGTAGCGACCATCGGCGTCTATGGCTTCGACGGTGCGTCTTTCCTGTATCGACTGCGGAGCGCAAATGTCGGCCTTTTGCTCGATGTGCGACAGCGACGTGGTGTTCGTGGTCCCGAGTATGCGTGGGCCAATTCCCGCCGATTACAAGCGGCCCTCGCCAACGCCAAGATAGCCTACAAGCATCATCCTGAACTCGCTCCCACTACTGAATTGCGTCATCTCCAGTATGCAGAGGACGACCGCCTTGGGGTAGGCAAACGCTCCCGCCACGAACTCGCTGTCGAATACATCCGCCGCTATACCACCGAAATCCTTGACCGGGCCGACCTCACTTCGATTGTTTCGGCGCTGCCGCATGACGGTATCGCGGCACTATTTTGTGTTGAGTGCAGCCCGGAGGCTTGCCATCGTTCCTTGATCGCTCAACGGTTGAGCGAACTGCATGGGATCGTGGTTGAGCACCTACGACCATAGCGTGACCCATGCGTCGTCGCCGCTCAACACCAATAGTTGATCGTCAATGGGGAGTGCCAACCGCGCTGGGGTCGCGCATTCCCCTCGTGTCGCTGATTCAGACGCTTGCAGTCGCCGAATATCTCAACTTCCGCCACGCCGCCAATGCGCTCGGCGTGGCGCAATCCAGCGTCAGCGCCCGCGTGAAGGCGCTGGAGGAAGACCTTGGCATCCTCCTGTTCGAGCGTCACGCACGCGGCGTCAGGTTGACCGAGGCCGGACGCCATTTCATCGAGCGCGTCGCTATTGGCGTCGATCAGCTCGACCATGCGGTAAAGACCGCAGGTATGGCGGCGGCGGGGGAATGTGGTCGCCTGCGCATTGGCATCCATGCTTTGATCCCGCGCAGCTTCCTCGCCGACCTGATCGGGCAATATCGGGAAAACCATCCCGGCGTCGAGGTCGAAATCACCGAAGGCACGGCCCGCGATGCGGTGATGCAGCTTCGCGCCGACCGGCTGGACGTGGCGTTCGTCGCCGGCACGCCCGAGCTGCCCGACTGCCATTCCCGCCCGATCTGGACCGAACCGCTGGTGGCCGTGCTGCCTGATAGGCATCGCCTCGCCGGGCAGTCGGCAATCACTTGGGCCGATCTGGTCGGCGAGGCTTTCCTTGTCCGCCATGGCGGCACGGGTCCACAGGTCCATGACCATATCGTGCTGCGCCTTGCCGGGCGCTGGCCTGCGCCGTCGATCCTGCGTTTCGACGTAGAGCGAGGCACGTTGCTGTCCATGGTCGGACAGGGCTTCGGCATCACCATCGTCGGAGCGGCTACGTCGCTCCTGCCAACATCCGGTGTTGTCTTCGTCCCATTCGCGGATGAGCCGGCACCAGTGCCGTTCTCGGCCGTCTGGTCGCCGTTTAGTTGTAGCGCCGCACTCCGCAATCTGCTGACGCTCGCAAGCGACATGGGTCGGCTGATCCGAGCGGACTGATTTTCCCCGCGATTCGGTTCGATCCGCCAGCATAGCCATTCGCACAGGCGATGGCGCTGCCATGACCGTCCTATTTGCCGCCGATAGTATCCGGCAGCCCTCCCGCACCCCCTTTCCTGTTGCCTGTCCCGGTTTTGCCTACTCTCTGATCGGCTCCGTCTCTTTTGCCGACTGGAGCCTGCATTGCGCGGAGGCCGAATCCTTTGGGGTCAAATCGCTGTCGTCTTCACCATCGTTCTGGTGATGGTGTGGGCAGCGACGCAATGGACGGCGTTCCGCCTCGGCTTCCAGCCGCAGCTTGGCGCACCATGGTTCGAGCTGGCGGGCCTGCCGGTCTATCATCCGCCCGCCTTCTTCTGGTGGTGGTTTTCCTTCGATGCCTATGCGCCTTCGATCTTTGTCGAGGGCGGCATCATCGCGGTATCGGGCGGCTTCCTCGCCATCCCCGCCGCCATCTTCATGTCGATCATCCGGGCACGGGAGGCGCGCAACGTCGCCACATACGGCTCCGCGCGATGGGCCGAGGACAAGGAAATCCGCGCAGCCGGATTGCTCGGCCCCGATGGCGTCTTGCTCGGCCGATACGACCGCGACTATCTACGCCATGACGGTCCCGAGCATGTCTTATGCTTCGCCCCGACGCGCAGCGGCAAAGGCGTCGGGCTGGTGGTGCCGACGCTACTGACATGGCCGGCATCCGCCATCGTTCACGACATAAAGGGCGAGAACTGGACGCTGACAGCGGGCTTCCGCGCAAAGCATGGCCGCGTGCTGCTGTTCGATCCAACTAATGCTAGATCGTCGGCCTACAACCCGCTGCTGGAAGTCCGGCAAGGGGAATGGGAAGTCCGCGACGTGCAGAATATCGCGGATATTCTGGTCGATCCCGAAGGCAGTCTCGACAAGCGCAACCATTGGGAAAAGACCAGCCATAGCCTGCTTGTCGGCGCGATCCTGCATGTTCTCTATGCCGAACCGGACAAGACGCTGGCGGGCGTCGCCAATTTCCTGTCCGACCCGCGCCGCCCGGTCGAGGCGACCTTGCGCGCCATGATGGACACGCCGCATCTCGGCGAGGCTGGGGTTCATCCCGTCATCGCGTCGTCGGCCCGCGAGCTGTTGAACAAATCCGAGAACGAACGGTCGGGCGTATTGAGCACCGCCATGTCATTTTTGGGATTGTATCGTGATCCCGTGGTGGCGCGAGTGACGGCGCGGTGCGACTGGCGGATTGCCGATCTGGTCGGCAGCCGCCAGCCGGTCACGCTCTATCTGGTCGTGCCGCCGTCCGACATAAACCGCACCAAGCCGCTCATCCGCCTGATCCTCAACCAGATCGGCAGGCGGTTGACCGAGGAACTGACCACCTCCGGCAAGCGCCATCGGCTGCTGTTGATGCTGGACGAGTTTCCGGCGCTCGGCCGTCTGGATTTTTTCGAGTCCGCCTTGGCCTTCATGGCAGGGTATGGAATCAAAGGCTTCCTGATTGCGCAGAGCCTCAATCAGATCGAGCGCGCCTATGGGCCGAACAACGCGATCCTCGACAACTGCCATGTGCGCGTCAGCTTTGCGACCAATGACGAGCGCACGGCCAAGCGGGTGAGCGACGCGCTCGGCACCGCGACCGAGCTGCGCGATTCCACTAATTATGCCGGCCATCGCCTTGCGCCGTGGTTAGGGCATCTCATGGTGTCGCGGCAGGAGACGGCCCGGCCGCTACTCACGCCGGGCGAAATAATGCAGCTGCCACCCACCGATGAAATCGTCATGGTCGCGGGAACGCCGCCAATCCGCGCCACCAAGGCTCGGTATTTCGAGGATGCGCGGTTTCAGGAACGCATCCTCACCCCGCCCGATCTGGTCGCCGCTCCGGAGGCGCCCAGCCCATCCGCCGATGATTGGTCCGGCCGCGTGGTCGCGGCGGAAAGCAGTTCCTCGGCCGGCGCGGCAGACGGGGCGGAGGGCGATCCGGCCAATGCGGGTATCCGCCGCGAGCCGGAATTGCCAAGCCAAGAGGAAATCGTCGCCCCGCCGCTGCCGCCCGAACAGGAGTTCGAGTTTCTGGACGACGAGCCGGACGTTGACGCGGCCAAGGCCCGCGCCATGCGCCAGCGCATGAGGATGGTGGCGCGTCAGGTGGCATTGAACCCCGATGACGGAATCGACCTTTGAGGATACGTCCATGACCACACGCACCCGCCTGAATATCTATTTCGACCCCGCGCTCATTCCGCAGATCGAGGCGATGGCGCTGCGTCGCTCGGTGGCGCTGCGCCGCAATGTCTCAAAATCCGCCATCGTGGAGGCGGCGGTCATGTCCTACCTGTCCGGCGATGCCGACGACCAGCTTGAAGCCGCCATGTCGCGCCGCTTGGATAAACTCGGCCGCCAGATCGACACGCTCGACCTAGATCTTGCCGTCCTCGGCGAGACGGTCGCGCAGTTCATCCATTTCTGGATGACCATCACCCCGTCGCTCACGGGAGCCGCACAATCCGCTGCCCGCGCCAAAGGCGCGGAGCGGTTCGAGGGCTTCATGCAGAATCTCGGCCGGCGTCTGGCGACGGGCGACAGGTTCCTCAAAGAGCTGTCGCGTGACCTCGACTCACTTCCCGACGATCCGGTGCCAGACGAGGCACAGACCAACGGCGATCAAGAGTAAGTATTCGGACCCATCCTATTTACCGCCGTTCGCCGCCGATCACCGCACGTAGCCAGATACTTGTTGAACCGGCCCAATTCCGGGCTTTCTTAATCGACCCCGTCCGGGGACCGCCTGTTGCGCCCCGCCAGAAGCCGGGGCCGACATGACGACCAACCACTACAGACAGGAAGCGATCCAGCGCGGCGCGCGCATGTTGCGCACCGCGCTCGGCCCCGCCATTGCCCGGCTGCTCGAAGACCCGGCCGTGGTCGAGGTGATGTTGAACCCGGACGGCCGCCTTTGGGTGGACCGGCTGTCCGAAGGGCTTTCCGACACGGGCGAACGGCTGTCCGCCGCCGATGGCGAACGCATCGTGCGGCTGGTCGCGCATCATGTCGGCGCGGAGGTTCATGCCCGCAGCCCCCGCGTCTCGGCCGAGTTGCCGGAGAGCGGGGAGAGGTTCGAGGGCCTGCTGCCGCCCGTGGTCGCCGCCCCGACCTTCGCTATCCGTAAGCCCGCCGTCGCGGTGTTCAGCCTCGACGATTACGTGGCGGCAGGCATCATGTCCGCCGATCAGGCCGCGACGCTACGCGCAGCCGTTTCTTCACGCGCGAACATCCTCGTGGCGGGCGGCACCAGCACCGGCAAGACCACGCTGACCAACGCGCTGCTCGCCGAGGTGGCGAAGACGGCGGATCGCGTCGTCATCATCGAGGATACCCGCGAACTGCAATGCGCCGCGCCCAATCTTGTCGCCATGCGGACGAAAGACGGCGTGGCGACGCTTTCCGATCTGGTCCGGTCATCGCTGCGCCTGCGCCCGGATCGCATCCCCATCGGAGAGGTGCGCGGATCGGAAGCCCTCGACCTTCTGAAAGCGTGGGGCACCGGCCATCCCGGTGGCATCGGCACCATCCACGCTGGCACCGGCATTGGCGCACTCCGTCGCCTTGAACAGCTCATTCAAGAGGCTGTCGTCACCGTCCCGCGCGCCCTGATCGCCGAGACCATCGACCTTGTTGCCGTCCTTTCCGGGCGCGGTTCCGCGCGCCGGCTTGCCGAGCTTGCCCGCGTCGAAGGTATCGGCCCGGACGGCGACTACCGCATCACACATCCCATCCCTTTGGCAATCCCCACCAGCACAGGAGAACCTTCATGATCCGCACGATTTCGCGCGGCTATCGCTTCGCCGCGACCGCCGCATCTACCCCTGTCATCAGCTTCATGCTCGCCCCGGCCGCCCATGCGTCCGGTTCGTCGATGCCGTGGGAAGCGCCCCTCCAAAGTATCCTCCAGTCCATCGAAGGGCCGGTCGCCAAGATCATCGCCGTCATCATCATCATCGTCACGGGCCTGACTTTGGCCTTCGGCGATACGGGCGGCGGCTTTCGCAAGCTGATCCAGATTGTGTTCGGCCTGTCGATTGCGTTCGCCGCGTCGAGCTTCTTCCTGTCGTTCTTCTCGTTCGGCGGCGGGGCGCTCGTTTGATGGCGGGCGGCCTCGAACAGCTTGACGCGGTGCCGGGCTTCACCGTCCCGGTCCATCGGGCGCTGACGGAGCATATCCTGCTCGGCGGCGCACCGCGCGCCATCGCCATCATGAATGGGACGCTTGCCGGGGCCGTGGGCCTCGGCCTGCGCCTCTGGCTGGTCGGCCTCGCCATATGGGCCATCGGCCATTTCGCGGCCGTATGGGCGGCGAAGCGCGATCCCCAATTCGTCGAGGTCGGGCGCAGGCATCTGCGCATCCCCGGCCATTTGGCGGTGTGAGGGCGCGGCCATGATGAACCTTGCCGAATATCGCCGCACCGCCACCCGGCTCGCCGACTATCTGCCATGGGCCGCATTAGTCGGTCAGGGCGTCGTGCTCAACAAGGACGGCTCGTTCCAGCGCACCGCGAAGTTTCGCGGCCCCGATCTGGATTCCGCCGTCGCGGCCGAGCTGGTCGCCGTTGCCGGCCGCATCAACAACGCCGTGCGCCGTCTCGGCTCGGGCTGGAGCATCTTCGTCGAGGCGCAGCGCAGCGAAGCCGCGACCTATCCCGACAGCACCTTTCCCGATCCCGCGTCGGCGCTGGTCGATGCGGAGCGGAAAGCCGGTTTCGAGGAAGCGGACGCGCATTTCGTGTCCGGCTACTTCCTGACCTTTCTCTATCTGCCCCCGGCCGAGGAAGCCGCCCGCGCTGAAACATGGCTCTACGAGGGACGGGAGAGTACAGGCGTTGACCCGTGGGAAGTCCTGCGCGGCTTCATCGACCGCACCGACCGCGTGCTGGCCTTGCTCGACGGCTTCATGCCCGAATGCCGCTGGCTCGATGACGGCGAGACGCTGACCTATCTCCATTCCACCATCTCGACGAACCGTCATCGCGTGCGCGTGCCCGAGGTGCCCATGCACCTCGACACGCTGCTTGCCGACCAACCGTTGACCGGCGGGCTGGAGCCGCGCCTTGGCGACGCACATCTGCGCGTCCTGACCATCGTGGGATTCCCCACCGCGACCACGCCCGGCCTGCTGGACGACATGAACCGGCTGCCGTTTCCGTATCGCTGGAGCACGCGCGCGATCCTGCTCGACAAGACCGACGCAACGCGGCTGCTGACCCGCATCCGCCGCCAATGGTTTGCCAAGCGCAAGAGCATCGCGGCGATTCTCAAAGAGGTGATGACCAACGAGCAATCCGCGCTCGTGGACACCGACGCCGCGAACAAGGCGCTCGACGCCGACATGGCGTTGCAGGAACTCGGCGCTGACATGGCGGGCATGGCCTACGTCACGGCGACCGTCACCGTATGGGATGCCGACCCGCGCCTTGCCGACGAAAAGCTGCGCCTGGTCGAGAAGATCGTTCAGGGCCGCGACTTCACCGCCATGGCCGAGACCGTCAACGCGGTTGACGCATGGCTCGGCAGCCTGCCCGGCCACGCTTACGCAAACGTGCGGCAGCCGCCCATCAGCACTTTGAATCTCGCCCACATGATCCCGCTATCGGCGGTGTGGGCGGGGCCGGAACGGGACGAGCATTTCGGCGACGCTCCA
>QFPK01000035.1 GCA_003248865.1 Sphingomonas sp.
ACTCGGCGGGCACTCGCTCATGGCAACACGCGTGGTCAGCCTGATCCGGCAGCGACTGGGAGCAGAACTGCCAATGCGGACCCTGTTCGAAACAACGACGCTCAGCGAGTTGGCGCACATCATTGAAGGTGGCAATGCGGGTGGCGGAGGCTTCGCGCCAGTTCTGGCGCTGGCGACGCGGGGCTCGCGTCCACCGCTCCATTGCTTTCATCCCGGCATGGGTCTCAGTCACTGCTATGCGGTCCTGCCCCGAACGCTCGGCCCGGACCAACCCGTCTACGCCTACCAGGCCGCGCGCGACCGGCCCTTTGCCTGCCTCGCCGACATGGCTACCGCCTATGTCGAACGGCTGAAGAAGTTGCAGCCCGAGGGCCCCTATCGACTGTTCGGATGGTCCTTCGGCGGGCAAGTCGCACACGAAATCGCTTGCCAGCTTCAGCGAGAGGGCGCGGTCGTCGAGTTACTGGCGTTAGCCGACTCCTATGCTCGCTCCGGCGCCCTCCTGACAGGGGATGACGCACTTCGACGTCTCCTCAACGCGCTCGCGCGCAACCCGAACAGCGACGAAGCACGCGAGCTGGTTGCAATGCTGACACGCGACTATGGCTTGCCGGCAGGGTTGCAGCCGCACGAAATCGCCGACATTGCAGTGATCACGCAACGCAATATCGACCTGAGCTGTGACGAGCCGCATGTCTTTGCCGGAGACATTCACTATATCGCCGCGGTTCGGGACGATCCCGATCCGGCCTTCCGTCTCCAAGGCTGGCGCCCATATGCTACCGGCGACCAGATACTGTACACGGTGGAGGCCGGCCATCACGACCTTTTCAGCGCGGCATCTGCCGATGCAGTCGGCCGACGCCTCGACCTTGCCCTGGGTGCCGTCCAAGCAGCATCGGCGGCGCGGCCGCTCGGAACCGAATAAAGTGAGCAAAATCGACATCATGACCGAACTGCGCGAAGCTGAAACCGGCCATGCGCCGATCCGGGAAGGCTTTCTGTCCCCCGACGTCAAGATCGAGCTGCTGGTGGACCGCTGGTACGCCTGGCCGCATCTGCTCTCGCCGGTGCACCAAGCGATGAACCTCGCCTTTCGCTATCTGCCGGCAATTCGATCTTTTGTTGCAGCGCCTTCCGTCCATGCCGCGGCCGCCAGGCAACCGGCGATGTTTGGCGGTCCGTTCGTCGAAATCGACGCAAGCGGCGTGCCGGAAATGCGGCGGTATATCGCCGATGTGGAACGGCGACGCGGCCGCGCACTGGCACTTGCGCAGGAGTATCGTGGGTTCGACAACCGGCTTCAACGTGCTGCGACTGGACATTCGCTGGACAGCTTTCAGGACGAAATTCCCGAAGCGCTGCGGGGCTTCGTCGATCTCGTCTACGATCTACACAGCCATCCGAAGATCCGGCTGCTCGAAGAGATGTTTGAAGAGGACGATCTCGGCCACCGCGATGCACAGGAAATCCTGCTGCATCGACAGGCCGATCGCGAACGACCCTTTTTCCTCAGCACGCCGCGCATATCGACCGACGGGCTTTTCGTACGGAGTCCGTTCGACAGCGACGGGGTCGCATCACTGGCTGCCGCGCGGACGCAGATCGTCCAGCTGGACGATCTGTCGCGGTTGCTGGATACGCCCCCCCAACTTCTTGCCAACTTTCTGACGGAGGACAAAAGCCCGTCACGTGCTTCACGGTACGACGGTGATGGTGTGCGTGTGCGGTATTTCGGCCATGCCTGTCTGCTCGTTGAAACTGCCGAAACGTCCATCCTGATCGACCCCACGGCAGCCTGGGACCGCGACCCCGAGGGAAGGCACTTCAGCTTCGCGGACTTCCCTGAGCGCATCGACGTGCTCATCCTCTCTCACGGCCATCAGGACCATCTGAGCCCGGAATTCCTCGTTCAACTGCGGGACCGCGTCGGGGTCGTGCTGATTCCGCCGAGCAACAGCGGCGACCTTGCCGATCCCTCGCTCCGTCGGATCCTGCGTCGGCTGGGCTATCGCCGGATCGTGACCATTGAGCCCCTTGAGACCTTTGAGACGGTTGACGGCCGCATCACCGCGCTTCCGTTTACGGGGGAACATTGCGACCTTGATGTGCACAGCAAACAATGTGTCTTCATCGAGCTGAAAGGCCGCCGAATATGCTGCTTCGTCGACGCGGACGGCATTGACTGGGAGATTTACCGGCGAATTCTGCCTCGGTTCGTCAATGTAGACCTGATGTTCGTTGGCATGGAATGTTTCGGCGCGCCGCTAAGCTGGCTCTATGGACCGTTGCTGCCGAAGCCCCTCGCCAAGCGCGACGATGACTCTCGTCGGATGTCGGGCGCCAACGCGGCGCGCGCGTGGCAGCTTGCAGAGGCGATCCGCCCGCGTCAGGCCTACGTCTACGCCATGGGTCAGGAGCCGTGGATGCGCTATCTGATGGGACTCAACTATCACGAGGACAGCGTGCAACTGTCGGAGTCGCGCCAGTTCGTTTCCCGCTGCCGCGAGGCAGGAATCGCCGCCGAGCTTCTCTTTCGGCACCAGGAGCTCGAGCTGTGATGCAGCCTGCGCACGGCTTGCCCGGCGAGCCAGCCACAAGCGAAATCTGGGTGGATGGTGCCGATGGGGCGCGGTTGCGCGTGTTTGATACCGGGCAGGGTCCGACCTGTCTGCTTCTCCACGGCTTCGGCGAAGGCGCATTCGTTTGGCATGACCTGACGCGCGAGCTGGCGCTGTCCGCGCGCGTCCTAGCGCCCGACCTGCGAGGGCATGGCGGCTCGGACTGGACAGGAGCGGGCTCCTACAAATTTTCCGATTATGTCGCGGATGTTGATGGGATGTACGACAGGCTGGCGGGCCCTGGGACCGTTCTCATTGGCCACTCGCTGGGTGCTGCGATTGCCCTTCAGATCGCCTCCGCGAGGGGTGACCAGGTTCGCGGCCTCGTCCTTCTCGATTTCTCGCCGGAGCCCGATCGCGCGGCGGTCGACTTCGTGCACCGGGGTTTTGCCGGGGCAGCCGCCGAAACCTACGAGTCGCCGCTTCGCTATGCCGCACACCTGTTGCAAACCCGTCCTTTGGTATCGCGCCGAGCGGTTGCGCGGCTGGCCGACGCTTCGTTGCGGCTGCGACCCGACGGCCGATACACGCTCATGACAGATCCCGCCGTCGTGAAGGACCGGAAGGCCCCGAGCCAGCTGGAGATTGCCCAGACCTGGATGCGTTTGCGCCAACTTCGCGCGCCGGTCCTGCTGGTCCGCGGTCAAGGCTCAGCGCTGCTGTCTGCGTCGACTGCGCGCCAGATGATCGGAGATTGCGCCCAAGGTCAGCTTGTAACGATCCCGGCCGCAGGCCACTCGCTGATGTGGGACAATCCCGAGGCGACTGTGTCCGCTGTGAGCCGATTTGTGCGCGGGCTGCTCGATGAGCCCTGGCCGACAGGCCCGCAAGGCAATGGTTCTGGTCAAAACAAGGAGAACAAAGATGTTTGATGACGAAGAACGTCAATTCATTGTGCTGATTAATGATGAGGAGCAGCATTCGCTCTGGCCCGCCGAAAAGGCTGTTCCGGAAGGCTGGCGAGCCGTCGGGCCGACGGGGGGCAAGGCCGAATGTCTGCAATATGTCGAGGAGAACTGGACGGACATGCGTCCCAGGAGCTTGCGGGAGGCGATGTCCAGAGACGCCTGAGCGCGGCTCGAGGTCGGCAACAGGCAGCCCGGCTGCACTCCGGGGCTTGGGTTTCCGAACAACCGGATAGCGAGCCTTTGCGCACAAGCGGTGCTGCCATGGTCGCGCGGTCCGGGCAGCGCCGGGCCGCCACGGGGCGCACCCGCGCGTGACCGCTGTGGGATGAGCGCTGTTCGCGCATGAGCATACCGGCGCTTCCGTTCGAACCTGGAAACTATGTCCAGGCATGCAAGACCGGGCCCCAAGGGCTCCAAAGAAGCAGCTTCTGCTGCAGCGCCTGCGACCGGTGCAGGAAAGGATTGCCTTGGTATAAGCCGGCAAAGCAGCAGCGGACCGGCTCCAAGGGCCTTGCTGCCACAGGGTCTGACCGTCTGCCATGCAAAGGCGATCAGGTCCGCCGCTTGTCGAACAGCCGTTTGAGACTGGCATAAAGGACAAAGGTGGAGCGACCAACCTTGGCAATCTCGATCTGACCTGAGCCGATCAGCTCGTAGAGCGTCGACCGCGGAATCCCGGTCAGTCTGACCGCGGTCGCGACCCTGACGCAAATGGGCTCGGCCGGCAGGTCCTCGAATGCCGACAGCTCCGCGTCCGCGTCACGCCGGCGTTCTGCAACGGTCCGACCGCCCCTCACTTCGGCCCTCGCGACCGCAGGAATGCCCGATCACTCTCGACGAAGTTCGCGAGCATTGTCGGGATAAGTTCGGTGACAGGCTCGCTGCGACCATAGGCTTGCGCATAGGCCTCTGCATACTCACTGAGCGCCGCGTGCAGGTCGGGGGTGATGCTGATCGTGAGCTTGACCGGCGTGCGGTCCGGAAGCCTGGGGAGTTTGAGGTCGGGCATGAATCACCTGTTTCGGGAGGGAGGAGGGAGCACCAGATCGCGGTGCACGATGAGCCGGACCGGAGCGCCGGGCCGGACGGTGATGGTCGGCTGGATCTGGAGATTGCGGGCTGTCAGCTGGTCGCCGGCGCGCGCGGCATTCTGCTGGGTCGACTCTCGGATGGCGCGCACAAGATCGCTTTCGCCGGAGAAGCTGAGGTTCGCGCCGACGCCGAGCAGGGTCGACATCGCAATGCCCTTCAGGAGCGTCCAGCTGTGAAAATCGACCCGGTCCTCGAGGCCGGCATAGCCAGCAGAATCGGACGCCGGAACATTGTCGAGCTTGAGCGACCCACCGTCCGGAAAGACAATTCGCTGCCAGACCAGCAGGGCGCGCCTTTGGCCCGACGCAATGACACTGTCGTAACTGCCGACAAGCCGCGCCCCTTGCGGGACCAGCAATAGCTTGCCGGTGGGGCTGTCGAACACGGGCTCGGTCACCTGGGCGATCACCAGGCCTGGAAGGTCGGATCGGATCCCGGTGATAAGGCTGGCCGGAATCACGCTCCCGGCAGACAGGAGATAGGGGGAAGCCGCGGGCAGGACCGGGTGCGCGTTAGTGGTGCCGCCCTCCCCGCGCGCCGCGACGAAGTCCGCCTTTCGCTGCTGGCCATTGGGGTCACGCTCCGGATCGATGGCAATGCGGTCCCGCTCGGCCGACGGCGGCACCGGCGCGCCGCCCTCCGGCAATGCAGGTGCTGGTGGTTCTTGCGCAACGGGACGGACCAGCAGCCCGGATTCCCGCGCCGCCCGCGCCTGCGTCGCAAGCCGCTCGCGCTCGATGCGCGCGGCTTCGCCAGCGGCAGACCCGGAGGTCGAAAGCTCGTCCTGCGCCATTGCCCGCTGATGTTTCAGGATCGGCCGGCCGAGATCCCCGGGGAGCGGCGGGCCGAGCCTGGGCACCTCGCTGTAGCTCCCCGGAAGTGCCCCGAGCGTCTCGGTCGGAGGTCGGGCCGGCTCGCTTTGGTCGTCGGTCCGCGGCACCAGCTGGAGGCTGCGTGGCTTCAGGGCGAACCCGATCGTGGCGGCGAGGCCGATGAGGAGGGCGCCGGCCAGCCCGATGATCAGACCCCGCCTGAAGCGGATCGCCGGCGCGGGCCGTGCCCTGAGCACCAGGGTTTCGGGATCGACCTTGGCCGGGCCTGCGGGCGCGGCGCGTTCGGGCCTGCTGTCGGGCATGGCGTCGCTCATGGCGCGCGCCTCCGCGTCCGCCCCCCGCCCTGGCCGGAGCGCGCGATGCGGACGATCTGCTGCTTCCTGAGCCCGAGGCGCAGTTCGGCCGTGTCGAAGAGGCGGTCGACGACATAGAAGCGGCCGCGCAGCCGGTAGTTGACGAGCTGGACGTCCCCACTGGCATCCGTGAGGAACAGCGGCGGTGCTTCGCCTTGCGCCAGCGAAGGCGGGAACTCGATGAAGGTCTGGCGGCCATCGTCGAAGGCGCGCAGCGGCCGCCAGGCCGGACGGTCGCCCGATATGGAATAGCCGAAGTTCAACCGATCGATGTCGAGGCCGGCAGCGACAGGCTCGGCTGCGGCGGCTTCGACCTCGGTGCGCCGGAGCGCCACCAGCTGGTCCTGCGGATAGGACCAGGACAGCGCAGCCATGGCGGGCCCCGAACTGCTCGACAGCGTCACATGATAGGCCCGGCGGTCTGTGGTGATGACAAGATTGGTCGAGAGCCCTGCCGAGACGGGCTTCACGAGCACATGCACGCGTCGTGCAGCGCCTGTGCCGCTGCTGGTGTCGCCGATCACCCAGCGCACGGTGTCGCCGCTCGCGACCGCCTGGAGCGATTCGCCGGGCTGGAGGGCAAGGTCGGTCACCCGTTCGGGGGCTGTGTGGACGCGGTAGATCGCGCCCTCCAGATAGGGAAGGACCGCCATCGCGTTCAGGAAGTCGCCCCGCTGCGGCTCAAGGGTGGCAGCCGCAATGGCGGCGCGGATCGGGCCTTGTGCCGCCTGTTTCCGATACCGGTCCAGCTGTGCGGAGCTGTCCGGCCTGGCGATGGCCGCACAGGCCGGGATCGCGGCAAGAGCGGGAATGAGTGCGATCGGGACAAGAGGGTTCATGGCTGGTCCTCCGATGAGAGCGGCGCGAAAGCCGGCGCCCCGCCGGGGGGGGCGACAGGCGGGATGTCGGATGCAGCAGCGGGGCCTCGCGCGGGCGGCGGCGCCGGTGGATCGAGCTCGCGACTCCAGTCGATCGCGTCGATGTAGAGACCAAGAGGGTTGCGCCGCAGCATGTCCGCCGAGGCCGGCGGGTGGTGCACGACGGACAGGATGCCGGTCCAGCGCGACCGCCCGGCCTCGGCACCCCGGTCGAACAGGGTCTCGGTCCATTTGACCTGGAAGGACCGGTCGGAGGCGCGAACGACGCTCGTCACCTGCACCGACACCATGCGTTCGCCGACCAAAGCGAACGGAGCGCTGGCCCGGGCATGGTTGCCGAGAAAGCGGCTCGCGCGCCGCGTGACAAAATCATAGGCAGAAAGCCAGTCCCTCCGCATGAGAACGGGATCGGCCGACACCGATCGGACCTGTTCGATGAACCGCGCGAGGTGCCAGGCAATCTGGGCATCGCTCGGCTGGAAGGCGCGCTCGGCCTCCGTCACAGCCCGGGCCTCGCCGAGCCGGTCGACCTCGACGACATAGGGAATGACCCGGCTCTGGAGCGACTGCCACACGAGCGCAGCTGCCATCCCTGCGGACAGACCGAGGCCGCCGAACGCCATCAGCCGCCAGTTGCGGGCCTGGACCCGGGCCGAGCCGATCCGCTCGTCCCAGAGCTGGCCCGCGCGCTGGAAGGGCGTCTCGGGCTCGGGCGTTTGTCCGTAGCGCTGGAGGCTCCGCTTGAACGGCATCGTCTAGTCCTCCCTTTCCCGGATGTCGGGGGTTGCCGAGGCCCCGCCGCGATCGCCGTCCCGGACTGCCTGCAGCGCGATCTGCCGGTGATGGCGCCCGTCCTGCTGGCGGCGCAGCGCCCGCGCCCAGGCCGGGGCGGCCTCACCGGCCGCGGTGTCGGCGGCCGGCGATGGACCGCCGGCCAGCGCCGACCAGGCAGCGGCCCGCCCTTTGTCTGCAGCTTCCCCAAGACCGAGCGCTGCCCCGGCCTGGCGGCGGACCGCACCGCCGCCTGCCCGCGCAACGCCGCCAATCCCGGCGCCGAGGCTTCCCGATCCGGACAGCTCCTGGCCGATCGCATAGGCAGCCCTCGCCCCCGATCCCATCGCGGCGGCGGAGCGGATCGCGCCGAGTGTGCCGCTCCCGGCCATCCGGGCTGTCCCGGCGGCAGCCCCGGCGGCAAGCGCAACCGATCCCGCGGCACCGACCACCGTGCCCACTGCTGCGCCAGCGCCAAGCTGCGGTGCCCCGGCGACAAGACCCGAGGCAACGCCCGGGCCGAAGATGCCGAGCCCGAACAGGGCAAGGCTCGCAAGCACCAGGCTCATGGCCTGGGCGATGTCCGGCTCCTGCCCCTGAAGCGCTGCCGTGAATTCCGCGAAGAAGGACGATCCGATCCCGACGATCACAGCGAGCACCATCACCTTGATGCCCGAGGTTACGACATGGCCGAGCACGCGTTCGGCAAGGAAGGCCGTTCGGTTCCACAGCGCGAACGGCACCAGGATGAAGCCGGCAAGGCTTGTCAGCTTGAACTCGATGATCGTCACCAGAAGCTGCACCGCGAGGATGAAGAAGGCGAGGATCACCACGGCCCAGGCAAAGAGGAGAAGGACGATCGCCAGGAAATTGTCGAAGAAGGTGGCGAAGCCCAGCAGATTCGAGGCCTGTTCGAGGAGCGGCCAGGCTGCTGCAAAGCCGGTTCCGGCAAGCCGGCCGGGTCTGAGCAGGTCGGCCGGGGTCAGGCCGCCCCCGCCGGCCGTCAGCCCGGCCTGGGCAAAGGAGCGAAAGATGATGTCGGCAAGCGTCTGGAACTGGTTCAGGATCAGGGCAAACGCGCCGATATAGAGGATCTTCTTCACGAACCGGCCGATCACATCCTCATCGGGCGCGAGGGCCCAGAAGAGCCCTGCAAGCGCAATGTCGATGCCGATCAGGGTCGTGGTCAGAAACGCGACGTCAGGCCCGAGCAGGCCGAACCCGCTGTCGATGTAGAGGAGGAAGCTCTCCATGAAGCGGTCGATGACGTTGAGATCGTTCACTGTCGCTGCTTTCGGATGATACGGGCCGCAGGCCGGACCGCCGCCGTCGGCCCGGTCCGCTATCGGGGCGTGTAGGCGGAGCCGGAGCCGAGGAACTGTCTGGTCGCTGCGCGCGCGTCGGACCTGGCCTGCGCAAGCCGCGCGGCCTCGATTGCCTGGGCCCGATATTGTGCGGCCATCAGCGTCTGGATCTGGAACTGCTGCTTGGCGCTCAGCGCCAGAAGCTGATTGGTGGCCTGCGCCGCCTGCAGCCCGCCTTCGGCGCGCTGGCTCGCGGCTGCGATCGCACCCAGCATCTCGGCGTCGCCCGCGACGGTCTCGACCACCTGTGCCTGCACAGCCATGGTGTGGCGGTAGGCAGCCATTGCCGTGTCCAGCCGCTCGCGCGCAGCGATCAGCCGGGCATCGGTCGACAGCGCCTGGCCCGGCTGCTGCGGGAACAGCCGGCCGAGCTGCTGGTCGAGCCCGTCGAGGCGGAAGCTGATGCCCTGGGCCTGGCTCATCAGCCTATCGATGTCCTGGAGCGCGCGCGTGAGCGCCTGCAGCTGGGGGAAGTCGATCCGGCTCAGGTTCCGCGCTTGGTTGACCAGCATCTGTGCCTCGTTCTGGAGCGAGCGAATCTGGTTGTTGATCTGCTGGAGGGTTCGCGCGGCCGTCAGGATGTTCTGGCTGTAGTTGCCGGCATCGAAGACGGTGATCTGCGCGGCAGCCGGCGTCGGCGGCCAGGCCGTCAGCAGCAGGGAGAGGGAGGCGATAGCCGGCAGGGTTGCACGGACGAGCATTTGCGGCCGGCGATTTGGGGCGGGATTGGTCATGGCAGGGGCTCCGGGCCGGGGTGGTCGGGCTGGGGAAAGTCGCAGATGAGGTCGGCCGCCCAGGGAAGGCCGCGTTCGTGCAGCCAGCGGCCCGCGAAACCGTGCGAGCCCCCCTGGGCAAGCAGCCTGTCGATGCAGGCCTGGGAAGCGGGATCCGAAGCCCCGCAGAAGGCGCGTGCGACCGGGCCAAGGCCGAGCTCGAACAGCCGGTTTCCGCGCGCCGATTGCAGATAGTAATGGCGCTTGGGGGTCGCCCGGCTGACCAGCTCGATCTGGCGCTCGTTGAGCCCGAAGCGCTGGTAGGCGGCGCGGCTCTGCGGCTCGATCGCCCGGTCGTTCGGCAGCAGGATTCGCTGCGGGCAGCTTTCGATGAGGGCAGGCGCGATGCTGCTGTCGGCAATGTCCGCGAGGCTCTGGGTCGCAAAGACCACCGCGACATTCTTCTTGCGCAGGGTCTTCAGCCATTCGCGGATGCGGGCTGCAAACAGCGGATGGTCGAGGAAGATCCAGGCCTCGTCGAGGATCAGCAGGGTCGGACGGCCGTCGAAACGCGCCTCCAGCCGGTGGAACAGATAGGTCAGAACCGGCGCCACCACACCGGCCTCGCCCATCAGCGCCTCGGTCTCGAAACAGTGGACGTCCGCGAGTGCAAGCGTCGGTTCCGACGCGTCGAGCAGCCGGCCGTAGGGGCCTTCGAGGGTGTAGGCGGCAAGCGCGGTGCGCAGCACCGCCGACTGAAGCAGGAGCGACAGGCCGGTCAGTGTCCGCTCGTCCGGTGGCGCCGAGGCAAGGCTGCCGAGCGCCGACCAGATCGCGTCCTTGACCTCGGGCGTGACGGTCACTCTCTCGTGCGCGAGCAGGGCCGCCAGCCATTCGGCGGCCCAGCTGCGCTCGGCGGGGTCGTCGACGCCGCGCAGCGGCTGGAACGCAAGTGCTTCCCCGCCCGGGCTGCAGGACCCCAGGGCCTGGTGGGTGCCGCCCATGGCAAGAACCGCCGCACGGGCAGAGAAGCCCTTGTCGAAGACGAAGACCCGGGCGCCGGGGTAGCGGCGGAACTGCAGGGCGACCAGCGCGAGCAGGACCGACTTGCCCGCACCGGTGGGGCCCACGACGAGCATATGGCCGACGTCCCCGACATGGGTGGACAGGCGGAACGGGGTCGATCCCGATGTGCGCGCGTGGAGGAGCGGCGGCCCGTCGAGATGGTCGTTAGCGGGCGGACCGGCCCAGATGGCCGAGAGCGGCATGAGGTGGGCGAGGTTGAGCGTATGGACGGGCGGCTGGCGTACATTGGCATAGGCGTGGCCGGGCAGCGAGGAGAGCCAGGCCTCGACGGCATTGACGGTCTCGCGCTTGAGCGTGAATCCGAGACCATTGACGATCCGCTCGACCGCGCGGACCTTCTCCTCGACGCGCAACGGGTCCTCGTCGGAGACCGTGATCGTGGTTGTCAGATAGCCGAACGCGACATGGTCGCCGCCAAGCGCCTGCAGGGCGAGGTCGGCGTCCAGCACCTTGTTGTCGGCATCGCTGTCGAGGAGCTGGCTGGGCTGGTTGTAAAGCACCTCGCGCAGCAAGGCGGTCACCGACTTGCGCTTGTTGAACCACTGCCGCCGGATCCGGGTCAGCATGCGGGTGGCGTCGGTCCTGTCGAGCGCGATGAAGCGGTTCACCCAGCGATAGGCAAAGTCCGCGGCATTGAGCGCGTCGAGCATTCCGGGGCGGCTCGTGGCGGGGAAGCCGAGGACGGTCAGGGTGCGCAGGTGGCGCTCGCCAAGCCTTGGCTCGAGCCCGCCGGACAACGGCGTGTCGGCGAGCAGCCCGTCGAGATACATGGGCGTCTCGGGGACGTTCACCGTATGATCGCGGGTCGAGACGGTGCGATGGAGGTGGGTCAAGGTCTCGACATCGTCGAGCGCGCGCACCTCGGGCAGGAAGCCGGCGAACAGGTCGAGCACGCGATCGGTCTCCGCCTGGAAACGGGCGAGCGCAGCGCGCCAGTCGCGCGTCCGCGTGCCGTCGGGCCGGTCTACCAGCAGCCGGCCGGTCGCTTCGGCCGCATCGGGGTCGGGCAGCCACAGCAGGGTCAGGTAGAAGTGGCTCTCGAAATGCCCGGCGTCCGCGGCAAAGGCGGCGCGCCGTTCGGCGTCGACCAGCCAGGAGGCCGGATCGGGGAAGCGGCTGTCGGGATAGCCGGGCGCGGGGCGACGCTCGGCCTCGAAAAACAGCGCCCAGCCCGACCCGAACCGCTTGAGGACATTGTTGGCCCGCGCCGCTGCCGCGACCAGTTCGGCGTCGGTCGCGCTGTCGAGATCGGGGCCGCGAAAGGCGAGTGTCCGCTGGAAGCTTCCGTCCTTGTTGAGGACGATACCGGGCGCCACCAGTGCGGCCCAGGGCAGATGGTCGGACAGCCGGTCAGCGGAGCGGCGATATTCGCGCAACGCTAGCATGTCCAATGACCCTTCTGGCGCAGGTGGCGCAGCAGAACGGCTGCGAAGTCGGGATCGCGGCGGGCGGCGACCACAGCGAGGCTGTGGCCGACCGCCCAAAGCACAAGGCCGGCGATCCACTGCTGGAGGCCGAGCCCGATTGCGCCCGCGATGCCTTCCGGCGCGTGCTCCAGCTCGCCGATGTCGAGGCCTGGGCCAATGGCTGGACCGCGTCATGCGCTCGGGACCGTTGAGCTGAGGCGAGTGTCCGTCGGGAGAGCCGACGGGCTCATAAGCCGGGTTCGAAGGCTGCCTTTTCATAGATTGTGGCGATCGTCGACCCGTCCCAGACATAGCACAGGTGCCGCTCCTGCCGGCAGTTGGAGAGCAGCCGCGGGCGGAAGACGGCCGCACATTCGCCACCCTCGTGCCGCACGCTTTGATAGACGATACCGTCAGAGCCGGCGTCGCGCAGCTCTGCGGCAAATGCCTGCGAGGCGGTGTAGCGAGCCGGGTCATAGAGGTCCGGCCTTTCCGCCCGCATGCCGCGAATGTCGTGAAGGGTTGCTGTCAGATCGACGGCATAGACGCGCATGTCGAGTTCCTGGGCCGGCTCGTCGGTCGCTTGCAGCAGCCGCACCCGGTGGTGGCGGGTTTCGGCAACCGCGGTCTCGAGCGTACGGCCTGCATAGAATATTCCGTAGCTGCCGTCGGTAAAGCGACTTCCGTCGGGGTTGGGATGGGTGAAAGCGGCCATGATCGGGGTCGATCCAGGTCCGGAAATCCGGTCCTCCGCAGCAACAAGCGCGAGTTCGCCCGCCTCCTGTCGCAACCGGTCGTTGGTCATCGCCTCGATCAGGAAGACAGCTTCCAGATCAGCCGGATCTGCAACCCGGTCGAACAACCCGATCGGCGGGAATCGGCTGGGGATGATCCTGTAGCAAGGCGTCCAGGCGATGGCGGCGAGCGGCGGCGGCAAGGTCAGCCGCGCTGCCCGTCGATATAGCGCCGGACCACATAGAGGTCGGCCACATTGCCGGAGGTCATTCGATCGAGTGCCGAGCGGCCGCCGAACAGGCTGGCCTTGTTCGGCTTGCGCACCCAGTCGTCGGCCGTTTGGGGCAGGAGGATCTGCAGGCCCTTGTAGATGCCCATCACATAGGAGATTCGCTCCAGCGCGTCCTTGGAAATCACCGCAACGGCGCCGCGCTTCCAGTTCTGCAAAGTCGAGCGGCTGTCGAGCCCGAGCAAGCGCAGCTGCTCGGTTTCGGTGAGATCCCATGCCTGCGCAATCCGGAAGAAGGTGCGCAGCGCCGGCCCGGTCAGGCTCTTGCGATCCACCTGCTCTGCGGCAGCAGCTGTTGCCATTAACCTGTCCTTTCGCCGCGCTCAAATGTGCCTGATCAGATCAAAAGTCAAGAAATGCTCCGGAATGGGCCCGGAGGAGCCAGCTGGTTGCCCATCAGTCCGGAGCGCGACCGGTCCGACTGCCGCCCATGAGGCGCCATCGGCGGTACTGTTCGGCCTTGGCGGGCTCGGGGTCGACCTTGTCCTGCAGCCAGAAGCGAAACCAGTCGATGTTGCGGCGATAGATT
The DNA here is from genome assembly GCA_003248865.1 of Sphingomonas sp. GTDB lineage: Bacteria > Pseudomonadota > Alphaproteobacteria > Sphingomonadales > Sphingomonadaceae > Sandaracinobacteroides. The sequence continues at coordinate 13,579 of QFPK01000035.1, forward strand.
GCCAGCCGGTGTGCCGGTTGCCATTTCACATGGCGCTCGTCCGGGAAGATGTAGAGTTCCACCGGTTGTCCCGCTTCCTTCAGCGCGGTGAAGCTTTCGAGCCCGATCAGGGCCTCGCTGTCCGCCAACTGCATCAGCAGCGGCCGGTCCACGGTCCGGGCATTGCGGGCAAGCGAGAAAGGTGCCCAGAAATCCGGGGCGTCGTCGCCAGGCGGCGGGAAGCCCGAGGCCCGCATCTGCCGCGCAAAGGCCGGGCCGGTGTAGATTGCGACCGTCTGCGGGTCGAGGCAACAGCTGCTGATGGAGGCTGCTGCAAAACGGTTGCTGTTGATCAGCGCGAACCGGGCCGTGGTTGCCCCGTCGCTCAGTCCGGTGAGGCCGATCCGCTGCGGGTCGATGACGCCGGTCGCGATTGCCCGGTCCACGCCGGTCTCCAGGGAGGAAAGGAGACTCCGGCGCTCTGCCCAGTCCCTGGTGTTGGCCCGGAGCACATCGTCGACCGTGCGGATGTCCGGCAGGAATGCGGCGACGAAGTCCGGCTGGTGCAGGCTGAGAACGGCAAAGCCCTGAGCGGCCAGGGGGTAAACAGGATATTCGTCCCCGGTTCCGCCGCGCAGGAAGCCGAGACTTGTGTACTGGACGACGATGAGGGGCAGCCGGACCCGGCCGTCATGCCCGGGCGGGAGGACGAAGTCCCCCCAGGCCTCCAGTCCGCGGTTATTGCGCCAGGCGATCCGGGAGACCTTTCCAAGGCGCAAAGCCCGAAACTCCGGGTTGGGATCGAAGCGCGTTGAAAGCTGTCCGGTGGCGAAATCGAGCAACGCCAGGTGGCGCGGCGTCACCGAATTCTCCGAGGTGCACAGGAGGCGCGGGCCGGCCGGCGTGCATCCGAGAAGCACATCCGCGGTCTGCATCAGCCGTTCGGGTTCGCCCTGTCCCGGCCGCCAACGATAGAAACCAAGCATGCCGTTCGCCCAGCCTTCGCGGCGAAGAAAACGGAGCTCCGAGCCATCGGCAGTCCACCACAGGCCGGTGAAGCCGCCGCTGCAGGCCGCACTGCTGCACGCCATCGCCCGCCCGTCCGGCCCGTCGACCATCAGCTTCAGGGGCGCGAATAGCCGGTCGGTCGACCGCTCGGTCCATGCCCGCCGCCCGTCCGCCGCCACGGCGACCGGTGTTGCCGAACTGCGCAACCTGGTCCGCGCGTCGAACTCCCCGCGCTCCGACCCGGTTGCGGGCCGTACCTTGCCGGACGAGGGTTCGACAGCCGACAGGACGGTCTGCGCCGGGCCAGAGAGCTGCGGGCGCAGCCCGTAGGTGGGCACAAAGCGGTCGTCGTACAGCCAGCCTGTACGCCCTTCCCCGGCGATCTTCTGGCGGACCGCTTCGAGGTCGGGCTGCGTGGTGAAGAGAATATGCGATCCGGTGCTGTTCCAGGCGAGATCGACGACATCGGCGAGGGATCGGGTCAGGGTAACCCCGCCCCCGCCGTCGACGTCCACCTGCCGGACCTGCGAAACTCCCTTCTCACGCCGCAAATAGGCAATCCTCCTGCCATCCGGAGACCAGACCGGGGTCACGATCGCCGGAAAGCCGCTGTCGATCCGAAGGCCCCGGATTGTCACGACGTTCGTGATCAATTCGCCGCCCGGATCGAGCAGCCGCGGGTTGGATGGTCCGTCGAGGCTGATCGCAACCAGGGCGCGGCAATAGCTGTTCGTGTCAGGATCGGCCCGGGTCAGGATGAAGGCAGCCTGCCGTCCGTCCGGCGAAACGGCGAGTGGGCTCGGCTGCCCGAACATTGCACCGTCGGGCTGGCCGATGTCCCGAAGTGCCAGAAGGTCCTCGGCGGTGATTGGACGCGACGGCCGTTCTGCGCCGTCGGTGGCGGACGGCACCAGCCCGGCACAGCCGGCCACCACCTCGCGGGATCCGCCGGCCAGCAGGCAGGCCACAAGGAACAGCAAAAGATCGCGTGTCCGTTCGCGACGAGAGGTTCCTGACGCTACCATCTTTTGGCAATCCCGAGCCCGACAAAGCGGCCGACCGCGGAATAGTTGGTGGAATCAAACGGCGCTTCGAAGGGAAGCGGGGCGGCAATCTCGCCGGGCATGTCGTTGAGGAGGTTCTGTGCGGTCAGGCTGAGTTCCAGGCCCGACAGAGCCCCACGATCGGCCCCGAAGCGATAGCGCGCGGTCAGATCGAACGTGGTCATGCCCGAGACGGGCCTGTTGGTCGGCTCCCGCGTGTCGATGACCCCTCCAATCAGGCTCAGCGTGCCGTTGAGCGACAGCCCGTCCGTCGCCCAGGTCATCCCTCCTCGGGCCCGCCAGTGCGGCGGGTTGAAGATGGTCCCGGCCCTCTGGAAGACCGCCGTGCCTGCTGTCGTCTGCTGGTCGCTGCTGATATAACTGGCGTTGCCTGTGATGCCGAGCGAGCCGCGGCCGGCGCCGAGATCGGTCCGATAGGTGACCAGCATGTCCAGCCCCCGAACCGTCTGCCGGCCGGCATTGAGATTTGTGCCATCGATGATGGCAACGACAGTCGCAGGATCAAGCGGCCGGCCGGTTGCGTTGAAAACCTGGGCCGACTGGGCCACGGCCGCGGCCACCTGCGCCGGGTTCGGGGCAAGCAGCAGTTGGGCCGCATATTGCGGATCGCTGAGAGCCCGGCTGACAAAGGGTATCGGCTGCACGATGCGATCGCGGTAGCGGACCGAGAAATAGCTGAACTGGGCGTTGAGCCCGGGGACTGCCGCCGGCGCATATTCGAACGTCGCCATCCAGGTGCCGGCATGCTCCGGCTTCAGGTCCGGACTGCCACCCGACAATGCGATCGCGGTTGATCCGGCCGGATAGGCGCTGCCGCCCACGAGCGCTGCCGGATAGAGAATGGCCGACTGCACCTGATACTGCTGGAAGAGGGTCGGAGCCCGGAAGGAGCGGCCCCAACTCCCTTTCAGACTGATATCAGCCACAGGGGCGTAGATAAGCCCCAGCTTGGGCGTGACCACGGAGTCGATACCGGGATAGCGCTCGTGGCGCAGCGCCCCGGACAGATTGAGCCGGTTGAGGCCGCGGATGCCCTGTCCGGGTTCCACGACAGGAAGGCTGACCTCGCCATAGACATAATAGCTGTCCTGCGAAGCCCGGACATTGCCGAGGTCGCCGGGTCCGCGCCAGGCCACGAAGAGATTGTTGCGGTAACCCGTCCCCAGCGCGAGCTTGGCTGGACCGCCGGGAAGGGCGAAGATCGAACCGTCGGCTGCCAGCTCGATCGAGCCGCCATTGTTGCAGTAGCAAACCGGCGAGGTCTGGGTGATTGTGCTGCCCACGAAGGTGTAGCGCACAAGATCGACCGTCTCTTCCCCATAGGCTCCCGACAGCGAGACCCGCCAGCTGTCGCCCAGATCCAGCCTGAGCCGCGGGGCGATAGCAATCGACCGGCTCGTGCTGTTGTACTCGTAGCGGCTGACGCCGAAGGTGATCGGATTCTGGGAGAAGCTCCAGCGCTTGTTGAAGATGCCGTCGGCTGCGAACTCGAGCCGGTCGGTCAGCGCCTGGTATGCCGACAAGGCGACAGCATGGCGGCGGAACTGGGGGTAGAGGGAAATGCCGGGTCGGTCGGCGGTTAGCGAGCGCTCCTCCGAGCCGAGCTCGCTGTTCCGCGCAAACTCATAGGCAAGGATCAGCCCGCCGGTCGACCAGCGCTGTCCGGCAGTGGCGCTGTACCGCTGGTCGCCATAGCCGCCATCTGTCGAGAACCCGAGATTGGCGCGCAGCTGCAATCCGTCGAAATCCCGCTTCAGGATGATGTTGGCGACTCCGGCGACCGCATCGGATCCGTAAAGTGCCGACGCGCCGTCAGCGACCACCTCGACCCGATCGACCATGTCGAGGGGAATTGCCGAGACGTCGATACCCTGCCGCGTGCCATTGTAGGCAAGACGATTGCCGTTCAGCAGCGTCAGCGTCGCGTCGCTGCCAAGGCCGCGCAGGTTGATCGTAGCCGTTCCGCCGACGTCCACGCCGCTCGTGGCGGGCACGTTGAAGCCGACACCGGGGTTCTGCCCGCCGCCGAAATTCTGGGGGATCGTCCGCAGCGCCTCGGCAAGCCCGGACAGACCGGTATCCCGAACGCCTTCCTGGTCGAGGCGGATCACCGGCGCCGGAACGGGCGCCCCGCGAATGCGGGTGCCCGTCACGACGATCTCGGCGCCCGCGGCGCCGGCGGGCGCCATGAGTTCTTCGATCACAAGCCCACCCCGGGTCGCGCGAAAGCCGAGACCGCTTCCGCTCAGGAGCAGGGCGACGGCCTCTTCAGCGGTATAGCTGCCCTCCAGGACAGGCGCCCGCTGCCCTTTCAGAAGCTCGGCCGGCGCAACGATGCTGCGCCCGGACGCAAGGGCGATCGCCTGCAGCGCGTCGGCAAGTGGCTGCGCAGGCAAATCATAGCCTTGCCGTGCGACCGTGCCCGCGCCATCGTCCTGTGCGGATGCCGGGGCCGCAAGGCCCGCCGAAATCGTGACTGCAACAGCCGCTGCATGCAGAACGCCCATGTCTGTCTCCCTCCCCGGCGCATCGAGCGGCGCCGTTCGGAGGGTTTGACAACCGGGGGAGGGTTTACCCTTGGACTATTTTTCGGGGCCGGACGTTTTCGCCAGACGGATCGACCCGTCGTCGTTGCGGGTCACGGTGAGCCCGAACATGCTGGCGAAGCTGTCCGCGAGCGCGGCCGGCTCGCGGGCATTGAAGGTGCCGCTGAACCGGAGCTTGGCGAGGGCTGGATCTCCAAGTAGGAGCTTGGTGGTATTGTAGCGGTTGGATGCGGCAACAACTTCGCCGAGACCGGCGTCCTGGAACGAGAGCATGCCCGACGTCCATCTGAAATCGTCGGGGTCGACAGGCTGCGGAACGGCGCGCGCGTCCACCTGCAGACGCTGCCCGGGCTTCAGCTGCCGGGGTCCTGGCGCGGGGGCTGCGGTGTCGGCCGACCGTGACTGCCTGACTTCCACCGCGCCTTCGAGCAGAGCGACTTCGACGCGGGGACCACCGAGATCGACGTCGAAGACGGTGCCATGGGCGAGGACCACCGCATCCCCGGCTTCGACGAGAAAGGGGCGGGGGTCGTCATGTGCGACGCGGAACCGGGCGCGCCCGCTGTCGAGCCTCAAACGCCGTTCGCCGGCTGTATAGAGAAGGGACACCCGGCTGTCGGTGTCGAGGGTCACCATGGACCCGTCCGGCAGGTCGACGCTGCGGATCTCGCCGACGCCACTGGTGTAGTGCACCGGGGTTGCCGTATCACCTGCCACAAGCCCCGCGCGCCGGGCAACGTCACCGGACGCGAGCAGGAGCAGGGCTGCAACGCCTGCCGCCAGGGCAGCAAGGCCGGCCATCCGCGAGACCGACGGCCGGAATGCAGATGCGCGGGCCTGCGCAGCCGGCGTCTGTGCGGCAACCGCCATCGCTTCCCAGTTCTTCAGGACTTCGTCGTAGATGTCCGAATGGCGAGGGCTGGCGATATACCAGTCCTCAAAGGCCAGATGGTCGGTCGCGACCTCCCCGGCTCGAAGCCTTGCAAGCCAGGCAACCGCCTCCGCCCGCACCGCTTCATCCGTGCGCACCTCCTCCCGGTCTGGCGACATCAGCGTCGTCTCATCACGCGGTCGATATGGGCGATTGCCTTGGTCATGTGCCACTCGACGCCCTTGACGCTCAGCCCCGTGCTGCTCGCAATCTCCTTGTAGCTGAGGCCGTCGATCCTGTGCGCCAGGAAAATGTCGCATGTCCTGGGGCCGAGCTTGTGAAGTGCCGACTGGATCCTGTTGAGGAGATCACGGGCTTCGATGGCAGCGACCGGATCGGGGCCGGCCGGGTTCACGTCTTCGACCGGCACATGGTCCGCGAGCGAGCGCTGAAGGGCTGACCTCGCCCTGTTGCGCAGCAGGTTGCCGGCGATCCGGGTCAGATAGGCCTCGGGCTGGTCGATTGTCTTCCCCGGTTCGGCAGCAGTCCCTGCCAGCCGGGCAAAGCTCTCCTGGAGGAGGTCGTGCGCGTCCTGGCTGTCGGTCCTGCGCCTGAACAGGCGCAGGAGACGCGGGGTCTGCGTGCGGTAGAGGGCCTCGAGCGCCAGTCCCGGTGCGGCGCCCCGGCGGTCCTCGGGGGGGAGCGGGTCTCCGTCCGCAAGGCGCGGGGAAGGCAGGGCGTCCAGATCGTCAGGGATTATCCGCATGGGGCACCCCATGCGTCCTGCGCCGGCAACGGATCGGGAGGGAATTGTCTCAGCCTGTCGCCCATGAACGCCCTGTCCGAACAGTCGAGACGGGGCCGGCGAGAGCCGGTTGTGGTTTAGCTGAGGTCTTCTCTGTCCGGGGGGTGCACGATGGCGTCGTGAGAGGAGAGCCACGATGACCAAGAAGATCAGCAACCCCGAGAT
>QFPK01000014.1 GCA_003248865.1 Sphingomonas sp.
GGGCTCAAAGAGCAGCCTGCTACGGTTGCTCTCGGCCAACGGCGTAGCCACGGCGGCGGGCGGAGTGCCCACCGTTGTTCCGAAGTGGCGGACAGGGTGAGATTCGAACTCACGGTGAGCTTCCACCCACGGCGGTTTTCAAGACCGCTGCCTTAAACCACTCGGCCACCTGTCCTTGCCGGGCTGCGTTAGCGGGTGGCGGCGGGGACGGAAAGGGGATTTGCGGAAATAGGGATTCACGCAAGCGGGCGGCTGTGGCACAGGGTGCGGGATGAGACATCTGCTGATTGCCGCCGCCCTGCTGCTGGCCGCGCCCGCCGGGGCGGACGAGATTCCGGCGGCCGAAGGGTTCCCCATCTGGCTCGCCAACTACAAGACCGCAGCGCAGGCGCGCGGGCTGAAGCCGGAATGGCTGGAGGCCGCGCTGTCGGGCGCGAGCTATACCGAACGCGCGGTGCAGCTGGATCGCAACCAGCCCGATGATTCGGGCAAGCGCAACATCTTCGCCGATTATCTGAACCGGCAGCTGAACCAGCAGCGCATCGACGACGGGCTGACGCGCGCGGCCGCCAACAAGGCGACGCTGCTGCAGGTCTCTGCGAAAACCGGCGTGCCGCCCGAGATCATCGTGGCGATCTGGGGGATGGAAACCAGCTATGGCCGGGTGCTGGGCGGGTTCGATCTGCCGTCGGCCATCGCGACTCTCGCCTATGACGGGCGGCGCGAAGCGCTGTTCACGCGCGAACTGGATGCGCTGGTGCGGATGGTGGGCGAGCGGGGGGTTCGCCGCGACCAGTTGAAGGGCAGTTGGGCCGGGGCCTTCGGGCAATCACAGTTCCTGCCCTCCAGCTATCTGAACTATGCCGCAGATGGAGACGGCGACGGGCTGGCGGACATCTGGGCGTCGCAGCCGGATACCTTCATGTCGATCGGCAATTATCTGGCGAAGAACGGCTGGCAGCGCGGGCAGACATGGGGCTTCCGCGTGGGCGTGCCGCAGGGATTCGACCGGGCGACGGTGGCGAACCCGGAGAAGCCGACCAGCTGCATCCGGCCGATGCAGGTGCATTCGAAATGGCTGACGGCGGCCGAGTGGCGGGCGAAGGGCTTCATGCCAATGAACGCGCTGTGGCCGGCCGACGATGTGAAGATGACGCTGGTGGAGCCCGACGGGCCGGGGGAGGGCGCCTTCCTGACGACCGCCAATTACCGTGCGATCATGCAGTATAACTGCTCCAACTTCTATGCGCTGTCTGTGGCGCTGCTTGGCAATGCGCTTCAGCCCGCTTTCCGTTAGTTCGCTGTTGCTGCTGGCCGCCTGCGCCTCCCAGCCGAAGCAGCCCGTCACGGCCTCTCGCCCGCTGCCGAAGCCGACGCCGCATGTGCCGGCCGGGCCCGCCGTGCAGGGGGTGAAGGTGGGCAAGCCCTATCAGGTGTTCGGCGTGACCTATTACCCCGCCGACGACCGCGGCTATGACAAGCAGGGGATCGCCAGCTGGTATGGGCCGACCTTCCACGAGAAGGCGACGGCGAACGGCGAGATCTACAATCAGGACGACATCACCGCCGCGCACAAGACGCTGCCGATGCCGAGCTGGGTGGAGGTGACCAACCTGGACAATGGCCGGGTGCTGGTGGTGCGCATCAACGATCGCGGGCCGTTCGTGGACGGGCGCATCATCGACCTGTCGCGCAAGTCCGCCCAGCTGCTGGGGGTGGACCGGCCCGGGTTGGCGAAAGTGCGGGTGAAGCGGGTGTTTCCTGAGGGTGACTGGGCGCGCGGGGCGCCCGTGCTGGCGTCTGCGCCGGCACAAAGCGGGCAGGCGCTGGCGTCTGCGCCTGTTGCTTCGCCTTCGGTTGTTGCTGCACCGCCTGTGGTGGTTGCCGCCGCGCCTGCGGGCACAGGTGGGCGCTTCATTCAGGTGGCGGCTTTGTCGGATGAGGCGAAGGCGCGCGCGCTGGCGTCCGTGCTGGGGGATTTCGGCCCGGCGTTCGCCGCGCCAACGGGCACCGGCATGTGGCGGGTGCGGATCGGGCCGCTGGCCGATCTGGCGGCGTCCGATCTGCTGGAGGATGTGCGGGCGGCCGGTTACACCGAAGCGCGGGTGGTGAATTGAGCGGGCGTTTCATCGCCTTCGAGGGCGGCGAGGGGGCCGGGAAATCCACGCAGATCGCGCGGCTGGCAGACGCACTGCGCGCGCGCGGCGAGGAGGTGGTGGTAACCCGCGAGCCCGGCGGCACGCCCGGCGCCGAGGAAATCCGCCAGCTGTTCGTGACGGGCGAGACCGGGCGCTGGACGGTGGAGACCGACGTGCTGCTGGTGACGGCGGCGCGGGCGGACCATGTGGCGCGGCTGATCCGCCCGGCGCTGGGGGCGGGGAAGACGGTTTTGTGCGACCGCTTCATCCACTCGACGCTGGCCTATCAGGGCTGCGGCAAGGGGGTGCCGATCGGGCTGCTGAAGCGGCTGCACAGCTTTGCGACCGGCAACCTTTGGCCCGATCTGGTGCTGTGGCTGGATGTGCCGGTGGAACTGGGCCTGTCGCGGTCCACCAAGCGTGCGGCCGCGCAGGACGAGAGCCTGCCGCAGGAGCAGCGCTTCGAGGCGCTCGGGCTGGCCTATCATGAAAAGGTGCGGCGAGGTTTCGCGGCCTTTGCGGCGGACGATCCGCGCATGGTGCGGATCGATGCCGCGCAGCCGCTGGACGCGGTGACGGCGGCTATTGCAGCTGCGGCGCTTTGAAGGCGCGTTCCTTCGCGGCCAGCAGGTCGGGCGAGAGGCCCTTGTCGGTTCCGCAGAGCTTGTCCCAGAAGCGGAAATAGAGCCCGTAGTTGGACATGTAGCGCTCGTGGTGGACATGGTGGTGCGAGGCCGAAATGAAGTGGCGGCCGAACCAGCCTTCGATCCAGCGCTTCGGGAAGATTTCCCAGCCCATGTGATTGGTGACGCCGAAGAAGGTCATGATCGTCAGCACCGTGCCCAGCGCGGCGATGTGGATGGGGATCACGAACGTCAGCGCCGGGATCAGCCAGGCCGCCGACAGCGATTCCCAGGGGTGGAAGGCCATCGCCGCCCAGGCCGTGGGCGGGCGGCTTTCATGGTGCACGGCATGGGCCTTTTTGAAGAGCCAGGGCCAGTGATGCATGGCGCGGTGCGTCCAGTAGAACCAGGCGTCGTGGATCGACAGGTAGAGCAGCACCGACAGCGGAATCCACCAGATTGGATAGGCATTCGGATCGACATAGATTTTCGTGAGGCCCCTGGTGGCCCACAGATGGGCGGCGAGGCCTGCGGGCAGGCCGTAGAGCACGGCAGCCGAGAGCGACCATGCGATTTCGCGCTTCACCTGCCGCGCCATGCGGGCGGCCTTCTTCGGATCCCTGGGCGAATAGACGTCGGGTCGGATCTTCTTCGCGCTCCAGGCGAACAGGCCGGAGATGGCGAGGTAGCGCACCGCCACGATCAGGCACATGCCCAGAAGCGAAACCCAGAGTGCGGTCGTTGGCATCGCGGTCTGCATGGGGATGGCCCTAGCCGGATGTGGCGGGCGTCGCTAGAGCCGGGGGCGTGACATCTTGCCCACCTGACGACGTCGATGTGCTGCTGCTGGGCGGCGGGCTTTCCGCCGGGCTGATCGCGCTGGCGCTGAAGCGGCGTCGGCCGGAGCTGCGCGTGGGCGTGGTGGAGGCGGGCGAGCGCTTCGGCGGCAACCACACATGGTCGAGTTTCGGCAGCGATCTGAGCGAGGAGGGGCGGGCGCTGGTGGCGCCGCTGATCGCGCATCGCTGGGGCGATTATGAGGTGCGCTTCCCGGGCTATCGGCGGCGGCTGGCGAACGGATATCAATCCGCGACGTCCGAACGGCTGGATGCGGCGCTGCGCGAGGCGGTGCCGGATGGGCTGCGCTTCACCGGCGTGAGCGCGGTGGATGTGGCGCCGGACCGGGTGGTGCTGTCGGACCAGCGGGTGCTGCGTGCCCGCGCGGTGATCGATGCGCGGGGGCAGCGGCCTTCGGAACATCTGGACCTGGGGTTCCAGAAGTTCGTGGGGCTGGAGGTGGAGTTCGAGGAGCCCCACGGGCTGACCGGGCCGATCATCATGGACGCGACGGTCGACCAGACCGACGGCTATCGCTTCGTCTATACATTGCCCTTCAGCCCGACGACGGCGCTGATCGAGGACACCTATTATGCCGATGGCCCGGCGCTGGACCGGGAGGCGGTTGCGGCGCGGGTGCGGGCTTATGCCGAGGCGCAGGGCTGGCGCATCAGGCGGCTGATCCGCGACGAGGACGGCGTGCTGCCGATTGCCATTGGCGGTGACATCAAGGCGCATCTGGCGCTGTATCCGGCGGGCGTCGCGCCGGTGGGGATGGCGGCCGCGCTGTTCCATCCGGTGACGGGCTACAGCTTTCCCGATGCGGTGCGGCTGGCGCTGGCGGTGGCGGCGCTGCCCGACCTTTCGGGTGCGGCAATCGATGCCGCCGTGCGCGCCCATGCCGTGGAGGTGTGGAATGGGCGGGGTTTCTATCGTATTCTCAACAAGATGCTGTTCCGCGCCGCGCTGCCCGACGAGCGGCGGCAGGTGCTGGAGCGCTTCTATCGCCTGCCTGACGGCCTTGTCTCCCGCTTCTATGCTGGCCATAGCAGCTTCGCCGACAAGGCGCGGGTGCTGACCGGCAAGCCCCCCATTCCCATCGGCCGCGCGATCCGCGCCATCATGAAGGGTTGAAGACCAAGATGCAGCGAACGGCAGCGGTGATCGGCAGCGGATTCGGTGGGCTTGCGCTCGCCATCCGGCTTCAGGCGGCCGGCATTCAGACCACCCTGATCGAGGCGCGGGACAAGCCGGGCGGCCGGGGCTATGTGTTCGAGGTGGACGGCTTCAGCTTCGATGCCGGGCCGACGGTGGTGACGGACCCGAGCTGCGTAGAGGAGCTGTTCACGCTGGCGGGCAAGACTATCGCCGATTATGTCGAGCTGATGCCCGTGACGCCCTTTTACCGGCTGATGTGGGAGGATGGCGCCGTCTTCGATTATTCGAACGACGACGAGAAGCTGCTGGCGCAGATCGCGGCGCGGAACCCGAAGGATGTGGAGGGCTATCGGCGCTTCATGGAATATTCCGAAGGGGTGTTCACCGAAGGCTATGAGAAGCTGGGGCACCATGCCTTTCTGGACTTCCGCTCCATGATCGAGGCTGCGCCCAATCTGGCGAAATATCAGGCCTGGCGGTCCGTCTATTCCGTGGTGGCGAGCTATATTCAGGACCCGCAGCTGCGTGAGGCGTTCAGCTTCCACACGCTGCTGGTGGGCGGCAACCCGTTCAAGACCAGCTCCATCTATGCGCTGATCCATGCGCTGGAGAAGAAGTGGGGGGTTTGGTTCCCGAGGGGCGGGACTCATGCGCTGGTGCGGGGGCTGCTGAAGCTGTTCGAAGACCTTGGCGGCACCGTGATCATGGGCACCAAGGTGGCGCGGATCGAGGCAGCGGCGGGCCATGTGATGGGCGTGACACTGGCGGACGGGCGGGAAATCCGGGTGGATTCAGTCGCTTCGAACGGCGACGTGGTGCACACCTATCAGGATCTGCTGGGCCATCACCCGCGTGGGGTGAAGATGGCCAAGACGATGAAGCGAAAGAGCTTTTCGCCGTCCCTGTTCGTGATCTACTTCGGGCTGAAGGGTTATCGTGCCGACATTCCGCAGCATTCGATCCTGTTCGGGCCGCGCTATGAGGAACTGCTGGACGATATCTATTCCGCCGGCGGATTGGCGGATGATTTCTCGCTGTATCTGCATCACCCGACCGCGACCGACAAAGCGCTGGCGCCGGAAGGGCATTCGGGTTTCTATGTGCTGTCCCCCGTGCCGCACCTTGGCAAAGCACCGCTGGACTGGGACGTGGTGGCGCCGAAATATGCCGACAAGATCCTAGCCTATCTGGAAAAGCGGCTGATTCCGGGGCTTTCCGCCGATCTGGTGCATAAGAGCTGGTTCACGCCGGACAATTTCCGGACCGAGCTGAATGCGCATCTGGGGTCTGCCTTCAGCCTGGAGCCGGTGCTGTGGCAATCGGCCTATTTCCGCACCCACAATCGCGACGACAAGCTGAAGAACCTGTATTTCGTGGGGGCCGGCACCCATCCGGGCGCGGGGATTCCGGGGGTGATCGGGTCTGCCAAGGCGACGGCGCGGCTGATGCTGGAGGATCTGGGCGTGGAGGCGCTGCCCTGGCCCTCGAACGGCGGGCCGCAGCTTGAGGTGTCGGGCGGGGCGGCCTAGGGTTGCGCCATGACGGACGCCGTCCTCGCCGCCGCCCATGAGGCGATCCAGAAGGGGTCAAAGAGCTTTGCGCTGGCGAGCCGCCTGTTCGACGGTGGCACGCGGGACCGGGCGACGTTGCTCTATGCCTGGTGCCGGCACTGCGACGATGTGATCGACGGCCAGTATCTGGGTGAGGGCGCGCATGACTGGGCGCTGTGGGGCGCCACGCCAGAGGCGCGGCTGGCGCGGCTGCGCGACTGCACCGACAAGGCGCTTGCCGGAGAGCCGACCGGCGAGCCGGCGTTCGAGGCGTTGGCGCGAGTGGCGGCAGAGACCGGCCTTCCGGCGCGCTATGCGCATGATCTGATCGACGGATTCGCCATGGATGTGGCGTGGAAGACGGTGGTGACCGGCGATGACCTGCTGACCTATTGCTATCATGTGGCGGGCTGCGTGGGGGTGATGATGGCGATCGTGATGGGGGTTCCGCCCGCCGATCATGCCACGCTGGCGCGGGCATCCGACCTGGGATTGTCGTTTCAGCTGAACAACATCGCGCGCGATGTGGCCGAGGATGCCGAGAGGGGGCGTTGTTACCTGCCGCTGGACTGGTTGGAGGCCGAAGGGCTTTCGCTGGAGAGTTATGCGCTGCCGGAGAGCCGGGCGGCGCTGCACCGGGTGGTGTCGCGGCTGGTCGATCTGGCGGAACGTTATGAGGCGTCTGCCGCGCATGGGGTGCCCGCGCTTCGCAACCGGCAGGCGTGGGCGGTGCTCTCGGCCGCGCAGATCTATGGCGATATTGGCCGCAAGGTGCGGGGGCAGGGGCCCGAAGCGCTGGAGCAGCGGGCCTATACGCGGCGGCGGGACAAGCTGATCGCGGTGGCGCTGGCGGCGCCCGAGGCGATCTGGAAGCGCAATATCCGGGTGTCGACTCCATCGGACCGGACGGGGTTGTGGACGCCGGATTTCGCATGACGTTTCGGGTTGCGCCGGACGATCTGACCGGTGAGCAGACACGCGAGCTGCTGAGGCTGCATCTGGCGGGGATGCATGCCAGTTCGCCGCCGGGGCACAGTTTCGCGCTGGACCTTTCCGGGCTGCAGGCGCCCGAAGTGACGGTGTGGAGCGCGTGGGACGGGGCCAAACTTGCGGCCGTGGGGGCGTTGAAGGCGCTGCCGGACGGCAATGGCGAAGTGAAATCGATGCGCACGCATCCCGATTTCCTGCGGCGCGGCGCGGGGGTGGCGGTGCTGGAAGTGATCATCGCCGAAGCGCGGGCGCGGGGGGTTGCGCGACTGTCGCTGGAGACGGGCTCCGGCGCGGCGTTTGAGCCGGCGCTGGCGCTGTATCGGCGGCGGGGGTTCGTGAACGGAGAGGCGTTCGCGGATTATGTGCCGAGCGACTTCAACCAGTTCTTGCATCTGGATCTGCGGGCGGCCGACTGACGCGCCGAGGTCGGTTGTTCCGTCCCGGTTCCATGTGCCGGAGGAATTGAGGGAGGGCCCGCCTGTTGTCGGGCCCGCTCCCCGTCGGTGGTTGAGCTTCAGTTGTTGTCGGGATTGTCGACGAGGCATCCATTGCCATGGCAGCCGGTATATTCACCCTTGGAGTTGAAATCCGACGATCTCTGGTCCGGGTTGTCGACGAGGCATCCGTTGCCGTGACAACCGCTGTAGCCGCTGCTGGAGCCCCGGTTGCTGGTGCTGTGGCTGTGATCCTTGTGCGAACTATCGAGCATGCCGGCCACAAGCGCCGCGACGATGACACCGCCGACAGCGGCGCCGACATCATGGCCGTGATTATCGTATGACCGGGCGTTGGAATCGGTCTGCCCGCCGCGGCCGTAATGATAGCCGCCGACATCGGCGAACACGCCGGAACATCCCTCTGCCACCCATAGATAGCGGCTGTTGGGGTTATACCCCCAGGTGCGGTTGAGGATGCAGGAGCTGGATGAAGTCTGGTTGATCAGCTGCGGCTTCGAGAGTTTGCCGGCCCAGCATTCGGTATATTTATAGTCGATCGAATGACATTCGACCGTGGTTTCAGCCTTGGCCGGTTCCGCCAGAACGAGAAAGGCGGTTGCTGCCGCCAGACCAGAAATCATTGCCTTCATCGCATCATCCCCCTGCAGAAGCCGTATGGCCGATCAACAGACTGAACGATATCGGGAGGATCGGCTAAAGCAACCTCTCTCGGACTGACGGCATTCAGGGGCTGCGCGGCAGGCTTGCCTGCGGCGCTAGCCGGACTGGCGCGCCGCAGGCTATCCTTTAGTTGCTGGCGACAAGTCCGGTTGTGCGGCGGCGGCGCAGCATGCCGCCGGCGAGGCCGAATCCGGTGATCATCATCGCCCAGGTGGCCGGTTCCGGAACGACATTGGACGGCGGGGCGCCGACGATGCCATATTGGACGTGATCGACCTCGATACCGCCCGACTGGTTCCTGATGACAATCCTCGAGATGCCGCCGTTATTGATGGCGCCATAGAAGCGATCGTCGATGGTGGTGCCGTAGAAGCTGTCGTCGGCATGATCTCCGCCGACGGTGCCCAGCGAGACGCCATTCTGGTCGAACGCCTCGAAGCTGATGAGGCCCAGGCCGTCGGTCCAGACGAGTCCGGCATGGGTGGGCAGGGCGCCAAGGACATCGGCATCGAACACGAATGTGAGGGCCCAGCTGCCGACCGAGCCGAAGAAGGTGCTGCCGTTCGGGGTGAATTCGATGGAGTCGGCGAGTCCGCCGGGAATGGTGGTGTAGACCGCGCCCTGTCCGACGTAGCCGAGGCCGGGGGTGTTCAGTTCGCCGTCCTGGAAGTCCTCCAGATAGAATTGGCTGAAGCTGGTGCCCTTGAACGGGCTGTCGTCAAAGCTGCTGTACACCGCCGGCCCGAGCAGGGTCTGGGCGTTGACCCCTGTCGTCATCAACACGGCAGCCAAGGCTGCGAGCTTCTTCGCATGTTTCGGCATCAATCTGTCCCCTGTTCCGTTCGAAAGGGACAAATCCCCTTCGTACTGCAGTGCGGAAAACCGGCGTGCTTCGGATCAGGACTGACATATGTTGTGACAAAAAGTTCCGGGCGCGCCCGCGCTGGCGGAAATGGCTAGGCCGGGCCCGTCATGTTACGGCCCACCGGGTTTTGGCGGACGATGGCCTTGCCGGTGCGGGTGTTTTCGGCGAGCTGGCGCTTCAGTTCGTCGATGGGGGGCGCCCAGATGAAGCCGAAGGAGACGGTGCCGTCGCGGCTTTCCACCACATGGTGCAGGCGGTGGGCCTGCACGATGCGCTTCATGTAGTTTGAGCGTGGGACGTAGCCGGTTTCGATGCGGCGATGCACGATGATGTCGTGGAAGCCGAAGTAGATGGCGCCATAGGCGGTGATGCCGGAGGCGAGCCAGACGTAGAAGGTGCCCCATTGTTCCTGAACGCCCAGCCAGAACAGGCTGATGGCGACGGCCGCGCCCATCACGCCATAGAGGTCGTTCCATTCGAAGAAGCCGAAGCGGTGGGTGTGGTGCGACTTGTGCAGGAACCAGCCGAAGCCGTGCATCACATATTTGTGGCCCAGGATGGCGGCGACCTCCATCGCGGCGATGGTGGCGATGAACAGCAGGACGCCCAGATACCAGGGGATGTCGAAGGGGGTGTGCGGGGGCATGGCGGGTCTTTAGGCCTTTGTGCGGGAGATTGGGAGGGGTTTGGCGCAGCTTCGGCCGGACTGCGTTGATCCCGCGCAACGGGCTGGAAGAACGAATGGCGAACACCTAGATTGCCGGGATGGCAATCGCGATTCGCACCAGTCTGGCCGATGTTCCGCTGAGCGCGGATTATGTGCCGAACCGGCCGGCCCGGCCCGAGAAGAGCGAGGGGGGCAGGCGCTTCATCCTGAAAAGCGATTATTCGCCTGCCGGGGACCAGCCGGCGGCCATTGCCGAGCTGGTGCGGCAGGCGGATGCGGGCGAGAAGGATCAGGTGCTGCTGGGGGTGACGGGCAGCGGCAAGACCTTCACCATGGCCAAGGTTGTGGAGGCCATGCAGCGGCCCGCTCTGGTGCTGGCGCCGAACAAGATATTGGCGGCGCAGCTGTATGGGGAGTTCAAGAGCTTCTTCCCCGACAATGCGGTCGAGTATTTCGTAAGTTATTACGATTATTACCAGCCCGAGGCCTATGTGCCGCGGACGGATACCTACATCGAGAAGGAATCATCCGTAAACGAGGCCATCGACCGGATGCGGCATTCGGCGACGCGGGCGCTGCTGGAGCGCGACGATGTGCTGATCGTGGCCTCTGTGAGCTGCCTGTACGGTATCGGGTCGGTCGAGACCTATTCGGCGATGACCTTCAGCCTTGCCAAGGGCATGAGCGTGGACCCGCGCGAGATCGTGCGCAAGCTGGTGGCGCTGCAATACAAGCGCAACGAGATGGGATTTACGCGGGGCAGTTTCCGCATGAAGGGCGACACGCTGGAAATCTTCCCGTCGCACTATGAGGACATGGCCTGGCGCATCGGTTTCTTCGGCGACGAGATCGAGGCGATCACCGAGTTTGACCCGCTGACGGGGAACCGCATCGCCAATCTGGAGAGCGTGAAGATCTATGCCAACAGCCACTATGTGACCCCGGGGCCGACGCTGAAGCAGGCGACGGAGGCGATCAAGCATGAGCTGACCGAGCGGCTGAAGGAGCTGGAGGCGGAAGGCAAGCTGCTGGAATATCAGCGGCTTGAGCAGCGCACCAAGTTCGATCTGGAGATGATCGCGGCGACCGGTTCCTGCGCGGGGATCGAGAATTACAGCCGCTTCCTGACCGGGCGGCTGCCGGGCGAGCCGCCGCCGACGTTGTTCGAATATCTGCCGGAGAATGCGCTGCTGTTCGTGGACGAAAGCCATGTGACGGTGCCGCAGATCGGCGGGATGAGCCGGGGCGACCGGGTGCGGAAGGTGACTCTGGCGGAATATGGATTCCGGCTGCCGAGCTGCGTGGACAACCGGCCGCTGAAGTTCGAGGAATGGGATCTGATGCGGCCGCAGACGGTGAGCGTTTCGGCCACGCCCGGCGACTGGGAGATGCAGCAGACCGGCGGCGTGTTCGTGGAGCAGGTGATCCGGCCCACGGGGCTGGTGGACCCGCCGGTGGAAATCCGCCCGGTGGAGGATCAGGTGGACGACCTGATCGCGGAGGCGAAGGCGACTGCGGCGAAGGGCTATCGCACGCTGGTGACGACCTTGACCAAGAAGATGGCGGAGGATCTGACCGAGTTCCTGCATGAGGCGGGGATGCGGGTGCGCTACATGCACTCTGACGTGGAGACTCTGGAGCGCATCGAGCTGATCCGCGACCTGCGCATGGGCGTGTATGACGTGCTGGTGGGGATCAACCTGCTGCGCGAGGGGTTGGACATTCCCGAATGCGGGCTGGTCGCCATATTGGATGCGGACAAGGAAGGCTTCCTGAGGTCTGAGCGGTCTCTGGTGCAGACCATCGGGCGGGCGGCGCGCAATGTGGAGGGGCGGGTGATCCTGTATGCCGATCACCGCACCGGCAGCATGGACCGGGCGCTGGCCGAGACCGAGCGGCGGCGGGTGAAGCAGATGGCCTACAACGAGGAACATGGCATCACGCCCGCCACGGTGAAGAAGGCCATTGCCGATGTGGTGGCGCATGTTGCGGCGAAGGACCATCTGACCGTCGAGATCGACGAGGAGACGCCGCACCTGGTGGGGCATAATCTGAAGGCCTACATCTCCGACCTCGAGAAGAAGATGCAGAAGGCGGCGGCCGATCTGGAGTTCGAGGAGGCGGCGCGCATCCGCGACGATATCCGGCGGCTGGAGGCCGACGAGCTGGGCATCGCGACAGAGCGCTCGGCGCCGGTGAGGGGCCGGGCGGATGCGGGACGGCCGGGAACCCGGACGAACCGTTGGGGGAAGGTGAAAGGGAAACCAAGGGGGCGTTGATGTGTCGGGCGCGAAACACTAAGCGGGCGCCATCATGGCCGACTCAGAACCCTCCTCCGCCGTTTCCCACGAACTCTCCGACCCGAACGCGCCGCTGCGCCCGTTGCCGCTGCTGATCTTCAGCTCCCGCTGGTTGCAGCTGCCGCTGTATCTGGGGCTGATCGTGGCGCAGGTGGTGTATGTCATCCTGTTCCTGAAGGAACTGTGGCATCTGGTGACCCACGCCTTCACCTTCACCGAGCAGCAGATCATGCTGGTGGTGCTGGGGCTGATCGACGTGGTGATGATCTCCAACCTGCTGATCATGGTGATCGTGGGCGGCTATGAGACCTTCGTGTCGCGGCTGGGGCTGAAGGGGCACCCGGACCAGCCCGAGTGGCTCTCCCATGTGAATGCCGGCGTGCTGAAGGTGAAGCTGGCGATGGCGATCATCGGCATTTCCTCCATCCACCTGCTGCGCACCTTCATCGAGGCAGGGATGATGGGCACGCCGACCGGGCGGGTAACGGAAACCGGCGTGATGTGGCAGACCATCATCCATGGGATGTTCATCGTCTCCGCCCTGGGCATCGCCTGGGTCGACCGGATGTCCAACCAGAAGCACTGAGCGCCGTTTCATCGGGATTTTCGCGGGACGTGGCGGCTGGTTTTCCGCTATCACGGAACGTGATGGAGTCGCGCTGACGACCCGCAAGCCCCGATGAAAGGACAGTCACATGGTCAATGCCTTTGGCGCGATTGCCGCCGACAAGCCGTTTCAGGCCATGGACATCTTCCGGCGGGAGCCGGGCGCGCATGATGTGGTGATCGACATCGCCTATTGCGGTGTGTGCCATTCCGACCTGCACACAGCGCGCAGCGAGTGGGGCGGCACGCAATACCCCTGCGTGCCGGGGCATGAAATCGTAGGGAAGGTGAGCGCGGTGGGCGCGCATGTGACCGGCTTCAAGCCGGGCGACACCGTTGGGGTGGGCTGCCTGGTGGACAGCTGCCAGAGCTGCCCTTCGTGCGACGAAGGGCTGGAGCAATATTGCGAGAAGGGCTTCACCGGCACCTACAATGCCGCCACGCCCGATGCGCCCGGCCATACGATGGGCGGCTATTCATCCCGGATCGTGGTGAACGACAAGTTCGTGCTGCGGATCAGCCACCCGGCCGAGCAGCTGGCGGCCGTGGCGCCGCTGCTGTGCGCCGGGATCACGACATACTCGCCGCTGCGCCACTGGAAGGTGGGGCCGGGCAGCAAGGTGGGGATCGTGGGGATCGGCGGGCTCGGCCATATGGGCGTGAAGCTGGCGCATGCCATGGGCGCGCATGTGGTGGCCTTCACCACATCCGACAGCAAGCGGCAGGACGCGCTGGCGCTGGGCGCCGACGAGGTGGTGGTGTCGCGCAACCGCGACGAGATGAAGGCGCACCGGAACAGCTTCGACTTCATCCTGAACACGGTGGCGGCAAGCCACAATCTGGATGCCTTCACCGCGCTGTTGAAGCGGGACGGCACGCTGACGCTGGTGGGCGTGCCCGAGCATCCGCACCCCTCGCCGGACGTGTCCGCGCTGATCTTCAAGCGGCGCTCCATCGCCGGGTCGCTGATCGGCGGCATCGCGGAGACGCAGGAGATGCTGGATTTCTGCGCGGAGAAGGGGATCGTCGCCGACATCGAGATGATCCGCATCCAGGAGATCGACGCCGCCTATGACCGCATGGTGAAGAGCGACGTGAAATATCGGTTCGTGATCGACAACGCCTCTCTGGCGGGCTGACGATGGCGGCGCGGCTCGCCCTGGTTGCGGCTGCGGCGGTACTGCTGGCGGGTTGCGCCGGGCGGGAGGCCGTGACGCTGGAACGGGGCGGGCGGCTGGCGACGGTGGGGAAGGCGACCACCGATGCTTCCCGCGCGTTGCTGGGTGAGGTGCGCGCGGCAAACCGCGAGGCGCGCATAGAGATCGTGGTGGCGGACCCTGCTTGCAACCTGCGCGATATCCGCATCGCGGGCGACGATGCTCCGCCTGAGACCGTGCTGTGCAGCGCGAACGGAGTGCCCTTTGCCGATGTGAATGCGGCCGCCATCGAACCGACCATCCGGCTGATCGACGGTGTGACCGCCTATCTGTCGGCGGTGGACGATGTGGTGGGCGGCACCGCCTTCGACAGCGCGGGCGCGGTGGAGCAGGGATTTGTGGACGCGAACAATATCGCGACCATTGCCTCCGGCGGGGACGCGGGGGTGTTCAGCGATGACCAGATCGCGGCGGCCAAGGGGCTGGCGGCGGTGTTGGGGAAGCTGGCGGACACGCGATCGCGGGCGGAGCGGCTACGGCTGATCGAGGCAGAGCACGGTGGGGTGGCCGGTCTGATCGATGCGCTGGAGCGCGACACGCAGACCTGGGCGGGGAGCAGCCTGCCCGCCAATCTGGGCGCCATCAATGTCGCGTTCGAGACCCGGGCGTTCCAGATCCGGCGCGGGCTGGTCGCGGAGCGCAAGGCAGGGACGGGGCTGGCGGCGGATGCGCAGTGGCGCGCCTTCCTGCAGAGCTGGTCCGCCGTCCGCGAGCGGCAGGAAGGCGCCGAGGCGTTGCCGCGTGAGATGGCGCGGCTGACGGGGGCGCTGCGGCAGGCGCATCAGGGCTATGCGCGGTTGCTGGACCCGGGCGCGAAGCTGACGGATGCCGACAGGGCCGCCATCCGGGCGGCGACGCGGCAGCAGCTGAGCGAGGTGCTGGCGAGCGTGGCGGGGGTGTTCAGGGCATTTCTGTGAAGGGGAGAACGGCGATGTCGGTGGATGCGCTGAGGGGACAGTTGTTCAGCCTGGAGACCAGCCTGGCGCGACTGGCCATCCCGCTGCAGAACGAGATGCTGGAGCAGATGTTCAACCGCTGCAACCGGTTGCGCCTGCGCTGCACCAGCGTGGTGATCCGGGTGGATGCGGCGGAGGTGGCGGGCACGCTGCCGCCGGTGCCGGACGAGCTGGTGGCGCATCTGGCCGGGGTGGCCGGGCAGGTGGCGACTGCCGCGGCGCGGTTCGATTCCGCTGCAGCCGACGAGGCGCTTAAGGCTTCGGATTCGGCGCTGAAGCGGGTGGAGAAGCTGCTTCCGGCTTAAGCGGAATCCTCGTTGGCCGACCGCTCTACATGAGTCCCTGCGACCGCAGGCTGGCGTGTCCAGAGCGTGCGACAACAATGTGATCGAGTACGCCGATGTCGAGCGGGCGGGCGGCATCCTGAATGCGGGCAGTGATCTGGATATCCTCCCGCGTGGGTGCAGGATCGCCGGACGGATGGTTGTGGACCAGCAGGATATGGCGGGCGTTCACTTCCAGCGCGCGGGCCAGGATGGCGCGGGGATGGACTTCCACCGAGGCGATGGAGCCGATGCCCATGATTTCGTCGTGGAGAAGGCGGAGGCGGCCGTTGAGGAACAGTACGCGGAAGGCTTCCGTCTGCCGGTGTGCCATTTCGGCGTGGAGATAGTCGATCACGCTCGACAGGTTGCTGAGGAGTGGGCGTTCTTCCAGCGGGCGTTTCAGCGCGAGGGAAACGGCCGAGCCCACCAGTTGCAGCACCTCGATCTCAGCATGGGAAGCGCCCAGATGGCGCAGCCGGGATTCGGGAGAGGAGAGAGCGGCACCGATGCTGCCGAGGCGCTGCATCAGCCGTTCCGCGCGCGGGCGGCTCTGTGCACCGAGCCCGTGGGCAGAATAGAGCCGGGCGAGCAGGCCGGTATCCGGCTGTTCATCCGACGCTGAGCGAAGGGCTGCGGCGTTCATGAAGTTGCCTTTTCGCGTTCGGTGAGGGTCCCGACGACAAGCGCGGCGATCACGAGATAGCCCCAGAAGACGAGGGAGTCGGCATAGGCATCCGGCATAATCCCGGCGCCGGTGCCGCGCGCGACATGGAAGAACACCGTGGTCAGCTGGAAACCTGCGGCAAACATCGGCCAGTAACGATCAGAATAGACTGCCACTGCTGTCAGCGCCAGCAACAAGGCTGCATCAATGAGGAGCAGCCCATGCTGGGGAACGTCGAACGATTTGACCTCTGCAAATGGGGACACGATGGCGGCGGTTAGCAGGAGAAGTGCCACCAGCCGTTCATCACGCCCACCAAAGCGGAAGGCAACGAAAAGGGCTCCGGCCAGAGCCAGTGCGAAAGCCAGAAACAGAAGCGTTGCCATGGCCGGAGCTTTCCTTTCGTGGGGTCAGGCGGCCTGGCGTTCAGCCGTGATGATGGACAGGCCGTGCGCTTCGTCCTGATAGCGGGGTTTGTCGATGAAGCCGCCGAAGTTGCGGGGCGCCAGCCGGGCCGAGGCCTGGGTGCGGGCAAGGGCACCATGAGTGTCGATCATGCGCTTGCGGGCTTCGCTGAGCATGCGCATGCTTTCCAGCAGATGCTCGATGGCATCCTGCCCGACTTCGGCCGAGACGCGGGCTTCGTGGCGGGCGACGGGCATGAAACCTGCCAGATCGGCTGCCTTGTTCAGCGCGGTGTCGATCGCTTCTTCGGCTGCGAACAGCTTGCTTGCCATGTTCTGGGCGACGAGGATGTTTTCTCTGTTCATTTCAGGCTCCTGCCGGTCAGGCCGGCTTTTTCGGTTTAAATGTACAGGGAAGAAAGAGATTGCATTGCGGAGACGGATGCCGAGAACAACAGAATTGAAACTATGCTTATTATGAAAATTGCAACAACTCTGTATGATTTTGGCAGTCTGTTATTTCCAATTATGAAATCTGAATTCTTCGATGCAGCC
Source organism: Sphingomonas sp. (assembly GCA_003248865.1). Classification (GTDB taxonomy): domain Bacteria; phylum Pseudomonadota; class Alphaproteobacteria; order Sphingomonadales; family Sphingomonadaceae; genus Sandaracinobacteroides. The sequence goes on from QFPK01000014.1 coordinate 16,975, forward strand.
TTCTCATGATTCTGTTGAAGAAAATTGTTCAGAATTTCTGCGTTGGCAAAAGCATCATGCACGCTGTTCCCGTTGTGTTCACCTTTTGTTTGCACCAATTCGGCATAATCGACATCATCTGCAGGGGCGATGCCATGAGCTGGAAAAACCATAGATTGCCGGGCGTTGACCATAGCCAGAGATTGGTATGCCAATGGTTGGCTGGCCATTTCGCCTTCGGCTTCAGCGAGCATTAGTGCCGCTTCGGTTCTATTGGCTGCCGACAGCGTTCGGATAGCGGCCTTCAGATGCGCATCGACAGTATGCGGGGACAGGTTAAGTTCACGCGCGATCTGCTTCGACGTCAGGTGCGCCAGCACAAGCCGGAGGCAACGTTTCTGGGATTCTGTCAGCTGAACAATGCCGTTACGCGCCGCGAAGACGGTATCGCCGGTCATGTGTGTTCCTCAACCGTGCGGCGCTGAGCGCCAGTCGGTCGACCCTGATGTCAGCTTCTAGACAATGCTGTCAGCCTGACAAGATACGCTTTCAGACGGCGTGATGGAAAAGTCGCATTCGCCCGCTGACTGTATCATTGGTGCAACTGACGCGGGCCGACGGACGGCCCGTGCCGGTTTATCGTCCGTTCGTCATTCAGTCGGGGCCTTCCAGGGCAGGCGGCAGCCGGGCGTGTCGCAGGGGACGTGGGGGCGCTTGCCGGAGCCGGCGATGGCCCATTCCATGCCGGCGCGGATGGCATCGGGATAGACCGAGCCATGGTCTTCGCCGGGGAAGATGCGGGACTGCACCTTCAGCGACGGATAATTCCGCGATTTCAGCATCTTCACGATCTCGTCCATGTCCTCCACCATGGCCATGCGGCTGCTGCTGAAGGGCTCGCTGTCTGGATCGGGGACCGTTTCCTCGCCGCCGATCATGAAATAGACTTCGGCCGGGAGATCCTTGTGGCCCGCGGCATAGCCGCGTTCCTGGCCGATCATCTGGCGGCGGCCGTACCAGAGCGAGGGGCTCATCAGGATGTATTTCTGGAACATCGTAGGGTCGGCGAACAGCACATAGGTGCCGAACAGGCCGCCATAGCTGTGGCCGGCGTAGATGCGCTGCGCGGGATCGATGCGGAAGCGGGATTCGAGGAAGGGGAACACCTCGTCCTTCAGGTGCAGGCGGTATTGCTCGGCCTCGCCATATTTCACCGGGCGGCCGGGCATGTCGGAGCGGGCGTCGATGTCGCCGAAGACGGACGGAGTGTAATCGCGGCGGCGGCTGTATTCGCCGGTGTCGCCCACCGCATAGCCGAGGCCCACGATGATCGCATCCTCCATGCCCCGTTCGGAGGCGCGCAGGCGGCGGTGCAGGTTCGTCATCAGCGGGAAGCTCTGCGGCGCGTCCGTCGTGAAGATGACGGGATATTTGCGGTCCGGCGAGGAGCCATAGCTGGGCGGCAGCCAGACATAGAGTTCGTAGTCGCGGCCCAGCTTGTCGCTGTGGATGGTGAGGACCTGGGTGTTGGGCAGTTCGTAGCGCTTCGGCGGGGCGGCTTCGACCTGGGCGAACGAGGGAGTGGCGAGAAGGGCAAGCGACAACAGCAATAGTCTCATGGAGCGGGCGCGCCTTTGTAGATCTGGCCGTCTTTCATGATGACGGCGAAGTTGCGGTCAGGGTCTGCGATGAGATCGAGATTGGCGATCGGGTTGCCGTTCACCAGGATGAGGTCGGCGAGCGCGCCCTGCTGCACCACGCCGAGCTTTCCCTGATAGGGCGACCGCGGGCCGGACAGCGCCAGCAGCTGCGCATTGTCGTGCGTGGCGAGTTTCAGGATCTCGGCCGGGGTGAACCATTGCCTGAGTTCCAGCAGGTTCGCGTTCTGGCTGGGGTTCAGTGCGGGTTCGAACAGGAAATCGGTGCCCCAGGCCAGCTTCACGCCCAGCCGCTTCGCGCCTTCCCACACGCGCGGCTGGCCTTCGATCACGCCCTTGCGCTTTTCCGCGCGCTGGGGCGACATGTCCGGGGTGGTGGCCCTGAGCACCTGAAGCGACAGCCAGATGCCCTTGTCGCGCATCAGCTTCAGCGTGTCGTCCGACATCATCTGCCCATGTTCGATGCACTTCACGCCCGCTTCGACCGCGCGGCGGACGGCCTTGTCGGTATAGGCGTGGACCGTCACATAGCTGTTCCAGTCGTCGGCGGCCTCCACCGCGGCCTTCATCTCGTCGAGCGTATATTGGGTGACGTCGACCGGATCATATTCGGACGAGGTGCCGCCGCCCGCCATCAGCTTGATCTGGCTGGCGCCGAAGCGGAGGTTTTCCCGCGTGGCGGCCAGCACATCGTCGCGGCCGTCGGCGATGAAGGTCGCGCCCATCAGCTCGGCGCGGGCGGGCTTGCCGAAAAAGCGCCGCGAATGTTCGTCCGGGGTGCGGAAATCGCCGTGACCGCCCGTCTGGCTGATGGTGGCGCCTGACGGCCAGACGCGCGGCCCGCGATATTTGCCGCCGTCGATCCCGGCCTTCAGGCTGAAGATGGGGCCGCCGACGTCGCGCACGGCGGTGAAGCCGCGCAGCAGCATCGCCTGCGCTTCGCCCGCCGCCGCCGCTTCGGCCTTGGCGGGCGTGAGGTCCGGTGCCATCAGCTGCGGCATGCTGAGCGCGGAGAAGGTGAGGTGGACGTGCACGTCGATCAGGCCGGGCATCAGGGTTCGGCCCTGACCCTCGATCACGGGGACGCCGGGAGCCGACAGCTTCGGGCCGATGGCCGCGATCTGGTTGCCGCGCACCAGCACGTCTGTGGGGGCGGAGAGGGTGGGGGACTGGCCGTCGAAGACGCGGACGTTGCGGAACAGCGTGTCGGCCTGCGCCGGGGCGGCGAGGCTGAGTGCGGTGGCGAGCAGGAAACCGATACGCATCATTTGCCCTCCAGACTATTCTTGTAGATCTTGCCATCCTTCATGATGACGCGGAAGTTGCGGTCTGCATCCGCCAGCAGCTGCAGGTTGGCGAGCGGATCGCCATCGACCAGCAGCAGGTCGGCAAGCGCGCCTTCCTCCACCACGCCGAGCTTGCCCTTGTAGGGCGAGCGCTTGCCCGACAGCGCGAGCAGTTCGCCGTTGGTCGAGGTCGCCTGCCGCAGGACTTCGGCGGGCGAGAACCATTTGCCCATGCCGGCCAGCATCGCGCCCTGCCGCCGCCCCAGCGCTTCGGAGAACAGGACATCGGTGCCGAAGCTCATCTTCAGCTTGTATTTCTTCACCAGCCCGAACAGCCGCTCGGTGCCGGTGAACACCTCGTTGAGCTTTTCATACTGATCCGAGCCGGGGGGGAAGATGCCGCCGAATTCGGCCTGGGTGAGCGGCTGCGAGGACAGCCAGACGCCCTTGTCCGCCATATATTTCGCGGTGGCGTCGTCGATCAGATGGGCATGTTCGATCACCCGGACGCCGGAATCGATGGCGCGGCGCACGGCGACCGGCGTGTAGGCGTGCACCATCACATAGGTGCCCCAGTTGTCTGCCGCTTCCACGGCGGCTTTCAGCTCGTCAGGCGTGAAGGTGGAGACGTCGAGCGGGCTGTGTGGGGAGGCGACGCCGCCGCCCGCGGTCAGTTTGATCTGGCTGGCGCCCAGCATCAGCTGTTCGCGCACCCGCTGGCGGACGAGATCGGGGCCGTCGGCGACCAGCGCGCCGCCCAGCACCTCCATGCGGGAGAGTGGCTTTGAATTGTCGCGCGGCAGTTCGGAGGTGGGGCGGAAATCGCCATGGCCGCTGGTGATGGTGATCATCGCGCCAGAGGGCCAGATGCGCGGGCCGGACACGATGCCCCGGTCGATTGCCTGCTTCAACCCGAAGACGGGGCCGCCGACGTCTCTGACAGTGGTGAAGCCGCGCATCAGCGTGGCGGTGGCCTCTGCGCCCGCCTGCAGGTTGGCGAAGCCGACGTCGCCGAACAGCAGCTGTTCGGGCGTGGAGCGGACCATCATGGCGTGCCAGTGGGCATCGATCAGGCCGGGCATCAGGGTGCGGCCTTCACCCTCCACGATCGTCGTGTCGGGCGCGGCGGTGGCGTTGGCGCCGATGGCGGCGATCGTGTTGCCGCGCACCAGCACCGAGGTGGGGGCGGAGAGATGATCGCCCTTGCCGTCATAGACGCGGACGTTGCGGAACAATGTGTCTGCAAAGGCGGTGCCTGGCAGCAATGCGAGAATTGTGCCTGCTAGGATCCGGCCGGACATGCGCATCTTGTTGTCTCCCCTTTGTTATCTGTCGGCTTCGATCAGAAGCGGATGCTCATCCCGGCGGCCGGGCCATGCAGTCGTGTCGCCAGCCGGAATGCGCCGTCGCGATAATCCGTATCCAGATGGCGATAGCCGACCAGGAGCGACATGGACGGCCCCAGCCCGAAGCCGAATGCCAGCAGCGCATCGGAGCTGAAGCGCGAGCCGCCCGCCCCCAGCATGCCATGGGCATTCACGGTGATGCGCGGCGACAGATGGACCACGGCCTTGGCGCCGGCCATGCCATCGACCCATTGCGCGCCTTCGGAATGATCATAGACGTGGGGCACCCCGGGGGGCAGGGGGACGACGGACGGCAGATCGTAGCTGATCCGGGCATCCACAGACCAGTAACGCACGCCCGCCAGCAGATCGAGCGAGCCGACCCCATCGTCCACGATGCGATATTGCCCGGCCACGAGCCCGGTGAAGGTGGTGGCGCCCAGCGAGACCGGCAGGCCCAGCTGCGGGATGGTCGCGTCGTTCGACGTCTTCACATACATGCCATCCAGCAGCAGGCCGGTGCGGCCCTTGCGCGCCTCGAAGGCGACCATCGCGCCGATATCGAGATTCTTCCAGATATCGCTGAAGGGCATGTCCACGCTGACATCGTGGGGAAGCGCCGCATGGGCCACGCGCCCGTCGATTCCGGCCCCCCACAGATAGGGGGCGAGGTTGAACTGCCAGCCCTCTTCAGCGGCGGCCGGCGTGGATAAAAGGCCCAGAACGAGACCTGCAACGCATCCAATTCGCATCTGTGCCCCCCGCGTGCCCGATGGCAGCTGATATGTGACGACGGAACCTTACTGGAACTTGTTGTCCTTCGGAAAGCCCTGCGGCGGCAGGCGGCCGGTGGCGGCGCGGCTGCCCAGCCAGGGCGTGAGATCGGTTTCGGTGCGGGTGCGGCCACTATCCCCTTGCAGTTTCCAGCTGAGGCCGTCTGCCGGGTTCAGCGTGGTGAGGTCGGCAAGGCCGCCATCCTTGTATTTCTGCAGCGCTACGCCTTGCCCGCGTGTCATTTCCGGCAGGCCTTCCAGCGGGAAGATCAGCAGCTTGCGGTTGTCCCCGATGATGGCGACATGGGTGTGGCCCTCGCCGACGGGGCGGATGTGGGTGAATTTGGCTTTGTCCTTCAGGTTCATGACCTGACGGCCCTTGCGGGTTTCGGCCAGCAGTTCCTCGGCATTGGCGAGGAAGCCGCGCCCGTCTGAGGCGGCGAGCAGCAGCTTCAGGCCGGGTTTGGCGGGGAAGGCGGTGATCACATCCTCGCCCGCCGGGAAATCCACCATCAGGGTGAGGGGCTCGCCGAAGCCGCGCCCACCGGGGAGATCGTTGGCGAGTAGGGTGAAGAAGCGGCCGCCCGAGGCCGCGATCAGGATGCGGTCAGTCGTTTCGGCGTGGAAGGCGCGGGCGAGGCCGTCGCCCTCCTTGAACTTCAGGCCGTCCAGCGCGTTCAGGTCCGCATGGCCCTTCTGGGCGCGGATCCAGTTGCGCTGGGAGAGGATGATGGTGACGGGCTCGCGCTCGATCATCGCTTCGCGGCTGAGCGCGACCGCCTGCGGGGCGTTGGCGAAGATGCTGCGGCGATGGCCGAGCGGGGTGTCGCGGCCATATTCCTTCATCAGCGCCGCAAGCTGCTTCTTCAGCACCGTGCGCTGGCGGGCGGTGGAGTTGACGAGCGCGTCCAGCTCGGCCTGTTCGGCGCTGAGCTTTTCCTGTTCGCGGCGCAGTTCCATTTCCTCGAGCCGGCGCAAAGACCGCAGGCGCATGTTGAGGATGGCCTCCGCCTGCCGTTCCGTCAGCTGGAAGGTTTCCATCAGCACCGGCTTTGGCTCGTCCTCTGTGCGGATGATGCGGATCACTTCATCCAGGTTCAGATAGGCGATGATGTAGCCCGCCAGCAGCTCCAGCCGGTCCGCGATTTCGTTGAGGCGGTGGCGGCTGGCCTTCACCAGCACATCCTGCCGGTGATCGAGCCAGGCCTGCAGCAGCGCGCGCAGGCCGAGCACGCGGGGCGTGCGATCGGGCAGCAGGACGTTCAGGTTGATGGAGATGCGGGTTTCGAGATCGGTCAGCCGGAACAGGCTTTCCATCAGCTGCACCGGATCGACGTTGCGCGACTTCGGCTCAAGGATCAGGCGGATATGGGCGTCGCTCTCGTCGCGGACATCTTCAAGGATCGGCAGCTTCTTGTCGGCGATGAGCTGGGCGATCTGCTCGATCAGCTTGGATTTCTGCACGCCCCAGGGGATTTCGCTGATCACGATGGCCCAGGTGCCGCGCCCGAGTTCCTCCTGGGTCCAGCGGGCGCGCAGACGCACGGCGCCGCGGCCGGTCGCATAGGCCTCGATCAGGCTTTCGCGGGTTTCCACGATGACGCCGCCGGTCGGGAAATCCGGGCCGGGCATCAGCGCCATCAGATCCGCCAGATTGGTGGCGGGATCGTCGATGAGAAGGGTGGCGGCCGATGCGATTTCCCACACATTGTGCGGCGGGATGCTGGTGGCCATGCCCACCGCGATTCCGGTGGCGCCGTTCGCCAGCAGGTGCGGGAAGGCGGCCGGGAACACCTCGGGCTCTTCTTCCTCGCCATTGTAGGTGGGGCGGAAGGGGACGGTTTCATCGTCCACGCCTTCCATCAGCAGGATGGCGGCGCGGGTGAGCCGGGCCTCTGTGTAGCGCATGGCGGCGGCGTTATCGCCGTCGATGTTGCCGAAATTGCCCTGGCCTTCGACCAGCGGGTAGCGAAGGGCGAAATCCTGCGCGAGGCGGACCATCGCATCATAGACGGCGGTGTCGCCGTGGGGGTGGTATTTGCCGATCACGTCGCCCACCACGCGGGCGCATTTCTTGGGCGCCGAGGCGGGGTCGAGCTTCAGCAGGCGCATCGCCCAGAGCAGGCGGCGGTGGACGGGCTTCAGGCCATCGCGGACATCGGGCAGCGAGCGCGCCGTGATGGTGCTCAGCGCATAGACGAGATAGCGTTCGGACAGAGCCGCATCGAAGGGCGCTTCGATGATTCCGGGCTCGATGGTTTCGGTCATGTGGGCGGGTTTAGGGGGTCGTGCGCGTGCTGCCAATGGCTCGATTGCGCATCGCTTCGCGGAGGTCCGTGTTCAGCCAGTGGGCGCGCAGGAAATGGGCGGACAGCACCAATGCTTCGCCAGCTTGCGCCGCCGTGGCGGGGCCGCCTTCCAGCAGGAAACGGGGCAGGGGGAGCAGTTGCGGCGCCCAGGGCTGGCCGTCGGATTTCGCCCGGCTGACGGCGCGGCCGGTGCGGGGGCTGACGAAGGCAAGGTCAGACGGCTGACCACCGAGCGCACAGGCGGTGAGATCGAGGCCGAAGCCTTCGTCCGCCAGCAGCAGCAGTTCATAGCGGGCGAGGCCTGCGCGGGCGGCGGTGTCATCCATGCCGGCGGCGAGGCCGGAGAGCAGGGCATCGAGCGCGGCGGCGAGACGGGGGTGGGGCACGGCTTCGGCCAGCGCCACTGCCGTGAGTTCGCTGAGCCAGGCGAGCAGGGCGGCGGCGCGGGGCTCGAAGGCGAGGAGCGCGCGGCTTTCGACCAGCTCCACCGTGGCGCCGGGCAGCTGGCCCTCGGCACGGGCGCTGAGCGTGAGGGCGACGCGGTTGCCGGGGTGGAGCAGGGCGCGCTTCGCCTTGCCGCGCGCGCCGGGCACGAAACCGGCGCGCAGGCCCCCCGTCATCGAGAGGAAGCGCACCACGGCGCCATTCTCGCCATGGGGCAGCAGGGTCAGCACGAGCGCCTCGTCGCTGAAGCTCAGCATCCGCGGTTCAGCATCGGGGGGAACGGCGTCAGTCGACCCAGTCCATGCCGAGGTCGCGCCAGGTGTGGCGGTCGTTTGTCCAGCCCGGTTTCACCTTCACATGCAGGAACAGATGGGTGCGGCGGCCCAGCAGCTCGCCGGCCTGGGTGCGGGCGGCTTCGCCGATCTGCTTGATGCGGCTGCCGCGCGCGCCGACGACGATGGCCTTCTGGCTGTCGCGCTCCACCAGAATCTGGGCATGGATGGCGGTGGAGCCGTCGGGCTGTTCCTCGAACTTCTCGATGACGACGGCGGTGGAGTAGGGCAGTTCCTGCCCCAGCTGCAGGAACAGCTGTTCCCGAACAAGTTCGGCCGCCATCATGCGTGCGGGCGCGTCCGACAGCTGGTCTTCCGGGAACAGCCAGGGCCCCGGCGGCACGGCGGCGGCGAGCGCGCGCTTCAGGTCTGCCACGCCGTCTCCGGTGAGGGCCGAGATCATGAAGGTCTCGGCGAAGGGGGCGATGGCGTTGGTTTCGCTGACGAGCGCGAGCAGCTTGGCCTTGTCGGCCTGATCCACCTTGTTCAGCACCAGCCAGCGCGGCTCCGGGCGCTGGGCGACGGTTTCCAGCACATGGCGAACTTCGTCGCGCAGGCCGGCCTTGGCGTCGACGATGGCGAGCAGCACGTCGGCGTCGGCGGCGCCTTCCCATGCGTTCTGCACCATCGCGCGGTCCAGCCGGCGGCGGGGCTGGAACACGCCGGGGGTATCCACCAGCAGCAGCTGGGCGTTGCCTTCCAGCGCCACGCCGGTGAGGCGGACGCGGGTGGTCTGCACCTTGGGGCTGACGATGGCGACCTTCTGGCCGACCAGCGCGTTCACCAGAGTGGACTTGCCGGCGTTGGGCGCGCCGATCAGGGCGACGACGCCGCAGCGGGTATCGCCGGAAATGGGGGGAATTTCAGCGGGCATGGGTCTCCAGAAAGGCCTTGGCGGCTGCCGTTTCGGCATCCTGCTTGCTGTTGCCTTCGGCCTCTACGGGGGTGAGCCCGGCGATGGCCAGTTCCACCCGGAAGCGGGGGGAGTGATGGGGGCCTGAGCGGCCGAGCAGGGTGTAGACCGGCGTCTTCAGATTTTGCGCCGCCGCCCATTCCTGCAGCCGCATTTTCGGGTGCTTGGGGGCCTCTGCTGCGGAACTGACCTCGCTGACCCAGAGCGTGCGGATCATCGCCCGCGCCGGTTCCACGCCGCGGTCCAGATAGACGGCGCCGATCAGCGCCTCCATCACGTCTCCCAGAATGTTGTCGCTGTTGGCGCCGCCGTCTGCCCGGGCCTGCTGGCCCAATTTCACAACCTGCGGCACGCCGATGGCGCGGGCGACGCGGGCGCAGATCTCCCGGCTGACCAGCTGGTGGAAGCGGCGGGTGAGCTTGCCCTCGGGCTCTCCGGGGAAATCCTGATAGAGCCAGTCGGCGATGACGGCGCCCAGGATGCGGTCGCCCAGAAACTCCAGCCGCTCGTAATTGTCAGCGCCGACGCTCTTGTGGGTGAGGGCGCTGTTGAGGAGGGCGGCATCATGGAACGGGCCGCCGAGTTCAGCTTCGGCCCAGGCGGAGACGGGGTCAGTCAACGGGGGTTCCGATCCTGTCCCAGCGGACGCCCTTATCATAGGCGAGGAAGATGTGGCTGGCGCGGCCGATCACGCGCGCCTCTGGCACGAAGCCCAGCCCGCCTTCGGTGGCGGGCACGCGGCTGTCGGCACTGTGGCTGCGGTTGTCCCCCAGCACGAACAGATGGCCGGCGGGTACCGTGACCGGCCCGAAATTGGCATTGGGGCCCTGGGCCCGGCCGTGCACCAGATGGCTTCGCCCGCTGCCCAGCTGTTCGCGGCAGATATCCTGCCCGTCTGGCGTGCAGGGGAAGGGCAGGCCGTTCCTCAGCAATAATCCGTTTCGCAACTCCACCGTTTCACCCCCACGCGCGACCATTCTTTTCACATAATCACGTCCATCCGGCCCGACAAAGGCAATCACATCGCCATGGGCGACCGGGCTGGCGAACAGGCGGGCGCCGCCTTCATCGCCCATCGCCGAATCCGCCGCCACCGGAAGCGAGGCGCGCGACCATCCATAGGCCTGCTTGTCGACCAGCACGAAATCTCCCGCCTGCAGCGTGGGCGCCATCGAGCTGGAAGGGATGGCGAAGGGCTGCACCAGCAGGATGCGCACCAGGAGCGCCGCCCCAAGCGCCAGAGCCACCAGCCGCGTGAACGGCCACAGCCAGCCCGCCAGCCGCTCGCTGCCGGCCAGATGACGGGCGCGCGCGGCTTCGATGGCGTCACTGCTCTCCATTGCGGATATCGCTGGGCCGCGGGCAGGGTGGTGTCAAGTGCGCGGCGCATGCCCGAACGGGGAGTCGCGCGCGGCCCTGCTTTGCTTTAGGGGTGGCGCCATGCTGCCACATCAGACCGAAGCCTGGGCCCAACTCGCCGAACTGGCGGTGGCGCCTGCCCCTTCCATCGCCGGGCTGTTCGAGGCCGAGCCGGACCGGATCGCGACGCTGGCCCCCGAGGTGGAGGGGATTCGCTTCGATTTTTCAAAGCTGCCGGTGAGCCTTGTGCAGTTGCAGGCGCTGGCGGCGCTTGCGGTGGCGGCCGATCTGTCCGGCTGGCGCGCGAAGCTGGCGGCAGGCGAGGTGGTGAACGCCAGCGAAGGGCGGGCGGCCACCCATATGGCGCTGCGCGATCCGGCGAAACGGGGCGAGCAGGCGGCGCTGCTGGAGACGGCGGCGCGCATCCGCGCCGGTGCGCTGGGGCCGGTGCGGCATGTGATCCATATCGGCATCGGCGGCTCTGCATTGGGGCCGCAGCTGCTGGTGGATGCGCTGGGCACCGGGGCGGACGGGCCGGAGGTGCATGTGGCGGCGAATATCGACGGCGCCGCGCTGGCGCGGGCCTTTGCCGCCTGCGATCCCGCCGAGACGCTGCTGATCGCGGTGTCCAAGACCTTCACCACGCAGGAGACGCTGACCAACCTGAAGTCCGCGCTGGACTGGCTGGCGGCGAACGGTGTGGCCGATCCGATCAGCCGGGTGGTGGCAGTGACGGCGGCGCCGGACAAGGCGAAGGCGCACGGCATTTCCGAGATCCTGCCCTTCGCCGAGTCGGTGGGTGGGCGCTATTCGCTGTGGTCTGCCGTGGGGCTGCCTCTGGCGATCCGCTGCGGACCGGCTGCGTTCGAGGCGCTGCTGGACGGGGCAGCGGCGATGGACCGCCACTTCCTGACGGCGCCGCTGCTGCGCAATGTGCCTGTGCTAGCCGCGATGGCGGACGTGTGGCAGGCCTGTTTCCTGAACAAGCCGACGCGGGCGATCTTCGCCTATGACGAGCGGCTGCGGCTGTTGCCGCCCTATCTGCAGCAGCTGGAGATGGAATCGAACGGCAAGTCCGTCGCGCGCGACGGCACGCCGCTGCCGTTCCCGACGGCCGCGATCAGCTGGGGCGGGACGGGGACGGACGCGCAGCATGCGGTGTTCCAGCTGCTGCATCAGGGCACCCACACCGATCCGCTGGAGTTCGTCGCGGTCGCCGCGCCGGGCCATGATCTGGAACCGATCCACCATAGGCTGCTGCTGGCCAATTGCTTCGCGCAAGGGGCGGCGCTGCTGAAGGGGCGCACCCATGCCGAGGCGCTGGCGGAAGCGAAGGGCGACGAGGCGCTGGCGCGGGCCAAGAGCTTCCCCGGCAATCGCGGATCGGCGACCATCCTTGTCGACCGGCTGACGCCGGACCGGCTGGGGGCGCTGCTGGCCTTTTACGAGGCGCGGACGTTCAGCGCCGCCGTGCTGATGGGCGTGAACCCGTTCGACCAGTGGGGCGTGGAACTGGGCAAGCAGGTGGCGAACAAGCTGGCCGCCGGGGAAACGGGCGGGTTCGACCCCTCGACCGAGGCGTTGATGGCGGCGGCGGGGTTGTAGAACTGAGGTTTTGCCTCCGGCGGGCAGGGAAATGATTTCCCTGCACCCTCTAAGTTGGCGTTGTGCCCTACGCGGAACTTGCGTGTGTGAATCGGCTTGATTGCCTGTGGCACTTGGGCTTGCTGGCGCCGCAGGCCGTCAATCTGCCCACCAGCGTGACCTTGCCGAGTGACCTGATAATGTGGGTGCAGGGAGATCATCTCCCTGCCGGGGTGAAGGGGCAGAGCCCCTTCAGAGTCTCCGTCTTACGCCGCCATCCGCGCCGGCCGTGCGGATGCACTACGCGCCGTGGGGAAGGGGATCACGTTGGATTCGCCCGGCCCGTCGGCGGTCAGCAGCAGGCGGACGGGTTGGGGGCCGCGCAGGGCTGCGGCGAGGGCCGGCATCCGGCGCCAGAGCAGCCCGGCGTTGAGCGTGAGGATCGCCAGCAGGGCGAGGGGCCCGAGGAGGGCGGTGGCAGTGGCGATCATCCGCTTTGTTCCTTCTGCGAATCGGTTCAGTTGATGGATGTTCCGTTTTTGTTCTTTTGGAGTCAAGCCCGCCTTATGGCCCGCCTTGTGGGTCTGGATGGGTGCCGGATTACCATGCTGAAACAATGGCTCTTTCCGCCGCTGCCGGCTTTGGGTTAGGAATGGGGGAGGGATAGGAGAGACGCGAATGACGACGGGCACGATGCAGGACTGGCCGCTGCTGGTCTGGAAGCTGATCGACCATGCGGCGCTGAACCATGGCGACCGCGAGATTGTGAGCCTGACCTGCGAGGGGCATGAGGTTCGCACAAACTGGCATCAGGTGCAGGGGCGGGCCCGTCAGGTGGCGGAGGCGCTGCGCGGGCTGGGCGTGAACGCGGGCGACCGGGTGGCGACGCTGGCGTGGAACACGCACCGCCATGTGGAAAGCTGGTACGGCATTTCCGGCATGGGGGCGGTGGCGCACACCATCAACCCGCGCCTGTTCGAGGATCAGATCGCCTATATCGCGAACCATGCCGAGGACCGGGTGCTGTTCTTCGACCTGACCTTCGTGAAGCTGGTGGAGAAACTGGCGCCGCGCCTGACCACGGTGGAGCATTATGTGCTGCTGACCGACAGGGAGCATATGCCGGCGGACAGCAGCCTGAAGCTGATCTGCTATGAGGAGTTCATCGCAGGGCAGAATGCGGATGCGCCCTGGACGGTGCTGGGCGAAAATGCGCCGTCGGGGCTTTGCTATACCTCTGGCACGACGGGAAATCCGAAGGGCGTGCAATATTCCCATCGCGCCAATGTGCTGCATGCCTATGGCGCGTGCATGGGCGACGTGCTGGACATCCGTTCGGAGGCGGTGATCCTGCCGGTGGTGCCCATGTATCACGCCAATGCCTGGGGCGTGCCCTATGCGGCGGCGGCGGCGGGTGCGAAGCTGGTGATGTGCGGGCCGCATTTCGATGCGCCGACCATCGCCAACATGATCCGCAAGGAAGGCGTGACGCTGACGCTGGCGGTGCCGACCGTGTGGCTGGGGATGCTGCAGCATCTGGAATCCACCGGCACCGCACTGGATCCGCTGAAGCGCGTGGTGATCGGCGGCTCTGCCGCGCCGCGCAGCATGATCGAGGCGTTCGAGGAGAAATATGGCGTCGATGTCTGCCATGCCTGGGGCATGACGGAGATGACGCCGCTGGGCACCATCGGAAGCCTGTCTGCCGAGGCCAGAAAGCTGCCGCGCAAGGAGCAGATTGACCTGAAGTGCAAGCAGGGGCGCGGCATCTTCGGCGTGGAGATGAAGCTGGTGGACGATGAGGGCCGCGACCTGCCGCGCGACGGCGTCGCCTTCGGGCGGCTGATGGTGCGGGGCCCCTGGATCGTGGGCAGCTATTTCAAGGGCGACGGCGGCGACATTCTGGACAAGGATGGCTGGTTCGACACCGGCGATGTCGCGACCATCGACCCCAACGGCTATATGCAGATCACCGACCGGTCCAAGGATGTCATCAAGTCCGGCGGGGAGTGGATTTCCTCCATCGAGATCGAGAATCTGGCCGTGGGCTGCCCGGGTGTGGCCGAGGCGGCCGTGATCGGGGTGGCGCACCCGAAATGGGACGAGCGGCCGCTGCTGATCGTGATCGCGAAGGAAGGCGCGCAACTGACGGGCGCCGACGTGCTGAGCTATCTGGAGGGCAAGATCGCCAAATGGTGGATGCCCGATGCGGTGGAATTCGTGGATTCAATCCCGCACACGGCGACGGGCAAGATCCAGAAGACGGCGTTGCGCGAACAGTTCGCCGGTTACCGGCTGGCGGCCTGAAGCTCCGGGGCGGCCACGCCATGCGCAGGCCCGGTTTGAGAGTGACCGACGTGGGACGCCAGATGCACCTTGGCCGGGTTCAGTGCCGTGATGACGGCGCCGACCCCGGCTGAAATGCCGCCGGGCATGTCGCCGCTGGCGAAGCGGGGGGTGATCTCCGTCTGGATGATGCCGGCTGCCTTCTCGTCTGTGAGGGTCTGTTCCAGCCCCTTGCCGACACCGATGCGGACTCGCCGCTCATTGGGTGCGACCAGCAGGATCACGCCGTCGTTGATGTTTTTGCGGCCGATGCCCCAGCTATTGCCCAGATCGCGGGTGTAGTCGGCGATATCCTGCCCTTTCAGGCTGTTCACCGTGACGACGGCGAACTGATACCCTTTGGTCCGCTCAAGATCGACGAGGCGGGCGGTGATGGCGGCCTTCTGCTGGGTGCTGAGCAGGCCGGCTTCATCGGTGACACGGCCCTGCAACGGGAGGCTGGCCGAGGCGGACCCCGGTTGCTGGCCGCAGGATGCGGTCGCCAGCAGGATCAGTGACAGCGCCAGAGCACGCAGCATACAATTTCCTCCCCCCAAAGGGCAGGTTCAGCGAATGGGAACCTGCACCGTCCTCCCTGCCGGCCCCGGAAAATCCTGGAACAGCGTTGCCGCCAGCACCGGTGTCAGCGTGGTGCCGCGTTGCCCGCCCGGTTGTGTGTCCAGGCTGGAACGGCCTTCCCATATGGCCTGATTTCCGGGGTTCTGCACAATCGAAACCGATAGGGTCGTGGTGGTGGCGACCTGCGGCGACGGCTGGCCGCCCACAGGCACCTGCACGCTGGTGCCGATGCCGACATTGCCGCTGGAGAAGCCGCCGCCAATGCCGACGGACACCCCGGACTGCCGCCCGGGGGCGACGCGTTCGCTCGTCTGCACGTCGATCACGGCGGTGAACTGGGCCACCTGCGGGCTGGAGACAGGCTCGAACCCCTGCTTGCGCAGTTCGGCGCCCACGGCGTTGGCCTGGGCCTGGAATTCCAGGCTGCCGGCCAGCGCCGGGTTGGCGGGCTTCAGATAGATGGTGCCCCGGCCGATCGGCTGGTTCTGGTGGAACCGCAGTACATTCGCGTTGGGCGTGGTGCTGCACGCGCCGAGCACAAGCGCGGCGGCTGTAAGCGCGGCGGCGGCGATGGCCGGGGCAAAACGCATGTTACAGGCGGACCTGCTGGGTGACGCCCGGCGTTCCCGGGAAATCGGTGAACAGCGCGGTGGCGAGGCGCGGCACCGCCCAGGTCAGGTTGGCTTCCTGCGAGCCGGCGTTCGCCGTCTTGGAGGCGCGGCCTTCCCAGACCTTCTGGCCGGTGGACTGGCTTTGGATCTGCACCGCGATGGTGGTGGTGCGTTCCGTGGCGTTGCGCGGGCCGCGGCCGACCGGGGTGGCGATGATGGTGGGGCCGACCGGCACGCCGACGGTGGTGCCGGGGCGGGTGACTGTGGTGCCGTCCGTCTGGGTGATGTCCAGCGTGGCGACATATTGGGCCTGCGCGGCATCCGGCACGGTCTGGAAGCCCTGACGGCGCATCTCGACGGCGACGGATTCGGCGTGGGTGCGGAATTCCAGGCTGTTGGCCGTGGCGGGGTCCGCCGGCTGGATGAACAGCGTGCCGCGGTTGATCGGCTGGTTGGTGTGGAAGCGCGCGACGTCGGCATACATGCCGCCGCGTCCGCAGGCGCTGAGCGCGATCATCAGCGCGATGGAGGATGCGGCAAGAATTCCGGTCTTCATCTCATGTTCCCCTGGCTCGTTTCAGCCGATTCCCTAGGACGGAAAGCGGCGGATATCCAGCGTCTGTTCGTCGCATGGATTCCGGCCTCAATCCGCGCCCCAATCGAGGGTCGCGCTGCCGATCGGCATTCCGGGCGGAACCTTGGGCGCGTTTTCCGGATTGGCGAGGAAGGCTTCGATGGTTGTCCGGTCTGCCAGCAGCTTCAGCAGGCCGGTTTTCCAGTCGCGCTGGGCGGCTGTGGTGGCCAGGCTGGCGGCGAGGCTGGAGCGGAACTGTTCCACCACGCCCTGCAGTTGCAGGGCCACCACCGGGGAGAGGCCGGGCTGGCGCTGGGCGCGCAGCAGGGCTGCCACGATGCGGGTGCCGGCGCGCAGTCGTACATCGTCCAGCGCAGGGGTGGCGGGGGCGAGTGCCAGCGCGGTGAGGCGGCTTGCGAGCTGGGCGGGGGAGGGCACCTGCGCGTCCTGCCCGTGCTGGGTGGCGAGGCGGTTCAGCCGGGCGGGGTGGAGCAGGGCATCCAGCGTGACCGTCGCGGCGGCGTCGGTGGCGGCCAGCGGCTCGAAAACGGTACCGCCGTTGGTGGGGAAGATTTCGATTTCGAACTGGCGGTCGCGTTCGCCGGAATAGCCCGCCGACAGCGTGGGGACGAGGGCGGGCGGCACCTGCAGCGACGCCGGGGTGAGCGTGGCGAGCAGCGCATCGAGTGCAGCGCGCTGGCTGGCGGCCGGGACCGACACGGCGATGGGACTGGCGGTCGGCCCAACGGCATAACGGCTGTCGGTGCCGCCCAGAAGCTTGGCGGCGGCCTCAACCTGATAGCGGTGCAGCAGCCAGATCGGTACGAACTTGCGACGGAGGTTGCTGACGGGCTCGTTCGGGGTGAGGGCCGCCGGGCCGAAGCGGCTGACGGCGGCGTTGCGCACGGCGAGGATGCGGGCGAGTTCGGCGGCCGGGTCTGCTCCGTCGTCCCACAGGCTGCCGTGGGGGTGGGCGCTGCCGACGTCGCGGGCCTGTTCGTCGCTGACGAAGCGAAGGCCCTGCACCGTGGCGCGGTCGGCCTTGGCGCGGGCCTGGGCGTCGTCATCCGTGCCGTAGAGCCAGTCGATGGCATAGGCGTCCCAGCGGCCGGTGCCCACGCCATAGGCGTCGGAGAGGTCGGGAGCACCGTTCACCAGCCCGACGCGCGGGGCGGGATAATCCATCACCGAGGCGCGGTCCTGCGTGCTGCCCGCGAAATTGTGCAGCAGGCCCAGCGCATGGCCGACCTCGTGCGCGGAGAGCTGGCGGATGCGGGCGAGCGAGGCCTGAACCGGATCGTTGGGGCCGCCGGTGCCGATCTTGTCCGCGCCGACAAGCCCTTCGAAGATCAGCATATCCTGCCGGACACGGAGCGAGCCGAGAAGCACCGTGCCCTTCAGGATCTCCCCCGTGCGCGGATCGGTGACGGCATAGCCGTAGGACCAGCCCCGCGTCGCCCGGTTCACCCAATTCACGACATTCACCCTGATATCGAGCGGGTCGACGTTTTCGGGCAGGATTTCGACCTTGTAGGCATCGATGTAGCCCGCAGCCTCGAACGCCTTTTCCCACCAGCGCGCGCCTTCCAGCAGCGCGGTGCGGATGGGTTCGGGGGCTGCATTGTCGATGTAGAAGACGATCGGCTTCTTCACGCGGGAGCGGGCGGCGGTGGGGTCGGTCTTTTCCAGCCGGAAGCGGTTGGCGAGTTCGAACACCACCGGGCTGCCGAGCGGGGCGGCGAAATCCACCACCTGTGTCGCGAAGCTGCCGCCGCGCGGATCGAAACGGCGCGGGGTGTAGCCGGTGGAATCGGGGAGGCGCACGAAGCTATGGCGGACGGTGAGGCTGATCTGCCGCGCGTCCGGCGCGATGTTGCGGACTTCGGGGCCTGCGGAATCCGAGACGAAGGTCTGCCGCGCCTCGAACTCCAGATTGTCCGGGAAGGCTTTCACCGCATTGGGGTCTGCGGCGGTGAGTTCGGGGGCGAGGCGCCAGTTCTTTTCGCCCGCGCCCTTCAGATCTGAGGTGATGTCCTGCGCGTCGCGGGTGAGGAAGGGGGCGATGTCGACGAGGATGGTGCCGCCGGGGCCGGGGATTGCATCGCCCAGCCACAGGGTGGAGGTGGCAAACGCATCGCGGGCGGCGGCCTGTTCCGGAGCCGGGGCGTCGGTGGCGCGGAAGCGGGGGTTCTCCAGCTCGAACGCGACTTTCTTGCCGAGGCGGCGGATGCTGAGGATGTTGGCGGGGCCGGGGCGGGAGCGATCCAGCCCCAGCGGTGCGGAGCCGAGGCCGGTGCGCAGCTGCGCCATGTAGAGCAGGCGCGCCGAGACGCCGTCCGGTCCCGGCGCGGGGAGTTGCAGCAGGATGCGGCCGCCGGCCTTGTCCACATGGACGGGCAGCAGCCCTTCCTGCCGGACCGTGCCCGTCAGCGGATCGGCTGGTGCGGCCGCGAGCGCAGGTGTGGTGGCGAGGAGGAGGGCGATGACGGCGGCGATGCCGCGGGAACGGGCTTGCATGGGCAATGGCTATCGGGGAGCCGTCGCCGGAGCAAGCGGGTTCAGCGTTCCGAGCTGCATTGCCCTTTCATGGCAGCAATCCAGGAGGAGATCAGCGCGATGCCCTCGGCGTGGGCGGTGGTGCGGCCGATCTCCGGCATCATCTCGTTCGGCTTCACGCTTTGCATGCGGTAGACGAGGATGGATTGCTCCGGCCGGCCAGGCACGATGTCGAACAGCCGGTCTCCGGTGCCTTGCCCGGCGGCGACCGGCGGCTTGCACAGGCCGAGATCGTGCGAGAGCGGCGTGGCGGCATCGAGGTGCAGGCCGGAGGTGCGGGCCGGGCCGGTGGCGCTGTGGCAATGGCCGCAGTTCACATCGAGATAGGCGCGGGCGCGGGCGTCGAGTGACTGGGCCGTATCCGTCCAGACCGCATTTGCGACAACCGGCTTCGCGGGCAGGCCTGTGAGTTGGCCGGAATCAGCCAGCATGCGCAGCTGGTTGGGGTGGCTGGCGAGAAAGGGAGAGGCGATGTCGAGGCTGCGCGCGGTGGGGCCGATGGGGGCAAGCGCCTTCGTGGCGGCATCGGGCACATGGCAGGCGCCGCATTGCGTCATGCTGGGGATGACATAGGCGAAGTCGCCGCCCGTCTCATGCGCCGTGGGGGCGAGGTTCAGTTTCACCACGCCACCGATGCGCTTCAGCCGCGCCTCTGTGCCGTCCTGATTCCAGATATAGGGCAGGGCGACCCAGCCCGACTTGCGGCGGACCAGCAGGCGGGTTTCGAGGAGGCGGATCCGGCTGACGTCCATGGCGTTGCCGCCAAGTCCGGGGCCGCTGAGTTCGGCCGGGCCATGGGCAGCGATTTCGCGGCCCTGTGCATCGCGGGGGTAATAGAAGGTCTTGGCGATGATGGTGCCGACCGGGAAGTCCAGCGGGCCGGTCGGGTTGTAGGCGGCCTGGGTGCCCTTCGGCAGCCAGATGGCGCGCAGCTTGGAAGCATGATCGGTGAACAGCGGAGTGGCCAGTTCATAGGGGATCATGCCCTCGGCCAGCCGCAGCTGCTTGCCGTCGCGGACCACCACACCCCATTCGGCGAGGTCGGCCGGGTCCGCATCCTCGTGGAAGCGGACACCCTGTGGCTGGCCGCAGGCGGTGAGCCACATCAGCAGCAGGGCCGCGAGCAGTCGCATCACCGGGCGGGCTTGTCGGCCCAGCTGGTGTCGACCACGGCTGCCGGCAGCGGCGGCAGGGTGCAATCATGGGTGGTGGAAATCGCCGGATTCTTGAACTTGTTGGGGCCGTCGGCGTTCAGCACCTGCGCGGGCGGGTTCTGCACGCACAGCACGGCAGGGGTTCCTGCGGGTGCCTTGGGGTTGGTGAAACCGTCCCACAATATGTCCGGCAGCTTGCCGTTCAGGCCGAACTTCAGCGTCTTCAGCGCCATCAGCTCCACGGTGCCGGGCGAGGTGCCGCCGCCCTTGAAGCGGTTGCCGTGGATGTGAATGCCTTCGGGCCAAGGATCGAAGGCTTCGGCGACGCCCTCCTTCGTCATGTAGCCGGTGGAGAAATAGCTGGAGACGATGACGTTTGCGGTGTCGTTGTCGGAGATGTCGTTGTCGAAAATCTCCACCAGATCGTTAGAGTTGATGACGACGCCGCTGCCCGCCGGGACCGAGGCGACGGCCGTGCCCTTGGCGCCGAAGTTCTTCGTGTTGTTGGCGAAGATGCGGTTCTTGTAGACCCGCGTGGTGTGCCCGGCGACCGGCAGGTTGGGCATGTTGAACACCAGGATGCCGCCGGTGTTGTTGGTGGCCACATTGTCGAACACATCGGCGTTCACCGTGTTCTCGATCTCGATCCCGGCCACGTTGAACTCGGCGCGGCTGTTTTTCACCACCACGTCGCGCGACTGGCCGACATAGATGCCCGCATCCGACGCGCCGATGGCGACGGAGCCGTCGATCAGCACATTCTTCGTCTGCACCGGATAGATGCCATACGCGCCGTTCGTAGTGTCCGGCCCGTTCGTCCATTCGGTGCGGACGCGGCGGATGATCACATTTTCCACCCCGTTGATCTTCAGCGCGTCGCCCTTCGAATCCTCGATGGCGAGATCTTCGATCAGGAAGTTGCCGCCCGTGACGAGCAGGCCTTCGGCGCCGGCGATCTGGCCCTTAAAGCTGAGGATGGTCTTGTCCATCCCGGCGCCGCGGATGGTGACACCCGGCGCGGCGAGGCTGAGCGAGCGATCCAGGCTGTAGACGCCCGCCGGGATGGTGATGACATCCCCGGTCTTTGCGGCCGCGAGTTGCTCCAGCAGCTGTTCGGTCGCCTCCGCCGTGGCGGCGGCCGGGCGTTCGCCCTCTGCCGATTGGGGTTGCTGATTGTTGCAGGCGGACAATAGAAAGACGAGAGCTGACGCTGCAAGGCCGATGCGACGATTGATCATATGGCTCCTCCCCCCGGCAGGATGGCATGGATCGGGACTTTGACGCTTGTCATACGCACAATTGGAAAGCTGAATGATGTTCATTTGTTTGTTGCGTGTCCAGATGGCTGTGCCGGGCGGCGCTGCTTTTTTGAGGGCTTGATGAACCGACGCATTCCAACCCAGGCCAGAGCGCAGGCGACCCGCAGGGCAATTCTGGACGCGACCTACGCGATGCTGGGGGAGATGGAGCCCGAGGAGATCAGCACGGTGGCGATCGCCGGGCGGGCGGGTGTGCCGGTGGGTTCCATCTATCGCTATTACGCCAACCGGACGGACATCTTCCGGGCGCTGGCGGAACAGGCGATGGAACTGGTGGACACGCCGTTCGAGGATATGCTGCTCAGCGGCGCGAATATCGAAGTGCTGGTGGAGAATGCCATCGGGTTGTTGCTGGCAAACAACACGGTTGCAGACATGCGTCTGCTGCGGCTGATCCGGCTGTCGCCCGAGCTGGTGGATGTGTGGACCGGTTCGAACCGGCGGGTGGAGGCGGCCGTGATCGCGGCGATCCAGGCCCGCAACCCGCGATTGCCGGAGCCGGTGCAACAAGCTGCGGGATGTGTGATCTGCCACTCCGTTCTGGCCGGGGTGGACATGATCATGGCCTCGGAATCTGCTGTCGAGCGGGATTATCTGCAGCGGGAATTGGTGGAGATGGCGGTCGGCTATATGAAGGCGTTGGTGGAACGCGTTTAGCGGCAGCCCGCCGAGGCGAGGAGCATGCGGGCTTCGTGGCGATCCAGCATGCGGTCCAGGAAGAGGCGCAGGGACTTCGCCGCGATGAGGGCGGTGCCGACCATCGTGGAGGTGCGATCCCAGCCGCGGAGCGCGAAATCCGATGGTGCGCCGGTGAACAGGATGAAGACGAAGGTGCCAAGGATCGCCAGCTGGATGGCGAGGCGGTTGCTGCTGCGGGTGGCGACGGAGACCGAGGCGCCGACCATCAGCGCGAGCACACTCATGCGGGCGATGCGCTCGCCGGGCTGGATCGGCAGTTCGGCGAGCGTGATGCCCAGCGTGACCGCCGACAGGCCGCCGAGGAAGGCGACGAGGAAGGCGCAGTTGGAGATGAACTCGCGGTCATGCCGGACGGCGGCGTGGCGGGTGCGGAATTCGCGATCCACCTGCGCGGCCTTGGCCAGCACCTTGCGCGGGGCGCCCTTGCCGCCCCAGCGGCCGAGAAGCTGATCCACCAGCGTGTCGAGCGGCTGTTCCTGCGCATGGGCCATCAGCGCGGGAAGCTGAGAGGCAGTGCTGGACGCGGAGCCGGAACCCTGGACGGACATGATTGCGCTTTCGACCCGGAGTGATTCTTGGTTCGCCGCTGTGATGTGGCGTTGCAGCAGGGGTATGGGGTGGGGGGATTTGGGGCAAGGTGGGGGATTGTAAAGGATGGTGCCGAAGGCGGCTGCAGCCAAGGCACAGCCTTGGCCTGCAGACTCGCCGCAGGCACGGCCGGCTGAGCGGGCGATCTCTATCGCCCGCCAGTCCGACGAGTCCGGCTTTGCCGGACTTTTCCTTTCTTTTCCTTAGCTTTTCAGGCGGACTCGGCGGCTTTGCCGACGGCCGCTTTTGGGGCAGGTGCGGCGCAAAGGGGGCCACGGCGTCTGGGGCTTCGACAAGCTCAGCCTGAGCGGGTGGAGAGGGCGGACGGATCGGCGATAGAGATCGCCGATTCCGCAGGCTGAGGCTGCGCCTTAGCTGCGGCCGCCTTCTCGCCTAGCCATGAACGCCAGCCTTTCAAACAACATCACATCCTGCTCATTCTTCAACAGCGCCCCGTGCAGCGGCGGAATCAGCTTCTTGGCGTCGCGGCTTTGCAGCACGTCCAGCGGCAGGTCTTCGTGCAGCAGCAGCTTCAGCCAGTCGAGCAGTTCCGACGTGGACGGCTTCTTCTTCAGACCCGGCACTTCGCGGATGTCGTAGAAGATGGTCAGTGCCTCGCGCACCAGTGCCTTCTGGATTCCGGGGAAGTGGACCTCGATGATGGCCTTCATCGTGTCTGCGTCGGGGAAGCGGATGTAGTGGAAGAAGCAGCGGCGCAGGAAGGCGTCCGGCAGGTCCTTCTCGTTGTTGGAGGTGATCACGACGATGGGGCGCTGGTGGGCCTTCACCGTTTCGCCTGTTTCATAGACGTTGAATTCCATCCGATCGAGTTCCTGCAACAGGTCGTTCGGGAATTCGATGTCGGCCTTGTCGATCTCGTCGATCAGCAGCACGGGGAGGGTGGGGGCGGTGAAGGCTTCCCACAGCTTGCCCCTGCGGATGTAGTTGGCGATGTCGGCCACGCGCGGATCGCCCAGCTGGCTGTCGCGCAGGCGGGCGACGGCATCATATTCGTAAAGCCCCTGCTGCGCCTTGGTGGTGGATTTGATGTGCCATTCCAGCAGCGGAGCGTTCAGCGCCCTGGAGATTTCATGCGCGAGCACGGTTTTCCCGGTTCCGGGTTCGCCCTTCACCAGCAGCGGGCGGCGGAGCGTGGCGGCCGCGTTCACGGCGACCTTCAGATCGTCTGTCGCGACGTAAGCGTCTGTGCCCTCGAAGCGGCTCGGCGCGGAGGCGCCGGAACTGGAGGTGGGGTTGCTCATGCGGGAAATCCTTTCGTGGCCCTTGTGCGGCGCGCACGCGGGTTTTGCCAATGGAGATATTGGGAGGGCCGATCAAAGCCGGGCTTGCCGTTCGGCGTATTCGGGGTTGCACTGGCGGACGTGGCACCGCATCAAGGCGGGCATGAGTTGGGCCTGCGTCAGACGGGCTCGCATCAGGGAGATTTGAGTGACCGGAACCGCTGCTGGTAGCGCGTCCGATACGGGAAGGCCCACCTGGCTGGGCCATCCGCGCGGGCTGTTCGTGCTGTTCTTCGCCGAGATGTGGGAGCGTTTTTCCTATTACGGGATGCGGGCGCTGCTGATCTTCTACCTTGTCCAGCACTGGATGTTCTCTGACGGGCAGGCGAGCGTCGTTTACGGGGCCTATACCGCACTGGTGTACATCACTCCGGTGATCGGCGGCTATCTGGCGGACCGCTGGCTGGGGCAGCGCAAGGCCGTGCTGTATGGCGCCGTGCTGCTGACCTTCGGCCACCTGCTGATGGCGGTGGAAGGCGACGGCGGGCAGGCGGGGCCTGCGATCAATATATTCTGGCTGGCGCTGAGCTTCATCATCGTGGGCTCGGGGTTCCTGAAGGCCAATATCTCGGTGATCGTGGGGCAGCTTTATGCGCGCACCGACCCGCGCCGCGATCCGGCCTACACCATCTTCTATATGGGGATTAACCTGGGTGCCGCGCTGGGCGCGATCTTCGCCGGGTATCTGGGGCAGACCTATGGCTGGGCCTATGGCTTCGGCGCGGCCGGTGTGGGGATGCTGCTGGGGCTGATCGTGTTCGTGATCGGCAAGCCCTGGCTGGAGGGCCGGGGGGAATCGCCCAACCCGCAGGCGCTGGCGACGAAGACGGCCGGGCTGCCGCTGGAATGGTGGCTGTATCTCTCCGGCATCGTGGCCGTGGGGGTCAGCTGGGTGCTGATCCAGAACCAGTCCGTGGTGGGGACGCTGCTGGGCGCGGCGGGTGCGCTGCTGGTGGGTTATGTGATCTGGGTGGCGGTGGTGAAGCTGCCACGCGAGGACCGGGACCGCATCTTCGCGGCGATGTTCCTGATCCTGGGCTCCATCCTGTTCTGGGCGCTGTTCGAACAGGCCGGGTCGTCGCTGAACCTGTTCACGGATCGGTCGGTAGATCGGAATATCCTGGGCTGGGACGTGCCGGCCTCGATGTTCCAGTCGATCAATTCGATCTACATCGTGACGCTGGCGCCGCTGT
This sequence comes from Sphingomonas sp., assembly GCA_003248865.1. Lineage (GTDB taxonomy): Bacteria > Pseudomonadota > Alphaproteobacteria > Sphingomonadales > Sphingomonadaceae > Sandaracinobacteroides. Next base: position 41,857 of record QFPK01000014.1, read on the forward strand.
TCGCCATCCTGTGGCTGGCGCTGGCGAAGCGGGGTCTGGAGCCGAGTGCGCCCGCGAAGTTCGGGCTGGCGATGCTGCAGCTGGGGCTGGGCTTCCTGGTGCTGGTGTGGGGATCGCAGGGCGGTGGATTGACGCCGGTGATCTTCATCTTCCTGATTTACCTGCTGCACACCACCGGCGAGCTTTGCCTTTCTCCGGTGGGGCTGTCGGCCATGAACCGGCTGGCGCCTGCGCATATGGCGAGCCTGATCATGGGCACCTGGTTCTTCGCATCGGCCACCGGCAATTTCGCGGCGGGGCTGATTGCGAGCGCGACCGGCGGGCATGACGGGGCAGCGACGGCGGAATCGACGCTGGCCGTCTATTCCAACGTGGGCTGGATGGCGATCGGCGCCGGGGTGCTGGTGCTGGCGATCAGCCCGCTGATCAAGCGGCTGATGCATCTGGATACGCTGAAGGACGATGTGATCGCTGGCGAAGGCGAGATTGGCGAGCCGGCTGCTGCCGGCATGCATCCGGGAAAGGTTGATTGATGCGGATAGTGGCTGTTGGCCTGCTGGCAGGGTTGCTGGCGGGCTGTGCGACGACGGGTGGCGGCAAACCGGTGGCTTCGACGCCGGCAGCGCCTGCGCTTCAGGGGGGCAGCCCGGAGGCCGAGGCGGAAGTGAAATCCACCTATCATGCCTGGCCGGGCGTGCCGACGGTGATCCGCAACGTGACCATCTATGATGGCAAGGGCGGGCGGATCGAGAATGGCGCCGTGCGCTTTGAAAAGGGCAAGGTGACCGCCATCGGTGCGAGCGTGGACGAGGCCGGTGCCACCGTGATCGACGGGGCGGGCAAGTGGGTGACGCCCGGCATCATCGATATCCACAGCCATCTGGGGGACTACCCATCTCCGGGTGTGCCGGCGCATTCCGATGGGAATGAGATAACCTCTCCGGTCAGGCCCGAAGTGTGGGCGATCCATTCGGTTTGGCCGCAGGACCCGAACTTCTCGCGCGCGTTGGCGGGCGGGGTGACGGTGCTGCATGTGTTGCCCGGATCCGCCAACCTGTTCGGCGGGCGAGGCGTGACGCTGAAGAATGTCTATGGGCGGACCGCGCAGGACATGATGATGCCGGAGGCGCCGTGGAGCCTGAAGATGGCCTGCGGGGAGAACCCCAAGCGGGTCTATGGAAGCCGCAACCAGATGCCCGGCACGCGCATGGGCAATGTGGCGATGATGCGCCAGACCTGGGCCAATGCGCGGGACTATCAGCAGCGCATGAAGGCGGCCAAGGGGCCGCAGAAGCGCGACCTGCAGATGGAGACGCTGGCCGGCGTGCTGGACGGCAAGATTCTGGTGCAGAACCATTGCTATCGTGCGGACGAGATGGCGAACATCGTCCAGCTGTCCAAGGAGTTCGGATATAAGGTGACGACCTTCCACCATGCGGTGGAGGGCTACAAGATTGCCGACTTGCTGAAGGAAAACGGCATCTGCGCCGCCATGTGGGCGGACTGGTGGGGCTTCAAGCTGGAAAGCTATGACGGGATCGAGGAGAATCTGCCCTTCTTCCATGCCTCGGGCGGCTGTGCGATCACCCATTCGGACGATGCCGATGGCATCCAGCGGCTGAATCAGGAAACCGCCAAGGCGCTGTCTGATGGGCGCAAATGGGGCCTGCAGATCAAGGATGAGGAAGCCTGGACCTGGATCGCGATCAACCCGGCGAAGGCGCTGGGCATCGCCGACAAGGTGGGCAGTCTCGAACCCGGCAAGCAGGCCGATGTGCTGCTGTGGAACGGTAATCCGCTGAGCGTCTATTCCCGGCCGGAGAAGGTCTGGATCGACGGGGCGCTGATGTATGACACCAACGATCCCAAGCGGCGACCGGTGAGCGATTTCGAACTGGGCCAGCCGGGTGAGGGAGACCGCAAATGAAGAGGATTGTCCTGGCCCTTATGATGGCTGCCTCCACGCAGGCCATCGCGCAGGAACGCATTGCCATCACCGGCGGACGCATCGTGACCAACAATGGTGCGCCCATCGATGGCGGCACGGTGCTGATGAACAACGGTGTCGTGGTGTCGGTGAACCCCGGCGTCTCGGTTCCGGCCGGCTACACGCAGGTGGATGCGACCGGCAAATGGGTGACGCCCGGTGTGATCGCCGGGATCAGCCAGATCGGGACGGCTGAGATCGGCGGCAATTCCAGCACCAACGACCTGTCGGCTCGGCGCTCGCCGGGGACGGCCGCGCTGGACCTGAACGTGGCGCTGAACCCGGCCGAGACCTCGATTCCCGTGAACCGGCAGGAAGGCGTGACGGCGGCCATCGTCGGCCCGGCGCCGGGGCGCACGCTGTTCGCGGGGCAGGGCTTTGTGCTGAGCCTTGGCGAGGGCGTGACCGTGCCGCTCAGGCAGCGTGCCTTCCAGTATGTGGCCTATGGCGAGCGGGGTTCCGACCTGTCCGGCGGTTCACGCCCGGCGGCGTGGAACGAGCTGACCAACGCGCTGGAAGAGGCTAGGCGGGGCATCCGCGGGCGCACGGGCGACCGTGACTTGTCCATGGACCCGCGGCTGACGCCGGAGGATGCCGAGGTGCTGACGCTAGTGCTGCGCGGGGCGCAGCCGCTGCTGGTGCGGGTGGATCGTGCATCCGACATCCGGCAGATCCTGAAGCTTCCGACCATGTATCCGGGGCTGAGGCTGGTGCTGGTGTCCGCCAACGAAGGCTGGCTTGTCGCCAACGAGATCGCCCGCGCGGGCGTGCCGGTGATCACGCTGGGCATGCAGAACCGGCCGGAGAATTTCGAGTATCTGGGCGCGACCATGTCCAACGTGGGCCGGATGGTGGCGGCCGGCGTGAAGGTGGCGCTGGGCACGCCCGACCTCGATGCCTCGTTCCAGCCGCGCAACCTGCCGCATTATGCCGGGAACATCGTGGCGCAGGGGCGGTTGCCGGGCGGTGTGGGGCTGAGCTGGGATCAGGCCTTTGCCACCATCACCAGGGCGCCTGCGGAAATCTTCGGGCTGGCGGGGCAGGGCGTGCTGAAGCCCGGCGCGCGGGCCGATGTGGTGATCTGGTCGGGCGATCCGCTGGAGCTTTCCACCCAGACGGAGAAGGTGTTCATCGCAGGCGCGCCGCAGAATCTGGAGAGCCGGCAGACGCAGCTGGCGAGGCGTTATCTGCCGGGGAGGGATCGGACGCAGTTGCCGGAGGCCTATACGCGCTGAGGAGAGCGCGCTGAGGAGAACAGCATGTCTGTGCTGCTGGCCGGGATCGCTGCGTTCCTGTTGAGGGATGTGGAGATGGCAAGCTTGTTTCTGGGCCTGTTGCTGGCCTTCGTGGTGACGCACATCGTGCTGACGATGGGCCCGATCCGGCGCGGGCTGGTGGGGCGGTTGGGCGAGAAGGGGTTTCAGGCCGCCTATTCGCTGCTGTCGATCCTGCTGCTGGGCGGCGCCATCTTCGCCTATCGGGCGCTGGAGCCCTATCCGCTGTGGGTGGCGCCCGGCTGGGCCTGGCCACTGAGCTCTGCGCTGATGCTGGCGGCGTGCATCCTGTTCGCGGGATCGCTGACGCCGGCCAACAAGGGTCTGGCGGGTGTGCCGGTAAACGAGCGACCGGCGAGCGGGGTGATGCGGATCACCCGGCACCCGATGATGTGGGCCTTCGCGATCTGGGCGTTCGTGCACGGCTGGCTGTCCGGCAGCCTGCCGACGCTGATCCTGTGCATCGGGGTCGGCATTCTGGCGCTGGCGGGGGCGGCGCACCAGGACCACAAGAAACGGCAGCTGCTGGGCGGCACATGGGGGCGCTATGAAGCCTCCACCAGCTTCTGGCCGCTGGGTGCGCAGATCAAGGGGCGGCAGCCCTGGGGCGCGCTGTGGCCGGGGCTGGTGCCGGTGCTGGCGGGCGTGGCGCTGTGGGCGCTGCTGACCTTTCTGCACCCGATGTTGATGCAGGCGCCGATGGTGCCGCCTTGGGGAGTCTTCGCATGAGCTACAAGGGACAGCGGATCTGGATCACGGGCGCCTCCTCCGGCATCGGCGCGGGGCTGGCGCGGGCGTTCGGGGCGGCGGGCGCCACCGTGATCCTGTCGGGCCGGAACCGGGATGCGCTGGCGCAGGTTGCGGCGGACGTGCCCGATGCCGTGATCCTGCCGTTCGAGGCGACCGACCATGATGTGCTGCCGGCCATCGTGGACCATGCCGGGCCGGTGGACGTGCTGATCAACAACGCCGGCATTTCCCAGCGGAGCCTGGCAGAAGACACCGAGTTCGATGTGTATCGCACCATCATGGAGGTGGATTTCTTCGCGCCGGTGCATCTGACGAAACTGGTGCTGCCGCAGATGCTGGCGCGCGGCAGCGGCCATGTCGCGGCGGTCGCGAGCGTGGCGGGCAAGGTGGGGTCTCCGCAGCGGACCGGCTATTGTGCGGCGAAGCATGCGGTGATGGGCTTCTTCGATGCGTTGCGCACCGAGGTGTCCGGCCGGGGCATCCGCGTGACGACGATCGTGCCCGGCTTCGTGCGGACCGAGATCGGCGCGCGGGCGCTGACCGCGGACGGCACCCCCAAGGGCGCGGGCGAGGATGACATCGACGCGGGGATTTCGGCCGACGAGGCGGCGAAGATCATTCTGGATGGTTTCGCCGCGGGCTTGCGGGAAATTCCCGTGGGCGGTGCCGGGCCCGAAATGATGCTGCTGGATCTGAAGCGGCAGAACCCGGATGCGCTGTTCGACCTTATGGCGCAGATGGGTGCAGGCGTGGTGTCGAAGCTGAAGGCGGCATCCTGAGGGGGGCTTAACCCCGGCAGCTGTCCAGCTCGTCAGAGATGCGATCGCGCCATGTTTCGGCGAACTGCTTCTGCCGATCGAGGGACAGCGTGGGATCGTGATAATCCATGCGCGTCCCGTTCGGTAGATCAATGACGACCGCATAGCGGGCGGCATTTTCGCCGATTTCCGGCGTGAAGGTGGCGGTGGGCCGCGCCAGCGACAGCAGATCGAATATCTCGCGCTTTTCGCCCAGAGGCCCGCTGACCAGCAGCGTCGCCTGACGCTTGCCGGGATCGATGCGCAATTCCCGTGCAGGGCGCAGCGCCACATGCAGGCAGATCGCCGCCGCTCCGCTGAACAATATGGTCAGCGTTATGCCCAGCGCCCATCCCCAGGCGGTGGCTTCTCCGCCCGTCGTTCGGAACATCTGCTGCACCAGGTTGAACGCCATGACCGTGCCGATGGCGGCAAACAGCAGACCAGCGGCGCCAAAGCTTATCCGGAGCGGCAGCGGCGGCGGCTCGTTGCGCATGATGATCGTTCTGCCTTCCAGCCGCATCTGTTTGCCAAACCTGCTGTTACCCCGGGGATTGGCGCCCGATATCAGCTTTCCCGACGGCTGTCCTTGCGGGCCGCGCACAAGATGCGTGTGTTTTCGCCGCGTCTATGGCACCAGCGGGATCGATGACTGGGCTTCGGCTGTTCCTGTTGGGCGCTGTGGTGGCGCTGGGCGTGCTGGGCGGGGCGCTGGCGGGCGACGCAGGCATTTCCCCGGCCTTGTTCGTGCCCGTTATCGGACTTGTCATGTTCCTGGTCTATCGCTCGATGGAGTCCAACCCGGACACGCGCGAGGTGAGTTTGCCCCTGAAACCCGGTTTGCCGATGAAGGGATGGGCCGGAACGGCGGCCAGCCCGGAGAGTGGTGACCGCATCAGCATTTCCGCGCTGGCGGACCCTGCGCTGATCGTGTCGTCCGGGTGGCGGGTGCTGGCGGCGAATGACGGCGCGCTGGAGCTGTTCGGCGCGCGCATCGTGGGCGGCGACCTCAGGCAGACGGTGCGGCATCCGGTGGTGGTGGAGGCGGTGCGCAGCGGCCTCGGCGGCCAGGCGCCGCTGATCCGCGACGTGACGACGCTGGGGGCGCAGGACGGTGCCTTTCGGGTGCGGGTGGTGCAGTTGGATACCTACCGGCTTCTGCTGAACTTCACCGACGTGACGCAGGCGCGGCTGACGGAGCGGATGCGGGTGGATTTCGTGGCCAACGCCAGCCACGAGCTGCGCACGCCGCTGGCGAATATCTCGGGCTTCATCGAGACGTTGCTGGGCCCGGCGGCGGAGGATGAGCCCGCGCGGCGGCGCTTCCTGGATATCATGAGCCGTGAGGCGGCGCGGATGAGCCGGCTGATCGACGACCTGCTGTCGCTCTCGCGCATCGAGCTGGACAAATATGTGCGGCCGCAGACCTTCCTGGAGCTGCCGCCGCTGTTGCAGGATGTGGGCAAGACGCTGGCGATGCGGCTGGAGGCGGACGGGCGCAAGCTGCTGGTGGAGGTGGAGCCGGAGCTGCCGCAGGTGGTGGCCGACCGCGACCAGATCCTGCAGGTGCTGCACAACCTTGTCTCCAACGCGCTGAAATATGGCCATTCCGGCACGCCGGTACGGGTGCGGGCGGCGCGCGATCATCAGCGCGGCGAGGAGATGGTTCGGGTGGAGGTGATCGACGAGGGCGACGGCATCGCGCCCGAGCATCTGCCGCGCCTGACCGAGCGCTTCTATCGGATCGACACCGGGCGGTCGCGATCAATGGGCGGCACGGGCCTTGGGCTGGCCATCGTGAAGCATATTGTAGAGCGGCACCGGGGGCGGCTGGAGATCTCCAGTCGTCAGGGCGAGGGGACGACGGTGGCCTTTCTGCTGCCGGTGACGATGGCGGGCCGGGTTCTGGAAGGCGATCCGGCGGGAGAGCCGGGAGGTCCGTCACAAAACCGCAATATGACTGTCACATAAGCCCCATCGACCGGCTCTAGAGAGGCGGCATTGCCTTGGCGCCTGCCGGGCGCGTGAATGGGCAACTGCTTCGAAAATGGTGGGAAATTCCTTGAACCGTGCGAATCTGATCCGGCTGGCGGGGGTGGGGATGGCCGCAGCCGCGCTGCTGGCCGCCTGCACCGATTCGCGCACGCAGATCCGCATCGTGGGATCGTCCACCGTGTTCCCCTTCACCACCGCGGTGGCGGAGAATTTCAGCCGCAACAATCCGGAGTATCTGGCGCCCATCGTGGAGGCGACCGGCACCGGGGGCGGCATCAAGCTGTTCTGCGACGGGGTGGGATCGCGCTTCCCGGACGTGGCCAATGCGTCGCGGCGGATGAAGCCCTCTGAACTGGCCGACTGCCAGAAGAACGGTGCGAAGGATGTCGTCGAGATCAAGGTGGGGATCGACGGCGTGGTGCTGGTGCAGGGCAAGAAGGGCACGACCTTCAACCTGACGCTGCGCGACGTCTATGCCGCGCTGGCGGCCGAGCCGTTCGGCCGGAAGCAGACGGCGCGGACCTGGAAGGATGTGAACCCGGCGCTGCCCGCGACGCGGATCGAGGTGATCGGGCCGCCGCCGACGTCGGGCACGCGCGATGCCTTCAACGAGCTCTATATGGTGGCCGGGTGCGACACCGACCCCGCGATGAAGGAACTGCAAAAGACTGACGAGGGCCGCCACAAGGAAATCTGCAACAAGATCCGCGAGGATGGCGCCTATGTGGAAGCCGGCGAGAACGACAATCTGATCGTGCAGAAGCTGGGCACCAACCCCACCGCGATCGGCGTGCTGGGCTTCAGCTTCCTTGAGCAGAATATGGATACCATCCGCGACGTGCCGATCGATGGGGTGATGGCGACCTATCAGACCATTTCCGACTTCAGCTACCCGGCGTCGCGGCCGCTCTATATCTATGTGAAGGCGCAGCATGTGCACGCCATCCGCGGCCTGCGCGAATTCCTGGACGAATATACCAGTGAACGGGCCTGGGGCCCGGGCGGCTATCTGCAGCGGCGGGGGCTGGTGCCCGCGCCCGATGATGTGCGGGCCGAAAACCGGGCGCGGGCGGAAGCCCTGACGCCGCTGACGAAAGGCGATCTCGAATGACGTTGGGGATCGGCTTCCTGCTGGTGCTGGCGCTGGGCCTTCTGGCCGGGTGGCTGGGCTGGCGGCGCGGCATGGGCTTTGTGATGAGCAGCAGTGCCGAAGTGGGTGCGGTGCACTCGCGCCCCGGCTATCATGCCGCCTTCGTGGCCATATTGGCGCTGCTGCCGGCGCTGCTGTTGCTGGCGGCGGGTGCGGTGATGGGCCCGGGGCTGGTTTCCCGCGAAGTGATGGCAAGCCTGCCGGCCGGCGCGGTGGGGCCGAGCGATCTGGAGCAGGCGGCGTTTCTGTCGGAAGTGCGCGGGCTGGTGAGCGGCAGCTATGCTGCGGCCTTCAACCCGCATGCGGAAGCGGCGGCCGCCGTGTGGAAGGCGGCTTCGCTGCGCTATGGCCTGATCTTCGGGCTGGGCGCGCTGGCGCTGGGCGGCGTCGGCGCCTTCTGGGGCTGGACGCAGCTGCGTCCGGATTTCCGGGCGCGGACGCGGGTTGAGCGGCTGACCATGGGGCTGCTGGTGCTGGCCTCGCTCGTCGCGATCCTGACCACTTTCGGCATCGTGGCCAGCCTTGTGCTCGAGAGCTTCCGCTTCTTCCAGCTGGTGAGCCCGACGGAATTCCTGTTCGGCACCAAATGGTCCCCGCAGACGGCGATGCGGGCGGATCAGGTGGGATCGTCCGGTGCGTTCGGCGCTGTGCCGCTGTTCTGGGGCACGGTGTTCATCGGCGCCATCATCGCCATGGTCGTGGCGATTCCGCTGGGGCTGATGACGGCGATCTATCTGACGCAATATGCCGCCCCCGGCTTCCGGCGCTGGGCAAAACCGATGCTTGAGGTGCTGGCCGGCGTTCCGACCGTGGTCTACGGCGTGTTCGCCGCGCTGATCGTGGCGCCGGCTGTGCGCAACTTCGCGATGTCCATCGGCATTTCCGATGCGAGTTCGGAAAGCGCGCTGGCGGCGGGCCTTGTGATGGGGGTGATGATCATCCCCTTCGTGTCCTCCATGGCGGATGATGCGCTGACGGCGGTGCCGCGTGCGATGCGCGACGGCAGCCTGGCGATGGGCGCGACCCCTTCGGAAACCATCCGCAAGGTGCTGATCCCGGCGGCGCTGCCGGGCATCGTGGGCGGCGTGCTGCTGGCGGTGAGCCGCGCCATCGGCGAGACCATGATCGTGGTGATGGCGGCGGGATTGGCCGCGAACCTGACCGCGAACCCCTTCGGCAGTGTGACCACCGTGACGGCGCAGATCGTGGCGCTGCTGACGGGCGACCAGGAGTTCGACAGTGCCAAGACGCTGTCCGCCTTCGCGCTGGGGCTGGTGCTGTTCCTGGTGACGCTGGCGCTGAATATCTACGCGCTGGCCGTGGTGAAGAAGTATCGGGAAGCTTATGACTGAGGCCCTTTCGATGATCGACAGTGTGACGCCGACGGTCTGGTCCTCGCCGAAGATGCAGGCGCGTATCCGCCGCCGTTACCGGCAGGAGCGTCTGTTCAAATATCTGGGCATCGCGGCGCTGGCGCTGGCGGCGGGCTTCCTGGTGTTCCTGATGGCCAGCGTGATTTCCAGCGGCTGGACCAGCTTCAAGGAAACGCAGGTGAATGTGCCCGTGACGTTCGACCCCGAGCGGCTGGGCGTGACGGCGGAGCAGGCCAAGGCCGACCCGACGCTGCTGCGGCGGGCGAACTTCCAGGGCGTGCTGGATGACAGCGTGACCAAGGCGCATGGCGACGATGTCGCCATCGTGTCCGACGGCGGCTGGCTGGCGCTGCGCGAGGCAGTGCAGGCCGACCCGTCGCTGATCGGCAAGACGGTGCCGATGTGGGTGATCGCGACATCGAACATCGACCAGCTGGCGAAGGGCCGCATCGATCTGCAGGCAGGCGAGGGCGACCGGCCGGTGAACGACGCCGAGATCGCGGCCTGGAAGCAGCTGGGCGCCAAGGGCGATATTCGCACCGTGCTGAACACCACCTTCCTGACATCCGCCGATTCCGTGGACCCGGAACTGGCGGGCGTGTGGGGCGCGCTGAAGGGCAGCTTCCTGACGGTGATCGTGACCCTGCTGATCAGCTTCCCTGTGGGCGTGCTGGCGGCCATCTATCTGGAAGAGTTTGCGCCGAAGAACCGCTGGACCGACATCATCGAGGTGTCGATCAACAATCTGGCGGCCGTGCCGTCGATCATCTTCGGTCTGCTGGGGCTGGCGGTGTTCCTGAACACGATGAACATGCCGCGCTCCGCCCCGATTGTGGGCGGCCTGACCCTGGCGCTGATGACGCTGCCGGTGATCGTGATCGCCAGCCGCGCCGCGATCAAGGCGGTGCCGCCCTCCATCCGCGATGCGGCGCTGGGGATCGGCGCCTCCCCCGTGCAGGTGGTGTTCCACCATGTGCTGCCGCTGGCGCTGCCGGGCATGCTGACGGGCACCATTCTGGGCATGGCACGTGCGCTGGGCGAAACCGCGCCGCTGCTGATGATCGGCATGCGCGCCTTCCTGACATCGGTGCCGCAGGGCTTCACCCAGCCCGCGACCGCGCTGCCGGTGCAGATCTTCATCTGGTCCGACAATGTGAGCCGGGGCTTTGTGGAGAAGACCAGCGGTGCGATCATCGTGCTGCTGCTGTTCCTGCTGATGATCAACAGCCTTGCGATCTATCTGAGAAACCGTTTCGAGGTGCGCTGGTGAACGACTTGAGCCCGACTGCAACCGCGGCTGCGCCCGCGCCCCACACGTCGCTGAAGATGACGGCACGCAATGTGCGCGTCTTCTATGGCGAGTTCGAGGCGATCAAGGGCGTCTCCATCGACGTGACGCGCGAGGATGTGACCGCCTTCATCGGCCCTTCGGGCTGCGGGAAGTCCACCTTCCTGCGCTGCCTGAACCGGATGAATGACACGGTCGCCGGTGCGCGTGTGCAGGGCGATATCCAGCTGGACGGCGAGAATATCTATTCCCCCGCCATGGACGTGGTGCAGCTGCGCGCGCGGGTGGGGATGGTGTTCCAGAAACCCAACCCCTTCCCCAAGAGCATCTATGAGAATGTGGCCTATGGCCCGCGCATCCACGGGCTGGCGCGATCCAAGGCCGACATGGACGGCATCGTGGAACAATCGCTGCGCCGCGCCGGTTTGTGGGATGAAGTGAAGGACAGGCTGGCTGATTCCGGGACTGCGCTGTCGGGCGGGCAGCAGCAGCGGCTGTGCATCGCGCGCGCCATCGCGGTGAACCCGGAAGTGATCCTGATGGACGAGCCGGCCTCTGCGCTGGACCCGATCGCGACGGCGAAGATCGAAGAGCTGATCGACGATCTGCGCGGCCGCTATGCCATCGTGATCGTGACGCACAACATGCAGCAGGCGGCCCGGGTGAGCCAGAAGACCGCCTTCTTCCACCTGGGGACGCTGGTGGAATATGGCGACACGCGGGAAATCTTCACCAACCCGAAGGAAACCCGCACAAAGGACTATATTACCGGCCGGTACGGCTGAGGAGAATGGCTATGGATCGCGCACATACGGTGAAATCCTTCGACGAGGAGATTCATCAGCTCCGCTCGCTGATCGGGCAGATGGGTGGGCTTGCCGAAGCCCAGACCACGGATTCCGTGGACGCGCTGTACCGCCGCGATGCCGACGCGGCGATGAAGGTCGTGGCGCGGGATGCCCAGATCGACGCGCTGGAGACGGAAGCCGAAGCGCTGGCGATTTCGATGATCGCGCTCAGGGCGCCGCTGGCGGATGATCTGCGCGAGATCGTGGCGGCGCTGAAGATCTCCGCCATGCTGGAGCGTATCGGCGATTACGCGAAGAACATCGCCAAGCGGGTGCCGGTTCTGACGCAGGCCGCCCCCATCGGGCCGGCGGTGATCATCCCGGAAATGGCGCGCGCCGCCACCAGCATGATCCGCGACGCGCTGGACTGCTATGTCGATCGTGACCCCGAGCTGGCGCGGGCGGTGGCCGACCGCGACCAGCAGGTGGACGACCTGTACAACTCGCTGTTCCGTTCACTGCTGACCTACATGATGGAAAACCCCCATCATATCACCCCGGCCACGCACCTGCTGTTCATCGCCAAGAACCTGGAGCGGATCGGGGACCATGCGACGAACCTGGCTGAGATGGTGTTCTTCTCTGTGACGGGGCAGCAGCTGGGCGACCGGCCGAAGACCGACAACACGGCGACCATCGCGCCCGAAAACAACTGAACCGACAACCGACTGTGATGCCTGCGCTGGGCAGGCGAATGGAGTGTCTGAGATGCGCCCGAAGATCCTGCTGGTCGAGGACGACGTCAATCTGGTGGAACTGATCCGCTACAACCTCGACAAGGAGGGGTTCGATGTCGTGTCGACCCCGGATGGCGAGGAAGCTCTGGTGCTGGCCGAGGAAGAGCGGCCGGATGTGGTGGTGCTGGACTGGATGATCGCCAACCTGTCCGGCATCGAGGTATGCCGACGGCTGCGCCGGGCGCCGGAAACGACGTCTCTGCCGATCATCATGCTGACGGCGCGCGCCGAGGAAAGCGACCGGGTGCGGGGGCTGGAAACGGGCGCCGACGATTACGTGACCAAGCCGTTCAGCCCGCGCGAGCTGGTGGCGCGGGTGCGCGCGCTGCTGCGGCGGCTGCGGCCGGCGCTGTCCGGCGGGCATCTGGAGTATTCCGGCATCGTGATGGACACCAGCGCGCACAAGGTGACGCGCGACGGGCAATCAGTGCAGCTGGGGCCGACGGAATTCCGCCTGCTGCGGCACTTCCTGGAGCATCCCGGCCGGGTGTTCAGCCGCGAGCAGCTGCTGGACGCGGTGTGGGGCCGCGACGTCTATGTGGAGCAGCGCACGGTGGATGTGCACATCCGCCGCCTGCGCAAGGCGATCAACGGCGACGGCCTGCCGGATCTGATCCGTACGGTGCGGTCGGCCGGATACGCGCTGGATTCCGACGCATCCCTCAAAATGGCCAGCTAGGGCGGGGCTTCCCAAGCGGGTTGCCGGGCTTCTAGAGAGCCGCTGAGCACTTGCAGCAAGGGAGTTCCGCAAATGAGCATTCGCTTCGATAACCGTGTCGCCATCGTGACGGGCGCGGGCAATGGCCTTGGCCGCCGCTATGCGCTGGACATGGCCGCGCGCGGGGCGAAGGTGGTGGTGAACGACCTGGGCGGCGCCCGCGACGGCACCGGCGGCAGCGTGACGGCGGCGCAGGCCGTTGTGGACGAGATCGTGGCCGGCGGCGGCGAGGCGATCGCCAGCGGCGCCAGCGTGACCGATGCCGACGCCATCTTCGCCATGGTGGAAGAGGTGAAGGCGAAGTGGGGTCGGATCGACATTCTGATCAACAACGCCGGGATCCTGCGCGACAAGACCTTCACCAAGATGACGCTGGACGATTTCCGGCTGGTGCTGGACGTGCACCTGATGGGCGGGGTGATCTGCACCAAGGCGGTGTGGGACCTGATGCGCGAGCAGGCCTATGGCCGCATCCTGATGACGACGTCGTCCACGGGCCTCTACGGCAATTTCGGCCAGGCCAATTACGGCGCCGCCAAGCTGGGGCTGGTGGGACTGATGAAGACGCTGGCGCTGGAAGGCGCCAAATATAATGTGAAGGTGAACACGGTCGCCCCGCTGGCGGCGACGCGGATGACGGAAGACCTGATGCCGGCCGAACTGCTGGCGAAGATGGGGCCGGAAACCGTGTCTCCGGCGTCGCTCTATCTGGTGAGCGAGGATGCGCCGACCAATGTGATCCTGAACGCGGGCGGCGGCGGCTTCGAGGCGGCGCATGTGACGCTGACGAAGGGCGTGCATGTGGCGGCCGACGTGATGGTGCCGGAAACGGTGGCCGAGGCGATTGCAAAGATCCGCGACCGCGACGGCGAGATCGTGCCGGACACCGGGGCCGCACAGGCGCAGGCGGCGCTGGGCGGCGGGAACTGAGGAGGTGCGGGGCCGCGTGCGGCCCCGCCAGATTTTAGTCGCCGAAAGATTTGCGCAGGAACGTGTCGCTTTCGCGGAGCATTTTCGCACGGGCGTCGCCGTCTTCAATATAGTGGTCGAGGCCGGGGAAAGCGACAAGAGTAGAACTTTTTCCTGCTCTCTCAAGCTGTTGTTTCATATATCTTGATTGCGCGATATCGACGTTCAGATCATGATCGCCATGAAACATCAGCACCGGTGCCTTGATCGTCTGTGCATTCTGGGCTGGCGAACCTTCCCGCGTGTGGGTGCCTGTGCCGATGAACTCCGCGTTGATGCGGTGGTCGCTCCAGTTGCGGGAACTCGCCTTCAGCTGCTCCAGGTCGGTTACGGGAGCGATTGCGACAACGGCCTTGAACAGGTCCGGGTTCACGGCGGCTGATTGCAGCGCGGCATATCCGCCATAGGACCAGCCGACGATACCCAACCGCTCAGGATCAGCGATCCCCTCCCTGACCAGCCAGCGCCCGGCATCTGACACATCGTTGATCGCAGTGCGCCATGACTGGAAGCCATTCTGTTCGAACCAAGCATCTCCATAGCCAGCCGATCCGCGAAAGTTGGGCTGCAGCACTGCATAGCCCATATGGGCAAAGTACTGCGACAGCCAATCGAAGCCCCATTCATCCCGGGCGGACGGGCCGCCATGGGGCAGGACGATGGCCGGCAGATTCTTGCCCTGGGAATCGGGTGGGAGGGTGAGGTAGCCTGGCACCATGGTGCCGTCGCTGGCCGGATATGTGATATGGCGAACGGTTGCCAGCTTAACGCCTTCCAGTTCAGGTCTTGCGACGAGGAAGGTTTTCAGTTCGCGCTTGTCCCTGTCGAACAGATAATAGACGCCTGGATCATTGTCTGCCGAGGCGAAGACGAGAAGTTTGCGCTCGTCGGCACTGGAATCGACGATTGACAATTGCTTGTTGCCGGGGATGCTTTTCGACAGCGCTGCAATCAATCTGGACATTTCAGGATCAAAAATGACCGGTATGCGGCGGTCCGTGGCATAAGAAGCGCCTATCACGCGATTGGCACGTCCGATGCGGATGAGCTCGTCAATATCGACATCAGGCCGGCTGACGACGACTTCCTCTGTGCCGCTTCCATCCAGCTTTTTGCGCACGAGAGCATCGCGGCCATCGATCTTCCTGAAGCCGTAAGCCACGTCGAGTAGGCTATCTACGGCATAAGGGTTAAAGCCTTCTCTCGTCGTGGAATCATACTGGGAGAGCGGTTGCCATTCCCTGCTCCCCTGACGGCGATAGAGATAGCTTGTCACCCCGGATAGCATCTTGGTTTCGCCATGGACCATCGCCATGCCCATAATACGGACTTGGCCAGCGCCATCGGAAATATACTCCGCCGCCCGGTCACGCGGCGCTTCGACACGACTTGTCTTCAGCGTTCTTGTATTCACCTTGTCGACCGCGAGTCCCCTCGCGGTCGATCCCAGCCGCGAGAGAATGCGGTCATCCGGCATATAGCTTCTGGTCATGAGGATTTCGCCGTCTTCGGCTGGCAGCTGGTCGATGACACTTCCGCCCCAAAGGGCCGTGCCACGTGTGAAGAAATTCTCCCGCACGCTCAACATCTGAATGTTGCTGCCGTTTTCGTCGATCGCGATCAGGCGCGACATGGGCAGGATGTCGCCGGTTCCGATGGCATTTTTGTAGAGCCCGTACACGCGGCATACCAGCCTGTCGGCCGCAACCCACAGGCATCCGCTCAGCCGCTCGGGATTGCCATCCGCCCTGATGGACAGCCTGACGGAGGCTGCCGGATCCGCCGCCTGTACGGCCAGCACGGTTCCCTGGCCGGCAGCGGGTGCCAGGTAGGCGACCTTTTGACCGTCAGGCGACATTCGCATGCTGTCGATCGCCTCCCGGGCGCCGAAGCGACTGGCTGCATCGGCAAGCGGTGCGGCAGAGGCTGTAACGGCGCCAAACGTGATGGCTGCAAGGCTGGCAACGCGAAGGGCGGAAACCGCAGAGAGGTGGCAGATGGGCCGTGGTACGCGAACACTGACAGACATTAAGTTGGATCCCTTTGTGAAACGAACAATGATTTCCAGAGCAAGGCCTTCACGGACGCGCGTGTTGGAAACCCTATTCTAGCGTACATCGCCCCGGAACTTTGGCGGCTGATTCTGCAGGCGGCAAGCGCATTGCTGCATGCCTGAGAGCATTCTGTTTTGCCTAGGAATGCCGAACGGGCGGCCTTATGCAAAATTCAGGATCCCCGTCCCCTTGACCGGCTACGGAGCCGACCATATCTGGCCCCTGTTAGCACTCGTCAGGCATGAGTGCTAAACGCGGGGTGGGGCCTTTGGTGCCTGCCCCGAGTTTCAACCGAAGCGACTTCAAACCCGAAGTTGAGCAGGCATAAAGAGGGACCGACATGGTGGATTTCACCCCGCTGCACGACCGCGTGCTGGTTCGCCGCATCGAAGCCGAGGAAAAGACGGCCGGCGGCATCATCATCCCGGACAGCGCCAAGGAAAAGCCGCAGGAAGGCGAAGTGATCGCCGTGGGCCTGGGCGCCAAGGACGATGAAGGCAAGCGCACCGCGCTGGACGTGAAGGCCGGCGACAAGATTCTGTTCGGCAAATGGTCCGGCACGGAAGTGAAGCTGAACGGCAAGGACCTGATCATCATGAAGGAAAGCGACATCCTCGGCATCATCGGCTGAGGCGCTTTCGTTCGGTTTCGGCCCGGCTTGCCGCCGGGGGACAAGATTTCTGAAAGGACAATGACATGGCAGCCAAGGACGTGAAGTTCGGGCGGGACGCCCGCGAACGGATCCTGCAGGGCGTGGACATCCTCGCCGACGCAGTGAAGGTGACGCTGGGGCCGAAGGGCCGCAACGTCGTGATCGAGAAGAGCTTCGGCGCACCGCGCATCACCAAGGACGGCGTCACCGTCGCCAAGGAAATCGAGCTCAAGGACAAGTATCAGAACATCGGCGCGCAGATGGTGCGCGAAGTCGCTTCGAAGACGAACGACCTGGCCGGTGACGGCACCACCACCGCCACCGTGCTGACCCAGGCGATCGTGCGCGAAGGCCTGAAGTCGGTTGCCGCCGGCATGAACCCGATGGACCTGAAGCGCGGCATCGACCTCGCTGTCGTGAAGATCATCGAAGACCTGAAGTCGCGCTCCAAGCCGGTCGCGAACTCGGCGGAAATCGCCCAGGTCGGCATCATCTCGGCCAATGGCGACAAGGAAGTCGGCGAGAAGATCGCCGAAGCCATGGAAAAGGTCGGCAAGGAAGGCGTGATCACCGTGGAAGAGGCCAAGGGCCTCGACTTCGAACTCGACGTTGTCGAGGGTATGCAGTTCGACCGCGGCTATCTCTCCCCCTACTTCATCACCAACGCGGAAAAGATGCAGGTGGAGCTTGAGAACCCCTACATCCTGATCCACGAGAAGAAGCTGTCCAACCTGCAGGCGCTGCTGCCGGTTCTGGAAGCCGTGGTGCAGTCGGGTCGTCCGCTGCTGATCATCGCCGAAGACGTTGAAGGCGAAGCGCTGGCCACCCTGGTGGTGAACAAGCTGCGCGGCGGCCTGAAGGTCGCGGCCGTGAAGGCGCCGGGCTTCGGCGACCGCCGGAAGGCCATGCTGGAAGACATCGCCACGCTGACCGCCGGCGAGCTGATCAGCGAAGATCTGGGCATCAAGCTGGAGAACGTCTCCCTGCCGATGCTGGGTCAGGCCAAGAAGGTCACCATCGACAAGGACAACACCACCATTGTCGACGGCGCCGGTGCGGCCGACGCGATCAAGGGCCGTGTGGAGCAGATCCGCGCCCAGATCGAAACCACCTCGTCCGACTATGACCGTGAAAAGCTGCAGGAACGTCTGGCGAAGCTCGCCGGCGGGGTTGCCGTGATCAAGGTCGGCGGCGCGACGGAAGTGGAAGTGAAGGAGCGCAAGGACCGGGTTGACGATGCGCTGCACGCCACCCGCGCGGCTGTGGAGGAAGGCATTCTTCCCGGCGGCGGCACCGCGCTGCTGTACGCCACCCGTGCGCTGGACGGCCTGAAGGGCATCAACGACGACCAGACCCGTGGCGTGGACATCGTGCGCCGCGCGCTGCAGTCCCCGGTGCGGCAGATCGCTGCCAACGCCGGCCATGACGGTGCGGTTGTTGCCGGCAAGCTGCTGGAGCAGAAGGAAACCACCTTCGGCTTCAACGCTGCGACCGACGTGTATGAAAACCTCGTCGCCGCCGGCGTTGTGGACCCGACCAAGGTTGTCCGCACGGCGCTGCAGGATGCCGCTTCGGTGGCCGGCCTGCTGATCACGACCGAAGCCACCATTGCTGAACTGCCGGACGACAAGCCGGCTGCCGGCGGCATGCCGGGCGGCATGGGTGGAATGGGCGGCATGGATTTCTGATGGAGATGGCTGCGGCTAGTGCGCAGCACTAGCCCGCAGACTCATCGAAATCACGGCCGACAAGCGAAAGGGCGGGGATCTTTATCCCCGCCCTTTTGTCTTGTTCGACGAGCGGGCTTTGCCCGCTTTTTCTTTTTCTTCTTTCCTTCCTCCCCCCAAAGCGGACTCGGCAGCTTTGCTGCCGGCCGCCCGTTTCGACAAACCGCCCCCTCCGTTCGACAAGCCGGATGGACAATCGCCCACATCGGTTCCACGCCCCGACACAGTGTTGAAACATACGGGACGCCAATGAAATCCATGTTTGTCGCGGCTCTGGCCGCTGTTTCGCTGTCTGCCGTGGCCCATGCGCAGACGAAGCCCACATTCGGCACCTATGGTTTCGATGCCGCCGGGATGGACAGGGCCGTGAAGCCCGGCGACGATTTCTACGGCTTCGCCAACGGCACCTGGGCCAGGGACACGCCGATCCCGGCGGACCGTTCCAACTATGGCATGTTCACCCTGCTGGACGACCTTTCCAAGGAGCGGACCAAGACCATCCTGGATGAGTTGAAGGACAAGCCGGACAGCCTGTCGGGCCGGGCTTATGCCTCTTATCTGGATCAGGCCGCCGTCGAGGCGAAGGGGCTGGCGCCGATCCAGCCCTGGCTGGCGCAGGTGCGCAAGACGGAGAAGGCCGGCTATGCCGCGCTGGTGGCCGACGCGCAGCGGGCCGGAATCCGCACGCCGTTCCCCAATTATGTGGGGCAGGACGACAAGAACCCCGAAACCTACATCATCAGCCTGTTCCAGGGCGGGATCGGCATGCCCGACCGCGACTATTATCTGCTCGACACCGAGAAGATGCAGAAGACCCGCGCGGCCTATGTGGCGCATCTGACGCGGATGCTGGAGTTCGCGGGCGAGAAAAACGCCGCCGCGCGGGCGCAGGCCATTCTGGATTTCGAGACGGCGATCGCGAAGCAGCACTGGACCCGTGTGGACAGCCGGGACGCCGACAAGACCTATAACAAACGCACGCTGGCCGAGCTGCAGAAGGAGGCCGGCGGCTTCGATTTCCGCCCGATGCTGACGGACGGCGGCAAGACGACGGATGTGCTGCTGGTGGCGCAGCCGAGTGCCGTTGCGGCGACGGCGAAGGCGATTGAAGCCGCGCCCATCGGGGTGCTGCGCGATCAGATGATCGTGCGCAGCCTGGAAGCCTATGCCAATTATCTGCCGGACAGCGTGGCGAATGCGAACTTCGCCTTCTACGGCACCGAACTGAACGGCACGCCGGAGCGGCAGGTGCGCTGGAAGCGGGCGGTGGACTTCACCACCGGCGCTGTGCCCGACGATGTGAGCCAGGTGTATGTGGCGCGCTATTTCCCGCCCGAGACCAAGGCTGCGGTGGACGATCTGGTGAAGAATGTGCTGGCCGCGATGGGCCGCCGCATCGACGGCCTGCCCTGGATGGAGCCGGAGACGAAGGCCAAGGCACGGACGAAGCTGGCGAGCTTCACCACCAAGATCGGCTATCCCGACCGCTGGAAGGATTATGCCGGGCTGACCATCCGTGCCGACGACCTGTTCGGCAACGCCTGGGCGTCCAACCGGTTCGATTTCGCCGAGAACCGGGGCAAGCTGGGCCAGCCGCTCAGGCGCTGGGAATGGTTCATGACCCCCATGACGATCAACGCCTATGCCAATTTCGGCATGAACGAGATCGTGTTCCCGGCCGCCATCCTGCAGCCACCCTTCTTTGATCCGAAGGCCGACCCGGCCGTGAACTATGGCGCGATCGGCGCGGTGATCGGCCATGAGATCAGCCACCATTTCGACGATCAGGGATCGAAATATGATGCAAGCGGCAAGCTGACGACCTGGTGGACGGAAGCCGATATCGCCCGCTTCAAGGCGCTGGGCGAGCGGCTGGTGAAGCAATATGACGCCTATGAGCCGCGGCCGGGCGAGCATGTGCAGGGCGCGCTGACGCTGGGCGAGAATATCGGCGATCTGGCCGGCCTTGCGATCGCCTATGATGCCTGGAAGGCGAGCCTTGGCGGCAAGCCGGCGCCGGTGATCGACGGGATGACGGGCGAGCAGCGCTTCTTCCTGGGCTGGGCGCAGATCTGGCGGCGCAATGTGCGCGAGGCGGCGGCCCGGCAGCGGCTGCTGACGGACCCGCATGCGCCGGATCAGTATCGCACCGATATCGTGCGCAACTTCGATCAATGGTATGAGGCGTTCAAGCCCGCGCCCGACGGCAAGCTGGTGCTGAAGCCGGAGGATCGCGTGAAGATCTGGTGACGGCAGCGGGCAGAGCGCAAAGGAGACGTTCATGCCCGACAGCATCATTTCGCATGTTTCGGTGGGCGTTCGCGATATCGCGGGCGCCCGCCGCTTTTACGACGCCGTGCTCGGCGCGCTGGGCTATGCTGTGGTGATGGAGGCAGGGCCGCACGGCGTGGCCTATGGCACGATGTTCCCCGAATTCTGGATCGGGCTGCCGGAAAACGGCGGGGCTGCGAGTGCAGGCAATGGCGTGCACATCAGTTTTCTGGCGCCGGACCGGGCGGCGGTGGACGCCTTTCATGCGGCGGCGCTGGCGGGTGGCGGCAGTTGCGCCGGCGCGCCCGGGGAGCGGCCGGATTATGTTGAGGGTTATTATGCCGCCTTCGTGCGCGATCCCGACGGCAACAAGATCGAGGCGATGCTGATCGGGTGAGACTTGCGGGGGCTGTTCGCAATGCTAAGGTTGGGCACTGCCTGCCGGGGCTGAGGGGAACCGGCCTGCTGACAAAACAGGAGATGGACTGATGACCACCGCCATTCGGGTTGGACTGGCTGCGCTGCTGTGCGCCTCTGCCATGCCGGCATTTTCACAGACCCCAGTTTCTCAGGGAACAAAGATGACTGACACCCCCCTTATCGAGCGTGCCAAGCTGTTCGGAAACCCGGAGCGGGCGCAGGGCCGCATCAGCCCCGACGGCAAGTGGATCAGCTGGCTCGCGCCCTCCAACGGGGTGATGAACATCTGGGTGGCACCCGCGTCTGACCCTTCGAAGGCGAAGCTGCTGACGAGCGAGGCGAAGCGCCCGATCCGGCAGCATTTCTGGGCGCCGGACAGCTCGATGATCCTGTTCATCAACGATCAGGGCGGCGACGAGAATTTCCTGCTGTACGGCGTGGCGCCGACCGGGGGTGAAGCGCGGAGCCTGACCCCGTTCGAGAAGACCCGGGCGATGGTGGTGGCAACGTCGGACAAGGTGCCGGGGCGCATCCTGGTCGGCCTGAACAACCGCGACGAGAAGTGGCACGATGTGCACAGCCTGGACCTGAAGACGGGCAAGCTGACCGAAGTGTTCCGCAACGACGGCTTCGGCGGCTTCACCGCCGACGAGGATCTGAACCTGCGCATCGCTTCCCGCCCGAACGCGGCAGGCGGGGAAGATCTGTTCCGCATCGTGAACGGTAAGGTAGAGGACAAGCCCTTCACCAGCTGGGGGCTGGACGACAGCCAGACCACGCAGCCGGTCGGCTTCTCGGCGGATGGCAAGACGCTCTACTGGATCGATGCGCGCGGCCGCGACACAGCGGCGGCCTGGGCCATGGACTATGCGACGGGCAAGACGACGCTGCTGGTGGAAGATCCTCGCGCGGACGTGTCGGGCCTGATGGTGAACCCGGCATCGGGCAAGGTCGAGGCGGTGCAGATCGATTATCTGAAGCCCGAATGGACCGTGCTGGACGCGGGCGTGAAGGGCGACATCGCCTTCCTGAACGAGAAGCTGGGCGAGTGGGCGGTCGGCAGCCGCACCCATGCCGACGACAAATGGACGGTGGCGACGCTGAATTCCGACAAGGCGTCGTCCACTTATCTGTATGATCGAAAAGCGAAAACGCTGACGAAGATGTTCGACACCAGGCCGCAGCTGGAGGGCGTGGCGCTGGCACCGATGCGCCCCGTGGAGATCAAGACCCGCGACGGCAAGACGATGGTGTCTTACCTGACGCTGCCGGCGGGCACGGCGGCGAAGCCCGCCAAGCCGCTGCCGATGGTGCTGCTGGTACATGGCGGCCCCTGGGCACGCGACGGCTATGGTTTCGACACTGAGGCCCAGCTGCTGGCGAACCGGGGCTATGCCGTGTTGCAGCCGAACTTCCGCGGTTCCACCGGGTTCGGCAAAGCCTTCACCAACGCCGGCAACGGCGAATGGGGCGCCAAGATGCATGACGACCTGATCGACGCCGTCAACTGGGCCGTTGCGGGCGGCTTCGCGGATGCCAAAAGGATCGCGATCATGGGCGGCAGCTATGGCGGCTATGCGACGCTGGCCGGGCTGACCTTCACGCCGGAGACCTTCGCCTGCGGGGTGGACATCGTGGGGCCGTCCAACCTGAACACGCTGCTGTCCACGGTGCCGCCCTACTGGGAGAGCTTCCGCAAGCAGCTGGCGGCGCGGATGGGCGACCCGGATACGCGCGAGGGGCAGAAGTGGCTGAAGGAGCGCTCGCCGCTGACCCATGCCGACCGCATCGTGAAGCCGCTGCTGATCGGGCAGGGCGCCAACGACCCGCGCGTGAAGCAGGCCGAAAGCGACCAGATCGTGGCGGCGATGCAGGCCAAGAACATCCCCGTCACCTATGTGCTGTTCCCCGATGAAGGCCATGGCTTTGCGCGGCCGGTGAACAACATCGCCTTCATGGCGGTGGCCGAGAACTTCCTGGAGAAGTGCATCGGCGGCCGGGCGGAACCCATCGGCGACACGGTGAAGGCCTCCACCGCGCAGGTGCCACACGGCGCCGACTATGCGCCGGGGCTGAAGGAAGCGCTGGGCAGCAAGTGATGACGGCGCGGATATCGCAGGCCCGGCTCGCCGGGCTTGCCTATCTCGCAGTGGTGCTGACGGGGCTGTTTGCGCTGGCCTGGGTGCCGTCTCAACTGTCGCTGGGACCGGACAATCGGGCGAACGCCCTGCTGATCGCGGATCGGCAGGGCTTCTATCGGCTGGGGTTGCTGGGACTGCTGATGAACCAGATCGCCTTCGTGGTGCTGCCGCTGCTGTTGTGGCGGCTGCTGGCGCGCCATGGCGCGACCCTGGCGGCACTGATGGTGGCGTTCGCGCTGGTCGGTGTGCCGATGGCGCTGTCGGCGCTGGGGCTGCGGCTGGACGCGCTGGGGCTGTTGCCCGACGTGGAGTTGGCGGCGGCGGCGCTGGGTGCCGCGCGCAACCGAATGCTGATCGCCATGACCTTCTGGGGAATGTGGCTGTTGCCGCTGGGGGTTTTGGTGTGGCGATCCCGTGTCGCGCCGCGAGGGCTGGCAGCACTGCTGATGCTGGGTTGCCTCGGCTATCTGGTGCAGGTGACGGCCGGGGTGCTGGCGGTGGACATTGCCGGGCCTTGGGCTTCGGTTGTCAGGCTGCCCGCCATGCTGGGCGAGATCGGCTTCTGCCTGTGGCTGCTGGCGTTCGGCGGCCGCGTTCGGGCCTAACCGACGTAGCAGTGAAGAGCCGTTTTTCCAGCTTCGCTTGAAACACTGATAAAGGACCGCAATTCACCGCCGTCGCGGACCACCTCACCAGATGGCGGCAGCTGAAACCCGACTTCGTTCAAGGTGGCTAGCACCTGTTCCTTGCTGCCGTCGAATGTCAGCGTGAAGCCATGCTCGCTGTCCATCCATCCCCGACGGGTGAGTGAAACCACCGGGATTCCGCGCCAGCTGCCGAACAGCGGGATTGTAACCCAATATTCGTTGTCCCGGCGCCCTAGTTGCGGCTGACCGATGCGTTTGCGGAACCTCGGTGAAACCGGAAGCGGATCAGCCAGCTTCACATCAGGTCCGTCAAATCGGACGGTCTCGATGATCAGAACACTCAACTCGTCCGCCGGGGTGCACGTCAGCGGGTCCTCAAAGCGGATAAGCTCATTCAGGCTGCCGGAATCTTGCGCGCAGGCGCCTGAGGTGAGGACAAGCCCAACGAGGAGGATGCCGGGAACAAAACGCATGGCAGGCAAGGTTCCACAGTCCGCCGGCACCGGCAAGAGCCCGTGCGGACAAGTCCAATTTGTAAGTGCTGTCGGGAGCCGCTTCACTGAAGCGGCGGTTGCAGCCACCAGTCCTGTCGCCAGCCGGCCTCGGCCGCGACGGGGTTTCCTGCGCTGTCTGTTGCCGGGGTGTAGCGGAAGCGCTGCTCGATCAGGCGACAGGTGAGCTGATCGAGCGCGGGGATGCCGGACGAGCCGGTGATCCGGCAGTTGGTGGCGCGGCCTTGGGGCGTGACGGTGATGCGCGCGGTGACGCTGGCGGTCACCCCCGTGCGGCGCAGCTCCGGCGGGAGATCTTTGCGGCTCATGGCACCGGACTTCCAGCGCGCGCGCGTGGTGCCGCCGCCGCCGCCCTGGCCTGTGCCGGAGCCGGCCGCGCCTGCGCCGAAACCTGTGCCCCGAGCGCCGGTGCCCGGGCTTGGGGCGGCAGCGCCGGACTGGGTTTCGGTGCCTGTGGAGGGCGCCGGAGCGACAGGGGAGGGCCTGGGTTCGGGTTTGACGATGGGCGGCGGGGCCGCGACAGGCTTGGGCCGGGCGCGGGGGGCGGGTGGTGCGGCAGCGGCTTCCGGTTCAGGTGTGCCAGGCTTTTCTGCCTCAGGGGCGGGTGGCGGCGGTGCGGGGATGTCGAGCAGGATCGTCGCCACCTCCGGCGGCGCGACCTGAACCAGGATCGGCCGCAGCAATAGGGCGAACAGCCCCAGGTGCAGCAGGATCACCGCGGTGAGCGCGAGGGCCTTGCGGTCTGACGGGTGAAGACGTCCGGGAGAGAGGCGCGTCTTGAACGAGTGCCCCGTCTTGAAAATATGCACCGGGCGGCCAGTCAGGCGGGCTCCAGCTCGACGATCAGGTCCCCGGAGAGTTGCTCCAGCGCCTCTTGCAGAGCTGGGTGGCTGAGGCCGGCGGGCAGGGTGAGCCGGGCGGTGGCGTGGAAGATCGGGTTGCCCTGCCAGGCGCCGTCTTCGGCGCTGGTTTCCAGTTCCACGATGTTGGCGCCAAGGCGGGCGAGGATGAGGCTCAGTTCGTGGACGATGCCGGGCCGGTCCGCGCTGGTGAGGCTGAGGGTGACGGGTTCTGCGCTGTCCCCATCCTCGGAGACGGGGTGGAGATCGACCTTCAGCCCGGCGCTTTCGGCGGCAAGGCGGCTGTTCAGCTCCGCAGTGCGGTCCGGCGGGAGGTCCACGAGAATCGCGCCCACGAACTTGCCGCCAAGGCGCGAGAGATGTCCTTCCAGCCAGTTGCCGCCGACGTCGAACAGGGCGGCCGACAGCGCGCGGGTGAGGCCGGGGCGGTCGTCTCCGACGATGGTGAGGAGGAATCGGGTCTGCAAGGCACTGTGCTCCATTTTGATTGGAGCGGAGGATAGGCGCCTCGGCAGATGGCGGGAAGACCCGATGACCGGCCCGATAACCGGATGGTGGGCGCGACAGGGATTGAACCTGTGACCCCTGCCGTGTGAAAGCAGTGCTCTACCGCTGAGCTACGCGCCCGTTTCCATCCGGTGAGGGGCGGCGGGTAAGGGATGGGCCGCCGCGTGTCAACCGCTTTGCGGTGCGGGCCAGACGAAGTAGTAAATCACTGTTTCGTCGCTTGACCTGCCAACAGCGCCTTTGGATAGTCTGGCCCCGGCATGGTGTGGGGCACTTTGAGATTCGGTTGGGCAAGGCTGGCGAAAGCCAGCCCTTTTCTTGTCTGCGCGCTGTTGGCCGGGGCACCGGCCGCTGCGCAGAACGAGGGCGGGTTTCCGCCGAAGGCGACCATCGTCTTTACCGGCAATTATGCGGTGGAGCTTCAGAAGAAGCGGCAGAGCCGTTCGAAGGATATGGGGCAGATCCTGTTCGGCGGGCCGTCCCAGTTACTGGAGGGCACGCTCCGGCTGGACATGCAGGTGGAGGGCGAGGCGCTGAGGGCACGGGTGACGGGGACAGGCGGCGTGCGCGCCGACAGCATGACCGGCACCGTGCGCAAGGGCATCTGCCGTCTCACGGATTCCCGCCAGACCGTGGTGTATGAAGGGCCGTGCGGGCGCCGGGGGTTCGATGGCAGCATCAGCAGCACGGACGCCAACTCGAACATCGTGAAGGGGCGCTTCCGTACCACCATGCAGAGCCTGACCGACGGCGCGGAGGTGGACCGGCAGCGGCAGATCGCGGTGCAACAGGCCCGCGAGGACAAGCAGGCCGACAAAGTCTATGCCGCGCGTTACTTCCTGGGGCTGAAATCGCGTGCGGAAGCGGGGGATACGGTCGCGATGCGCGATCTGGCAGACGCCTATGACGAGGGCGTCGGAACCGGTCACGACAAGGCCGCCGCCGAGCTCTGGTGGGGCAGGGCTGCCGCCAAAGGCGACGGCTGGTCCGGCTATCAGCTGGCGTCGGTGGTGCTGAGCCGCGGGCTGGACAATGAGGATGTGGTCGAAGTTCGCCGCGCCAAAACCCTGTTCGAACGCTGTGCCACGGCGAATCCGGATAGCTTCCCCAAACTGAAGAGCGGGATGCCCGGTCAGGCCCTTTGCGAGGAGCGGGCCGGAACCATCGCGATGCTGGGGTTCAAAACGCTTCCTGCGGACGTGCCGGCTGCGCGGCGCTGGTTCCAGTCCTGCTCGAACCGGGGCTTGGCCAGCTGCCGGGAGGAGCTCGCAAAGTTGAATTCGAAATGACGTTGTTGGGGATTGGCAGCCAATTGGGGGCAATATGCGGAGTTTGATGATTGCGGGTGCGGTTTTCGCGGCGGGGCTGGCGGAGCCGGCGCTGGCGCAGCAGGGCTGCGGCAAGCCGAAACAGGGCTTGGGTTCGGTGTTCGGCAACGCGTTGGATCTCGCGGGCACCAAGGTGCTGGGCCGTGAGGGCGCGAAGACTATGCGCCAGCTGGGGATCAACAGCCGTACCTTTCTTTCCTCCACCATCTTCTGTGCGCTGTCATCCGCTGAGGCGAAGCAGGCGAGCGACGCGAAGATGAAGGCGCTTGAAAGCGGCAAGACCGGCAAGGCCTCTGCCCAGAACTGGTCCAGCGGCGAACGCGGCGGCGTGACCGGCGGCACCACGGTGGTCAGCCGGAACAAGAGCGGAGATCAGGATTGCGCCGTCACCTCCACCTTCGTGACAGACGAGAATGGCGACGAGAAGATCGTGGAGCAGGAACAATGCATGGTGGACGGGAAATGGCAGCTGGCTTGAAACCCGTTGCGTTCGCCCTTCTGCTGCTGGGGGCTTCAGAGGTTGCCGCCCAAGGCAAGGCTGCGCCAGCGCTTCCGGCGGAGTTCGAGCTGGGACCGCTGGGGAAAGCGCTGAAGGCTCAGGGGAATAATTGCCCGCCAATGACCAAAGGTCAGCCGGTGACACAGAGGACATGGTCGAAGCCAATGCAGTTTGCTGTTCAGCAGGGGCCGAACGGCCCGGTGCTGATGGCGGCAGGGGAAGTGACCGAAGGTGATGCGCAGCGATTGCGCGCTGCCATCGAACGGGCGCCGGGCATAGGCGAGGTGTGGCTGGATTCTCCGGGAGGCGATGCCGCCGAGGGGCCGAAGCTGGGGCGGGTGATCCGTTCCGCACGTCTGGGGACACGGGTGGCATCGGGCTATGCCTGTATTTCCAGTTGCACATTCGCCTTTCTAGGGGGCGTGGTACGCCGGGTGGAGCCCGGCGCGTCCTATGAAGTGCACACCTTTTTCAGGGAAAAGGCGCCGGACTATTATTATCGCGATCTGAACGACACCAAGGTGTCGGCGGAGGAGCGGCTACGGCTGTTTCGCGAACGCCTCCACGACCAGGAGCGCGACAACGCCATGCTTGCGGGTGATTTGCAACTGTACACCCAGCAGATGGGAATCGCGCGGGCCTTCATGACGAGCGTGGTGTTCGCGCAGAAGTCACTGGTGTTCCTGACCGACACCGAAATCCGCCAGTTGCAGGCGTCCGGCATGTCGAACAGCGAGATTGCGGGCATGCTGCAGACCACCCGCTGCATGGGGGCGGACGAGATGCGCAAATATAATGTGGTGAACGTGGCCGGCTGAACAGGCGCACATTCACCACAGGATCGTCAGTGCGTGGTTGGCGCCGCCGGCGTGGAGGGCGCGACCGGCGGGACCGGGGCTGCCGCCTTTTCGTCGGCCTCGTTCCACTCGATCGGCTCGATGGGCCGCGCGAAGGCGACCTTCAGAACCTCGTCCACATGGCTGACCGGGATGATGGTCAGGCCCTCGCGGACGTTCGCGGGAACATCCTCCAGGTCCTTCTCGTTCTCGGCCGGGATCAGCACGGTGGTGATGCCGCCGCGAAGGGCCGCCAGCAGCTTTTCCTTCAGGCCGCCGATCGGTAGCACCCGGCCGCGCAGCGTCACTTCGCCCGTCATCGCCACATCCTTCTTCACTGGGATGCCGGTGAGGGTGGAGACGATGGAGGTGACCATGGCGATCCCCGCCGAAGGGCCGTCCTTGGGGGTGGCGCCTTCGGGCACGTGGACGTGCACGTCCTTCTTGGTGAAGGTCGTGGGGTGGATGCCATAGGCCGCCGAGCGTGCCTTCACGAAGCTGAAGGCGGCCGTGATCGACTCCTTCATCACCTCGCCCAGCTTGCCGGTGGTGCTGATGACGCCCTTGCCCGGCACGGTGACCGATTCGATGGTGAGCAGATCGCCACCGACGGAGGTCCAGGCGAGGCCGGTGACCATGCCGATCTGGTCCTCCGCTTCGGACATGCCGAAGCGATACTTCTGCACGCCCGCGAAATCCTTCAGGTTTTCCGGCGTGACCGTGACCGATTCCGCCTTCTTCTCAAGGATCTGGCGCAGCGCCTTGCGGGCGAGCTTCGCCAATTCGCGCTCCAGCGTGCGGACGCCGGCTTCACGGGTGTAGTAGCGGATCAGGTTGCGGAGCGCCTCGTCGGTGACGGCGAACTCCTCCGTTTTCAGGCCATGCGCCTCGAACTGCTTCGGGATCAGGTGGCGCTTGGCGATCTCGACCTTCTCATCCTCGGTGTAGCCCGACAGCTGGATGATCTCCATGCGGTCCAGCAGGGCGGAGGGCATGTTGTAGCTGTTGGCCGTTGTGACGAACATGATGTTCGACAGATCGAAATCGACTTCAAGATAATGGTCGTTGAACTTGTTGTTCTGTTCCGGATCCAGCACCTCCAGCAGCGCCGACGCCGGGTCGCCCCGGAAATCCTGACCAAGCTTGTCGATCTCATCCAGCAGGAACAGCGGGTTGTTGGTGCCCGCCTTGCGCAGGTTCTGCACGATCTTGCCCGGCATGGAGCCGATGTAGGTGCGGCGGTGGCCGCGAATCTCGGCTTCGTCGCGCACGCCGCCCAGCGACTGGCGGATGAACTCACGGCCCGTCGCCTTGGCGATGGAGCGGCCGAGCGAGGTCTTGCCGACACCGGGCGGGCCGACGAGGCAGAGGATCGGGCCCTTCAGCTTGTTGGTGCGGGCCTGCACCGCGAGATACTCGACGATGCGATCCTTCACCTTCTCCAGGCCATAATGGTCGGCGTCGAGCACCTTCTGCGCCTCAACGATGTCGCGCTTCACCTTGGAGGCCTTGCCCCACGGCAGCGACAGCAGCACGTCCAGCCAGTTGCGCACCACGGTCGCTTCGGCTGACATCGGGCTCATTGCCTTCAGCTTCTTCAGCTCGGCGAGGGCCTTTTCGCGGGCTTCCTTGGTGAGTTTGGCCTTGCGAATGCGCGCTTCATATTCAGCGACTTCGTCGGTTTCCTCGTCGCCGTCGCCCAGCTCGCGCTGGATCGCCTTCAGCTGCTCGTTCAGATAATATTCGCGCTGGGTCTTCTCCATCTGGCGCTTGACCCGGCTCTTGATCTTCTTCTCGACCTGCATCAGGCCGATCTCGCCCTCCATGAAGCCGAACACCAGTTCCAGCCGCTTGGCGACATCGGTTTCCGCCAGCAGCGACTGCTTGTCGGCGATCTTCAGCGTGAGATTGGCGGCGACCGAGTCGGCGAAGCGGCCCGGCTCCTCGATCTGGCCGACCTGCAGCGCGACTTCCGGCGAAATGCGCTTGGCGGATTTCACATAGGATTCGAACTGCTTGGTGGCGGAACGGGCAAGTGCCTCCACTTCGGGGCTGTCGGCGTTGGTGTCGCTCAGCAGCTCGACTTCGGCGGTGAGGAACTCACCGCTTTCATCCAGCATCAGGCGGCGTGCGCGCTGCTGGCCTTCCACCAGCACCTTCACGGTGCCGTCGGGCAGCTTCAGCAGCTGCAGCACCGTGGCCAGCGTGCCGACTTCATAGAGCGCGTCGGCGGCGGGGTCCTCGTCTGCCGGATTCTTCTGGCTGAGGAGGAAGATGGATTTGTCCCCCTGCATCACCGCTTCCAGCGCCTTCACCGATTTGTCTCGGCCGACGAAGAGCGGCACGATCATCTGCGGAAACACCACGATGTCGCGCAGGGGGAGAACGGGGCGGAAGAGTTGGTCAGAGCTTGCCATAGACCGGCAATATGGGTGTGGTTGCTGCGTTGCGCAATCGCTGCGGCGGGGGTTCACCTTTTTCCTGCGGGCGCCGGGCCGCCGTTAACTTTTTATCAGGCGCGTATATCCCGGTCCTTGGTTTCCGGCAGCCAGAACAGGCAGACGAGGAAGGCCATGGCGACCACCCCGATAGTGTACCAGAGGCCGGCGAAGGGATCGCCGGTGTTCACCACGATCAACTGCTGGATGAAGGGCAGGAAGCCGCCGAAATAGCCGGTGCCGATGTGATAGGGCACCGACATGCTGGTGTAGCGCACCTTGGCGGGGAACAGCTCGACAAGGATGGCCGCGACCTGGCCGTAGGTCATCGCGGACAGCACGATGATGGCGAAGACCGCGAACACGATCTTCCAACGCTGCTTTTCCGCCGGATCGGCCTTTTCGGGATAGCCGGCCGCCTTCAGCGCGGCGGCGAAGCCGGCTTCGTCGAACCCCTCAACCCGGGTGTCGCCCACGACGAGGGCGACGCTGTCGGCCTGTTGCCGGCTGTAGGCGACACCGCGCTTGCTCAGGAAGCCCAGCGCCTTGGCGCAATCCTCCGTCTGCTTGCGGGCGAAGATGCGGAACTCGCATTCGGGCAGTTCCAGCGTGACGGGGCTGGCGGCGGTTGCACGGGCCAGCGCGGGGTTCGCGCCTTCCGCCATCAGGTGAAACAGCGGGAACAGCAGCAGCATCGACAGCCCATAGCCGATCAGCAGCAGCTTCCGGCGGCCGATCCGGTCTGACAGCATGCCGAACAGCACGTAGAAGGGGGCTGCCAGCACCGCCGCGATGGCGAGGTAGATCAGCGTTTCCCGTTCGCTGACGCCCGCCGTGCCGGTGAGGAAATAGAGCGTGCCGAACTGGCTGGTGTAATAGACGACCGTCAGCCCCGCGGCGACGCCGAACAGGGCGACCAGCACATTGCGGATGTTGGACTTGTCGGAAAAGGCCTCGACAATGGGGTTTTTCGAGGTCTTGCCGGCGGCCTTCATCTCCTTGAACACCGGGCTCTCGGACAGCTGCATGCGGATATAGACGGAGATCGCCAGCATCAGCAGGCTGAGGAGGAAGGGGATGCGCCAGCCCCAGGCATCGAACTGCTCCGTCGTCATTACGGAGCGGGTGGCGAGCACGACCAGCAGGCAAAGCAGGAAGCCGCCCGCGACCGAAATCTGGATCCAGCTGGTATATTCGCCGCGCCGGTGCTTGGGGGCATGTTCGCCCACATAGATGGCGGCGCCGCCATACTCGCCGCCCAGTGCGAGGCCCTGCAGCAGCCGGAGCCCGACGAGGAGGGCAGGGGCCCAGAGCCCCGCCTGCGCATAGGTGGGAATGAGCCCGATGGCAGCCGTTGCGCCCCCCATCAGCGTGATGGTGATGAGGAAGGTGTATTTGCGGCCGATTCTGTCTCCATAATGGCCGAAGATCATGGCGCCGATGGGCCTGACCCCGAAACCCGCGCCAAAAGTGGCGAGGCTGGCGAGCGTGGCGGCGGTGGGATTGTCGATGGGGAAGAACAGGCGGCCGATGAGGGCGGCGAGGATGCCGTAGAGGAAGAAATCATACCATTCGAACACGGTTCCCAGCGACGAGGCGACGATGACCAGACGGTCGCGCTTCATATCGATCGGCTGTTCGCCTGCAGCTTCGGCCATGTTCCCACCCTTTATTCGCGCCCGTTTTCCCGGACGATCTCCCTTGTCTGGCATGGGTGGCGCCCGCGTGCCTGTCAACAGCGGGCACGGGGATGTCGTCCGTCATTTTGCGGGGTAAATGGTCTTCCCGTCTTTCAGCGTTTCCACCACCTTGATCTCTTCGATGGTGGCCGGATCGACCTTGGTCGGATCGGCCGAGAGGATCACCAGGTCCGCGCGCTTGTTGAGGGCGATGCTGCCCTTGGAGGCTTCCTCGCGATACTGGCGGGCGGCGTTCAGCGTGATCGCCTGCAGCGCCTGATAGGGGGTGACGCGTTCCTGCGCGCCATTCAGCCAACCGCTGCGCGAGACCCGATTCACCGCCGTATGCACGGTCAGCATCTGGTCGATGGGCGTCACCGAATAATCGGTGTGGTTGGTGGGCCGCATTCCCAGCGCAATGGCCGATTTCATGGGCGAGATCATATTGGTCTGTGCCTCTCCGCGCTGCTTGCGGTGGGTATCGGCGAACAGCAGCGTGTGGAGCGTGAAGAAGGAGGGAATGATCTTGTACTCCGCCAGCTTCTTCAGCTGATCGGGCCGCACGAACTGGCAGTGGATGCAGACGGTGTGGCGGTCCTTTGTGCGGTCGCCCGCGAAATCTTCGTGCGACTGGATCAGGAAATCGATGGCCGCATCGCCGTTCGCATGCATCAGCACCTGTGCGCCTTCGTCATAGCAGTGCTTGATGATGGGGCGCAGCTGGGCGGTCGGCAGGCTGGGCTCGCCCTTCCACTGCTTTTCGCCATTGGGGCCGTCGACCAGATAGGGTGTCGTGAACCAGGCGGTGCGGCCCTGCGGAGAGCCGTCCAGCGTGAGTTTGCAGCCGCCGATCTTCAGGCCGTTCTCATATCGACCCCAGCCGCTGACCGGGTAGGCGGCCATGATCTTTTCGATATCGGTCAGGAACGGGT
This sequence comes from Sphingomonas sp., assembly GCA_003248865.1. Taxonomy (GTDB): domain Bacteria; phylum Pseudomonadota; class Alphaproteobacteria; order Sphingomonadales; family Sphingomonadaceae; genus Sandaracinobacteroides. Next base: position 75,246 of record QFPK01000014.1, read on the forward strand.
AGGCGACGATGTCGAGGAACAGGCCGCCCTTGCCGGCGATGCGCCGCAGCTGCTCGAGCTGGGCGAGGGTTGTGGCGCCTTCCTGAGCGGTGGTGATCCCGGCGGCGGCGTAGATCAGCTGGCCCTGTCGGGCGGCTTCCACCTCGGTTTCCGGGGTGGGGGCGGGCAGGCCCGCCATCAGCGGCAGCATGGCTGTTTCCATCACCAGCCCGTCCAGCTCGTTCCCGTTGCGGCGGACGATGACGCCGCCGGGCGGGGTCGTCATGCCGTCCTTGTAGCCGAACTTTGCCATGGCGGCGGAGTTGAGCACGGCGCCATGCTTGCTGGTGTGCACGACCACCACGGGATTGTCGGGGAAGGCGGTATCCAGCGTGGCGCGGTCCAGCTTGGTGCCCTTGGGCATCAGCGTGTCGTCATAGCCCCAGCCCAGCACCAGATCGCCGGGTTTGGCGGACGCCGCATGGGTTTTCAGCAGGGCGACGATCTCGGCCGGGTTGGTTGCGGTGCCGACCGGGGGCTGCGCGACATTGGCCATGCTGGCCATGGTGAGGGAATCGATGAAATGGCTGTGCGGATCGATGAAGCCGGGCAGCAGCGCCTTGCCGGCCAGATCCTTCATTACCGTGTCGTCGCCCTTCAGCCTGAGCGCGCCGTCCAGAGGCCCGGCATAGATGATGCGGCCGTCATCGACGGCGACAGCCTCCACATAGGCGGGCGAATCGCCCTCCATGGTAAGGATGGGGCCGCCGGAAAGGATGAGGTCCGCCGATGCGGTGTCTTTCGTCTGGACGCCACAGGCTGCGAGCAGCAGCAGCCCTGCCAGGCCGGCGAAATTGCGCATGGTCTTCCCCCCAATTTGCCGGCCGATGCCGGGTCAGAAGACGTAGCTTGCCATCAATCTCCACATGTCGCCATCCGGGCCGTTGTCGTTTCGGGCCAGCACGCCGCCATAGCTGGCCTTCACGGAGAAGGTGGGGCTGAAGCTGAGGTTCAGCGTGCCGCCGATCGAGAAGCTTTCCTGCCGGTCGTCGGCGCGGATCCCGTCGGACACGCTGGCGCCGCCGTTGGAGTAGAGGGTGTCGAGCGATACCCAGGCCATCTTGTTCAGGTTACGGGTGAGGTGGCTTTCCACCGTGAACAGCGGACGCTGGCCGGTGCTGCCGGCGCTGCCGAACGGATCGTTGTTGTTGCCGTAGAAGGTGACGGCGGGCAGCAGTTCGAAGGTGCCATGATCGGGCGTGAGCAGCGACCGGCCGAAGTTCAGTGACATCGGCAGCCCGAACTGCACCGCCCAGCGGTTGGAACCGGTGTTGATCGCGCGCGACGAGCTGTAGCTGCCGATGGGCACATAGACATTGGACATGACCCCGAGCGCGAAGCCCGGCTTCCACATCGCATAGTCCGGCATCTTCATTGCCGGCGAGCCGACGAGGCCGAGCACCAGCGCCACCTGCGGATCGAACAGGCCGGATTGCTTCACCGACACGCGCGGCGCGCCCGGAAGACGCGTGTCGACGGAGGCGTCGATACGGCCATAGGGCAGTGCCACGACGAGTGCGGCTTGCTGGCCGTTCAGGAAGTTGAACGGGCGGGTGTATTGCACGATGCCCAGCGTCACATCGATGTCGCTGCCCTGCAGGACCTGCCCGGGCTGGAAGCTCTGGTTGCCGCTGAGGCCGAGGCCATAGGCGGTGAGGATGTTGGAGCCTTCCGGCACCAGCTGGAAGGCGCGCGGGCCATAGCCCTGCGCCTGCGCGGCGCCCGCGAAGGCTAGTGCCGCAAGAGCGAGGATCGGTTTTGTCATGGGTTTGGCCTCAGGGCGTGACGATGTTGAAACCGAAGGGGAACTGATCGAGCAGCGACATGAACCGGGTGAAGGCGGCCGGGTCGCCGTTGATCCGCGCCGCGCCGGAGCCGATCGCCTGTTCCATCGTGGTCTGGCCCAGCTGGATCGAATCGAGCGTTTCCTTGGAAATGCTGAGTGTCGCCTGCGGGCTGGCGATCGCCTCGCCATGGTTCATCACACCGTTTTCGACACGGACGCCGTAGCTCTTCTTCAGGTCGGTGAAGTCGAAGTTCAGCGTCAGCTTCTGGCCGGCCGCGCGCGGCCCGTTCAGGCGGACGGAGAGGTAATCGAACAGCATCTCGGGCGGCATGGCGCGGATCACATCCGGGCTGGCCGTGCCCGAGGTCTTCAAATTGGGAACGCCGTTCCGCAGTTCATAGGCGCCCTGCAGATAGACCGAGCGCCAGGGGCCGGATTCCGCCTGATACCCCAATTGTTCGAAGGCGTCCGCCAGCAGGGACTTGGCAGCGGCATTGTCGGGCTGGGCGAACACCAGCTGCTTCGCCGCTTCCGCCACCCAGCGGTAGTTGCCGGCCGCGAAATCCTTGCCGGCGCGGGCCAGGATCGCATCTGAGCCGCCCATATATTCCACATATTTCCTAGCGGCATCCACCGGCGCGAGCGGGTTCAGGTTCGCCGGATTGCCATCGTACCAACCCATGTAGCGCTGATAGACCGCGCGGCTGTTGTGGCGCATCGTGCCGTAATAGCCGCGCGTCGCCCAATTGCCTTCCAGCTCCGCCGGAAGGGCGATCTGCTCGGCGATTTCCGGGCCGGTCTCGCCATGGTTCATCAGGTTGACGGACTGGTCGTGCAGATATTTGTACACGTCCCGCTGCTTCTTCAGATAATCCACCACATCGGCGTTGCCCCATTTGGGCCAGTGGTGGCTCTGGAACTTCACCACCGCCTTGTCGCCGTAGAGCGCGAGGGTCTCGTCGATATAGCCGGCCCAGCGCTGGGCATCGCGCACCTGCGCACCCCTGAGTGTCAGGATGTTGTGCATGGTGTTGACGGTGTTTTCCGCCATCCACAGTGCGTTCCACTGCGGGAACCATGTGTTCATCTCGGCCGGGGCCTCGGTGCCGGGCGTCAGCTGGAACTGCATCGTCACGCCGTCAACGGTGATCGTCTCGCCCGACTTCGAGATGATGTCGGTGGGCGGGATCAGGGTGACGGTGCCCGACGAAGTGGTCTGCCCGAGCCCTGCGTTGACGCTCCCCTGCGGGTTGCGGGGCAGCAGGGAGCCGTACATGTACATGGCGCGGCGGCTCATGGCGTTGCCCGCGATCACATTCTCGCTGATGGCATGTTCCAGGAAGCCTTCCGGGGCGAAGATCTTCACTTTGCCGGATTTCACATCGGCCTCGTTCACCACGCCGCGCACGCCGCCATAATGATCGACATGGCTGTGGCTGTAGATCACCGCGACGACCGGCCGCTTGCCGAGGTTCCTGGTGACGAGATCGAACGCGGCCTTCGCGGTTTCGGCGGATTGCAGCGGATCGAAGATGATCCAGCCGGTGTTGCCCTTCACGAAGGTGATGTTGGAAAGGTCATAGCCGCGCACCTGCCAGATGGTGTCGCTGACCTTGAAGAGCCCATATTGCATGTTCAGCTGGGCGTTGCGCCACAGGCTGGGGTTCACCGAATCCGGCGCCGGGGTCTCCAGCGTCAGGAACTGCTTGTAGGGCTCCAGGTTCCAGACGACCTTGCCGTTGGCATCCTTGATGGTGAGCGTGTCGGGGCGATCGACCAGATTGCGGGTCGCATCCTCAAAATCCCGGCGATCGCTGAAGGGCAGGCTGGACAGGAACGAGGCGTTGGCGGCCTTGGTGGCCTCCGTCGCCGGCTTGCTGGGCGTGGTTTGCTGGGCAGTGGCCGGCGCGGTGAGCGCAAGCGTGGCAACGGTCAGAAGCAGGACAGCTCGCATGGTGTTTCCCCCTTGATCCGCGGCCGATTAACAGCAATCGCGAAAGCCAATTGTCCCGCAGGCACATTGTTGGCAGAAGAAAACCTCTTTGGGGGTGGCGTATGGGGACTATGCGGCCGACGCGGAGAGATGCAGAGGCGGTGCTGCGACGGGAGGGTTGGCTGTCGCTGCAGCCGAAGCCGTTTCAGGATGATGTGCTGGCGCGGTGCCGGCTGCTGTTTTTCGCGGCGAACGAGCCCATCTATCGCGTCGGCGATCCGCCGGGCGGGCTCTATGGGCTGGTTTCCGGCAATGCGCTGGTGCAGTCGTCTCCGCCCTACAGTTCTCTGCAGATGATCAAGGTGGGAACACCAGGCATGTGGACGGGGGAGGGCGCTTTCCTGACCCGCCAGCCGCGCCGCATCGAGTTGAGGGCCCGTGAGGCGACCTGGGTGATGCATCTGCCGCTGGAGCAGATGGACCGCATGGTGGCGGCGGATCCGATGGTGCTGCGCGCCTTCTGCCTGCTGCTGGTGGGCACGCTTGATGTGTTGTTGCAGATGGTGAGCGGTCTGCAGATGAACGATCCGTTTCGGCGCATTGCAGCGGCCATCGACCGGTCACTGCCCCGATCCGAAACAGAACTGACCGTCAGCCAGACCGATCTCGCCGAAATGTCTCGCACCACGCGCAAGCAGGTCGGGCCTGCGCTGAAGTTGCTGGCCGACGCCCGGATCGTGGACCCCAGCTACCGTAAATTGCGGATTCTGGATCGCGAGAGGCTGCGCCGCTTCGCGTGGGACGAGTGACGCGGAGGACGCGTTAAATCAGGCGATCAGCTGCCAGATGACCACGCCCATGGCGCCGAACAGAGCGATGGCGTTGGCGAGCATCGCAATCGAGAAGCCCGTGGAGCGCTTGGCCGGGGCAACGGCATAGCCTTTCAGATACAGCACGCGGCCGATGGCCCAGACGAGCGCGAGAACGCCCGCCCAGATATCCGACACGATGACTGCGAACATCCACAGCGCGGGCAGGAACTGGGGCAGCGCCTCCAGCGTGTTCTGGTGGGCGCGCCAGATGCGGTTGAACGCGTCCGGGCCATGGGTGTTCGGATAATCCACCCCGTGCAGCTTGCGGGCCTTGCCGACCTCCATCGAGGTCCAGTTGTAGATGAGGATCACGAGGCCGGTGGCGAGCGTGGCGAAGGGGTAGGGGAAGTCCATCAGGCGGCCTCGACCTTTGGCAGGCTGTCGCGCGCGGCGACGAAGCGGGCGATGATCTCCTCGACTTCGGCCGGGGTATGGGCGGCCGAGAGCGAGCAGCGCAACAGGAAGATGCCGGCCGGCGTGGCGGGCGGGCGGCTCATGTTGCAGTAGATGCCATGCTCCAGCAGTTGGTGCCACATGGCGACCGTGCTGATCTGATCCGGCAACAACACGGCGATAATGGCGGATTCGGGAGTGTCCGTCGCCATCTTGAAGCCGGCGGCCTTCAGACCGGCGTGCAGCTGGCGGGAAACCGCCCAGAGATTCTCGCGCTTCGCCGTCGCCGTCATCAGCTTGCGGATGGAGGCTTCGGCGGTCGCCACCACGGCGGGCGGCAGCGAGGCGGTGAAGCGATAGGGGTTGCACACCAGCCGCAGGATCTCGAACTTCGGATGGTTGGAAACGGCGAAGCCGCCCACCGTGCCGACCGATTTGGAGAAGGTGCCGACCACGAAGTCGATCTCGTCCTCCAGCCCCAGTTCCTCATAGACGCCGCGGCCGTGCTTGCCGAAGAAGCCCATGGCATGCGCTTCGTCCACCAGCGTCATGGCGTTGTGCTTTTTGGCAACCGCGACCATCTCGCGAAGCGGGGCGATGTCGCCCAGCATCGAATAGACGCCTTCCAGGATCACCAGCTTGCCGGCCTCGGCGGGCAGGCGGCCGAGGCGCTTGTCCAGATCCTCCACATTGTTGTGGCGGAAGCGGACCACCTCTGCATTGCCGAGCTTGCAGCCGTCGTAGATGGAGGCGTGGCTGTCGGCATCGAGGATGATGTAGTCGCCCTTGCCGGCCAGCGTGGAGACTATGCCGAGATTGGCCTGATAGCCCGTGCTGAACACGATTGCCGATCTGGTGCCATAGAAATCCTTCAGCGCCTGCTCGACGGCGATGTGCGGGGCGAAGGTGCCGTTCAGCACCCGGCTGCCGGTGGAGCCCGCGCCGAAATTCTCTAGCGCTGCCTTCCCAGCCGCGATCACGTCGGGATCGAACGTCATCCCCATGTAGTTATAGGTGCCGACCAGGATCGTCTCCCGCCCGTTGATGATGGCGCGGGTGGGGGAGAGCACCTTGTCCATCACGACGCCGAACGGATCGTGGACACCGGTGTCCAGCAGCCCCTTGTGCTCGGCGATATACGGGTCGAACTTGGAGAGAAGGTCGGTCATCCCTCAGCCCTTCAGCTTGACGACTGCATCCGTCAACTGGCCGACGGTTTCCAGGTCGGGCAGGATGTTGAGCGGCATGTTGATGTCCCACTCGTCCTCGATGTTGGCGACGAGGTCCATCACGGTCAGGCTGTCGAGCTCCAGATCGTCCGCGAAGCTGGTCGATTCGCTGAGCGCGATGCCCTTCTTGTTGAAGGGCTCGATCAGTTCGAGCAGGCGGGCGTAGGTTGCGGGACGATCCATCTTAAGCTCCGGCGATACAGGTTTCGCGCCCCTTTTACCGCAGAATGTGGCGGAAAAGGGTATGGATCAGGGCAGCAGGCCCTGCGCCCGGTACCAGCGGGCGGTTTCGGCCATGCCCTCGGCCAGGGTGATGCGCGGCTTCCAGATGCCCAGCGAGAGGAGGGCGCTGCTGTCTGCCGACCAGTCCGGGTGGGCCATGTAGCGGGCGCGGTCCCGGCTGATGCGGGGTAGTGCGCCTTTCAGTTTCGCCCAGGCGGTGTCGCCCAGGGCTGCAAGGTGGAGCGTGGGTGCGGAGATCGGGACGGCGCGAACGCTTCGGCCGATGGCGGTCCCGATGGCATCGGCCACCTGCGCGGCGGTGTAGCCCCCGGCGCCGTCGTCGATCTCATAGACCTGCCCCGCGCTGAGCGCCGGGCCGGTGAGATCCTCGGCGAGGGCGACCAGCGCCCGGCCAAGGTCTTCACCGTAGATCATCGAGGTGACGGAGCCCTTCGGCATCGGAATGAACCCTGCGCGCGCGGTTCGCATCAGCTCCAGAAACTCCCGGTCGCCGGGGCCATAGACGCCCGGCGGGCGCACGGCGGTGACAGGCCCTTCGGCGCCGCGCGCAATCTGCTCGCCCGCCAGCTTGGACCAGCCATAGGTGGAGAGCTGCGGTTCCCGCGCCGACAACGAGGAAACGTGGACGAAGGGACGATCCTGCGCGGCGCGGCGGACGAAGGCGGTGCCGGTGATGTTGCCTTCCTCGAACCCGGTGCGGTCCGGGGCGTTGGTGACGCCCGCGATGTGGATCACGGCGTCTGCCCGCGCCATCAGCACGTCGAGCGCGGCCGGATCAGTGAGGCTGCCCGCCACCCAGCCGACGCCGTCCCGCGCCGGTTGCGGCTTGCGGGCGAGCGCCAGCACGCGATGGCCGCGCGCCAGAGCTGCCCCAATCGTGTGGCCGCCGACAAACCCGGTGCCGCCCGTGATCGCAAGATTCAGCGCCATGGTGCTGCCTTAGCGGCCGTGCTAGCGCCGCGCCATGCGCCAGATTCCGAGATTGTTCGTGGACACCCCGCTGGAGACCGGCGCCGAGTTGGAGCTGGAAGGCGGGCAGGTGCATTATCTGGCGACCGTGCTGCGGCTGGATCGCGGCGCGGAGCTGCGGCTGCTGGACAATCGGACCGGGGAATGGGCGGCCGAAATCGCCGATGTCGGTCGCCGCCGGGTGGGCGTGCGGATCGGCGCGATGATCCGGGGGCGGGAAGAGACGCCCGACCTGTGGCTGCTGACGGCGCCGATCAAGGCCGAGCGCTTCGAATGGATCGTGGAGAAGGCGACCGAACTTGGGGTGCGGCGGATCGTGCCGGTGCTGACGGAGCGCACCAACCACGCCCGGCTGAAACCGGAACGCCTGCGCGCGCATATGGTGGAGGCGGCCGAGCAGTGCGGGCGCACGGCATTGCCGGAGCTGGCCGAGGCAGTGAAGCTGCCCGCGTTGCTGGCGGAATGGGATGAGGCGCGCCAATTGCTGTTCGCCGATGAGGAGGGCGGGGCGGCGATGGACGCGCTGGCGCCCAAGCCGCCGGCTGCCATCCTGATCGGGCCCGAAGGCGGGTTTTCGTCTGCCGAACGGGCCGCGCTGCTGGCGCTTGCCGTCACGAAGCGGCTGGCGCTGGGGCCGCGCATTCTGCGGGCGGATACGGCGGTTGTGGCGGCAATTGCGCAATTCCAGCTGTTCGGTGGACATTGAGCGCCACTCGAAAGCCGCTGGCGCGCGGCAATTCCTCTCGCTAAGGCGCGGCCATGAGCAACAAGCAGGAAGCATCCGGGGACGCGGCGCCCATCGAGAGCAAGGCCGACCTGATCCGGCTGTTCGAGACTGGTGAGAAGCCGAAAGCCGACTGGCGGATCGGCACGGAGCATGAGAAGTTCGTGTTCCGCTTGTCGGATCACGGCCAGCCCAGCTGGGAAGAGCCGAACGGCATCCGCGACCTGCTGGAAGCATTCGGCCGTTACGGCTGGGATCCTGTGCTGGAAGGCGGCAAGATCATCGCCGCTACCGGTGCCGACGGCAGCCTGAGCCTGGAACCCGCCGGGCAGTTCGAGCTGTCCGGCGCGGCGCTGGAAAACCTTCACCAGACTTGCGCGGAAACGGGGCGGCACCGCGAGCAGTGTCTGGCGATCGGTGAGGAGCTGGGGCTGGGTTTCCTGGGGCTGGGTTTCAACCCCATCGCCACGCGGGACGCGCTGCCCTGGATGCCCAAGGGGCGCTACGCGATCATGCGGCGCCACATGCCGCGCGTGGGCACGTTGGGGCTGGACATGATGCAGCGTACCTGCACCGTGCAGACCAATCTGGATTACGGTTCCGAAGCGGACATGGTGAAGAAGTTCCGGGTGAGCCTGGCGCTGCAGCCGCTGGGCACCGCGCTGTTCGCCAATTCACCCTTCACCGAAGGCAAGCCGAACGGCTTCTTGAGCTTCCGCAGCCATATCTGGACCGACACCGATCCGGCCCGCACCGGCATGCTGCCCTTCGTGTTCGATGTAGGCTTCGGATACGAAGCCTATGCCGATTATGCGCTGAACGTGCCGATGTATTTCGCCTATCGCAACGGCGAATATCTGGACGCGGCGGGCAAGAGCTTCCGCGATTTCATCGACGGCAAGCTGGAGATACTGCCCGGCGAGCGCGCGACCTATGGCGACTGGAAGGACCATCTCTCCACCGCCTTCCCCGAGGTTCGGCTGAAGGGCTATCTGGAAATGCGCGGCAGCGATTCCGGCCCGCAGAACCGAATCTGTGCACTGCCCGCACTGTGGGTGGGGCTGCTGTATGACACGACCGCGCTGGATGCGGCCTGGGATCTGGTGAAGAGCTGGAGCATCGAAGGCCAGCAGCGCATGCGCGACGAAGTGCCGAAGCTGGCGCTGAAGGCGACCGCGCCGGACGGCAAGAGCCTGCAGACGCTGGCAAAGGAAGTGCTGGCCATTGCCGCTGGTGGCCTCGACCGTCGCGCCCGTGAAAACAGCATCGGTGACAGCGAAGCCGGCTTTCTGAACCCGCTGTGGGACATCGCTGACAGCGGCCGGACACTCGCAGAATATTGGCTGGAACGCTTCCACGGCCCCTGGGGCGGCCTGATCGACCCGATCTGGGACGAAGCAAGGTTTTGATTTAGCCCCTGCGGGCGCCGGGCGTCCGCCCGGCTTGCACCCTCGCATCGGCTCGGGCGCGCGGTCGCGGCGCTTCGTACCGGGGGCTGCGGACCCCCTGCGGCATTTGCGTTCTCAACGGCTCGCCACTGCGTAGAGCGCGATGGCTGCCGCGTTCGAGACGTTCAGGCTTTCGACCGCGCGGGTGATGGGCAGTTTTGCCAGCACGTCCACATGCTCGCGGGTGTTGTGGCGCATGCCTTCGCCTTCCGCGCCCAGCACGATGGCCTGTGGCTGCGGCGTCAGTGCCTCGGCGAGCGTCGCCTTGGCGTCTCCGGCAAGGCCGATGCGCCAGTAGCCGGCCTCGGCGATCTCCTCCAGCGCGCGGGCGATGTTGACGACACGGACCCAGGGCACGGCTTCCAGTGCGCCGGATGCGGCACGGGCAAGCGCGCCGGATTCGGGCGGGCTGTGGCGATCCTGGGTGATGATGGCGCGGGCGCCGAACGCGGCGGCCGAGCGGATGATGGCGCCGACATTGTGCGGATCGGTCACCTGATCCAGCAGCACCAGCGGGGCGGCCGCATCGGGATCGGTCAGCACCTCATCCAGCCAAGGGGTTTCCAGCGGCTCCACCTCCAGCACAAGGCCCTGATGCGGGGCGTCCTGCGGCACCAGCCGCGCAAGATCATGGCCATCGCCGAACTGCACCTGCAGTCCTTCGGGGATCACGATTTTCGCCAGTTCCTCATGCGTGCCGAACAGCTTCCTGAGCGTGCGGTTCGGATTGTCGAGCGCGGCATAGACCGCGTGCCGGCCATAGAGGCGCGGACGGTTCGGATCGGTGCGGTTGGCGGTGCCGTGGCGTTTGGCTGGTCGTCTGCCCATGAACTTCCCTTTATCTCCCCTGCCACTAGCATGGGTGGCCGTGGATGGAACCCCGGGCGAGAGTTGGGCCATGGCAAGTTTCGATTCGGTGCTGGCGGGCCTGACCGCTGAAGGGGACGGGTTCAAGGCGCACGGGCCAGAGGACTGGCTGCAGGGCCGCACATTATATGGCGGCATGTCGGCCGCGCTGGCGCTGAAGGCGTGCGAACTGGCCGTGCCCGACCTGCCGCCGCTGCGGGCCGCGCAGATCGCCTATGTGGGGCCGGCGTCCCAGGATGTGCGGCTGGTGCCGACGGTGCTGCGCCGGGGCAAATCGGTGACGACGACGGCGTGCGACCTGCTGTCGGACGGCGCGGTGGCGCTGCGGGCGTTGTTCGTGTTCGGCGCCGCGCGCGACAGCGCCTATGCCGCCCAGCCGCCCGCACCACCGGCCTGCCCGGGGCCAGAGGAGGCGAAACCCCTCTGGGGGCCGAACCGGCCGGGATTTACCGCCAACATCGACCAGCGGCTGGCAGGCGGGCAACCTCTGGTGAGCGGGGCTCACAGCGGGCATCTGCTGGCCTGGGTGCGGCACGCCGGGCCGGTGACTCCGGGGATGCCCGCGTTGGTCGCGCTTGGCGACGCCCTGCCGCCCGCGAGCTTCACCCGGTTCACCGCGCCCGCCATGATCAGCACGGTGACATGGGGATTCGAGCTGTTCGAGCCCGGCCCGCCGTTTGCAGGCCATGCCGACGGCACCGGCTGGTATCTGCTGCAATCGATCGACGATGGGGTTGGGCAGGGCTATTCCACGCAATCGATGGCGATGTGGGACGAGGGCGGCCGCGCTGTGCTGCTGGCGCGCCAATCCGTCGCCATCTTCGGGTAAGGCGCGATTTTCGGTTGCGCCTTTGCGCTTCCTGCATTGACAAGATTGGGCGCATTCGCCATTTGCCCGCCTCCCGCACCGAAGGGTTCGGAGGGGTGGCCGAGCGGTCAATGGCAGCAGACTGTAAATCTGCCGGGTTTTCCCTACGTTGGTTCAAATCCAACCCCCTCCACCATTCTTGCGGGCATCGGCCGAAGGCTGATGTTCGGCGCACATGCGTCGGCGCGCGGTCGCGCTTGCGGCCGCAGGCGGCCGGAGCCATGATGCCGAACGTCTGATGAGCGACGCGGGTATAGCACAATGGTAGTGCAGCAGCCTTCCAAGCTGAATACGCGGGTTCGATTCCCGCTACCCGCTCCATCATTTAGCTGAAAATCAGGGGGTGTGGTTTGCACCCCGTTTTACACTTTTGCTCGCGAGACGCTCTCCCAAGGCCGCCACCGCGCGCGCCTGATCCACGTACAGCTTGCGGATTCGGCCCGCGCTCTGTTCGTTCCAACCGATCGTGTCCGCGATCTGCCGGTCGTTGAACGAGACCGGCGGCAACATACGCTCGATTGCGAACGTCCCACGGCAATTGTGCAGCCGTTTGCAGGCAGTTCGAGACGAGTGTGTTCCGTTAGGAAATCCTGTGTCACCTCGGCGGTAGAGCGCGATTCCCCGAATGATCAGACAAGGACTGACTCAACGCCCGGACACCATCGAGCGACAGCTGGGGCATATGTAGGCCAACCTCATCAGGCCAAAGTTTGGGCAGCTGAAATGGTGAAGCGGGGCTGGCGTTGAATGACGAGTCTCCATGGACCGGGCCGCCTAGCTGTCACCGCTGATGCTGGCCGCCAATTTGTTGTGGTCGACTTTCCGAATTGTACGAAACCCAAGGTGAGATGCACCCGCTGTCTCGTCCTGTGCATGGCGCGCTTCCGGGCGATAGCGGGCGCAGTAGTTGGGCGCGCACAGGAAGGAGCCGCCCTTGATGACGCGGACGCGCGCGTCCGGCTGCGCGGGATCAAAACTTGGGTTGCCCGGAGCACCTTCACCCATCACCAGTGGGGCATGGCTGGGCAGGTACCAGCTGCGGGTCCATTCCCAAGCATTTCCGATCATGTCGCTGAGGCCGTGGCTATTGGTCTTGAAACAACCGACGGGTGCAAGGCCGGCGTGGCCGTCTTTCCGGTCGTTCTTCACCGGAAAACGCCCTTGCCATGTATTCGCCGTATCGGCCGGCGGCTGATCGAGCGACTCCGCCATATCACCGCGCGAAGCATGTTCGAACTGCTCTTCGCTCGGAAGTGCACGGCCGGCCCAGTCGGCATAGGCGAGTGCATCTTCATAAGCGACATGGACCACAGGATGCTGACCGCGCCTGCGCAGGTCGCTGCCCGGGCCTTCGGGGTGCTTCCAGTCGGCACCTTTCACATGGCGCCACCAATCGCGTGGGTGGACCGGCACTTCCTTCGGCCCCGGCGGACGGAAGACGATGGAGCCGCCGTCTCGCTCCGCGCGGGTTATGTAGCCGGTTGCGGCCACGAACGTGGCGAACTGCCGGTTCGTGACCTCGTGCTGATCGATCCAGAAGCCCTTCAGTGTTACCTCGTGCGCAGGGCCTTCGTCGGCGTAGCCACGATCGGTGCCGATCCGAACCTTGCCGCCCGGTATCCACAGCTCGCTGCTTGCGGGCTGCGGACAACTGGGCGGTTCGGGCTCTGGTGCCGCGCTACCGGCACGCCCTCCGGGCAGAGTGATGAGGGCGGCAATGGCGACAAGAATGCGGAAAGTGGAGGTCATGGCCGGTAGATGACTTCGTTCGGCATGATCACGCCCACTTCCTTTGCATAGGCGTCCCAAGCCGCGACAAGCTCAGCAAGACGTTCGGGCTCGCTAGTGCCGAGATCGTTCGTCTCGCCAGGATCGTCTGCGATGTTGAACAGGCGCCAACGCCCGTCGCCGATGTCGGTGATCTTCCAGTCGCCCAGACGCAGCGCCCGCGATCCGAAAAGCTCCGAGCCGTGGGCATCGTTCGGACCGTAGACGCGGTCGCTCCTGCCAGTGAGATAGGGCACCCAGCTCTTGCCGCGAATGGGTTCAGCAGGCCTGCCGCGGAACATGCCCTTGTGGTCGGGTACTTCAGCGAGCTCGAGAAACGTCGGCAGGATATCGGCCACGGACAGAAAAGCGCCGGCGATTTCGCCCTTTGCCTTGAAGTTCCCTCCACTGACGAATGAGACGACACGCGTTCCACCTTCAGTCGCATAGCCCTTGTAGAGCCATGAAGGCGCCGTCCCTGCCTGTGCCCAGCCGGGTCCATAGCCCACGTATGAGGCCGCGCTGCCGCGGCTTTCAAAACTGTTGTCGGAGCGATCCAGAATTCGCTTGAGACCGACCATGTCGCTTGCCGTAACATCCAGCGCCTCGGCGCCATTGTCGGAGAGGAACACAATCACTGTGTTCTCGAACTCGCCTGTGCGTTTCAACTCGTCGACGACGCGGCCCACAGCCTTGTCGATCCTGTCGACCATTGCGGCGTAGATTTCCATGTCGCGCGCGGCCGTGCGCTTCTCGTCTGCCGAAAGCGAATCCCATGGGCGTCTGTATGTGGGGGCGTGCGCGGGCTTCGACGGATCGAGCAGGCCGAGTTCGCGTTGGCGCTTGAGCCGCTCTTCACGCAGCGTCTCGAAGCCCGCGTCATAGCGGCCGCGATACTTCGCGATCGTCTCGACAGGCGCCTGCAGTGGCCGATGAGGTGCCGTGAAGGCCAGATAGGCAAAGAACGGCTTGCTTCCTTCAGGCCCGGCCTTGGTTTCGCGAATGTAGTCGACGAGTCTCGCGCCGAAATAATCCGACGAATAGAAATCCTCGGGGACGCCGGAGAGGCGTTCGCCGTTCTGGGTGTAAGTTGAACCCTTGGTTGGATCGCTTGACGTACCAACACCGAAATGATTGTGGCCGCCTTGCAGCAGCGCGAAGCTGTGCTGGAAACCACGCGCATGAGGATCCTGTTCGGGCTCAATGCCGAGGTGCCACTTGCCTGAAAAGAGCGTGCGATAGCCCCCATCGGCGAGGAGTTCAGCAAGCGATGCAACCTCCGGCCGCAGAAAGCCCTCGTGCCCCGGCTGTCCTTGCTGGTTGGGTGCGATGAGCCCGGCCATCGCGCCGAGGCCGGCGCGATGATTGTCTGTGCCCGAAAGCAGCATGGCGCGTGTCGGTGAACAGGTTGGGGTGGTGTGGAAGCCGGTAAAGCGTACCCCTGATCTGGCGAGCGCGTCTATGTTGGGCGTGTCGATCTCGCCGCCGAAGGCGCCGATGTCGGAAAAGCCAAGATCGTCGGCAACGATCACGAGGAAATTGGGCCGAGATGCGTTGGCAAGAGCAGGTGCGTTGAATAAGACAGCGGTGGCGATTGCGACGAGTTGACAGCGAAATCCGATCCGATCACGCACAGCGGAAGTCTGCCTCCAGCGAAGACTGCTGATATTTTCGGCAATGATCATGAACACGCCGCAATCCACAGGGCGTTTTTTCGATGTCAGGATGACATCCAGCTTTGATATTATTTTCACGACGGAAGCACGAAGAATAAACATGTCATTCATGGCGATACCCATCTTTCCGAAATGCTTCAGTTGTAACAAAATATCTTTCAGAGATTGTTGTTGAGAAATTTTGCTATTAATTTGACACTGCCGCGTCTTTATGTTGCCAGTATGTTTGTAATCCTTCACGAATGCAGTTCGCGGTTCTCTGCGCATGGCGCCTGATAAGATACGCTGCACGCAGAGATTTCCGGCCGAGAACAGCTTCCGCAATCGCATCATTCTCGTCATGGGTATCGGAGTCCACGCTGCGGTTCGGCAGGATGATGGCCCTGTACCGTTCCGCGTGCCTGTGAAGCATGCGTCGCATCCGTATCAGCCATGGGGAGGCGCATGCCGAACCAAGTGTGTCATGGAACCGCCTGCTCGCCTGCATCCAGGCTTTGAACGCGGCCTCGTCGCTTTCATGCAGAAGCGTCTGCGTGGCTTCGCGAAGCGCGAAATGCGCTTTCCGGACCCTTGCTTCCCAGGCTTCCTCTCCGAGTCTTATCGATCGGGCGACTGCCTCGGTCTCGATCAGCATATGGATTTCTGTGGTGTCGTCGAGTTCGTCGATAGAAATGGGGGATACCCAGAACCCTCGTTGCTTTTCGGTGCATACAAGCGCGTCACCCGTCAACTTGATCAGTGCTTCACGAAGAGGACTCATGCCGACACCGTAAAGGCGGGAGAATTCCTCCATTCGCAGCTTCGTTCCCGGCATCAAAACCCCGGAGACAATGTCGCGATGAAGCGCGTGATAGATGTGGTCAGCAATTGTTCTTGTGTTGTCCCCGTCATCCAGCAGATCGGAATGATCAGTCATCGCTCATTCTCCGCGCCGTCGCGCGATCTTGAATGCTGGGCGCTAGCAAACTGACTCGTTGCAGCGAGACTGAGTGACTCGATCCGGCTTGGTTGACTCGCCTTTCGGGTTTTGCACCTTTCATGCGCGACAAGCGTGAAGCTTCGCGGGAGGTCAGCGGTGAGCCGGGGTGGCGCGGAGTTTTCCACACAGCGCAGCTCCACCCCGGCTCTGCCCACCGAGTGAAGGGCAGCTCCTTTTTCTTCCCTCCGCGAACTTTTTCTTCCTTCCGCGAACTTCGCTGCACAATGCAACCCAAGGCAACCCAAGTGCGATGTCCGAGCCGCAACTGGTGTCAGGCCAGATCTCATAGTCCCACGAAAATCGAAAAGAGCGAAGTTGCCCGCTGGCCGGTTCAATCCATTCGTTGAAATTGATCAATCACGATCTAAACTCACGCGACAACAATAGGCTAGGGGGGAGCTCATGCAGCTCGAAAAAGTCCACGTCACCAACTTCAGATCGGTCGATGACAGCCAGGAATTCACGATAGATCCGGTGACGTGTCTCGTAGGGAAGAACGAGGCCGGTAAGAGCGCGATACTCCTAGCCCTAGCTGCACTAAATCCGCACCCAACGACACCGGCCGTATTCGATAAAGAGCGCGACTATCCGCGAAGGCTGCTCACCCAATACGAGGAGCGTCACGGGAACAAAGAAGCACTCGCCATCTCGACTAAATGGCGCCTCCAGGCTCGAGACATGGCTAAGATTGAGGCTACCATCGGAAAAAGCGTGATCAAGAATGATTTGGTGTCCATCGAGCGCCGCTACGGTATAGAGATTGAGGTCAATGCGCAGCTTAACTTCGCGGCTGGGTTGGCCAACCTGTACGACCGGTTCGCGTTGGACGAATCGGAACGTGCTGTTCTCGCCCAGGTAACCAATACATCCGAGTTGATCAGCACTCTCGCAAAACTCTCATCACCGACGGCGCGACATCAGGAACTCAAGGCGCACATGGCTGCCAACGGCACCATCACGTCCCAGGTTGGCAGTCTGATCAAGTCAATGCTGCCAAAGTTTATGTACTTCTCGTCCTATGATCGCATGGATGGCGCAATTCAGTTGGAGCAGACACGTCAGCTAATAGCGAACGGTCAGATCAATACCGAGATGAACCGCGGGGCAAGGCTCTTTTCCGAGTTTCTCGACTATGCCGGAGTATCGATCGACGAGATAACGAACGTCACCACCTATGAGACGTTCAACGCCCGGCTTCAGGCAGCGTCGAACAACATCACCGACCAAGTGCTGGAGTATTGGACCCAGAACCCGGACCTCAGCGTCGCGGTTCGCGTGGAGCAGGCGCGCTCGGGAGACCCAGCACCGCTCAACTCCGGCACAATCGCTTGGGCACGCATTAACAATCACCTTCACCGTGTCGATACGCCGTTCTCGGAGCGCAGCGCAGGCTTCGTCTGGTTTTTCTCGTTCCTCGTGAAATTTGCGCAGGTGAAAGACGAAGAGACACCAGTCGTATTGTTGCTCGATGAGCCCGGCCTCACTCTGCACGGCAAGGCTCAAGCTGACCTGTTGCGCTTTTTCAAGGACAAGCTCGCACCGCACCACCAGATCATCTACTCGACCCACTCACCCTTCATGGTTCCCGCAGATGAGTTGGCTTCTGTCCGCATTGTCGAGGATCAGGTGGAAATGAAGGGCGTGCGGCGTATGCCGCTCGGCACGAAAGTGCGCAGCGATGTACTTACCCGCGACCCTGATACTTTGTTCCCCTTGCAGGGCGCGCTGGGGTACGAGATCACCCAATCGCTGTTCGTCGGCAAGCATACCATGCTTCTCGAGGGCCCCGGCGATATCCTCTATATCCAAGCACTGTCGGATGCGCTCAAGCGACGCGGTCGGACAGGTCTCGACACCAGATGGACCCTTTGCCCAGCGGGCGGCATCGACAAGATCCGACCGTTCGTCGCGATGTTTTCGGGCAATGCTCTACATATCGCGGTGCTTTCCGACCAGGCTAAGGGCGACAATCGCAAGGTCGACGACCTGAAACGTGCTGAAATCCTGAAGGCTGGCCATTTCTACACCATGGCTGATTTCATGGGCCGCCCAGAAGCGGACATCGAGGACATATTCGAGCCGGAATTGTTCGCGGCAATCCTCAACGGGACCTACGGGTTTGACGATACGCGCAAGCTGACTGCGGCATCGCTGAAAAAGGCGGGAAACGGCACGGATCGTCTCGTAAAGCAGGCTGAGGCAGCCTTCGCGGTAATGTCCACCGATGCCCCCCTATTCGACCACTTTACGCCTGCCGCTTGGCTCATCCGAAACCCCAAAGTGCTCGATCTGAAGACGGGCCCGGTACCAAAGACACTCGATAGGGCCCAGACAATATTCGATACGTACAACGAGCTGCTCTAGATCGCCATCACAAGCGGCTACGGAGGCTACGCTACGCTAAGCGCGAAGCGACAAGCTCTTCGCAAACGTTGGGCTGATCGAAGTAATAAGTGTTCGGGTAGTCCTGAAGAGCGTCAAGATCTTCAATTGACTGCAACTCAATTGTCGCTGTTGCTGCTTCACTAGGGGGCTCACCCGCCGGCAAACCGTCCGGTTCGTGGCGCACAAGTAGACGAAATGCGTCGAGCCTAACCGGCACTGTTGCACTGCCCGCAACGAGAAGGGGCGGCGCCTTGCGGCGCCGCCCCTTTCGTCATGCTGCGATCTGTCAGGCGGAAACGGCCAGTTTGCCGCTGCGCCGACGC
>QFPK01000053.1 GCA_003248865.1 Sphingomonas sp.
CGTGCAGCCCGACAGACCCTTGGCAGGGCCGAGGTCAGCCAGCAACAGCACCAGGCCGATACGGCGCGGATCGACTTGGCCAGCCGAACCACAGCCCGCTTCATCGAAGTACTTGCCAGACAACAGCGGCTGGACTACGCCGAGGAGCGTGTCCGGCAAGCCGAACGTACTCGCAGCGAGGTCGCCACTTGGGTATCGGCGGCCCGCAACCCCGAATCGGACCTCCAGGCTGCCGAGATTGCGCTCGCCGAGGTGGAGTTGGCGCGCGAGACAGCGCAGCAGGAATTGGCCAGCGCCCGAATGACGTTGGCCGCGAGCTGGGGTGCGTTGACGCCCGACTTCGGCTCAGTCGTCGGTGACCTGCAAGCCCTGCCGCCGGTCGAGTCGTTCGAGACATTGGCCGCTCGTCTGTCGATGACGCCCGAACTCTGGGCCTCGCGACTACAGGCGAACACCCTCTCTGCCCGCCGCCGGATCGCCGAAGCAGGACAGAAACCCGATATCGACTTGAGCCTGGGCGTACGCCGTATGGAAGCTTTTAACGATCAAGGCCTGGTGATGTCGATCTCGGTGCCGTTGGGTAGCCGCAAGCGCTCCGGGTACGCGATCGCACAAGCTGACGCCGAACTCATCGCGCTGGAAGCCCGCCGGGATGCTGAACGCTTCGAGCGGCATCAAGTCTTGTTCGATACCTATCAGGAACTTATGCGCGCACGTCACGAAGCCGAGGCGCTGCGTACACGCATGCTGCCCATGGCCGAGGACGCATTGGCGAACACTCGCCGCGGATTCGAGGCCGGACGCTTCTCCTTCATTTCGTTGGCACAGGCACAAAGGACGCTGTTCGACCTGAACCAGCGCACCGTTGAAGCTGCTGCCCGCTATCACCTATTGCTGGTCGAGGTGGAACGCCTCACCGTCACCGTTGAGGACATGACCCCATGAATCGCCTGCTTTTCCTGCTTTTTCTCAGTTTGGCGCTGGCCGCTTGCGGCCCTAATAGTGACCGTGTCGACCGCGGCGTTGATGGGCAAGCGAACGAAGATTACGAGCGCGGCCCGAACAATGGGCGGCTTCTGCGCGACGGCGACTTCGCGTTGGAAGTCACCATCTTCGAGACCAATGCGCCTCCACACTACCGACTTTACGCCTATCGGAGTGACAGTTTGATCCCGCCCACTGAAGTCGTTGCGACCATCGAGCTCTCGCGCCTCGACGGCGAAGTCAACCGATTCACGTTCGCGCCGGAAAGCACCTACCTGGTTGGTAGCGGCGAAGTGACCGAACCACACTCATTCGATGTGGCTGTGACCGCAGAACACGGCGGCAAGAGATCCAATTGGTCCTACGAATCCTATGAGGGGCGCGTCACCATTCCGGCCGCCATTGCAGAAGATGCTGGTATCCGGGTCGAGCAGGCCGGCCCGGCTTCCATCCGCGACATCGTACGACTGACTGGCACCATCGCCTTTGATTCCAATCGCTATGCGTCCGTCGGGGCGCGCTTTCCGGGCATCGTGCAGTCGGTGAGCGTGCAGCAGGGTGAACGTGTCCAGCGCGGTCAGACACTGGCGGTCGTCGAAGGCAATGAGAGCCTGCGCACCTATTCCATCACCGCACCCTTCGATGGCGTGGTACTGGCGCGCAACACCAACGTCGGCGACGTGGCCGAAGCCGGCGCGCTGTTCGAGCTGGCCGACTTGTCGCAGGTGTGGATCGACCTGCGTGCCATCGGCACCGATGCCGACCTTCTGGAACCGGGGCAACCGGTGCGCATTCGCTCGGCGACGGGCGGCGCCACAACCGAGGCCACGATCGGAAGCCTGCTGCCAGTGGCCGGCACCGGCCAGAGTGTCATTGCCCGCGTCAGCATTCCCAACCCGGAAGGCCGGTGGCGTCCCGGCATGACCGTGGCGGCCGAGGTCACGGCGGGTTCGCGCGAGGTGCCGCTGGCGGTGAAAGAGTCGGGCTTGCAGCGTTTCCGCGATTTCACCGTGGTGTTCGCGCAGGTCGGCGAGACCTACGAGGTTCGCATGCTCGAACTCGGCGACCGTGACGGCGAATACGCCGAAGTGTTGGGTGGGCTCAAACCCGGTACGCCCTACGTGACCGAGCAGAGTTTTCTGATCCGCCAGGACATCGAAAAGTCCGGCGCCAGCCACGACCACTGAGGACGCAGATATGCTTGAACGCATCATTCGCGCGTCCATCGCGCATCGCTGGCTCGTCCTTCTCCTGGTGCTGGCCCTGTCAGCGCTGGGCATCTGGAACTACAACCGCCTGCCGATCGACGCGGTACCGGACATCACCAACGTCCAGGTGCAGATCAATACCGAGGCGCCGGGCTACTCGCCCATGGAGGCCGAGCAGCGCGTTACCTTCCCTATCGAGACCGCGCTCGCGGGCCTCGCCCGACTGGACTACACCCGCTCGATTTCCCGCTATGGGCTGTCGCAGGTGACCGTGGTCTTCGAGGACGGCACCGACATCTATTTCGCGCGGCAGCAGGTCGCCGAACGCTTGCAGCAGGCGTCCTCACAGATCCCGGTGGGCTTGAACCCCACGCTCGGACCGGTGGCGACCGGCCTGGGCGAGATTTTCATGTACACCCTGGAGCCGGAACCGGGCTACGAGGAAACATGGACGCCGACCGAATTACGCACGCTGCAAGACTGGGTGGTGCGCCCGCAGCTCCGGAATCTGCGGGGTGTCACCGAGATCAACACCATCGGCGGTTATGAACGCCAGTTTCACGTCACACCCGATCCGGTCAGGCTGTTGGCTTATGGGCTGACCATGGGCGACCTGCTGGATGCAGTCGCGCGCAACAACGCCAATGTCGGCGCCGGCTACATCGAGCGCTTCGGCGAGCAATACCTGATCCGCGTCCCCGGCCAGGTGGCCGACATCCAGGGGCTGCGCCAGATCGTGGTGGCGACGCGCGACGGCCTGCCGTTGCGCATTGGCGATGTTGCCGACGTGATCGAGGGCAGCGACCTGCGGACCGGCGCGGCGACCAAGGACGGCGAAGAAATCGTGCTGGGCACCGTTTTCATGCTGATCGGCGAGAACAGCCGTGCCGTTGCCCAACGCGCTGCGGAGCGACTGGCGGAGATCGACGCCACATTGCCGGAAGGTGTGCGTGCGCACGCGGTCTATGACAGGACCAATCTGGTCGATCGCGCCATTGCCACTGTGCAGAAAAACCTTATGGAGGGGGCGCTGCTGGTGATCGCGGTGCTGTTCCTGCTGCTGGGCAACATCCGGGCCGCGCTGATTACCGCCGCAGTGATCCCGCTCGCCATGCTGATGACGATCACGGGCATGGTGCAGAACCGGGTCT
>QFPK01000015.1 GCA_003248865.1 Sphingomonas sp.
AATCTGCTCGTCCGTGAACTTCGTCCGCTTCATCCGTCCGTCCTCTCAATAGGCCGGACTCTAATCAAGCTTGGAGGAAAATCAGGGGGTCAGGTCAGCGGCAATAAACACCGCGCCCGCACTTTCGAGAAACAATCGGCGGCTCAAAGAAGTCACAGTGAGCGAACTCCGAGGATAAACGCAAACATCACCGAAGCGCCGAGGACGAGAGCAGCCGTAAACGTCATCGTGACTATTTCTTGATCATCGAGGACAGTTTGGAGTAGGCGACAATGATCGCCACGACACCCAAAGCTGTGACAGCAAGGCCGGCGATGGCCTCCTGCAACGAAATGACGATTCCGTCCGCCTCCACTTGTAGATTCTCAATCGGCGTTGCCGCTTGTGCAAACGCGACAGTTGAATAGAATGAGGTAACAATCAGCGCAAAAAGCGCAGCAGAAAACTGACGAATACGAAGCATGTCACGCACTTTCTATGATTTTCTTGATCGCTGCGAACGCAACACCAATTAAAAACGGAATCAGAATTGCGCTGGCACCGATCGCGACTGCATGTTCAAGTTCGCTGCCGAAAAGCAAAACTTGAGGTTCGTCAGCAAGAACAAGACTATATCCTTGCGGACATGGAGGCTCGACCGGCTGCAGAGGATCGGCAGAAGGCGAGCATTTGAGGACGAAATCGGCCATCCCAAAATCTCAGACGATCCAGCCGGCCCAGCGGGCGATGCCAATCACCAGCAGACCAATCGAAAGCGCTGTGAGCGCATCTGTGATCGCAGCTTCCATGGTCAGGACCAAAAACTGCGAGAGACCCGGACGATCGGGTTTGCAGCTCCGCGGCTTGCGCGGCTGACTGTGCAAGCCAGAAGGAAGGGCAACCAAACTGCTGCTAGAAAGACAGCCAAAGGGAAAAACGCCTGAACGATAGATGCGAAATGATCAAAAATTTGGTCGTGCATTTTACACTCCCTGGATCGATGTTAAGCCGCCTTGATACCGGCAGGTTGCGCGAGCGGCACAAGGCCGCGCTCAATGCCAAGCGAAAGGCGACCTTCGCGGTCCACGTAGAAAGCATCTGCGCCGAGAGTGTACCGACCAGGTTTAAACACTTCACCATTGCGAAGGAAGAATTCAAAGCTTGTCGGATATTTCTCGTTCGGGTTATGGAGGTACGCCTTTTGCATAGTGATCGAATAATTGTTGCCAGTCTTCTTGCTGACACCCGATCTAGTAATCGGGTCATCCATGATTTCGATCTCGACTTGCATGTTCGCTAGCCTTTCGTTCGCCAGACATTTGGCGAGCGCCAGTAACTCATTTGCGTAAGTTACCGTCAACACTTCACGATTTCGGTGTAAATCGGCATTTCGAGCCGATTTCAGCGGAATGTAGTTTTTCGAGCCGAAACGAGCGCAATTTGACCGAATAATTTCATCCACTTATCGCGAAGGCCGATCAGCGAGCACGCAGCAATCGAATTTTTTATCCGAAGCCGGTCGCTGAGCGGGCCTTACGCGCCGAAAGCGGCAAATTTGCTCGGCTCGATTTCCGCGAATTTAAGCAATTCGACCCGAATTGCGCGCGATTTAGGTAAGCAATGTTGACAGAATAATTGCGTCGAGGTGTACCGGGACGTGTCGTCTGTGGATTATTCTTCCAAGTTAATGTCGCGCATCGGCAGGAGGGAGGAGTCAATGTCATCCGGAAAGTAGTCTTGGGGCTCAAGAGGTTTCATTTTCTGGAGAATTTCGATCAAGTTTGGTCTCTGCGTGACGTCTTCCCCCGCTTCGCGCTTTTTATCTGTGCTCATCCTGCACTCTTCCACCCAACGCTGTGGACGACCGAATAAGTTGACACCCCAAGGCGGCTGAATGCCAAAAATGGCACAAAAGTGCAGTGTTACTACACTGCACTTTTGCCCCCGACGATGGTCAGTCGTCCTTCGATGCGAGCCTCTCAACCTCGTTGTCGGTGGCTTCCTTGAGCGCTTCCGAAACATAGTCGCCGAGATCGGCAAGATGCTCACGGAGCGATTCCTCGCTGATGCCGGCATCTTTCGCGTCCGAAATTAGCTGTTGCACGTGCGCCTCGATCACCTCAGCGCCGGGATCGTATAGCCCTGCGTTGACGTTCTCAAAAACCCAAGACGTCGCGAAATCAGTTACTTCCTTGCTGGTACTCACGCTGTTCCTCCACATTTGGAACAGCATGTATAGGTCCAGCCCGCGCTGGGCGAAAGCGCCTCAGGCGGCCAGGAGCCGCCGCACGTGACCATCAATCTCAGCTGGATCTGCCGTCGATATGTGAAGGACGCGCTTGAAGGTGAACGCTTCAACATTGTCCAAGCCAGCGGAAGGCGTTGGAAGAGCAATATCGGAGCCGTAAAACTTCTTAACTTCTGAACGCCAGCGCGCGAAAGTCCTGGCGGGCGTCAGTGCAGAAAGATCGCGCCCCGCTCGCCAAGAATCATACAATGCCGTCACCCTGGCAGGCGCTTCCAGCTTGTTTTCTTCCACGCTCATCGGCTCATCGCCCCAAAAAAGTTTGGCCGCTTTGGCCTCCCACACCGTTGCGGCTGTCGCCGCGCTCCAATCACTCACCGTCCGCAAGTTGAGCTTGTCGAGCTCGCGCCCATGAACCTCAATTTCTACACGAAGCTGACGATCTACCCAAGACCGAATAAGTTGACACCCCACGAGCGGTGCAGCCTGTGATAGCTTGCCCTTCCTCCGAACGACAAATTCCGGACCCTTTGCATAAAGCTTTATTTTCCAAGCACTTCGGTTCCCGCGATGCATTCCCCAGGACACGGTGCATCCGTCCTCTGCCAGCGCACCTTTCCCGCGATGCGACAGTGAAGCACGGGCTGCGCAGGCTTTGATATAGAGCTTTACGTCCTCGAGATTTCGCAACGTGAACATTTCATTCACGTCGATGCGATGAATTCGAGCCGAGCGAATTGCATCATCATCGACCCTAACTCCTTCAAGCGGACCCAATGCCAATCGGTCGAGCGTTTGCCGCAGCAGTAGAAATAGGTCGGTCGAGCCAAAGAGGTTATGTCCGCCGAGAAACTTGGTTGGCGAGCCGTACAGCTCTAGTTCTTGGCCATCCACACAGCGAACCATCATCGAGCCCGACCAGGACCCTTCACATCGCATATGTTTCAGCAACTCAAACTCTCGCTGCTCCTGGCCATCTGCCCAAGTGGTCGAAACCATGCGACCACCGAAAAGAGGGCGGCCGAGCTCAACCGGGATGACGACGCGAATCGTGTCGATCATCATTTCAAGCGCTCGCCAAATGCGAAACGCCCCCTAGGAACATTCCAACCGGTTTTAGCCCCATAAATTGGCTAACCAATTGAAATATCAGTCCTGTTCGTCCCCGTCCCTGGGCACCATTTTCCCTTCTTTTCGACACCTGACTGCTGATTGCTTTGGCGAATCGGAGATTTCCGGCGCGTTTTCAAAGTGCTGTCAGCACTCCGCGCATCTGGCGCCGAGCGCGGAGACGCTCTCTGTCGGGCCAAGGCGGGCCTGATTCCGGCGATTTCTCTGACTCGCAAACAGGCGGTCGGGAGATGCGATGCGCATCAGGATGCGGTACGGAAGATTCTGTGTTGCGGCGCACTGCCAAGATCGAGGACGCCGCCTTCGTCCAGAACCTTTCTGAGCCGCTGGAGCTGCCGGGCGATGGCGGACGTCAGCCCGCCATACACCTTCTCCTGCATGTGCCAGACAATGGCGCGGGCGTAAGATCCCACCCCAGATAATCCAGAGCATTCGGAGTTATAGGATTGATATTAACGAATAATCAATTTCAAGTGCAATATTTTGATCTTTAAATATCCGCTATATTGTCAAATCATGCATGTTTATTTTCTCTTCATAGGATATATTTATAATTTTTCTCTTCTTACTTTTTTATACTTAGTGAAGTTTCTCTCAAAGGGTTCGTTGCCGCATGGGGATCGCAGTCGTCTGCTTGATTTCGCTGAGTGTGACGGTGGACTGGATATCCTGCACCCCCGGCAACTTCATGATCACCTTGAAGACGAAATTCTGATACCAATCCAGCGACTGGGCGACGATCTTCAGCATGATGTCTCGCTCACCGAATAGGGTGTGGCATTCCTGGATCTCAGGGATCGTCTCGATCTTGCGCATGAATTCCGCCCGCTGGGGTTCCGAGAGAGACGCGACCTTCAGCGTGGCGAAAATGTAGAGGCTTTCCCCGAACCGCTTGCGGTCAAGAATGGCGACCTGCCCCTTGATATAGCCCTCTTCACGCAGCCGTTGCAGCCGGCGCCAGCAGGGTGATTGCGACAGGCCCACCTTCTCGGCCAGATCCGTCGTCGACAGCGACGCATCTTTCTGGATCTGTTCAAGAATCCTGTAATCGACGGCGGTGAGCACTTCCGACATATGGTCTTTCCTGACGCTTGCATCCGGGGTGTGGGCGTTCAGCTTAATGCACTGATTGCGGATTCATTGCATAGTTTATCCAACCCATAGCGAACGGGCTGCAACTTCGCATATTCATTTCCAGAAAGCGGCCATAGCTTGCCCGGTGTAGGAGACCGTGCATGATCGACTTCCGCCTTCTGCTTCCCGTTCTTGCCGGCCTTGCGCTGGCCGTGCCCGGCTCGGCCGTCGCAGCCTCTCTGGCCCCGGCTGAAGTGGCACAGGCGGTGCGGGCGCCGGTGATCACCCGCCACAGCGGAACCTTCGGCGGCGAGAAGATCCGCTACACTGCAACCGTGTCCGAACTGCCGATCGTGACCGGGGCGGGAGAAGGCGCGCGCATCGTCAGCTTCGCCTACACCAGGGATGGGGCGAAGGCCGCTGCGCGGCCGGTGCTGTTCCTGTTCAACGGCGGCCCCATCTCGCCTTCGCCCTATCTGCATATCGGCGGGCTCGGCCCGCGCCGCATCTGGTTTCCTGATGATGTGAAGGCGGACCCATCGGAATTCCGGCTGATCGACAATCCACACTCACCGCTGAACGCTGTCGATCTGGTGTTCATCGACCCGGCCTCCACCGGCTTCAGTCGGGTGGAAGCGGGAACCGAGCCGTCCGCCTATTTCTCGGTCGACGCCGATGCCCGGCAGTTCGCAACCTTCATCCGCCAATGGCTGAAGGCGAACGGCCGCACCGCCTCGCCGGTCTATGTGCTGGGCGAAAGCTATGGCACCATCCGCGCGCCGGAAATCGCCCGTCAGCTGGCGGAGGGGCCCGATCCGCTGCCGCTTGCCGGGGTGTTCCTTTACGGGCAGGCCGCCAACATCATCGAATATTCGCAGCGGCCCGCCAATGTGGCGAGCTATGTCGCCTCGCTTCCGACGCTCGCGGCGACTGCCTGGTATCATGGCCGCATCGACCGCAAGGGCCGCACGCTGGAGCAGATCGTGGCGGAAGCCTCGGCGTTCGCGAAGGGCGATTATCTGACCGCGCTCTATCAGGGCTCCGCACTGCCCGTGGCCGAGCAGAAGCGGATCGCTGCCGAACTGCAGGCGCTTACCGGCCTCTCCGCCGACTGGTATCTCGCCAACGCGCTGCGCATCAGCAAGGAACAGTATCGCCTGGAACTGCTGAAGGATCAGGGGCTGCTGCTGGGGCGCACGGACGCGCGCTACACCGCCCCCATCACCGACAAGGGCGGCGCGCCCGACCCGGCGGACGTGCTGGTGAAAGCGATCCAGCAGACCTTCCCGCGCTATGTCCGCGACGAGTTGAAGCTGGGCTGGGGCGACGAATATCGGATGAATTCGCCCGTCACCGGCGGGTTGGAAGGCTGGGTCTGAGGTGCGGGCAAGAGCCCGTTCGCCGACTGGCCCTATTACACCGGGATCAGCGCTATGATGAAGCTGAACCCCGCCTTCAAGCTGATGGTCGCCAGCGGCTATTACGACACCATGACCACGGTCGGCGCGGCCGAGCTGCTGACCGCGCAATCCGGCTGGCCGGCGGACAAGGTGACGCTGAAGGCCTATGACGGCGGCCATATGGGCTACAGTGTCGACGCCACCGCGAAGGCGATGGGCGACGATATCCGGGCCTGGATGCGCGGGAAATGACCCTGCCCTATTATGACGCCGAAGCGGTCGAGAAGCTGCTGGACTATCCCGGATGCATTGTCGCCATGCGCGAGGCGATGGCAGCGCTGTCCGCCGCCGGCCGGGCGCAGCCGCTGCGGCAGATCATGGCGCTGGGCGAAGGCCGCCTGTTCGGGGTGATGCCGGGCGAGCTGGATGCGCTGGGCAGTTTCGGCGCCAAGCTGGTGAGCGTGTTTTCCGATCCCACACGGCCGGGCCGCTCGCGGCACCGGGGCGTAGTTGCGGCGTTCGACGGGCGAAGCGGCGAACTGGCCTGCCTCGCCGACGCGGAGACCGTGACGCATATCCGCACCGGTTGCGCGACGGCCGTGGCGACCGACGTGCTGGCGCGGGCCGATGCCACCACGCTCGGCATTTTCGGCACCGGCGCGCAGGCCGACTCCCACATCCGCGCGATCCGCCATGTGCGGCCCCTGACGGACATTCTGTTGTGGGGCCGCTCGCTGGCGCGCGCGACTGAACTGGCGGAACGCCTGAGTCATGAGCTGGCGCTGCCGGTCCGTGCGGTGTCCGACCCGCGCGAGGCCGCCGGGACCGCGATCCTGTGCACCGTCTCAAGCTCCGCCGAGCCGGTGCTGCTGCGCGAATGGGTGCGGCCGGGCACGCATGTGAATCTCGTCGGCTCCAGCTTCCCTGGCCCGGTGGAAGTGGATTCGGCGCTGGTGCAGGCGGCACGCTACATCGCCGATTATCGCCCCGGTGTGCTGGCGCAGGCTTCCGAACTGGCCGTGGCGCGCGAGGCCAACCTCGTGGACGACAGCCATGTGGTCGGCGAGATCGGCGAGGTGCTGCTGGGGCGCCTCCCGGGCCGGGAAACCGCCGATCAGATCACACTTTATAAATCGCTCGGGCATGTGGTGCAGGATCTGGCGGCCGCGGCCCGGCTGCACCGGCGCGCAACGGAGGCAGCCGAATGAACAGGATGCTGAAATCGGGTTTCTTCATCGGGCTGCTGCTCGGCGCGCAGGCCGCATGGTCGGCGACGACGGAGCGCTTCACCATCCTCGCCAACGGGGAATCGGTCGGCTGGCTGGAAGCAGTGACCGACGGCGCCTCGGTTTCGGTCGACTTCCATGTGGACAACAATGGCCGGGGCCCCAAGCACCGCGAGGCGCTGACAATGGGGCCGGGCGGGGTGCCGGTTTCCTGGACCATCAGCGGCACCTCGCTGATGGGCGGGCCGGTGGCGGAACGCTATCGCTGGGCCGATGGCCGCGCCGAGTGGCAGAGCCAGGCCGACAGCGGCTCGGTGGAGGCCGCGAAGCCGCCGCTTTATGTGGTGAACGACGGCAGCCCCTGGGCCTCGTTCATCTATGCGGCAGCGGCGCGCAACGGCGGCACGCTGCCGGTGCTGCCGGGCGGGCAACTGCGGGTGGAGAAGCTGCGCACGCTGACGCTGGGCAGCACTGCGCTCACCGCCTATCGCCTCTCCGGCGTGCAACTGAACCCCGGCTATGTGCTGCTGGATTCGAAGGGGCGGCTGTTCGCGGCGGAAGGCGCGGCGCAGACCGGGCTTGCCGTGCGCGCGGGGCAGGAAGCGCTGGCCCCCGAAATCGCGCGGCTGACGGATGAGCTCGATCTGGAACAGGCGATCGCGCTGCAGAAGAAGCTGGCGCACCGTTTCGAAGCGCCGGTTCGGATCCGCAACGTCCGGCTGTTCGACCCGCAGTCGGGGACGCTGTCGGCCCTGTCCGACGTGGTGGTGGCGCGCGGGCTGGTTGTGGGGGTTCGCCCGCATGATGCCGCGCCGCCGCCCGCCGATCAGGTGGTGATCGAAGGGGAAGGCGGCACGCTGTTCCCCGGCCTGCACGACATGCACTCCCACGCCAGCCTCGGCTCGGGGCTGTTCTATCTGGCCGCCGGCGTGACCACCACGCGCGACATGGGCAACAACAACGGCTTCCTGCAGGGCCTGCTGACACAGATCGAGGCGGGCGAGGTGGCCTGGCCGCGCATCGTGCCGGCCGGCTTCATCGAGGGGCGCAGCCCTTTTTCCGCGCGCCATGGCTTCATCCCTGCCACGCTGGAGGACGGCCTGCGCGCGGTGCGCTGGTATGCCGACCATGGCTATGCCGAGATCAAGATCTACAACAGCATGACGCCCGATTGGGTGAAACCGCTGGCGGCCGAGGCGCATGGGCTGGGCCTGCGCGTGTCGGGCCATGTGCCGGCCTTCACCACACCCGACCGCATGATCGAGGACGGCTATGACGCGGTGGCTCACGCCAATCAGCTGATGCTGGGCTGGATCCTGAAGCCGGGCGAGGACAGCCGCACGCCGCTGAGGCTGACTGCGATGGCACGCGCCGGTTCGCTCGACCTCAACTCCGCGCCGGTGCGGCACACCGTCGAGCTGATGAAGAAGCACGGCACCGCGCTGGACAGTACGGCGATGATCCTGGAGCAGCTGATGCTGAGCCGGGCGGGCGAAGTGCCGCCGGGGCAGGACTGGTATCTGGGCCATATGCCCATCGGCTATCAGCGCTATCGCAAGCGCAGCTTCGTGACGATCGACAGCCCGGAGACGGATGCGGCCTATCAGTCGGGTTTCGCCAAGGTGCTGGAAACCATCGGCATGCTCCACCGCGAGGGGGTTCGGCTGCTGCCGGGCACGGATGATGCAACCGGCTTCACCGTGCTGCGTGAAGTGGAGCTCTATGTAAAGGCGGGGCTCACGCCTGCCGAAGCGCTTCGCGCCGCCACGCTGGGCGCCGCCGAATTCCTCGGCGAGGCGGACCGGCGCGGGCGCATCGCGCGTGGGCAGATGGCTGATCTGGTGCTGGTGGCGGGCAACCCGCTCGCCGACATCCAGGCGATCCGCAGTCCCCGCATGGTGATGCGGGGCGGTACCGTCTATTTCCCCGCCGAGATCTACACCGCGCTGGCGATCGAGCCCTTCGCACCGCCGCCCACATTGCGCCCAGCGACGCCGCTTGCAGGCGGCGAGCCGACGGGCCCGGGCTTTGCGGCTGATGACGGGGACGGTCATGCGCACTAGTTTTTCCACCCTCTTCGCTGCCGCGCTGCTGCTGGCCGGCACAGCGTCCGCCGAGGCGCCCATACGGTTCGAGGCGAGCGGGCGCGACACGATCGGCGGTGCCCAGCTGGGCTGGCGCTCGGTCGTGGAAGAAACGCAGCTGGATGGCGCCAGCATTTTCACCACCAGCTATCTGAAGGCGGGCAAGCCCGATCCCGAGCGCCCGGTCATCTTTGCGTTCAACGGCGGGCCGGGCTCCTCGTCGATCTGGCTGCATCTGGGCCTGCTGGCACTGGACCGGGTGGATATGGACGATGCCGACGCCCCGCGCACGGCCGCGCCGTTCCGCATGCTGCCCAATCCGGACAGTCCGCTGGACGTGGCGGACATCGTGCTGATCGACCCGCCCGGGACCGGCTACAGCCGCATCCTGCCGGGGGGCAAGCCGGAGAATTATCTGGGCGTGGCACAGGACGCCCGCGCCACCGCGCAGATCATTCGGGACTGGCTGCGCCGCAACGGCCGGACGAACGCGCCCAAATATCTGCTGTCCGAAAGCTATGGCACCATCCGCGCGGCCGCCGTCGCCAAGCTGCTGGCCGGCGGCCCCACCGAGACCGGCGCGATGGATGGCGTCAGCCTGAATGGGGTGATCCTGCTGGGGCAGGCGATGGATATGGCGCGTGGTGCGGAAGGCGATGACCGCCCCTATCTCGCGCTGCTGCCTTCGCTCGCGGCGACCGCCTGCCATTTCGGGAAAGGGCCTGCGGGTTGCACGCCGGAGGGGCAGGCCGACGCGGCGCGGGCGTTCGCCGCCGACGGCTATCTGAAGGCACTTTACGCCGGCGCCGCGCTGCCGGCGGCCGAGCGCGACGCGGTCGCCGGGCAACTCGCCGAGCTGACCGGGCTGCCCAAGGCCGAGGTGCTGGCGCAGGACCTGCGGATCTCCGCGCCCGTCTTCGCGCAGAAGCTGCTGGCGGCCGAGGGGCGGCAGATCGGGCTCTATGATGCACGCTTCACGCTCCCGGCACGCGCGCTGGGCAGCGACCCGGTCGCCGACGATCCGGCGATGGGGCAATATGTGCCTGCCTTCGTGGCCGGCTGGCAGCGCTATTCGCACGAACGACTGAATGTGGCGATGGACCGTGACTATGTCGCCATCGCCTTCCGCGATGTGAACGGGCGCTGGGACTGGGGGCGGGGGCCCGGCATTCCGCCCGCGCGCAACTATGCAACCGATCTTGCCGTCGCGATGGCGCGTAACCCGAAACTGAGGCTGCTGGTGGGGACGGGGCTCTATGATCTCGTCACCCCCGTCGGTGCCGCCGAATATACCGTGCGCCATGCCGGCATTCCGCTGGAAGCGGTCAGGTTCCGCACCTACCGCTCCGGCCACATGCCCTATCTGGGTGCAGCCGAGCGCAAGGCGCTGGCGAACGACATCCGCGCGTTCGTGAAGGAGAGCGAATGAGCGACGTAAAACAGGGCAGCCTCCAGAAAAATGTGGGGCTGCTGGGCGTGGTGACGTTCGGGGCGGGCACCGCGATCGGGGTGTCGATCTTCTCCATCCTGCAGCCCACGGCGGAAATCGCCGGCTCCGGCCTGTTGTTGGCCGTCGGCATCGCGGCGGTCCCGATGCTGCTGTTCGCGATCACCTATGCCTATCTGGGCTCCGCCTTGCCGGTGTCGGGCGCCTCCTATGAATGGCCGCGCCGCTTCATCCATCCGATGGCGGGGTTCCTGATCGCCTGGCTCCGCATCGTCGCCAATGTCGGCGCGCTGACCATTCTGGGGCAGGTGTTCGTGGGCTATCTGGGGATGGTGCTGCCGTTGCCGGCAAAGCCGCTGATGGCCGTGCTCATCACCCTCATCTTCGGGCTGAACCTGCTGGGCGTATCCATGGCGGCGCGCGTGCAGACCGCGCTGATGGGGTTGTTGCTGGTCGTGCTTGCGATCTTCGTGGTGACGGGCCTGCCGCTCTATGATCCGGCCGTTGCCGGAGACCCGTTCGGCCAGCCGCCGCTCACCGTGCTGGCCGCCGTGCCGCTGATGATCAGCCTGTTCCTCGGCATCGAGGCGGCGGTCGAGATCGGTGAGGAAGTGCGCAATCCGGGTCGCAACATCCCGCTCGGCATTGCGCTGGCGATCCTGCTCTCCGCGCTGGTCTATGGCTTGGTTGCGGCTACTGCGCTCGGTCTCGCCGGGCCCGACGTGCTGGCGGGGAGCAAGGCGCCGTTGCTGGATGCGGCGAATGTGTCGCTGGGCAGCCTCGCCGTGCCGCTGATCGTGGGGGCGGCCTGTGTGTCCATCCTCAAGTCGATGAATGCGGCGGCACTGGTGTTCTCCCGCAGCTTGTTCGCGATGGGCCGCAACGGCGCATTGCCGCATGGGCTCGGCGCCATCCACCCGCGCTTCGGCACGCCGCACCGGGCGATCCTTCTGGGGTATGTCTGTGCGTTGTCCGGGCTGCTGCTGCCCTCCAGCCTCATCTTCCTGCTGCTCGCGGTGAACATCCCCACCATGCTGAAATATATGGCCTGCGCCTGGTCGGCCACGGTGGTGGCGAGGCGCCACCCTGAGCTTCATGCGCAATCCCGGGTCAAGCTGACCCCCGCGCAGGTGACGGCGTGCGGGCTGGCCGCGATGTTGGCGGCCGCCCTCATCATCCTGTTCGGGCTGGAGGCGGACATGCGCCCTTATCTGCTGATCGGCGGCTGGCTGGTTGCGGGCATCCTGTTCTGGTTTGCCCGTCAGGCATGGCTGGCCCGCCGTTGATGCGGTTCCGGCGGCGAAATTATGCGCTGGCAGGCGTTTGCCGCCAAATTCCGCATAATCTTGTCGGCAGGAACGGGCTAATTCTTCGGCAATCAGTCAAAACGAGCACCCTTTCATGCTGAAGCCGGGCCAGACACAACAGGACAGTTACGCCCAGTGGGTCCGTCACGCGCTCGGCATGGCGCGCGCGCGGCAGGGCCATGCGGTGTCGCTGTTCGAAAGCTCCGTCCCCGAGCCGCGCGAACTGCTGCGGCAAACGGTGGCGGCCGCCATGGCGCCGACGCTGTCCCCCTATTACGCCAGCGCATTCGGCGGCGGGAATCCGTTCGTGCTGGAGATGTTGGCTGCAAGTTACGGGGTCGCGCGCGAGCAGGTGCTGTGCACAACCGGCGCGACCGGCGCGCTGGCACTGCTCTATCGCACCTTCGCCGGGGCGGGCGACCATATCCTGGTGGAGACACCGGGCTTCGACGTGTTCGAGACCATCGGCGCCGATCTTGGCTATCGCTTCGAGACGTTCGAGCGGACAGGCCCCACCTATACGATCGATCCGGCCGCCATCGCCGAGAAGATTCGCCCCGACACGAAGATGATCGTGCTCTCGGATTTGCACAATCCGTCGGGGATGCTGCTGGATCGGTCGGTGCTGGCGGAACTGGCCCTGCTCGCCGAACAGCGCGGCATCCTGCTGCTGGTGGACGAGGTCTATGGCGCCTATGCCTCGGCCAGCGACCGGCCGGTGTCGGCGGCTGCGCTATCACCGGCAGTTGTCAGTGTCTCCAGCCTCACCAAGATCTTCGGGCTGGGCGCGCTGCGCTGCGGCTGGATCGTCGGCTCGGCGCCCGTGGTTGCCGCCGCGCGCACGCTCGCCTCGCGGATTGAATTCGGCATGTCCACGCTGTCTCACAGCATCGCGGCGCATGTGTTGGCCAATCCGGCGCCGTTCCGGGCACACTCCGACCATTATGTCGCGCAGTCGCGCCGCATCTTCGATCCCTGGTTCCACGAGATGGCGGCGCAGGGGCTGGTGGCGGGCACATTGCCCAAGGCCGGCTGCATCTGTTTCCCCAGTCTGCCCGGAATTCCGGACACCCATGCCTTCTCGGACTGGCTGGTGGAGACGGCCGGTGTGATCGTCGCTCCGGGCGAGTATTTCGGTGCGCCCGGCCATGTGCGCATCGGCTATTGCCTGGAAGCCGAACAGCTGGAAGCAGGCCTCGCCGGGCTGGCGCAGGGCATTCGCGCCTATCGCGCGATGGGGGCTGGCGGACACGGGAAAGACCTGAGCGCGGCGGGCGGTCTCGCGCGATAGTTTATGCAGCCATCGGCGCTGCAAGCCGCAAATCGAATAATTTTGGCGCCTGCTGCAGGCTAATCTGGAATGGCCCCGGATAAGGGGAGCCGGCCGAGTGCCGACGTCTTTTGCCGAGAGGCAGGGACAGTCGGGACCGGGACCGGCAGGGGCGCAATCAGGACGGGCATACGAGGCCGGCAAGGCTTCCAGTGCCCGCAGCAGTTCAGTGGAGATCAGATCCGATGACAAAGGCGATGCTTGCAGTTTCCGTTTCCGCAACGGCCCTCGCGATGGTCGCGGCCATGCCCGCCGCCGCGCAGACCGCGTCCGCCGTGGACAACAGCGATATCGTGGTGACTGCGCAGAAGCGCGAGCAACGCCTGCTCGACGTGCCGGTCTCGATCTCGGCGGTGTCCTCCGAGGCGCTCACCACCCAGGGGCTGAACCGCACGGCGGACTTCTTCGAACGGGTGCCGGGCCTGCAATACTCCGGGCAGCGGGTCTCGGCCCTCTCGATCCGCGGCATCACCACCGGTGGCGGCACCACGCCCACCGTCGCGTTGTTGGTGGACGACATCCAGTTCGGGGGCTCAACCAACAAGGGCCAGCCGCCGATCCCGGATTTCGACGCCAGTGCCATCAGCCGCGTGGAAGTGCTGCGCGGCCCGCAGGGAACGCTCTATGGTGCATCCAGCCTCGGCGGCATCATCAAATATGTGCTGAAGGAGCCCAGCACGGACGAATTCTCCGGCCGCGTGGAACTGGGCGGAACCACCGTTTCAGGCGGTGGTTCGGGCTATTCGGCGCGCGGCTCGGTGAATGTGCCGCTGACGGACTGGCTGGCTGTTACCGGCAGCGGCTTCTACCGTGAGGACGCGCCTTATCTCGACAATGCCAATGCTGCCGCACTGAAATCCAGCAACGTGAATACCCGCAAGGTCTGGGGCTTCCGGGGTGCCGTTCTCGCGAAGCCGACGGACAGCCTCACCGTCACCCTGTCGGCCCTGCGCCAGAAGCAGGATGCGGTGAACAGCGATCTTGCCGTCACCTCGGCGGGTGTCCCGATCTGCGTGGCCTGCACACCGGCTACCAAGGCGGGTGCAGCGACTGCGACAACCACCTTCGAGCCTGTCTATGGCGACATGACGATCAACGCGCTCGACAGCTACAACGAGTCCACCTTCGCGCTCTATTCGGGCAAAGCCGAATATGATTTCGGCGGGGCGACCCTCACCTCGATCACGGCCTGGAGTCGCGCCGACAACGTCATCAGCAACGATGTGACGACCACCTTCCCCTTCCTGCGCGTCGCCTATGCCGATCCCACCGCCACGACGGTGATCGCCAACGCCGACCGTACCCACAAATTCTCGCAGGAAGTGCGGTTGGCGGGCGACACGCCCTGGTTCACCTGGCTGCTGGGCGGTTTCTACACCGTGGAACATGCCGCGACCGACCAGACCCTGTTCGTGAGCAAGGCAGACGGCACCGCGCTCGCGACGCCCTATGTCAGTGCCGGCCCCGGTGTGTATCGGGAAAAGGCGGCCTTCGCCGACGTCACCTTCCACCTGTCCGACCGGCTCGACGTCCAGATCGGCGGTCGGGTTTCGGGCAACACCCAGAACAATGCATCCTCCTATGTCATCGACACGCCCGCCACGCCTTACTTCGGCGTGACGCGCACGGTGTCTGCCCGCTCCAGCGACAGCGCCTTCACCTGGGTGTTTTCCCCCAGCTACAAGATCACCGACGACATCATGGTTTATGGCCGAATCGCCACCGGCTATCGCCCGGGCGGCGCAAACATCGGCACCGTTTCGGGTGTCAGCGCGTTCAAGCCCGACCGGGTGGTGAATTATGAGCTCGGGATGAAGGGCCGGGTGATTCCGGGCGTTACGGTGATGGCGGCCGCCTTCCAGATCGACTGGGAGGATATCCAGCTGCAGGGCACCGACGCCTCCTCCAACCTCACCTATATCGGCAACGGCGGCAAGGCCCGCAGCCGCGGCATCGAGTTCCAGACCAATGTCACCCCCTGGACCGGGATGACGGTGGACGCGAACTTCACTGTGACCGATGCGGAACTGACGGAAACGCTGCCTGATCTCGGCGCCTCCAGCCTCGTCGGCCAGAAGGGCGACCGGCTGCCCTTTACCTCGAAGTTTACCGCAAGCGTCACTGCGCTGCAGAGCTTCACACTGACGGATCGGCTCGACGCCTCGCTGGGGGGCACCTTCTCCCACATCGGGGACCGGGCCGCCGCCTTCAACCTGAAGGGCACGACCCGGCCGCGCATCCTGATCCCGGCCTATTCGACGCTCACCCTGCAGGGCGGGCTGACCTTTGACCAGGTCTGGAGCGCGACCCTGTTCGTGCGCAACGTGACGGATACACGCGGCATCACCGTGGCGCAGAACCGCAACGGCGCCAATGTGCCGACCGCGCTCTTCATCCAGCCACGCACCTTCGGCCTGACGCTGGCACGCAGCTTCTGAGCCCCCACCGGGCCGGTTGCCTCCCAAGGGCGGCCGGCCCAATCAGGCCCGCCATGATCCGCTTCCTCATCCCCGCTCTGGCATTTGCCGCCGCACCGGCTCTCGCGGCTGAGCCTGCGCTGACACTCACCCTCGCGCCGCGCACCACAGGCGCGGAGACCACAAGTGTCGATGTCTCGCTGCGTTTCGAGGGCATCGAGACGGCAGCCGGCACTCCGCTGCTGCGGCTGCCGTTGGTGGTCAGCAATGTCGACACCGTCGCGACGACACTCACCGCGCTCCACGCCGAGGATGCGAAGGGCCCGCTGCGGCTGACCGCGCGCGACGTCGACCTTCCCGAGACCAGCGCGCGCGACGCCGTGACCGGCGGCCCGTCGCGCGAATGGACGGCCGACCGCGCGACCGTCGGCACCCTTTCGATCCGCTACACAGTCCCCGCCGGTGCAACCCTGCCGCCGCGTGGTCCGGCGCCGCCGTTCGCCTTTTCGAACGACGGCAACGCCACGTCGGCGGCAGGGCACGTCTTCCTGCTGCTGCCGCCGGCGCCGCACCGCTATCGCACCACGATAGACTGGAAGCTGGACGACGCGCTGAAGGGCAGCCGCGCCTTCAGCTCGTTCGGAGCCGGCAAGGTATCGCCGCCGGAACCGGTGAGCGGCACAGAACTGCGCATGAGCTTCTTCATGGCGGGGCCGGTCGGCGCCTATCCGGCCAAGGCCCCGGAAACAGGATTCTTCTCCGCCTGGCAGGGCGCCGCGCCATTCGACGCCAATGCGCTGATGCAATGGACCAGCACCCTCCATGGCCATTATGCGAGTTTCTTCGGCCAGTCGGTTCCGCCCTCCTATGGCGTGTTCCTGCGCTACAATCCGATCAATGCCGGCGGCGGGGTCGGGCTGCACCACAGTTTCGTCACCACCTTCGGGCGCGACGGTGGGCAGGGAACCGACCCCACACAACTGAAATTCACCCTCGCCCACGAGATGTTCCACACCTTCCAGCCCTTCCTGGACCAGCCGGTGGGGCTGGCCGCTTCCTGGTTCGGTGAGGGGCTCGCCACATTCTATCAGACCCGGCTGCCGCTGCGCTTCGGGCTGATCACGGCGGACGAGTTCCTGGCCGACATCAACGACACCGCAGCGCGTTACTACACAAGCCTGATGGCGACCGCGCCCAACAGCGAGGTGCCCAAGCGCTTCTGGGCCGACACCCGCATCCGCACGCTGCCCTATGATCGCGGCATGCTCTATTTCGCCACCGTCGACGATTCCGTGCGCAAGGCATCCGGCGGGCGTCGCTCACTCGACGATCTGATGCTGGAGATGCTCCGCCTGCAACGATCAGGTCAAAAGCTGTCCACGGCAGTATGGGAAGAACAGCTGCGGCGAGAACTGGGCGAGGCGGCGGTTGCGGATTTCCGGGCCTTTCTTGACGGCGCGATGCCCCTTCCCGCATCGGATGCCTTCGGGCCATGCTTCCGCAAGACGACGAAGCCGATGCGCCGCTATGAGCTCGGCTTCGATTCCGCCGTGCTTGCGGAGCCCCGACGCATCGTGCGTGGCCTTCAGGCCGGATCGGCAGCTGCACAGGCGGGGCTGCGTGATGACGACGAGATCGTGATGCCCGTTCCGCAAGATGCCATTCAAGGCAACCAGACCGCGGTGCTCAACCTGCAGATCAAGCGCGATGGACAGTCGCTGACCATCTCCTATCTGCCGCGTGGTGAGGCAGTTGATACGTTCCAGTGGGAGCGTGACCCCGGTTTCAAAGGCGGCGGATGCGCTCTTTAGTCCTATCTCGGCATGCCGGAGGTGGGAGCCGAATCGCGGCCGTGCTCTGAGGCAAGGCAGAGAAACGCAGCATTTCCTGGCCATCCATCCCGCCCTGCGGCCTAGGTCAAACGATTTGACCCTCACTTCAAGGGATGCAGAACGTTCCCGCAGTCTGTTCGCCCAGCCAGTCGATCAGCGGCCGCTGTAATCCGCGCGAGACGCCCGGCGCGCAGGCGCCGCTCAGTCAATCCACAGTGTGTGGGAATCGATCCGCAGCTTCAGGATCAGCCGCGCCGCCGCCGCGCGGGCCGCCAATTCCTGCGCCCGGGCTTCGTTAGCCTGCCGTTCTGCATACAGCCGGTCTGCAAGGTCGATCGCCCCCATCTGCTGTCCGCGCACGGCGAGTGTCGCGCTCTGCTCGGCACGGGCCACCGCCTCGCGGCTCGAAAGCCATGCGGCCTCCCGCGCGCGATACTCGGCCACATCGGCCGCCGCATTCCCCACAATATCGCGCCGAACGCTCGTGAGATCGGATTCCGCAGCCCGGGCTTCGGCAACGGCCTGTCGCGCAACAGCCCGGCGATGGCTGCCGCCCAGCGGCAGCGACATCGTCAGGCCCGCCCCTTTTTCCTCGCCGCCGCGCTCGCTGAAGAGGCGAACACCCAGCGACGGGTCCGCCACACGCTCCGCCTCGGCGCGGCGGGCGAGAACGGCTCGACGCTCGGCCTGCCCGCTCGCAGCCGCGATCTCGTGGCTGCGCTCCACGATCAGACGTTCCAATGCAAGAAGCCCGGCCTCGGGCGCTGCAGGCGGCACGATAAATGGCGGCTCTGCCGGCAGGGGCAGATCGGGAAAGCGGTTGGCGAGCAGCGTGCGCGCACGATCCCGCGAGGCTGTCGCATCCCCCATCTGCGCCATGGCGAGCGCCAGGGCCGCCTGCGACTGTTCCAGCTCCAGCCGGGCCGCGTCGCGCGCCTTCAGCCGGGATTCGGTCGCCCGCACAAGCGCCTGCTGGTTCTCGACCAGCTTGCCCGCATTGCGATGCAGCTCCGCCGCCAGCAGCCAGTCATACCACAGCGCGCCCAGCTCCAGCGCGGCCTGATGCCGGCTGTCTTCCATAAGATTCTGCGAGACATCCACGCCCAGCGCCCCGGCACGGCGATCGAGCGCTGCCTTGCCCGGCAGACGGAACGCCCGGCTGACCGAGGCATCATATTCCACATAGCGGCCCTCCGCATCGATGTTGCGGCGCGAAAGCGTTCCCTGCGCCGTCACCTCATGCGTGCCGGCGCGTAGCGCGTCACCTTCCGCGCGAGCGGCATCCACCCGCGCTGTCGCCGCCAGCACAGCCGGATGTGCATCCAGCGCCCGCACGGCGGCGTCGGCGGGGGGCAGATCGCCGGCCTGCGCAAGGGCGGGAAGCGCCACGGCGGCCAGCAACAGCAAGGCCTTCTTCATGCCACTCGCCCTCCATCCTGCACGGCCGTCGTGCGCCAGCGGAAGGCCAGCCGCCGCCGGGCTCGGGTGGCGGCTTCCACCGCCAGCGCCACCTGTTCGGCGGCCAGTTCCAGCTCGATGGCCGTCCGCGCCAGCGACCCCGTCACCCGCTCGCCATTGCCGGCATCGGCATAGTCCCGGCCCAGCACATCCTCGCGCCGCAGATGGATCGGCACATCGGTGCAGGCCCTCAGCGCCGCCGAGATCGCCTCGGCGTCCTGCGCCGCACAGAAGATTGTCAGCACCGAACGGCTCATGCCTCTGCCTCCGCCCTGCTCTCGCCGAAGCGCTCGTAAAGAATGGGCAGGAGCACCAGCGTCAGCAGGGTGGAGGTGACGAGCCCGCCGATCACCACGATGGCAAGCGGCCGCTGGATTTCCGAACCCGGCCCGGTCGCGAACAGCAGCGGCACCAGCCCGAAGGCGGTGATGCTCGCCGTC
Source organism: Sphingomonas sp. (assembly GCA_003248865.1). Taxonomy (GTDB): domain Bacteria; phylum Pseudomonadota; class Alphaproteobacteria; order Sphingomonadales; family Sphingomonadaceae; genus Sandaracinobacteroides. The sequence continues at coordinate 19,371 of QFPK01000015.1, forward strand.
ATCATCACGGGGCGCAACCGCCGTTCCGCCCCGTCGCGCACCGCCTGCGCCATGGGCAGGCCCTCTTCCCGCAGCTGCCGGAAGTAGGACACCAGCACCAGCCCGTTCAGCACCGCGATCCCCAGCAGCGCGATGAAGCCGACCGAGGCCGGAACGGAGAGATATTCGCCCGCCACCCACAGCGCCACGATGCCGCCCACCGCCGCGAACGGGATGTTGGCCAGGATCAGCAGCGACCCGCGCATCGACTTCAGCGTGGCATAGAGCACGAAGAAGATCAGCAGCAGCGCCACCGGGATCACCAGCATCAGCCGCGCCGATGCCCGCTGCTGGTTCTCGAACTGACCGCCCCACACCAGCCGATAGCCGGCGGGCAGCGGAACCTGTTCGGCGACCTTGGCCTTTGCCTCGTCAACATAGCCCACAAGGTCGCGCCCGGAGACGAATGCCTGCACCAGGGCGTAGCGGGAGCCGTTTTCATGATCCAGCCGGATCGGCCCTTGCGTCTGCGCCACCCGGGCAAGATCGCTCACCCGCGCCAGCTCGCCGGAGGGCGTCGTCATCTGAAGGTCGGCGAAGCGGGTCGGATCGCTGCGCACATCCTCCTCGCCGCGGATCATGATGGGCACGCGCTTCTGCCCCTCGGCCACCACGCCCGCCGGCAGGCCTTCCAGCTGCGCCCGCAGCGTGTCCTGCAGCATGTCCACCGGCATGGCGGCACGGCCCGCCGCCACGCGGTCGATATCGAGCTGAAGATAATCCACGCTGTCGTTGGCGACCGTCAGCACTTCGGCCGCGCCGGGCGTGTCCTGCAGCACCTGCTGCACCCTGCCCGCCAGTTCCGCGAGCGTCTCCAGGTCCGGCCCGAAGATCTTCACGGCCAGGTCGCCTCGCGCGCCGGTCAGCATCTCGGCCACACGCATCTCGATGGGCTGGGTGAAGCTGGGATCGAAGCCGGGCATCGTCTCCAGCACGCTGCGCATCTCGCCCACCACATATTCCCGGTCCCCGCGCCATTCGGAGGAGGGCTTCAGCGTCACGAACATATCGGTTTCGTTGAGACTCATTGGATCGAGGCCGATCTCGTCGGTGCCCGTCCGCGAGATCACGCCGGTCACTTCCGGCACCCGCTTCATCAGCTCCGCTTCGATCCGCGTCGTCAGCTCCAGCGAGCGGTCCAGCCCGACGGTCGGCAGCTTGGCGACCTGGATCACCACCGACCCTTCATCCATCGTGGGCATGAAGGTCTTGCCGACGGCGCCATAGGCCAGCGCCGCCACCACAAGCCCGGCACCCGCCAGCGCATAGACCAGCTTCTTGCGGACGAAGGCGCCCGCCAGCAGCCGGTGGTAGCGCGGGGAGAGCTGGCGCATGATCCAGGGCTCGCCATGATGGCCCGGTTTCAGTCCATAGGAGGCGAGCACCGGCACCAGCGTCAGCGCCAGCAGCAGCGACCCGGCGAGCGCGAACATGATGGTCAGCGCGACCGGGCCGAACAGCTTGCCCTCCAGCCCCTCCAGAGACAGCAGCGGCAGGAACACGAGCCCGATGATCAGCAGCCCGGCGGACACCGGCACGATCACTTCCGCCGTGGCGCGGAACACGATGTTCAGGCGCGGAACGGTCTCGTCCTTCGCATGGTTCAGCCGCTCGACGATATTTTCCACCACCACCACGGCGCCGTCGACCAGCAGGCCGATGGCAATGGCCAGCCCGCCCAGGCTCATCAGGTTCGCCGACAACCCCATGCCGCGCATGAACAGGAAGGTGGTCAGCGCCGCCATCGGCAGCGTGGCCGCCACAATGGCCGCCGCCCGCCAGTTGCCCAGGAACAGGATCAGCAGGATGATCACCAGCACCGTCGCCTCGATCAGCGCCCGCTGCACCGTGCTCACGGCCCGGCTGATCAGGTCCGACCGGTCATAGAAGACCTTGATCGTCGTCCCCTTCGGCAGGGAGTGTTCAAGTTCGGCCAGGCGGTCGGCGACGCCGCCCACCACCCGCCGGGCGTCGGCGCCGCGCAGTGCGATCACCAGCCCCTGCACCGCCTCGCCCTCGCCATGCGCGGTCACGCCGCCATAGCGGGTGAGCGAGCCGGACCCGACTTCGGCGACATCCCCGATGCGGACGACGGCGCCGTTGCGGGTGACAACCGCCATGTTCGCGATATCGGCCGCGCTCTGCACGGCACCCACCGCGCGGACGATCAGCGCCTCCTCGCCCATCGCCAGCCGGCCCGCACCGTCGTTGCGGTTGCCGCGCTCGATGGCGGCCTTCAGATCGTCCACAGACAGCCGCGCGGCCGCCAGCGCGGCATGGTCGGGCCTGATTTCATAGGTGCGCACATGGCCGCCCAGCGCATTCACATCGGCCACACCGGGCACGGTGCGCAATGCGGGGCGGATCGTCCAGTCCAGCAGCTCGCGCTTCTCGGCCAGGGTCAGCGGCCCCTCGATGGTGAACATGAACACGTCGGACAATGGGGTGGAGATAGGCGCCATGCCGCCTTCCACGCCGGGCGGCATCTCGCCCATCACACCGGCCAGCCGTTCCCCCACCTGCTGGCGCGCCCAATAGATGTCGGTGCCGTCGGTGAAATCGATGGTGATGTCGGCGATGGCATATTTCGCGGTGGAGCGCAGGATCGCCTGATTGGGCAGGCCCAGCATCTCCAGCTCGATGGGCGCGATCACCCGCGTCTCGACTTCCTCGGGCGTCATCCCCGGCGCCTTCAGGATCACCTTCACCTGCGTCTGCGCGATGTTGGGATAGGCATCCACAGGCAGCGTCGAATAGGCCCAGATGCCCAGCCCGCCGACCACAAGGGTCAGCGCCAGCACCAGCAGCCGGTAGGATAGCGACCAGGCGACAAGCGCGCGCAGCATCAGTTCTGCCCCGCGATGGCCTTGAGTTCGCTGACACCGCGCACGGCGATCTCCTCGCCGGGCTTCACGCCGGACATTACCAGGATCTGCCCGTCGGCCTGATCGCCTACGGAAACCGCCCTCGCCTCCACGCCCTTTGCGGTGCGGACGAACAGGCTGGGCTTGCCGTTCAGTTCCACGACGGCGGCGGCCGGAACCATCACGGCCCCCTCCGGCGCGGGTGCCAGCAGGATGGCGGGCACGGCACGGCCCGAAACGACACCCGGCCCGGCCGGAATCCGCGCCCGCATCGTGGCGGAGCGCGTCTGCGGATCGATCACGCTGCCGACGCTGGTGATGCTGCCGCGCACATCGCCGGGCAGGCGCACCGCCATTCCGGGTCTCACCTGCCCCAGCAGGCGCTCCGGCAATTGCGCCGTCAGTTCATAACGGCTCACCGCATCGATCACATAGGCGGCCGTCGCTTCGCTCACCGGACTTCCCGTCTCGATCGCGGCGGAGGTGATCCGGCCGGAGATCGGCGCCGTCAGCGTATAGCTGCCCTGCCCCGGCGTGCCGTTCACCTGCCGCACGATGCGGCGCTGCTCGTTCAGTTCCGCCTGCGCCTCGCGCAGCGCCGCGCGCGCCTCATCGGCACGGGCACCCGCGATCACGCCTTCCCGCGCCAGCTGGCCCAGCCGACGGTCATGGGCGCTCGCCACCTCCACGCGCGCGGCCGCCTGCTCGATCCCGGACCCCAGCGTATAAAGCTCGCGCGACGCCACCACGGCGAGCGGCTGCCCGGCGCGCACGCTGTCGCCCTCCACCACCAGCGTGCGGGTGACGACGCCCGGAATGGTGGCGGCAACGGCGACCCGCGCGTTAGGCGGGGGCGCCACCGTGGCCGGCACCGTGGCAATCGGCACTTCGCTGGCAGCCTCGAGGGTGGCGAACCCGATGCCCACGCGCGCCATCTCCTCGCCGGAGAGCGCGAGAACCCCCGCAGGGGCAGCCGGCGCGGCATCGGCCGCCGCGTCCTTCGCGGTGTCGGCGTCTCCTCCGCTGCAGGCAGAGAGCATTCCCAGCAAGGCAAGCGTCGGCAACCACCGGCGTTGGGACATATCAGCGACCCCCGATTATCTGTTCGCAGATGCAGCATCTAGCTTCGCAAGCTGACAGAATCCTGTCAGATACCGGCGAATGCGAATCCTGCTGGTGGAAGACGAGGCCGAACTGGCCCAACGGGTGGCGACCAACCTGTCGCGCCACGGCCTCACCTGCGAATGGCTGCCTTGCGCCGACGACGCGCTGGCCTTCGCCAGCGACGGCTTCACCGTGCTCGTGGTGGACATCGGGCTGCCCGGCATGTCCGGCATCGAACTGGTGCGGGCGCTGCGGGCACGCTCCATCGACACCCCGATCCTGATCCTCACCGCGCGCAGCAGCTGGCAGGAAAAGGTGGAGGGGCTGAATGCGGGCGCAGACGATTTCATCGTGAAGCCGGTCCGCACCGAGGAACTGATCGCCCGCCTGCACGCGCTGGCGCGGCGGGCGGCAGGGCACAGCGCCACCCGGCTGTCGGCGGGCCCGCTCGCCATCGACACCGCGAGCGGGGAAGCCTGGCTCGACGAAACCCCGCTGGCGCTGACCGCCGGTGAGTTCCGCCTGCTGCGGCTGCTCGTCTACAACAACGGCCGCACCCTCACGCGGCAGGGTATCCTCGACCATCTCTACAGCCTCGACAGCGAGCGGCACGCCAATGCGGTGGAAGTGCTGGTGGGGCGCCTGCGCCGCAAGATCGGGCACGACCGCGTGCTGACCGTGCGCGGTCTCGGCTACCGGCTGTCGGCATGAGCCTTTCGTTGCGGCGCAGCCTCAGGCTCCGGCTCATCATCGGCTCGGCGGTGGGGGTGCTGCTGTCCACGCTGCTCGCTGCCCTGTTCATCGGCAACCTCTATCGCATCCACACCACGGACCGCTTCGAGGCCGAACTCGATCACCATCTCGCCGAACTGATCTCCATGACCAGCGTCGATGCCTCCGGCACGCCGCAGGTCTCCCCCGGCCTGTCCGATCCGCAGTTCAACGCCGAGGGGTCCGGCCTTTACTGGCAGATGGATGCGGGCGGCGGCCGCGTCGCCCGGTCATTGTCGCTCGGGGCCCACAAGATTCAGGCTTCGCCGGGCAGCGGTTGGGAAACAGGTCAATCTGGGGATCTTTCCCTGCACCAGCGCAGTATTCGCATGACCATCGATGATCATGAACTGATCGTCACCATCGGCTCCGACAATGGACTATTGGAGGAGCAGGTCGCTCTTTTCTGGCACGATCTCGCCGTATCGATGTCACTGGTCAGCCTATTGCTGATCGCAGGCGCTATCATCTTGGTACGCTTCGGTTTGGCACCGGTTCGACGCCTTGGAGAGGAAGTTGACCGGCTCCGGCATGCTGAGATCAAAAAGCTGGATCCAGAAGTGCCAGCTGAGTTCGCGTCGATCGTCGAACGCCTGAATTCCCTGTTGGATAGCCAGACGCAGCTGATCACCCGCGCGCGCACTCAAGCCGGCAATCTTGCTCACAACCTGCGCACGCCGCTTGCCCTCATCACAGACGAAGCCGAACAGCTTCGCAGGGCAGGCCAGCCGGAACGCGCAGATTTCCTCCTGGAACGCTGCACGCTGATGCAGCGCCAGATAGATTATCATCTGACCCGCGCTGCTGCAGCGGGTACTCGCGGCGCGGGGACGCTGACAGAAGTTGCCCCCCTGCTCGCACAGATCGTCGACGCCATGAAGCGCCTCCACGCCGAGCGTTCCATCGTGATTGAAGTCGACCTGCCGCCAGCATTGAGACTGCCGTGCGATCCCGGCGATATGGCCGAGATTCTATCAAACCTGATCGACAATGCCTGCAAATGGGCCCGGCAACGCATACTCATAAGAGGTGGGGTGGATTACATTGAGGTCCATGATGACGGCGACGGTATTCCTTCCGCCCAGCGGGAAGCGGCCATGACGGTTGGCACAAGGCTGGACCCCAGCAAGCCCGGCACCGGCCTAGGCCTCGCAGCCACCGCCGACCTTGTTCGCAACTATGGCGGAGAACTGCTGCTGGGCGATTCAAATCTCGGCGGCCTCTCTGTGCAATTTCGATTCATTTTATAATAATAACATACGGTTAAATTTATACATATCGTCAATTTAGTCCTGAGACGCGAAGTCGCAGGCGCATTGAGGTGTGCTGGATCATGGTCAGAGAATTGGCGGTGGAATTGTCCGATACCGTCTGCGTTCAACAGGGACAGACATCTACTCGGTGCCGCACCCTGTTTTGACGAGTAAAATGCAGATTATCGGGTTCCTGCATGAGTCTGTTCTTCTCTTAAATGTCGTGGCCGACGGCACGTGCCTGACGCGATTGGCAACACGGTTGAAGATATCGCACTTCCGACGAATGGCCACGGAAGGGGCTTGGCGTGTGCAAAGTCTCGGGCAGCTCTAAGCACCATCGTATCGCGCGCGTTGTAGCGGAAGGGGGTGAGAGCACTTGTCGAACAAAATGTGCCCCCCATTATGCCGCCGCATTCCCGTGCTGTTCGCGGGATTTTCGCCATTTGCGAGCCCCGTTGGAACCAAATCTTCGTCCAATTACAGCGTGTTGGATGGTGGTCCCGACTGGATTCGAACCAGTGGCCTACGGTTTAGGAAACCGCCGCTCTATCCTGCTGAGCTACGGGACCATGCCGCGCCCTTGGGGCATCGGCGGCCAAATCGCAAGTCTCAGGCGTCGGCGAGGCGGCGGGGCCGGAACGGCAAGGGGGCGATAGGTATGCCTTCGGAGATGAGATCAACCGCTTCCGCAAGGCTGGCTTCGCCATAGATGCCGCGGGGCGGAGGGACCGCCCCGGGTTTCGCCAGGTCGTCGGGCTGCTCGTCCGCGCTTTCTGCTGCCTGATGGCGGGCGCGGGCTTCGCTGGCGAAATTGCGGCCGACATAGTCGCAATTGGCTTCCACTTCCGCCCGAAGCGCTTGCAGCCGGGCGGTTTCGGCCTGCCGCTCGGCAGCAGTGACGATGCGGTTGCCTTTCGGCGAGACGGCTGGGGCCATCACCGCCTTGTCCACATCCTCCGAGCCGCACATCGGGCAGGAGACCAGGCCCCGTGCCTTCTGGGCCTCGTAATCGGCGCTGCTGTCGAACCAGGCCTCGAACACATGGGTTTCGCCACACTTCAGATCGAACACGATCATCGGGCGTCCGCCACCTGCGCTTCGCCGAGCGGACGGGCGTGGACGAGGTTGGGGATGCGGGCGCGGGCGTCGGCCACTTCGCCAAGATCGATGTCCACCGTTGCGATGCCCGGTTCGGTGCCCATGTCCAGCAGCACGCGTCCCCAGGGGCTGATGACGAGGGAATGGCCGTAGGTTTCCCGGCCGTCTTCATGCTGACCGGTTTGCGCGGCCGCGACGATGAAAGCGCCGGTTTCGATGGCGCGGGCGCGCAGCAGGATATGCCAGTGCGCTTCGCCGGTGGGGACCGTGAAGGCCGCCGGTTGCGCGATGACCTGGGCGCCGGCCAGCGCCAGCGCGTTGTGCAACTGGGGGAAGCGCACATCGTAGCAGATGGTGAGGCCGAGGCGGCCCCAGCCGAGATCTGCGAGCTGGACCTGCTGGCCCGATAGGAAGCTGGCGGATTCGCGATAGCGATCCCCGTTCGGAAGATCGACGTCGAACAGGTGCATCTTGTCGTAGCGGGCGGCGATATGGCCATCGGCGGCGATCAGGAAGCTGCGATTGGCCAGACGCCCCTCTGGTGACGCATCCGCATCCCGGATGGCCAGCGAGCCGACGGCAACGGGAATGCCGTGACGGCGTGCGACGGCTGCCAGTGCGTTCAGCGAGGGATCGTCTGCCTCGGTGCTGGCGGCGGCGATCAGGCGCTTGGTGTTGCGATCCAGCAGGCCCGACATCTCCGGCGTGAAGATGATCTCCGCACCTTCTGCCGCCAGCCGTTCGGCCGCCTCCGCCAGATCGGCTGCGTTGCGCTCTGGACTGAGGCCGGTGTTTGTCTGGATCAGACCGAGTTTCGTCATGCCGCCAGCAACGGATCCAGCCCGCCAGCGCGATCCAGCTCGGCCAGATCGTCGGAGCCGCCGATATGGCGGCCATCGATGAACACCTGCGGCACGGTGGTGCGGCCATTGGCGCGCTCGATCATCTCGGCCCGTTTGGGGCCGCCCATGCTGATATCATATTCCTCATAGTCGACACCCTTCGATGCCAGCAGCGACTTGGCGCGCGTGCAATAGGGGCAGAGGAATTTCGTGTAGATTTCAACCTTGGCCATGATCGTCCTGTCTCGATACGCCTTCAACATATGGAGCGGTATCGGTTGCCGCAACCCGCGCATGGACCAGCACCGACACCCGCGCGGCCCCGGCGCGCTTCAGGACGCCGGCAGCGGCCGACGCCGTGGCGCCGCTCGTCATCACATCGTCCACCAGCACCACCTCCCGGCCGGCGATGCGGGCCCTGGCATTTTCACCGGCGCGGAAGGCGCCTTCGGCATTGCGCCTGCGCTGGCTGCGGCTGAGCCCTTTCGTGCGCGGCGTGGCCTTCACGCGCAGCAGCAGATCGGGATCGAACGGTGCGCCGGCCGTCCGGGCGATGGCGCGCGCCAGCCAGAGCGCCTGATTATAGCCGCGTGACGCCAGCCGCCAGCGGTGCAGCGGCACGGGGCAGACCAGCGTGTCCGGCCCAACCCAGCCGGGCGCCGCGCGCAGCATCGCCGCCGCCATGGGGACGGCATAGGCCTCCCGCCCATTCTTGAACGCCAGCACCAGCTGCCGCGCGGGGCCGTCATAGAGATAGGGCGCCGCCGTGCGATCAAAGCGGGGCGGCTGGTTCAGGCAGCCAAGGCAATGGCTTTCCGCCTGCCACGCGAGCGGCAGCGGAACAGCGCACTGGACGCAGCGGGCGCCATCTATGGGCTTCAGCGCGCCATAGCATTCGGCGCAGAAGCTGAGCGGCGTGGCCACCGGGGCCTTGCAGGCCATGCAGGCCGGCGGCATCAGCAGATCGAACAGCGCGCGCGAAGCCGTGCGCGCGGAACTTAAGGTCAGACTGTCGGTCGCCATCGGCCGGCATTCTAGCATGACGGGATTGGTGCGCCATGGCTGAGAACGGGCCATTCGACAGGGTTGCGCGGCGGCGCGCGCGGGACCGGGCCGCCGAGCTGATCGCCGGGCGCGACCAGATGCTGTGGCATGTGGCCGACGAACTGGCCGAACGGCGCCAACTGCTGGGCGCGGCGCCCGACGGCTCCGAATTGTGGATCGGGTTGATGCTGTCGCCGCCCGGTGTGGAAGGACTCGATCCCTCACCCCGCCTTGCGAAAGCCCATGGCGGGCTGACCGGCGACGAAGACCAGCGCCACTTCGCCGACGGCCGCTTCGCCCGCATCACCGCCTTCATGACGCTGCACGGCGTGAATGACTTGCCCGGCGCCCTGCTGCTGTGCCGCCGCGCCCTGATGTCGGGCGGACGCTTCCAGGCGGCCTTCCCCGCCGGATTCTCGCTGGGCGCCGTGCGCGAAGCCTTTCTGGAGGCTGACGTCAGCGCCGGTGGCGGCGTCTCCGCACGAGTCGGGCCGACAGTGGACCCCGCCGAAGCCGCCGGACTGCTGCAACGCGCCGGATTCCTGGACCCGGTGGCCGAAGTGGACACGCTGACCCTGCGCTACCGTTCACTCGCCGATCTGGCGCGAGACGTGCGCGCGCACGGCGACAGCGGCTGGCTGGCAACCCGGGCGCGCGGGCTGACCACACCCCGGCGCTGGGCCGCCGCCGAGGCCGCGTTCGCGCGCGAGGCGGCCGAGGATGGGCGCGTGAGCGTGGAGGTGCAGATTCTGTATCTGTCAGCGAAGGCACCTTGAGAGAGGTGGGAGGAGGTTTGCCTCCGGCGGGCAGGGAAATGATTTCCCTGCACCCTCTACATTGGCACCGCGCGCTACTTCGATGTAGTGCGCGTGGCATGGTTTGATTGCCTGCGGCGCTGGAACTTGCTGGCGCCGTAAGCAGTAAACCCGCCCGTCAGCACAACCTCGCCGAATGACCTGCTCATGTGGGTGCAGGGAGCACGGCTCCCTGCCGGGGTGAAGGGGCAGAGCCCCTTCTTTCAGCTCATCAACCCAGCGCGGCGATGTAAGGCCGGACCAGATCGGGATGGGTGACGGGCAGGAAGTGACCGGTTCCGGGAAAGCGTCTTACGATTGCTGCCGGTTTGCGGGCCTGGACCAGCGCTTCCTCTTCCGGGGGCACAGTGCTGTTCTCTCCGGCGGCGAGGAAGGTGAAGGGGAAATCGGCGCGGGCGAGGCTGTCTTCGAAGGTGGCGGTGACGCCCCGGAAGCTGGTGGCTTCCCAGCCCGGCGTGCAGGCGAGGCGGACGCCGTCTCCGTCTGGCAGGAGGCCGCCATCGAGATAATCGTCCAGCGCGCGGTCCGGCCAGCCGGCGAAGACGCCCCGGTTGCGATAGCCGGTGCGGACGGCGGCGCGGCTGGGAAAGTGATCGCGCCGGCGTTCGGCCTGCGTGGCCATATGGTTTTCGGCTTGCCGGCCGGCGTCGCGGGCTGAGCGGTAGGCCGCCGCCTGGGTGAAGGGGATGAACGGCGGGTCGATCAGGCAGGCCGAGGTGGCGAGGCCGGGGTGATCGGCGGCGGCTTCGAAGGACACGGTGGCGCCGAAGCTGTGCCCGGCGAGCCGGACGGGGCCGCCGCCCAACGCCTGGATCAGATGAAACAGATCCTGCCGATAGAGCTTCCAGTCTGTGGGGATCTGGCCCGGGGTGGCTTCGAGTTCGGTTCGGCCATGGCCGCGGGCATCATAGGCGATGATGCGAAAGCGGTCTGCCAGGGGCTCCAGCAGTTCAGAATAGACCCGCGCGCACATGCCGGTGGCGTGGGTGAAGACCAGCAGCGGGCCTTCGCCCCATTCCAGCGCGAAGATGCGGCCGCCCGGGACTTCGATATAGGATTCGCGCGCTGTCATGAGAGGAGGACATGCGCTCCTTCGGCGTGCCAGCCGAGCCAGACGTCCTCGTCCCAGCTGAAATCCTCCTGATCCCAGCGGGTGAGGTTGGGGCGGATCACGCGCACGCGCTTTCCGCCTTCCAGCTTCACGTCATAGACGGATTCGGAGCCGAGATAGGCGATGTCCATGATCCGGCCCTTCACCACATTATGGCCCGGCGGTGTCCCCTCCATGGTGGGAGGGCCTTCCCCGTTGGCGCGCTTGTGGAGTTCCACCTTTTCGGGACGCAGGGCGAGCCAGATCTGCACCGTTTCCGATGCCCCGGTGCCATGATCGAGCCAGGCCTTGATGCCGATTTCGGGCAGGTCGATGACGGCATGGTCGCTGTCATCCTCTTCCACCCGGCCTTCGAACAGGTTCACGCTGCCGATGAAGTCGGCGACCAGGCGGGTGGCGGGGAATTCATAGAGGTCGGCCGGGGTCGCCACCTGCATGAGCGAGCCCTTGTTCATGACGGCACAGCGGCTGGCGAGCGCGAGCGCCTCATCCTGATCGTGGGTGACCATTACGAAGGTGATGCCGAGCCTGTCCTGCAGGTCGGACATCTCGAAGCGCAGTTCTTCGCGCAGCTTGGCGTCGAGCGCGGACAGCGGCTCATCCAGCAGCAGCACGCGCGGACGCTTCACGATGGCGCGGGCGAGCGCGACGCGCTGCCGCTGGCCGCCCGAAAGCTGGTCGGGCATGCGGTCGCCATAGCCGGCGAGCTGGACGAGGGCGAGCGCGGCTTCGGCGCGCTCCCGGCGCTCGACGGCGGGCACGCCCTCCATCTTCAGGCCATATTCGATGTTCTTCAGCACCGAGAGGTGGGGGAAGACGGCGTAGCTCTGGAACACCATGTTCACGGGCCGCTTGTTGGGCGGCACCTTCGTGACATCCTGGCCATCGATCAGGATCTGGCCGGAGGAGGGGTTTTCGAAGCCCGCCAACATGCGGAGCAGCGTGGTCTTGCCGCAGCCCGAGGGGCCGAGGAGGGCGAAGAACTCCCCCTCCCCGATGCTGAGCGAGACGTTGTCCACCGCGGTCACCGGCCCGAAGCGCTTGGTGATGTTGCGGAATTCGATGATGGTTCGTTTGGGATTCGGGCCAGAATTCTGGGCGGGGGCCGGATCTGTCATCAGCTGGTCTTTTCGGCTTCCGCCCGGGCCTGAAGCCTAAGCGCGATGAAGGTAAGGACGACGGTGAACAGAAGGAGCAGCGTGGAGATGGCGTTGACCTTCGGCGTCACCGAGAAGCGCACCATCGAATAGACCTTCACGGGGAAGGTGACGGTGTCCGGGCCGGCCGTGAAGAAGGTGATGACGAAATCATCCAGGCTGAGCGTGAAGGCCAGAAGCGCGCCCGCCAGCAGGGCCGGGCGCAGGTGCGGGATCACCACATCCCACAGGGCGCGCCAGTCGCTGGCGCCGAGATCGCGCGCGGCTTCTTCCTGCGAGCGATCGAAGCTGTGCAGCCGGGCCCGGACGACGACGGCGACGAAGGGGAAGCTGAAGGCGACATGGGCGATGACGATGGCGCCTAGAGACAGCGGCCACGGCAGCCCAGAGGGCCAGGGCATGACGCGGGCAAAGAAGATCAGCATGGCGACGCCCATGCAGATTTCCGGCACCACGATGGGCAGCGAGAAGGCGCCATCCACCAGCGGCTTGCCCGGGAAGCGGAAGCGCCACAGCGCGATGGCGGCGAGCGTGCCGAGGACCAGGCTGAGGACCGTGGACAGGGCCGCGATGGTGAGCGAGTTGAGGAGCGACTGCACCAGTTCGCTGTCTTCGAACACCTTCACATACCAATCGAAGGTGAAGCCCTGCCATTTGGTGGTGCGGCGGCTGTCGTTGAAGCTCATCACCACCAGCACGACGAGCGGCGCATAGAGGAAGATGCCGACCAGCAGCATCCAGAGCCGGAGCGGCCAGCGCCGGGCATAATCGAGGAGGCCGGGCTTCTCCCTCATTCCGGCCTTTCCCGACGCTTCAGCAACGACTGCAGGGCGATCCCGAACAGGGTGAGATACATCAGCATGAAGGCCAGCGCGGCGCCGAAGGGCCAGTCATTGGCGCGCTTGAACTGACGCTCGATCACGTTCGCGATCATCTGGCTGTCCGGCCCACCCAGCAGATCTGGCTGGAGATAGCTGCCCAGCACCGGAATGAAGGTGAGGAGGACAGCGGAAATGATGCCGGGCGCCGCCAGCGGCAGCACGATGTTCCAGATGGTGCGCAGATGCCCTGCGCCCAGATCGAAGCTCGCCTCCAGCAGGGAGCGGTCCAGCCGGTCCAGCGCGGCGTAGAGCGGCAGCACGGTGAAGGGCAGATGGACATAGACGAGGCCCACCATCACCGCGAAATTGTTGTTCATCAGGCTGAGGCGTTCGAACCCGGCCCAGCCGAAGGCGAGTTCAAGCCCGGAGTTGAGCAGCCCTTCGTCGCGCAGGATGGCGATGAGGGCATAGGTGCGGATCAGCAGATTGGTCCAGAAGGGCAGCATCACGCCGATCAGCAGCCAGGTCTTCAGGTTCGGCGGGGCGAAGCTGATCGCGAGCGCAACGGGGAAACCGACGATCAGGCAGATGAGGGTGGCGAGCGCCGCAAAAGCGAGCGATTTCATCAGGATGCCGAGATAGAGCGGCTCCAGCGCGCGGGCATAGTTGGCGAAGGTGCCCGAAATTTCGATATCGGCGATGCCGCTGTTGGTGCCGAAGCTGTAACCCCAGACCACCGCCATCGGCACCGCGAAGAATATCAGGAACCAGCCGAGCGGCGGCCCTAGCAGGGCAGCGAAACCCGTTCTGGCGCGGCGCCAATCGACCCCCTCGCTCATGCCCCCTTACCCTTGCTCATTCCCCCGGGCTTTGGTGTCAGGCGGCGCGGACGCGGGTGATGGCATCCTCGAACAGGCGCTGCTGTTCAGGGCCTTCGAACTTGCCCCATTCGCTGTTGTCCATCCCGGCGCCGGACGGGAAGACGATAGGATTGTCACGATAGGATTCCGGCATCAGCGCCTTCGCCGCTGCATTGGGTGTGGGATAGAGGATGGTTTCGGCGATATGCTTGCCGGCCTCTGCATCCAGCAGGAAGTTGATGAACTTGTGCGCCAGTTCAGGGCGCGGCGCGCCCTTGGGGATGGCCAGCGTATCCGCGTTCAGCAGCGAGCCTTCCTTGGGAACCACGAAACCGATGTCCGGGTCCTCGGCGGCGATCTGGGCGATGTCTCCGTTGAATTCCATCACCAGATCCACGTCGCCGGCCAGAAGCAGGTCCTGGCCATTGTCCTCGTGGAAGGTCTTGATGTTGGGCTTCTGCCGGATCAGCATCTCCTCCACCTGCTTGATGGTGGCGGCGTCGACCCCGTTCAGCGATTTGCCCAGATATTTTGCGCCAAGGCGGATGAGGTCCGCCGCTTCGGACAGCAACGCGATCCGGCCCTTGTAGAGATCGCTGTCATACAGCCATTTCCAGCTGTCCGGCGTGCCGTTCACGCGCGACTTGCGATAGCCGATGCCGGTGACGAGCCAGGTGTAGGGTACGCTGTGCTTGGGCGCGGGATCATAATCCTGGCCCATGAATTCCGGCGCGATGTTCTTCAGGTTCGGAATCTGCGCCAGATCGAGCGGCAGCAGCATGTCGGCCTGCCGCATACGGGCCACGAACTCGTTCGAGGGCACGATCACATCATAGCCGGGATTGCCGGCCTTCAGCTTGGCGAACAGCTCATCGTTGGTGGAGAAGTAGCTGGTCTGCACCTTGACGCCGCTGGCCTTCTGGAAATCGGCCAGCGTGGTTTCGCCGATATAGGTGTCCCAAGTGTAGAAGTTCAGCTTGTCGCCATCGCCACCCTTGCCGCCACCGCAGGCCTGCAGGGAGAAACCGACAGCCGCGACGCCCAGTGCGGAGACCAGGCTGCGGCGGGACATATGGAATGGTGACCGCGCAGACGAAAAGCCCAAGCCTTCACTGCCGGAGCCGCCTTCAGAGCCGCCATTTGAGCCACCGTCGAAAGCCGTCATATCCTGCCCTCCTGCCCCAGCGATGCCGATGGATGTCGTGGTAGAACAGGCGGACGGCGAAATGTAGCCCTATTGTGCATCGCGGCAGGGTCGACACGAATTTCCTGATCGTGGGCGGAGTTTCCGGCGGCGCAGGCGGTCGTGCGACGCTGGAGTGGCGCGCAACGCCAAGTCATAGGGTGCAGGGAAAATCATTTCCCTGCCCGCGCGGCGCGCAAAATGAAACGGCCCCGCCTCAGCGCCGGCGAGGTGGCGGATCTCCGCTTCCCTGTTCGACGAGCTGGCGCAGCGTCTCGTCATTGAGGTCGCCGGGCTCGGCGAGAAGGTCGGCCACCTGAACGGTCTGGCCGCGATCACGGGCCGAAAGCACGGCAAAGCCGGCGGAGAGAAGGCTTTCCACGTTGCTGTCGCGCGCGACGCGGGTGGGCCCGCCGAGAACGACTGCGATCAGACGTCGGCCGTCGCGAACGGCCGATGCAGCGAGCGTGAAGCCGGCGGCGTTGGTGAAGCCAGTCTTGATGCCGTCGACGCCGGGCATGGTGCGGAGCAGGTGATTGTGGTTGGGCAGCACCTGGTTGCCGAACACGAACTGCTGCTGCTGATAATAGCTGTAATATTGCGGGAAGCTGCGGATCGTGGCCTGGGACAGAATAAAGATATCCCGCGCTGTCGTGACCTGCCGTGAATCCGGCAGGCCGTTCGGATTGACGAAATAGCTGTTGGACATACCAAGCTGTTTCGCCCGCACGGTCATCCGGCGGGCGAACTCCTGAGAGCTTCCCGCGATGTGTTCCGCCAAAGCCACTGAGACATCATTGGCGGATTTGGTGGCGAGGCTCCGGATCGCCTGATCGACTGTGAGGCTTTCGCCAGCCTTGAGCCCGAGCTTTGAGGGTGCTTGACCGGCTGCAAAACGGCTCATGACCACGCGGTCGTCTAATTTCAGCGTGCCTGCCGCGAGCTGCTCGAACACCATATAGAGCGTCATCACCTTTGTGATGGACGCGGGAAAGCGCTGCATGTCGGCCCGGCGGGAATAGAGCACTTCGCCTGTATCGGCGTCGGCGACGAAAGCGGCATATTTCTGCTGGTCGAACAGGCTGAGGGCATGGGCCGGCGCAGTGGGGGCCAGCGGCACGGCAGAGGAAATCAGCAGGGCGACAAGCGCGTGCCGATGACGGAGAAAGGTGGCGAACACAGTCATTGCCAGACAGTTACCATAGGCTGGACTCGCGCCGCTAGAGTCCTTGAGTGCCAATCCGGTGGCAATGGCGCGCGGCAAGCCCTATCTGGCGCAGATATGGAGATTTTGGCGGATCCGATCTGGCGCCCTTTTCCCGGGCTGTCCGACTATGCGGCCACCGTGTCGGCCATGGAGGCGCACGTCGCCGACATGGCGGCCGGAACCGCCGGCGAGGAGATCTGGCTGGTGGAGCATCCGCCCGTATTGACGGCGGGAACCAGCACGACGGCGGGCGATCTTCTGCAGCCGGGGCGCTTCCCCATTCACGATGTGGGGCGGGGTGGGCGGATCACCTATCATGGGCCGGGGCAGCGCGTGGTGTATCCGATGCTGGATTTAGGCCGGAGAGGCCGCGATGTGCGGCGATATGTCGCCGGGCTGGAAGCCTGGGCCATTGCGGCGCTGGCGGACCTGGGGATCGACGCGGGCATCAGCGATGCGGGCACCGGCATCTGGGTCAGATCGGGTCAAGGACTTGCCAAGATCGGTGCGATCGGCGTGCGCGTGCGACGCTGGGTCAGCTTCCACGGCCTGTCGTTGAACTTGGCGACCGATCTCGACCATTTCTCGGCAATTGTGCCATGCGGGATCGCCGACCATGGCGTTGCCCGCATTGTCGATATGGCCCCTTCTGCGGGCATGGCGGAACTGGATCTCGCCCTTTTGAACAATCTGCCGGTTTTGATGCACTCTTTGTCGGCAGTTGACGCGCCGCGCATCAAGACGCTTGAGGAGGAATCCGATTGCCGCTAGGTTTTGTGGCGGTTCGGGGTCGGCAGAGACCGGGAGCTCCAGAACTTTCGCAAAAGACCAATCAGGAGTCAGATAATGGGTGAAGTTCTCCAAAAGGTGAAGGCTGCCGCTCTCGTGACGGGTGCCGCTCTGTTCGTGGTTGCGTGCGGCGGCGCCAAGCCGGCCGAAGAAGCTGCTGCTCCGACCGATACGGCTGCTGTTGAAGCCACGCCGACCGACGCCGCTCCGGTTGACGCCGCTCCGGTTGATCCGGCTGCCCCGGTGACCGAAGCCGCCACTGCTGCGACGGACGCTGCCGCCGCCGCCACCGACGCCGCTGCTGCTGCCACCGACGCCGCTGCTGCGGCCGCTCCGGCGGAAGCTCCGGCCAAGTAAGCTGGCCGACAACGACCATATGGTCGATTGGTTCCGGAAAGGCCGCCCCGCAAAGGCGGCCTTTCTTGCAAAAGTAGTTTTGCGTGCAAGAGGAGGGAGAGAAACATGAGTCTCGCAGAAATCACCCAGGGCCTGTCCGAGCGGGTTGCTCAGAATGGTGGCATTGCCGGGAAGATTGTGACGTTTGATTTTGGCGACGAAGGCGCCGTGCGCATCGACGGCACCTCGACGCCTGCCGTTGTCGACAATGACGCTGGGCAGACCGACTGCCGGGTGAAAGTGTCTATTGCCGATTTCACCGACATTGCCGCTGGCAAGCAGAACCCTCAGATGGCCTTCATGATGGGCAAGCTGAAGGTTGAGGGCGACATGGGCATTGCCCTGCAACTGGGCAAGATTCTGGGCTGATGCGCCATTTTCTGAAGGTTTCGCCAGCGACCATTGCGGTTGCCGCTTCCGTGTTGGTTGGCGAATTGCTGTTCGGGGCAGTGTCGGCCGGAGCAATGACTGCTCCGGCCCCATTGTCGGGATTGAACTCAAAGGAAGATCGCGCAGACAAGGTCTGGGCCTTGCGGGCCGGGCTCAATGTCGCAGCGCTTCAATGCCAGTTTTCCCCGTTTCTGGGGACGGTGCCAAATTATAACGCGCTACTGCGCCAGCATTCCGACGAGATGGCCGATGCCTTCAAGCAACTGACGGGCTACTTCGTTCGCACGCAGGGGCCGCGTATCGGGCAACGGGCTTTCGATACCTATGCAACCCGTGCCAATCAGAGTTGGGCCACGTTCGATGGTCAGATCAGTTTCTGCAACAAAGCTGCGCTGGTTGGACGGAAGGCGCTGTCGGTTCCCAAGGGGCAATTCGCCGAGTTCGCGGCGCTGGAATTGCCGGGTCTAAGGGAAAGTGTGAACATGCGGCCTGAGGCCATATTGCTTCCAAAGTACGAATGGGCCGTTGTTCCCACTCTCACCGATCCCTGCAAGGGGAAGCGCCGCTGCCGCTAAGGTAGCATGTTATCCGCGCCTCAGGTTCTGACCGAGCTTAAGCCCGCATCGACAAAGCCCGGTCATGGGCGGGCACAGATTTCGGGCGGCAGATTATCTTGGAGGCTGCCTCTCGTTCCCATCCGAATGCCAGGATGGCAGACCGCACAGTTTACGGTCGGACCCGGATGGCTCGGGCTTGCGCTTTGGAGCCGCAGGGCCGTGCGCGTGCTTCTTTTAGACAATTTGTCATCTGACCCCTAGGTCAGCACGCGGACAAAAATATTGACCTTTTGACGCTCATCCATACGATCTTAACCGGAGGGGTGCTGCCCCGAGGATAAGTGCAGTTCTCAAACGAAAACAGGGCTCGCGCAATTCGCGCGAGCCCTGTTTTTGACTGAAGCGGGGTAGGGATCGAAATCCCTACCCCAGTTCTTATCAGTTCGTCGGCTGACCGAAGATGATTTCGGCACGCCGGTTCTGCGGTTCGCGCACGCCCAGCGGCGTGTCGACCAACAGACGATTGAAGCCGAAGCCACGCGTCGTCATTTGCGCTTCGGGGATGCCCTTGCCGGCCATATAGGCCTTCACGGCATTCGCGCGGCGCTCCGACAGAGCCTGGTTGTAAGCCGCCGGACCAGAGGTGTCGGTGTGACCATCGATCACCACCGACGATTGGCCGGTTTGAACATAAGCCTCTGCAGCGCGATCCAGAATGGCAGCTGCTTCCGGCGTAATGTTGTACTTATCCCAGTCGAAGAAGACGAGGAACGGCCCGGGCACAACCACCGGCGGCGGTGGCGGCGGAGGCGGAGGCGGAGGCGGAGGCGGAGGCGGAGGAGGAGGAGGAGGCGGAGGTGCCGCTTCAAACAGATTGAAGCTCACGCCTAGCAGCAAACTGTGGCTACGCCAATCGCCAGACAGATCATGACCATTGGTCGTCTGAAGATCAATGCCAGTCATGTTGAAGAAGCGATATTTCAGAGAAAGGTCTACCTTTTCCGACAATGCATAGCGCACACCAGCGATCGCCTGCCAAGCAAAGCCCGTATCACTGTCATCAGAAAACGCAGCGCCATACTTCTGCAGCTGCCAGATATCAGCCTTAAAGCGCGCGATACCCACGCCGCCGCCGACGAAGCCCCCAAACGGCGAACCCTCTTCAGCGCCGAAATCAAACATGCCGTTCAACATAAACGATAGAATTTCGGCATTCCCGTCCGCGGAATCATAGCGACCGGCTGGCGGAACACCAACACCACCAAGCCCACCCCATGCCGGGTTACCCCATGCAATCGGCGGGATACCGCTCCCCACAGTCACAGTGTCGAGGTTCGCGTTCTTATAAGAAACCTCAAACTCACTACGGAATGCGCCGAAATCGTAGCCAAGCACACCGCCGACTTCCCAGCCGGGCTCATACTTGTTGCGCAGCGCACCATTGACGCCAACGCCTGCTGCCGTTTCAATATCCCAGCTCTTGGTTTCGGAAATGAAACCACCGGCTTCGAGCCCAATATACCAGGAGTTATCGCGCGCTTGCGCGGCTCCTGCCAGCACCGTGGTCGCCAACGCGACCGCAACGGCGAACTTCCCCATGACTATCCCCTTCTACGTAATGACGCACTAAGGCGGCGCCATCTAAACGAGGGCGCAGGGCCTTAGCAAGGGGGGCGTACACCAAAACTGTGTTACAAGAGCAACATGTTGGGCGCAATGGGGACGTCGGCTCAGCCTAAGAGACGAGCAGGCCGATCGCCTCAAGTCGCTGGATCAAGGACGTGATTGCGGCGCGAGCCTGTATATCCATGATCGAGCCACCAGAAGGAGCCGAGATTGAGGGGCCGGCAGACCCCGTCCAACATTCAACGGCCCATCCGTTAGAAGATTTCCGCATCAGCTTCGCGCTATACTTCACATAGATGGCGGATCCGTCCGGCAGATCAAGAAATCGCCACCCGCCAGCCGTCCAGAGCGCCAGCTTTCCGGCCTGGTCTGCCCAGATGCCTGTCGCATTTCCAGCCAGCAACCAGCATTGCCCTTCCTCTACCTCTGCTGGCGGCTCTCCCAAATCCGCACGTTCAGCGACAGGAAGTGTTAGCGCATCCAGTAGCAGCAAAGCCTCGTTATGCGTTATATCTTTCTGCCCCTGACCTGCCACCAGCAACGGGATTCCGTGTCGTGCTGTCTCTTCTGTCATGTCTCGCTCCCGTTCAGAAACGTACCCATCCAGAGCGGCGAATCCAGGCTGGCCCATCGCCCATTGCCTCCACCTGACATTCACCAGACGATATCTGCTCGCCCAGTAATGCCAGCTGTTGATCAGGATTCAGAATCAATATCGTCGTCTCCACCGGCAACTCCAATTGGCCTCCGGAGGGTATGCGCATTCGCCACAGAAACCTCTGCGGCGGCACTATCCCCTCGGCCGTCCAGGTCCAAGCGGAGCGCCCCCGCTCAACCCAGCTGCTCATCAGCACCCCATCTGCCTGCAATCGCACCACCAGATGTGCCGGCGCCAAGGGCGCCACCCCCTGCCCTTCCACGCGATGTAGAACTGCTGTTCCACCGGGTGGATCCCCGCGACCTTCCGCTGCAAACGCCAGGTCGCGCCCGATCGCTTCGGCTGGCATTGGAGTAGCGGCAGCACCCAATGGTGGCAGTTCGGCAAATCGTGTTCCAGCGGGCCAAGCCTCATCGGGGATCCGCGTCCCGAACCGGCCTCGCAACAGCCCCGACAGTCTCACCAAATCGCCACCGATCCGATGGATGTCTCGGAACTGGATTAACTCATTGCCAACCAGCACCAGACCGGCGCCTGCTAGGACGTTTCCCACTTCGCGGCTCAAAAGACCGTCGACACCCATAAGCCGTACAACAATCGCGTTTCGTTCATCCCAGATGGTCGCTGGGCCGGCCGACAGAGGCTCAACCAGTTCACCGAACCCTTGGTTGGCGTCCAGCCGACCGATGACTTGGTCCTCGCCACCGGCCAGCAGGCGGATATCAGCACCACGCCATCCAACTCCACCCCCGCCAGCAACCATCACCGCCGCTGCATTGCCGAAAACCGGCACAGGTGCTTCAAACACGATCAGAGACGTGGCGCCGGCCGGAACAACAGCCGCCGGCAGACTTCGCCCTGGATCAGCCTGGTCCGTGGTGGTAGTTTCTGCAATCGAACTTCGCTCGGCCTCAATGATCACAGTAAGGTTCCGGATATCGCGGCGGATGATCCGCCACCTGCCACCGTCCTCACGCCGGATTTCATCGCCGACCGACAAGTGCAACCAGCGCGGCGGCAACACCATGGTCAGCCGATCACTGCTCGCTTCTTCACGCAGCAACAAGCGATTGCTCAACCTTATGGCCGCATCTGCCGACGACGTCATCGCCCAGCTCAACTGCAACTGCGGGCCGGCACGATCCCGGCCAACGCGCTGCAAACCGCGCTGATATTCCCGATCAGGATCAATGTAAGTCAAGCTCAGTCCGGCTGGCGCGTCAGTCTTTACGGATTGAAAGCTGTCGTCTGCGCCGTTCCCGGCACTGACCCGTTCATCCATTGAAACCGCAAACTCTCGCGCCCCACCCGACAATTGCAAACGCCCCATGTCGAGCGTTAACTCCGCGCCCGCAATTCGGGAAAGCCGTCGCAGATCCTCGGAACGGCTCACACCCGAAGACGCAAAGCCCCTGACAGCGATTGGTCGAAGCGACGATCCCACCGCAATGGCGGCATCAGCGGCGACCTTCGCCAGCCATCCGTCACCCGCGTCCACGTCTGCCACCAGCTCGAAACTCAGGCTTGGAATCCGGTTTCCGAAAGGCGCCAGCGGGAAGCCCTCGAATACGACGTGGCTCAAACCCCGCAATGCGGGCGCTCCGCCAGCCCCCTCCGCTGCAAGGATCAGCGGGTCCGCCTTCACAACAGGCGCACTGTGCAGGCGCATGGTGGTTTGAAATGCAAACACGCCGCCAACAGAGCGGATCTCGCGCCCATCCGCCCAGATACGCTTCACCTCTCGGATCGGTCCGGTCGAAAGGGCGATCGCAAAGCTGGCGTCCGCCTGCCGCCGCCCATCGCCTTTCCGTCCGCCTGCCGTTGAGGGGGGCAAGGCCCACACCAGATGCCCGGCCATCCTCACGGTGCCGAACAGGGTTGGAACGACTTCGCCATAGGCGGAACGCGGAACATAGCTGTCATCAGCCGCGCCCCGGCGGCTACGTGTGGAATCCAGGCTCCCGCCAATAGCTGCGCCGATCCCCGCCGCGAAAGGTCCGCCAACAACCTGCCCGATTGTCGAAAACAGCACGGATGCCATCAGCTTTCTCCTTCGGGCAGCCGCCAGGCCGAACGCCACCGCTGCACGTCCAACCCCGGCCGCTCCACAACCCGCCGCAACCGCGCACAAGCCTCCACGATCCCCTGGTCGGTCCGTATCGCCAGATGCACCTGCCACGTTGCCGGGCACCCCAGCAGTATGTCGCCGGGCCGATTGTCAGCGAGCGGAAGCTCCAAACAGCCGGCAGCCCGAAACATGTCATGCGCACTGGAGAGGGTATGTCCTCGGAGAAGCTGCGACCCGATCCGCACCGAAACACCCCCGTGCTCTGCGGCCCACAGGACCAGCCCCAGACAATCCAGCCCGCCCATCTCCCGGCCCTGCGCCCGAAATGGAACGCCAACGGCATTCCGCGCACCCACAACAATCGCACCCGATCTGGGGTGACACTCAGGGATCGACATAGCGCACCAAGGCATCGGCGCCAGGCACATGCGGCTCGCCATCGAAGGCCTCACCGTTCCGGAACCGGTCCCGACATGTCGAGAACCGCTTGTCACAGCCCTCGCTCAGGCGAAACCGCGTTCCCGCCTCGACTCTGGCCGGCAGCATCGCATCCAGATGCACGACCATCCCGGACACCGCGACCACACCGAAATCCAGCCCGACCAGCATTCCGTCCAACGATCGCGCCCGCCCTCCCGCAAAATTTTCCGCCCCGTTCAAAGCGGTCTGCAATTGCAGCTCCATTCCTGCCCCGCCTGCTACCGACACTCGTCTCACCCGCGGCGCCATATCGACACCGCAGCGTCCATCCCCCAACCGAGCCCGGCATGTGGGGGAAAGCTCCACAGGCGGCACCAGGCCCAAGGCATAGGCGCCGCTGCGCAGATCTATCCGATAGCTCCCGCCGCTCCACCCTAGGCTTCTGCTGACCTGCCCCAACTCGCCCCTCACCAAGGTCAGCGGAGTGCCCGGAGCCGCCCAGTCGCAAGCCAGCAACTCGATCCGCGCATTCAACCATCGCCCCGCGTCCAGATCGAACGCCCGGATGGAGCGGTCATCCAGCACACCCGCCACCTCCATGCTGTCCGGCTCCAGCTCAGCATGTTGGCTCACCGACGAAGGCGTCATCCCTGGCCTGGCCCGATACAGCAGGCCATCGACTCGCAGGTCGCGATCGTGGCTGGTGAACCCCAGCGCCAGCCCGTCGGCCCGCACCAGACGCCAGCACAGCGCGATGTTCGTCAACGGCCGGTCGAGCCATTCAGGCGCACCGCTCACTCGAACACCTCCACCAGCGGCACCGTCTGCGCTTCCCCGGCCCGGACCCCGCTCAGCGAAATCTGCAGGCGATCCACATCGAAGCGCACAGGCACGTCGAATTCGAACCCGGCTCGCACCTCCAAACCAGCCGATGGCGGCTCGTCAAACCGCACCATTCCGCCCGCATCGAGCGCCCAACCCTCGCCGGTCTCAATGCCCCCCACCGAAATCCGCAGCGTCCCGGCGGCCGGGCGGCTGATCCTGCGCACCTCCGCACCATCTTCCGGCCCATAGCGTTTCACCAGCTGGAAGCTCAGCGACTGCCCATCGCCCACACCAAGCAATTGATCTGCAGCACCGGTCGGCGCGCCCAACGCAGCGCTGGTCCAATCCATCGGATCACGGAACCGGAAGGCGATAGCGCGCCCCCGCCGCGCGCGGAAAAAGGCCAGCAGCAACGCCAAATCGGCTTCCGAACGCACCCCAAGCCCCGCATCATAGGACAGTCGCGCGCCCTGCCACATCGCATTGCGCTGCTCATGGCCCGATGCCAACACGGCCACCTGCGTCGAGAACGCCGGCCCGCCAACGGCATCGAACCCCGTGTCGAGCGGAAAGCGCACATCATGAAATTCGTCCATCGTGTCCTCCAGCTCAGGCGAAGGGCCAAGTTCAAGCCAGGTGAACCCGTCGCGCGCCACCTGCGGCCAGGCCCACAGAAAATGCTCGGAAACCCCGCGCGCCCGCGCGGCGGACGCTGCCGCCGCTATCAGCGGCCAGTGCGCATGGGCGTCCACCGCATCCAGCACGAACCCGGCCAGATAATGCTGCTCCTGCACGGGATAACCCAGCCGGGCCGTCACCGCCTCCACACCGCGCGCCATGCCTGCCTCATTGCCGGCAGTCACAAAGCTATAGTCTTCCAGCTGCAGCACGTCCCAGGCGGGCCGCGCCCAGCCGGCCGGCATATTGGCCCGCCACAGCTCCGGCGCATCGCCATCCAGCACCTGCGGCGCATAGAACAACAGATGGGAGCGATAGCCGGCAGACGCTTCTGCTGCGGCAGCATCCCGCAATGCCAGCGTCGCCTCCGCCAGCCGCGCGCCCAGCCAATCCAGCCAGCCCCGCTCCGCCCCGGTCCGCGCACCTGTCACATCGGCCATCTGCGGCGGAGCAGCCCCGGTCTCCGTCGTCCAGCGTCCCACCGTCGCCGGATCATAAAAGCAGGGGCGCCCCGAAGGTCCCACCCACCACCAAGGCTCCCCAACCTGAAACAGAACGCGCCGCCCCCCTGCCGCCCCCAGGCCCGCAAATGCCCGCGCGACCCCCTGCAGCCACGCCATCGCCTGCACATGGCAGGGGGACAACAATGTCGAGGGCGGAAACCACCCCGTCAAAGCCCGGTCGCCATCCTTGTCCCGTTGCGCCCAACTCCCCGGCGCATTGGCGTCGAACAGCTCGAACGAGAGCGAAAGGATCAGCTCGAACCCGGCTTCGTGCCCGGCATCCAGCAGTCGCCGATGCCAGGCCCGCGCTGCAGCGCACAGGCCGCCCGCCACCTCGAAGCGCCCGCCCCCCACATGCGAGAGCGCATAATAATGGCTCATCCCCACATAATGATTGGCAAGCGCCCGATACCCCAGCGCTTCCCACTGCTCGATCAGCCGCTCCGGCGCCTGATGATAGCTGTCGTCATAGCCGGATGCCATGCGCAGCCCGTGCGGCGGCAGGAACGCATCCCCCACCGCCACCATGGTGCGAAGCCCCTCCACCCGGATGTCCCGCAACTCCACCCAGGCTGAAACCGCAGCCGGCAGCGCCGCCGCACTGCCGTCAAATCCGGCCGGCACCACGGAAATGAACATCCGGTCGATATCACCGGCAAAAACCGGCTCGCCATCAGTCCCGAAGCCCGCCCGCAACTCGGAAAACGCCAGAGAGACCGTCGCCGACGTGGGCGAACCGGCTGCATAGTTCCACAGCCGCACATACCATGTCCGCGCCTCGCCGTCGGCGTCGCGCCCCTCCAGAGTCAGCACCGGCCCGTTCAGCGCATCCAGCGCCATCACGTCCGGCCCCGAAACCCAGTCGAATCGCAGACGGCAACCGCGATAGTCCCGGTCGGTCGCATAGGCGAGCAGCGGGTGAGACCATCGATCCTCGCTCTCCCAGATCAGCCCGGCCAGGTCGCCCTTCGTCAGGAAGTCCAGGTCCAGCCGCACCAATCCCGGCGCGGGCGCCGTCACAGCCGCCATCATCGGGCGGGCAAAATCCACCGTCCACAGCTGCGGCCGGAACCGCTTCGCCCAGCCCGTCCGAACCTGGTCCTCGCGCCGCGCGAGATAGGCCGGAACCTCAACCATTCGCCCGCTCCAGCGCCCGGCGCACCTCGCGCGCCAATTGCCGCGCAGTGGGCGCCATGAACTCGCTGTCACGCCCGCCGCCGGTCATGTTCACGGTCAGCCGCACCTGTTGCCCACCCTGAGACCCGGTCTCGATCCGCCCGCTGGAGGTGGGCACGAACCATTCCGGCCCTCGCTCGCCCACCACATAGGCTCGGCCCGGCGCCACCGGCCCGCCGGTCGCCCGTCCCGGCAACCCCAGCAGCCCGGTCCCCGTCTGCCCCAGCAACCCCGACAGCCCCGCGCCATCCAGCTTCAGCGCCGAGCCGGCAATCTCGCCCAGCGCCCGCGCGGCCGCCCGGCCCAGATCCTCGAACTCCAGCCGCCCGCTGCGCGCCGCCCGCCGAAGGGATTGCTCGATGCTGCTCCCGACGGAATCCGCCTCCCGCCCCAGCCCGTCGCGCAACGCCGCGCGCATCTCCGCCACATCCTCGGCAAAACCGCGCGAATCCGTCCGAACCTGAACGGCCAGCGCATGCAGTTCATCATCCATTGCCTGCTCCCTGCTGCATCCGCTCCAGCGCCCGCCGATCCAGCGGCGGTGGCCCGGCGGGCCCGGCACGCCCCTCGATCGCCTGCGCCAGTTCCGCCGCCGTCGATTGCCAGAACTGCTCCGGGCTCCAGCCCAGCTGCCCCGTCGCCACCTGCGCGGCGTTTCGCGCCAGATCGGAAAACCGCTGCATCAGCGCCCGCCGAACACGGCAGACAACAGCGCGCGATACACCGGCAACAGCGCGCCTACGCCTTCCGCCAGCAAGGCCGTCTCGAACTGCTGCCGCTCCTCGCCGTCGCGCCTGTCGCCCAGGCAATGCCAGAACAGCGCCCCCATATCGGCGATCCGCGCCTGCCCGCCGGCCGCCCGGTCCAGCAACTGGAACAGGCTTCCCGCTTCGACTTCAGCCGCCACCAACGCCGAGAAGCTCGGTCGAAGCAACCGAACCCCACTCGTCAACGGCAGCGCCACTTCGCCGCGCACAGGGTTGGCGCTCAAAGCGCTTCCACCTGCCCGGAGCTTTCCAGCGACAGCGTGTAGCTGCGCTCCCCGTTGAAATCCCCGGCATAGTCCAGCCGCGTCACCTGAAACGCCCCGCGCAGCCGCTCGCCGCCCTCGAAGCTCACCTCAAAGCGGTCCAGCGCGCCGTTCAGCAACCGGCTCTTCAGCTGAAGCTCCGCCTGCGAGCCGGTGAAAACCCCGGCCCCGCTGATCGAAACCGCGCGCACGCCACCCGCCGGCAACAGCTCGCGCCAGCCGCCGGACCCCTTGTGCGTCACCACCACCGGCTCGGACGAAAGGCTCAGCTGCGTCGTCCGCAGCCCGGCCACAGTCCGGAACACCTCCGGCGCACCGCCGTCGCTGATCTTCAGCAGAAAGGCCGCTCCACTCTCAACCGCCATGTCAATTCTCCATCACAGTCAGGGTCCGGAACTCCAGCTGCCCCAGCATCCAGTTCTTGGTCGTCCGCCGCACGCTCCCGCGTGCCAGCCGCAGCCCGATCAGCCGCAGCCCGGGCCGCACGGCGGGAATCGCCAGCACCGCGCGCTCCACATCCGCCAGGATCGCCTTGGCCTCGGCCAGACTGTCCCGATTGTCCCACAGGCTGATGGTGAAGCGGTGCTCGCTCCCCTGCCCCCCCTGCCAGCCCCGGCTCACCACCGTGTCGCCGCCGATCGAAAGATAGGGCGGGCGCGCATTGGCGGGCGGTCCGTCGAAAATGGCGATACTGCGCGCCACAAGGTGCGCATCCCCCGCCAGTGCAGTCGCCACCAGGCGCTGCAGTTCAAGGCTTGCCTTCATGGCCTGCTCCTCAGTCGCTCCAGTCCTCGGCCCACAGGATAATGCGGCCGGGCATCGCGGGGTCGGTCTCGATGGCGGTCGGCAGCATCAGTTCGCCGCGCCAGCGGATCCGCATGTCCAGCGTCGGGCGCACCCCGTCGCGCAGCTCCAGCCGCCAGCGCCGCGCCGACTGCCGCGTGTCCGCACGCGGCGTCACGCCCTCGAACCGCGACAACAGCTCCACCTTGGCCCAGCGCTCGAAGCGGATATGCCAACCGCCCCCACGTTCGGCCGCAGCCCCGCGCACCTCGTCCCGGCCTTCGAAGCGCACCCGCTCCGAAAGCCTGCCGGCCAGTTCAGCCATATGCGCCTCCTATCGAACGCGCCGCGCCCGCCAGGGCGACAGCATGCGGCGAACCGCCGGCGGAATCCCGGGGTCATCGGGCGCATCGCGATGGGCATGGAAATGCGCGGCCGCCCGGATCACCGAAAGCCTGAGCACTTCGGGCACCCAGTTCCAGTCGCTCGCCATCCCCGCGCGATAACGCACCAGCAGCTGCTGGCAGTCCGGCAGGCCCGGCACTTCCAGCCGCCCTTCGCCATAGCGGCCGACGCGGAACTGCGCCTCACCTGCACCCAGCGCCCGGCTCGTGCCGTCAATCGCCACGGCCTGTGCCCCGACCAAGCTTCTCGCAGGCTCCGCGGCAAGACCCAGCACGCCGTCGCGCACATCGCCCCGCTCTACCACCTCGCGCTCGAACAGCAGCAACCCCAGCATGGCCTCCACCGTCTCGGTCGCCGCCCGCAGCAGCGCCGACAGCAGGGCATCTTCCCCATTGTCCTCGATCCGCAGATAGGCCTTCAGCTCAGCCAGCGCGGCCGCCGGCGGTGCCTTTTCGATCCCCGCCATCAGCGATCCTCCACCCGCAGCGTCAGGCTGCGCTCATCCACCGTCTGGTCGGAAAAGCCGGCCCGGTTGCGCACGTCGTAAACATGGCCGGCGATCCCGCCACCCAGCCGCACCCGCGCCACCGCACCGCCAAGACTGCTGTCCAGCACCTGAACGCCGCCACTCTCCACCGGAGAGACCGACCAGCTGCTGTCCACCACCGATTGCCCACCCGAGATCGCTGCGGCCCAGTCGACCTGATAATCGAGCACCGCGCCGGGATCCTTCAGGAACATATCCATTTCCCCGCCTCCCGCTTAAGCCGGCGCCCCGATCTCCACGGTCCAGCCGTCGAAACTCACGGTCCCCCCAACCGCCAGAGACGTGGCGGGGCAGGTCGTCACATACAGAAGCTTGCCCGCCCCCACGTCCACCAGCGCGATATGGTCGGCGATGCCCGATCCCGTCACCGCCACGCCGGCTTTTCCGGCCACGGCAATCCGCCGGCCTGAACCGGCACCGGCCTGCATCGCATAATCGGCCGCACCCATCGTCGCCTCGGCCAGCTTTCCGCTGATCGCCGCCTGGAACGATGCGGGCTGGCCGGTCACGGCTAGCATCCGATCCGCGTCGGCGATCACCTGCAGCGCGCCGTCCAGCACCTCGCCCGCAACCCATTTGCCCATCAATAGTCTCCCGAAAAGCGCCGCCTCAGTCTCCAAAAGCCGCGATGCCTCTGTCCTCGAACCCCACCACCAAGGTTCGCCGTCCAACCGCCGTCTCGTTGCCCGGCCCAGCCGCCACCAGCGCAGGCGATCCGGCGTTATGACCATGCAGCGCCACAGCGGGATCGAGCGCGGCCATCCAATGCAGCCCGCCGGTCGCGGCGACATGTCCGTGGAAGCTGCCGGCCGGCGCCACGACCACCACCGGCACCACGATGGCGTCCGCCTCATTGGCTCCGGCTGCGAAGGTGGTGCCCCGCATCTGCCCGCCGGCATCCTGGTCGATCCCGGCCGGCACCGCCTTGCCGATCAGGCGGCTCGCCTTCGCGGCACTTGGCCGATAATCCCCGTCCCAGCTGCCCGATCCGCTGTTGGTCGCGTCATTGACCAGCCCGTAATAGTCCACATAGGCAGCCGGGCTGGTCTGCACCGCATAATCGGTGTCCGTTTCCGACCCGATGCCGTCAAACGCATATTGCCAGTCAGACGGGCTGTTCACCCCCCGGTTCGCCCGGAACACAGCCGATTGCCCCACACCGTACAGCAGCTCCCAGCAGCCGGTCTGTGTCCCGTCCGCAATCCACTGGTCCTGCTTCGTCGCATTGCGGTCGAACACGACATTGCGCACACAATTTCCGATATGCTCCAGCGACATGCGCACAAGCGGGATCACCGGCCCACCCGCGACCCGCCTTGCGGTGCCCCCTTTGTAGGTCAAAAGCGCCCCCGCCGCGCTTGGCGTGGCGTAGGTGAAGCGATGCGCATCCAGCACGCTCGCAACCGTGAATGATCCATTGAATATCTCTGGTGTCAGTCCGGCGATGCTCACCGTCTCACCCGCCGCCAGCCCATGGTTCAGCACGCCGGCCGTCACCGTCGTGCCGCTGGTCGTAAACGGCATGGGGGCTTCGTTGTGCCAATTGTAGCGGCTGCCCAGTAATGTGCAGCCTTCCCAGATACAATCCTGCATCTGGGTATAGAAATATTCTCCGATCTGGTGGGCCGCATCTCCTGCCTGCCCTTCCATCTGCACATTCACCAGCGCGATGCGCAACAATGTGCTCGGCGTTCCGAATGATCCGGATCCAGACAGGGCATTCAGGATCGGCCCCGGCCACTCATAGGCCCGGCAGTTCCATAACATCGCATCTGGCGTATCATTCGCCGGGGAGAAGGCACCGATATTCCGCGCAGATCCGACTTCCCGGTCGATCGTCACGCCGATCAGGGTCGTCCCGCCTGCAGATCGCGTGCGCCGCATGTTACGCACCAGAACCCCGCCCGGCTGGTTGCCATAGGCAAAGGAATCGCAATCAACGATCTGATTCTGGAAGCTGCCGGCCGACCCATAGATTCCGGTCGTACCGGTTTCAAATCCGCTCCTCCCGGTGATCGTCACCCGCTCCAATATGCCAACGCCCGCCGCCGGAGAGCCGCTGAACAGCACCGCGCCGCCCAGTTCCAACCGCAGATCGCGAAACCACCAGCGCTGATTCTGCACTGCCTGGGCGTTGCCCGTGCGCAGGATCGTCGTTGCACGCGGATTCGCGGCTGTCGGGTCTCCGCGCACGATGGTCAGTCCCTCGCGCGGATTCAGCGACGGCGTGGCAGAGCTGATCGCCCCGCCCACAGTGTGCGTCTGCCCATCGGTCAGGATGATCTCCCAATAATCGCTGGCGCGGGTGGTCCCAGTCACGCCATTGGCGTCCGGTGGCGCCAAGGACGCATTGGCGATCAGCAGGTTCTTGAACGCTTGCAGCGCGACCATCAGGTTCCCGGCCTTGCTCGCCGTCGGCGCCGTCCTTGCGGAAGCGATGTCGCCATGCAGCGTCACATTCGCCGCATCGGCTTGTGCCACCAATGGAGAGTTGGTGTCCACGAACACATAGCGCCGCCGATTGCCGTGCCGGGTTCCAACCGGGTCATAGATCAGGTGCAGCGGCGTCTCATGCGCCACCCCCACGCCACCGGTCACCGAATTCACATGCCCCGAGCCAGACACCCGCGCGGCCCCGATCCAGGGATAGACGGTACGATGCACGGTAATCAGCCCCGGGTTCAGCCCGGACAGGTTGATGGCCCCGCCCCAGCAGCGCAGATTGTCACCATGCGCGGGCGACGTCTGCGGCTCGGTGAACCAATAGTCCTTGCTCGTCGTCCCGTCGGTCGCGGTCAGCTTCACCGCCGCGACCGCCTGATTGCGCGCCGCCCCGAAATGCTCGGGATGCTCGGCCGCCACTATCAGCTCGACCCGCTCCATATGGTTCGGCGCCACCGCAGTCCCCATCACAGGCAGATAGCTCGGCGTCGCCCAGCGGCTGATTACCGGGATCACGCTCCGAACCGAATGGTTCGGCACCGCCGTCAGCAGCGCCGCCGCCTCCCCCTGCTTCCAGCCCGCCTGAAAGCTTGCCTCGGCAATGGTCGCCCCGGCCGGCACCCGCCTGCTCAGCGCCAGCCGCACCGTGCGGGTGCCGTTCCCATTGTCGGTCTCGTTCAGTTTCGTGGCATCGGGGTGCGGCAGCCGCATGGCCTTGGTCGCCACGATCTGCATTGCGCGGGCGCCATTCGCCACCGCCTGCCCCCCCACCCGGTCGAAACCGGCGGTCCGCACCTGCAGCACCACCTTGGGCACACCCTTGGGGTCCAGCGGAAACTGATCCACCGCGTTCAACAGGAACCGGCCGTGCGGCCGATCGGCACCGTTGAACTCCCAGGCGCCGCCGGTCTGCGGCCAGTTGCCGGTCACCGCCAGCACCCAGCCACTCGATTCCACGGCAGTCGAGACAATCGCCATCGCCAGCTCCGGCCAGATTGACGGGAAGAAACCGGGGGGCGGAACGCCCCCCGGCAGTCGGGGTCGAAAACGCGCGGTCAGGTCGCCGAGAAACGCATCAGCTTCAGCGCCTCGCTGTTCACCAGCGCCCCGCCCACACGGCGGGTGGCATAGAAGTGCACGAAGGGTTTATTCGAATAGGGATCGCGCAGCACCCCGGTCTCGCCGCGATCCGCGATCACATAGGCGCTGCGAAACTGGCCGAACCCGATGGACAGGCTGTTGGCGGCAATGTCCGGCATCGCATCCACCTCGACCACCGGATAACCCAGCAGCGTCGGCGCCTGGCCTTCCAGCAGACCGGGCTTCCAGATGAAGTCGCCGGTCGAGTCCTTGAACTTCCGCACCGTCGCCATGGTGTTGCTGTTCATCACCCAGGCCGCGCCCTGCCGGTAGGGCGCCCGCAGCGAATGCACCAGGTCGATCAGCCTGTCCTGCGGGTTGGAGGCGACAAACCCTCCGGCCGCCCCGGCCGCCACATATTGCAGCGTGCCGAACGGACGCGTCGCGTCCCCCGCCGTCGCCACCGGATAGGTCAGGAACCCCTTCGGCTGAGAGGTGCCGGTGCCCGACACAAAGGCCACACCCTCGGCGCGGGCGAATTCGGTCGCCACTTCCTGCGCCAGCCAGCCCTCCACGTCGAACAGGGCATCGTCCAGCATCGCCTGCGTCGCCGCCGGATTGGCATAGAGCTCGCCCATCGGCGCCAGCACTTCAGAGAAGGTCGGCGTCGCCGTCTCCGCCCGCGCCGCCGCCTCGGCCACCCAGCCGGATGCAAAGCCGCCGGACGCCACCAGCTTGCGGTAATTGGCGGATCCCACCTTCACCACATCGGCCAGCGCGCGGATCGGGGAAATCTGCTTCAGCGTCGTCTCGATGCGCTGGTCGATCTCCAGCGGCACCGCCAACCCGCCTTCACCGCCCACACCCACAGACATCCGCTTGCTCTCGAACCCGGCTTCCAAGCCCTTGCGCAGATAGGCGTCGCCGAACGCCGTCGAACGTCCCGCAGCCGCGCCCATCAGTGGCGGCATGGAGACCAGCCGCCGCGACAGCCCGTCCAGATCCTGCTTCAGCTCCGTGCGCAGCGCATCCAGCTCGCCCCGAAGCGCATCGCCGCCGGCAAAAGTCGGCGCGTCCGCCGCGGTCACCACCGCGGCAGCCTTGGTTTCATACCCCATGCTGCTCATCTCCTCAGCGGAACCCAACCGTCGGGTTCCTTCCGGCCGGATGCCCGGCCCCTTCAAACACGCCTCAGCCCACGGCCGAGACGCGCGCCTCCCCATGCATCGGCAGCGTCACCACCGAGCATTCGATCAGGTCCAGCTTCAGCAGTTCGCGCCCGCCGCCGGGCCGCGGTCGGGCGGATTTCACCCGATAGCCGAACGACAGTCCGTCGACGGCCCCGCTGCGCATCAGCGCCAGCGCATCCTCGCCGTCCCGGCAATCCGGGCTCACCCCGGCCACCATCTTCAGCCCCACGCCGTCTTCTGTCAGGCTCAGCACCCGCCCGATCGGTCGCGCCGGATCATGCTGCCACAACAGCGGCACATCGGCCCGCGCCCCCAGAAACGCCGCCCGCCGCACGATGTCGCCGCCGCGATCCACGCTGTCGAAGCGGCTGACATAGCCGCTGATCCGCACCAGCTCATCCATCGGCCGCCCCTTCCGTCCGTCCGCCACCGCGCGGCGCCCACCCCAGCATCTCGCGCTTCTCATTCTCGTCCAGAAATTCGGCCGCCCCCACATGGCGCCACAAGCGCTCCCGGTCGGCCCACAGCGCCGGCACCAGATCCAGGTCCGGCTCCAGCACCAACCCCGGCCACCAGACAGACAGATGCCGCGACACCCCGTCCAGGATCCGGTTCAGCAGCGGCAGGATGGTCAGCCGCCACAACGCCACATTGGCCTCGGCATAATTGGCATGTGTCGAATCGCCGGGCAGCCCCAGCAGCATCGGCGGCACCCCGAACGCCAGCGCCACATCGCGCGCCGCCGCCTCCCGCGCTTTCTGAAAATCCATTTCGGCCGGCGTCAGCGCCAGCGCCTGCCACTTCAGCCCGCCTTCCAGCAGCATCGGCCGCCCGGCATTGCGGGATCCCTGGAACCCGGCCTCGATCTCGTCGCGCAACCGCGCAAACTGCTCCGCCGAAAGCGGCCCGTCCTCGCCATCCAGCACCAGCGCCCCCGAAGGCCGCGCCGCATTGGCGATCAGCGACCGGTTCCAGCGCCCCGCCGCCTGCAACAGCGCCACACCCTCTCTCGCCGCACCCACGCAGCCGGTTCCCAGATGATCGTCCAGCGGATCGAGCGCCTTCAGATGCAGCAACCCGGGCCGGGCAGCGTCGCCAGAAACCGGCATCCGCTGCACATGTCCGCCCACCCGATAGATCCAGCTCACCGGCCAGCCCCGGGCATCGGTCTCCAGCTGTAGCCGCTCCGGCCGCAACGCCCACAAGGTCGCCGCCCGCCCACCCGCATCCAGCCCGGTCTCCAGATAGGCATTGCCGTGCAGCAGCAGATGCGTCGCCACCTGCTCCAGCAGAGCCGGCGGCAGCAACGCCACCGCCGGATGCGCCTCACCGCCCGCAGACAATGTCACGCTGGAAAGGCCCTCGGCCACCAGCCGGATAGCGCGCAGCGCAACCGGATTGCCCATCGCCGCCCGCACCTGCCCGGCATAGCCCATCGGCGGCTCAGAGGGCGCCCCATCCCCTCCCAGCCAATGGCGGGCCGGGGCCAGCGCCTTGGCCTCCTCCAGCCCCAGCAGCTTCCGCGCCCAGCTCACGCGTCATCCCTCGGGTTGTTGCCCGGCCCTACCGTCACCAGCCCGCCGCCGATGATCAGAGAGACTGCCTGCGCCAGCCCATGGGCCTGCATCGGGTCCGATCCCAGCACCACGGCAATGGTCGCAAAGCCGACCCAGGTCGAACTTTCGGAAAGGCGCAGGCGCGCCCAGCTCATCGCGGAAGCCCAGGGCTCCCGCGTCCAGAAGGGTTCCATATCGAAAGTCTCCTGTCAGTCCGCCAGCATCCGCACACCGGGCCCCGCGCCCGGCCGTGCCAACAGCAATTCTGTCAAGGCCCACACCAGCGCGTCGGCCCGGTCGGGCGATTGCCCCGGCCCCACATAACCGCCGCCCTGGATCAGCCCGCACATCTCGTCTTCGAGCAGCGGAAACGAACCCGCATGCCGCACCCGCCCCGCGCCGTACAGCGCGGCCACAGGTTCCGCCCGGGCGGCCTTGCCCCGGCTTGCCCGCACCTGCTTCACCGGCAATTCCTGGCACGCCGCCTTCAGGGTGGAGACCACCATCTCCCCCCCGTTGTTCACCTCCGCCACCACCCGGTCGGCCTCGAACCGCCGATACGCAGCCGCAACGGCGGCGGCCCATAAATCGGGCGAAACCGCAGACACGCTGGCATCCGCCACCACATGGGCGACACCGTCGGCATCCAGCCCCGCCACTACGATCCCGCACCCCCCCGGCCCGGCGGGGGGGTCCACCCCCACCACCACCCGAACCAGCGGCGGCACCGCCGCCTCCCGGCAACGATCCAATCCGTCCAGAGACCACAACGCCCCCTCGCGCGCCTCCAGCAGCTCTCCCATCAACTCCTGCCGCCCCAGCGAGGTGCCGCCATAATTCTGCGTCACATCCGCCAGATATTGCGCCGGCAGATGCGCCCGGTTGTCGAACGTCGTCCCGCGCGTCACCACCGTGCCCGGCGCCGCCATCAGCGTCCGCAGCAACGGAATCGGTCGCGGAGTCGTCGTCGCCACAATGCGCGGATGGTTCCCCAGCCGCAGCCCCATGCGCAGCATGTCCAGCGTCTGCTTCGCGTTCGGCCAGGCCCCCAGTTCATCGCACCAGGCGAAGTGAAACTGCGGACCGCGCAGCTGGTCCGGCTCCATCGCCGAAAACAGCGTCGCCCGCGACCCGTTCGGCCACAGCAGGGTGCGACGCCCGGCTTGCCACACAGGCCGGAACCGCTCCGACCCCACCAAAAGCAGCCCGGATTCGCCCTCGATCATCACGCCGAGCCCATCCTTGGCCGTCTGCGCCACCAGCGCGATCCGCGCACCGGGGTGGCGGCGCGCCTGCGCCGCCACCCATTCCGCTCCCGCGCGGGTCTTGCCAAAGCCCCGCCCCGCCAGGATCAGCCACAAGGACCAATCGCCGCGCGGCGCCAGCTGCGCCGGCCGCGCCGTCCAGCGCCAGTGCCGCATCAGCCCCAGCCGCCGCGAAACATCCACTTCGGTCAAAAGCCCGGTCCGCCGATCCGCCGGCAAACGAGCGAACCGCTCCATCAGCGAAAGCTCACGCATACCTGCCCGCCCTTCCGCCAACGGCTCGATCCACGAAAACGCCCACCGTGTCTTTTCCGATGGGCGCGTCCCGCGCCCCGCCCCGAAAGCCTTAGTCGCAATTTCGGAGCATGCCCGAATCTCTAATCCAGACCGTCACGATTGTCAAGATGAATTTTACCATATTGGTTCTCATAATGCGCCACAAGCCGATCCAGCGCCAACCCCAGCACCAGTTTCCCGGCCCGCACCGGCCAGCCCAGCCCGCGCTCAGCGTCCGCCAGTCCCTCGCCCTCGCACGCCACCCGCCAGAGAATATCGGAAAGCCCCGACCCCACCGCCTCCAGCGCCGAATCGAAGCGCCGCTTCGCATCCATCGCCCCCAGCGATTGCGCATGCGCCCCGTCGCGCCACCCGTCAGACCGTCCCCCGGGCGACGGATCCCAGCGCATTGTCACGCGTGCACCCAACCCCGCGCGCGCATGGTCGCCCCGCAGCCGCTCGGCCGCCGCCACTTGCACCGGCGTCAGCATCCCCCGTCTCGCCAGCCAGCCGACCGGCGATTCGGTCAGGTTCACCGCCACCAGCTGCCGGTCCACCGCATCCGAGGGCGCAAGCACGCGCCGCCCGATCACCCGATTGGGATAGTCAATTGCATCCACCATGGCACCACTCCTCTCGACAGAGCGAACGGACTGCCATATTGGTAATCCTGTAGGACAGAACCAAACCGGAGAATAGGAATGATGAGCCGCCTCAGGGAAATCCGCAAATCACGCGGGATGACGCTGGCCGACGTGGCCGCGCTCTGCGTGCCGCCAACCACAGCGGTCACCATCGGGCGCCTCGAAACCGGCACCCGGCAGCTCACCGTTCCCTGGATCGAAAAGCTCGCCGTCGCTCTACAGGTCGAACCCCGCGAACTCATCGCGCAGGAAGGCGACACCAGCATCGCCGTCGCCGCCCAGCTCACAGTCGAAGGTGCGCAACCCCTCAGCGAAACGCTGCAGATCCATGCCCCCACCCCGCTCGCCGGTACCATCGGCCTCCTCGTCCGCGATTCGCAGGGGGATTACCGCGCCGGAGACCACCTCTGGCTCGAACAACTCCCCCCTCCTCGCTTCGCCGAAGCCATCAACACCGATGTCCTCATCCCGCGCCAGGTCGGCCGCTTCGTCTTCGGCCGCCTCGTCGCGACCGAAGGCAACCGCCTCCACATCCTCCCGGCCCGCCCGGGCGCCCGCCAGACCGTCATCGCCGACGCCCCCTGGCTGGGTCGGGTCCAGGCGCTGATCCGGCGATTCTAAAAGACAGGAAGGGGCTCTGCCCCTTCACCCCGGCAGGGCACCGTGTGCCCTGCACCCACATTCCCATGCCAATCGGCAAGGTTGCGCTGATGGATAAGTTGACTGCCTGCAGCGCCAGCAATCTCCAGCGCCGCAGGCAATTAAAACGACGTCACACACGCGGCTTCGAAGTGAGCGCGCAACGCCAACTTCGAGGGTGCAGGGAAATCATTTCCCTGCCCGCCGGAGGCAAAAACCAACCCGCCTACAACCGCGGCAATGTAACCCCGCGCTGCCCCATGTATTTCCCCGCCCGGTCGGCATAGCTCGTCTCGCAGATGCCTTCCCCTTTCAGGAACAGGAACTGGCACGCGCCTTCATAGGCATAGATCTTCGCCGGCAACGGCGTCGTGTTGGAAAACTCCAGCGTCACATGCCCTTCCCATTCGGGTTCCAGAGGGGTCACGTTCACGATGATCCCGCAGCGGGCGTAGGTGCTCTTGCCCAGGCAGATCACCAGCACATCGCGCGGCACGCGGAAATATTCCACCGTCCGCGCCAGTGCGAAGCTGTTGGGCGGGATCACGCACACATCGGTCTTGCGGTCCACGAAGCTTGCGTCCGAGAATTGCTTGGGGTCCACCACCGCGCTGTCCACGTTGGTGAAGATCTTGAACTCGTCGGACACCCGCGCGTCATAGCCATAGCTGGAAAGCCCATAGGATATGCAGCCGTCGCGCTTCTGCGCTTCCACGAACGGTTCGATCATGCCGTCGCGCAACGCCCGATCACGGATCCAGCTATCGGGCATCACGCCCATGAAACACCTCTTGCCTGTCTGATGTGGATTACTGCCTGATGTGAAGAACGCAGATCAGCGTGAACAGCCTGCGCGCCGTGTCGAAGTCGGTTTCAACCTTGCCGTCAAGCCGCTCCATCAGCAGTTCGGCTGCTGAGTTGTGGATTCCCCGCCGCGCCATGTCGATGGTCTCGATGGCACTGGGCGAAGCGTTGCGGATTGCCTTGTAATAACTGTCGCAGATCGCGAAATATTCCCGCACCACCCGGCGGAATGGCGCCAGTCCCAGCAGGATCGTCCCCGCACCGGCGCCCGCGTCCTGCGTTACGTCCATCGCCAGCCGCCCGTCTTCCACGCGCAGCAGCAGCCGCCACGGCCCGGCACCCTCCAGTTCGATCGGCCGGAACAGATTGCCCTCCAGCAGATCGAAGATGGCGACCCGCCGTTCCTGCTCCACGTCGGCATTGCGCCAGAGAACGGTGCGTTCATCCAGCTCAACCGCCACGATGCGATGATCTCCGCCGACGTCCGCCATCCGATCAGTCCTAGAACCCGGGCGCGTCCCATGGCAAGCAATCGCATCCAGCCAGGCCAGGACCGTGGGAAATGCGCCACAGCCGGCGTAGGGCGATCATCCACATCTCAAGGAGACGCCTGATGCCCCGCCGCACCTCTCTTTCCGCAATTGCCGCGTTCGCCATTGCCCTGCTCTCCACCCCGACGCTCGCGCAACAGCAGCCGCCCGCCGGCCATCAGCCCGGCCGCTTCTTCGACGCCACGGATACCAACAAGGACGGCGTCATCACCAAGGCCGAGTGGGACGCCGCAGGTCGTCGCCCCGAAGGCTTCGCCATGATGGACACCGACAAGGACGGCAAGGTCACCAAAGAGGAAGGCCGCGCCGCCATGCAGAAGATGATGCAGCAACGCGCCCAGCAGCAGCCGCAATAAAGGGCGCAACAAGCGCACGTCAAAACAGGCAGATGGTGGGCTCGCCGGGATTCGAACCCGGGACCTACAGATTAAAAGTCCGTTGCTCTACCGACTGAGCTACGAGCCCACTGCCTGCTGTGTCGGGCGCCTGTAGGGCGGCCGCCCCCTCACGTCAAATCGCCAGGGCACCCCCGCCGCGTCAAACCAGCGGCCGCGCCCGACCCAGCCGTGCCGCCATCTGCCGCACCGTCAAACCCAGCCGCGGATGCCGCCAGCCGGGCGCCACCTCCCGCATCGGCGCCAGAACGAACAGCCGCCGATGAAGCTCCGGGTGCGGCACCCGCAACCGGTCGCCCGTCAGCACCCTCTGCCCGAAGGCCAGCAGATCCAGATCCAGCACCCGAGCCCCCCAGCGCCGCCACCGCTTCCGCCCGAAGCCGCGCTCCACCCCCTGCAGCACCGTCAACAAGGCCTCGGGCGTCCCGTCCCAGCGCACCTCCGCCACCGCATTAGCAAAGCGCCGCTTCGAAGGCCCCAGCGGCGCCGTCTCCACGATCCGCGACACCGCCACAACCTCCACGCCGACCCCAGACAATGCCGCCAACGCCGCCACCAGAACGGCACGCGGCGGCCCATACCGCCCATGGCAGCGATTGCCCCCCAACCCGATCAAAACTGGATCGGCTGGAGTCCGCGCCGCTGCGATGCTAGCCCGCTGACCCATGCGCCCCGATCCCGCCCTGCAACCCGATCCTGACTGCCAGCTCTGCCCCCGGCTGGCCGCGCACCGCGCCAAACTCCGCGCCCGCGAACCCGGCTGGTTCAACGCCCCCGTCCCCAGCTTCGGGACGGATCAGGGCTGGCTCGCTATCGTCGGCCTGGCGCCCGGCGAACGCGGTGCCAACCGCACCGGCCGCCCCTTCACCGGCGATTCCGCCGGAGACCTGCTCTACGGCACACTCCTCGAAACCGGCCTCGCCAGCGGCACCTACGCCGGCACCCCGGATGACGGCCTCACCCTCAACGACACCCTCATCGTCAACGCCGTCCGCTGTCTGCCCCCCGCCAACAAGCCGGAGCCGTCCGAAATCCACCAATGCCGCCCCTTCCTCGTCAGCCAGCTCAAATCCATGCCCAACCTACGCGTGGTCCTCGCACTCGGCCAGATCGCCCACCAGTCCGCCGTCAAGGCCCTGGGCGGCAAACTCCCCAAACACCCCTTCGCCCACGCCGCCGTCCACCGCCTCCACACCGGCTACACGCTGGTCGATAGCTACCACTGCTCCCGCTACAACCAGAACACCGGACGCCTCACCGCAGAGATGTTCCGCACCGCCGTCGATGCGGCCATCGCCGCCCGGCCGT
The DNA here is from genome assembly GCA_003248865.1 of Sphingomonas sp. GTDB lineage: Bacteria > Pseudomonadota > Alphaproteobacteria > Sphingomonadales > Sphingomonadaceae > Sandaracinobacteroides. Next base: position 60,544 of record QFPK01000015.1, read on the forward strand.
AAAGCAAGCTTTGCGCGCCGCGCGGGGCGGGCTCTGCCCGCCACCCGGCAGGGAGCCGTGCTCCCTGCACCCACATTAGTAGGCCAATCGGTCAGGTTGTGCTGACGGACGAGTTTATTGCCTGCGGCGCCGACAAGCTTCAGCGCCGCAAGCAATCAAACTCTGTCCCACGTGCAACTTTCGCATGGTGCACAACGCAAATGTCGAGGGTGCAGGGAAATCATTTCCCTGCCCGCCGGAGGCAAAAAACCTCAGCGCCCCCGCATCAGATATCCTCAGCGATCCGCCCATACAGATTCGGCCGCCGGTCCCGGAAGAAGCCGAACGCCGCCCGGTGCCGCGCGACCACATCCAGGTCGAACTCGGCCGTGATCACGCCTTCGCTCGCGGTGTCCATCTCGGCCACCATATCGCCGCGCTGGTTGCTGATGAAGCTGTTGCCGTAGAAATGCGCGCCCGCGCCGTCGGCCGTCGGCTCCACGCCCACCCGGTTGGCGGCCACCACCGGCACCACGTTGGAGACGGCATGGCCGATCATCGCGCGCACCCACAGCCGGCGCGTGTCCAGCTCGGGGTCGTGCGGTTCGTTGCCGATGGCGGTGGGGAAGAACAGCACATCCGCGCCCATCAGCATCATGGACCGGGCGGTTTCGGGGTACCATTGGTCCCAGCAGATGCCCACGCCGATGGTGCCATGGGGCGTCGGCCACACCTTGAATCCGGTGTTGCCGGGCCGGAAATAGAACTTCTCCATATAGCCCGGCCCATCGGGGATATGGCTCTTGCGGTAGGTGCCCTGCACCATGCCGTCGTCGCCAACGAAGGCGATGCTGTTGTAATAATGGTGCCCGTCCCGCTCGTAGAAGCTGGTGGGGATGAAGACCTTCTCTGCACGCGCCACTTCGCGCGCGGCCTCTACGGCCGGATGGCTGTCCACCGGCGCGGCGGTCGCGAACAGCGCTTCGTCCTGCGAGGTGCAGAAATAATGCCCTTCGAACAGCTCGGGCGGCAGGATCACCTTCGCGCCCTCACCCGCCGCCTGGCGCACCAGCCCCATGGCCTTCGCGATATCGTCATCGCGACGGCCACTCATCGCCATCTGCACCGCACCCACATTCAGCATCATTCGCTCTCCGGCACCTGCTGCGAGATGCAGTGGAAGCTGCCGCCCCCGGTCAGGATATGGTCGGCGCGCAGCCCCGTCACCCGATGCCGGGGGAAGCAGCGCGCCACTGCCGCCACCGCCGCCTCGTCATTCGCCGCGCCATAGGTCGGCACCACCACCTGCCCGTTCGCGACGATCCAGTTCATGTAGGAAGCCGGCACAAGTTCGCCATCCATCTCATAGGCGCCGACAGAGGGTATCCGCACCGCGACCAGCCCGGCCGCGCGCACCCGCTCCGCCGCATCGTCGAACACGGCCGCATTCGGATCATCGGCACCGCCCTCGGGCACCGCCACCGTTCCCGCGCCCACGAAGCGCGCCAGATTGTCGACATGGCCGTCGGTATGGTCGTTCAGCAGCCCGTCGCCCAGCCACACCAGCCGCCGCGCGCCGATGGCCTTGCCCAGTGCCGCTTCCGCCGCCGCCCTGGTCCAGCCCGGATTGCGGTTCGGGTTCAGCAGGCATTGCTCTGTCGTCAGTACCAGTCCGCCGCCGTCATATTCGATGGCGCCGCCCTCCAGCACGAAATCGAAGGGCTCGACCGCGGCAGACATCAGCCCGGCCATCTCCGCCCCCACCGTGTCGTCGCCGGGCAGGTCATATTTGCCGCCCCAGCCGTTGAAGCGGAAGCGCACGGCGCTCCCGGCGCCCGTGAACACCGGCCCGGTGTCGCGCAGCCAGATGTCCCCGAAGGCGATGTCGTCCACCAGCACGGCAGCCGGCACCAGACCGCGCGCCGTCCGGGCCGCATCCGCGCCGCTCGCCAGCAGGCGCACCGTCACGGTTTCGGAAAGCTGCCGCGCCATCGCCGCCACCTCGGCCTGCGCAGGCGCCAGATCATCTTCCCAAAGCTCGGGATCAGAGGGGAAGCCCACAAACAGCGCGCGCTGCGGGGCCCATTCGGCAAAGGGGATTCGGCTCATGGCAATGCCCCCTACAGGCCGAACCATTGCATTTCCACCTCACCCCCCCATATCGCGAAGCCGAGAGAGCGGGACACCCAGTTACGGAAAGACAAACCCCAATATGCTCAACGTCCTGTCCCTGCTCATCGGCATCGTCGCCGGCCTCATCGCCGCGTTCGGCATCATCCCCTTCGTCGGCTGGGCCAACTGGTTCGTCATCCCCATCGCGGGCCTCGGGCTGGTGCTGGGCCTGATCTCCCGCCGCAAGGAAGGCCAGATCCTGAACGTCGTGGTGATCGCCATCGCGCTCGTGCGCCTGTCGCTGGGCGGCGGCTTCATCTGAGCATGAGGGGGCTCTGCCCCCTCAAACTTCCCCGGCTCAATCCTTCTTCGAAGAATAGCGCACCAGCTCATCTCCCACCACGCGCACCACGTGCAGCACGTTGGTCGACCCGGGCACACCGAAGGGCACGCCGGCCATCACCACCAACCGGTCGCCCGGGTCCGCCACCTTGTGTCGCAATGCCATGCGCTTCGATTTCGCAACCATTTCCTCGAAACTGCCGATGTCGCGCGTATGCACGGCATAGACGCCCCAGGTCAGCCCCAGCCGCCTTGCCGTAGCCAGCTTGGGCGTCATCACAAGAATGTTGGCCGGAATGCGCTCACGCGCGATCCGCCGCGCCGTCGAGCCGGATGTGGTGAATCCCACCACGGCTTTCGCCCCCACAGTGATGGTGATTGAATGCGCTGCCTGGCACAGGGCGTCTGCCGTGGTCGGCTCGGGCATCGTCTCCACAAAGCCGATCTGCCCTTCGTAGGCGGCGTCGGTTTCCACTTCGCGGGCAATGGAATCCATCATGCTCACGGCCTCCACCGGCCATTTCCCCGCCGCGCTTTCGGCTGACAGCATCACGGCGTCCACGCCGTCATAGATTGCATTGGCCACGTCGGACACTTCGGCCCGGGTGGGGCTGGGGGAGAGGATCATCGATTCCAGCATCTGCGTCGCCACCACCACGGGCTTTCCTGCCCGGCGGGCGGCCGCCACCAGCTGCTTCTGCACGCCGGGCACCTGCTGCGGCGGCAATTCCACGCCCAGATCGCCGCGCGCCACCATGATCGCGTCGGACAGCTCGATGATGGCGTCGATATCCTCCAGCGCGGCGGGCTTCTCGATCTTCGCCATCAGGCTGGCCTTGCCGCCGATCAGTTTCTTCGCCTCGGCCACATCGTCGGCGCGCTGCACGAAGCTCAGCGCGATCCAGTCCACGCCGGATTCCAGCGCCAGCGCCAGATCGCGCCGGTCCTTGGGCGTCAGCGCGGGCAGGGGCACCACCACGTCGGGCACGTTCACGCCCTTGTTGTTGGAAATGGTGCCGGGCACGATCACTTCGGTCTCGATGGCGTCGTCCAGCCGCTTCACCACCTTCAGCACGATCTTGCCGTCATCCACCAGCAGCCGGTGCCCCGGCTTCAGCACGGCGAGGATTTCGGGATGCGGCAGCCGCACCCGCTTTGCGGTGCCGGGTTCGTCGCGGCTGTCCAGCACGAAGCGCTGGCCGGTGGCCAGTTCCACCCGGTCGCCCTCGAAGCGACCCACGCGCAGCTTCGGGCCCTGCAGATCGGCCAGGATGGTCATTGGCCGCCCGATTTCCGACTCCAGCGAGCGCACGGTGGCGATCAGCGCCTGCTTGGAGGCATCGTCGCCATGGCTCATGTTCACGCGGAAGGCGTCGGCCCCCGCTTCATACAGCGCGCGGATCTCCGCCGCGGTGGAAGAGGCCGGCCCCAGCGTGGCCAGCACGCGCACATGGCGGGCACGGGGAGGGCGATGGGACAAACTTTGGGGGGCCACAAGATTTCCTGTTTGCTTTGGGGCTTGGCAACCGGCGTGGGGCGTCCTTACTTCACCCCCGTTACGACTGCCAGCCGCATCGCCAGATGATGGGCCAGATGATGGGCCAGATGAAGGGAAAGCCGCAAATGACCCCGTCCCCACTGACAACGCCCCCGCACCCGCAGCTGGAGCAACTCGAGGCGGCTGCGTTCCGCCGCCTGCTGGAGCATCTGCGCCTCAGGCAGGATGTCTCCAACATCGAGCTGATGGGAACGGCCGGCTTCTGCCGCAACTGCCTAGCGGACTGGCTTGCCGAAGCCTCGGTGGAAACGCCGGTGCCGCTGACGCGGGAAGAGGCGCGCAACATCGTCTATGGCGAGCCCTATGCCGACTTCAAGGCGCGGCAGCTCGACGCCTCGCCCGAGCAGGAGGCCCGGCTGAAGGCCAGCCTCGACGAGAATGAGCGCGTCCGCAAGGCCACCAAAAGCCGCGAGCTGGACGAGGAGCTGGACGAAAGTTTCCCCGCCAGCGACCCGCCGCAGATCACGAGACCGCGATAGCTGACCAGATCTTTGAAACGTGAAGGAGCCTCCATTGGCTGACACCGAAATCCTGTTCCGGCCTTTCCATTCCGAAAAGCTAGACCTGCCCAACCGAATCGTGATGGCGCCGATGACGCGCAGCTTCTCCCCGGGCGGGGTGCCCGGCGAGAATGTGGCGGACTATTATGCCCGCCGCGCCGAGGCGCAGGTGGGGCTGATCGTGACCGAAGGCACGGTGGTGAACCGCCCCGGCGCCGCCAACGATCCGGCGGTGCCGCATTTCCACGGCGAAGCCGCGCTGGAAGGCTGGGCCCGCGTGGTGGAAGCGGTGCATGCCAAGGGCGGCAAGATCGCGCCGCAGCTGTGGCATGTCGGCTCTGCCATCAACCCTGCGATCCGCGACGAAACCCATGCCGAAAGCCCATCCGGGCTGTACAAGGACGGCCGGCCCTGGGGGCATGAGATGTCGGTCGCCGACATCGACACCACCATTTCCGCCTTCGCGCAGGCGGCCGCCGACGCGAAGCGGGTCGGTTTCGACGCCGTCGAGCTGCACGGCGCCCATGGCTATCTGATCGACCAGTTCCAGTGGCAGGGCACCAACCATCGCAGCGATGTCTGGGGTGCGGACCGCAGCCGCTTCGCGCGGGAAGTGGTGGCGGCCGTGCGGGCGGCCATCGGCCCGGATTATCCGCTGATCCTCCGGCTCTCCCAGTGGAAGCAGCAGGATTATGAGACCAAGCTGGCGGCCTCCCCGCAGGCGCTGGCGGACTGGCTGAATCCGTTGGCGGAAGCCGGGGTGGATATCTTCCACTGCTCGCAGCGCCGCTTCTGGGAACCGGAATTCGAAGGCTCGAACCTGAATTTCGCCGGCTGGGCCAGGAAGCAGACGGGCAAGCCCACCATCACCGTTGGCTCCGTCGGGCTGTCGGGCGAGTTCATCGCCGGCTTCGGCGGCGAGGAATCGCAACCGGCCTCGCTGGACGGGCTGCTGGACCGGCTGTCGGCGGATGAGTTCGATCTGGTTGCAGTGGGCCGCGCGCTGATCGTCGACCCGGACTGGGCGGTGAAGGTCCGCGAGGGACGGCATGATTTCAAGCCGTTCCAGCGCGCCGCGCTCGGCACGCTCTACTAAGGCAGTGGAAGGCCGGGAGGGCAAACCCTCCCGGTCGCCTGCCCCACACACCGCCATATTGCTCCGGACCGGATCGGGTCTTCGCCCGCCGGGGCTCAAGGCCTGCCACCGTCTGCCGTAAAGAGCCGTGCCGTCGCACGGATGGCGGCATGAGGAAGGGCGGGCCAGGTGGACCAGCGTCATGATTTCGCAGCCGAGCCGGGACTGGAGGCAGGCAAAACCGCCGCCTTCTCCCGCCGCACGCATGTGCTGTCCCGGCGTGTGCGTCGGCGCGCCCGGCTGGATGCCGTGCTGGTCGTGGCCGCGACGGCTGGTGGGGCCTGGCTGGGGCAGATGTCTGGTGGCGCGGGCGGCGAATCGCTGATGGGGGCGACAGCGGCGCTCGGCCTTGGAATCCTCTTCTATGTGGTGCGCCGGGATCGCGATCTCAGCCGTTTCGCGGCGCAGGCCCGCTGGCGGGAACGGGCAGTGGAAGGCAAGGGCGTTACCCTGTCTGACTGGAAGGACGGCGCCGCGCTGGAACCCTGGCCGCGCAGGCAGTCCGCCGAACCCGGTCGACCTGGATAAGGGCTGCGGCTGAACGCCCTATTTACACGCCAGAATCCGACTCGCGTGGCGGCTGTGGATAAGCTAAGGTAAACGAGGTGCAGACCGGGTAGCCGGGATGTACGGCTTCCGGATGGCCGGGGGTCAGGACTGCGGCTCGGGTCCGGGGATGCCCTCGGTTTTGCTCCGCGAGTGGAAGTGGTGGCGAACAAGGCCAGCGTGCCGGGTGATGGACCCGGGGTGATGGTTTGGGCGGTACGAAGATTTGAAAGACGGTTTTTCGAGATGAGTTACGACGACAAGCGGCGCGGCGGCGGCGGTGGCCGGGGACGGGGAGACGACAAGCGCTCCCGCGGGTTTGACGAAGGCGGGTTCGATTTTGACTCCGGCTTCGGTCGCGGCGGCGGCGGCGGCGGCGGTGGTTATGGCCGCGGCGGCTTCGGCGGTGGCTCGGGCGGTGGCTTCGGTGGCGGCGGCTTCGGCGGCGGTCCGCGTAGCGGCGGCTTCGGCGGCGGTGCCGGCGGCGGCTTCGGCGGCGGCCCGCGCGGCGGACCGGGCATGGTGATCGGCCAGGGCCGCGGCAAGGTTAAATTCTTCAACAGCCAGAAGGGCTTCGGCTTTGTGGTGCGCGATGACGGCGGTGAAGATGTGTTCCTGCACATCTCTGCTCTGGAACGCGCCGGCCTCACCAACGTGGCTGAAAACCAGGAAATCGAATTCTCGCTGACGGAGCGCAACGGCCGGGTTTCCGCGACCGACGTCTCCATCGTGGGCGACCTGATCGAGCCGCAGGAACGCGCCCCGCGTCCGCCGCGTGAAGGCGGCGCCGGCGGTTTCGAACGCGGCCCGCGCCCGGCCGGTGGTGGCTTCGGCAACCGCCCGCCGCCGGTCACCGACGGCACGCGCTACGAAGGCACGGTCAAGTTCTTCAACGGCCAAAAGGGCTTCGGCTTCATCGCCCGCGATGACGGTGGCGCAGACGCGTTCATCCACATCTCGGCGGTCGAGCGCGCAGGCCTGACCGACCTGCCGGAAAACCAGCGCATCAGCTTCGAGCTGGAGCTGGACCGGCGCGGCAAGCAAGCGGCTGTAAACATCGAACTGATCTGAGTTCGATTCACGTTGGCTTGCGCCTGACGGCGATTCGCAAAGGGCGGGGGGAAACCTCCGCCCTTTCTCTTTGAGCCGCGTGTACCGGGCTCCGGTAGCCTATTTGCCTCCGGCGGGCAGGGAGCCGTGCTCCCTGCACCCACATTAGTAGGTCACGCGGTCGGGTTGGGCTGATGGATGGGTTTACTGCCTGCGGCGCCAGCAAACTCAAGCGCCGCAGGCAATCAAGCCAAGTTACACGCGCGGCATGAGAATGGTGCGCAACGCCAATTCCGAGGGTGCAGGGAAATCATTTCCCTGCCCGCCGGAGGCAATAGCCTTCCTGCCTATCCGCAAACCGCTTCGGCGAAATGCCGGCGGCATACGGCGACATAGCGGTCATTGCCGCCGATTTCTGTCTGTGCGCCTTCCGTCAGCGCCTGACCGGAGGCGTCGACGCGCAGGTTCATGGTGGCCTTGCGTCCGCAGTGGCAGACTGCCTTCAGTTCCACGAACTTGTCGGCGATGGCCAGCAGCCGTTCGCTGCCGGGGAACAACTGGCCCTGAAAGTCTGTGCGGAGGCCGTAGGCGAGCACCGGCACGCTCAGCCTGTCCACCACGCGCGCTAGCTGGTCCACCTGTGCGGCGGACAGGAACTGGGCTTCGTCGACCAGCACGCAGTCGGGTGGCGCTGCGGCGATGGCTGCGAAGAGGTCGGTGTTGGCGCTGAACATTTGCGCTTCCGCCTCCAGCCCGATGCGGGAGCCGATGCGCCCCTTGCCGGCGCGGTCGTCCACGGCCGCCGTCCACAGCATCGTCGTCATGCCGCGCTCGCGATAGTTGAAGCTCGCCTGCAGCAGGGTGGTCGATTTGCCCGCGTTCATCGCGCCATAATAGAAATAGAGCTGCGCCATCGCCGTCTCTTGCAGTGCGGGGCGGGGCAGTGCAACAACCCTGTCATCCCCCGAAAAGGAGTTCACCCATGTTGCTGCGTGCTGCTGTCGTGTCGTCCGTTCTTGCGCTGACCATCGCCGGGCCAGTTGTTGCCGCGCCCGCTTCGGCGGCTGTTGAAGGAGAGCAGAATGCTGCGCTGGCGGCCTTCTTCAACGATTATGACCAGAAGCAGCTGGCGCTCAGCCCGGAGATGAAGACCTTCCGCGGCATCAGGGACGCGGATTTCGGCAAGTGGACGGATGACAGCGACGCTGCCGATCTGGTGCGGTACCAGCTGGGGCAGGATGCGCTGAAGGAGATGAAGCGCCGCTTCGATCCCGCGAAGCTGAGCGGGCAATCCAAGCTGAGCTATCGTCTGTTCGAGTATCAGATGGGCCGGCAGGCGGCGGCGTGGCCGCTGCGCCATTACCGCTACACCTTCGATCAGATGAACGGGGTGCAGAGCGGGATTCCCGCCTTCCTGATCAACATCCACCAGATCACCAGCAAGGCCGATGCCGAGGCCTATATCAGCCGGCTGAACGGCATCGGCACCGTGCTGGATCAAGCCATCGCCAGCGCCGCCGACAGCGAGAAGATCGGCGTGGTGCCCCCGCGTTGGACTTTCCCCTATGTGCTGGCTGACATCGCCAACATCACCAGGGGGGCGCCGTTTGATGCGGGTGCGGATTCCCCGTTGCTCGCCGATTTCAAGGGCAAGGTGGGCAAGCTCGATCTGCCGCAGGCCGAGAAGGACGCGCTGATCGCGCAGGCTGCGAAGGCGCTGACGGATGTGGTGAAGCCCGCCTATGCCCGCACGGCGGCCTTCATCACCGCGCAGCAGGCCCGCGCGCCCGAAGGCGATGGCGTGTGGCGCTTCCCCGGCGGCGACAAATATTATGCCGAGCGGCTCGCCTTCTACACCACCACCAGCCTGACGCCCGCGCAGGTGCATGATCTGGGCCTGCAACAGGTGGCGCGCATCCATGGCGAGATGGACAAGATCCGCCAGCAGGTCGGCTTCAAGGGCGATCTGAAGGCCTTCTTCGAATATATGCGCACCCGGCCGGAGAATTATTTCCCCAACACCCCCGAAGGCCGGGCGCAGTATCTGGCCGAGACGGACAAGGCCATCAAGGCGATGACGGCGAAGCTGCCGGACTATTTCAGCCCGACCGCCACGCCAAAGGCGCCGCTGACGGTGAAGGCGGTGGAACCCTTCCGCGAGAAATCCGCCGGCAAGGCGTTTTACAACAGGCCAGCGCCGGATGGGTCCCGCCCGGGCATCTACTATGTGAACCTGTACGACATGGCCGACATGCCGAACACCGAGATCGAGGCGCTGGCCTATCATGAAGGCGTGCCGGGCCACCATCTGGATGGCGCCGTGACGAGCCAGCTGAAAGACCTGCCGTCGTTCCGCCGCTTCGGTGGTTTCACGGCCTGGTCCGAAGGCTGGGGCCTCTATGCCGAGAAGCTGGGCAAGGACATGGGCTTCTACACGGACCCGTACCGCGATTTCGGCCGGCTGCAGCTGGAACTGCATCGCGCCATCCGGCTGGTGGTGGACACCGGCCTGCACGACAAGAAATGGACCCGCGAACAGGCAATCCAGTATGTGCTGGACAACAGCGCGGATGCGCCCGGCGGCGTGGTGAAGGCCATCGAGCGCTACGCCATCTTCCCCGGCCAGGCGACCGCCTACATGGTGGGCCGCCTGAAGATCAGCGAACTGCGCGACAAGGCGCAGAAGGAACTGGGGCCGAAGTTCAGCATGGCCGATTTCCACGACGCCGTGCTGCTGTCTGGCGCAGTGCCGATGGACGTGCTGGAAGAGAATGTGAACGCCTATATCGCGGCGAAGAAGGGTTCGAAGTAGGGGTTTGGCTTTTGTTGGGAGGGGGCGCTGCCCCTCTACCTCGGCAGGGGCGTCACGCCCCTGCATCCCCAATTTACCAGATTGGTTGTTCCAAGTGGAACATTGCCCTACACTTTGAAATCAAGGAGTTGGCTGTAGGACATGTAGGATTTGTAGGGAATGTTCCACGGGATTGAGTAAGATGGAGTGATGCGTAATTAGTATGCTGTCCTAGGAATTCGCCGTCCCCGGAATTCGAGGGGTAGCCCCTCCCGCGCGCCGGCGGTCGGTTTGTGAGGGGTGGTCGCCGGCTGGAGAGGGGCAGACATGAGTGGTGACCTGGACGAACTATTTGAACGCGTTGACCTGTGCCGCCAGAAATCAACCGTTCTGCGGGGGGAAATTTCCAGCCTTGTGGATGTTTCCGTAAAACGATGGGTAGACCTTGTGGCCCCCGGCACAGGTCAAGTTCTCGCGCAGCTCTTGCAGCACCCGCCTGTTTCAATCCGGCAGGACATCGGGATGATTGTCAATGAACAGCGCGCGATCCTTGATGCACTTGCATGTCGTCTCGCGACAAGAAACGGAGCGAACAGTATTGCAGACGTCTACTTTCCAATCACCTCAACAAAGGCGGAATTCATGAGCGGGCTGGGGCGCAAGAAGCTCCGGAAAATAAGCGAGCGTGACCGCGACATCATTGATCATTTCATGCCGTGGTTGCCTTCGGAGTATGACCCATCCGAAGGCAATCTGACACTGTTCCAGCTGCACGACGCTGATCGGGTCCGCAAGCACAGAGACCTGTTGAAGTGGGCCTGCCTTGGAGGCGCCTTCCCATCCGGAGAAGGTTATGTTCGCTCGTTCATATCAGATGGAGTCGTGTTCTCGGACGTTGGAAAAATCGAAAGACTGGCATCCTTTCACGAAATCACGACGCAAGTCGGCGTGCAGATCAACCTCGTATACAACGAGCCGCCCACGCTGAGGCATCACGACGTCTCCGAGATGCTCTTGTCGTTCAACGATGTTGTGTCGGAAATATTGTCTGCCTTTGCCTAAAGCATCGCCAGATATGTCTATGATATAATAAGGCGTGAACTTTCGTATTCAGGGACAGGAGTTCCGGGGACAGTATACATAACTCTGCTATATTGTGGGTGCAGGGACTCATGTCCCTGCCGGGATGCAAGGGCAGCGCCCTTGCCCGCCGGAGGCAAACGCCCACGGCATGGCCCACCACCGCCATTACCGCTTGATCCCCGCGCGCGCGGCCCTATGTAAACCGGACTAATCCGGTACGGGATCGAATCGAACAGATGCTGCGCTTGTCCAATCTTGCCGATTATGGCGTTGTCGTGATGACGGCGGCTGCGCGCATTGCCGAGGGGCGGGTTGCGGCCGAGGGGCGGCATGCGTCTGCGGCGCAAGTGGCCACGCTCACCGGAATTCCCGCGCCCACTGTGGCCAAGCTGATGGGTCAGCTGGCGCGTGGGGGGTTGCTGGTGTCTCATCGCGGGGTGGCCGGCGGCTTTGCGCTGGCGCGGCCTGCGCCGGAAATCAGCCTTGCTGATATCGTGGAGGCCATTGACGGGCCGATCGCGCTCACCCATTGCGGCCAGCCCGGCGCGGATTGTGACTTGTCGCACAATTGCGCTGTTCGTCCGCATTGGGCGCCGGTGAACAACGCCGTGAAGGCGGCGCTCGCGCAGGTGTCTCTGGCGGACCTGGCCCCGCCTTCCGTCCGAAAACCCGCCCAGTTGCCCAATCAGCTGCCGGTCGGGGATCAGAAGCAGTTCGCATGACAGACACGCAAACCACCACCCAACCCCGCAACGCCGAGGCCGCTGCCGCCGTCGACGAGCTCTCCACCTACAAATGGGGGTTCGCGACGGAGATCGAGCAGGATTTCGCGCCCAAGGGGCTGTCGGAAGACACGGTGCGCTTCATCTCGGCGAAGAAGAACGAGCCGGAGTGGATGCTGGAGTGGCGGCTGAAGGCCTATCGCATCTGGCTGACGATGGAGCAGCCGGACTGGGCGAAGCTGAAGATTCCGCCGATCGACTATCAGGACGCCTATTATTACGCCGCGCCCAAGGCAAAGCCGACGCTGGCGTCGCTGGACGAGCTGGATCCGGAAATCCGCCGCACTTACGAGAAGCTGGGCATCCCCATCGAGGAGCAGAAGGTGCTCGCCGGGGTGGAGGGCGCGCGCAAGGTGGCGGTGGACGCCGTGTTCGACAGCGTTTCGGTGGCCACCACCTTCCGCGAGGAGCTGAAGAAGGCGGGGGTCATCTTCCTGTCGATCAGCGAGGCGATCCGCGAATATCCTGACCTGATCCGCAAGCATCTGGGTTCCGTGGTGCCGGTGCGGGACAATTACTTCGCCTGCCTGAACGCGGCGGTGTTTTCGGATGGCACCTTTGTGCTGGTGCCCAAGGGCGTGCGCTGCCCGATGGAGCTTTCCACCTATTTCCGCATCAACGCGGAGAACACCGGCCAGTTCGAGCGCACGCTGATCGTGGCGGAAGAGGGCGCCTATGTCAGCTATCTGGAGGGCTGCACCGCGCCGCAGCGCGACGAGAACCAGCTGCATGCCGCCGTGGTGGAGCTGGTGGCGGAGACCGACGCCGAGATCAAATATTCCACCGTGCAGAACTGGTATCCGGGCGATGCCAACGGCAAAGGCGGCATCTATAACTTCGTCACCAAGCGCGCGCTGTGCCGGGGCGCGCGCGCCAAGGTGAGCTGGACGCAGGTGGAAACCGGTTCCGCGATCACCTGGAAATATCCCAGCTGCGTGCTGGCGGGTGAGGACAGTGTCGGCGAATTCTATTCGGTGGCTGTGACCAACAATTTCCAGCAGGCCGACACCGGCACCAAGATGATCCATCTGGGGAAGGGCAGCCGCTCCACCATCGTCGCCAAGGGGATTTCGGCGGGTCGGTCTGACAGCACCTATCGCGGGCTGGTTCGGGTGGGACCGTCGGCCGAGAATGCGCGCAACTTTACCCAGTGCGACAGCCTGCTGATCGGAAGCCGCTGCGGCGCGCATACCGTGCCCTATATCGAGGTGAAGAATCCCTCGGCGCAGATCGAGCATGAGGCGACCACCAGCAAGATCAGCGAAGACCAGAAGTTCTACGCGATGAGCCGTGGGCTTTCCGGCGAAGAGGCCGTGGCGCTGATCGTGAACGGCTTCTGCCGTGAGGTGCTGCAGCAACTGCCGATGGAGTTTGCGGTGGAGGCGCAGAAGCTGCTGGGCATCAGCCTGGAAGGGAGCGTGGGGTGAACCTGCTTCCGGCCCTGCTGCTGGCACAGGCCACCGTCACCACCCCGCCGCCGGAGCCGGCGACTGAGGGGGGTGACGAGATCGTCATCCTCGCGCGGAAGCTGAAGCTGGTGCATGTGAATCTGCTGCGCACCGGCCATGGCAGGCCCGGCATCTGCACCGTCTTGAAATCCAGCGGCGACGCGGAGGTGGACAAGCTCACCTGCGAAGCAGCCGTTGCCTGCACCCTCAAACTGCCGGACCGCTCCACCCCGGTCGACGCGATGAGCGCGTGCACCCGCGAGGAACAGGCCCGCCGGGTGGAGGAACTGGCCGACAAACGCCTTCAGGAATCGAATGAATGATGCTCGAAATCACCAATCTCCACGCCAAGGTCGGCGACCGCGAAATCCTGAAGGGCTTGACCCTGTCGGTGAAGGCCGGCGAAGTCGCGGCCATCATGGGGCCGAACGGCGCCGGCAAGTCCACGCTGGCCCATGTGCTGGCCGGTCGCGAAGGCTATGAAGTCACCGCGGGCAGCGCCACCTTCGACGGGCAGGACCTGCTGGCGCTGGAGCCGAACGAGCGCGCCGCTGCCGGCCTGTTCCTGGGCTTCCAGTATCCGGTGGAAATCCCCGGCGTGTCCAACCTGCTGTTCCTGCGCACCGCGCTGAATGCGCAGCGCAAGCTGCGCGGCGAGGCGGAAATCTCCGGTGCGGACTTCCTGAAGCGGGTGCGCGAGGAATCCGCTGTGCTGGGCCTCGACATGGAGATGCTGAAGCGCGGCGTGAACGTCGGCTTTTCCGGCGGGGAGAAGAAGCGCAACGAGGCGTTCCAGCTGGGCATCCTGCAGCCGAAATTCGCGCTGCTGGATGAAACCGATTCGGGCCTCGACATCGATGCGCTGCGCATCGTCTCTGAAGGGATCAACCGCTTCCGATCGCCGGAGCGCGCCGTGCTGCTGATCACCCATTATCAGCGCCTGCTGGACCATGTGAAACCCGATGTGGTGCATGTGCTGGCGGGCGGCCGCATCGTCGAGACGGGCGGGCCGGAGCTGGCGCTGCGGCTGGAGGCCCATGGCTATGAAGGCCTTGCCGCATGACGGCCCAGATGCAACCTGCGCCCACCCGCAAGGATGAGGCCTGGCGCTATGCCGACCTGAAGGCGGTGGAGGCGCTGTGGCCGCCGGCGCCTGCGCGCCTGATCAGCGTGCCGGCCGGTGCCGCGCGCGAGGAGGTGGTGCGGGTGCAGGATGGCGGCATCCATGACCTGCGCGTCGAGCTGGCGGAGGGGGCGCGGCTGAACCTTGTGCTGCTCGTCCAGTCCGACAGCTATGCCCGGGTGTCGGTGCTGGCGCATCTGAAGGCGGGCGCGCATTTCGATCTGGGCGGAATCCTGCTGGGCGCCGGTGCGGCGACGCAGGAGATCGTCACCGACGTTCGCCACGACGAACCCGGTGCGGAGAGCCGCCAGCGCATCCGGCTGGTGCTGGATGAGCGCGCGACCGGCACCTATCTGGGCCGGATCGCGGTTGCCCGCGACGCGCAGCAGACCGACGCCGAGCAGTCGGCCCGGGCGCTGGTGCTGAAGCGGACCGCCACGGCCAATCTGAAGCCGGAGCTGGAAATCTTCGCCGACGATGTGAAATGCGCCCATGGCTGCACCGTGGGCGAGCTGGACAAGGCGGCGCTGTTCTATCTTGAATCGCGCGGCATCCCGCTGGCGGAGGCGCGGGCGCTGCTGACGCGCGCCTTTGTTGCGGATGCGCTGTCGGGCCTGTCGGACAGCGAGGCGCTGGAGGCGGAAACCGCCGAATGGCTGGGGGCGCGCACATGATGCCGCTCGCCACTCATTTCGCCAGCGCGCCCGCGCTGTTGGACCTGCGCGGCGAATTTCCCGCCGTGCCGGACGACTGGGCCTATCTGGACGCCGCCGCCACCGCGCAGAAGCCGCGTGCCGTGATCGAGGCGATCACACAGGCCTATGCCCGCGACTATGCCACTGTGCATCGGGGCGTCTACGCCCGCTCCGCGCATATGACGGAGGCCTATGAAGCGGCGCGCGAGGCGGCTGCCGGCTTCATCAACGGTCGGGCGGACGAAACGATCTTCGTGCGCGGCGCGACGGAGGCGATCAACCTTGTCGCCAACAGCTGGGGCAATGCCAACATCGGCCCCGGCGACCGCATTTTGCTGACCGAGTTAGAGCATCACGCCAATATCGTGCCCTGGCGCATGCTGGCGGACCGCACCGGCGCTGAAATCGACGTGGCCCCGCTGACGGCGGACGGGCGCATCAATGAGGAGGCCCTGATCGCCCTGATCGGCCCGGCCACGCGGCTGGTTGCCGTCGCCCATGTCTCCAATGTGCTGGGTTCTGTGGCGGATATTGCGCGGATCGCCACGGCGGCCCATGCGGCCGGAGCGAAACTGCTGGTGGATGGCTGCCAGGCCGCGCCGCGTCTGAAGGTGGATGTTCAGGCGCTGGGCGCCGATTTCTATGCCTTTTCCGCCCACAAACTCTACGGCCCGACCGGGATCGGGGTGTTGTGGGTGCGCAAATCCATCCTCGACACCATGCCGCCCTGGCAGGGTGGCGGCGCCATGATCGACGAAGTCCGCTTCGAACGCATCACCTATGCCGCCGCGCCGCAGCGGTTCGAGGCGGGGACGCCCCATATCGTCGGCGCGGTCGGGCTGCATGCCGCGATCCGCTGGGTGGAGCAGGTCGGCATCGACGCCATCGACGCGCATGAGCGCGCCCTGCTGCTGCAGGCCCGTGCGGAACTATCGCGCCTGAACAGCGTGCGGTTGTTCGGCCCCGAGGACAGCGCCGGGATCCTGAGCTTCGCGGTGGGCGATATCCACCCCCATGATGTCGCGACCATCCTGGACGAAGGCGGGGTCGCCATCCGCGCCGGGCATCATTGCGCCCAGCCGCTGATGCGCGTGCTGGGCGTGCCGGCCACCGCGCGCGCCAGCTTCTCCGCCCACAGCAATGAAGCCGATGTCGCAAGGCTGGTCGCCGGAATCGAACGCACGCAAAGGATCTTCGGATGAGTGAAACCCCCGAAATCCGCCGCTTCGAGGTGGAGCTGGTGGATGAAGCGCCCGCCGTTCCCAAGGCGCCGCCTCTCGCGGCTGAGCCCCGCCAGCGCGACTATCTGGACGGCTTCCTGAAGGAGCGCCCCACCGTCGTCGAGGCGCTGGAAGGCGAGACGCTGCAGGATCAGGTGATTCTGGCGCTGCGTGACATTTTCGATCCCGAGATTCCGGTGAACATCTATGACCTCGGCCTGATCTATGGTGTCGACATCGAAGACGGCCATGTCACCGTCACCATGACGCTGACGACGCCGCATTGCCCGGTCGCGGAATCCATGCCCGGCGAAGTGGAACTGAGGGTGATGGCGGTGCCTGGCGTCGCCACCGCAGACGTCAATCTGGTCTGGGATCCGCCGTGGAACCCCGCCAACATGTCCGACGAGGCTCGGCTGGAGCTTGGAATGCTATGAGCACAGACACACTGACCCGCCGCCCGCGCCCCGCGCCCATCAGCCTGACGCCCGGTGCCGAGCGCCGCATCGCGGATCTGATCGCCAAGGCCCCTGGCCCCGTGGCCGGGGTGCGCCTCTCCACGCCGAAGCGCGGCTGCTCGGGCCTCGCCTATTCGATCGACTATGTGGAGACCCCGAAGCCGGGCGACGAGGCCATCGAGACTCCGTCGGGCACCCTTTATGTCGACGGCGCGTCCCTCCTCTATCTCATCGGTTCGGTGATGGACTGGGTGGAGGATGACTTCACCGCCGGCTTCGTGTTCCAGAACCCCAATGCCAAGGGCAGCTGCGGCTGCGGAGAATCCTTCACCGTATGATCGTCACGGCGTGACTGCCCCCTACCATTTGACCGGCGCGCTGGACGGCAGCCGCCCGATCCTGCTCGCCTCGCCGCACAGCGGCACCCATATGCCGGCCGATTTTCTGGCAACCACCCGGCTGGATGTGCGCGCCCTGCGCCGGATCGAGGATGCCCATGTCGGCGCCCTGCTGGCCCCTGCCGCCGCCGCCGGACTGCCGCTGATGGAGGCCGTGCACAGCCGGGCCGTGATCGACCTGAACCGGGCGGAGGACGAGCTGGACCCCTCCATGTTCCAGGGCAGCGTCACGGCCGCGCCGCGCATCACGGAGCGCGTCCGCCGGGGCTATGGCCTGTTTCCGCGCGTCGTGGCGCCCAACCAGCCCATCCACCAGAGCCGCCTGCCTGCCGGAACCGGCGCGGAGCGGATCGCCCGCCTGCACCGCCCCTGGCATGCCGCCATCGACGCCACGCTGGGCCGCACATTTGCCCGCCACGGCCATGCCGTTCTGCTGGATGTGCATTCCATGCCCAGCCTTGAGGGCGCAGATCCGGCCGCGCTGGTGATCGGCGACCTGCATGGCCGCAGCGCTGCGCCTGCGCTGGTCGACTGGCTGCACGATGCCTTTACCGCACAGGGTCTCAAAGTTGCGCGCAATGCCCCCTATGCCGGCGGCCACACCACCGAGCGGCATGGTCGCCCCTATCTGGGCATCCACGCTGTCCAGCTCGAGTTCGATCGTGCCCGCTACATGGACACGGCGACATTGAAACCCCATGCGGGGTTCGGCCCGCTCGCCGCCAGCATCGCGGCAGTTCTCATCGATCTGGAATCGGCCCTGCCCCGGTTCGGCCTGGGGCAATCCTTGCCGTTCGCCGCCGAATAACAACGGCCTGACACCGGGGGACAAGCAGCCCCCGCCAAACAGCGTGACTTTGGCACCTGTCGGCGCTTGGGCGCTGGCGAAGCATGTCACAAAGGTTAACAGCGACTCATTCGGATTTGGGTTAATCAGGGGCTGCGCTTCACTTCGGACAACCAAAGGAAGCGGGGAACAATAACCCAAACCCGAAAATAAAGGGGTCGCCGTAATGTCCAAGCCGATCATCGCCGCACTCGTCGCAGCCGGAGCCGCAGCGCCCGTGCTTGCTGCCAGCGGCGTCGCACCCGATCCCTCCAGCTGGCTGATGCTGGCGCTGGGCTCGCTGATGGTCGGTCTGACGGCAGGCGGCCGGCTCCGCAGAACCAGTCGGGTCGCAGAGTAAACGAAGTTTACTGGCAGCCTTTGGGTCGCACCACAGGGCTCGGACCGGGCCGCTCTCTAACGAGGGCGGCCCGCTTCATTTGGGATACAGCCAATCAGGGTAGCCTCAGCCGGCCTCCAGCGTACGAAACATCACCAACGCGTCCACAAAACCCTGCGCCGGGTGATGGAACGCGCCGGGCAGCCGCCCGACGATCCCGAACCCCAGCGCCTGCCACAGCCGCACCGCGCGCTCGTTCGTGCTGACCACGAAGTTGAACTGCATCGCGCGGAAGCCCCGCGCCTTCGCATGCGCCAGCGAGTGCAGGCACATCGCGCGGGCGATGCCGCGACCGGCGGCTTCTGCGGCGGTCATGTAACCGCAGTTGGCGACATGGCTGCCGCCGCCTGCCTGATTGGCGCGGATATAATAGGTGCCCAGGACCCGGCCGTCGGCCTCCGTCACGAAGGTTTCGCGATCCGCCCCCATCCAGTAGGCCAGCGCCTCCGCCTCGGCCATCCGGGGATCCAGCGCATAGGTCTCGCCTGCACGGATGGTGGGCAGGATGATGGCGGCGATGGCCGCTGCATCGGCGGGCCGGGCTGGGCGGATATGCATGGGCTGAACTGGTAAAGCCGGGTTTTCGCAGCCGCAACCGCCCGGCTGCGCGATCTTTTCAAACCCCGCTCTCTTCCCTAAAGCGCTGCGCATGGCAGGTCATTCCAAGTTCAAGAACATCATGCACCGCAAGGGTGCGCAGGATGCGAAGCGTTCCAAGGCTTTTTCCAAGCTGGCGCGCGAAATCACCACGGCGGCCAAGGGCGGCAATGCCGATCCCAACTTCAACCCGCGCCTGCGCGCGGTGATCGCGGCGGCGAAAGCCATCTCGATGCCGAAGGACAATATCGAGCGCGCGCTGAAGAAGGCCGAAGGCGGCGACGCGGAGAATTACGAGGAAATCCGCTACGAGGGCTTCGGCCCCGGCGGCGTCGCCGTGATCGTGGAGGCGCTGACGGACAACCGCAACCGCACCGCGACCGACGTGCGCACGGCCTTTTCCAAGAACGGCGGCAATGTCGGTTCGTCGGGTTCGGTGTCCCATGGGTTCGAGCGCCTCGGCCTCATCACCTATCCGGCCTCTGCCGGAGATGCCGACAAGGTCTTTGAAGCCGCCCTTGAGGCCGGCGCGGATGATGTGGAATCCGGCGAGGACGAGCATGAGATCTGGACCGCCGCCGATGGCCTGCACGAAGTCGCCAAGGCGCTGGAAGCGGCGCTGGGCGAAAATGCCGGTGCCAAGCTCGCCTGGCGGCCCAAGGAGTGGGTCGAAGTGGGTGCGGAGACGGCGCAGCAGCTGCTGAAGATGATCGACGCGCTGGAAGATCTGGACGATGTCCAGAATGTCTACGGCAATTACGACGTGCCCGAAGACGTGCTGGCGTCGCTGTGATGCCAGCCGGCCGATGATCCGCATCCTCGGCCTCGACCCGAGCCTGTCCCGGACCGGCTGGGGCCTGATCGGGGCGGAGGGCAACCGGCTGCTGCATATCGCCCATGGCGCCATCCCAACCCGCGCAGCCGATCCGCTGCCGGTGCGGCTGCTGGCGTTGCACACGGCCATTTCCGCCCTCATCGCAACCCACACCCCGGATGAAGCGGCTGTGGAAGAGGTGTTCGTGAACAAGAATCCGCAATCCACCCTGAAGCTGGGGCAGGCGCGCGGCGTGGTGCTGCTGGCGGTGGGGCATCTGCCCGTTGCCGAACATGCGACGCGGCTGGTGAAAAAGGCGCTGACGGGCACCGGGGCCGCCGAAAAGGCGCAGGTGGTGGCCATGGTCGCCCGCATCCTGCCGGGTTGTGGCCCCATGGGCGAGGACGAGGCCGACGCGCTGGCGGTGGCCATCGCACACGCCCATTTGCGGACCGCCACACAGATGAGGGTTTCCGCATGATCGCCAGCCTGAAGGGCAGCGTGCAAGCTGTCGGCGCCGACCATGCGGTGATCGAGGTGGGTGGCGTCGGCTATCTGGTGCAGGCGTCCGGACGCACGCTCTCCGCGCTGGAGCCGGGAGCCGCAACGTTCCTTCTCGTTGAAACTCAGGTGCGCGAAGACGCCATCACGTTGTTCGGCTTCGGCACCGGCCATGAGCGGGACTGGTTCCGGCTGCTAACCGGCGTGCAGGGCGTGGGCGGCAAGCTGGCGCTCGCCATCCTGGGCACGCTGGCGCCGGACGAGATCGCCCGCGCCATCACGCTGGACGACAAGGCCATGATCGCCCGCGCGCCGGGTGTCGGCCCGCGTCTCGCCGTGCGTATCCTCACCGAGTTGAAGGGCAAGGCCCCGGCGGCCGGCTTGTCAGAACCGGTCCCGCTCAACCAGCCCCGCCCCCACTCCTCCGAAGCGGATGCCATCGCCGCACTCGAATCGCTAGGCTTCCGCACCGCAGAAGCCGCCCGCGCCGTGGCCCAGGCCCTGCGCGACTTGGGTGAGGAACAATCCACCCCCAGCCTGATCCGCGAATCCCTGAAACGCGCAAGCCGGTAGGAGGGGCTGCCTGCAGCGCCGGGAAAAGAAGCGGGTTCCCGGACCGGGATCGGGCTGACGATGTGCGGGGTGGCGGAAGGAGAGCGCCCCAGCCATGCCGCCCTTCCCCTCCTCAGCCCGCAGGCTTTGACGCCCGGAACAGTTCCCATTCCTCCACCACCCGGCCGTCCGGCAGGTGGCACCAGCCGGTCTGGCCGTTGGGGCCGTTGCGGATTTCCAGCTTGCCGCCCTGATCCACGCAATATTTGGACGCCGGGTTGGGCGTGCCGATCGGCTTTGGCGGTGTTTCGGGCTGGGCGCAGCCGGCCAGCAGCGCCAAGGGCAGAAGTCGTTTCATGTCAGGCTCCCCATACATCGCGATAGACGCGCAACCAGTTCGTTCCGAACAGTTTTTCGAGTTTCGCCTGGCCGTGACCACGGGCGGCCAGCAGTGTGGCGAGATGCTGGAAGCGATCCAGCCGGTTCAGTTCCAGCACCAGCGGCAGCACGTCCGGCCCTTCGCCCGGGGCGGCGAAGCCCATCTTCGAGCGATATTCATATTCCTCGCGGGCCCGCTTCCAGGTCTCGTCGGTGATGGGCGTGGGGATCGGGCCATTGTCTGTGCCGATGCCCACATGATCCTCGCCGCACACTTTCCAGGCATGTTCGATGTGGGTGATGACGTCGGCGGCGGTCGCCTTTCCGTTCGGCACCAGGAAGGGCATGAAATAGATGCCCACGATGCCGCCCTTGTCAGCCACCGTCTTCATGTCGGCGTCGAAGGCGTTGCGGGGGTGATCGAACAGATCCCGGCAGCCGGTGTGGCTGATGCTGGGCGGGCGCTTGGCCAGCGCCAGCCCTTCGCGGATGGTGCGGGCGCCGCCGTGGGAGAGATCGAACAGCAGCTTTTCCGCCTCGATCCGCTCGATGGTGGTCTTGGCGAGGCGCGACAGGCTGGCGTTGGCGGGTTCCAGCGAGCCGTCGCCGGAGAGGTTGCGCAAATTGTAGGTGAGTTGCACGCAGCGGACACCGCGTTCCTTCATCTTCGCCAGCCGATCCAGATCGGTGCCGACCATGGCGGTATCCTGGGTGCCGTAGATGATGCCGAGCTTGCCGGCCTTCTTCGCCGCCTCGATGTCGGCCGCCGTCTTGATCTTCACCAGCACGTCGGGGTTGGCGGCGAACAGGGCGTCATGATCGTCCATGAACTTGTTCACGGCGTCCCAGATGTCCGGCTGGTTGCCGACGGGAACCAGCGTGGTGCGCAGGGTGGAAACGCCCGTCTGGCGCAGTTCCGCGATCAGCCGGTCCGACAGGCGGGTCTGGTCTTCGGGGGCATAGGGGTCGCCGAGGCCGGAGAGGCCGTCGATCACCAGCGCGCTGCTGAACCAGCGGGGCGGTTTGGCGAATGCGGGGGCCGCGAGGGCAGCGACGGGGGCGGCGGCGCCTGCCGCCAGCAAGGTTCGGCGTGTGAGCACTCTTTCATCCCCCGTCTGCGCTGCTAGAGACTTGTCCCATGGACGATGCCGACAGGCTGATCAATCCGGCGAAGCGCGCCGACGACGCGGATGCGGCGCTGCGGCCGAAGACGCTGGCCGATTTCGTGGGGCAGAAGGCCGCGCGGGAGAATCTGCGCGTGTTCATCGACGCTGCCCGGCACCGGGGCGACGCGCTGGACCATGTGCTGCTGGCCGGGCCGCCGGGGCTCGGGAAGACCACGCTGGCGCAGATCGTGGCGCGGGAAATGGGTGTGGGCTTCAGGGCGACATCGGGGCCGGTAATCGCCAAGGCGGGCGATCTGGCGGCGCTGCTGACCAACCTGGAGCCGAACGACGTATTGTTCATCGACGAGATTCACCGGCTGGCGCCGCATGTGGAGGAAATCCTCTATCCGGCGATGGAAGACCGGGCGCTGGACATCATGATCGGCGAGGGGCCTTCGGCGCGCTCGATCCGGGTGGAGCTGCCGCCCTTCACGCTGGTGGGGGCGACGACCCGGTCAGGGCTGGTGACACAGCCCTTGCGGGACAGGTTCGGCATTCCCGTCCGGCTGATCTTCTATACCGAGGAGGAACTGCATTCGGTGGTGACCCGGGCCGCCGGGCTGCTGGGGCTGGCGCTGAGCGAGGACGGATCGCGCGAGATCGCGAAGCGGGCGCGGGGCACGCCGCGCATCGCCGGACGGCTGCTGCGACGGGTGCGGGATTTCGCGGCGGGGCTTGAACGGCCGGTGGATTCCGCCTTTGCAGACAATGCGTTGAGCCGGCTGGAGGTGGACAGGCTGGGGCTGGATGCGCAGGATCGGCGCTACCTTTGGATGATCGCCGATCTGTACAAGGGCGGGCCGGTCGGGATCGAGACGCTGGCGGCGGGCCTTTCCGAAGCGCGGGACACGCTGGAGGATGTGGTGGAGCCCTATCTGATCCAGACCGGGCTGGTGGCGCGGACGGCGCGGGGGCGGGTGCTGAACGCCGGGGCGTGGAAGCATCTGGGGCTGAGGCCACCGGAACAGCAGCAGCAGTTGCCGCTGGCGGACGAAAGCGGCTGCGACTAGAGACCGTCTGGAAGCGGCTCCGGCCGAGGGCCGGCAAGGAACGGGAAATGCCGACGACACCACTTTCCCCCCTGGCCAGAATTCCCGACGATCTGAGAACACTCGCCGACTATGAACGGCGGGCAGAGGCCCATATGGAGCCGGCCGCCTGGCGCCATCTGCAGGAAGGCGCCGGTGCCGGGCAGACCATTGCGCACAACCGGATTGCGTTCGATGGCATGCGGCTGGTGCCGCGTGTGCTGGCCGATCTGGGCGGTGCGACGACCCGGGTCGATCTGTTCGGCCTGTCTCATGCCGCGCCCATTCTGCTCGCGCCGCTTGCCTACCACAGGATCGCCCACCCTCAGGGGGAGGTCGCGACGATCACGGGGGCGACGGCGCTGGATACTTCCATGGTGGTCAGCACCCTGTCGAGCGTCGCCATGGAGGAGTTGGCGTCGGCAGCGCAGGGGGCGGCCGCAGAACTGGGCCGCACGCCGCCGCCGCTCTGGTTCCAGCTCTATTGTCAGCCGGATCGCAGCCACACTCTGGAGCTTGTCCGCCGTGCGGAATCGGCGGGCTACCGGATTCTCGTCGTCACCGTAGATGCCGCGATCAAGCGATCGGAATTCGCCCTGCCGCCCGGCGTAGATGCCGCGAACCTGCGCGGCATGCCCCGCCCCCGGCAGCATGCGAGCGCGGCGGGCGGGAAGATCCTGTTTGGAACGCCGTTCATGGACGGGGTGCCGACGTGGGATACGCTGGCCTGGCTGCGCAGCGTCACGACGCTTCCGATCGTCGTGAAGGGCGTGCTCGCGCCGGAGGATGCAAAGCGCACCATGGATATCGGCATGGACGGCCTGATCGTCTCCAACCACGGCGGGCGCGTGATGGATGGGCTTGTGCATCCGCTGGAGGTGCTGCCGGCGGTGCTGGCGGCCGTGGACGATCGGGGGCCGGTGCTGCTGGACAGCGGCGTGCGCACCGGCGTGGATGTGCTGCGCGCCCTCGCGCTGGGCGCGCGGGCCGTGCTGATCGGCAGACCCCAGATCCACGCGCTGGCGGTCGCGGGGATGGCGGGGGTGGCGCATATGCTGCACATTCTGCGTGTCGAGCTGGAGATGGCGATGGCGCAGACCGGCTGCGCATCGGTCGGCACCATCAGCCCGCAATTGCTGGCCGGGCCGGCTTCGCTCCGCGAGGCCTGAGCCCTACCGGGCCCGCCCGTCGGGCTTGTCGGTGTAGTCGATCCTTATCCGCACCCATTCCCCCACCTGCGGCTTGCCGCCGATGCGCGGCGGGCGCACGAGGAACTGCCAGGCCGCCGCCTGCACGGCTTTCGCGATGCGCGATCCGGGGGGGGATTCGCCCAGGACGATGCAATCCTCCACCCGGTTGCCGGGCGCGGTGCGGCAGGCGATCAGGCCCCAGCCGGGGCCGATGGCGGTGGAGAGATAGCCCGCCAGTTCGTCATGATAGGGCTCCCGCACCCAGGCGGCGGCGTAGAGCGGTTCGCCGTTGGGGCCGGAGCCTTCGACGCGCGGCGTGTCCGCGAACATGTCGTTGCCGCGGCTGCGCAGGTCCGGCGGGCCATAGGCTGGCTTCGGGGGCCCCATGGGCGCGGCGGGACGCGGCGGGGTGGGCGTGGGTTGCGGCGGGGCCGGGGTGGGTTCCGGCGGCATTTCGGGCACCGGCGGCGCAGGCGGGGTGGGCGGTTGCAACTGGGCGGGCGGCTGCGGCGTCGGGCGGGGCTGCGCGGGCGCAGGGGCGGCCTTTTGTGCGGGTTTGGGCGCGGGTTCGGCGGCCGGTTTCGCGTCCGGGATGTTCACCGTGATCATCGCCATGTCGAGGATCTTCTTCTTCAGCGTGTTGGGCGCCAGCGTGAGCAGCAGCCAGCCGAGAAGGATGTGGATCAGAGTGACCGCGATGATCCCGGGCGCGCGCCGACGCACGCCTTCGGGAAGGCGCCATTCCGGGGCGGGACGGCTGGCGAACAGGGGCATCGGCGGGAGGTCTCTTGGGCACGCGGGAGGTTGCCGGCCGGTGAACGGGATCGGGGAATTGGCTGGCCAGCGGGCCTTAGAAAAAAGAAAGGCGCGGGGGAACCCCCGCGCCTCTCGCCATGTCTGTCTGCGCGCGGCGGTTACGCAGCCAGTTTCCGCAGCACATAGGGCAGGATTCCGCCCGCGTAGAAATAGTCGATCTCATTCTCGGTATCGATCCGGCACAGCGTTTCGAAGCTGCCGCTGCTGCCGTCGGGCCTTGTGTAGCTGACGGTGAGCGACTGGCGCGGCTTCAGCGCCTGCAGGCTGGCGATGGTGAAGGTCTCGTCGCCCTTCAGGCCGAGGCTCTCGGCGCTTTCGCCGTTCACGAACTGCAGCGCCAGCACGCCCATTCCGATCAGGTTGGAGCGGTGGATGCGCTCGAAGCTTTCGGCGATCACGGCGCGCACGCCCAAGAGGTTGGTGCCCTTGGCGGCCCAGTCCCGGCTGGAGCCGGTGCCATATTCCTTGCCCGCCAGGATGATCAGCGGGGTGCCGGTTTCCTTGTACTGCATGGCGGCGTCGTAGATATATTCCACCTTGCCGGTCGGCAGGTAGGTGGTGACGCCGCCTTCGGTGCCCGGCGCCATCTTGTTGCGGATGCGGATGTTGGCAAAGGTGCCGCGCATCATCACTTCATGGTTGCCGCGGCGCGAGCCGTAGCTGTTGAACTCGGCCTTGGGCACCTGCCGTTCGGTGAGGTAGCGGCCGCCGGGGCTGTCCGCCTTGATGGAACCGGCAGGGCTGATGTGGTCGGTGGTGATGCTGTCGCCCAGGAACGCCAGCGCGCGGGCGTTGATGATGTCGGAGACGGGTGCCGGCGTCATCGTCATGCCCTCGAAATAGGGCGGGTTCTGCACATAGGTGGAGCTGGGGTTCCAGCGATAGGTTTCCCCGCCGGTCACGCGGATGGCCTGCCAGTGCTTGTCGCCCTTGAACACATCAGCATAGCGGCTGCGGAACATTTCCGGAGTCACCGCCTTCTGCACCATTTCGGCGACTTCGCCGTTGGTGGGCCAGATGTCCTTCAGGAACACGTCCGAACCGTCTGCCGTCTGCCCCAGCGGGGTTTCGGTGATGTCGGAGCGGATGGTGCCCGCCAGCGCATAGGCGACGACGAGCGGCGGGGAGGCGAGATAGTTCGCCTTCACGTCCGGCGAGACGCGGCCTTCGAAGTTGCGGTTGCCCGACAGCACCGAGACGGCGACGAGATCGTTGGTGTTGATCGCTTCCGAGATCGGTTCCGGCAGCGGGCCGGAGTTGCCGATGCAGGTGGTGCAGCCATAGCCGACCAGGTTGAAGCCCAGCGCGTCCATATCCTCGGTGAGGCCGACCTTGTTGAAATAGTCGGTGACGACCTGGCTGCCCGGCGCGAAGCTGGATTTCACCCAGGGCTTGCGTTGCAGGCCCAGCGCGCGCGCCTTGCGGGCGACGAGGCCGGCCGCGACGAGGACGTTGGGGTTGGAGGTGTTGGTGCAGCTGGTGATGGCCGCGATCACCACGTCGCCATGGCCCAGATCATGCTGGCCGGTGGAGACGGGGACGCGCAGGTTCGGGTTTTCCGCCTTGCCGTAGCCGCCCAGCAGCTCGGCCTCGAAGGCTTCATCGGCCTGGTTCAGCAGCACGCGGTCCTGCGGGCGGCGCGGGCCGGCCATCGAGGGGAGGACTGCCGAGAGGTCCAGCTCCAGCGTGTCGGTGAAGACCGGGTCCGGCGTCGCGGTGTCGCGCCACAGGCCCTGCGCCCTGCAATAGGCTTCGATGATGGCGACGCGGTGGTCGTCCCGGCCGGTGAGGCGCAGGTAATCCAGCGTCTTGGTGTCGACGGGGAAGAAGCCGCAGGTGGCGCCATATTCCGGCGCCATGTTGGCGATGGTGGCGCGGTCGGCGAGCGAGAGGCTGTCGAGCCCGGGGCCGTAGAATTCGACGAAGCGGCCGACCACGCCCTTCTTGCGCAGCATCTGCGTGACCGTGAGCACGAGGTCCGTCGCGGTGACGCCTTCGGGCAGGTTGCCGAACATGCGGAAGCCCACGACTTCGGGCACCAGCATGGACACCGGCTGGCCCAGCATCGCGGCCTCAGCCTCGATACCGCCGACGCCCCAGCCCAGCACGCCCAGGCCGTTCACCATGGTGGTGTGGCTGTCGGTGCCGACCAGCGTGTCCGGATAGGCGATCTGCTTGCCGTCGACGCCTTCGGAGACCCACACCGTCTGCGCCAGATATTCCAGGTTCACCTGGTGGCAGATGCCGGTGCCGGGCGGCACCACGCGGAAGTTCCTGAGCGCGGACGAGCCCCAGCGCAGGAACTCATAACGTTCCATGTTGCGGGCATATTCCAGTTCCACATTGTCCGCGAAGGCCTGGGGGGTGCCGAATTCATCGACCATCACCGAGTGGTCGATCACAAGGTCGACGGGCACCAGCGGGTTGATCTTCTGCGGATCGCCGCCCAGCTTCGTCATCGCGTCGCGCATGGCGGCCAGGTCGACGACGCAGGGCACGCCGGTGAAATCCTGCATCAGCACGCGCGCGGGGCGATACTGGATCTCGTGATCGGAGCTGGGGTTTTTCAGCCAGGCGGCGATGGCCTCGATATCGGCCACCTTCACGGTGAAATCATCCTCAAACCGCAGCAGATTCTCCAGCAGCACCTTCATCGAGAAGGGGAGGCGCGAGATGTCGCCGATGCGCTCGGAAGCGGCCTCCAGGCTGAAATAATCATAGGATTTTCCCTCGACGCTGAAGGAGCGGCGGGTGGAGAGCCTGTCGTGGCCGGTGGCTGTCATCGGATCATGTCCCTTACTGTTTCCACGCGTGGGATGCCGTGCCTGTTAGAGCGGGGGGCGCGATGCGACAAGCATCCCTTGGTTTATGGCTTCCCCTCACTTTGGGGCGGGTTAAGCCCGAAACAAGAGCTGCCGTTACGTCAGCCTGTGACGCGTGAAGCCGGAAAGGGCGACCATGGAGCAGGTGGGTGGGCTATCGGCGCTGCGGGAGGCGGACGGCGCTGTAGATATGCGTGGGCTGGGACATCCGGCGCTGATGCATTTCGATGCGGTGCGGAGGCTGTTCGTGGAAACCGGCCTGCCGCCGGAACCGGAAACCTATGAGCTGTTCTGGCTTCACGCCACCGGCGTGGACCCGGCGCTGTCGCGCGCGCTGAACACAAGGCGCGTCGCCGGGCTGCTGGATGCCGAAGGCGTGAAGGAGCTGCGCCGCCAGCATCTGGGCGACATCGCGGCGGCCGAGGTGCAGGCGCTGCTGGAATCGGCGCAGGCCAGCGCTGCGCAACTGGCGGGCGGGCTGGACCGGGGCCGGCAGGATCTGAAAGCCTATGACGCGGCGATCGCGGCCGAGGACGAGGCCATGGCCGCCACGCGGGACATCCGCCAGCTGGCCGACATGGTGCAGACTCTGCGCCGCGCCAATGCCGTGATGATGGCCGCGAACCGGCGCATGGAGGCGGATATCGTGGCCGCCACGCTGGAGACCAGCCGGCTGCTGGAACGGCTGGACAGCGCCGAGCGCGCCGCCCGCACCGACCCGCTGACCGGCCTGCCCAACCGGCGGGGGCTGCTGGACGCGATGAAGCGGGCGGTGAAGGCCGCGCTCGCCGACGGCGAGCCGTTGTCGGTGGGGCTGGCCGACATCGACAATTTCAAGCGAGTCAACGATCAGTGGGGCCATTCCATCGGCGACGAGGTGCTGCGCTGCGTGGCGGCCCATCTGCAGACGCAGTCCCGCCGCGTGGCGGGCGAGCGCGCATTGGCCGGGCGCCATGGCGGCGAGGAATTCCTGATGCTGCTGCCCGGCCTCACACTCAGTGAAGCCGCCGCAGCCCTCGATAACGCCCGCGCAGTGCTCGCCCGGCAGGTGCTGCGCAAAGCCGACGACGGTGAAGTCCTGGGCCGGGTGAGCTTTTCCGCAGGAGTCGCCCAGATGCGCCCCGGCGACAGCGTGGACAGCCTGATCGACCGCGCCGACGCGGCACTCTACGGCGCCAAACGCTCTGGCCGGGACAGGGTGATGCCGGAAAGGCCTGCCACACGGCGGTGAGGTCTGGATCGCTGGAGACTCGCTCCATCGACAGGCCGGTTTATTGCCTCCGGCAGGCAGGGAGTATGATGCCCCGCCAGGGGGCGATGGAACCGAGCCCGCTGATTCTTCCAACAAGCGCCGCATTGACAGCGCCATTCCCGCGACCCTAGCGTCTGCACCAACAGCCTGCCGTCAGATGCAGCGCACAAGCGACCGACAGGGGGCCACCCGGCACCAGACAAAGCAACAACACCACGAGGAGAGTTGCGCCATGACTGCTGCCGTTTCGCGTCGCACATTGTTCGGGATCGGCGGGGGCGCCGCCACGCTGGCGCTGGCATCCGCGCCCGTTCGCGCGGCCGCCCCGGCCCCCGCGGTCGATAACCCCTTTGCCCCCCCGGCCGACCTCGCTTTCCTGGCGCGAAACGAGAACCCCTATGGCCCCTCCCCGAAGGCCCGGCAGGCAGTCGCCGAGCTGTGCGGCTCCGGCTGCTACTATTCGGTCGGCGGCGAAGAGAAGCTGATCGCCATGATCGCGGAAGCCCACGGCCTCACGCCCGCACATGTGCTGATCGGCAGCGGCTCGTCCGAAGTGCTGAACTGCGCCGCGATGGGGCTAACCGGCGGCGGCCACATCCTGTCGGCCGATCTCACCTTCGATCCCCCCGTGCGCTATGCGGAAGCCAAGGGCGTGCCGGTGAAGCGCGTGCCGCTGGCGGCCGACATGCAGCTGGACCTCGCCGCGATGAAGGCGGCCGTCGGGCCGGACACCAAGCTGGTGCACATCTGCAATCCCAACAACCCGACCGGCCTGCTGCTGCCCAATGCCGCCCTGCGTGACTTCGCAGCAAAGGTTTCCCCCAAGGCCGTGGTGCTGATCGACGAAGCCTATAACGAACTCACCGACGACCCAGCCGCCGTCTCGCTGGTTGATCGCGTCCGCGCCGGAGACAATGTGATTGTCGCGCGCACCTTCTCCAAGATCTACGGCCTCGCCGGCATGCGCGTCGGCTACGCGCTGGCCCGCCCCGATATCATCGCCAGGATGAAGCCCTGGGCGATGAGCGTCGGCGGCAACACCGGCGGGCTCGCCGCGGCAATCGCCACCTACCCCGACGAGGCGTTCCTGGTCTACTCTAGGGCCCGCATCATCGAAGCACGGCAGATGATCGAGGCCGCCGCGAAATCGGCTGGGCTGCCGGCCCTGAAATCCGCCGCCAACTTCGTCTATGTGAAGGTGCCGGACGCCGAAGCCACCCGCCAGCGGCTGCAAGCCAAGGGCATCATCATCCGCGAACCCTATGGCAAATGGACGGAATGGAGCCGAGTCTCCTGCGGCAAGATCGAAGACGTCGCCCGTTACGCTGCTGCCTTGCCGGAAGCCGCGCGGGCGTAGGCGTTTCGAAGGGGCGCTGCCCGCCGCCGTCGAATGGCGGCAAATGCAAACCGAGGGGGCTCTGCCCCCTCAACCCCCGGCAGGGGCGTGACGCCCCTGCACCCCCTTTACTGGGTCACACGGTCAGCGCCGGTGCTGTCGAATGGGTTTACTGCCTG
>QFPK01000054.1 GCA_003248865.1 Sphingomonas sp.
GCTGGTCACCACGACAAGCTGCGTTGTCGTAGATCGGCTTGTCGCCCGGTCGCCACGGGATGGGATGCCAGATACGGCCATTGTAGCTGATGCGGCCGGCAACGATATCCTCGTGGAGGAGTGTGGCATCCGGGAAGGTACTAGCGCCAAGGCCAGTCTGGTCGCGGCGTTCGCAATAGCGGCGCGACGCTTCTGCGAGCGTTTCCACGATGATGTCTGGATATCCGGCTTGCCTGACGATCAGGGGCAACCGGCTTTGCTGGCCTGGTTCCATATCTGGGCGTTTCACGTTCGGGCGCATGGACGCGTTCCTCAAGGGCAGGACATTATGGGCGGGGAACGTCGTAACGAGGGTCGCACCCCGCCTCGCCCGGATACAGGCCCATCGGATCGGGCAGGAGGAGCTGGACGACGGCATATTCCTCATGGCCAAGAAAGCGCCCGACCTGGTTGGTGCATGCGCTGCGTGACGTCGCCCCGGCAAGGCGCGGACGGATCGGGAAGGCGCCGCCGATATCGATATCCCTGTCTGGCACCTGGTCCGCCTGACGCATTCGCCGACCGACTTCGTTGAGAACCGACGCCATCAGGGGCGGCGCGAAATTGCCGATGATCAGCAGTTCGGGCAGGCCAAGGCGGGCGTTGCCGATCGTGTATAGCGCTGAAACTGGCATTGAACGCATCGACGGCGATGAGCGAGGGCATCGGCCAATATCCGGTCTCGCCGCGTTTGATGATGATGGTCTCGCCGGTTTCCGGATGGGGACAGGCGCACATGTCTGGAAGCTTTTCCAGATTGGCGAGGCGCCGCGCCGCCTTGTCGAGGCGAAGCTTCGGCAGGTCCCATAGCCAGGATGGCCCGAAATGATTGCGGATCATACGAAGCGATGCGCTATCTGGCTCGCGCTCGTCATCGCCGTTCATCCATTTGAGATTGAGCGCGTCCTTCCAGCGCCGGCCATGGCGCGCGCGGAAATCGAGCAGCGCACGCCACATGCGATCGTCGGGTTCCTGCATGATGTTTCCCCTGATCGGGACCGGCCACTGCGACGCATGATGCGGCGGAGTGGCCGGCGGGATCGCAGACCCGTGTCAGGCTGGCCTGACGGTGGCGGTGCGACGCGAATCGGGAATGCGCGCATTATCGTAGACGCTGTTCACCGACATATGCAGCGCCTGCTGCTGCGCGCTGAACCATGTCGCGGCAGGGATCCGATATGTCTCGGTGGCGAAAGGGTCCGACCCGCTGAAAAAGGCGACGTCGACGGTGAATTCCTGGAGAGGGGCGGATTTGTGGGGACGCATGAGGGCATCCTTTCATGAGAAAGGGCATCCTGGCGCGGGACCAGGATGCCGGACTGGAAAGGGAAGAAGCGGACGAAGGCCGGACGTCAGAGCGCCTGTTCGAGGAGCTTTCGGGCCTTGGTTTCCAGTTCGAGGCGGCTGTCCTGATGGGGCTTTGTCCGGGCGAGCGCGGTTATGCCCTGCACGAAATCATAGATGGATTCAGGCGGCCGGCCTTCCTCGGCAAGCACCGTCTGAATAATCTTTGTGGTTTCCGCCTTCGAGAAGCCGCGCCTGCGCAGGAAAGGCTCGCGATCCTCCTCCTTGCGCGCAACGATCCGTTCGCGCGCCGCCTTGATGCCGGAGATGAAATGCGACGGCGAGGAGTTCGCGAAATGCTCAAGCGCTGGTGCCGCCTGATGAGCAAAACGGGCGGCGGCGAATTTCGAGTGGCGGATGTTGACCTCCTCGAAATTCTCGACACCCCAAAGGCATCTGTTCGCGCAAACGCCTCGGAGGTAAAAGGTCGCGATGCCCAGGGTTTTCGAGCCGACCTCGCTGTTCCAGGCATAGAAGCCGCGGAAATACAGGTCCGGATCGCCATTGGGCAGTTTTCCTGCCTCGATCGGATGGGTATCATCGACGAGGAACAGGAAAATATCCCTGTCCGAGGCGTAGAGTGTCGTGGTCTCCCTGGTGATATCGACATGGGGGTTGTAGGTCATGCTGCCCCACTGGATGGTGCCAGGCACCTTCCACCGCGTATCGCCGACGCCGTCACCAGCGAAGGCCATCACCGCCTCGACAAGTTCCCAGTCGAAAATACGACCATATTCGGAACCGGTAGCAGCGCGCAGTTCGGTGCGGCCGTTGTCCGTCTGGAGCAGTTTGACCTGCTCGCCGCGGTGGGTCATGAGCCCATGCTGCAGATTGATGCCCGCAAGGGCGGCCGGAAGCTGGCGCAGATAGGAAGCCGGCGCCCCGACAAGGCTCGCCACCTGGCCGAAGGACCAGTTGGTCGGCGCCAGCGGGCGATCGTCGCCGGGCGCGATCAGCATCAGCCGTTCGGGATTGTCGCTTTTCGCCTCGACCCGGATCGCGCGGCTTTCGACGATGCGCGTGGTCGCCTGGTCCGCGCGGCCGCGCACGGCATCGTAGAGGCTGGTCAGCGAGAGATATTTCTCATCGTCGGGGCGTGAAAACCATTCCGACGACACGCGGCTGTTCATTCGGCCGCGCGAGACATCGATGCGATAGGGGGCGGATATGGGGGGCGCTTCGTTCATGCGGGCAAGGGTCGCCATGGGAACCATCTCCTTGAGAGTGAGGGACGACGGGACGATCCACGTCTCCCGTCACATTCCCGCCCCTCCCTTCCCTTTCGTGCGGCTCGCGATCCCGGCTTCGCAACGCCCGGATCTGATGCTAGGATAGAGGCCGCGTTCCAAATCCTCCTTCTGGCTCATCCATCGATCGCCAGGAGGTCCATACAGTGACGACGTTCGGCATATTGGTGCGGCTGATCCGGCTGATGCTGTCTGCGGACCTCGGCGCCAGGCGGAGCCTGATAGAGGCTTTTGCCCTCGAAGCCCTTGTGATCGCGATGGGCGTTGCCGGGCCCTATGCGCTCAAGCTGCTGATCGACACGCTGGCTGGACCAGTGGGACCGCCCGTGCAATTGTTGTTGTACATCCTGCTGTTCGTGGGATGCTGGGCGGGCGGCTCCATTCTGGAAACGGCCAGGCTCTCCTGCACTGCCAAGATGGTCGATGCACTGGGCCGACACCTCGCCACCCATGCGCTTGCCGCCTCCCTGCCTCAAATCGCCGCGGGACGCGACAGCCGGAGCGGACGCGTTCCCGGTATGCTGGAGCGATTGC
>QFPK01000203.1 GCA_003248865.1 Sphingomonas sp.
GTCGACAGGCGCGGGTCTTCGCCCGATCCGATGCGCAGCTTGGCCTGGTTCTCGTCCATATTCTTGGGCGCTTCATAGCCGATATTGGTGTGCAGCCCATGCTTGCGCGCCCAGCCGCGAAATTCGCCAAAGGCGTTGAATTCGGGATGGGTGGTCTGGACATGGTAGGTCTCGCTGAATGCCTCCATCGCGACCTTCCAGTTGCAGTCGAAGATGATCCATTTGCGCCAGCGATAGCGCATATTCTGGAGGCCGAAGGGATCGAGCATGTCGGGCACCACGCCCAGATACTCGGCGAGCGGGCCGCAATCGGGATCGAGATTGATCCAGGCCCAGCCGCCCCAACTATCGACGCTGACCTTGCCGAGCGCGGTGCGCTGCGCCGTCAGCTTGCCCTGCCAGTCGTCGGCATGGTTGGCGAAGGTGCATTGGCCCTGCCGGTCGAAGGTCCAGCCATGGAAGCCGCAGATGATCGACTTGCGGTTGCCGCGCGCGTTGCGCTGGCCTGCGGGCGTGTCGATCAGGCGGCGGCCGCGATGCGGGCAGACATTATGATAGGCGCTCAGCTCATCCGGCCCGGTGCGCATGATGATGACCGAATCTTCGAGAATGTCAGACCTTGCGCCACAGCCGGTCCTGCTCGGCGCGGGCATAGTCCTTCGACACATAGGCTTTGACCGGGACGACGACCGGCTCGATCAGATCCTCGCCGGGCGTGCCGATGCTGCTGATCTCATTCATGGCCTATTCCTTCTCCATTTCACCCTTTTGCCATGCCCGCGTCGCCCGGACTTGACGAATTAAGACAGGAACGGGTCAGCGCCCGGTCCATTGCGGCGTGCGCTTCTCGGCAAAGGCGCGCGGCCCTTCCTGCGCGTCCTCGCTGTTATAGGTATATTCGGAGGCGGCGCGGGCGGCCTGCAACGCAGCGGCGCGGCCCATCTCGGTCGCGAGCATCACCGTGTCGCGACCGGCCTTCACCGACAGAGGCGCGCCCTCCAATATCTCCGCCGCCAGATCGAGCGCCGCCTGCATCAGCGCCTCGGGCTCGGCCAGGCGATTGACCAGGCCGATCTCATAAGCGCGCTGGGCGGTGATCGGTTTGCCGGTCAGGATGATCTCCATCATGATCCGCTGCGGGATC
>QFPK01000204.1 GCA_003248865.1 Sphingomonas sp.
GCCGGCTGGGGCCGGTGGCCCGCATGGATGCCGCCAATGGCGGGTCACTGTGTCAGGGCGAAAATTCGAGGGGCGACTATATTGCGGCCGTGCGCATGGGGGCTTTTCCTATGGCAGGATGAACGGAACGGTCACGGGCGATGGGTTGGAGGCATCTGCCGAACACAAGACTGTTGGCGGACGGGGGCCGCGCGGGAAGGGGCCCGAGAAGCCGCGCTTCTTCGGGAGCCTGAAGACGGAATTGTCGGGGGAGCGCGTCGGCGTGTGCCCCGGTCGCTGATCGGAAGCGAAAGGGCGCTCCGGATAATGTCCGGAGTGCCCAGGATTTTCTAAAACCGCCTCAGTTGGGCTTGCGCGCGCCCTGGCTGATCGTCACCTCGCCATTGGCGGCGTAGAGTGCGGTGGCTTCTGCCTGGGCGGTCTGGGGATCCTTGCCGTCCAGGATCGCGGCGATCTGGCGGCCGCTGGGCACCTTGTCGTAGACGCCGTAAAGGTCGGTCTGGCCGACCATATGGATCGACAGTTGATAGCCAAGGTCGCGGGTGGCGGGATCGAAGGCGAGGACAGTGCCGCTATCGCGGCACGATGATCGCGCCATCGCTGCGCCCCGTCTGCTGCAGCATATCATAGCTGCCCTGCGCGGTCTGGACGGTGCCGCGAATGCACAGATTATCCTTGCCCTCGCGCGGGATGCGGACCTCCTGCGGCACGGGCTGGCCGGCGGTGCCGCTGGGCACGGCCTTGGTCAGGCGGGCGTCGCTGCCATCGCCGGTCGGGCAGGCGCTGAAGCTGGCGGGGCTGGTCTCGTGCAGGCTTGTCGCATCGTCGAATTTCAGGCCGGCCAGCATGCCGTCCAACCCGGCCAGCACTTCGGCGCGGCGTTCGGTCGGCCCGGTGACGCGCAGCTTCACCATCCAGCGTCCGGCATGGGCGAAGGCGGCCGCCGTGGTCAGCGCGCCATCGGCGGCATCGTCATAGACGGCGCGGATGGCCGTGCCCGTGCGGCCGCCGGCGGCGACGCTGTCATAAGCGGTGCGATGGGTCTTGCCGCCGAACCGCTCCATCACCGCCTTGTCGGTCATGTATGCCGCAAGCGAAGCGTCGGCATAGGCGGGCAGATAGACATAA
>QFPK01000016.1 GCA_003248865.1 Sphingomonas sp.
ACACCGCAAGCTCGCCGCCTAACATCAACCCCCAGACGAGGTCCGCACTCCGCTAACTTACGCCGCGAGTTGTGCCAAATGTTCTGACGACGGACATGCTCGGTTTTCATCGATCCTTCTTTGACGGTTGATCACTGTCGCGAGTGTCGTTCCATTGGTTTCCGTCGCCAGGTCACTCTCCAGCTTGAGGTACTCGCCAACCACCGCAGCGAGGCGTTCTCCGGATGCCTTCTGCCCAGGGCTGGGATCAATGACCTTCTTAAACTCTGCAAGGGCCTGCATGGCGGCGAGATACTCTGTGCTCAACGGCTTCAGCAGATCGACCAAAATCTGATCGGTCGCGATTTCATACTCAGAGTAATCCGCGCCGAAACCCTTGCTTGATAAGGCGAGAATTACCGCAGTCTTAAGCTCGACGTCCTCAACATTAGTTTTCACACCAGCGATCGTGGTGTCCACCTTGAGCATTGGAAGGATGACACCAGCCAGTGCTATCGCGCCGCCCACGGCTGGGAAGATGTTCATGCTGCTCATCGAAGAGCTGGAGTCCACCGTTGCCTCCTTCAACCTCACACGAAGGGCTTCGCGCTTCGTCTTGAAGTTCAGCCACTGCCCTGCACTCGGTGCAACGGAGCCACTTACAACGAGCGGGACTACATCGACGGTCGCAACAATCTTGGCATCAACGACGGCATCCGCGACGCGGGTCGCGATACCGTTCGTGACAATTCGGCTGAGCAGGAGCGCTTCTGCGGTGTTTTCGGGTGCGGACAGCGTAGAACCGGTGTTGGCGATTCCCTTCAAGGGTGCGAGCGCGTCAACCTCTGCTTTCGCCTTCGCGGCCTCCGTATCGACGAGGACCTTTTCTAGATCGGCCTTGACCTTCGCGGTGTCGGCCTTGGTTTTCTCGGTGTCAGCGAGGACTTTCTCGTAATCAGCTTTCAGCTTAAGCTCGTCGGGGGTTTGAGCTTGCAAAACGGATGAACACAACACCAACGACAACGTAATATAACTTGATTTCGTCATGGCCAATCCTCCGAGATCGTCCCGCATATTTCATAGTCGACTTATGTTCGCTCAGGAAGATTTGAATTTTGGGTGATCGCCCCCCACTGATTGGTCCGTGTTGATTGTTAGTGCATTGTTTTCTCTGGTGCCATGGCCGCCCGCAGGTGGAGCGAAGCGGAATCCGAGGGCGGCCATGGCGCCGTCGCCGTTTCCGAGGCCAGTGGGCGATAGCCGAGCGAGCTGTGCGGCCTGACGGTGTTGTAGTGCCCTCTCCAGGCTTCGATCAGGATGCGGGCTTCGGCCAAAGTGTAGAAGTTTTCGCCGTTAAGCAGTTCGTCGCGCATCGATCCGTTGAAGGATTCGCAGTAGCCGTTCTCCCATGGGCTGCCCGGCGTGATGTAGAGCGTCTTCACTCCGATCTTCGCCAACCACTGCTGCACAGCCTTAGCGATAAATTCAGGGCCGTTGTCAGACCATATGTGGGCTGACGGGCCACGCGTGACGAAAAGCTCAGCCAGCGCCGCTTACACCTCATCGCTCCTGAGCCGCCGCGCCACCGGCAGGGCCAGGCATTCCCGGCCGGCTTCGTCGATGATCGACAGGATGCGGAACTTGCGCCCATCGTGGGTGCGACCTTCGAAAAAATCGTAAGACCACACGTGTCCCGGATACTCGGGTCGTAGCCGGATGCACGATCCGTCATTGAGCCAGAGCCGTAAGCGCTTCGGCTGTTTTTTGCGGCACCTTCAGCCCCTCGCGTCGTCAAATGCGCTCGATCCGATTGCGGCTCACATGCCAGCCAGCATCGCGCAGCAAGGCCGTCACACGCCGATAACGTAGCGGCCATATTGGCGGGCGAGAGCGATGATGTCCTCGGTCAGCGAAACTTCGTCATCGACCCCGCGTGGCGGTCTGCGCTGCGTCGATCGGGCTGCCCGAGCATACGGCACAGTCGTCGCTTGGACACCGGCATCCTTGCCTTGATGTGATCGATGCAGCGCCGCCGTCGAGCGGGGCTCAATAATTTCCCCGTGTAGCCTCGTGCAGGATCAGCTCGTCCAACGTGAGGTCGGACACTGCCTACCGCAGCCTGGCGTTCTCCCGTTCCAGATCCTTCATCCGCCGTGCCCGATCCATCTTCAGGCCGCCATGTTCCTTACGCCAGCGACAGTACCTCTGTTCCGTGACGCCGATCCGACGGCAGTCATCCGCAACCGTCCCGCCCTGCGCCAGCACAATCTCCGCTTCACGCAGCTTGCCGATAATCTCCTCGGGTTTGTGCTTCCGAGCCATTCCATTCCTCCTTCATGGTCCAAACTATGATAGTCGATGGGCCACTCAGAAGGGTGGCAGATCAGTTTGGCAGTCTCCTCGAACGACAGGCCAGATTTCGCCCGTCCGGCTGTCGCGTGAAGCCAGCGGATCGATGCCATTCATGAGCTCAAGGCGCACCTTCATCGCTTTACCCCGAGCCGTGGCAAGCGAAATGCGCCTTTCAGGGCCGATGGACATGTCCCTGCGCCGATCATTGAGCATATAGCGCAGATACCAGTAATGGCGCCCACCCGAATCCACGACCAGATACAGACCATCTCTGTCAGAGTAACGGCTAGGCGTTTTGAGGGCCGCAGCGCCTTTTGCAGTCAGTTCCCTCACACCCCCCTTTCCTCCACAGCCCCCCACAGTCGAGGGTGAACTTCATGGTAGGGATTGGAGCGATCCGGAGTAACCGAATTACCATTTCTTAGATGATTTTCAGATAATTGTGTCCAACTTGGAACCGGTTGGAACAGGCATGATGGCGGAGTCGGAGGGATTCGAACCCTCGGTACCGGTTACCCAGTACGGCAGTTTAGCAAACTGCTGGTTTCAGCCACTCACCCACGACTCCGAGCAGCAGCAGACGGCGGGCTATAGAGAGGGAAGCCCGCCGTTGCAACCGGCCGTTAGCGGCCGATTCCGCTGTATTCCAGTCCGTGGCGAGCCATCTCGTCTGCGCGGTAGACATTGCGCAGATCCACTACCACCGGAGACTTCAGCAGGCTCTTCACCCGCGCCAGATCAAGCGCACGGAAGGCGTCCCACTCCGTCACCAGCACCATCGCATCGGCGCCGTCCAGCGCGGCGTAGGGGCTTTCCACATAGTCCACATTCTGCAGCACCAGCTTGGCCTGCTCAACACCCTCTGGATCGAAAGCCGCGATTTGGGCACCGGCATCTTGCAAAGTCTGGATGATAGCGATCGCAGGGCTGTCGCGCATGTCATCGGTATTTGGTTTAAACGTGAGTCCAAGAATGCCGATCTTCTTGCCGCGCACGTCGCCGCCCGCGGCCGCGATCACCCGGCGGCCCATGGCACGCTTCCGGTTATCGTTCACCTGCGCCACCGTTTCCACGATGCGAACGGGTGCCTCATTGTCCTGCGCGGTCTTGATCAGCGCCAGCGTATCCTTCGGGAAGCAGCTTCCACCGTAGCCCGGCCCGGCGTTCAGGAACTTGGAGCCGATGCGGTTGTCCAGCCCGATGCCGCGCGCCACATCCTGCACATTGGCGCCCACCTTCTCGCACAGGTCAGCGATTTCGTTGATGAATGTGATCTTCACCGCCAGGAAGGCGTTGGCGGCATATTTGGTGAGTTCCGACGTGCGACGGCTGGTTACCATGATCGGTGCTTGGTTCAGGTACAGCGGACGGTACAATTCTTCGAGAACAGCCCGGGCACGATCATCCTCTACCCCGATTACAATACGGTCAGGGCGCTTGAAGTCAGCGATGGCCGCGCCTTCTCGCAGGAACTCCGGATTGGAGGCGACCGCGAAATCAGCCTTTGGGTTGGCTTCACGAACGATGCGCTCCACCTCGTCACCAGTGCCTACAGGCACTGTCGACTTGGTGACGATCACAGCGAAATCCTCCAGATTCTCGGCAATTTCCTTCGCAGCCGCATAAACGTAACTGAGATCGGCGTGGCCGTCGCCCCGTCGCGACG
The DNA here is from genome assembly GCA_003248865.1 of Sphingomonas sp. Classification (GTDB taxonomy): domain Bacteria; phylum Pseudomonadota; class Alphaproteobacteria; order Sphingomonadales; family Sphingomonadaceae; genus Sandaracinobacteroides. The sequence goes on from QFPK01000016.1 coordinate 3,998, forward strand.
GTGTGCCGACTGCGATGAACACGGCCTGGGCGCCCTTCAACCCTTCGGCTAGATCGGTCGTGAAGCTCAGCCGACCGGCTTTGACATTGGATTCAACCAAATCATCGAGCCCCGGCTCGTAGATAGGCATCACATTGGCCTTCAGGCGCTCGATCTTGCCGGGATCCTTGTCAACGCAAACCACATCATGGCCGAAATCCGCAAAACAGGCGCCGGACACGAGGCCGACATATCCCGAACCGATCATAGCGACACGCATGCTGTTTTCCGTTCCCGCTGTTGAAAGCTGCCTCCCCGTTAGCCGGTGCAGCATTACCCGCGCAAGCGCGGCGACTGGTTAAGATTTTCAGAATGGAGGGTTGGTTACAGCGGGGGTTGGCTCACCCTGAGCGGAGCCTGCAGCCGAAACCGGCAAATGTGCGATGGCTGCGTCCAGCGCATGCGATTCCAGGTTATTCAGTGCGGTCTCAGCAGCAAGAAGCAGTCGGGCGTCGGCCTGCCACTGGCGAAGTTCCGCGTTCTGGGGAAGTGTCTGCAAAGTGGTTGCCGCCAACAGAAGATCGCCGCCTGCCAGCGCTTCTTTCGCTTTTTCGAATTGGGTTGCAGCGTCCACCACGGGTTGAGACGGTCGCTCTCCCCGCACCGTTACAAGGCCGCCCAATTTTGCTTTCAACGCCTCCCACCAACCGACGGCACCAGTTTTGTCCATTTCAGCGACGACTTCCATCGCATGCAGGCGCGCCGCCAGGGTCTCCCGGGTCTGAGGTGCACGCGACCATGCCAGAAGCGCGTCTAGCGCAGCCTGATCGCTGGCCTGGAACCGAGCCGTCAGCACAGGTTCCACTGGGCCAAGCGGGCGCCCGGCCTCCAGCATGCGGCGCGTCACAGCCATGATGTAGAGATCGCGCAGCCTGTTGTCGCCCTGCGCAATTTGAGACAATATGTTGGATTGATCGACGGAAAGTGCCTCCAGCCGGCTCGTTTGACTGGCCAACTGCGAATCCAGCGCGGTCAACCGCGCTTCCAGCGACTGCAGGGCGGCTGGTTCGGGGGCAGAAAGCGATGGCTGCGGAACCACGGGCAATGCCGGATTTCGAGCCAGCAGTTCCAACTGCGCAACCCTGTCCACCAAGTTGCTCACCCGGGGATCCGGCGCCGCTGTCAAATCGGAGCGCAGTTCTTCGGGGAGGTGTTCACGCGCCTGCCGTTCGAACCAAGGGCTGCCAATGAGCCCGAGCACGAAAGCCAGGAGGATCGCAGCAATGATCCATGGCCAGATTGGTCGGGTCCGGCGAGGTGCTTTTTCCGCTTCCCGGGCAGCTAGGCTACGGGCAGCAAGTCGGTCCAGTTCATCAAATGGGCTATCGGCCATGGCAAGAGCATTGCCACAGCGACCGAGCCGCGACCAGTGCCGCATCGAGAGTTGGCGACGCTGCCAAGGCAACTTCTCGCCAGCCTTCGCCCGCTGCGAACGCCACAGCCTCGCTAAGTGCAACTATGCGCATATCCGCCGGGGCGTTTCCCGCAACCGTAAGCAAGTGGCGAAATCGGGCAGCGGTGCGGGCGGAAAACAGCAGTGCGGCGAATATGGTCTCATTTCGCATGGCATCCACGACCGACTCCGGAAGCTGATCGAGCAGCCTTGCCGCATAGACAGGAACCCGGTTCAATTTCGCGCCAGGCGGAATATCAAGCGGGGCCGTATCCAGGCCGGAAAGATGCAGGATATCCCGCCGTCCATCAGCAGCCATTGCGGCAAGGATGGCATTGCCATCGGCGACCCCCTCCCTCTCCAGCGCGAATCCCGACGCCCGCGCGGCAGCGGCTGTACGGGGGCCGACGGCATAGGCCGGAATCGCCCGAAGTTCAGGAGCATGAACTGCAGCAAATCCCGGGGCGCGAGCGCTGGTGAACAAAAGCGAGTCGGGCAGACGTACGGGCGGTGTCCATTGCAGCGGCTCAACGCGCAGCAGCGGTGCTACAAGGACGTCGAAACCTGCGGCTTCTGCCGTGCGTCGACTTGTGTCAGTCTCCTCTACAGGGCGCGTCAGCAGCAACAGCGGACGGGTCAAACTGCGGCCTTCTCCAGTGAGGACAGGATCGACGGAGTCGCCAGGGCCAGCAATTCTTCTGCAACCGAAAGACCCAGGTTTCGCGGATCGCCTGCAGCGGATCTGTCTACCGACACGCTGTCACGGCCATCTGGGCTCAACAATTCCGCCCGCAAGCGAATCTCCCGTCCGTACAGCGCATGCACGGCAACGGCGGTGTGGCAGCTGCCTCCAAGTCCCTCGAGCACGGCACGTTCAGCTTTCAGCACCGCAAGGCTTGGACCGTGATTGACCGCTGCCAGTAAGGTGAGGATGCGATCGTCGTTCGCGCGGCAGGTCATGCCAACAATTCCCTGCGCGGCTGCCGGCAGCCAGCTGTCCAGGGGTAAGGGCACACCAGCATCGATCTCCAGCCGGTCAAGCCCGGCGGCAGCGAGGAATGTGGCCGCCACGCGCCCCTCCGCGATGGCGCGAAGCCTGGTCTCGACATTACCGCGAAGACTGATCGCCTTGAGGTCGGATCGGCGATGCAGCAATTGGGCGATCCGGCGCGGGCTGGAACTGCCCAGAACAGCGCCGGCGGGCAGCACATCCAGGCTGGCTGCCCCAATCAGACGATCACGCGGATCCGCGCGCGGCAAAACGGCTGCCAGCTCAATGCCCGGCGCGAGCCATGTCTCCACGTCCTTCATGGAATGCACCGCAAAATCGATCTCGCCGTCGATCAGGGCTCGGTCCAGTTCCTTCGTCCAAAGGGCCTTGCCGCCTATCTCGGCCAGTGGCCGGTCCTGCACCCGGTCCCCCAGGGTCTGCACGGTCACGATTCGGATGGCAGGCGCACCGGAAACATGCGCAAGCGCAGCGGCCGTCATGTTTGCCTGCGCCATGGCCAGCGGAGATCCCCGCGTGCCGAGCTTAAGGAGAGGTTCAGGTGTCACACTGTTCTTGTGCATCCTCTGCCAGCAACGGGGCAAGCGATGAATACCCTCGAGGCGGAATGGACGCGAATGCATGTGGAGCGGACTGGCCGCTAATAGGCTCGCTTTGTCAACAAACAGGCTTGAATTACGCGGCCTCTTCATGCAAGGCGCGCAAACTTCGTGTCGAGCACCGCGATTGCAGGCGTTCGCCACGGGTTTGCGGCCGCAAGGTCCCTCTGTTGGGTTCGTCCCCATGGCCTGCAATAACTTTGGGACTTGTGCCCGATCAGGAGGTCAGAAATGAACAAGGCTCTCACCATCGCTGCTGTCGCCAGCCTCGCAATCCTCGCCGCTTGCGGCGAAAAGAAGCCGGCCGACGCCACGGCTGAAGCCGCTGCCGACACCGCCGCCGCCGCCGACGCCACCGTCGACGCCGCTGCTGCCACGGTTGACGCTGCTGCCGACACCACTGCCGCTGCTGCCGACGCTGCTACGGCTGCCACCACCGACGCCGCTGCCGGCGCGACCGCTGCTGCGGCCGATGCCACTGCCGCTGCCGCCGGTTCGGTGGAAGCTGCCGCCGGTGCGGTTGCTGACAAGGCTGCCGAAATCGCCAAGTAAGCGATTTCGCATCCCGCGAAATGAAGGGGTCGCAGTCGCAAGACTGCGGCCCTTTTTCGTTGGTGTTTTGAGGGTGCTTGGGCCTGCCGGCGGCTTAGCCGCCGAGTCCGGCTGGGTTACAGCAAGATACAAGGTAGAGCCCGGCGAAGCCGTACCGTCGGACGGGCTGAGGCCCTCCGCCCCACCGGCCGTGACTGCGGCGAGTCCATGAGTCAGCGCTTTGCGCTGATCACGGCCGCTTTCGTCAGATCTCCACCTGACTCCCCAGCTCCACCACCCGATTGGTCGGCAGTTTGAAGAACTCCATCGCGCTTTCCGCGTTCCGCAGCATCCAGGCGAACAGCTTTTCCCGCCAGATCGCCATACCCGGCCGCTCAGACGGCAACAGGGTCTGCCGCGCCAGGAAGAAGCTGGTGTCCATCATCCTAATCTGCGGCCCGCAGTTTTCCACCAGTTTCAGCACGGCGGGAACGTCGGGCTGCTGCATGAAGCCATAGCGCAGGATCATGCGGTAGAAGTTTTCCCCAAGGTCCAACACCTCCACCCGGTCTTCCAGATCGACGAAAGGCACCTCGTCGATCACCACGGTCAGGATCAGGATTCGTTCGTGCAGCACCTTGTTGTGCTTCAGATTGTGCAGAAGCGCATGCGGAACGCCCTGTGGCGTGGAGGTCATGAACACTGCCGTGCCCGGAACCCGGGTGGCGGTGCGCGCAGCGGATTTGATGAACACCTCCATCGGCATCGCCGACTCGGTCAGCCGGTCGTTCATCAGCTGCCGCCCCTTTGCCCATGTCGTGAGCAGCACGAAGGTGACGATCGCGACCAGCAGCGGGAACCAGCCACCATCCGGTATCTTCAGCAGGTTTGAGGCGAAATAGGCCCCGTCGATGATCAGGAAGGCGCCGACGATCACACCCGCGATGATCCGGTTCCACTTCCAGATGGAGAAGATCAACACCGCCATCATGCAGGTGGTGATGAACATCGTGCCCGTCACAGCGATGCCATAGGCGGCCGCAAGGTTCGACGAGCTTTCGAATCCGATCACCAGCATCAACACCATCGCCAGCAGGATCCAGTTCACGAACGGGATATAGACCTGCCCCTGCGTACTGGCCGAAGTGTGCTCGATGCGCAGGCGCGGCATGTAGCCCAACTGCACAGCTTGCCGCGCAACGGAAAATGCGCCGGAAATCACAGCCTGACTGGCAATGACGGTCGCCATTGTCGCCAGCACAACCATCGGCAGCCGCAAGTCTTCTGGCGCGAGAAGATAGAAGGGATTGCTGATAGCCTGGGGACTGCCCAACAACAGCGCCCCCTGCCCCAGATAGTTGAGCATCAATGCTGGCAGCACGATCCAGAGCCAGGAAAAAGCGATCGGCCGCCGCCCGAAATGGCCCATATCGGCATAGAGTGCCTCAGTACCCGTAACCGCCAGAACGACCGATCCAAGCGCCAGAAAGCCCAGCATCGGATCGTCCAGAAAGAAGGTGAAGGCATGGTGGGGGGATAGCGCCCACAGGATGTCCGGCCGGTTCAGGATGCTCATCGCACCCAGCACCGCCAGCACCAGGAAATAGAACAGCGTGATCGGGCCGAACAGAGCACCGACCCGGTTGGTGCCCACCGACTGGATCATGAACAGGCCGATGATGATGCCGACGGAAATCGGCAGCACCAGCGGCTGCAAGCCGGCCTCCACCGTGGTTAGCCCTTCCACCGCTGAAAGCACGGAAATGGCGGGCGTGATGATGCAATCCCCGAAGAACAACGCGGTGGCCAGAATTGCGATCAGTGACACAGGCCGCATCCACGCCTTGCCATGGCTCTGCCGCGAGATCAGCGCATAGAGCGCCAGCGAGCCCCCCTCCCCGCGGTTGTCCGCCCTCAGGATGATGAACACATATTTGAAGGTGACGACCAGCATCATCGACCAGAAGATCAGGCTGATCACACCCATGATGTGCAGCTCGTCCACCGTGAGCGGGTGATGCCCGATGAAGCTTTCTTTCAGCGCATACAGAGGCGAGGTACCGATGTCGCCAAAGACGACGCCCAGCGCACCCAGCACCAGCTTCGGAAGGCCGTCTTGCGAATGACCATGCGGGCCGGATTGGCTTGTATTCGAGCTCAACGAAACAGCCTTAGGCAGTGCTGTTCAGGGCAATAGTGCTTTGGGCAGTGGCAGGCCAGCTTCATGCAGTCCCCGCAAAAATCACCCCGTACGGCATGGTCCCAGGCCATGCTCTCAGGGGTCTTGTCGGGCGGCGCGCTAGCACCGTTTCGCGGCCGCAGCAACGGGGTCAGATATAGGCGTAGGAGCCGCCCTTTTCTAAGGCCCGGACAAAGGCCGGGCGCGCCTGGAAACGGGCCGCCCAGGCATCCAGCGCCGGATAGCGGCTGCGCAGGCCGAACACCCGGGCGATGTCGGCCACGAAGCTCAACTGGATGTCCGCGCCGGTCAAGCCTTCGCCCACCAGCCAGTCACGCCCGGTCAGCTCCGAATCGATCCAGCCCAGATGCCGGGCGATCTCGCTGTCGATCCGGGGCTTCAGCGGCGCCCCGGCCTCGCCCAGCCGCCCCACATACAGCTGAAGCATCAGGGGCAGCATCGCCGAGCCTTCGGCATAATGCAGCCACATGATGTAGCGATCGAAATTGGGCGTGTCCTCCGGAGGCGCAAGCCGCCCGGCGCCCAGCCTGCGGATCAAAGTCTCGATGATGGCGCCTGATTCGGTCAGGATTTGTCCGTCCAGCTCCACGACAGGGGACTTGCCCAGAGGGTGCACGGCCTCCAGCTCCGGCGGGGCGAGATTGGTGACGGGGTCGCGGCTGTAGCGCCGGATCTCATAGGACAGCTCCAGCTCCTCCAGCAGCCAGAGGATTCGCTGTGACCGGCTGTTGTTCAGATGATGGACGGTGATCATGGCCCAATCTCCTCCCCGCATATCTGGCGGCGGCATCAGCTGCCGGTCGGCGCCTCCCCGGCAGGCCCGGCCGGAACCGGCATCATGCCCTGCCCCACCCCCATTTCGCGCATCCGCTGGGCGGCCGCAATCTGGCGATCCAGCAAGGGAACCCAGGGCGCGTCATCCTGGCTGCGGGCCCGAAGCGTTCCCCATGTGCTGAGAGCACTGTCCACATCGCCGCTCTGCAACCAGGCGAGGCCCAGAAAATAGGCGGGGGCCGGATGCTCCGGCGCCAGCCGGGCGGCCCGATCGAACGCCAGCCGCGCGGCCGGTACCACTTCGCCGTCCGCATGCGCCACCAGCGCCACGCCCATCTGCACCCACAGGTCGGCGTTGCCCGGAATGGCATGCAGCGCATCCTGCAGCACATAGATGGCCGTTTCCGTCCGCCCCTCCCGGATCAGCGAATCCGACATCGTCAGCCAGGCGCGGACATCGCCATAATTGTTCAGCAGTTCCTTGGAGGCCTTCTCCGCCTCCGGCGTAAGGGCGGGGTTCGAAGGCGCGCGCTCGGACGGCGCGGACGGCAACCCCGGACGTCCCGCAACGGCATATCCGGCCAAGCCCACCAGCAACGCCAGTGCAACGGCGAGGATCGGTTTCCAGATCATCGGCGGAACCGCCGCGCGACCAGCGCGACACCAAGGGCCAGAAACAGCAGCGGCGCGGCCCACAGCAAGGCTGTGTCGTTCCGCGCGGGCGGCACGAAGCTCACCCAGTCGCCATAACGCTCCACGAAGAACGCCCGCACGGCCTCCGGCTCTTCACCAGCCGCGATCCGGTCCCGCACCTCCATGCGCATCGCCTGCGCCTGCGCCGCATTGGAATCGGCGATGGACTGGTTCTGGCAGGTCAGGCAACGCAATTCCGCCATCACCGCCTTGGCCCGCGCCTCCAGCACCGGGTTTTCCAGCGGCACATCAGGCGGCGGCGGCGGTTCGGCCAGCGCCGCACTCGCCGCGATCAGCAACAGCGCGATGGCGGCCGCTCTCACTTCGCCTTCTCCAGCTCAGCCAGCAGCAGATCGACATGCTCGGGGCGAATCTCGCCCAGATGCTGGTAGCGGATCACGCCCCGGCCATCGACGACATAGGTTTCCGGTACCCCTGAGGCGCCGAACGCCAGCATCATCCGCCCGCCGGGATCCTGCCCGATCCGCGTGAACGGGTTGCCATGGCGGGCAAGGAACCCCTCCACATCCTGCGGCCGGTCCCTCAGCGCGATTCCGTGCAGGGTCGCGCCGCGATCCTTCAGCACCTGCAACTGCGGCGCTTCCACCGCGCAGGGCAGGCACCAGCTGGCAAAGATGTTCACCAGCACCGGGCCGCCGCCCTTCAGGTCCGCCAGAGACAGGCCCGGCGCGCCCGCCACTCCCTCCAGCGCGAAATCGGCCAGCGGCTTGCCAACCATATGGCTCTTGATCACCTGCTGCTGCGGCGCGCCCAAATGGTTCGCCATCAGCGCCACCAGCCCTGCGAACAGCAGCAGCGGCAACAGCCAGACAAGACGGAAACGCCCCGGCATCAGGCAGCCTGCAAACCGGACGCGGTCGCGCGATCCCTGCGCGGCAGCCGCACGCGCAGCTTGTCACCCAGCGCCAGCATTCCCCCCAGCGCCATCAGCAGTCCGCCCCACCAGATCAGCCGCACCAGTGGCTTCACCCACAGATGGATCTGCCAGCGCCCGGTCCCGTCGGGTTTACCCAGCACCGAATACAGCTCTCCGCCCCGCCAGCCCGCACGCCCGGCCTCGGTCGTTTCCTGCGGTGGCGCCACGAACATCCGCGATTGCGGCGTCAGCGTCGCGACCGGGCGGCCGTTGCGATGCACCTCCAGCGTCGCTTCGATCGCAGTCCAGTTCGGCCCCGCGACCGGCCGAACGTCCATCAGCTCCGCCCGCCACGGCCCCATCTCGATGGCGTCGCCCACCCGCATCGACACCAGCGCCTCCTGCTGCAACGCGCCCGAAGCCGTGGCTCCCAGAATCGATACCGCCACGCCCAGATGCGCCAGCGCCATACCCGCAATCCCGAAAGTCACGCCGCGGCGTACCAGCATGGAAACGCTCGCCACGCCAAGCCACCCCGCTGCGGCAAAGCCCAGCAACGCGCCGATCCCGCGCACGCCGAACAGCAGCAGCGCCAGCACCACCAGCGCAGTCGCCGCGATCCCCGCCGGCAGCAGCCGCGCGGCCAGATGCCCGGTGCCGCTGCGCCGCCAACCGAGATAGGGTGCAATCCCCATCAGCACGGCGGCCACCAGCAGCATCGGCAGCGTGGTGCGGTTGAAGTAAGGCGGGCCCACTGAAATCTGCGCCCCGCCCATCGCCTCCAGCGCCATCGGATAGAGCGTGCCCACCAGCACCACGCCCAGCATCGCCGACAGCAGCAGATTGTTGGCCACCAGCGCGGATTCACGGCTGAGCAGCGCGAACTGCCGCCCTTCGGCAACGCGGCCGGCTGCCAGCGCGTAAATGGTGAGCGCCCCACCGATGTAGAGCGCCATCAGTGCCATCAGGAACAGCCCGCGCGTGGGATCGACGGCAAAGGCATGGACCGAGGTGAGCAAGCCCGAGCGGACGATGAAGGTGCCCATCATCGACAGCGAGAAGGCCGCCACTGCCAGCAGCAGGGTCCAGGCGCGCAACGCATCACGCTTCATCACCACAGCAATGGAGTGGATGAGCGCCGTCCCCGCCAGCCAGGGCATCAGCGCGGCATTCTCAACCGGATCCCAGAACCACCAGCCGCCCCAGCCCAGTTCATAATAGGCCCAGAAGCTGCCCAGAGCGATGCCCAGCGTCAGGAAGGCCCACGCCCCCGCCACCCAAGGCCGTGTCGCCCGTGCCCAGGCCGGGCCAACGACATTCTCAAGCATCCCCGCCACCGCGAAGGCAAAGGCGACGGAGAAACCGACATAGCCCGCGTAGAGCAGCGGCGGATGGAAGGCGAGGCCGGGATCCTGCAACAGCGGGTTCAGACCCTGCCCTTCGGTCGGTGCCGGCATCAGCCGCTCGAACGGATTGGAGGCCAGCAGCAGGAAGGCGAAAAAGCCCAGCGACACCAGCGCCTGCACCGACAGCACCCGTGCCCTGAAACGCCCGCCCAAACGGGCGGGCACCAGCGCGACAGCCGCGCCCGCGAACGCCATCACCATCACCCACAACAACAGCGAGCCTTCATGGTTGGCCCACACGCCGGTCAGCCGATAGAGGTCCGGCTTCTGGCTGTGGCTGTTGCTCGCCACCAGCTTCACCGAGAAGTCTGAGACCCAGAAAGCCCAGGTCAGCGCCGCAAAGGCCGCCAGCGTCAACAACGCCTGCGCAAGAGCCGCCGGCCGCGCCAATCCTGTCAGGCTGTCGTCATGCCGCCACAGGCCGATGCCGGGCGCCGCCGCCTGCAACAGGGCGGCAGACGCCGCCAGCCACAGCGCCAGATGCCCAAGCTCCGGGATCATCTGCCCCGGCCCTGCTCCATGGGATGCCCGTTCTTCTCAAGCGCCTTGGCGACCTCGGGCGGCATGTAATTCTCGTCATGCTTCGCCAGCAGTTCCTTTGCCGAGAAGCGGCCGTCCGCCCCAAAACTGCCTGTCGCGATCACGCCCTGATTTTCCCGAAACAGGTCGGGCACGATGCCGCGATAGCTGACGAGCGTGTCGGCCTTCATGTCCGTCACGGTGAAATTCAGCACCAGCCCGTCTTCCGACCGGGAAACGGAGCCCGCCTTCACCAGTCCGCCCAGCCGGAACGTCTCCCCTGGTGCGGGGTGATCGGCGGCGATGTCGGACGGCGCCTTGAAATAGGCAGCGGTGTCCTGCAGCGCGAGGGTGGCGAACAGGCCTGCCACCACCATCACCGCCAGCGCCACAAGCGCCAGCACCAATCGCTGCTGCTTGGGTTTGGCAACCGCCATCAGCCCCTGTCCTCCAGCGCGCGCTCGGCCCGGCGCAACCGCATAACGGACCAGAGCAGAAAGCCGCCCAGCGCGGCGATCGTGATGCCATAGGCGGCGATGATGAAGGGAAGATGCGGCATTATCCGGCTTCCTTATCCTGCCCGGGCGGCGCGGCGCAGCGCGCGCATTTCGATCCGCTGCTCGGCGATCAGCGTGCGCATGCGCACCAGCACGAGCCCCGCGAACAGCAGCAGGAAACCCAGCGCAGACAGCAGCAGCGGCGCCAGCATCTCCGGATGGATGGAACTGCCCGACAGCCGAATGGAGGCTGGCTGGTGCAGCGTGTTCCACCATTCCACGCTGAACTTGATGATCGGCAGGTTGATGGTGCCAAGGATCGCCAGATAGCCCGCCATCTTCAGCCCCCGCACCCTGTCGTCATGCAGGTGGATCAGCGCGATCACCCCCAGATACAGCAGGAACAGCACCAGCATCGATGTCAGCCGCCCGTCCCACACCCACCAGGTCCCCCAGGTCGGCCGCCCCCAGATCGAGCCAGTGACGAGGCAGATCGCGGCGAACAGCGCACCCACCGGCGCGATGGCACGAACCGATAGCGCCGCCAGCGGATGCTTCCAGACCAGCGCGGCGAGCGCCGCCAGCGCCATGCCCAGATAGCCGCCCATCGCAAACCAGGCTGACGGGACATGGAGATAGAGAATGCGGACCATGTCGCCCTGCAGATAGTCCGGCGGGGCCCGGAACAGCCCCCGCCCAAACCCGACAGCCAGAAATCCGATCCCCAGCAGCAGCAGCCACGGCGTCAACACGGTGGCGAAGCGCTGGAATCGCAACGGATTGGCAAGAGCGTGAAGATCGGGGGCGGCCATGGCAGTGAAATCGGCCCTAGCACGGGGAATCGCAAGCCGACAGCCCCGCTGCCCGCACCCTGCCTATCTCTCCGGGTTAGCCGCGCCCAGCGCGAAGCGCCGCGCCACCGGCAAACGGGGCGACGGCCGCCAGCAGCAGTGCCGTCGCCACAGCCAGCCCCAGCGCGCCCGGCTCGTTCGGATTGCTGCCGAACAGCAACAGCGGGATCGCCAGCGGAACCACCAGCAGCGCCACCAGCCCGGCCCCACCCCGTGCGCCCAGCGTAACCGCACCCGCCACAACAGCCAGCGCAGAAAGCCCCAATGCTCCCGCCAGCAGCCCCGGCAACAGCCGAACCAACATTTCGAGCCCCACTCCCAGCAGTAGCGCTGCCAGCGGCGCCGCCAGCAGCAGCGGCCCGCCGAACCCCAGCCACAATGCCAGCAGTCGCGCCGCAGCCAGCGTTTCCGCGGCAATTCCCCGCACCAGCAGCTGGTCCAGCGTACCGTCAGCCGAATCGATCGAGAACAGGGTGGAAACCGGGATCAGGCTGGCCAGCAACGCCCCCACCCACAGGATGCCCGGCGCCAGCCGCGCCAGCAACGCCACATCCGGCCCGATGGCGAACGGCAGCAGCAACGCCACCAGCAGGAAGAAGGCCAGCGGCAGCAGCCATTCCCCCGGCCGCCCGGCCATCAACGCCAGGTCGCGCCGAATCAGCTTCGCCAGCAGCTTCATTTGCGGAACAGCGAATCCGCAGCCGAGCGGAAGGCGCTCGCCGATTCGCGCTTGGCCCTTGTGCGGGCCGCTTCCGCCTCCAGCAGTTCAATGCGTTCGGCCAGTTCATCGACGGACAACCGGTCCAGATCCTCCCGCATCAGCAGCGCGAGCGGGCTTTCGGGCCGCTTCGATAGAAAATCGTCAATATCCATGCGGGCCTCCTTACGGACCTCTCTTGCACTTTCGGGTTTCCCCCAGCAACGGTTGCAGCATGACCTTGCCTACAACGATGCGCGCGATCGACCCCGCCCAGCCCGGCGGCCCCGATGTCCTCCAGATCGTGGAGCGCCCCGTGCCCTCCCCCGGCCCGGGCGAAGTGCTGATCCGCGTGCATGCCGCCGGCGTAAACCGGCCCGACGTGCTGCAACGCATGGGGCGCTATCCGGTTCCGCCCGGCGCAACGACTATCCTGGGGCTGGAAGCAGCCGGCGAAGTGGTGGCGCTCGGCGAAGGCACCACCGGAATCGAAATCGGCGACCCGGTCACCGCGCTGGTGCCGGGCGGCGCCTATGCGGATTATGTGGTGGCCGCCGCCGGGCTCTGTCTGCCGGTGCCGCCCGGCATGCGCTTCGCCGAAGCCGCGACGCTGCCGGAAACCTGGTTCACCATCTGGGCCAATCTGCACGACCTCGCCCATTGCCAGAGCTGCGAATCGCTTCTCGTGCATGGCGGCACCTCGGGCATCGGGGTCACGGCCATCGATTTTGCCCGGCTGCGCGGGCTCGACATCATCGTCACCTGCGGCACCGATGCGAAGTGCGAAGCGGCGCTGGCGAAAGGCGCCACCCACGCCATCAACTACCGCGACGGCGATTTCGCGCCGATCGTGCGCGAACTGACCGGCGGACGCGGCGTGGACGTGGTGCTGGATATGGTGGGCGGCGAGTATTTCCCCCGCAACCTCGCCTCGCTGAAGGAAGGCGGCCGCCACGTCTCCATCGCCTTCCAGAAAGGCGGCCGGCTGGAACTGGACATCGTGTTCGTGATGCGGCGGCGCCTGCATGTCACCGGCTCTCTGCTGCGCCCGCGCAGCGTGGAGGAAAAGACCGTGATCGCAGAGGCGCTGAAGGCGGAAATCTGGCCGCACTTCTCCGACGGCTCGCTGGGCGCGCATCTTTTCAAGGAGTTTCCGCTCGAACAAGCGGACGATGCCCACCGGCTGATGGAATCAGGCGGCCATATCGGCAAGATCGCGATTTCCCTCATCCCAGCCGCCGCCGCGACCGGCACCCTCACCTCTGCGTCAGGTTGACGTTGCGGCAAGCTCTGGCACCTATCACACCCATGCGTCACGCCTCTGTCATCAAACAGGAACTCGCCGCCCTTGGTGCCGAAACCGAAGTCGGTTTCCGGGCTGGTCCGGCCGCGACAGCCCGTATTCGCCTGCTCGCCACCGAGCTCGAGCGGATGAACCCCACGCCGGAACCCGCGCGGGCCGCCAGCCTGCTCAGGGGCCGATGGCGCCTGCTCTATTCCAACTTCGAACTGCAGCGCCGCACCACGCTCGCCCGGCTCTCGACCGGCGTACTGCCCGCGGACCCCGTCGAAGTGGTGGAGCTCTACAACGAGATCGATCCGCGAACGGGCCTCTACGACAATGTGATCCATATCCTGTTCGACGACGGCACGCCCGGCACCATCGTGATGGCCGGCCATTATGAAGCGGAAGACGATCAGAGCATCGACGTCCGCTATGACGATGCGCGGCTGTTCGGGCCGGGCGCGCCGGTCCGTATCCTGTCGACCGACGCACGCGTGACCTCGCTGCGCACGGAAGTGACCTATCTCGACGACGGCTTCCGGCTCGTGCGTGGCGCGTATGGCAGCCTCTACATCCTGGAACGCCTCGATCCCTGCCCGATGGTCTGGAGCCGCGACAGCTAGAGTCCCCCGACGCCCTCTGAGGACGACGGGCTCTGAGATTGCTCAGGTCACACCGCCCCCGCGCCATGCCTATTCCCCTTCAGACAATTGATTTGGGGAGATCAGAATGAGCGACATGCCGGAGGGAGTTGGACGGGAAGTCCTTTTCGAGGTGATCGAAGGCCATATCGGCTTGGTGCGGCTGAATCGGCCCGACAAGCGCAATGCCGTGAACGGCGACCTCGCCACGGCGCTCGACTGGATCGTGAAACAGACGGAAGCCGATCCGGAAATCCGGGTAGTGATCCTGGCCTCCACGTCGGACGGTGCTTTTTCCGCCGGTGCCGACCTCTCCGAAATCTCGAAGGGCCGTGGCGCCACGCTCTCCACGCCGGACGGCGGCTTCGGCGGCCTCGCGCGGGCGAAGCGCGAAAAGCCCTGGATCGCAGCCGTCGCGGCCCCTGCCTTGGCCGGCGGCTGCGAACTCGCACTCAGCTGCGACCTGATCGTCGCATCCGAGAACAGCCGGTTCGGCCTGCCGGAAGTGAAGCGCGGCCTGTTCGCCGGCGCCGGCGGCGTCTTCCGCCTCACCCGCCGCCTGCCCGCCGCCATCGCCTATGAACTGGTGGCGACCGGCGACCCCATCGAAGCGCCGCGTGCCTATCAGCTGGGTCTGGTCAATCGCCTGACCACCGCTGACAAGGTGCTGGATGAAGCCATCGCCCTCGCCAAGGCGATCAGCGTGAACGCCCCGCTATCGGTCCGCGAATCGCTGAAGGTCTCCCGCCAGAGCTTCGACCTGCCCGAAGACGAGCTGTGGAAGATCTCCAACAAGACGTCCGCACTGGTGTTCAGTTCCGAAGATGCGAAGGAAGGCCCCGTCGCCTTCCTGGAAAAGCGCGCGCCCGTCTGGAAGGGGCGCTGACGAACCGCGAAGGGCCGCCGTCAACCGCGGCCCTTCCCTTTCCACGGCCAAGCCCCATATTCGCGCCTCGCGCACGGAAAAGGGGGCTCGCATGAATCACAAACGTGGAAAAGCCCGCAACCGGCGCGCCGGCTGCAAGCTGTGCAAGCCCTGGAAAGTGAACGGCTACCGTACTGAGCGGCGGGACGGCGAGAAGTTCAGCGATCACCGCCGCAGGATGGCGGCCTGCGCAGACGCAGCCGTTTAGGCCCGATCCTGATTAAGCGGGGTCTACATCCGGCTCCAGCAGGCGGTGCAGATGCACCACCACATATTTCATCTGGGCGTCATCCACCGTGCGCTGGGCTTCCCCCCGCCAGGCCGCTTCGGCAGCGGCATAATCCGGAAAGATGCCCACGACGTGCAGCGCGGACGGATCTTCGAAGTCATGGCCACGGGGGTCTTTCACCCGGCCGCCGAATACGAGGTGCAGCTTGCTCATGCGGCGGCCTCTAGGGCACGGAATTCCTCGGTCAAGGCCGTCAGTGTCGATTGCAGCCATGCATCGAATGCGGGGCCTTCCCACGCGCGATGGTCGCCTGCGGCATAGGCCAGCGCATTCCTGTGATAGAACAAGGCGTTCATCCGGTTCGCCACCCAGCTGTTCGCCATCCGGATCACCTTGGCGGGGCTGCCCACCACGATGGAATTGGGCGGCACGATGGTGCCGTCCTTCACATAGGCATGCTGGCCCACGATCGAATTGTCACCGATGTGGGACCCGCCGTAGATGGTGGCATTGATCCCCACCAGCACATTGTTGCCGATGCTGGAGCCGTGGATGGTGGCGTGATGGGTGATGGAACAGTGCGTGCCGATGCTGACCGGCCGGCCGGGATCGGTGTGGATCATCACGAAGTCCTGCACATTGGTGTAAGCCCCGATTTCCACATACGCCGCTTCAGATCGGATCACAGCGTTGCACCAGATGGAGCTGCCCTCGCCCATCCGCACCTTGCCATAGATCAGGGCACTCGGATGGATGAAGGCGGCTGCCGAAAGATCGAGTTCGCTGTTTCCCGTCATGCCATCCTCCCTTTGCAGGCAGGAGGTTATTTGGCCTTCTTCATGAAGTCCACCAGCGCGTCGAAGCCGTTCTTCTCGATATAGGCCTTGAAGTCGGCTTCCTGTGTCAGCGCAACATTCACGCCGTTCACCGTGATGTTGTTCACCAGCGGCTTCGCGCCGGCCTTCACCTGCCAGATCGCATCGATGGGCTTACCGCCCTTGGGGTCGGTGATCCGGGTGTACACATCCACATCCCCGCGATTGCCACGCGGCAGGGTGCGCACGATCGTCACCTTCGCGGTGGCGAAGTCATAGAGCCTGTCGGAATAGGTGTTGATCACGAAATCCGGCAGCGCCGCGCGATAGGCGTTCACCTGCGCATCGGTCAGCTTGATGGGGCTGTTGGGCGCACGATAGGCGCGGATCAGGCGCAGGCCGGTGCCATCCACGTCGAAATTCGCCCGCAGCAGCTGGCGGAACTTCGCACGGGACTGGTCCTTCGACAGGCTCTTGTCCTGCAGCACAACAAAGGCCTGATCCGTCAGACTGTCGATGAAGTCGGCCGCCGCCTTCTGCTGCGCCGGCGTTGCAGGGCCGCTGGCAGCCGCCTGAGCAAGGGCCGGGGCCGCAAACGCAACCGGGGCTGCGAGGGCGAGCAGAATGGAAAGGGTAAACGGCTTCAAGTCATGCTCCTTTGGGAACGGCCTGCACATAAGAAGGGGGCGGCCAATGGCCAACCCCCTCGCATAAAACCACTTTCACGCAGCTGAACAGCGCGGTCAGGCCCGGCGCCTGCCGCCGGAGGGCAACAGGGAGCCGATCAGCGCCCCAGCCGCCAGCGCAACCAGAATGACCGTCGCCGGATTTTCCTGCGGCTGCTTCTTTGCCCACTCGCCCGCCTCACCGGCCGCGATCCGCGCCTTCTCGGCCGCATCGCGCGCTGCCTCGGCAGCCTCATGCGCCTTCACCTTGGCGACGGCAGCAGCTTCGGCGGCACGCTCCTTCGCGTCGGCAGACAGGTCGGCCGCACGCGAGCGGGCAGCGTAATAACCGCCCTCCGCCTTCTCGGCCAGATGCACGGCTTCGTCCTTCACCTTGTCCCAGGCGGACGCAGCCTTGGCGGACAATGTCTCGTCACTGTCGGTCATCAGGGGATCCTCCATGTCATAGGCCGCATACAGCGGGATGGGCTTCTTCCGTGTCGCGAACCACATCAGGCCCGCGGCTGCCAGCGCGGTCAGCCCGCCGCCGATCACCGCGGTGCGGTTGTCCTGCACCCAGGCCACGCTGTCGTTCACAAAATCCTCGGCAATGTTCAGCACTTCGTCCGTCACGCGATCCACCTCCGCCCAGGCCCTGTTCTTGGCTTCCTGCACCAGATTGCCGGGCCGCATGCGAACCGACAGTTCATCGATATTGCCCGCCAGCCGCAGGCGCCGCGCATTGGCTTCCGCCCTCAGCGCGTCCAGTTCCATCTCGTCACGCTCACGCCGCTTCACGAACATCCCCCGTCGGTGGGTTCGGCATAACCGGCAGATCGGGCGCAGGCGCCCTGTCCGCCATCACGCCCAGGTCACGCGACATCCGGCGAAGCGTGCGATCGGGCAGGATCGGCTGGCCGGAAACCCCGTCGAGCCCGTTGGCGATCAGCAGCCAGGCCCCGCCCATGCACAACACCGCCACCACCAGCAACGCCAGCAACAGGCCGATGAACTCGGCCAATGCCACAACGGCCGCGATGGTCAGGAACACCAACGCCATCAGCGCCAACATCCCTCCTGCAATCACCTTGGCCGATTCGCGGCCCAGCGTGCGCAGATTCTGCTCGGTCTCGGCGCGGGCAAGCGCCGCTTCCGCCCGGACAAGGCCGCCCGCATCCGCGAACACCTCGGTCCAGGTTTCGACGAGCGAGCGCGACCCCACAGCCGCGCCCTTCTCGCCGGGCGTCAGATCAGGCGTCCCGGCCACCGGAACCCTTCAGGAACCGGGCCAGGGCGAAGCCGATCACCGCAGCCGCGCCCACCGCGATCGCAGGGTTGTTGCGAACCGCGCTGCGCGCATCCTCGGCGATCTCGTCCACTTCCTTCTCGCGCAGCTTCACCGAAAAGCGGTCGATCGAATCGGCGGCCTTGCGGGCGAATTCAGCCGCCTTGGCGTTGCCGCCATCGGCCGGGCCGTCGGAAAGCTTGCCGGCCACCTGCCGGGCCGCATCGGCCAGGCCCGAAAGCCCGTCAGCAGCATAGTCCTTGCCGGTCGACGCCGCGCTCTTCGCACCAGCCCCTGCCTTTTCGAAGATCTCGGCGGTCTCGCCCTTCACATCGACGAAGATTTCAGAGGCGGTGTCCGCAGCCTTCTTCGACGCGCGCTTCGCCTTCCCGGCGACGTCATCCGCGACATCGGTGATGGTCTTGCCGTTGGTTGCCATGCTCAGCTCCTCGTTCGCGCCCCGGCACATCAGGTGCAAAACCTCTCTCGTCCTTCAAGTTAGGAAGATCGCGGCCGGGTTCCAACCCCTTGCCGGTGCATTGCTCCCAAGCAAATTGGGGCCCCGGCCGCGATATCCAGCGTCAAAGAACTTCGAACAGGCCTGCCGCCCCCATTCCGCCACCGATGCACATGGTGACGACAACATGCTTCACGCCCCGACGTTTCCCTTCAATCAGTGCATGGCCGACGAGCCGTGCACCCGACATGCCGAACGGATGGCCGATGGAGATGGCGCCGCCATCCACGTTCAGCCGATCCAGCGGAATCCCCAGCTTTTCGGCGCAATAGACCACCTGCACCGCGAAGGCCTCGTTCAGCTCCCACAGGCCGATGTCGTCGATCTTCAGGCCATGCTGCTTCAGCAGCTTCGGGATCGCATAGACGGGGCCGATCCCCATCTCGTCCGGCTCCAGCCCGGCCACAGCCATGCCGACATAACGGCCCAGCGGCGCCAGACCCCGGCGCGCAGCCTCGCCCGCTTCCATCAGCACCGAAGCCGAGGCACCGTCAGAGAGCTGGCTGGCGTTACCCGCCGTGATGTTCTTGCCCGGCCCGCGCACCGGCTGCAGGCCCTTCAGCCCTTCCAGCGTGGTCTCCGGCCGGTTGCCTTCATCCTTCGACAACGTGATTACATGCTCGGAGACTTCCTTCGTCTCCTTGTTCACCAGCTTCATCGTCGCGGTGACCGGCACGATCTCGGCATCGAAGCGGCCGGCCTGCTGCGCGGCGGCCGTGCGCTGCTGCGACAGCAGCGAATATTCATCCTGCCGGTCGCGGCTGATGCCATAGCGTTCGGCCACCACTTCGGCGGTGTCGATCATCGGCATATAGGCGTCGTGATGCATGGCCAGGATCTCGGGATCGGCCTGAACCCAGAAATTGCCGCCCTGCACGGTGGAGATGGAATCCACCCCGGCGCCAACCGCGATCTGCTGCCCGTCCACGATGATCTGCTTGGCAGCGGTGGCGATCGCCATCAGGCCGGAAGAGCATTGACGATCGATGGTCTGGCCCGACACGGTCACGGGAAGGCCCGCGCGCAGCGCCGCCAGCCGGCCGATGTTCGGCGCGGCAGAGCCCTGCGTCAGCACGCAGCCCATCACCACATCGTCGATCTCCGGGCCTTCCAGCCCGGCGCGCTCCACGGCCGCCTTCACGGCATGGGCCGCCAGCGTCGGAGTCAGTGTGGCATTGAACGCGCCGCGAAACGCCTTGCCAAGCGGCGTGCGGGCGGTGGAAACGATAACGGCATCACGCATCGGGGTGCTCCCTCATTCTATCTGTGAACGGATTGATTCTGTGTTCAGGTAGAGGCCTAAGACATGGGGCCTCAGACGTAGGACCCTTAGACGTAGGACAGCGTGACCCATTCGGCAGCCAGCGCCGGCTTGTCCTCGCCCTCGATTTCCACCTTCACGTCGACGATGGTCTGGATCACGCCCGGAGACCGCTCTGTCGCGTCCTTCATGGTGAAGTGGCCGCGCACGCGCTTGCCGCTCCTCACCGGCGCCAGGAAGCGCACGCTGTTCAGGCCATAGTTCACGCCCATCTTGGCGCCCTCGATCCCCGGCATCACGCCATAGGCCATCACCGACAGCAGAGACAAAGTGAGATAGCCGTGCGCGATGGTGGTTCCGAACGGAGTCTGCTTCGCGAGTTCCGGGTCCACATGGATGAACTGATGATCGCCGGTGGTCTCGGCAAACTGGTCGATCCGGGCCTGATCCACCAGAATCCAGTCAGAGCTGCCCAGGTCCTTCCCCTTCAGCCCAAGATAATCTGCCAGCGGAACTGCTCGCCCCATGTTTCTCTCCCTTCATTCGCTGCTCGAATGCGCCCGTCCTTGCCCCCTGCCCCACCACCTGTGCAACCCCGCTATAATGGGGCTGCCTGGGGGGCAGATCAGTCGGTTGCGGCCGTCTTCCGGGCCCGGGTCGGCTGTTTCGCGGATCCGCCTGTCGGCGGATGCGGATCGACAATGCGCCCGTCCGGGCCTGCGAGATAACTCGTCTGTGACGGGAAGGCGAAGTCGATCCCCAGCTCGGCGAAGCGGCGCACCATGGCGATCATCACAGCCTGCCGTGCGTCGAACATGGATTTCAGATCCGCCCGCTCCACGATGAAGACCAGCTCATAATCCAGCGCAGAGGTTGCGAACTGGATCAGGTGGGCCCGGTCAAAGCGGCAATCCGGCACGGCATTCACCATCCGCTCCAGCTCCGCCGGAATCCGCGCCAGCAACTCCGGATCGGTCTGATAAATCACCTCGATCAGCAGCACCACACGGCGGTGGGAATAGTCCGCGAAATTGTTGATCTGCTGGTTCAGCAGATTGGCGTTCGACATCACCACCGCCTCGCCGGAAATCGCACGCAACCGCGTGGTCTTCAGCCCGATATGCTCCACCGTGCCCACAACGCCCTGCGGTCCGCCCACCTGGATGGTGTCGCCACGGCGAAACGGCTGGTCCAGCAAAATGGCAAGCGCCGCGAACAGGTCAGAGAATATGCCCTGCGCGGCAAGACCGATCGCGATACCGCCGATCCCGAGACCGGCGACGAGGGCGGTGACATTGACCCCAAGATTGTCGAGCAGGATGATCCCGGCAAAGGCCCACACAACCACATTGATGATCACCGTGACGACACCCACGGCCGAGGTCAGATTGGCATCGTCCGCGCGAGAGGCCGCCTTGCGCTCCACCATGGAGATGAGGAATTCGCGCACCCAGAAGGCACCCTGCACCGCGGCTGCCACGGTGAACAGGAAAGCGATCAGCGCTGTCCAGCGCTCGGGCGTCGGGAAGACGTTGCTGACGATCTGCGCCGAGGCCATCGCCATGAAGAAGCTGCGGGTCTTGCTGGCCACCCTCAGCAGCACCCAGGTGAAGCTGGTGAATTCGGCCTGACGGGCCAGTCGACGGCGCGCAATGCGTCGCGCCGTCCAGAACAGCCCATAGAGAACGACCCCGACCGTCACGCCCACCAGCAATCCCAGGCTGTCGGTGCGAAGCCAATGGAACAGCTCCCGAGTCAGCTCCTCAGCCTGATCGGGCAGGCTTCGCAGATCGTCGCTCGCCTTTTCCGCAAGTTCGGGTCCGGACGCGGCCTTGGCAGGCGATGCGGCGACAAGATTGAGCATGGA
The DNA here is from genome assembly GCA_003248865.1 of Sphingomonas sp. Classification (GTDB taxonomy): domain Bacteria; phylum Pseudomonadota; class Alphaproteobacteria; order Sphingomonadales; family Sphingomonadaceae; genus Sandaracinobacteroides. The sequence continues at coordinate 25,573 of QFPK01000016.1, forward strand.
CATCCCCCGGCTCTTAGCGTCGTCCCCCTAGCGGAGGCAATTCCGGGCCCCTATGGCTCTGGGCCATGACAATCCCGGCGGAATTCCTGACCGAAGACGGCTCCGTGCCCATCGCGCTCGTCACCGGATCGGCGAAGCGAGTGGGCCGCGCGCTGGGCGAATCGCTCGCCCGGCGCGGTTTCCGGCTGGCCATCCACTGCAACCGCTCTGTCGACGAAGCCAAGACCATGGCGGCAGCACTGGTCGCAGAGGGCTGCCCCCAACCGCTGGTGATCGCGGCCGACCTCGCCGATGCAGGCGCCGCCGGGCATATTTTCGCTGCCCTGCCCACGCCGCCCGCAATCCTCGTCAACAACGCATCCCTGTTCGAGGAAGACAGGCTGGGCGCAATCGATCTCGATCTCTGGCAGCGCCAGATGGCGGTCAACCTGCTCGCCCCCGTGCTTCTTACGCAGGCCTTCGCTGCCGCGTTGCCTCAGGGCCGTTCCGGGCTCATCGTAAACCTGTCGGACGCGAAGCTGTCCAGCCCGAACCCGGATTACTTCAGCTACACCATCTCCAAGATGGGGCTTGCAGGCGCCACCGAGCTCAGCGCCCGCACGCTGGCGCCGCGTATCCGGGTGAACGCCATCGCGCCGTCTGTCACGCTGGTCTCGGGCCCGCAAAGTCGAAGCAATTTCGAACAGGCCCATGTGATGAACGCGCTGGGCCGAGGTGTGGATGTCGCCGATCTGGTGCGCGCGCTCGGTTATCTGGTCGACACCCCCACCGTCACCGGCCAGACGCTGGTAATCGATGGCGGTCAGCGGTTCCTCGCACTTCCGCGCGACGTTGCCTATATGGCCGCCCCATGACCGTGATTCCCCTGACAGATGGGCGGCAGCCCGCACTCGCACCACGCACCCATGAAGTGTTTCTGGAAGAGCTGGAACTGCTGGCCGACATCGGCTTCCACGATTTCGAGGTAGGCACACCGCAGCGCCTGCTGGTGACGGTGCATGTCCGGCTCGATCTGGCGCACTGGCCGGAGGCCGACACCCGCGAGGCGAGTTGGAACTATGATTTCATCCGTGGCGGCATCCTGGCGCTGCTGAAGGGCCGCCGCTTCAACCTGCAGGAAACGCTGGCGCAGGAAATCTTCGACATGGTTGCGGCCAAGCCCGGGATCACCGGCCTCACCATCACCCTGCGCAAACCCGATGTCTATCCGGATGCCCGCGCAGTAGGTGTCACGCTTTCCTCTGACTGAGGCTCAGGCCGACGGGATCGTCCGCCCGCAGTCCCCGATCACGCGCCGCGCCGTGGCCCAGTCCGTCGCAAGAGCCTGAGTCGCACCCAGCGCGGACGGCAGCCGAACCGGCATGCCACACGCCAGCCCCCGCCAGAGCAGCGTGCGCTGGCGGGGCGGCTGCGCCCGGTCCACCAGTTCGCCGGTCGCCACCAACACCTGCACCGGCCGCGCCGGGTCACGGCGCACCACCAGCGTCAGAGGCGCGCCGCCTTCCGTGCGCAGGAAGAACTGACTCTCGGACGCCCCCGCCACTTCGCCCTCACTGAAGAAGGCGTCCCGCACGCCGGTGACCATCAAACCCCGGGCACCCGGCGCCAGCGCCTGCTTCAGAACGTCGCGGACGATGGCATCGGCCTCAGCACTCCAGGGCTGCTGGCCCGATCGCCCGGTCAACTGAATGGGCTGGACGGCCGGATTGGTGCCGCCACTCAGCGCGCTTCCGAACAGCAGCAGATCCGCTCCCTTGCCGAACGGCGCCTTCCCCTTGCTGTCGGCCCTGCCCTGCCAGCGCCAGGCCGCTTCGGCGGGCAGCACCACTGGCGAGGTCAATGCGGCCGACAGGTCGGCCCGCACCAACGCCCGCACCTCATCGGCGGGCACGTCCGGCGCCTCGCGCTTCGACAGCCGGTCGACCCGATTCACCGTTCCCCGGATCACCACCGGGCTCGCCAGCGACAGGTCGGCCCAGTCGGTCCACGAAAGCGGCCTGGCGGTTTCCTGGGCCAGCGCGGCCGTCGCGCCCGCCAGCAGGAAAATTGATGAAAGACGCAGCAAAAGCATGGTGAGAACGGGGCTACACGAAAAGCGGTTGCGGCTGAAAGAGGTGGACGGTATCAAAACTGCGTCTGGGTCGCAGTTTGCCGCGGTCCGTCCTGTTTGCATGCCCAGGGGACCATAAGGGCATTGCGGCCACAAGAGCCGCAGCATGGGATCGGATGTTGGCGGGCACAATCAAGTTGCGTGCCTGGAAGGTCAGCCGGTATGGGTGCGTCCGAATCGGACGTTCCATCTGCCGGTCCTTGCGGTTTCGCCAGCCCGACTTTGGGACCGGTGACATCGGCAGGATCGGGCGCCTGTGGGGGGCGTGATCGGGACCAGGAGACAGCAGGGTCGGTCGTTGCCGAATGGCATGATTTCCAGACCCTGGGGTAAAACTGCGGCTCCTTCACAGGGGCCGCGTTGGACTGGGCAGGCAGCCCCTTCACGGGGGCCGCGCAGCTGAGAGGGAGTGGCACTGAGCCTATGTCGTATCTGCAAGAGGAAGGCATCAGCAAGCGAACATGGTATGCGATCATTGCGGTCGGCGTGCTCCATGTGCTGCTTGGCTACGCCCTGATTTCCGGCCTTGCGATCAAGGCCGTGAAAGTGATCACCGGCCCGCTTGAGACGGTGAATATCGAAGAGCCGGCCCCGCCGCCGGACGAGCCGCCGCCGCCGCCGCCGAAACTTGAGGACATTCCGCCTTACGTTCCGCCGCCGGACGTTCAGATCGAAACCGCGGCTCCGCCGCCGCCAACTATCACGACGCAAACGGCCGTGCCGCAACCGGCGCCGACCGTGGCTCCGCCGGCTCCGCCGGCTCCGCCGCCGGCACCTCCAGCGCCCACCGTCGCACCGACGCGGGCTGTTCCGAACGCCCGCAACCGCGAAGTCACCGAGGATGACTATCCGGATGCGTCGCGCCGGGCAGGCGAAGAAGGCACCACCGGAGTCATGGTGGTCGTTGGAACCGATGGCCGGGTGAAATCCTGCACCATCACCAACTCCAGCGGCTTCAGCCGTCTCGACGAGCGGGCCTGCCAGATCGCCCAGCGCCGCTGGCGCTTCAAGCCGGCGACACAGGAAGGCCAAGCCGTCGAATCGGAGTTCCGCACGAACTACCGTTGGCAACTTCAGGAAGGCCGGCGCTGAGCCCAGGCTCGGTTACCGATCATCTCATCGATACAAACCCATTTACGCTAGAGGGACTTGAACATGGCTGCTGTCACCACTGAGAACCCGTACGGCCTCGTTGCCGCGCTTGAACAGGGCGGGATCATCGCCCAGGCAATCTTCGGCATCATGGTTCTGATGTCCGTCGCTTCCTGGTACATCATGTTCACCAAATGGTTCGAACAGAAGAAGCTGATGGCCGAAGCCGTCGAAGTGGAAAAGAAGGTCTGGTCTGCGCCCAGCCTGAAGGAAGGCATCGCCAAGATCGACAAGAACTCGGCGTTCCGCCAGCTGGCTGAAGACGGCCTGCGCGCCTTCGATCACCATGAAGGCAAGCTCACCGACCAGATCGACCAGCACGAGTGGGTGACGATGACGCTGAACCGTTCGGCCGGCCTCATCTCCAGCAAGCTGAACTCGGGCCTGTCGTTCCTGGCCTCGGTCGGCGCCACCGCCCCCTTCATCGGTCTGCTCGGTACCGTTATCGGGATCTACCGCGCGCTCGTGAACATCGGGATGTCCGGTTCGGCTGCCATCGACAAGGTCGCCGGCCCCGTTGGTGAAGCGCTCATCATGACCGCCATCGGTCTTGCCGTCGCCGTTCCGGCCGTGCTCGGCTACAACTATCTCGCGGGCCGCAACAAGTCGATCCTCGAGAAGCTGAACACCTTCGCTGCCGACGTGCATGGCTACCTGCTGTCGGGTGCCCGCATTGCCCGTCCGGTTCCCGCCGCGCCTGCTGCCGCTCCGGTGAAGAAGTAAGCGCATCTCACACTCCGCCAAGGGGAATTACCCATGGGAATGAGCGTAGGGGGCGATAACGAAGAAGGCGCCCTGATGTCGGAAATCAACACCACGCCCCTCGTGGACGTGATGCTGGTTCTCCTCATCATCTTCCTCATCACGGTGCCGGTCGTGATCCAGACCGTCCCGGTCGAGATTCCGAAGGTCAACAACATCCCGACCGCGACCAAGCCTGAAAACGTGCCGCTCTCGGTCGACACCAACTGCGACATCTTCTGGGGTCTCCAGAAGATGGGTTCGACCGACGAACTTCGTGAGAAGGGGGTCACCTACCTTCTCGCGGAAGTCGAGAAGCAGAAGGCGGCGGGTACGAAGATCGAGCTTCCGGAAGTCCATATCCGGGGCGATGCGAATGCCGAATATCGCTGCATCGGCGGGGCGATCTTCGCCATGCAGCGGGCCGGCTACCAGAAGATCGGCTTCATCTCGAATCCGCTCCCCGGCACTGTGCCGACCCGCTAAGAATTCGGGAGAACTATTATGGCCATGTCAATGGGCGGCGGTGATAGCGACAAGCCGATGGGCGACATGAACACGACGCCGTTGATCGACGTCATGCTCGTGCTGCTGATCATGTTCATTATCACCATTCCGATCCAGACCCACGCAACGAAGCTGGATCTGCCGCCGCCGAGCAATCTGCCCAACAACATCAAGCCTGACTTCAACCAGGTGAACATCGACTTCCTGAACACGATCTACTGGAACGATCAGGAAGTGACGCTGGAACAGCTGCAGACCTTCCTGAATCAGGTCGGGCAAATCCAGCCGGCGGAATCGCAGCCCGAGCTGCGCCTGAAACCGGATCAACTGGCGAAGTATGAGATCGTCAACAAGGTGATGGCGATGGCCCAACAGGCCGGAATCACCAAGATGGGCTTCGTCGGCAACGAGGCTTACGCCTAAGCGCGGCGATCCATATGACGACAGCAAGGGGCCGGAGGTTCATACCTCCGGCCCTTTCTGTATTTGCGGCTCAGGCTGGCATTTTTCGCCACGCAGCCAAGGGCCAGCCCATGGAACTCAAGTCCAAGCCTAACGAGAAGGAAATAGGGCACACAATCGCAGCGCCGCAGGCAATCAACCCTGCCATCAGCATACCCTCGATGACTAGTGGGTGCAGGGACGTCACGTCCCTGCCGGGTTCCAAGGGTAGAGCCCTTGGCCTTTCTCATTTGCCTACCGTGACGCCGACGGCACGGGAACGCACCTCAACCCAGCGCACTGACCCCCATGGCCTGAAGCCCGGCCAGCCGGGCATAGAGCCCGTCCTGCGCCACCAGTTCATCGTGCCTGCCGACCTCCACGATGCTGCCGCCATCCATCACCACGATCCGGTCGGCGTCCTTCACTGTCGCCAGCCGGTGCGCGACCACGAGGCTGGTGCGGCCCTGCATCAGATGCTCCAGCGCCTCCTGCACGGCGGCTTCGCTCTCAGCGTCCAGCGCGCTGGTGGCTTCGTCCAACAGCAGGATAGGCGCGTCCTTCAGGATCGCACGCGCGATTGCGATGCGCTGCCGCTGCCCCCCCGACAGCTGCGTCCCGCCCTCCCCCATTTCCGTGTCCAGCCCCCTGGGCAGCGCGCGCAGGAAGCCGGCGGCATTGGCCGCCTCCGCCGCAGCCCAGACCTCCGCCTCGCTCGCATCGGGGCGGCCATAGAGGATGTTGCTCCGAGCTGTGCCCATAAACACCACGGCTTCCTGTGGCACGATGGCGATCCGTGCCCGCACATCGGCCGGATCCGTCAACTTCAGGTCCACGCCGTCCATCAGCACCCGGCCCTCGGTCGGATCGTAGAAGCGCTGCACCAGCTGGAACAATGTGCTCTTACCCGCGCCCGACGGACCGACCACGGCGACCCGCTCGCCGGGCTTCACGTCCAACGTGAAGTCCTTCAGCGCCGCCATTTCCGGCCGGCTGGGATAGCGGAACGCCACCTGCTCAAACGACAGGTGCCCCTTCGGCGGCACGGGCAGCGGCAGCGGTTGCACGGGTGCCTTGATGGTCGGCCGCTCCGCCAGCAGATCGCGCAGCCGCGCGGACGCACCAGCCGCGCGCAGGAAATCGCCATACACTTCGGTCAGCGCACCAAACGCCCCCGCCACCAGCGCCGCCGCCAGCACGAAAGCCGTGATCGTCCCGCCCGACATTTCGCCCGCGATCACGTCCCGCGCGCCTTCCCACAGCACCAAGGTGATCGACCCGAACACCAGCGTGATCACGATCGCCGTCATCCCCGAGCGCAGCATGATGCGCTTGCGCGCCGTCGCGAAGGTCGCTTCCACCGCGCCCCGGAAGCGCAGAGTCTCCCGCTCCTCGGCGCCGAACGCCTGCACCACCTTAATAGCGCGCAGCACTTCCGAGACCATCGACCCCACGTCGGCTACCCGGTCCTGGCTCTTCTGGGACAGGGTCCGTACCCGCCGCCCCATCACGACGATGGGCAGGATCACCAGCGGTATCACCACCAGCATCAGGCCCGTCAGCTTGGGGCTCAGCACGAACAGATAGATGATCCCGCCAACGCCCATGAACAGGTTCCTGAGCGCCACAGACACCGACGTCGCCACCACCTGATCGATGATGCTGGTATCCGCCGTCAGCCGCGATGCGATCTCGGAGGGCCGGTTGACCTCGAAAAAGCCCGGATCCAGCCGCACCAGATGCGCCTGCACATCGCGCCTCAGATCAGCGATCACCCGCTCCCCCAGCCAGCTGACAAAGTAAAATCGCACCGCCGTGGCCGCGCCCATCACCAGCACGATGCCCAGCAAACCAATGAAATAAGGGGAGATATCGGCGCCCGCCCCGGCCCCGAAGCCCTTGTCAACCACCAGCTTGAAGCCCTGCGGAATCGCCAGCGTCGCGCTTGCCGCCACCAGCAAGGCCGTCAGCGCAGCCGCCAGCTGCGCCGGATAGCTGCGCACATACCCCCACAGCAGCGCCAGGTTGGACAGTTTCCGCGACGGCGGCGCCTCATGGGCACGGCTGTCAGATCGGGGCGGAGGGGGAGCAGAAGGAGCGTTCACCGGCCCCAGATAGGCGTTCTGCCCTGCGTCCTCAATCGATCGCCTGCGCAAAGCCGCTTGCAAAGTCTGCACGGCCAAGCACACATTCAGATCAAAGGGGCATCAGGGGGTATTCATGGGCCCGACGGAACTGATCGCAATGGCCGCCAGCTTCAGCCTGCTCGCAGGCTGGCGCCTCTATGCAGCCGTGCTCGTCGCCGGCATCGCCATGCATTTCGACATCATCCCACTGCCCGAACATCTCGCCAGCCTGAAACTGCTCGGCAACCCCTGGGTGCTGGGCGTTGCTTTCCTTGGCACCATCGCCGAATTCCTCGCAGACAAGATCGCCTGGGTTGATTCCGCATGGGACGGCGTGCACACCATCATCCGTCCACTGGGCGGCGCGCTGCTCGCGCTCGCCATCATCGATCCCGGCCAGCCGGTCTGGCAGATCGTGGTCCTCCTGCTGGGCGGCGGCTCCGCCCTTCTCACCCATGGTGCCAAGGCGGGCACCCGCGCCGCCGTCAATGCCAGTCCCGAACCCGTCTCCAACGTGGTCATGTCCACCGCCGAAGACGTCACCACCACTTCCATCCTGCTGATCGCACTGGCCAATCCGTGGATCGCGCTGGCGCTCGCCCTCCTCCTGCTGGCAGCCACCATCGGCATCTTCTTCGCCGTCCGCCGCTTCGTGAAAGACGTGACCGACCTGTTCCGCCCGCGCGATCCGTCAGCCTGAGCGGGAGAGAGGCAAGGGCTCTGCCCCTGCCCTATCCCCCCCTCACACCGGCTGGAACAACGCCTTGCGCGGGCCGAGGAAGCCGAACAAGTAGGCGGCGACCTTGCGCATCTGAATCTCTTCCGAGCCTTCGGTGATGCGGTAGCGGCGGTGGTGGCGATAAATATGCTCGAACGGCTTGTGCCGGGAATAGCCGATGCCGCCATGCACCTGCATCGCCCGGTCGGCCGCCTCGCACACCAGCCGGTTCGCCCAATAGTTGCACATGCTGATCTTGTCGGAAAGCTGATGCTCGATCGCCTCATGGGGGATCCGGTCCATCTCCCACGCGGTCTTGTAGATCAGCAGCCGCAGCATCTCGCACTGGGTCGCCAGCTCGACGAGCGGGAACTGGATCGCCTGATTCTTCGCCAGCGCTTCCCCGAACGGCTTGCGCTCGCGGGCGTAGCGCACGCTCTGTTCCACACAATAGCTGGCCGCCCCCAGCGACGAGGCGGCCTGCCGGATGCGGTTCTGGTGAACAAAGCTCTGCGCCAGCGCAAGGCCGCCATCCACCGGGCCCAGCAGCGCGCCGTCCGGCACCCAGACGTCGGTGAAACTGACGCGCGGGTGATCCGTGGGCATGTTGAAGGTCCACAGATACTCCTCCACCTTCACGCCCGGTGTGTCGGTGGGCACCAGCAAGCAGGAAATTCCGCGCGCGGCCCCGTCCTCGCCCGATGTCCGGCAGAAGGTCGCGCAGTGCGTCGCGACGTGCATCCCCGTCGTCCACATCTTCTCGCCATTGATCAGCCAGCCCGGCACGCCATTTCGGGTGTCGCGCTCAGCACGCGTTTCCATGTGGGTCGCGTCAGAGCCATGGTTGGGCTCGGTCAGGCCGAAGGCCGTGATTCGCTCCCGCGCGAAGCCGCCCAGAATGAACTCCTGCTTCTGCGCCTCGGTGCCGAAGGTCTCGAACATGGCGACGAAGGGGAAATTGCCAACAATCGAATGTTCGTTCTGCAGGTCATTGTGCAGACCAAGGCCCTTTTGCGTGAAGCGGTCCCGGATCACCGCCATCCACAGATTGGCACCATCCTTGCCACCATATTTCTTCGGCGCGGAAAAACGCCAATGTCCCGCTCTGTCCGCGCGGCTCGAGGCTTCGCGCAGCAGCGCTTCCCACTCATGGCGCGGCAGTCCGCCATTCTCGAAATCGGTACGTGCCCATTCACGGCGATGATCAAAGAAGCGGATGTTATCGTCCGCCTCCTCCAACGGCTTGATCTCCGTCTCGATGAACGCGTCCAGTTCAGACAGATACGCCAGCAAGTCCCCAGGAAGCGAAAAGTCCATGGTCATTCTCCCTCGCCGCGCACTTTGCGCAGGCGAGAGCGTCAGGACAGTTGGCGAATTGGGGAGCGCACAAAACTGAGCGACAGGGCGGCAATGGCAAGAAACACAATCGCCAGCCCGATTCCAGGGCGAACACTGCCGGTTATGCTGGCGATCAGACCAACCGCTGTGGGGCCGATAAATGCAGTGGCTTTTCCTACAAATGCGAACAGACCGAAATAGGCCGCCACATTGGCTGGTGGTGCCAGCATCGCCATCATCGTGCGCATGCCGGCAATGCAGAAGGCGGCGCCTGCGGCGATGAGCGCTCCACCCAGCATCACGCTCCATTCCTGAGGCGTGGACAACGGCGCCCCGAGCGCAACACCGGTTTCGATCCCGAACATGCGGCTCCCGTCCGTCAGCATTACGGAGGCCGCGCCCAAGCCCATCAAAGCGAGGCCCAGCATGGTAAGCCGCTTGGGGCCGATCCTACCGTCGATCAGGCCGCCGCCGAATCCGCCGATCACCCCGAACGTCGTGATCACCAGCCCAAATCGGGCCAACGTATCGGCTTTCCAGTCGAACATTTGGGCTGCCAACACGGCCCCGAACCCGAAGATGATCGCCATCCCGTCAGCCGAAACCATGCGCGCGATCAAAAACAGCCGCATGTTCCGATCTGCCCAAGCCTCACGCAGCGTCGCCTTCAGATCGTCAAGCCCCTGCTGCACCGAAGGGCGCTGCTTTGAAACCCGGTCCCTGGCGACGATCAGAAAGGGAGAGAGAAATAGCACCACCGAAACTGCCGCTACCGGGCCCGAAATCCGATCCACCCCGTGCGGCACCGCAGCCAACCACTCCGGCGTGGCAGATGCCAGTGCCAGCACGATCAGCAGCACCGCCATCCCCGCGATCTGGCTGAAACCGAACGACAGTCCTGATAACAGCCCCATCCTGTCAGGCCGGGCTGCCACCGGCAGGAAGGCATTGGAGAATTGCGTCATCAGCTCAACGGCCACCATGCCCGTCATCACGACGACAGCGACAGGGATCAGCGATACGCCCGGCGCCGCGAACCACAACGCCACAGACGCCACAAAGGCGAGAACCCCTGCACCCGCCAGCCAAGGCTTCAAACGCGCACCGGAATCCGCGATCGACCCGAGTACAGGTGCGAGAATGGCGATGGCCAGGCCCGACGCACCCAACGCATAACCCCACACGCTTGCGCCTTCGGCCTGACTTGAGGCCAGCGTACCCGCAAAGTAAGGCGCAAACACATAGCGCTGCACCAGATTGAAGAAGGGCTCGTTTGCAGCTTCAGTCAGCGACCAAGCCGCTTCTTGTCGTGTCAGCCGTGTCATGTCGTCGTCCGTCGCGCATCGACCGCCCAGCGCTCGAGCGACCCGTCCTCATCTGCAATCCACAATGCGTCGTGCAGGTTCACCGTCGGATCGACATGTCCGGGCTGCAGCCAGACAAGGTCGCCTTCTGCCGGCCATTTCGGACGCGCAAAGCTCCTATCCGCATCCAGCTTGTCCACCGCTGCCAGCCCCTCGGCCTTCATCGACGATACGGCCGATGGATGGATGAGGCCACCATGCTCGTCGCCCTGAAAGAAGAACAACGCGCCGTCCGGCCCGCCCGCCAGCAGCCGAGGCAGAGTTCCGTCCGTCGACAAAGCCTTGAACCCTGCATCAATGGTGATGTGCCCCTTGCGCTGCACAGAAACCACGCTCGCTGCCAGCACAAGGGCGGTTTCAAACACCACCCCAGCCTTGTCATAGACGACATCCATCAACGGATAGGACCCGGCCTGAAGCTCAGTGAACAGGCCGCACGCAAGATCCAGCTCCGATGTTCCAGTGCCGCCGCCGGTCACGCATGCCGGCGCCAGACCTTCCGTCTTTAACCCTTCAACAAGCGAACGAAGCCGCTCCATCGCGGCAGCATGGGCAGGGGCCCGGCCTGCATCCGCCTGGAGATGCCCGAGATAGTATTGCAGCCCCACCCAACATCTGCCGGAGCCCAATATGCCACGGACCAGCGCTGCCACCTCCCCGAAACAGACGCCGCTGCGGTGCTGTCCACCATCCACATCCACCAGTAGGCCAATCCCCGGCGGAGCAAGTCGAAGCTGCTCTTCGCTGTCGATCACGGCCGATACAGCCACGCCGTTCTCAACGAGCGCCTGCAGCATGGGCCACCCCCAAACAGGTACAGGCGCCGAAAGCAACAAATCCCGCACCCCGGCTTCGGCATAGGCCTCCGCTTCGCCGACGGTCTGACAGCAGATGCCAACGGCGCCCAGTTCCAGTTGGCGCAAGGCCAACCGGCTGCATTTGGCCATCTTGCCATGTGGCCGCAGCTTCACGCCGGCAACATCGCAGGCCGATTGCATGGCAGCCAGATTGGCTTCCATCGCCGCGCGACGCACCACCAGGGCGGGCGTGCGGGGAACGCGCACCCGCTCGAGAAAACCGGTCAGCGGGCCCAAGGCAGCTTATCCAGATCCACATTCCCGCCTGTCAGGATGATGCCCACAGTCTTCCGGCCGGGTTTCCACGCTCCTTCCAGGATCGCTGCCAGCGGGACGGCACTGCTTGGCTCAACAATGATCTTCATCCGCGACCAGATCAGCTGCATCGCCTCCACGATGGCCGTTTCCGACGCTGTCACCACGTCATGTGCGCGCTGCTGCATCACGGCGAAGGTCATCTCGCTCATCGAGGTGGTCAGCCCGTCGGCAATGGTCGCAACCGGCAGCACCTGAGGCTGGATCTTGCCGCTACGAAAGCCTCTGGCGGCGTCGTCAGCGGCGAGCGGCTCTGCTGCAATCACCGGTACGCCCGGCAACAGTTCGGCAGCCGCCACCAGTGTGCCAGCCAACAATCCGCCACCGCCCACCGGACAGGTGATGACATCAAGCTGCTCTGCGGAATCAGCAATCAGTTCCATCACGACCGTGCCCTGCCCCGCCGCCACAAGCCGGTTGTCGAACGGCGGGATCAGCGTCGCGCCAGTCTCCGCAACAATGGCATCGGCTGCAGCCAACCGTGCTGCGATCGTGGGCTCGCATTCCACGATGCGGCCACCATAACCGGCGACTGCCGCCTTCTTGGGTGCCGGCGCCGTGGTCGGCATCACGATATGGGCGGCAATCCCCCGCTCCCTGGCGGCAAGGGCGAGCGCGGCAGCATGGTTGCCACTGCTGTGCGTGACAACGCCGCGCGCGGCCTCCTCCGGCGACAGCGCCAGAACCGCATTGAATGCACCCCGCGCCTTGAATGCGCCCGTGCGCTGGAAATTCTCGCACTTGAACAGGATATGGCATCCCGCAATGCCATCGATGACACGACTGGTCAGGATCGGCGTGCGATGCACATGGGGGGATATCCGGGTTTCGGCAATGCGGATGTCCGCGAACGTAGGGGCTGTTGTCATGCGAGGCGGACATTGCGGCGCCCCGCAGCCCCGGTCAATGTGCCCTGCTCGGTGCCTCAGCGCAGCCCGCAGCTTTCGCGCACTACCAGTCTCATCGGGATGGGAGTCTTGGCAGCATCGGCGCCCGCAATCCTGTCCAGCACCGCCTCCACCAACAGCCGACCAGCGACTTCGCTATCCTGCTCCACACTGGAAAGGGCGGGTGTGCTGTGGGTTGCAGACAGGATGCCGTCAAAACCGATAACGGCAACCTCGTCGGGAATGGAGCGTCCGGCTCCCCGCAGCGCCTTCATCGCGCCCAGTGCCAGCAGATCCGAAGCTGCAAACACGGAATCGAACGCCTGCCCCTGCGCCAGCAGGTTCAATATTGCGGCCTCACCCTGCTCTTCCCGGCTGCCCGCACTTGAAACGCTGCTTTCCAAGGGATCGATTCCCGCTTCCCGAACGGCCGTCAGATAACCCTCCCGCCTCAAACGGAAAGCCACATGACCGTCCCATCCCGGCCCTACAAATGCGACCCGCTGACGGCCGCTGGCTGCCAGATGCGCCACGGCAAGTCGCCCGCCTTCCTGATTATCGCAACGGATAGTCGGCAGGCTGTCTTCGGCTGCACCCCACGCCACAACATGGGCGCCCTGCCGATGCGCCGCAGTGAAATGAGCCCAACCCTCGGCATGGGCTGCGCTGCCGATCACAATCAACCCATCGGCTTCGTGTGACTGCTCGTAGTCGCTGCGGAAATTTGCAGTGCTGTCCTGAAACGACAGCAACAGATGGAAGCCCCTGTCGGATGCTGCGGCCCCGATGGCGCCGAGCAGTGCAAAATAGAAAGGGTTCACGCGCGCCCGCGCCTGCCCCGGCTGGGTCAGGATCACGACAGCAAGGGTGCCCGTAGAACCGCTGCGCAGCCGTGCAGCGCGACTGTCTGTTCGATAGTTAAGCGCCCGGGCCGCAGCCTGGACCCGTTCGCGCGTTTCGGCACTCACGGACGGATCATCGCGCATGGCCCGCGAAACTGTAGGCTGCGAGACGCCGGCAGCACAGGCCACATCGAAGGAGGTGGGCCAGCTCTGGCCATTCGCATCGCTTCGCCGACGGTTCATGGTCGCCGATATAGCGACGTCGCGTGCGGGTTTGAAGCATATCTGGAAACCGGCGGTGGCTGGGGTGCCAGGATTCGAACCTGGGAATGGCGGTACCAAAAACCGCTGCCTTACCGCTTGGCTACACCCCAATGCCGGTTGTCCGTCGCTGTGGCACCCAACCGGAAACGGAGGGGCCGGTGCGTCCGGAGGCGCGCTGATAGCTGGAACATCGGGGCGCTTCAAGCCCCGATTTGCAACGTCAGGCCGTGCGCGTGCTGGGCGAGGCGGTCGTCGCCCACAGCAGCCCAAAATAGGCGAAGAAGGTGACAATCAACCAAATCAACCCAGTCCCCGGAAAGGCGATAGCCAACAGGTTGGGAACTGCCACCAGTACGAGAACCCAGGCCAGTGGGCGCGGCCAGCCCCAGCGGGTATAGAGATAGTGATGGAGATGGTCACGTCCCGGCGTGAATGGGCTCTTGCCCTGCCAGGTGCGGAAGATGATCAGGCGAAGCGTATCGAACACCGGAATCGCGAAGATCAGGGCGATGTCATCGGCATGGATATCGGCAAAGCCGTGGTTCCAGGCATAGATCGCCAGCAGGCCAAACATCGCAGACAGACCGTAGCTGCCATTGTCCCCTAGGAACAGCCGTCCCTTCATGTTGAACACGAACAGCACAAGCAATGCGCCTGCGATCGCCGCCATCAATGGCAGCATATGCGCGGGCAGTCGCAGCATAAGGATCGCGGACCAGATCAGTGCCTGCCCGATCACCAGACCGTTCTTGCCGTCCGCCATGTTCACGGCGTTCAGCAGGCCCACGAAGCACAAAAGCGAAAAACCAAGTCCCAGAAGCCCAGGCAATAGAAACAGATCCTGCTGCCCAGCAAACAACAGGAACGACACAGCAAAGTCGGGCACCTGCGCAATGGCGGCCAGCAGGAATCCCGAGGCCACTGCCAGCCGGGCGCGGGCGGTCATGCCAACACGATCATCCATCGCCCCAACCAAGAATAGCCCCGTCACAGTGAACAGGAACCACAGAAGCATACGCCTGGGAACGGTGGGAAAGATCAGCAGCATAGCAGCAACAGCGGCAGCAGCCGTCAGAACCAGCGCCAAGCCGCCAACAAGGGGAGTCACCCGGCCATGCAACTTCCGTCCGCCTGCGGGATCTGGGAAATCAAGCAACCCCAGACGCGTGCCGATCAGCATCGCATTCAGAGAGATCAGAAGCGCGATCAACGCCCCACTTATTGCAAAGATCGGAACCATTTCCATCAGTTTGTCGCCAACACTGCGACTGTTGCAACAGAAGTCGCCAATTGCGCTATGATTGTTGTCACATCCCTGAAAACTGAAAGACGATAAAGCGGATCTATATTTTTCGGAACGATAATAGTTGTTCCAGGAGGAGGTGTTCCTCCACCGCGTCCACTCGAGCCAATGGGCTGTGCCATACCGTTCGGCAGTACCATAAAGGCCCGATTGTCATCAGCCGTGCGTTGCACTCCGCCAGCCTCCCGCAGATAATTCTGGGCCGATTTTCCTGACACGAATTGCAGAGCGCCAGGATTGTTAACATCACCTAGCGCAAGCACATAATTGGGTCGTTTCGGAATGAAGACGCTGTCACCGGGCTCCATAATGGTGTCCAGATCCGGGCGTAGATCCAGCACGCGCGGATCCGCTTCCACCACCATTCGACCCGGGGCTTCGGCAGTCCCCAGCGTCTGAATCAGTGCGGCCGCTCCGGCAAGGCCATCGCCGCTCGACGAACTGGAGCGTGCCGCGATTGCAAGCAAGCTGTTGTTCAGTTCTCGCGCAGTTCGGCGGAAACCCTCCTCCTGCGCTTCCTTCACGCTGCGGCGGGTAAAGATTGTGCCATAGGCATAGCCATAGCTGGTCAGCCCGCCAGCCCGCTGCAACAGCTCGGACAGCTTCTCACCCTTGCGAATAGAATACAGCCCAGGCCGCGCGACCTCACCCGTCAACAGCACGCCCGATCCTTCGAACACGCCCTGCTGTGCGTTGAACCGGATATCGTCTCCGGGCGCCAATGTGGTCAGCGCCATCATCGATCCGTTACCTTCGATCTGCACGCGCTCGGTCGGGCCGCCAATGCTTCGATTGATATCCAGCACCAAATCGCGCGCGCCGACGACAAGCCCATCGGCCACCAGCGAAAGATCACGGGCGGAAGCCAGATTTCCGATGGGATAGGCGCCGGGCCGACGGACCGCGCCACCAATGCTGATGCTGTGCTCAATCAGCACAGGCAGCAGTTCCGGTTCATCCTCGAACACCTTGGGGCATTCCGGCAGCCTATCCTCGTCGGCACGCCGGGTCTGCTTGCCACCAACGGCCTGATCGGTCGTCCTGCGGCTTGTCTGTCCCAATGCCGTACCCACCGCGCCAAGCTTCGCCCCTTCGTCAGAGACCACAACAAGTCCAGCACGAGTAACGGCATTGAACCGGGACGCTTCAGTGTCCTTCACCAGCGTTTCAAGTCGCTCGAGCGACTTGCACTGCGACATGGAATTGGGTTGCCCCAGGACCACCTGTCGAACCGCAACACTGTTCATGAATGTGATGTCAGCGCGGGAGAAGACAAACAGGCTGTCCTCGCTTTGCAGCGGTGTGGAATTCCGATCCCGCAATTCCCGCGCGAGGTTCACCACTTCGAACAGTCGGGCACCGCTCGACGGGTCCCGGCGCACGAGTACCGCGGCCAGTTGGTAGGTATCGCTTCTGAGATCCGACGGCGAACCCACCAGTTCAGCCACCGTCCCGGCGGCGACCAGTGGGCGCGCCCCGAAATTGTCGACATGGCCCTGCAACTGCACACGGCCGACAGCGCCGCCGGCGGACCCCGCAAGTACCTGAACGGAATCTCCGGCCATGATGGTCGCGCCGGTGCCCGGCGCCCGGATGAAGCTCTCCGTCCCGTCCGGGCCGATCCGGCTGATCACCACCTGCGCCCCACGCTGGCGGATGGCGCCACCGGCAAACCCGACGACAGCGCCGACCGAAGATGCCCCACGAAGTTCATAGATGCCGGGCCGCGCAACCGCCCCGGTCACCGCGATCGTGGGCCCAATCACCGGCACGATCACCCGATCGCCGTCCTGCAACCGAACCTGCGGCGGCGTACCGATCCCCAGCAGACCATAAAGGTCGACCGTCACCGTGCCGCCGCCCGCACGCACGATCCGAACATGGCGCAACGAACCCGAACGACGGATGCCGCCGGCCTTCGCGAGCGCGGTTCCCACGTCGGACAGAGAGGTCAGGTTGAACTGGCCGGGCCGCTCCACCTCGCCGCCCACGAACACGCTCACGGAACGGACCTCACCGACCGAGACATAGACGTCGGTTGCCAGCAAGGTGCGCTTTGTCTCAGCCGCCAGATCGTTGCGAATGCTGCCCAATGAACGACCCGCCGCCGGGATAGGCCGCAGATCTCCCACCACGATCTGCCCATCGCGGTCGACGCGGACGGTCTGGGTGCGGTTGGTGGCCCCCCGGAAGCTCACCTGGATCTGATCACCGATCCCCAGCACATAATCGTCCCCGATGGCGCCGGAACGGACGCCTGTCGGCGGCGGTGCCGACTGGAAGAAGTCATATCCGAACTGGCGCAGATTGCGGTCGCCAAGCCGGCGCCGATAATCCCGTTCCACTTCGGACGGCATGTAGATTTCACTGAGTTGCCGCCGCGCTTCCGCCCGGCGAACTTCCTGCTCCTCCAGTGTATCGACGCGATTGCCCGAAAGCACGCCCTCTCCGACGGGTTGCGACTGCTGGTCGGAATCGGTCGGCTGAACCTGCGGCGTGTCGCTTGCGCCCAATTGCGATTGCAGGTTCCGTAGCAGGCTCGGATCCAGTGATTGCGCACTTGCAGCCTGGGAAACGAGGGCTGTGCCAGCCGGAACCAGAAACGCGACCGGCAGCAGAAAATGGAACGAAGGTCGCACCAGGGACATACTCCTCAGATTTGGAGCCGTTTATGAAGGTGGGTGTGCCGGGTCAACCTTCACTCGCGGCAGTCCGAAATCCGCCCGTGTAAACCGCCATGAGCGTATGCCCATGCGGGTTATCTATCCCCTGCGCTCTCGCGCCTTGCGTCATTCCTGCACTATCGACCTTGAGTCAGATCAGCCACCTCGCGCACGGCCGCCCGATCGGCAGCGGTTGCAGCCTCATCCTTTGGCGCGCCCGATTGCTCAGCAGCCAAGCCGAGGCCACGGAACATCGGCGTCACGAAGAACAGTGCCACCAGCACAAAAAAAAGTGCAAGAGCGCCAATACGCTTCCCACTCAGGATTCCCATCGAGCTCTTGCGCCCGATTTCGTGAATTCCGCTTGCCAAGTGCATCCTCGCTTCAAATCCAATCCCGATACCGCCCGACACCCGGCATCACACCTGACCCTTACACCGCGTACAGATACACCCTCAGCCTCCAGAACAAGGCATGGACAAATGTCCAAAATCCGAAGGAATTCCTGCACAGTTAACGCTGAGCAGACGATTAACCCTGCTTACGTCGCAGTGCAACATAACCATATGCGTTCTGGACGGAATTCCGGCCCAACCGTTGCCCGAAAGCCACCGAACCGCGTTGAGTGCCAAGCCTTTGCGCCCTAACACCCGCGCAACCCGCTTGCACAGCGTCCGCTCCGGCTGCAAAATCGGGCAGGATGGCTGACATATCCCCCCCCTCCCTCGGCTCGTCGCGCGCGTCGCCGCTGTTCCTGCGCGAACCCGAGCTGCGGCGCGGCATCGAACTGCTCTACTTCGGCTATGCCAGCATGATCCGCGGCGCGGATGCGATCCTCGCCGACCGCGCGCTCGGCCGCGCGCACCATCGCGCGCTCTACTTCATTTCCCGGCAACCCGGCCTCGCCGTGTCCGATCTCATCCGCCTGCTGGCGATCACGAAGCAGTCGCTCTCCCGCGTCCTAGCCGATCTCGTCGAAAACGGCCTCGTCGCCCAGACGGTCGGCACGCACGACCGCCGCCAGCGACTGCTCAGCCTCACGCCCGCCGGCGCCGAGCTGGAAGCACGACTGTTCGAAGCGCTGCGGGAACGAGTGGCCGGCGCCTATGCGCAGGCCGGGCAGCAGGCGGTCAGCGGCTTCTGGGCGGTCCTCGCCGGGCTTATCCCGCCTGAGGATCGGGCGATGGTGGAGGAACTGGATCGCCGTTCCCGCGCCGGCGGCCAAACGGGAACCGGCTGAGCACGGACGTCAGGCCCGGCAGGCCGATCAGGTCGGGTGTCACGCCTTCCAGTTCAGCATTTTCGGCCCGCTCCAGCAACCGGTCCAGCTCGGCCATCGTGGCAGACATGTCAACGCTCTCGTCGGCCGCCCAGCCCCGGAACGCCTGCAGGCATAAGGCCCCCAACGCCGCGATCCGCAACCGCCCGCGTGCGCCCGACACATCCACTCCAGCCGCCTGAGCCAGCGCACGCACATGCAATCCGGCCCGGCTGCCCAGCAACAGGGCAACGCCGGGATCTCGGCTGCGCCAGATCGCCAACACCGCCGCACGGTTCGTCTGCAAGGCATCGAACCCCCGCATCAACCCGTCGAAAAGCCTGTCCCGAACAGAGCCGCCGGCTTCTGCCGCCCCCGCCGCCGCTTCGGCTGCAACGCGATCCTGCAATGCGACAAGCACATCGATCCGGTCGCCACCCAGTCGCCGCGCCGCATCGGCAGTCATGCCGGCCGCAGCCGCAACATCCTCGACAGACGCCTTGCGCCACCCCTGTTCACCGATCGCAGCCAGCCAGGCCGCATGCAGAGTCGAACGAGCCTCATTCACAGAAGCTCTCCCTGCTTCGGCGGCGTCCGGACAGGCTGCTCGGCAGCTTCCGCCATTTCACGCGATCGTTCGGCAGCGGCTCTCACGGTCGCGCGCAACAGGCTGGTCAGCAACCCATCGCCATCCAGTCGCTGCAACCCGGCCGCCGTCGTGCCATTGGGGCTCGTCACCTGCTCCCGCAACTCTGCCGGAGACATGTCCGATTCCGCCGCCAGTTCGGCAGCACCCGTCACCGTCTCCAAGGCGAGCTGACGCGCAATCGGCATCGGCAGGCCTGCCGCTTCACCGGCGCTCGCCATCGCCTCGATGAAGCGGAACAGATAGGCCGGGCCAGAGCCGGACAAGGCCGTCACCGCATCAAACTGCTCTTCGGCCTCCAGCCACAAATGGCTGCCCGCCGCCGCCGCCAGCCACTCCACGCCGACCCTCACCTCGCCGCCGGCATCCACGTCGAACAGCGCGGTCACCCCACGTCCGATCCGGGCCGGCGTGTTCGGCATCATGCGCACGATGGGGCCGGCAAACATCTGCGCCAGCGCCGCGATGCGTACACCAGCCAGCATGGACAGCAACGGCGCCGCACCTGCGGCAGCCGCCACCCCGGGCCCGATAGCCCCAAGCAATTGGGGCTTGATCCCCAGCACGATCAAGCTCGGCGCTGCCCCCGCCTCGGCGGCATCCCCCACTAGTCGACCGGCAAAGCCGTCGGGCAAGCCGCGTGGCGCCGGATCGATCACCGTCACGCTCTCTGCGGGGAGCCCAGCATCCAGCCAGCGGCTCAGCAGCGAGCCACCCATCGCCCCGCAGCCGACGAGCCAAATCCGCGACAGCGCAGGCGGAACCGATGCAGGTTCAAAATGAAACATGCCCCTTCGTAAAGACGGAGCGTTGCATGGGCAAGACGAACCGTCCGACACCCTTCCTGCCCGATCAGGCGCAAACCCAGTTTCATCATTTTGACTTGTGTTTCACAATATGCGGCCACGCTCGTCGCCCGCTCAAACCCAAAGCTTGACCATGAACCTGCCTTGGGTCAGGGAAGCCGCAATCGAAGCGCAGGATATGCGGCAAAGACTGTCAAACATTGACCGGGAAATTCGTAAATCTGTGAATATTTTGACAGCTCCGGACGGTCTCGAGCGAAAGCTTTTCGCAGGCCCGCGCGTGCGCCGTCTGCGCATGGGGCTGGGCCTCACGCAAAGCCGGATGGCCGCGGACCTTGGGCTGTCGGTTTCGTATCTCAACCTGCTGGAACATAACCAGCGCCCGCTGTCCGCCGCCGTCCTGCTGAAGCTGGCCGACACCTACGAAATCGACGTCCGCCAGTTCACCGCGGCAGACAGCGACCGGCGCGCCGACGATATCAGCACAGCCATGCAACGGGCGGGCGCTGATATCAGCCGCACCGACGTCCGTGAATTCGCCGAACAATTCCCCGACATCGCGACCACCCTGCTGCGCATCGCCGAAACCGCCGCAGCGCCGAACACGGCAGCCCATGCCCCCTCCCCTCTCGAGCTGGTGCGCAGCCACCTGCTGGATCGCGGCAACCATTTCGCCGATCTCGACAGCCACGCCGAAGCGCTGGCCGACGAACTGCGCCTCTCCGGCCAGCCGTTGGAAGCCGCCGTGCATGACCGGCTGCGCGTCCGCCATGGCCTCGGCGTGCGCGTTCTCCCGGCGGACGTCATGCCGGACAAGCTGCGCCGCCATGATCATCACAACCGGCAAATCCTGCTGTCCGAAGTGCTGGATGGCGCGTCGCGGCTGTTCCATCTCTGCGTCCATCTCGCCCAGTTGGAAGCACGCGCCGAAATCGATTCGGAACTGGCAGTCGCGGCGCCCCGCCTCACCGTCGCGGACCCGTTCGCCAGCCAGCTGCTGGCGGCCAACCTCGCCGGCTATTGGGCGGCAGCGCTGATGATGCCCTACGCCCGCTTCCATGCCGCGGCCGAATCGCTGGGCTACGATATGGAACTGCTGCAGGCGCGCTTTTCCGCCGGGTTCGAACAGGTCGCGCACCGCCTCACCACGCTGCAGCGGCCGGGCATGCGCGGCATCCCCTTCATCCTGCTTCGCACAGATAGGGCCGGGCAGATCTCCAAGCGCTTCGCCGCCGGCCGCCTCCCCTTCGCGGCGGAAGGCGGCCAATGCCCATTGTGGGTGCTGCACGAAGCCTTCGAACAGCCCGGCCGCATCCTCACCCAGATCGTGGAAGTCGAGGGCGGCGAGCGACTGTTCAGCATCGCCCGCACCGTTCGCCCTCAGATCACACCCTGGGGCGCGGAACGGCCGCGCTTCGCCATCGCACTGGCCTGCGCGCTCGATCATGCGCGCGGGCTGGTCTATGCCAACGGCACAGACCTCGGCAGCGCGACCGCCGTGCCCATCGGCCCGGCCTGCCCCGCCTGCAACCGCCCGGATTGCCACCAGCGCTCGGCGCCGCCCACCGGGGCCGAGCTTCATATCGACCGTGCCAGCCGCGGGCTGACACCCTATAGCTTCAGCAGAACAAACACAGGAGAGAGCGCATCATGATGACCGGTATCGAGATTAAGGGCGAGATGAAGCCCGGCTATGAAGCCATCCTCACCGAACCCGCGCTCGTCTTCATCGCGCAGCTGCACCGCATGTACGAACCCACAAGGCAATCGCTGCTGCGCGCCCGCGACGATCGCAAGCGCTGGTGGGCCGAAGGCAATGCCATTGATTTCGCACCCGAAACCTCCGCCGTGCGGGAAGGTAACTGGAAGATCGCCGGCACGCCCGCCGACCTGCAGGACCGCCGCGTGGAAATCACCGGCCCGTGCGACCGCAAGATGGTCATCAATGCGCTGAATTCCGGCGCCAAATGCTACATGGCCTGCCTGGAGGACGCGACTTCCCCCACCTGGCACAACATCGTGGACGGCCAGATCAACCTGAAGGACGCCGCCGTCGGCACCATCACGCTGGAAGACAAGGGCAAGTCCTACAAGCTGAACGCCGAGACGGCCGTGCTGATCTGCCGCCCGCGCGGCTGGCACCTGCCGGAATCGCACATCCATGTCGATGGAGAGGAAGTGTCGGGCGCCATCGTCGATTTCGCGCTCTACTTCTTCCACAACGCCCGCGCACTGCTGGCCAGGGGCTCAGGCCCCTATTTCTACCTGCCGAAGATGGAGCATTATCTGGAGGCGCGGCTGTGGAACAACATCTTCGTCACCGCCCAGTCGATCCTCGGCCTGCCGCTCGGCACCATCAAATCGACCGTGCTCATCGAAACCCTGCCCGGCGCCTTCATGGCAGACGAGATCCTCTATGAACTGCGAGACCATATTGTCGCACTGAACTGCGGCCGCTGGGACTATATCTTCAGCTATATCAAGAGCCTGTCCTACGATCCTGCGAAGATCCTGCCGGATCGCGCGGCCGTGAACATGACGGTGCCTTTCATGGCGAAATATGCCGCACATGTGGTGCGCACCTGCCACAAGCGCGGCGCCCATGCGATGGGCGGCATGTCGGCCTTCATTCCGGTGAAGGATGATGAAGCCAAGAATCAGGCCGCCTTCGCAGCCGTGAAGGCAGACAAGGAGCGCGAGGCCAATCTGGGCCATGACGGCACCTGGGTCGCTCACCCGGGCCTTGTGCCGGTGGCGAAGGAAGTGTTCGACCGGCTGATGCCGGGGCCGAACCAGCTGGACAAAAGCCCAGCCGGCACAGTGACCGCCGAGGAACTGACGACCCCCAGCGGCGGCCCGAAGAGCAAGCAGGGCCTCGCCATGAACGTGAACGTCGCGATCGGCTACATCGCCGCTTGGCTTCGCGGCCAGGGCGCGGTGCCGTTGCACAACATGATGGAAGACGCCGCCACGGCAGAGATCAGCCGCGCCCAGCTCTGGCAATGGCGCCACCACGGCGTCAGCCTGGACGACGGCACCAAGGTCACGGGCGCCCTCATCAACGACGAGATCAAGGCCCAACTGGCAGTCTGGAAAGGCGACGTCGGCGACAACTTCTTCGAAGCCGGCAAATACAAGGAAGCCGCGACGATCCTGTCTGACCTCGTACTGGCCCGCGACCTGCCCGACTTCCTGACAACGCCGTGCTACCGCAAGTTCATGGCGGGGTAGGCGATAGCGATTATGGGGAGGGCTTCCGCTCTCCCCGCCGCCACAGCAGGCTCCCTTCAAAGTATTGGAGACGATTTCGCCAGAATCTCGCGGCTTGTCAGACCTTCAAAGATTTGCGCAGAAATGAATTATAAACTTGCTTTCGCACGTTGGCAGGCATGATCCGCACTACGGTCCGGGAGCTTGCATTAAACAAGAGTCGTGGCGCGCTCACCAAACCCAGTCTGTAAAACTCAAGTTGCAGTTTCATCTCTGAAACTGCGTAGCGCCAACCACCTCGGCGGTTGTGTAGCCCCTGCCCGGTTCGCATTAGGACTAGATGCTCATCAAGATTCTGGAAGCGACTTCCGGCCGACAGCATTTTAGCCCAAAGGTGGTAGTCTTCCTGAACGAACTCCTCGGCATAGCCTCCACAGGCCATCACAGCGCTCCGGCGATAAACAACTGAAGGATGGTTTACTGGGCAAAGCGTACTGAATCGCCGAACAATTTGTTCATGAGACAATGGCACGCGCCGCACCTTTTCAAGGCGGACGGGGTCATCCACAAACTCGGCGACCGCAGACCCAACAAGGGAGAGACTGTGATTCGCCGACAACAGCCCCACCTGTTTTTCGAAGCGATGAGGAACACAGATATCATCCGAATCCATCCGCGCCACGATTTCGTGTGAGCAGCGGGCGAGACCTGCATTCAATGCCTTTCCCAAGCCACCGTTGATAGCTAATTTTACGACTACAAAATTATCATACATGGACGAGTACTCATTAATCACTTCTATCAGATCTTCACCGATCGGTCCATCTTCTACAACAATCACTTCACTTGGTTTCAATGATTGCGAATATACACTTTCAAGAGATGTCCGAAAGTTAGACGAATTCTCTTTCGAGTATACAGACATAAGGACAGAAAATGGAAGCATTATTTAAGTTTTCTTATTTTGTCACGAATTGATATATATCTATCACTTCCAAATGTTCTCAAAAGTCCAGCATGAATTGTATTCTTCAAATAAAATGCAGTCCCCTTTTCAACCCATTGTCCGTCAAAATGGTGAATTGCTACTGTATTTGAACTTAAATTCACCTTTCCAGAAAAACGATTTTTTGGCGAAAAAAAGTCATCAGGATAGAGCGTAAGGCCTATCTCGTCATAGCGCACTATCTCTGAGCGCGCTGTAAGATCGAGGCCGTACGCTGACTCCAGCGTTTCACCCACAATGACGGGAAGGGGCTTGGTGTCCATCTTGCCGTCAGCCAACAGGAACGGTCGGTCAACATAATAGTCGAGGCAACTTTTGATCCACGGCTGGCCAGGAACCGCTCCGATCACCGCCGGCTCCAAGTCGCCTCCCGTCTCCCGTCCCATGAAGGACTGCGCAGTAAGAAAGGAATTCAGACTACCCACGATCTGAACATCTGCATCCAAATAGATGCCACCCAGATTGTACAGTGCGTAAAGTCGAATAAAGTCAGCGGCAAATGCATACTTTCGTACCGATGTCGCTTCGGATACCCATTGTGGAAAGTCATCTCCGATGGAGGCCGCATCCCAGAGGCGAATTTCATAATCCGGGAGATGCCGTGACCACGAATCGACACATTGACGAATAAGGTCAGGATAGGGGTCTCCGCTCAACCAGCAGAGGTGGACAATCTTTGGTATCATGGCGGCTGGGGCGATCGCCGAGATTCAGGAAATCGTCAACCAGCAATCCGGCGTGACGGGGCAGGCCAGCGGCGAACAATGGCAATCGCCTTATCTGCTCCCATTTTTGCTGGCCTCCCGGCCTTGAGGCGCGCTACAGGCAGGGTCGGTGACGGCCATCCGATGGCGAGCGAATTGATCGTGGCGGCTCGGGCCGGTTCAAACGGGATCGCGACAGTGATGTGAACAGGAGCCCGACAATCTCGATGGAATCAACAACGCAGCGCAGCATAGATCTTGCAGAAATATCTGCCTACCTTTGGAGCAAGAAATTGATATTGGCTATGTTTGCCGCGGCCTCAATTGTCTCGGTCAGCCTGTATCTGCACGCCGCGACGTATAAATATACAGCAGAGATCAAGGTCAGTCCTGCCCAGTCCTCGAAGATGGGTAACGCAAGGCTGTCCCAGCTTTCCGGCTTGGCATCGATAGCGGGGGTTTCGCTTCCGCAAGATGCGGCAAGCATGTCGTTCTCGCTTTATCTCGAAGGCCTGAAATCTCTAGATGTCGCCCGAGAGCTCGCAAAGGATCCACAGGTGATGCACATGATCTTTGCGGCCGAATGGGATCCGTCCAGGCAAGCTTATTTTGAACCACGTGGGCCGCTGACGGATGTGATACGGAGCACCAAATCCATGCTCGGCGTGCCAAATTATGTGTGGCAGCCGCCTGACGCGCAGCAGCTGCAAAGCTATCTGTCCAGGAACATACAGATAATCCAGAATGCCAAATCGCCGGTCGTCGTGCTGACATATGAAAACAAGGATCCGCGTTTTGCGGCTAACCTCCTGCAAAAACTCCACAGCGCGGCCGACAACTCGCTCCGGGGAAAAGCCCGAGTTCGTGCCGAGGAGAATGTGGCTTTCCTCAATCAAGAGCTGTCACAAGTAACTAATATCGAACTGCGGACATCGCTTGCCTCAGCGCAAACCGAACAGGTGATGCAACTGATGACGGCCAGTTCTAGCCTTGCCTTCGCAGCAGAGCCATTTGGGAAACCCATTGTTTCACTGAGACCCACGAGCCCGCGGCCGATCATCTTGCTGATCGCCGGCGCGGTGGGGGGGCTCATGATCGGGAGTCTCTGCCTTCTGTTGTTTCGGAATATGGGTGGCAGCAGGAGCCTCCCCATGCGGCCCGAACAGGCCACGTGGGCGGAACGATCTACCTGATGGCGGCCAGCAAGACCCTCCCCCCGCACGATCCGACAAAGCAGAAACTTGCGATCATCACTCCGCTTTCCAAGGATAACATAATGCAATCACCCAACGGTGACGCAACTGCGTCGAGGTTAGAAGCCACCGCCCCCTCACCTACCTCAGAGCCGATATATGTAACGAGGCCACAGCTTCCACCGCTGGCAGATCTGATCCCATACCTCGAAGAAATATGGGAAAATCAAATTCTTACCAACGGCGGACCATTTCACCAGCAGCTAGAGGAAGAACTCTGCGCGCACCTTGGCGTGCCATACATTTCTCTATTTTCCAATGGAACGCTGGGATTGATATCGGCACTGCAGGCGCTCCGCATAACCGGCGAGGTCATAACGACGCCCTATTCATTCGTTGCCACTGCGCACTCCCTATTATGGCATGGGAATCAGCCTGTATTCGTGGACGTTGAGCCGCACACACTTAACATTGACCCAGGCAAAATAGAATCAGCAATAACCCCGAGAACTTCAGCAATTATGCCGGTTCACTGTTACGGCAATCCATGCAATGTAGAAGAAATTGGAAAAATAGCTGACAATTATAACCTCAAAACTATATATGACTCTGCACACTCATTTGGCGTTCAGGATAATGGCGGAAGCATACTTAGGCATGGAGATTTATCCGTGTTAAGTTTTCATGCTACAAAAGTGTTTAATACATTTGAAGGAGGAGCAATCATTTCTCATGATGCAAAAATGAAACGAATTATTGATAATCTAAAAAACTTTGGAATCGTAAGCGAAATATCAGTCGTCGCTCCAGGTATAAACGCAAAGATGAATGAATTCAGTGCCGCATTTGGACTACTGCAGATTCAGCAGATGGATTACGTATTAAGGCGCAGACGCGAGGTAGATGCACTGTATCGGGATCGCCTGTCCAACGTACGCGGGATAGAATGCCTGCCAAGAGGAGGGCAGAAAACGGATAATCACGCGTACTTCCCGATCCTTGTCAAGAACGAATTCGGCGTGACCAGAGATGTGCTATACGAGCGGCTTCGTCATGCGGGTATATACAGCCGCCGCTATTTCTACCCTTTGCTCTCAAATCTTTCGATGTATCGAGGATTGCCGTCAGCAGATCCCGCACTGTTGCCCGTTGCCAATGCCGCTGCAAGAGAGATTTTGTGCCTTCCGATTTATCCAGGCCTGCAACTGCACGAGCAGATTCGTATTGTGGATCAGATTGTCGCGATTGGAAGGTCGGGATGATGGCCTTCAGGCGGATCACTGCGGCCAGTTCGGGCCATGATATCTAACGTCATTTTCTGGTTTGCTTCTAATGAATGATATTCGCCGGAACATTGGCGCGAACTACCTTAGCCAAGCGTATGTTGCCGCTGTGAGCCTGCTCACGTTACCAGCCTACACTCACTTGATGGGTGCCGAAGCATATGGACTGGTTGGCTTCTACGCCATGCTTCAGGCTTGGTTTCAGCTGCTTGATGCGGGACTTAGTGCTGCGCTAGCCAGGGAAGCGTCCCGCTACAATAGCGGTACCATCTCACCTGCGGTGCTTATCCGCCTTAAGCAACTGCTCGAATTGGTATTTGGCCTGTTGGCGTTCGCGGGGGCGACGGGACTAGCGCTCGCATCGGAACAGATGGCTACCGGCTGGCTCCATGTCGAAAATCTCACGATCGAACAAGCCGCCCTCTGCGTTGCTCTTATGGGGCCAACAGTCGCGCTTCGCTGGCTGAGCAGCCTGCAAAGGTCGCTGATCGTCGGTTTCGAGCAGCAGGTATGGGTCGGTGGGCTCGCAGCATTGATCGCGACAGCCAGGTTTGTACTTTGCATTCCGATCATCTACTTTTTTTCTGGAGACCCCATAGCCTTCTTCTCCTATCAGATCATAGTTTCCATGATGGAATTTATCATACTGAAGATAAAGGCAAAATCTCTTGTCCCATCAAATAAAAATAGAAAGTCCGCAGATATTAGCGAACTAAAGCCGGCACTATATTTTGTTTCTCAGGTTGCATTCACGAGCATAATTTGGATTATCCTCACACAAGTAGATAAACTTATACTATCTTACTCTCTTACACTATCTTCTTTTGGATATTTTACCGTTGCAGTTCAGATTGCATCTGGAATTACGTTGCTAAATACGCCAATTAGCACCGCCGTGCTCCCGCTCATGACACGGCAATACGCCGAAGGCAAACTTCGAGACCTATCCAACAGCTATCGTCGCTTTAGTCAACTTGTTAGTGTAGCTATACTTCCGGCGACAATGGTTTTAATTTTCTTTTCTTTTAATATTTTATTTGCATGGACTGGAAATATTGAAAAAAGTATAGAATTTTCGCCAATACTTTTGCTATATGGCGTGGGAAATAGCCTGATGAGCTTGTCTTCATTTATTTATTATGTCCAATATGCACATGGTAATGCACGGATGCACATGATTGGAAATGCGATCTTCCTATTTGTTTATCTTCCTTTGTTGTATTTTTCTGTGCTTCATTACGGCGCTCTTGGTGCAGCCGCTGCCTGGTGCGCTGCCAATGTTGCCTTGTTGCTGATTTGGGTTCCGTTCGTCCACGGCAGGTTCCTCGATTTCAGCTTTCTGGCGTGGCTCGGCCGCGACATCCTCATCGTCGGGGCGGCCGCGTCGCTTCCCTTTTTTCTCCTGCTTCCGTTCGATTACGCCCAGCTACCACGTTTCGGCGGTTTGGTGCTGGCAACGGTATTTGGCTGCCTCAGCATGATGGCGGCGATACTCGCGTCTTCCGAATTGCGCCCGGCGCTCAAAAACTACCTTTTGTCACACCTCTCCAGGCGCGACCTTTGACGCCCCCGGTTTTCCAGATCATGGGAAAGAGTATATGGTCATACACATCTTTTTCCGACATGCGCCCATAGGAAGGCTCGTGCCTCAATCGAGGCCCTCATGGTTCTCCTATCGCAACCTGTTCACGAATCTGATGGCCACCATCGGCAGCAGCTTGGCCGCCGGCACGGTACGCCTCCATGTTCTTTTCGACGGACTGTCATCAGATTTTGAGCAGGATGATATCTATCTTCTCGCTTCGGAGGCGCAATCGAGCAAGCAATACCCAACAGACGCCATCAGGAGCGTGCTGATTAAAGGTGGAGATCAACGTCGAGCTTGGCGTGCCTGCCTCACTGAAATCGACAAGCTCGGCTCACTCCCTGACAACGACATAATCTATTTTCTTGAAAACGATTATGCGCACATTCCAGATTGGGTGAACAAGATCCAGGAGTTGGAGGCAAGCGGCATCGCCTGGGACTATCTCTCACTCTACGACCATCTCGACAAATATCCGGGGCTCTGCTCGCACCCGGATTCGAAGAGGTATCGAGATTTAAAATCACATATTTTTTGTTCCGGAACACATCATTGGCGCTCTACGCCCGGAACATGCGCCAGCTATCTCACTCACGTCCGAACATACAGGCAGGATCGTCAAATCCTGAATCTTGGGCTGTATGATTTCCGCCTGTTTAAACTGCTGACACGGGTCCGGCGACGTGTTCTTTTATCCCCCATTCCATCCCTCTCGACGCACTCCATGGAACAGTTTGCAGCCCCGGTTGTGGACTGGAGCAAGATCGTTACAGGCCAACTCCTGAAAATGGGGCGCGCGATGAACAAACATTTCCTCGGAGTAATAGTCTGCAATCAACAAGATGTGAGAGAGTCAGAATATCGAGGATGGAGAATTATTCAAGGAACAAATAATATTATGGACATGTCCGCTTATAGAGAAGGAATTAACGTTATAGAAAAATTGAATCCTTTCTATAAGACTTTGTTAATTTTAAATGACACATTAATTACAAATCATAACTTAGAGTGGAATATTAAGAATATCATAAAATATAATAAATTTTGCGAACAAGAATTAATCCCATGCATAGTTGGCAAAACTGACGAATATAGAAGCATTTGTTTTAATAATCCATGGAGCAAGCTAAGATATTATGTATCTTCTTATTGTTTCCTTTTAAACTCTTCTGGAGTTCTCGTATTTAAAGACGTGTATGACAATCTTGGTAACGAATTTCCAGATTTCAAGGAATTTCCTAAACAAGATTCTTGGGGACGGGGACTAGACCCCGCTTTTCGCGCCTATCTGAGAATGCACCTTACGACCAATTACGACGCAAACTCTTGGTATAAAGCGGAAGCATATAGAAATGAGACACGCGTATTAGACCTGAAGCTGCTTTGCGTGTATCTTGAGCATAAGATATCTGGAAGAATTGGTCACGAAGGAATTATTATTTCTATAAATTCAAGCACTAGAATTAAGTTTAGTTACTTTATTGCAGAACAAATTGCAAAAATTAAGCAAAAATTTTAAGAAAAAATCATGAACACTATAAAGAATCCTAGGCTGATATGGGCGATTATATACCTGCTGTTTAATACTATTGCGTTTATATGGATTCTTGAAACCGGCTACCTGATGGGTGACGGAGAAGGGATTCCGCTATATAATAGAAATCTACTTGCATTTTCTGCATTTCTTGTTTCCATGTCCATAGCCATGATATTCTTACTTTTTTCATTTTGTGGATCTATAAAATTAATTCCAGTAAAAATTGATATTAATCCGAAATTGATAAGCATATTTTTATTATTATACTATTCACTATTTATATTTTACGTTGGATTGACCGGTCTTTTTGTTGCCGGAAATTCAGAAAGGGGCGGAAATGCATTAAGCGCCCTGTTCGTTGTACTTAACGCAGATATTTTATTTATTTTATATTATGCTACGTGCAGAGAAAGCAGATACTATAAATATGTGGCCTCAATTTGGATGGCCTCTGTGATTCAAAGAGGATGGTTCGCCTATATATTCGTGATTGTTGGACTAGAATCATTTCGCTATATTAGAAATGGCGGAATCCGAATATGGCACATTCTTGTCATACTTGTATTAGTCGCCGGATATCCGCTGATCGATGCCGTTAAGGTCTATATTCGAATTGGTGGCGGATTTGATATCGTCGAGTTTTCGAACATCGCGCTTTCCCAGGCATCTGTCGTCGGCACATCCTGGCTCGAAACTTTTGCATCCATTATTGAAAAAATCGTTGGAAGAATACAAGTGGTGTCACACGCCTACGTAATCATAGAAAATATTGGATATTTTTATTATCAATTAAATAACGAATTTCTAAATAATTTTTGGAAAGAGGGGATATTTGGTCTAATTTTTGATGCGTTTTTTCAATTAGATCGAGTGAAAGACGTCCCTCAACATCTCGCCCTGTATATTGCACCAGATCTCGAAAGCTCCTGGAACGTAAATCCCTCATTGGTTGGGTGGGTTTCAATATATGGAGAATACCTGTTTTTACCCCTGGCGTATATTGGACTAATATGCGTTATATCTTATCTTGCAATGAGCATGATTGGACAGTCACAGAATGCGTATGATACACTTTGGTTTATTTGGCTCATATACCTAATTCCCGGGTGGATTGCCCAGTTCATGGGTTTTATTTTTGGTATTGTGGTGTTTATATCTATCAACCTACTCCTTAATATGTTTGCATCCCGCTCATCCGCCTGATGCGGATGGTCTCTCCTGCGGAAGAAAACGAACTCTCGCTCTCTCGGTTTGCCACAACCTGAATGCCGCTGTAGGAGGCACGAGCCGCCTCCGGCGTATACGGGAAGAGACAAAATGGGCACATTCACCAGCGGCTTTAGGCAAGCTGCCGCTGCGATCTACAAGGGCTACTTCTCGCTGCCGCATGTGAGGGATGCTGCAAGCGTGTGCCGCAACTATCGGTCGATAGCGGATGCACCTAGAAAGACCCTGGATCTAGGCTGCGGACGAACACCGAAAAATCCATTCGAAGCAGAACAACTCTTCGGAATTGATGTGGATTACGGTGTCGACGAGGCAAGCTGTATTCTGCCATGCGATCTGGGCGTAGAACGCATCCCGTTTGACGACAACTATTTTGACTATGTCACCGCATTCGATCTTTTCGAACACATTCCGCGCTTGGCTTATATCGGTACTGACCGACGATACCCATTCATATTTCTGATGTCAGAATGCTACCGTGTGCTCAAGCCTGGCGGATATCTGCTTTCGGATACTCCGTGCTTTCCACGCGCGGCAACCTACGTGGACCCTACCCACGTGAATACGATTTCGATCGACACCTTTCCTCTGTATTTTGCCCGCCCTAACAACTGGGCAAGCCGCTATGGCTTCGAAGGTGAGTTCCACCTTAGCAAGCAAGCTTGGTGCAATCAGAATTTGATAACACTGCTACAAAAGCCTTTTGCAAAAGTGTGAAAATGGATGCTTCTAGATCGAGCAATCTGGCGATCGTTGGCGCGGGAGGACATGCCTCCAGCGTTTGGGCAGTTGCTACCGCCGCTGGATACAACACGATTGCATTTGTCGATCGATGGAATTTGAAAGCAAGCCTGTTTGGTATTCAAATAATACCATCTTTATCCAATATAGGGAAAGATTGCCCTTTTTCTGTAGCGATTGCTGTTGGGGATAACTCAGTCAGGCAGAGAATATTTGAGGAATTAACAACTGAATTTCAGCACCTCGTGTTTCCGATCATCCGCCATCCATCTTCGGTTCTTGAAGCGGGTGCACATGTCGGCGCAGGAACAGTGCTAATGCCGATGTCTATTGTCGGCGCAAATACCAACATAGGGCGATTTTGCATCCTCAACACCCGATCCTCAGTCGATCATGATTGTAGCGTGAGCGATTTCGCCTCGCTTGCGCCTGGCGCAACCACAGGAGGACGGGTTTCGATCGGAACAAGATCTGCAATTTCAATCGGATCCGTCGTTCGACATGCGGTGATGATTGGCGACGACGTTGTTGTCGGCGCCGCAAGTTATGTAAACTCCGACATCATAGAGCCTTGCGTTGCCTATGGTACGCCAGCCCGTCGTATACGCACGCGCAAGCGCGGTGACGCTTACTTGTAAGCCGGTCTGTCTCTCATGGCGTGCAATCAGCATGAGCAGGCCTAAACGCCTAAAAGACTCGGTTACTGGATCGCGACATACTCAGCTTTTCGTAGCTGAAGAACTACGACCGTAGATGTCTGCAAGCCGTTCAATATCGTCTTCGCCCAGATATGCGCCTTGTTGAACCTCTATTATTTCCAGAGGCCCAGGCCCTGGATTTTCAAGACGATGCACAGCCGTCTTGGGCACGAATATACTCTCACCACAACTCAGGCGACGAACCTCATTGTCGACGATTACATCCGCCGTGCCTGTCGCAACTACCCATGTCTCTGCACGTTGGGCATGACGCTGAAGGCTCAGCCGCCCGCCCGGTTTCACTGCAATCCGCTTGACCTGCCAACCCTCGCCGTGGCCAAGGCTGCGGTAACTACCCCAAGGACGACGCACCTCATGGCTTGTTCGCGTTAGCTCCAGGCCTTGCTCTTCGATCCGGTCAACAACTTTCCGGATATCTTCCGCTCTACTTCGGGGCGCGATCAAGATGGCGTCCCCTGTCGCCACTACCACCATATTCTCCAGTCCAAGCGCAGCAACATAAGGGCCACCATCATTTCGGACGAGACTGTCACGGCAATTTACAAGTGCGCCTGCACCACGAACGACATTCCCGTCGGCATCCGGAGCGGTCACTTTCCACAGAGCATCCCATGATCCGACATCAGACCAACCCATATCCACGGGGATGACGCTCACCATCCCCGATCTCTCCATCACGGCATAATCGATGCTGATTGAAGGAATGGCTGCAAATGAATTGGCATGGGGACGGAGGAATAGACCGTCCTGCTCGGACTGCGCCATTGCTGATGTGACCCCAACCGCGATATCCGGCGCATGCTGTTCCAAAGCCGCTAGAAACGCTGATGCCTTCATCAAAAAAATGCCAGCATTCCACAGAAGGCCGGATGCAACATAAGTCTTCGCTGTCTCTGCGTCGGGCTTTTCAACAAAGCGGCGAACGGATCGAACGGTTTGGCCTGCAACGGCCTTCTCGGCTTCGATATAGCCGTATCCAGTAGCGGCTTCCGTGGGTTCGATACCGAAAGTAACCAGCCGCCCTGCCATTGCGGACGGCGCAGCCGACAACACTGCGTTGTGAAACGCCACTTCATTTCCAATGATGTGATCCGACGGCATAACGAGCATCAATGTGTCGGGATTGCCTCGCCCAACATGATACAACGCCGCCAAAGCAACTGCCGGTGCGGTGTTACGACCTTGAGGTTCTAGGATTACGATTTCAGGCTGGATTCGAACATGCAGCAACTGCTCGGTGACCAGATACTGATGTGCATCCCCAGATACGACAACCGGATTGCGAAAGTTCAACCGACCAACCGTTCCGCTCGCACGAAGGGCTGTCGCCTGCAGCATGGTTTCCTCGTGAGCGAGAGCCTGCAACTGCTTTGGCACGTCAGCTCTGGAAAGGGGCCAAAGCCTGGTTCCAGAGCCGCCACACAACAGGACCGGACTTATTTCCATGTTCATCAAATCTCAGATTTACCCATTAGTTAGTGCCAGCCCTTTACCATGTTCGCCTACATCGACAAGGAAGCGAGCCTTAGGCAGCGGCTATCATTAAATTGACATAAAGTATGACAATAAATGATATGAGCTAAAGCGCCCATACAAAGCAAATGGTTGGAAACCGCATCCATCGAGAACATCGGCTAAACAAGCAAGGCTGTGAACCCATAGACTAAGCCTAGCATCAGCGGAGCCGGGATTTTAGCTGATGGTCCAGCCTGATCGACAGAGTTCCTAGAGGACGACCCAAGCGATGTAATCGTCACTTGGTCACTTGGTATAGGTATACCCAGCTTCGGGTTTTTGCGGGCTTTGTAGATCGCAGCTTCGACAACGACGAGGATGGGTTCGTAATCGCTGCAGTCGGTCATGCTGACCTCGATTCGTCAGCGGTATGATACCCTCTTTGCAGACAGGCCCGGCCATAATTCAGCGTGAGCATGAGCCGGTACTACCTGACCGACTTCGAATAACGCGTGATCGAACTGCTGTTGCCCAACAAACCGCCAAGCGTGCAGACGATGGTTGCGTGCTAAACGGCACTTCTGGCTACTGCGATCCAGCGCACGGTAGCGCGACCTGCCCGAGCGCCACGGTCCTCGCACAACCTGCTGCAACCAGTTCGTGCGAGGTGCATAGTAGGCGTTTGGGACCGGCTGATGGACGCCATCACGACTGGGTATGACGGTTGATATTGAGATGATCGATAGCACCTTCGCTCGCTCCCACAAGTAGGCCGAACGTCTAAAAGATATATGTATATCAGTGCCTTGTTTTGTCTTAGGGTGCTCACGACTAAGGCCCATGTCGTCGTCGACGCACAGGGGCTCCCGAACCAGCTCAACCTGACCGCCGGGAAGACGCATGACGGGCAGATCGCCGACACGCAGCTTAATCATCTCTGCCCACGCACCATTGTGCTGGCGAACAGCTCGGAGCAAGTGTCTCATTCGCCTCATTGCCTGCTACTTCACCGCCCCACCCATTTCCCCGGCCGCTTCTCCACAAACGCCGCCATGCCTTCCTTCTGGTCCTCGGTGCCGAACAGCCCGTGGAACAGGCGGCGCTCGAACAGCACGCCTTGCTGCAGCGTCGTCTCGAACGCTGCATTCACCTGCTCCTTCACCGCCAACGCGGCAAGCGGCGGCATCGCCGCGATGGCGTCCGCCGTCTTCAACGCCTCGGTCAGCAACTCCGCCACTGGCACTACCTTCGCCACCAGCCCGGCACTTTCCGCTTCGGCGGCGTCCATCATGCGGCCGGTCAGGCACATCTCCATCGCCTTTGCCTTGCCCACCGCACGGGTTAGCCGCTGCGACCCCCCCATGCCCGGCGTCACCCCCAGCTTGATCTCTGGCTGGCCGAATTTCGCGCTGTCGGATGCGATGATGAAATCGCACATCATCGCCAGTTCGCAGCCGCCACCCAGCGCATAGCCCGAAACCGCCGCGATCACGGGCTTCCGCGTGCGTGTAAACAGATCATAGCCGGCAAAGAAGTTGCTGCCGAACATGTCACCTACGCTCTGCGGAGCCATCTCCTTGATGTCCGCGCCCGCCGCGAATGCCTTCTCGCTACCGGTCAGCACCGCGCATCGTTGGGACGGATCGGCATCATAGGCCGCGAACACCGCCAGCAGGTCCGCCAGAACCTGGCTGTTCAGCGCATTCAGCGCCTGCGGACGGTTCAGCGTCACCAGCGTTACGGCGCCCTTCTGTTCCACCAGCAGCGTTTCATAGCCCATGATCTCGTCCTTTGCTTCTGTCCCTGCCCTGCAACATCGCGAATCGCGCTGCCATCAGGGGCGCGAGCCGGTCATAGCCCGCCCAATCGTCATTCACGCTGTACCTATTGTCCGCACCGGCAAAACTCTTCGCATCGTCAGGAAAGCCGGATGGCGCTTCATCCAGCCAGGCCCACCGCCCGCCGCACCGCACGCGCCACACAGTCGGCCGCCCGCGTGCCCAGCTCCGCCAGCAGCAGAGGTTCCACCCTCGCCGGGCTCTCGTCCGACAGGCTCATCGCGAACAGCGCATCCCCATCGAAGGGCGTGTGGATCGGCCGGATCGCCCGCGCCAGCCCATCATGCGCCATCATCGCCAGCCGCTTCGCCGCCGGGCGCGTCAGCGGCAGGTCGGTCACGATGGCGCCGATGCTGGTATTGCCCTCGCCATAGACCGCCCTACCCTGCAGCTTGGGCATGGGCACCGGGCCATCCACCGGCGGTTCGCCCGTTTCCACTTCCCCGAAACAGTTCACCGCGATCAAGGCCGCCACGCTGCCGCCGCCGTCCAGCGCGGCCCGCGCCACGCCGATCCCGCCCGCCCGGCTGCCGGCACGCGCCCCGAAGGCCGCGCCCACTGCACCCTCTCCGGCCTCATTCCCAAGCGCCGCATAAGCCTCCCGCGCCAGCCGGCGATAAGGCGGCTCACCACCGCCGACACCAGCCCAGCTCTTGTCGCCCGGATTGCCCAGATCGAACAGGATCGCGGCCGGCAGCACCGGCACCGCGATCCCCGGCACCACGGGCAGGCCGATGCCGTCCCGCGCCAGCAGCAAGGCACATTCCGATGCCGCCTCCAGCCCGAACACGGACCCGCCCGCCAGCACCAGCCCATGCACCCGCTCAACCAGCGTGGAGGGCTCCAGCGCGTCCGTCTCCCGCGTTCCCGGCCCACCACCGCGCACGTCGCAACCCATCACCATCGGCGCGTCGGGCAGCAACAGGGTCACCCCGGTTCCGGTGACGGGGCAGTGCGCATGCCCGACCTTCAGGCCGGGCAGCATCAGAGGAAGCCGACCGCGTCCCGCACTTCGCGCATCGTCTCCCGCGCCACGATGCGGGCAGCCTCGGCCCCCTCTTCCAGCGCGCGATCGATGGCGGCCGGGTTCGCCAGCAGCTCGCGATAGCGGTCGTTCATGGGCGCCAGCTTCTGCACCAGCAGGTCGGCGAGTGCCGGCTTGAAGGCGCCGAAGCCCTGCCCGCCGAACTCCGCCAGCACATCGGCCATGGTCCGCCCGGACAGCGTCGAATAGATTTCCACCAGGTTGCGCGCTTCCAGCCGCCCCTCCAGCCCCTTCACGTCGGCGGGCAACGGCTCGGGGTCGGTCTTGGCCCGCTTCACCTTGTTGCGGATATCATCCTCGCTATCCACAAGGTTGATCCGGCTCTGATCGGAAGGGTCCGATTTCGACATCTTCGCGGTGCCGTCGCGCAACGATTTCACCCGCAGCGCCTCGGGCGGCATGATGGGTTCGGGTAGCGGAAACAACTCCACGCCGAAATCGGTGTTGAACTTGTTTGCAGTGTCCCGCGACAGTTCCAGATGCTGCTTCTGGTCCTCGCCCACCGGCACATGCGTCGCCTTGTACAGCAGCACGTCGGCCGCCTGCAGCACCGGATAGGTATAAAGCCCGACGGACGCGCCCTCGCGATCCTTGCCCGACTTCTCCTTGAACTGCGTCATCCGGTTCAGCCAGCCGATGCGCGCGGTGCAGCCCAGCACCCAGGCCAGCTCCGCATGCTCCATCACGCGGGACTGGTTGAACAGCGTCGCCTTCGCCGGATCGATCCCCGCCGCCATCAGCGCAGCGGCGATTTCGCGCGTAGAACGCTTCAGATCGGCCGGATCCTGCTTCAGCGTGATCGCATGCATGTCGGCGATGAAGAAGAAGGCCCGGTCACCGGGCTTCAGCGCATCCTGCATCAGCACCCAGTTGCGGATCGCCCCCAGATAATTGCCCAGGTGGAGATTGCCCGTCGGCTGGATGCCGGAAACGATCAGCATGATTATCCTCTGCGAAATGAATTGATGAGCTGGCGTGGATTCCAGGCCCCGATCAGAAGGCCGCCGCCCGCATAGACCAGCCCGCCCGCGCCCACCAGCAGCAACATGCCAAGCGCCCGCCCGCCCAGAGAGCCTTCCGCCATCGGCAGCACGATCGGGTTCAGCAGCCACAGAACGGCCGCCATCGCCAGCGCCGCCGCCAGCATGCGCGGCGCCTTCTGCAGCAGCCCGGAATCCGGGTGCCAGTTGCGCTGGTGGATCAGCACACCCGCCAGCAGCGCCACGTTGAACCAGGCCGAAACCGACGTCGCCACCGCGATCCCCACATGGTCCAGCATGCGTGACAGCAGCAAATTGCCGATCAGGTTCACGGCGATGGCCGCCAGCGCGATATGCATGGGGGTGCGGGTGTCGCCGCGCGCATGGAATCCGGGCGTCAGAACCTTCACCAGCATATAGGCGACCAGACCGCTGGAAAAGGCGCGCAAGGCCGCCGCACAGGCAATCCGGTCGGCCCGGGTAAACTCCCCCTGCTGGAACAGCGCCGCCACGATTGGGTCGGCAGATACGATCAACGCAACAGAAGCCGGCAGCCCGAACAGCAGCACAAACTCGATACCCCGGTTCTGCTGGTGGATCGCCGCCTCATTGTTGCCCGCCCCGATCAGCCGCCCCATGGCCGGCAACAGAGCCACCCCCATGCCCACGCCGATCATCCCCAGCGCCAGCTGGTTCAGCCGATCGGCATAATAAAGGTAGGAAACCGATCCCTGCGGCAGGTTGCGCGCAGCGATCATGGTGGAAACCAGCAGGTTGATCTGCGTCGCCCCCGCGCCGATGGCGGCCGGGCCGATCCGCTTCAGCAGTGTCTTTACCTCCGGCGTCCAGTGCGGCAGCGTCAGACGCGGCAGCACGCCGATCCGCCAGCAATCCCAGCACAGCCACAGGAACTGCAGGATACCTGCAATGGCGATGGCGGCCGCCTGGGTGGTCGCGGTCTGCACCGGGTCATCGCCGCGGAAGATCAGGAAGCCGGCAATGAAGGTGATGTTCAGCAAAATGGGTGCCGCCGCATAAACCCAGAAGCGCCCCATCGCGTTCAGCAACCCGCCCAGCAGCGACGCCAGCGAGATCAGCATCAGATAGGGAAAGGCCAGCCGCGTCAGCTGCACGGTCAGTGCGAGCTTTTCCGGGCTGCGGTCCTCGAACCCGCCCGTCATCGCCCACACCACGGGCTCGGCCGCGACCATGATGACGATGGTGAAAACCAGCAGCACCGGGAACAGCACCGCCAGCGCCTGTTCCGTCAGCCGCACGGCGCTCTGCACGCCGGCACCCCTGCCGTCTTTCCCCAGCTGCTGGGACACCAGCGGGACGAACGCCGCCGAAAAGGCGCCTTCCGCAAACAGGGACCGGAACAGGTTGGGCAGCCGGAACGCCACCAGAAAGGCGTCAGCGGCGAAGCCCGCCCCCAGATAGCGCGCCATCAGGATCTCGCGCACCATCCCCACGATGCGCGAGAGCAAGGTCATCCCGCCCACAGTCGTGGCGGACCGGATCAACGACATGGGACTGTTCCGCCCCCGTCAGTCAGCGGATCAGGCGTTGCCGACGGGCTGGAAGCCGTCGCCGCGTGCTTCCAGCTGCTGCAGGTACAGCCCGCCGAAATCGATCGGCTCCAGCATCAGCGGCGGGAAGCCGCCGTCGCGCACGGCGTCGGCGATCACGCGGCGGGCGAAGGGGAACAGGATGCGCGGCGCTTCCACCACCAGGAAGGGCTCCAGCGCTTCCTGCGGCGCGCCCACCAGCCGGAACAGCCCGGCGTAAAGCAGCTCCACCTGGAAGGCGAGCGCGTTGGTGTCGGGGGTGCGGGCGGAAGCCTCGATCTTCAGCTCCACCTCGAACATGTCCTGCCCGCCCGAGCGCGCGTTCACATTCACATTGATCTCGATCTTGGGCTGGCCCTGCATCTGCAGAGAACCCGGCGCGTTCGGATTCTCGAACGACAGATCCTTCACATATTGCGCCAGGATGCCCGCCTGCGGGGCGAGATCGGCGCCGTTGGCAAGCGCTTCGGCGGCTTCGGGGGTCAGTTCGGTCATGAAATGGCTCTCGGCTCGGGGGCAACTCAGGCCCT
Source organism: Sphingomonas sp. (assembly GCA_003248865.1). Lineage (GTDB taxonomy): Bacteria > Pseudomonadota > Alphaproteobacteria > Sphingomonadales > Sphingomonadaceae > Sandaracinobacteroides. Next base: position 66,532 of record QFPK01000016.1, read on the forward strand.
GTTGCAGGTTTGCCGCGCGGGCTAGCAGCGCTGCGGCTTCGCGGCAAGCTCAGTGGTGCGCCGCAGCTGACGGGCCGTCGGCCCGCGCCATATGGCGGGGTTGCACGTGCCTCCAACATCCCTATTTGCTGTACACACAGTTGCAACTTGCCCGGGTGCGGCCGTAAACCGCGTTCGGGGCCATTGCGGCCGGGCCCTTCCTGTGGGATGGAAGGCAGGCAGATCAAGGCGACGGAATATGCAAAGCGGTTGGGTCGAGATTTTCTTTCTGGCGATGCTTGCGGGCTTCATCGGCCTCAGGCTCTACCATGTGCTCGGCCGCCGCACGGGTCACGAAAAGCCCGTGGCTGACCCTTATCGCCCCGCCGGTCCCGATGCGCTGCGCCCCGCAGGCCGCTCGCGCAGCGAATCCGAATCCCCGATCCAGATCGATCTTCCGGCCGACGTCGCCCCCGATGTGCGCCCCGGGCTGGAACAGATCGCCCGCGCGGATCGCAATTTCTCACCCGAACGCTTCGTGGCCGGCGCGCAGGGCGCCTATTCCATGGTGCTGGAAGGCTTCTGGAAGGGCGACGCCGACCAGCTGGCCGATCTCGTCTCGGATGAGATGCTGGCCAATTTCCGCGCCGCGCTCGACGCCCGCAAGGAAAGCGGCGAGCGCGTGGAAAACCGCCTGCTGCAGGTGGACCGTGCCGAAATCGTCGGCGCCCATATGAACGGCGCCATGGCGGAAGTGACGGTGCGCTTCGATGCCGAGATCGTCACGGTCACGCGCGACGCCGAAGGCCGGGTGATCGTCGGGGATCCGGCCACGTCGGTGGAAACCCACGATCTGTGGACGTTCAGCCGCCACACCGCCTCGCCCGATCCGGCCTGGCTTCTCGTCGCCACCGACGAAGAGGCGTGATCTCCCCATTGAGGCAGACCGGCGCGCTCGCCGCGCTGGCCCTACTTGCGGCCTGCGCCACCCCGGAAAAGCCCGCCGTGCTCACGGCGCCACCCGCGCCGCCCGCTGCAACGCCCGAACCGGCAGCACCTGCCATCGTCGCGCCCGCCACAGTCGCCCGCCCAGCCGACCCCATCGCAGGATTCGCTGCCAGCCCCGCTGCACTGCAGGCCTTCCGCCGCGCCTGCCCCCGCCTGCTGAAGCGCGAGGATTCCTCCGGCCTGACAACGGCGGCCGACTGGGCCGTCGCGTGCGCAGACACGGACAGCAACCCCACCACCTTCTTCGCCCGCCACTTCACCCCCGTCATCCTGAACGACGGCAAGGGCCTCGCCACCGGCTATTTCGAACCTGAGATCGCGGGCCTCTACGCCCCGGCCCCCGGTGCAGCCCCCGTTCTGGCCCGCCCGCCCGAACTGGTGGACCTGAACCTGAAGGACTGGGCCATCAGCGGCGGCACCATCCGCGGGCTGGTGAAGGGCAACCGCGTCGTCCGCGCGCCGGATCGCGCGACCATCGAAACCGGCGCCTTCGCGGGCCGCAATCTCGAACTCGCCTGGGCGGCCGACCCGGTCGATTTCTTCTTCCTGCAAATCCAGGGCTCCGGCCGGCTGGGCATGCCGGACGGAAAGGTGCTGCGCATCGGCTATGACGGCCAGAACGGTCACCAATATGTCGCCATCGGCAAGCTGCTGAAGGATCGGGGCATCCTGCCGAAACCCGGCATGGCCGAAATCAAGGCCTGGATTCGCGCCAATCCGGCCGAGGGCGCTGCGCTGATGCGGGAAAACCCCAGCTACATTTTCTTCCGCAAGCTGCCCGACAGCATAGACGGCCCCATCGGCGCGCTGGGCGTCCCTCTAATCGCGGAAGCCAATGCCGCGACCGACCCCACCGCCACCCCGCTGGGCGCGCCAGTGTGGGTGGAAACCATGGTGGACGGCCAGCCCTTCCGCCGCCTGCTGGTCGCGTCCGACACAGGCGGCGCCATCAAGGGCCCGAACCGCTACGACATCTTCCTGGGCGCAGGTGCCGAAGCCGGCCGCAAGGCCGGCCCCCTCGCCGCCCCGCTGGAAGCGCGGATCCTGCTCCCCAACGCCGCCGCCGAGCGCCTCAAGCCATGAGCCGGCGGCTGGCGCCCGACGAGCAGGCGCTCTGGGCCCTCGTCGCCGCCACCGTAAAGCCGCTTCACCCCCACACGGCTCCAGCCGAAATCCCTGCGCCAACCGCGCCCCTGCCTGCCAGGGTCGATCGCCACCGGATTGGCGCGGTGAAAGCCCGGCCGGCACCGGTCCCCCTCCCCTCCAGCGCGCGAACTTCAACGGAAACGCTCGATTCCAGCTGGGACAAGCGCATCTCCTCCGGCAAGATCGCCCCCGATCTCGTCATCGATCTGCACGGCCTGCGCCGCGAGCAGGCCCGCCACCTTCTCTACAGCCGCGTCGCGGATGCCGAGGCCCGCGGCCTGCGCATCCTCCTCGTCATCACCGGCAAGGGTCACAACCCCGGCCCCTCCCCCGCCGACCTGATGGAGGGGCGCCCCGCACGCGGCGCGATCCGCGCCGACCTTCCACGCTGGCTGGGGGAAGACGGCCTCTCCAGCCGCATCGCCGCCGTCCGCCGCGCCCACCCCCGGCACGGTGGCGCAGGCGCCGCCTATCTCATTCTAAAAAGAAAGCGCGGCTGAACATCCCCTGCATGGCTCATCCCAAAGTCGGGGTGGCCGCATGTGCCTGTGCGGCTTGGCAATCCGAAAACCCCATGCTACGGCCCGCGCGCAGGCAGAGGGTGGCATTTTCCAGCCGGTAACCCGCTTGCCCAGAACTTCCCGCATTCGCGCGCAACGCCAGAAGGCCTGCCGCAGATGCCAGGCACATCCGGCCTTCCGCCCCCCAAGGGCGGGTCAGGCCCCAGAACGACAAGAGGCAGTTGGTGGATCTGAACAACATGCGCGTGTCTGTGGCGGCAGCGGGTCTCCCGGGGCGCTATGCGGCCGCCCTTTTCGATCTCGCCCAGTCTGGCAAGGCGCTCGATTCCACCGCGAAGGATCTGGCGGCGCTGAAATCCGCGCTGGCCGAATCGGCTGATCTCCGCACCCTCATCACCTCGCCGGGCGTCAGCCGCGAACAGGCCGGCAAGGCCGTCGCCGCGCTGGCAGCCGATTTCGGCCTCTCCGACCTCACCACCCGCTTCCTCGGCGTACTCGCCGAAAACGGCCGCCTCGCCGTTCTGGGCGATGTGATCCGCCAGTATGAAGTGATGCTCGCCACCTGGAAGGGCAGCACCACGGCGCAGGTCACCTCCGCACACAAGCTCACGGCCGCGCAGAAGAAGGCGCTGGAAGCCAAGCTCAAGGCCCGCACGGGCCGCACCATCGCAGTCGATGTCACCGTGGATCCCTCGATCCTCGGCGGCCTCGTCGTCCGCATCGGTTCCGAACAGATCGACAGCAGCATCAAGACCCGGCTGGCACGCCTGGGTCAGCAAATGAAAGGCCAGTAAGAGATGGATATCCGCGCCGCGGAAATCTCCCGCGTAATCCGCGACCAGATCCAGGGCTTCGGCACCGAAGCCGAGGTTTCGGAAGTCGGCCAGGTCCTTTCAGTGGGTGACGGCATCGCCCGCGTCCACGGCCTAGACAATGTCCAAGCCGGCGAAATGGTCGAGTTCCCGGGCGGCATCAAGGGCATGGCGCTCAACCTCGAAGCCGACAACGTCGGTATCGTGATCTTCGGCGCCGACACCGGCGTGAAGGAAGGCGACACCGTCAAGCGCACCGGCACCATCGTGGACGTGCCGGTCGGCAAGGGCCTGCTCGGCCGCGTGGTCGATGGCCTCGGCAACCCGATCGACGGCAAGGGCCCGATCGACGCCACCGAGCGCCGCCGCGTCGAAGTGAAGGCCCCGGGCATCATCCCGCGCAAGTCGGTGCACGAACCCGTGCAGACCGGCGTGAAGGCGCTGGACGCCCTCGTCCCCGTCGGCCGCGGCCAGCGCGAGCTGATCATCGGCGACCGCCAGACCGGCAAGACCGCCATCGCGCTCGACACCTTCATCAACCAGCGCGAAGTGAACAAGGGCACGGACGAGGGCAAGAAGCTCTACTGCATCTATGTCGCCGTCGGCCAGAAGCGCTCCACGGTCGCCCAGATCGTGCGCGCACTGGAAGAAAACGGCGCGATGGAGTATTCCATCGTGGTCGCCGCCACCGCCTCCGAACCCGCCCCGCTGCAGTTCCTGGCGCCCTATGTCGGCTGCACCATGGGCGAGTATTTCCGCGACAACGGCATGCACGCCGTGATCGTGTACGACGATCTCTCCAAGCAGGCCGTCGCCTACCGCCAGATGTCGCTGCTGCTGCGCCGTCCGCCGGGCCGCGAAGCCTATCCGGGTGACGTGTTCTACCTGCACAGCCGCCTGCTGGAACGCGCCGCCAAGATGAACGACGCCAACGGCAACGGTTCGCTGACGGCGCTGCCCGTCATCGAAACCCAGGGTGGTGACGTGTCGGCCTATATCCCGACCAACGTGATCTCCATCACCGACGGCCAGATCTTCCTGGAAAGCGCCCTCTTCTATCAGGGCATCCGTCCGGCCATCAACGTCGGCCTCTCGGTCTCCCGCGTCGGCTCCGCCGCGCAGACCAAGGCGATGAAGAAGGTCGCCGGCTCCATCAAGCTGGAACTGGCGCAGTATCGCGAAATGGCCGCCTTCGCCCAGTTCGGCTCCGATCTGGACGCCTCCACGCAGAAGCTGCTGAACCGCGGCGCGCGCCTGACGGAGCTGTTGAAGCAGCCGCAGTACAAGCCGCTGCCCTTCGAAGAGCAGGTGGTCTCCATCTACGCCGGCGTGAACGGCTTCCTCGATGGCCTGCCGGTCAGCGCGGTTGGCCGCTTCGAATCCGGCCTGATCGACTATCTGAAGAGCCAGAAGCCCGAAGTCCTCACCACGATCCGCGACAGCAAGGATCTGGCGGGCGACACGGCGACGGCGCTCAAGGACGCCGTCACCGCCTTCGCCAAGACCTTCGCCTGAGGAGCGCTGACGCGTGGCAACGCTCAAGGAGCTGAAGCTTCGGATCGGCTCGGTGAAGTCGACCCAGAAGATCACCAAGGCCAAGCAGATGGTGGCCGCCGCGAAGCTGCGCAGGGCGCAGGCCGCGGCGGAAGCCGCGCGCCCCTATGCCGAACGGCTTGAAAGCGTGGTGTCCAGCCTCGCCTCCAAGGTGGGCGGCAGCAGCACGGCGCCGCGCCTGCTTGCCGGCACCGGCCGCGATCAGGTGCACTTGCTGGTGGTGATGGCGGCAGACCGCGGCCTTGCCGGCGCCTTCAACACCAACATCGTGAAGGCCGCCCGCCTGCATGCCGAAGCGCTTCTGGCTGAAGGCAAGACGGTGAAGCTGCTGCTGGTCGGCCGCAAGGCGCGCTCTGGGCTGGTTCGCCAATATGGCAAGCTGATCGTCGATTATTACGACACCAGCGTGTTCCGCTCCATCGGCTTCGCGCAGGCGGACGAGATCACCTCGCGCGTGTTCGCCTTGTATGAAGCCGGCGCATTCGACGTGGCGACGCTGTTCTACTCCAAGTTCCGATCGGCCCTGCTGCAGGAACCCACCGCGCAGCAGATCATCCCGGTCGCCATTCCGGCCGATGCAGCCGCTGTCAGCGGCGGCGCCGTGGTGGAATATGAACCGGGGGAGGAAGCCATCCTCGCCGATCTGCTGCCGCGCAATATCAAGATCCAGATCTTCAAGGGCCTGCTGGAAAATGTCGCCGGCGAACAGGGCGCCTCGATGACGGCAATGGACAACGCCACGCGCAACGCGGGCGATCTCGTCAAGAAGCTGACCATCGAATACAACCGCACCCGCCAGGCCGCGATCACCAAGGAACTCATTGAAATCATTTCGGGCGCCGAAGCGCTCTAACCGACGGGACAACAGCTCATGGCAACCACCACCAACAACATCGGCCGCATCACGCAGGTCATCGGCGCCGTCGTCGACGTGGCCTTCGAAACCGACCTGCCCGCCATCCTGACCGCGCTTGAAACGCAGGTCGAAGGCCGCCGTCTGGTTCTCGAAGTCGCCCAGCATCTGGGTGAGAATACCGTCCGCACCATCGCGATGGACTCGACCGATGGTCTGGTTCGCGGCCAGGAAGTGGCAGACACTGGCTCGCAGATCCGCGTGCCGGTCGGCCCCGCCACGCTCGGCCGCATCATGAACGTGATCGGCGAACCCATCGACGAGCGCGGCCCGATCGGTTCCACGCAAACCGCCCCGATCCACGCCGCTGCGCCGGAATTCACCGACCAGTCGACGGAAGCCGCCATCCTCGTCACCGGCATCAAGGTCGTCGACCTGATCGCCCCCTACGCCAAGGGCGGCAAGATCGGCCTGTTCGGCGGCGCCGGCGTGGGCAAGACGGTGCTCATCCAGGAACTGATCAACAACATCGCCAAGGGCCACGGCGGCTACTCGGTGTTCGCCGGCGTGGGTGAGCGCACCCGCGAAGGCAATGATCTGTACCACGAATTCCTGGACGCCGGCGTCATCGCGAAAGACGCAGACGGCAACCCCACGTCGGAAGGCTCCAAGGTCGCCCTCGTGTTCGGCCAGATGAACGAGCCGCCCGGCGCCCGCGCCCGCGTCGCCCTCTCCGGCCTCACCATCGCGGAATATTTCCGCGACGCGGAAGGTCAGGACGTGCTGTTCTTCGTGGACAACATCTTCCGCTTCACCCAGGCCGGTTCCGAAGTGTCGGCGCTCTTGGGCCGCATCCCCTCGGCCGTGGGCTATCAGCCGACGCTCGCCACCGACATGGGCGCGCTGCAGGAACGCATCACCTCCACCACCAAGGGCTCGATCACCTCGGTGCAGGCCATCTACGTGCCCGCCGATGACTTGACCGACCCGGCGCCGGCCACCAGCTTCGCCCACCTCGATGCCACCACCACGCTCAGCCGCCAGATCGCCGAACTCGGCATCTACCCGGCCGTGGACCCGCTGGATTCCACCAGCCGCGTGCTGGAACCGCGCATCGTCGGCCAGGATCATTATGAAACGGCCCGCGCCGTTCAGCAGATCCTGCAGAAGTACAAGTCGCTGCAGGACATCATCGCCATCCTCGGGATGGACGAACTGTCCGAAGAGGACAAGCTCACGGTCGCCCGCGCCCGCAAGGTGCAGCGCTTCCTCAGCCAGCCGTTCCACGTCGCCGAAGTCTTCACCGGCCAGCCCGGCGTGTTCGTCCAGCTGGAAGACACCATCAAGGGCTTCAAGGCCATCGTCGGCGGCGAATATGATCACCTGCCCGAAGCCGCCTTCTACATGGTCGGCACCATCGAGCAGGCCGTCGAAAAGGCCCAGAAGCTGGCCGCGGAAGCCGCCTGATGGCTGACCTCCACTTCGAACTGGTCTCGCCGGAGCGGCTCGTCCGCTCCGGCCCGGTCCACATGGTCGTCGTGCCCGGCACCGAAGGCGACTTCGCCGTCCTCGCCGGCCACGCCCCCATGATGAGCACCATCCGCACCGGCGAAATCGCGATCTACACCGCCGCCGGCACCACGCCGGAGCGCGTCCACATCGAAGGCGGCTTCGCGGAAGTCTCGGAAAAGGGCCTCACCATCCTCGCCGAGAAGCTGGAGCCGGTCACGGCCCACTAAGCGGCAGGTTTTTGCCTCCGGCGGGCAGGGAAATGATTTCCCTGCACCCTCGACATTGGCGATGTGCTCCCCTCAGGGCTTCCGGTAAAGCTGGATGAACCGGTCCGTTTTCCCCCGGATTGCCGGGTCGTAGACCAGCTTCGTCAGATCGTCGTCCGGATTAGCCAGCAGGTCCGATTCCGCTTCCAGCACAAACCCCGCCTTCGCCATTTCCGCCTTCACCAGCGCCGGGTCGATGCGATGATGCGCCAACGTCTCCGCGCGCGGCTCCGCCCCCGCCCTAGCGCGATGATCCACCACCAGCACCAGTCCGCCATGCACCATCGCATCGCGTACCCTCCTCAACGCCAGCGCCGGGTCCATGCGCGGGATGCGATACTGCGCATCCTCCCACCACAGATCGTGGATGCACATGTGGAACAGCACCCGGTCGATCCGGCCGGGCAATTTCATCCGGTCAGGATAACCCAGCAGCAACCGCACATTCGGATAAGTCCGCTTCAACACAGACCATCCGGGCTGCAGACCGTCCACCACGATCAACCCCTCGGTCGATTGCGCAAACACCGTCCCACCCGGCCCAATCACATCCGCGATCAGGCGACTATAGTAACCCGTGCCCGCCACCATATCGAGCACCCGCTGCCCCGGCTCCAGCCGGAACAGCGCCAGCACCTCGGCGGGCTTGCGCCGGGCATCCGCCGCCCGTTCACCGGCAGGCCGGGCAGGATCGGCAATCGCCGCCTCGATGGCCGCAGATGCGTCGATGGCCGCCGCAGGCTCAGCCAGCAGCAACAGCCCCAGCAACAGCCCTGCCCATCTGGCTCTCCGCATGGCTCTCAGCGCCTCCGCTCGAACCGCCAGCGTACCGGCTTGCCGCCGTCTGCCAGACTGATCTCGGCCACCAGCAGATCACCGTCGCGCCAGTAGCGAATGCGCTGCGGATAATCGTGCGCCACATTCTCGAAAGTGATCGCGTTCAGGCCGATCTCCTTGGCCGGAAAAACGGATGTAGGCGCACCTCTCGGCTGTGCATGAAGGGCAATCCTGCCATCCTCACCCGTCGCTATCCGCATGAACTCGAACATGCCGACGCGGCCGGCCTTGCCCGAACGATTCATCCCCAGCAGCATTCCGCCCCGCGGCGGCATCCAGCTTTCCTCCGTCAGCTGATCACCCCTGGCGTCCACCCAGTCACCGGCCAGCCAGCCCAGTTCCCCAACCCCCTGCGCGATCGCAGGCGATGCGATCAGAAGTGCGACCAGCCCCGGAATCCACAATCTCATCTTGCCCCCAGATCAGAAATGCAGCGTCAATACAGCAGCTTCTCCCGGTCCAGCAGCGCCGCCTTCCGCTTTGCCCCACCGCGATAACCGCCCGTGCCCCCGGCCGCCGGCACCACCCGATGGCAGGGGATGGCCAACAGCAGGTCGTTCGCAGCGCATGCGCTCGCCACCGCCCGCACCGCGCGCGGCTGCCCGATCGCCGCTGCGATCTCGGAATAGCTCGCCGTCGCGCCGGCCGGGATGCGCCGCAGCGCCGCCCACACCCTTTGCTGGAACGCCGTGCCGCGAATGTCCAGCGGCAAGGCCTGTGCCCTGGCCGGTTCCTCCACCAACGCGACCACTTGGGACACGGTCGCTGAAAACCCCACATCCCCCACCGAAATCTCGGCCCGTGCGAAATCCCGCCGCAATCCGTCCATCAACTCGGGCTCGCTGCCGAACGCGATACGCACCACACCGACATCCGTCGCCGCCACCAGCAGACACCCCAGCGATGTCATCGCCACAGCCGCCCGGATATGCTCGCCCACCCCCCTGGCCCGAACCCGATGCGGCGCCATCCCCAGCCGCCCTTCGCTCTCGGCATAGGCCCGCGCAGCACTGTCATACCCAGCGCCATGAATGGCCTCCGTCACGCTAGCACCGTCTGTCAGCCCTGCCTGCAACCGCCCCGCCCGCACACCGGCCGCATAAGCACGAGGCGTCAGCCCGGTTTCCGCCTTGAACCGCCGGTGAAAGTGAAAACTCGAAAGCCCTGCGGCCGCCGCCATGTCATCCAGCGAAGGCAGGCTGTCTCCTGCCTCGATCATTCGGCACACCCGGGCGATCGGGTCGTCCACCGCCTCTCGCGGCCTGCATTTCAGGCAGGCCCGGAACCCGGCCGCCTCGGCTGCATCCGGGTTCTCGAACCAGCGCCGATTCTCGCGCAGCGCCGTGCGTGCCGCGCAACTGGGTCTACAGTATATCCCAGTCGTCACCACGCCGAACCAGAAACGCCCGTCGGCCGCACGATCTCGCGTCTCCACCGCGACATCGCGCCAGTCCTCGTTTGCGGGCTGTTGGCGCATCTCCACCATGTTCGGGCCTTTCCGTTCCAGATTGCCCGCACCCATTGCCCCGTCAAGCGCACGGCTGCGCCTCGTATCTTGCGCCCAATTCCACATTCCGCGCTCGCCACCCTCCCCACCCCTACAGGTGGCGAACCCGTCCGCTTGTGGCATCGCGGCTTCCAACAGGAGAAACGACATGCTCGATATCAGCCGCCGCACTGCCTTCGATGAAGACCTGAACGGGTTCCGCGATCAGGTCCGCAAATTCTACGACAAGCACCTCACCCCCAATCTAGACCGCTGGGAGGAGGAAGGCCTCGTCGGCCGCGACTTCTGGCTGGCCTGCGGCGAAGCCGGCCTGCTCTGCCCCACGGTGCCTGAGGAATATGGCGGCCTCGGCCTCGATTTCCGCTACAATGCCGTCATCGATGAGGAACTGTCCTATCTGGGCTCCTCGGCCGGCATCACGCTGCAATCCGACATCGTCGCCGACTATATCGTCAACTACGGCTCCGACGAGCAGAAGGCGAAGTATCTGCCAAAGATGATCACGGGCGAATGCATCACCGCCATCGCGATGACGGAACCCGGCGCCGGATCAGACCTTCAGGGCGTGCGCACCACCGCCCGCCGGGACGGCAACCATTATGTGATCAACGGTTCCAAAACCTACATCACCAACGGCCAGAACGCCGATCTCGTGATCGTCGTCGCCAAGACCAACCCGGATGCCGGCGCCAAGGGCACCAGCCTGATCCTCGTCGAAGCCGGAACGGCGGGCTTCACCAAGGGCCGCAACCTCGACAAGATCGGCCAGAACTCGGCCGACACGTCCGAGCTGTTCTTCGAGGATGTGCGCGTCCCCATCACCAACTGCCTCGGCGCGGAAAACCAGGGCTTCATCTACCTGATGAGCCAGCTGCCGCAGGAACGCCTCTCCATCGCCGTCTCCGCCATGGGCGGCGCCCAGCGGGCCTTCGATGAAGCGGTGAAGTTCGTCCGTGATCGCAAGGCGTTCGGCAAGAGCATCCTCGATTTCCAGAACACCCGCTTCGAACTGGCCGACATGAAGGCCAAGCTGCAGGTGGGCTGGGCGCACCTCGATGTCTGCCTCACAAAGCACATCGCAGGCGAACTGGATGCCTATGAAGGCGCTGCCGCCAAGCTCTGGCACAGCGATCTGCAATGGGAAATCTGCGACCGCTCGCTGCAGCTGCACGGCGGTGCGGGCTATATGAACGAATATCCCATCGCCCGTCTGTGGCGCGACGCCCGCGTGCAGCGCATCTATGGCGGCACCAACGAAATCATGAAGGAACTGATCGGCCGCTCGATCTGATCCCATCTCGGTGCGGGCGGCGGCATCGCCGCTGCCCGTATCCGTCAGATCTTGCAGCCCTTCGCCTGCGCACTGCCCTTCAGATAGGCCCTGCGCAACCAGCCGGACTGGATCGCCCCCTTCACCTTGCGCTCATGCGCCTCGGCACCCGAAACCTTGCGTACGATGCCGGATCCGGGGATCAGCTTGCCGGCCGCCTTCTCCACCTCGCCCAGCGCGATCTCCCCGGCCGACTGGTCCGGCTTCGGCTTGATCTTGTCCAGGTCGGGCCCCAGCACGGCGTTCAGCTTCGCGATCTCCGCGGAATAGCTCTGGCAGCTGCTCAGCCCTTTCAACGAATAGGGCGCCTTTGCCGCAGCCTGCAGAACGGGCGGGATATCCTCCTTCACCACATTCATGTCCTTCAGCGGCTTGGTGACGATGTTTCCGGCCGTCGTTTCCACATCCTTGCCGGATTGCGCGAGCGCAGTGGCATTCAGGCACAACAGGCCCATGGCCGGCGCCCACACCCAGCTTGCCCGAAACCAGTCCCTGCGCATCATCCCTCTCCCGCTCGCGGCTATTCCCCGGTCAGCAAGTCCCGCACGAAGGCCGCCAGCCCGCGCTGCCGCTCGCGCCGTAGCCGCTCCGTCGTCAGGATTGAACGGATCTCGTGCAGGCACTGGCCCGGATCGTCGTTCACCAGGATATAATCATATTCCGCCCAGTGGCTGATCTCGTCAGCCGCACGGCTCATGCGCTGGGTGATCACCTCCGCACTGTCGGAGGCCCGGCTCTTCAGCCGGGATTCCAGCTCCTCAAGGCTGGGTGGCAACAGGAAGATCGAAACCAGATCCCCGCCGGACTGGCTCTCGCGCAGCTGCTGCGTGCCCTGCCAGTCCACGTCGAACAGGATGTCCCGGCCTTCGCCCAGCGTGCGTTCCACGGGCTCGCGCGGCGTGCCGTACCGGTTGCCGAACACCGTCGCCCATTCCAGGAACTGCCCGGTCTTCACCATATGGTCGAAGCGGTCCTGATCGACGAACTGATAATCCTGGCCCTCGATCTCGCCCGTGCGCGGCTTGCGCGTCGTGGCCGAAACCGACAGCGAGATCTGTGGATCGGTCGCCAGCAGCCGCTTGGTCATGGTGGTCTTGCCAGCGCCGGAGGGGCTGGAGAGGACGAGCATCAGCCCGCGACGGGCACCGGGAATCGACATGGAAAGGGACTAGAACATGCCGACGCCCGATGGAAGACATCTGCGGACGGGATCAGCGCAGGGAGTCAGCCCAGGGGGTCAACTCTGACGGATCAGCGCTTCCCCCGAAAAGCTGAAGCGCTGCGCCTGCCCGTTCACGAAGCCGTCGAACCAGGCCCGTTCCTGCACGGCCGCCGGATTGGCGGACCGCCAGCTGCCGTCGGCATGCGGCACGATCTCGCCCATGCCGTCGATCAGCAGCTTGTCCCCACGCGCAACCAGCATGACGGAGCCGACCCAGGGATCGTTGGACAGATAGCGCCCGGCGAGCCCGGCCAGCTTCGGATTGACGGCGGGCTGCGCCGGCACGGCATCGCGCCCCAGCAGCCGGCTGCCCCACCACAGCCGCTCCGCCCTGCCCGTCTCGCCTTCGAACTCCAGCACATGAAGGCTCAGCAAGGGGTGATCGGTCACGAAGCTGCGTGGCCCAACCGCCCGCAACCGCCCGCTCGCCCCACCTGATGCGACGGACAATTTGCCCGCGCTCTCGCTCACGGTCAGGTCCAGGCCGCCCGGCCCCGCCCAGCGCCCGGTCACATTCGCGGGTTCAGCCACCGGTGGCAGCGTCTCCGCCTTAGGCGCGTCCGGCAGAGCCGTCCCCGCCGCCAGCGCACGCACCAGCTGCACGCCATAGGCCGTGACCTTGCGCGGCCTGTAGCCGTCGAACCCGGTGAAGTTCACGCTGGCGAAGGCGCCGCCGCCCGTGCCCACATCCACCGTCAGCGCGGACGAGAAGGTGATCATGCCGCCCGTGTGGTGCAGCACCGGCTTGCCGTCCACATCGAAGCCGGCGAGCCCCATGCCATATTTCGCGGTCGGCCCGAAATCCGGCGCCACCACCACGGGCGTCACGAACCGCCTGGCACTGGCTGGAGTCAGCACAGGCTGGGCCGCGCCGGTCGCGCAGGCCCCGATGAACTGCACCCATTTGGCCATATCGGCCGGCGTGGACGCGACGGACCCGGCCGCCCGCTCGATATCCAGCCAGCTTCCCTCCACCAGCGGATCGCCCGGGAACCAGGCCCGGTCCGACTTCAGCGGCCCATAGGCGCTGGCGAAGCGCACCCGGTCCTTCGTCAGGATCACCGGCTCAGAGGCGGACATGCCCAGCGGCGCGAACACCAGCTGCCGGATGGCCGTCGGGAAATCCTGCCCGCTGGCGCGCTGGATCAGCCAGGCCAGCGCATCATAGCCGCTGTTGGAATAATGGAAGCGCTCGCCGGGGGTGGTTGCGCTCCACAGCTTCCCGCCCGTCTCGCGCGGGAACGGCGGCGCATTGCCCGGGAATCCGGCCGCATGGTTGATGATATGCGCGGTCGTCACCCGCTTGTCCGCGATCGGCATGTCGGGCGCGAAATCCAGCACCGGCCGGTCCAGATCGATCTTGCCCTGATCCGCCAGCCGCAGCAGCGCGACCGCCACGAAGCTCTTCGAAATCGAGCCGATCTGGAACAGATGCGCCGTCGTCACCGGCGCCCGCCGGTCCAGATTGGCAAGGCCGACCGCCGCAGTCGCGACTTCCCCGGCCCCGCTCCGCAGAGACAGGCTGATCGCCGGAAATCCCCAGGCGCCGATGTCAGCTTCCGCAAACGCCACGAGGCGGTCGAACGCAGCCCGGAAGGCGGGACTCACGCCGTTGGCCTCAACCTGCACCGGCACGGTCGCGGCAAACGCCGGCCGCATTGCCAGTACCCCACCGGCCAGTGCACCCCCAGCCAGCAGCGTCCGCCTCGCGATGTTCATGTATCAGCCCCCTGTTGTCATTGTCTCCGGGCGGACCAGCCGCCGGAATTGTTCTTCGGTCACATGCCCCAGCTTCAGGCCGGCCTCCAGCAGGGTTGACCCCTCCTTGTGCGCCAGCTTGGCGATGTCGGCCGCCCGGTCATAGCCGATCTCGGGCGCAAGCGCCGTCACCAGCATCAACGACCGTTCCACCAGCTCGGCGATCCGCCCCCTGTTGGGCTGCAACCCGTCCACGCAACGCTCCGCGAAACTCACCATCCCGGTCGCCAGCAGATCGATGGAACGAAGCACATTCGCCCCGATCAGCGGCTTGAACACGTTCAGCTCCAGATGGCCCTGCAACCCGCCCACGGTCACCGCCACATGGTTCCCCATCACCTGCGCCGACACCATGGTCAGCATCTCGCACTGGGTGGGGTTCACCTTACCCGGCATGATCGAACTGCCCGGCTCGTTCGCGGGCAGGTCCAGCTCGCCCAACCCGGATCGCGGGCCAGAACCCAGCAGCCTTATGTCATTGGCGATCTTGGTCAGCGCCACGGCCAGGCTGTTCAGCCGCCCGGAGAAATCCACCAGCGTGTCGTTGCTGGCCAGCGCCTCGAACTTGTTCGGCGCCGTCTCGAAGGCAAGCCCGGTCAGCCCGCTCATTTCCGTTGCGAATTCCGCGCCGAAACCTTCGGGCGCGTTCAGCCCGGTGCCAACCGCAGTCCCGCCCTGCGCCAGCCGGGACAGGGCGTGGGTCACGAACGGCTCGGTGCGCACCCGCGCCAGCTTCAGCTGGGCGGCATAACCGGAAAACTCCTGCCCCAGCGTCAGCGGGGTCGCATCCTGCAAATGGGTGCGCCCGATCTTCACGATGTCGGACCAGCTCTCGGCCTTGGCGACCAGCGCCGATTCCAGCCGCTCCAGCGCAGGCAGCAGCTTCCGCCGGGCGGCCAGCACGGCCGCCACATGCAGCGCGGTCGGGAAACTGTCGTTGCTGCTCTGCCCCATGTTCACATGGTCATTGGGGTGAACCGGGCTCTTGCCGCCGCGCCTGCCAGTCAGCAGCTCGTTGGCGCGCCCGGCGATCACCTCGTTGACGTTCATGTTGCTCTGGGTGCCGCTGCCGGTCTGCCAGATCACCAGCGGGAATTGATCGTCCAGCTTGCCGGAAGCCACTTCGGCGGCGGCCGCCTCGATCGCATCGGCAAGTTCAGCGGAAAGTCCGTGGCGGCGGTTCACCCGCGCCGCGGCTTGCTTCACCAGCGCCAGCGCGTGCACGATGCCGATCGGCATGTGCTCGGTGGCGCCGAAGGGGAAATTCTCGATGGAGCGCTGGGTCTGGGCACCCCAATAGGCGGTTTCGGGCACCTCGATGGCGCCCAGACTATCCGTTTCGGTACGGCTCACTTCTTCCGCTTGAAATCGAACGAGACGACGTTCGATCCGGATTCGCTTTCCACCACCACGGGCGGCGGCGGCTCATCCACAGGCTCGGGCATCACCACGGTGAACTGCAGGGCGAAGTTCACGGCTGGATCCACGAAGCCGGTGATCGCGCGATAGGGGATCGAAAGCTTGGCCGGCACCTGGTTGAAGGTCAGCCCCACCTCGAAATGCTCGTCATCCACCAGCAGGTCCCAGTAACGGTGCTGCAGAACGACGGTCATCTCCTCGGGGTAACGCTCCAGCAGATGCTTGGGCATGTCGACACCCGGAAAGCGAGTGCGGAAGGCGATGAAGAAGTGGTGCGCACCCGGCAGGCCGCCACCCGTGGCGACATCGCCCAGCACCCGCCGCACCACCTGGCGCAGCGAATCCTGCACGATCTCATCATAGGGGATGAGGCTGTCGGGCGGTTCCTGATTCTCGGGCGGCTCGGTCACAGGCCACAAGTGGCCCTGACGCAGAAGGGCGTCAAGGCCGCAGGCGGCTGTGATTAGCGCAAAGCGCTAACTCACAGACTCGCAGAAGGCCCGGCCGGCGGAATCGGCGATCTCTATCGCCGATCCGTCCGACGAGTCCGGCTTTGCCGGACCCCTTCTTCTTTTTTCTTCTTAGAATCCAAGCCGGACTCGCGCGGCTCAGCCGCGCGGCCGGCCCTCAACGTCAGCAGATCATCGCCAAAGCAGTTGGGGGGTTCTGTTGCCCGGCCCCCCCAGGCCGCTGGAATCCGATTCTGTTACCGGGTTCGGCCCGAACCCTGCTCAAGCCTAATAACCAAGGGCGTTAGCCCAACAGGTTACGCAGCAATCGCAAATGCCTCGTTGTCGTTGGCATTTGTAGGTTTTGAACAGTTTAACGGCGTTTTCAGGCCGGGCAAAAATACCGTCGTTCCGCACACGTCTATCCTGGTTCGGCCCCGTCAGAGCCAGCCATCCCTCTCAGGAACAGGCCGGTTTTGGTGGAGCCGCCGGGTACTGCCCCCGGGTCCGCTGTGAGTACTGGTACGGCATCATTCATCACCATCTCCGCCCGAAGGCGGCAGCGCGGATATAGATGTCATCGCCCCGAAATGTAAGGGCTGCGATTATCGGTGCTCGGTCAGCCGGAAATAGCGGTCGATCACCGCATCGTTGATCGCATCCCAGTCATAGGCCTGGGCCCGCACGAAACTCGCCTCGCCATGCGCCCGGCGCAGGTCGGGGCGCCGCACATAGGCTTCCAGCGCATCGGCATAGGCGCCGATATCGCCCGGCGGCACCAGCCGGCCAGAGGCGCCGTCCGCCACCAGCGACGTCGCGCCAGTCGCCATCGCGGCCACAGGCGGTACGGCGCAAGCCATTGCCTCCAGCGTCACATTGCCAAAGGTCTCGGTCACGCTGGGGTTCAGGAACATGTCGAACCCGGCATAGGCCCGCCCCAGGTCGCGGCCGGTCTGGAAACCCAGGAATACCCCGTCCGGCACCTCCGCCTCGAACTCCTCGCGCGCCGGGCCGTCGCCCACCACCATCAGCCGGTGTTCCACCCCACGCGTCCGCAACTCGGCCGTGATGGCCGCCACCACGTCCAGCCCCTTTTCCCGCACCAGACGCCCCACGAAACCGATCACCGGCACGTCGTCGGCAATGCCCAGCCCGCGCCGCCAGCCCATGTCGCGCGCCAGCGGACTGAAGATCTGCCGGTCCACGCCCCGGCTCCAGATCCGCACCTTTTCCGAATAGCCCTCGGCCCGCAGCACATCGGCCATGCTGTCGGACGGCGCATAGATTTCGGTCAGGTCGCCGTAAAAGCTCTTCAGCAACCGCTCCACGCCGCGCCGGATGAAACCCATCTTGTAATAATCGAAATAGGTCTCGAACCGGGTGTGCACGGACGCCACCACCGGCAGCCCCTGCCCCTGCCCCCATTTCTTGGCATCATGCCCCAGCCAGTCCGGCGCAGACAGATGCACGATGTCGGGATCGAACGTCTCCAGGTCCGCCTTCACCGCCCGCGGCAACCCCAGCGCCACCCGATACTCGCCCCGGCCGGGGATCGGCACAGACGGCACACCGATCAGCGTCCCGGTCGGCTCGAAGGCGGGGTGGTCAACCACCGGCGCATAAATGCGCACATCCAGCCCGCGCGCGATCATCCGCCCCACAAGCCGGTTCAGCGCCTGATTGGCGCCATCCTTCACATAATTATAATTGCCCGAGAACAGCGCAACGCGCAGCGGCCGAGATCCGACTTCCATAGCCGCCCGCTAGAACCGGACTGTGGCGGGGATGCGGCAAAATCACTCAGCTTTTGTCACCCCGTTTCCGCTGCCCGCAACAGCGTTCAGGCGCCGGATCAGAACGCGCTGATCACCGCCATGAACCGGCTGCGCCGTCTCCGGCCGCGCCGCCACCAGCGCGCGGGCCGCATCGCCCGCCCCATGGCGAACGCTGCGCCAGCTCAGCTCAGGCAGCGCACCATCCGCTTTCAGAACCAGCTGCACATCCAGTGTCCGGCAGCTGCGACCATTGCAGACAATGCGGGTCGGCACGCCCATGATCTTCACCGGTTCACCCTGCACGGTCACGCCCTCGATAACCTCACCCGCGTCGATCAGCAGATCCTGACGATCCGCCGTCTCGTCCTGCAAGCTAATGCGCAACAGGCGCCGGCCATCCTTCGCCTGGCCGCTGCTGACAGAGGCCCTCCCCTCGTCCACCAGCCGGGGCGCGGGGGCTTCCCAGTTCTCGCCCTTCTCCCCACCCGGAGAGAAGGCGGCAACGGCCGCCATCGCAGGCGGAACCGGCCCGTTGGCAGGCAGCCGGAACAGCGCCGCACCATCCTCATCCTGATGCACGACCGACAGGTGCCGGGGCGAATCAACGCTGTAGGCCGGCACCAGCAAAGCCGCCGCCGTCGCCCCCAGCGTCACCACAGCCGCCGCCGCCGGCAGCAGCCACCGGCGCGAGCCCATCACCGGCATAAAGAACAGGAAGATGAAGATGACCAACAGGCTGACGAACGCAGCCTGCTCAGGGAACAACCCGTCCTCCAGCAGCCCCGCCAGCGGCAGCGCGATCAGCGCGAACAGAAACGCCCCGACCAACAGCAGCGGCACCACCATCCAGCGCAACGGGCGCAGCAGCGATGCAATCGCGGCCGCGATCACAGGGATCAGCGGCCAGGCGGAAAAGATCGTGGCACCGGGCACGAAATAGAAAGCCGCCAGCGTCAGCACGGCCAACCAGATCCAGGCGGCGGCTGCCATGCGAACGGCAGAACGCTCACGCAGCAAGGCAATGATGGTCGCCGCCACCGCCAGACCGGCAGCCGCACCGGCCAGCCGGATCGCCTCAGGCCAGGCAGTCGCATAGGCATCTTCCGGCCGCAGCGCCGCCACCAGCATCGCCAGCCCCATCGCGGCGCCCACCCCGCCCACCAGTGCCAGCGGCGGCACAAGGATCGATGTCCAGCGCCCTTCGCCCCGATTCCGCCGGAACAGCAACAGCGCCGCTGCAAGCCCCAGTGCAGACACCAGCGCCCCCGCCCATTGCGGCATCGTCACAGTCAGTTGGCGTGCGATGTCCGTGAACAGCAGTTGCCGCTCCTCGCCGGCGGACGGATGGTCGGCAAACCCCTGCACCGCCGCCAGCGCACTCGCGCCCATATGCTGCACAGAGCGGCGATCCAGATGCGCCAGATCGTCCAGCGGCGTGTGATAGCGTTTGCCCCCGCCGATGATCGCATAATTGGCCGCGTCGATGCCCAGCGGCAGCAGCACGGTCAGATCGGTATCATTGGGCAGGATCTCATAGAAATTTGTGGCGAGCGCATTGGCGGACGCCTTCTGCCCCCCGGCGATCAGCGCCTCGATATCGTGCGAATTGGGCTTGCTGGTCTGGAACATGCTGGCACCGCCGCTGGTGCCCCGCGCCTCCAGATTCACCACCGCCGCAACCTGCTCGCGCAGCGGATCATGCGCCGCAAAGGCGGCCGCCCCCACCAACCCCACTTCCTCGGCATCCGTCAGCATCACCAGCACAGGCTTCGCCAGCGGCTTGCCCTTCAGCAGTCCCGCCACCTCCAGCGCGATGGCCACGCCGATGCCGTCGTCTCCCGCACCTGGTCCAGCCGGCACAGAATCATAATGTGCCGTCAACATCACGGCCCCCTCACCGGGGGGCGTTATCCAGAACAGGATGTTGCGCGGCTTCGCGCAACTGGCGAAGCCCTCCCGGATGGAACTGCAATGAAAGCGTTCCCGAATAATGGGCTCAAAACCAAGCGCGCGGATCTGCGCCAGCAGCCGCGTCTCCACAGCATCATTGGCGTCGCTGTCCGTCGGGTGCGGGCGCTCATCGCCCAGAATCACGGCCAGTCGGGCAACCGCACGATCAGCCTGAAATTCGCTATCCACATGCGCCGGCGCCATCACACCAACCGGCCGCACCGTCCACAGCAGCAGCAGCAAGCCCAGCAGCAACAGCCCCCACCAGGATTTCACGCGATTCAATTGCGGCATTCGCACCCCGGCCCATGCTGCGGCAGCACCATGCAGCCGTTGTCGCAACCAGCATCAGGCAAACGGCCCCATAAGAAAACCCCCCGCGGCAGCGCCGCAGGGGGTAATTCAATCCGTCGCTGGTCAGCCTTCTCAGGCGTCTTCGGAAACGTCGCTCGCAGCAGCGATCGCCGCCTGCTGCGCACGAAGCGCGGCATCGCGGCTGTTCGCCGTCACCCGCAGGCGGCCAAGGGCCGCCCCGGTGCCCGCCGGGATCAGCCGGCCGACGATCACATTTTCCTTCAGGCCCTGCAGCGTGTCGGACTTGCCCTGAACGGCCGCCTCCGTCAGCACCCGCGTGGTTTCCTGGAACGACGCCGCGGAAATGAAGCTGCGCGTCTGCAGGCTCGCCTTGGTGATGCCCAGCAGCACCGGCTTGCCTTCGGCCGGGCGCTTGCCTTCCGCGATGGCCTTGGCGTTCGCCTCGTCCATCTCGTCGCGGTCGACCTGCTCGCCCTTCAGCAGCGTGGTGTCGCCATCGTCGGTGATTTCCACCTTCTGCAGCATCTGGCGCACGATCGTTTCGATGTGCTTGTCGTTGATCTTCACGCCCTGCAGTCGATACACTTCCTGGATTTCCGAGCAGAGATACTCGGCCAGCTTCTCCACGCCCAGCACGTCAAGGATGTCGTGCGGGTTCGCAGGGCCGTCCACGATATAGTCGCCCTTGCGCACAAGGTCGCCTTCCTGAACGGACATATGCTTGCCCTTGGGCAGCAGATACACGATCGGCTCCGCGCCCTCTTCTTCCGGGTGCAGTTCCACGCGGCGCTTGGCCTTGTAGTCCTTGCCGAACACCACGCGCCCGTCGACCTTGGCGATGATGCCATTGTCCTTCGGGATACGGGCTTCGAACAGCTCGGCCACCCGCGGCAGACCGCCGGTGATGTCGCGGGTCTTGGCGGCTTCGCGCGGCATCCGCGCCAGCACATCGCCCGCTTCCACCCGCTGGCCGTCGGCCACCGAAAGGATGGCGCCCACCGGCAGCAGGAAGCGGCCGGCCTCGCCCGAACCTTCGTCCAGCAGCGTCATGCGCGGCCGCAGATCGTCCTTCGCCTTCGTGGCCTTCCACTCGGAAACGACCTTCTGCGCGATGCCGGTGGCATCGTCGGTCTCTTCGCGAAGCGTCTGGTTCTCGACGAGATCCTGATACTTCACGATGCCAGACTTGTCGGTGATGATGGGGCGCGTATACGGGTCCCACTCGGCCAGGCGCTGGCCCTTCTTCACCGCCGCACCGTCGGCCACGGACAGCATCGCCCCGAACACGATCTTGTGCACGGACCGCTCGCGGCCTTCGGAATCCACGATCACGACTTCGCCGCCGGTCGGGGCCATGCCGATGGTGCGACCACGGCTGTCCTTGATGGTGGGCAGGTTGCGATACAGCACCTTGCCGTCCACCGGGCTGTCGTGGCTGGATTGCTCGCTCACCTGCGCCGCGCCGCCGATGTGGAAGGTCCGCATCGTCAGCTGGGTGCCGGGTTCACCGATGGATTGCGCCGCGATCACGCCAACGGCCTCGCCGATGTTCACCGGCGTCCCGCGGGCAAGGTCGCGCCCATAGCAGCGTGCGCACACGCCCTGCGTCGCTTCGCACACCAGCGGAGAGCGGATCTTCACTTCCGCGATGCCGGCGTCCTCGATGCGCTTCACATCCTTTTCGTCCAGCAGCGCGTCGCGTGCGAACAGCACGTCGCCCGTCTTCGGGTCGACGATGTCGTCGCACACGGTACGGCCCAGGATGCGCTCGGCCAGCGTCACGATCACAGAGCCGCCTTCGACGATGGTCTTCATCATCAGGCCGCGCTGGGTTTCGCAATCATCTTCCAGCACCACGCAATCCTGCGACACATCGACCAGACGGCGGGTCAGGTAACCCGAGTTCGCCGTCTTCAGCGCGGTGTCGGCAAGCCCCTTGCGGGCGCCGTGCGTGGAGTTGAAGTATTCAAGGACGGTCAGGCCCTCCTTGAAGTTGGAGATGATCGGCGTCTCGATGATCTCGCCCGACGGCTTGGCCATCAGGCCGCGCATGCCGGCCAGCTGCTTCATCTGGGCCTGCGAACCCCGCGCGCCGGAGTGCGCCATCATGTAGACGGAGTTGATCGAGCGTTGCTGCCCGGTCTCCTTGCTGATGGGCGTGGCCGAGATTTCCTTCATCATCTCGGCAGCCACCTCGTCGCCGCAGCGCGCCCAGGCGTCGACCACCTTGTTGTACTTCTCGCCCTGCGTGATCAGGCCGTCCTGATACTGCTGCTCGAAGTCCTTCGCCAGCGTGCGGGTGCGCTCCACCAGGGTTTCCTTGGTGGCGGGGATCACCATGTCGTCCTTGCCGAACGAGATGCCGGCCTGGCAGGCGTTGCGGAAGCCCAGCGCCATGATGGCGTCGGCGAACAGCACCGTCTCCTTCTGGCCGGTGTGGCGATACACTTCGTCGATCACGTCGCCGATGTCCTTCTTGGTCAGAAGGCGGTTGACGGTCGCGAAGGGCACCTTGTGGCTCTTCGGCAGGCATTCGGCGATCAGCATCCGGCCCGGCGTCGTCACGAAGCGCTTCAGATGCGTCGCACCGGCTTCGTCGGTCTGCGGCACGCGCGCCTCGATGCGGGTGTGCAGTGTCACCGCCTTGGCGGTCAGCGCGGCATGCACCTCGGCCATGTCGGCAAACAGCGGCAGCTTCTCGCGCTTGGTGCCATCCGGCAGTTCCACATACTCGGGGAACTTCTCCTGACGCTCCATGGAGAGGTAATAGATGCCCAGCACCATATCCTGAGACGGCACGATGATCGGCTTGCCGTTCGACGGGCTCAGGATGTTGTTGGTGGACATCATCAGCACGCGGGCTTCCAGCTGCGCCTCAAGGCTCAGCGGAACGTGAACGGCCATCTGGTCACCGTCGAAGTCGGCATTGAAGGCCGCGCACACCAGCGGGTGCAGCTGGATCGCCTTGCCCTCGATCAGCACCGGCTCGAAGGCCTGGATGCCAAGGCGGTGCAGCGTCGGCGCCCGGTTCAGCATCACGGGATGCTCGCGGATCACCTCGTCCAGGATATCCCAGACTTCCTTGCGCTCCTTCTCGACATATTTCTTGGCCTGCTTCAGCGTCAT
The DNA here is from genome assembly GCA_003248865.1 of Sphingomonas sp. GTDB lineage: Bacteria > Pseudomonadota > Alphaproteobacteria > Sphingomonadales > Sphingomonadaceae > Sandaracinobacteroides. The sequence continues at coordinate 89,871 of QFPK01000016.1, forward strand.
CGACAGGCCCTTGGCGTCAAGGCGCGCGTAGATGAACGGCTTGAACAGCTCCAGCGCCATCTTCTTGGGCAGGCCGCACTGGTGCAGCTTCAGTTCCGGGCCGGTCACGATGACCGAGCGGCCGGAATAGTCGACGCGCTTGCCCAGCAGGTTCTGCCGGAACCGGCCCTGCTTGCCCTTCAGCATGTCGGACAGGCTCTTCAGCGGCCGCTTGTTGGCGCCCGTGATGGTGCGGCCGCGGCGGCCGTTGTCGAACAGCGCGTCAACGGCTTCCTGCAGCATACGCTTTTCGTTGCGCACGATGATGTCCGGCGCACGCAGCTCGATCAGCCGCTTCAGGCGGTTGTTCCGGTTGATCACACGGCGATACAGGTCGTTCAGGTCGGACGTCGCGAAGCGGCCGCCGTCCAGCGGAACCAGCGGGCGCAGTTCCGGCGGGATCACGGGGATCACCGTCAGGATCATCCACTCCGGCCGGTTGCCCGATTCCAGGAAGGATTCCACGATCTTCAGGCGCTTGATGATCTTCTTCGGCTTCAGCTCCGACTTGGTCGTCGCCAGCTCCTCAAGCAGTTCTTCCTTCTCGGTCGCGAGGTCCAGCTCCATCAGCAGCTCGCGGATCGCCTCGGCGCCGATGCCGCCGCGGAAGCTCTCCTCGCCATACTGGTCCTGGGCTTCCAGATACTCGTCCTCGTTCAGAAGCTGGAACTTCTTCAGCGGGGTCATGCCCGGCTCGGTGACGATGTACATCTCGAAGTAAAGGACGCGCTCCAGATCCTTCAGCGTCATGTCCAGCAGCATGCCGATGCGGCTGGGAAGCGACTTCAGGAACCAGATGTGGGCAACGGGCGCCGCCAGCTCGATATGGCCCATCCGTTCCCGGCGGACCTTCGACACGGTGACTTCAACACCGCACTTCTCGCAGACGATGCCCTTGTACTTCATGCGCTTGTACTTGCCGCACAGGCATTCGTAATCCTTGATCGGGCCGAAGATGCGCGCGCAGAACAGGCCGTCACGCTCGGGCTTGAACGTGCGGTAGTTAATGGTCTCGGGCTTCTTGATCTCCCCGAACGACCAGCTGCGGATCTTGTCGGGCGACGCGATCGAGATCTGGATCTGATCGAACGTCTCCGGCTTGGCGGCCGGAGAGAAAGCGTTGGGAACCAGTTCGTTCATAACTTCTCCTCACCCCCTGACTGAAGGGGGTTGATCAGATTCAGATGGATCAGGCGTCCGCGTCGGCGTCGGTTGCCTTCAGCTCGACGTTCAGGCCGAGCGAGCGCATTTCCTTCACCAGCACGTTGAAGCTTTCGGGGATACCGGCCTCGAAGGTGTCGTCACCCTTGACGATCGCTTCATAGACCTTGGTGCGGCCGACCACGTCGTCCGACTTCACCGTCAGCATTTCCTGCAGGGTATAGGCCGCGCCATAGGCCTGCAGCGCCCACACTTCCATTTCCCCGAAGCGCTGGCCACCGAACTGGGCCTTGCCGCCCAGCGGCTGCTGGGTGACGAGGCTGTACGGCCCGATGGAGCGGGCGTGGATCTTGTCGTCCACCAGGTGGTGCAGCTTCAGCATGTAGATGTAGCCGACAGTCACCTTGCGGTCGAACGCCTCGCCGGTGCGGCCGTCGAACAGCTCGACCTGCCCAGAGCTGTGCAGCCCGGCCAGTTCCAGCATGTTCGACACATCCGCTTCCTTGGCGCCGTCGAACACCGGTGTGCCCATCGGCACGCCGGGGGTCAGGCTGTCCGCGAACTTCAGCAGGTCGTCGTCCGTCATCGCCGCCACATTCGCCTGCGGGCCGTAAACGGCATCCAGGTTCTTGCGCAGCGTGGCGATATTGCCGTTGGCGTTGGCAACAGCCGCCTCGTTCTTGGAGCGGATGTCTTCCAGCAGACCGGCCACCTGCCGGCCCAGACCGCGCGCGGCCCAGCCCAGGTGGGTTTCGAAGATCTGCCCAACGTTCATCCGCGACGGCACACCCAGCGGGTTCAGCACCAGGTCGACGGACGTACCGTCTTCCAGATAGGGCATGTCTTCCGACGGCAGGATGCGGGAAATGACCCCCTTGTTGCCATGGCGTCCGGCCATCTTGTCGCCCGGCTGCAGCTTGCGCTTCACCGCCACGAACACCTTCACCATCTTCAGCACGCCGGGCGGCAGCTCGTCACCGCGCTGCAGCTTGTCCTTCCGGTCTTCCAGACGCTCGGCGATGGACTTCATCGCTTCGTCATACTGGCCGCGGCTGGCTTCCAGATTGGCCTGCGCATTGTCGTCGGCCACGCCGAACTTCCACCATTCGCGCCGGGGCTGTTCGTCCAGCAGCTCCTGGTCGATGTCGGCGCCCTTCTTCACGCCCTTGGGGCCGGTCACGATGGTCTGGCCCAGCAGCAGCTCGCGCAGGTGAGCGAAGGTCGCCCGGTCCAGAATGCCGCGTTCGTCCGCCGCGTCCTTTTCCAGCCGGTCGATTTCTTCCCGCTCGATCGCAAGGGCGCGCTCGTCCTTGTCGATGCCGTGGCGGTTGAACACCCGCACTTCCACGATGGTGCCCGCCACGCCCGGCGGCAGCCGCAGCGAGGTGTCGCGCACGTCGCTCGCCTTTTCCCCGAAGATGGCGCGCAGCAGCTTTTCTTCCGGCGTCATCGGGCTTTCGCCCTTGGGCGTGATCTTGCCCACCAGAATGTCGCCCGGCTCCACTTCGGCGCCGATATAGACGATGCCCGCCTCGTCGAGGTTGCGCAGCGCTTCCTCGCCGACGTTCGGGATGTCGCGGGTGATGTCTTCCGGCCCGAGCTTGGTGTCGCGGGCCATCACTTCGAATTCCTCGATGTGGATCGAGGTGAAGATGTCCTCGCGCACGATGCGCTCGTTGATGAGGATGGAGTCCTCATAGTTGTAGCCGTTCCACGGCATGAACGCGACCAGCGCGTTCCGGCCCAGCGCCAGCTCGCCATATTGCGTGCTGGGGCCGTCGCAGATGATGTCACCCTTGGCCACCACATCGCCCACCTTCACCAGCGGACGCTGGTTGATGCAGGTATTCTGGTTGGAGCGCTGGAACTTCATCAGCGTGTAGATGTCGACCATGGTCTTGCCCGGCTCGACCTCTTCGGTCGCCCGGATCACGATCCGGCCGGCGTCCACCTGGTCCACGATGCCGGCGCGGCGGGCCGCGATGGCAGCGCCGGAATCCCGCGCCACCGTCTCTTCCATGCCGGTGCCCACGAACGGCGCTTCCGCCTTCACCAGCGGCACGGCCTGCCGCTGCATGTTCGATCCCATCAGCGCCCGGTTGGCGTCATCATTTTCCAGGAACGGGATCAGCGAGGCGGCGACCGAAACGAGCTGCTTGGGCGACACGTCCATCAGCGTGATCTGCTCGCGCGGCGCGATCAGGAATTCGCCGGCTTCCCGGGCAGAGACCAGATCCTCCACGATGCGGCCGTCGGCATCCAGCTCGACGTTGGCCTGACCGATGGTGTGGCGCGCCTCTTCCATGGCGGAGAGATAGGTCACCTCGTCCGTCACCTTGCCGTCCACCACCTTGCGGTAAGGCGTCTCGATGAAGCCGTACTTGTTCACGCGGCTGAAGGTCGCCAGCGAGTTGATGAGGCCGATGTTCGGCCCTTCCGGCGTCTCGATGGGGCAGATCCGGCCATAGTGCGTCGGGTGAACGTCGCGAACCTCAAAGCCCGCACGCTCCCGCGTCAGGCCGCCCGGCCCAAGCGCCGAAACGCGACGCTTGTGCGTCACTTCAGAGAGCGGGTTGGTCTGGTCCATGAACTGCGACAGCTGGCTGGAGCCGAAGAACTCGCGAACGGCGGCCACCGCCGGCTTGGCGTTGATCAGGTCGTTCGGCATCACGGTGGAGATGTCGACGGATGACATCCGCTCCTTCACCGCCCGCTCCATGCGCAGCAGGCCGACGCGATAGCTGTTCTCCAGCAGTTCGCCCACCGAGCGCACCCGACGGTTGCCGAGGTTGTCGATGTCGTCGATCTCGCCCTTGCCGTCCTTCAGCTCGACGAGCGTCTTCACCACGGCGAGGATGTCCTCGTTGCGCAGCGTCACCAGATCGTCCGGCGCATCCAGGCCCAGGCGCATGTTCATCTTCACCCGGCCCACGGCCGAGAGGTCATAGCGCTCGGGGTCGAAGAACAGGCCGGCGAACAGCGCTTCGGCGGTTTCGCGCGTCGGCGGTTCGCCGGGGCGCATCACCCGATAGATGTCGGCCAGCGCCTGATCGCGCTCTTCGGCCTTGTCGGCCATCAGCGTGTTGCGGATCCACGGCCCAACGTTCACGCCGTCGATGTCCAGCACGTCGACATGAGCGAAACCGGCGTCGGTCAGCTTGTCCAGCTGCTCCTGCCCGATCTCGTCACCGGCCTCGATGTAGATGGCACCGGTCTTCTCGTTGATCAGGTCGAACGCGGAAAAGCGGCCCAGAATCTCGTCGGCAGGCACCAGCAGCGTGGTGACGCCTTCGTTCTGCGCCTTCTTGGCGGCGCGCGGGGTCACCTTCTCGCCATCCTTGAACAGCACTTCGCCGGTGTCGGCGTTCAGCACGTCATAGGTCGGCTTCTGGCCACGCCATTGCTCCACCACGAACGGCATCCGCCAGCCGTTCAGCTTGGTGTCGCGCTCCCAGCGCACGGTGCCGTAGAAATGGTTGAGGATTTCCTCGCCGTTCAGCCCCAGCGCATAGAGCAGCGCCGTCACCGGCAGCTTGCGCTTGCGGTCGATGCGGACGTTCACGATGTCCTTGGCGTCGAACTCGAAGTCCAGCCAGCTGCCGCGATAGGGGATGACGCGCGCGGCGAACAGGAACTTGCCGCTGCTGTGCGTCTTGCCGCGGTCATGGTCGAAGAACACGCCGGGAGACCGGTGCATCTGGCTCACGATCACCCGCTCGGTGCCGTTCACGATGAAGGTGCCGTTCTCCGTCATGAGCGGCATGTCGCCCATATAGACGTCCTGCTCCTTGATATCGATGACGGAGCGGGTGCCGGTGTCGGCATCCACTTCGAACACGATCAGGCGCAGCGTCACGCGCATCGGCGCGGCATAGGTCATGCCGCGCTGGCGGCACTCTTCCTTGTCGTACTTCGGGTCTTCCAGTTCGTAATTCACGAAATCCAGCTCGGCGGTGCCGGCGAAATCGCGGATCGGGAACACGGAGCGCAGGGTCTTTTCCAGGCCGGACACATAGCCGATCTCGGGCCGCGAGCGCAGGAACTGTTCATAGCTTTCGCGCTGAACCTCGATCAGGTTCGGCATCTGCACCGCTTCGGCGATGTTGCCGAAGATTTTGCGGATACGACGGGTGGCACGGAAGCGATTCGCGGGGGCGGAACGGGTCGGTTCGACGGCCTTGGTTGCCATGTGGCAGATGTCCTTCGCTCAAAAATCCTGTGCGCAGTTCAGACACGAAAAGCCGCAATGCCAAGGGGTTAGCCCCGGCAGCGGCTTTGCGCAGTCTCGAACACACCATGGCCCATGCGTGAAGGCGCTGCGCGACGGCACCTTCTGTCCCGAACTGTGGTGAGGCGCGGGATATAGGCAGGCTGTAGGAAAGTGTAAAGGGCCGCCCTCACTTGCGCAGGGCCGCGCCCCCTTCCGCCAGAACGGCTTCCGCCTTCGGGATCAGCGCGATGAACTCCGCCCGTTCGCCGAAGGGATCGTCCCCCTTCGCCCCGGCCGCCAACGCCGCCACATCCTTCAGCCCATAACCCGCCGCCAGATGCGGGGACCCACGCAACCGCTCGCCGAAACCGGCCACAGCCACCGCCCAGCGCGTGGCCTCCGGCGCATCCGCCAGCCGCGCCACATCAGCGCCCGGCGCGATCGCCCGCTCCATCAGCCGCGAGGCACTCTCGCCCGGCTTCTTGTAGCGGATCTTCAGGAAGCCATATTCGCCGCCCTTCCCCTTCACGGCAGCCGCCTTGCCATAACGCAGCGGATCGACAGAACCTTTCGCCCCCACCGGCACGATCTCATAGACGGCCGTCACCGACGCGCCCGATCCCGCCTCACCGGCATCCACCCGGTCGTTGTTGAAATCCTCCCGCGCCAGCATGCGGGTTTCATAGCCGATCAGCCGATATTCCTTCACCGTCGCCGGGTTGAACTCCAGCTGGATCTTCACATCGTCGGCAATGGGGAACATGCCCTTGGCGAAGTCGGTCAGGAACAGCTTCCGCGCCTCCGCGATGCTGTCCACATAGGCGGCCGTGCCGTTCCCGTTCTGGGCCAGCGCCTGCATCATCACATCCTGATAATTGCCGCGCCCAAAGCCATAGACGGAGAGATAGACGCCGGATTTCCGCTGCTCCGACACCAGATCCTTCATCCGTTCGGGCGAGGAAACCCCCACGTTGAAATCACCGTCGGTCAGCAGCACCACCCGGTTGACCGCCTTCGGGTCAAAGCTGCGCCGCGCCAGATCATAGGCCAGCTGCAGCCCCTGCCCGCCCGCCGTGGAGCCGCCGGCGCGCAGGAAATCCAGCGCGCAGCGGATGCGCAGCTTCTGCGTGCCGTCCACCGGCTCCAACACCGCCCCTGCCGAACCGGCATAGGCCACGATGGAAACCCGGTCGCGCTGGTCCAGCTTGTCCACCAGCAGGCTCAGCGCCTGCTTCGCCAGCGGCAGCCGGTCCGGCCCCATCATCGATCCCGAGGTATCGACAAGGAACACCAGATTGAGCGGCGGCTCCGAGCCCTTCGGCAGCTGATAGCCCTGCAGGCCGATGTGCATCAGCTTGTGCCCGGGCGACCAGGGCGAGGGCACCAGCGTCACCGACGCCGCGAACGGGTCGCCCCCGGCAGACGGCGGCGCATAGCCATAGTCAAAATAGTTCAGCAGCTCCTCTACCCGCACGCTGTCGCGCGGCGGCTGCATGCCCCGGTTCAGCAGGCTGCGCACATTGCTGTAGGCGGCCGTGTCCACATCGATGGAGAAGGTGGAGACCGGCGCCTCGGCCACCTGCCGCACGGGATTGGGCTGGGCACCCGGATAGCGTTCGGTATCCGGCCCCGGCATCGCCGCATCGGCAGTAACAAGGGCCGGAGAAGGCATCGCCACAGACGGCGGTGGTGGTGGCGGTGGTGCCGGTGGCGGCGGCGGAGGCGGCGCCACATGCAACAACGGCGGCCTGCTTCCGGATGTCCCACGCTTGTCCGCATTGGCGATCCGGCTTCCCGACACCACGAACGAACTGCCGGCCGCATCCGAATCCGGCACCCGGCCATAGCCGAACTGGGTGCAGATCTCGGCGGAGGGCGCCAGCCGCCCGGTCTCCGACTGAGCCGCAACCGGCCCCGGCACGCCCAGCAGCGCAAGGGCAGACACCATCCCCACCAGATGCCGAATCGTCATTTTACGCACCCTCCCACCAATTCCGCCCGATCATTGGCATCCGAATATGAACAGAAGCCGACAGAACCGCCCATCCGTCAGTCGATGCCGGGTCGAGAGAGACATGGCCTGACATGCTGTGCGACGCCCAACCGCTCACGCCTCATCATCTGCCGCTCTATCCAGGGCTCCGGCTACCAGCATACCCGTGAGATGCACAGATTTGCCGATAATCGATAAATCGCTTGACGCTCGCACCAGAATGATTATTGTTTTTCGATATGTGATGTATCGGAGATCAATATGCCAACCCCCTCTCCCCTGCCGCTCGCCGTCAGCCAGTTCCTCGCCACCGGCGGCCGTATCCTGTGCACAGTCATCGCGATCCTGCTTCTGGTCGTTGCCGTGCTGCTGGCCGTCGCCTGGCCGGCCGTCATGGCCGAGACGATCGAACAGGGGATGAAGCTGAAGGTTGAAGACGTGCAGCCCTGGGCCAGTCTCGTCCTGTTCGGCGCTGCGGTCATGCTGGCGATGGCGGCGCGCATGTTCCACCGCCTCACCATGATCCTCAAGTCCGTTTCCGGCGGGGATCCGTTCACGGTCGATAACAGCCGCCGCCTCAGGCACATCGGCTGGCTGATGATCGGCATGCAGATCGTCGGCCTGCTCGTCGGATGGATCGGCACGCGCCTGCCGCCCAACCACAATATCGCAGCCGATTTCGATCTCTCGTTCAGCGGCCTGCTCGCAGCCTTCCTCGCCTTCGTCGTCGCCCAGCTGTTCGAACAGGCCCGCGCGATGCGCGAAGAGCTGGACGGCACGGTCTGATGCCGGTCGTCGTCCGCCTGGACGATCTCCTCCACGCCCGCCGCATGACGCTGACGGAGCTGTCGGAGCAGGTCGACATCACGCTCGCCAACCTCTCCATCCTGAAGACAGGCAAGGCCAAGGCAATCCGCTTCTCCACGCTGGAGGCGATCTGCCAGGCGCTGGATTGCCAACCCGGAGACCTGCTCGGCTTCACGCCCGAAGATTGAGTTCAGCGCTCCACCCCTCAGGAGCGCATGAAGAAAGGGGCGGCCTCTCGCGAGGCCGCCCCTTCCCAATTCCGAAAGCTTCGAAGAGCTTACTTGAGTTCGACGGTCGCGCCGGCTTCCTCGAGTTGCTTCTTGATCTTCTCGGCTTCGTCCTTGTTCACGCCTTCCTTGACGGCCTTCGGAGCGGATTCCACAAGGGTCTTCGCTTCGGTCAGGCCCAGGCCGGTGATGGCGCGGACTTCCTTGATGACGTTGATCTTCTTGCCACCGTCGCCGGTGAGGATCACGTCGAACTCGGTCTTTTCTTCGGCGGCCGGGGCAGCAGCGCCACCAGCACCCGGGGCAGCGGCCACGGCCACGGCCGCAGCGGCGGAAACGCCCCACTTTTCTTCGAGCAGCTTGGACAGCTCAGCAGCTTCCAGCACGGTCAGAGCGGACAGCTCTTCAACGATCTTGTTCAGGTCAGCCATTGAAATTCTCCTAATCTATCAGGCAGCTTGGCTGTCGCCATAAGCCGCAAACACGCGCGCCAGCTTCGCGGCCGGGGCCGTCGACAGTTGCGCAATCTTGGTCGCAGGTGCCTGCAACAGGCCCACCAGCTTCGCCCGGAGCTCGTCCAGCGACGGCAGTTCGGCAAGCGCCTTCACACCGTTCGCATCAAGCATCGTGCCCGCCATCGAAGCGCCGACAATTTCAAACTTGTCGGTGGTCTTCGCGAACTCGATTGCGATCTTTGCAGCCGCAACCGGGTCGACGGACGTGGCAAGACCCACAGGGCCGACCAGAAGCTGGCCGATGTCCTGATAGGGCGTGCCTTCCAAGGCAATGCGGGCAAGCCGGTTCTTCGTCACCTTGAACTGCGCACCAGCTCCACGCATCCGCGTGCGCAGGTCGGAAACCTGCGCGACGGTCAGGCCATGGTTGCGGGTAATCACCACAACCTGGGTCTCACCCAGCGTCTGTGCGAGTTTGGCGACCAGTTCTTTCTTCTGGTTCCGATCCATGCTCACTCCTTAGCACTCGCTGCCCCCCCGAATTGAGGGACAGCCACGAGAGCCATCTGAGCCTGGAAGATCCGGGCCCCTATGGCCCGCCCGAAAAGGATCGCCGGCAAGCCGGGGAATGCCCGGCATGCAAATCCCTCTCCGCCATCGCACGGCACCGGAGGGTAATACGTTCCTCGTCTCATGCAGGCCCAAACGGCTTAAGCACAGGTTCCCCTGCACACCTGCAATCTCGGACGGCCCGCAGCGGGCAGAACCCACCACGGCGAACGCGCGCCTATACAGGGATTCCGTGCAGCGTCAAGGCAGCGTCAAGCCGGCGCGCCCGCATCCACCCTGGCAGACGGCCCTTACAGCAGGGAGACCCGGCCGCTCTCCAGGTCATAGAAGGACCCGACGATGGCGATCTTCTTCTGCGCTTCCAGATCGCGGAGCACAGGCGAGCGGTCACGGATCAGCCCCAGCGATTTCACCACATGGGTGCGGGCAACCGCATCCACGAAGGCCGCGTTCTTCGAGGTCCTGTCGCCCTCGAACTTGGTTTCCTGGATGGCGTTCTTGAACCGGGCCAGCAGCAGGGTCAGGTTCCCCAGCCGCACATCGTCGATGGCGCCCTTGATCGCGCCGCAAGCGCTGTGGCCCATCACCATCACCACCTTGGCGCCGGCGGCCGCCGTCGCGAATTCCATCGAACCCAAGATGTCGTCGTTGACGGCATTGCCCGCCACGCGGGCATTGAAGGCCTGGCCGATCCCGATGTCGCACAACACTTCCACCGGTGCCCGGCTGTCCACGCACGACAGGAAGACGGCGGCCGGATGCTGGCCGGCAGCCGTTCCACGCTGCTCGGCGAGCCAGTCCCGCGGCTTGGACTTGCCGGTGACGAACCGCTCATTGCCCTTCAGGATCAGGTCAACGATCTGGTCCGGCGACAGTTTTTCCCGCATGTCCGCGGTCAGCACCTGTGCGCTGGCGCCTTCGGCAAGCCCGGCCAACGCAATCGCACCAACAGCAGACAGTCCGAACAGGCTGCGCCGGTCCAAAGAGTTGCACCCGCAATTCTCACCATGTTCGTGCTGTGTCATCGCTTCACCTAGCATTTCAGGTTGTGATGGATGGTTCGGTCGCCTAGCCATGGATAAAGTCAATGTCACTGTCGATTAATTGACCTGCGACAAGGAGCCTCATGCCTCGTCGGTCCATAGTCGGCTCAGATGACAATCAGACATCCACCGACGCCCTTTGAAAGGACCAACATCACATGACCAAGCCTGCACCCTTTATCGGCCTTTGCGCCGCCATGGTTCTGGCGGGATGCCAGACATCGACCGGAAGCGGAGCAGCGCGTGGCGCCGCCATGGGCGCAGCAACGGGCGGCAGCGCCGCAGCCGGAGCCGTCGTGGGCGGCACCGTCGGCGCAACTCAGGGCAGCGACACCTCGCAGGGCGCTGTCACCGGCGCGGCACGCGGCGCGGCGCTGGGCGCAGCCACCGGCGGCAGCGCTGCGACCGGCGCCATCATCGGCGGCACCTCGGGCGCGATCCGCGCAGCGAACGCCAACGAGCCCGCCGGCACCTGCTATGAAACAGCGACCGGCAACCAGGTTGCCTGCCCGCAGTAACGCCGTGCGAAAAACCGCAAAAACAAGGGCCCGGGGTTTCCACCCCGGGCCCTTTCCGTTCGCAACCCGCGCGGCTCAGGCGCGCAGCAACGGTCCCGCGCCCCGGCGCCTCATGGCGGCGCCCGTCAGGCCGAACCCCGCGATCATCAAGGCCCAGCTCGCCGGTTCCGGCACGCCGGGCGCCACGGGCGCCTTCGCTTCCAGCACCACATTGTCCAGCCCGACCCCCAGGTTTGAGGAACCAAGGCTGGTGCTGGCATACAGGCCGATCTTCACCGGCGAGCCGGTCCCGACGAAGCCATAGCTGTAACGCGCCCAGTTGAAGCCGTTCGAGTTGCCGACCTGCACGGTGTAGCTGCCGGCCAGCACATTGTTGACGTAAAGATCGACGGTCGCCGGACCATAGCTGCCGTAATAGTAAACGGCGCCGACATCGAACGAGACCAGATAGCTGGTGCCGACCGTCGTGGCGACGCCGTCAGACAGCACACCCGCCCCACGCCCGACATTGCCCGTCAGGTCCAGCCATTGCACCCCGTCAGTCCCGCTCAGGCCCGGGAAGGCACTGTTATTCGTCAGCTGAACAACCGGGTCGCCGCCGGGCAGCCTGTCTACGGTCCAGCCCGTGATCGCCGTGCTGCCGAGGGAATAATAAGCGACGTTGGTGGACAGGCTGGTCAGCACCGGCTGCTCGAAACTGCCGTTCGCCAGCAGATTGGCCGCCTGTGCGCCGCCGGTCAGCGATGCAAATGTTAACGCCGTGAAACCAATGCGAAAAATCAAGTTCATGTCGGTGCCCCCGTTGAAGGTTTCGCCCGTTATGGTGGCCCATTTGCGCCGTCAACGGGGCTCCGGAAGATTGTCGGATTTCTACAAGTCGGCGGCCTTTTCGCCGCGATGGCCGGCCGCGTCCCACCCACTTCAGCCGAATATTTCTCCGATCAGGATTATTGTCCTGATCGGAAAATCATCATAGCATCCCCTAAACGTCGCGCATGACCAACAGGGAGATATCGATGAAGGCCGCATTCCTCCTCGCCACGCTGATCGCGGCCACTTCCGCTTCGGCACAAACCTACGACATCGTGATTTCGGGCGGCCGGGTCATGGATCCCAACAGCGGATATGATGCAGTCGCAGACGTCGGCATCACCGGCCGCAGCATCACCGAAATCTCCACCACGCCGCTCAAGGGCAAGAAGCGCATCGATGCGCGCGGGCTGGTCGTGGCGCCGGGCTTCATCGATCTCCACGCCCATGGCCAGCACGACAAGGGCCAGTATTTCCAGCTTCTGGACGGCGTCACCACCGCAATCGACGGCGAAGGCGGCGCGATGCCCATCAAGGCCTATGTGGCGACATTGCAGGGCAAGGCCGTGGTCAATTTCGGCGCCTCGGCCTCGCACCAGTGCGCCCGCAAGGAAGCCATCGTTGGCGAACCCTGCACGGGCCACAACGCCACCACAGCCAATGCCCGGGTCGACCGGCGCGCCTTCACCGCCGCCGCGACACCCGAGCAGCAGCAGGCGATTGTCGCGGCGCTGGACCGCGAAGTCGAAGCCGGCGCGCTCGGCTATGGCCTTGGCATCGAATATACGCCGGGCGCGGGCCGCGGCGAGATCTTCGACATCTTCAAGGCGGCCGCTGCCCGAGAGGCGCCGGTCTTCGTCCATGTCCGCAGCCGCCCGCTCGATCAGGCGCCCGGCGTTCCCATTGCGGTGGTGCAGGAAGTCATCGCTAACGCCGCTGTTACCGGCGCACCGCTGCAGATCGTCCACCTCCATTCCACCGGCCTGAAGGACACGCCCGTGCTGCTGGAGATGGTGAAGATGGCGCAGGCGCGCGGCCTCGACATCACCTCGGAAGCCTACCCCTACACCGCCGGCAGCACCGCGATCGGGTCCGAGTTCTTCCGGGACGGCTGGCAGGAACGGACCGGCGCCACCTATGCCGATCTGCAATGGCCCGCCACCGGGGAGCGGCTGACGAAAGAGAGCTTCGAACGCTATCGCCGCGAGCAGCCAGGCTCAGCCGTGGTGATCCACATCATCCCCGAACAGATTGTGGACATGGTCATCGCCGACCCCGCGATCGCGATCGCCTCCGACGGCATGCCATGGCGCACGTCCGGCGAGCATCCGCGCGGGGCTGGCACCTATTCACGGGTGCTGGGCAAATATGTCCGGGAACGCAAGGCGCTCGACCTGATGACGGCGCTGCGCAAGATGACGATCATGCCCGCCCGGCGGCTGGATGGGATCTCGCCGCAGATGGCGCGCAAGGGCCGGATCGCACCTGGAATGGATGCAGACCTGACCCTGTTCGACCCGGCGACCGTGATCGACGCGGCGACCTTCGAAAAGCCGATGCAACCCTCCCGCGGCATTCGCCATGTGCTGGTGAATGGCCAGCCCATTGTCCAGAACGGCAAGCTGGTTCCGAACATCTGGCCCGGCGAACCCATCCTGGGTGCCGGAAAGGGGCAATAAGCTCAGGGGCAGTAGCGCTGCCTTGCGTCCTTCAGCAAACGCAGCGTCTCTGCCCTGTCATAGCCGGTGAGCTGCCCGGCCTTCTCCATCTCGCCCACAAGCCCGCCTGCCTCGGCATAGAGCGCGCAGGCCTCGCCACGCCGCCCCACCGCGGCCAACGTATCTGCCAGGGTCGCCTGCGCCTTCATCAGCATCCGCCGCCGGTCGGCTTCCTCCGGCCGCGCCTCCAGCCACTGCCGGCGTTCCGCGACGGCCTCGCTCAGCACGGGAACCGCCCGCGCATAATCCCGCATCCCGGCCAGCGCCTGCCCATAGGACAGGCGTGTCACCCACACCCACACCCGGACGGCTTCATCGCTGGGATCGGCCCGCGCCATCGCCTGCCAGCCCGCCAAAGCACCGGCCAGAATGGGCGCAGCCTCTGCCGGCCGCTGCATCTGGATCAGCGTGCCGCCCAGATTCCACGTCTGGCGAAGCAGGGACCAGCGCAGCCGGCTGTCATCGGGCCAGCGCTTCAGCGCGCCCTCGGCGGACAACACCGCCTGCTGATAGGTCTTCAGCGCCCCTTCGAGATCGTCCAGATAATAGAGCGCCTCCGCCTCGAAATCGAGCGCGCGGGTCTGCTGCAGGGCCTGCAGCGCATCTCCGGCCGCCACCCGTTCCACCTTGCGCGCCGCCTCGGCCGACCGGGCATAATCACCCTTCCAGCCCAGAATCGCGCTTTCCGCCATCCACCAGTCTCCCGTCAGCGCGCCCATCCCGTCCGACAGCGCCACCTCGCGGGATTGCGCCAGCAGATCCCCGGCGGCTTTCAGATCGCCGTCTCCAGCCGCTTGCCGGGCCGCTTCGATCTGCACGCGCGCCCGAACCTCGGCGGCTGCGGCGCTGCGGTCGCCCTGCAACAGAACAAGCGACCGATCCAGCGATTGCCGTGCTGCGCTGCGGTCGCGCAGGCTCGGCCGGTCGATGGCGTTCTGCAACACCGCGAGCCGCCGATAGCCCTCGGCGGCCTCCTGCTTCAACGCAGGCGGCGCATCGGGCAGAGCCGCCACCCGGCCCAGCACCTGCACGGCCTCTTTCGCGAGCGCCGCGCGCACGCCCACCGTGCCCGGCTGGCTGTCCAGCTGGTCGTTCAGCGCCGCCACCTGCGCACCGGCCAGCCGCTTCAGGTCTGCGACGCTGGCATCGGCCACCTGTGCCGTGTCGGCCGCGCGCTTGCCCATCCACAGCGCCGCCCCCGCCGCCAGCGCCAGCAGCACCAGCGCCACGGTCAGCCAGGGCCGCTTCGGTTCGGGCGGCACCTCCGGCCCGGCGTCCGCCGGCGCTGCGCTGCCGCCGCCGGCCCGGTCGCGTTCCACCCAGGCTTTCAGTTCATTCTCATAGGCGAACACCGGCGCGCGCGGCTCACCCGGCACCCGATGCACCGGCAGCCCGCGGGAAGCTTCCCACCGCTTTACCGTGCGCTCGTCCACCCCGAACCAGCGGCCGATTTCCTTCCAGCCGCGCAGGCGCACGGCCTTTCCCGCAACTGCCGTGTCTGAAAGGGATTCCGACGCCATGGGCACAGTCTAACTGGCTCGTCCTCTCCTGTCATCGGGGCCTGTGTCCTGACATGCCCCGACCTGTCCCGACACGGGGGGACGATTAACCTGCCCCATTAACCCTAGCTTCTGGCCGTGGCGCGGAGGGATCGCGCCACGAAGAACAGGGGTTCATCATGCGCATCACCATTTCGAAACTGATCGGCCTTACGGCGCTCGGCTTGCCCGCGCTTCTCTGGGCCGCACCCTCCCTCGCGGCTTCGCAGGCCTGGGATTATTGCACCTTCAACGGCAACGGCATCGGCAGCACGCCGGATCCCCGGTCCTGCGCCAGCGTCAGCGTCAGCGGCTATCCGTATGGAAACTGGGGGCAGGGTTCAGGCGCCTACATCGCCGTCGGCAACAACGGCGCTGTGTCACAGGCCAGCGCCACGGAAGGGATGGCCAACGGCTACAGCTCCAGCAGCTGGGACGCCGGCTGGTCCAACTCGGCATCGGCCTATTCCAACAGCGGCTCGGTCGCCTTCGCCTCCGGCGACCTCGGCAAGGGTCAACTGAAAGCCTATGGCCACAATGAGGATGTCTCGGCCACGGCGCGCGGCGCCTTCGCCAACACCCGCATCAGCGACATCATCACCTTCAACAACACCTCGGGCGCAACCGCCTACATCAGCTTCGGCTACAGCTTCGACGGGCTCTATACCGCACCGCTCGGCTATACCGACGGCTATATGTCGGGCGCGATCGGCCTTGCCCTCAGCAATGTCTATGACGTGATCGACGGCACGCCCGTCAGCTGGCTCACCTGGGCCAACAGCGGCCAGTTTATCGGCGGTATCGCCCAGGCCAACTGGGATATGAACAACGGCAATTTCCTGCAGAACTATTACTACTCAGGCACAGCCGACGACTTCCAGTTCACCCAGAATTTCGACTGGGGGGCGGGCGTTGTGGAGGGCACCTTCCTGACCACCATCGCCGTTCCGGTCGGCTATTCCCAGCTGGGCTTCGCCTTCACGCTGGAGCTGGATTGCCGCGGCCGCGCCGCCACCTGCGGCTTCGGCCACACCGGCGCGCTGGATATCGGCGACACGCCGGACGGCGTGAGCTGGACATCGAAATCCGGCGTGCTCTTCTCCACGCTGGAACAGCCCGGCACGCCGGGCGGCGGGGTCGGCGGCGTTCCCGAACCTGCCACCTGGGCCATGCTGATCGTCGGTTTCGGAGCTGTCGGCGTTGCAGCACGCCGCCGGCACGCCCTGCGGGTAACGGCCTGATCCCGTAACCCAGGCCTAAAGCACAGGGCGTGACGGAAGGGCCGGGCGTGCAATCGCCCGGCCCTTCTCGCGTGCGGTTTCCACCATCATCCGAATCTCGAAAAAGCGCTCTTTCTCAAGGCTATGGAAACCATCTTTCTGGGCACGAATGCCGCGATCCTCCCGAGTTCCACATCTGCTCAAAGGGAGAATGTCCCGTCATGCCCCGTCATGTCCCGACACGGGGGGAAGATTAACCAAGCGCTTCAATGGCACCTGAAGTTGTGCGGCAGGCAGGGGCCCGGCCGTCGGAACAACAGGAGGAATTCAACAATGCGCACTCTTCTCGCCAGCCTTGCCGGCTCGCTGCTGCTTGCCGCGGTACCCTCGGCTGCCAACGCCGCCACCTGCCCGTCCGGGCCGCCCACCATCCTGACCTACAGCATCAACCCGCTGGTCTCGGATGTCAGCAATGTCATCCATTTCAACACCAACCCCGGCTGCGGCGCGGGGCGGGGCGGCACCTTCAACTTCGAAGGCGGCACGGGTACCTCCTTCGACCTCTGGTACGGAGAGCCCCAGTCCCAGCTGTTCCTGATGGGCACCGCGCAGAACCTGCCCGGAGACCCCGAAGGCCAGAAGCATATCGTGATCTTCGGCAACACCGACTGGGTTGCCGCCGCCGACGGCATCGCCTGGGGCACGCTGTTCCCGACCGTGCTCGAAAGCCAGCTGATCGCGGCCCTGGAAGATGCGGCGACCGGCGAGGGGCAGCAAAGCTCCTATGATCTGATCGACAGCTTCTGGTTCGATCTTGCCTTGCCTTCGGGCCTGTATTTCGGCCCGAACTCCAACTTCTCCGTGATCGCCTTCAGCACCGGGCAGGTCATCGGCAGCGGCAGCGTCACCAGCACCAGCATTCCCGGCGCCGTGCCGGAGCCGGCGACATGGGCCATGCTGATCACGGGCTTCGGACTCGTCGGCGTTGCAGCGCGCCGCCGGCATGCCCGCCGGGTGGCGGCCTGATCCCGGATCAGGCCATGCCCCGGGCATGAAGGAAGGGTCGGGGGAAACCCCGGCCCTTTCGCGTTTCAAACGGCCTCACGCGCGAATAACCATATTGGTTGTTCCACGTGGAACATCGTCCTACACTGCAATCTCAACAGCTTGTCTGTAGGAGGTGTAGGATTTGTAGGAATTGTTCCACGCCATCGGCGTGTTTTGACGGATGCCGGATGCGAAAAGAGGCCGGGGTTTCCCCCGGCCTCTTTCCTGTTCAACGATGTGAAAAGGTTCAGGCGCCCAGAGCGGTCGCCGGATCCACCTTCACGCCCTTGCCCTGCGTGGAGCTGAGCGCGATCTTTTCCACATACTTGCCCTTGGCGCCCGACGGCTTGGCCTTCACCAGCGCGTCCAGGAAGGCATCCAGGTTCGCCTTCAGGTCTTCCTGCGCGAAGCTCGCCTTGCCGAGACCGGCGTGGATGATGCCGGCCTTTTCGACGCGGAACTCGATCTGGCCGCCCTTGGCAGCCTTCACGGCTTCGCCGACGTTCATGGTCACGGTGCCCAGCTTCGGGTTCGGCATCAGGCCCTTGGGGCCCAGCACCTTGCCGAGGCGGCCGACGAGACCCATCATGTCGGGCGTCGCGATGCAGCGGTCGAAATCGATGGTGCCGCCCTGCACGATTTCCAGCAGGTCTTCGGCGCCCACCACGTCTGCGCCGGCAGCCAGCGCTTCCTCGGCCTTCGGGCCGCGGGCGAACACGCCCACGCGCACCGTCTTACCGGTGCCCTTGGGCAGCGTCACCATGCCGCGAACCATCTGGTCAGCGTGGCGCGGATCGACGTTCAGGTTCACCGCCACTTCGATGGTTTCATCGAACTTGGCCGTGGCGTTCGCCTTCACGAGGGAGAGGGCTTCGTCCACCGGGTAGAGCTTCAGCGGCTCGACCGTGGCGGCCAGCGCCTTCGACTTCTTGGTCAGCTTGGTCATGGCGTCAGCCCTCCACCACTTCGAGGCCCATCGCGCGGGCGGAGCCCTCGATGGTGCGCATGGCCATTTCGATGTCGTTCGCGTTCAGATCCTTCATCTTCGTCTCGGCGATTTCGCGGATCTGAGACTTCTTCACCTTGCCCACCGGGGCACCCTTGCCGGGCGTGGTGGAACCGGACTTCAGACCGGCCGCCTTCTTCAGAAGGAAGGTGGCAGGCGGAGTCTTGGTGATGAACGAGAAGCTGCGGTCGGCATAGACGGTGATCACGGTGGGGATCGGCATGCCGGGTTCGAGGCTGCCGGTGGCAGCGTTGAAGGCCTTGCAGAATTCCATGATGTTCACACCGCGCTGACCCAGCGCAGGCCCGATCGGCGGGCTTGGGGTGGCTTTACCAGCTGCAACCTGCAGCTTGATATAGCCAGTAATCTTCTTTGCCATATCATTTGCTCCAAATCAGGTTCGGGTGCTTGCAAATCGCTTTGCGGGGCGCCCTCCCCTCCGGTTGTGCGGCCGTGTGGTGCATGCGGATCGGGGCGAACCCCTCACCTCCCACGATGTCACCCCCGTCCGACCGCGGCGCGGGGGAGTTTTTCGGGCGCCGAAGCGCCCAAAACCTTATTTCGTCTTCTCGACCTGCTCGAAGTCCAGTTCCACCGGGGTCGCCCGGCCGAAGATGGACACGGAAACCTTCACGCGCGACTTTTCGTAGTCGATCTCTTCCACCAGGCCGGAGAAGCTGGCGAACGGGCCGTCCAGCACCTTCACCGAATCCCCGATCTCGAAGTTCGCCTTCTTCTTCGCCTTGGGCTGGGCCGCATCGGCCTCTGCCTTGGTGCTGAGGATACGGGCGGCCTCGGCCTCGGAAATCGCCTGCGGCTTTCCGGAAGACCCAAGGAATCCAGTCACCTTCGGCGTGTTCTTCACAAGGTGATAGACCTGATCGTTCATTTCCAGCTTGGCCAGCACATAGCCCGGGAAGAACTTCCGCTCGCTCTGCACCTTCTTGCCGCGGCGGACTTCCGTCACCTTTTCAGTGGGGACTTCGACCGCTTCGACCATGCCCTCGAGGCCCAGGCGGGCCGCGTCGGACACGATCTGGTCGCGCACCTTGTTCTCGAAGCCGGAATAGGCGTGAATGATGTACCAGCGCGACATGTCGGTCAGGCCCCCAGACCCAGGAAGAACTTCACGATCCGGCCCAGCGCCTGGTCCACGCCCAGGAAGAACACCGCCAGGATCGACGTCATGATCAGCACGAGGATGGTCGTGCGAATGACTTCGGGCCGCGAAGGCCAGACGACCTTCGACGTTTCCAGTTGCACCTGCCGGACAAACTCCGCCGGGCTCGTCTTCGCCATTCGCTTCAACCTTCCATCCGTCGCCGGCTGATGCGCCGAATCAACTCAGCGCGCTTTCACCAACAACAACTCCCGGCAGACGCCCCCTCGTTCGAAGGCATCGGCCGGGCCGAAAATCTGCGCCCGCCCTCCAGCGACTTGGGGGCGGCATCCGCCCTGTTCAAGGCGTCGGCTCCCAAGGCGTTGGCAGGAGTGGAGGGACTCGAACCCCCGGCCCTCGGTTTTGGAGACCGATGCTCTACCAACTGAGCTACACTCCTACGGAGCGCGGGTGCGGGGCTATAAGGGACAGTGTGTTGCGAGGCAAGCGGCAACATCGCCGACCGCACCACTTGTTCAACCAACCCACCGGCAACACATATACTTACATGAAAACAGTTCGCGCCCAATGGAGCACGACCATCCTTGTCTGCCGAAAGTGCAGCCGAAAGCTGGATGGCGGCTTCGGGAACAAGGGCCGACAGTCGCTCACCAAATCGCTCAGGGCCACGACACCCTGCAGCAAGGGGCGCAAGGCTCCGTTCGGAATCCTGGAGGTCGGCTGTCAGGATATCTGCCCGAAGAATGCAGTGGTGGTAATCGATACCGCCCAGCCGTCGGAATGGCTGATCGTCCCGCGCGGCGCTGACATCACCGCGCTTTCCCACTTGCTGGGCCTTGGCGGGCCGCGCCATCCGACCTCGGCCGTAGCGCGCAAACGGATCGCCCGGCCGGACTGAAGGGCTTCACACCCACGGACTTTGCGGCGGCCGCCCACCATTTCCCAGCCGGGCAGCCTCAAACAGTCTGTGCGGGCAGCGCGTCTTCCGAAAGTGCCTCGTCGAGCAGGTCCGTCACATGCTGGAACAGCTCTTCGGTGGGCATCGTCGGATTGATCGCCATGCGCATCATGATCCCCACGTGCATCGCCATGATGATGTTCTGGATCTCCTCATGGCGTTTGTGCCGCCGCTCTTCCGGGACGAGGATGTTGAGCGCGGCCGTCATGCTTTCACCGACCCGCTCTTCGATTTCCCTCAGCGAAGCGGCCAGATGTTCGTTGCGGCTCGCCTCGGCGATGATCTCCGCCATCAGCCGGCTCTGTTCCACCGGCTGTTCCATCGTGCAGAAGCGGTGCATCCATTCGCGAAGCGCGGGGCGGTCCTCATTCCTCAGCGCCGTCGCCAGCGTTTCCTCGCCCATCGAGGCCGCGAGATCGGCCTCGCAGATTGCCGTCACGATCTGCTCCTTGTTGGCGAAGTCACGATAGATCTGGCCGACCTTCACACCCGACCGCTCGGCGATCTGCGCCATGCCGGTCTGGTGGAAGCCGTGCTCGATGAACAGGGTTCGCGCCGCTTCCAATATGGACTGGCGCCGCTGCCCTGCCCTGACCGTTCGTCCACTGCCTTCCATGCCGCAAATCATCAATCCGATCCCTTTCCCCTTGACAGGAAAACTAGCTCCGAGCATGAGCCGGATCAAGTGTGAATGAACGATCACTCACACCAAGGATGACATAATGATGAACCTTGACAGGGGCGCGGCTGTGCTGGGCCTCGCAATTCTTCTTGCTGCCTGCAATTCCGGATCCGAGGGCGGCGCTCCTCCCCCAGCCGAAGTCTCCTATGTGGTTGCCCGGGTGGCCCCGGCGGTGCTCACGACAGAGCTGCCGGGCCGGACCAGCGCGGTGGAAACGTCCGAAGTTCGCCCGCAGGTCAGTGGTCTCGTCACGGCGCGCCTGTTTGAGGAAGGCCAGCTGGTGCGTCAGGGCCAGCCGCTCTACCGGATCGATGCCGCTTCCTATCAGGCGCAGGTTGAAAGCGCGCGCGCGGCCCTCGCACGGGCCCGTGCCACGGTCTCGACCTCGGCGGCGCTGTCCCGGCGCTATGCCGAGCTGGTGAAGATCAACGCCATTTCCCGGCAGGAAGCTGAAGAGGCCGTTGCCGCCGCCGAACAGGCGCGCGCAGATGTCGCAGCCCAGACCGCCGCGCTTCGCGCCGCCGAGATCGATCTGGAGCGCACGCTGATCCGCGCGCCGATCAGCGGCCGAATCGGCCGTTCGACCGTGACCGTCGGCGCGCTGGTGAGCGCAGCGCAGGCGACCGAGCTTGCGACGATCCAGAGCCTCAACACCGTTTATGTCGACATCACGCAATCCAGCACGGAGATGCTGCGGCTTCGCCAGCAGCTGGCGGCCGGGCAACTGAGCCGCGCGGGCGATTCCGCCCGCGTGCGGCTGCGGCTGGAAGACGGCAGCACCTATGCCCATGAAGGCGTGCTGAAGTTCGCGGAAGTCACGGTGGACCCGCAGACCGGAAGTCAGGTGATCCGCGCGCAGTTCCCCAATCCGCAGGGGCTGCTGCTGCCCGGCATGTTCGTCCGCGCCGAGGTGGTCGAGGGCGAGAAACTGGACGCCATGCTGGTGCCTCAGCGCGCGCTCAGCCGCAACGAACGCGGGCAGCCCGTGGTGACGCTGGTCGGCACCGACAATCAGCTGCAGCAGCGCATCGTGACCGCGCCGCGCACCATGGGCGACAACTGGCTCGTCACCGACGGCCTGAAGCCCGGCGACAAGATCGTGGTTGAAGCCGCGCAGGTAATGATGCCCGGCGTGCCGGTGAAGGCCGTGCCGTATAACCCGGCGGCTCCCAAGGCAGGCACGGCGGCACCCGCCGCTGCGGGGCACTGATCCGCCATGGCCCGCTTCTTCATTGACCGGCCCATCTTCGCATGGGTCATCGCGATCATCATCATGCTGGCCGGCCTGCTGGCCATCCGCAGCCTGCCGATCTCGCAATTCCCGGCCATCGCGCCGCCGTCGATCTCCATCACCGCCAACTATCCGGGTGCGGACGCCCAGACTCTGGAGCGGACGACGACCCAGATCATCGAGCAGCAGCTGAAGGGGATCGACAACCTTCGCTACTTCTCGTCCACCTCGTCCTCGTCAGGGATGGCCACCATCACGCTGACGTTCGAGCAGGGTACCGACCCGGACATCGCCCAGGTGCAGGTGCAGAACAAGCTGCAGGCGGCGCTGTCCCTGCTGCCGTCCGACGTGCAGCGCCAGGGCGTGCAGGTCGCGAAGTCGGCGATGAACTTCGCGGCGATCATCGCGCTCTATTCGCCCAAGGGCACCAAGGATCAGGTCGACCTCGCCGACCTCGTCGTGTCCCGCGTGCAGGATCCCGTCAGTCGTATCGACGGCGTCGGCGAGCTGATGCTGTTCGGCTCGCAATATGCGATGCGCGTGTGGATCGACCCCATCAAGCTGGCGAGCTATCAGCTGACCATCGGCGACGTGACGGCCGCGATCCAGGCGCAGAATGCGCAGGTGTCGGCTGGCCAGATCGGCGGCCTTCCCGCCCCCGAGACACAGATGCTGAACGCCACCGTGTCGGTCCATTCCCGCCTGCAGACGGCGGACCAATTCGGCGCAATCCGCCTGAAGACCAACTCCGGCGGTGCCATCGTGCGGCTGCGCGATGTGTCGCGCGTGGAAATGGGCGCAGAGACCTACGGCTTCCACTCCCAATATAATGGCATGCCGGCGAGCGGCTTCGCCATCCGGCTGGCCTCCGGCGCGAACGCACTGGACACCATCGCGGACGTGAAAGCCGAAGTCGCGCGCATTGCACAGACGTTCCCCGACGATGTCCAGGTCGTCTATCCTGTGGATACCACGCCCTTCGTCCGGCTGTCGGTGAAACAGGTTGTGGAAACGCTTGTCGAGGCGGTCGTGCTGGTGTTCCTGGTGATGTTCCTGTTCCTGCAGAACTGGCGCGCCACCCTGATCCCCACCATTGCCGTGCCGGTCGTGCTGCTGGGCACCTTCGGCGTGATGGCGGTCGCGGGCTATTCGATCAACACGCTCACTCTGTTCGGGATGGTGCTGGCGATCGGCCTTCTCGTCGATGACGCCATCGTGGTGGTGGAAAACGTCGAGCGCCTGATCGTGACGGAGGGGCTGAGCCCGAGGGAAGCCGCGCGCAAATCCATGGACGAAATCACGGGCGCGCTGATCGGCATCGCACTGGTGCTGTCGGCGGTGTTCCTGCCGATGGCCTTCTTCGGCGGCTCCACAGGGGTCATTTATCGCCAGTTCTCCATCACCATCGTCTCGGCCATGGTGCTGTCGGTTCTGGTGGCGCTGATCCTGACGCCCGCCCTTTGCGCGACGATCCTGAAGCCGCACGACCCCGACAAGCACACGGGCGACGGCCCGCTGGGGCGCTTCTTCGCCTGGTTCAACCGCAGCTTCGATCGTGGCGTCGTCAGCTACGAGGGCTCCGTGGTGAAGGTGTCGCGCAACTGGAAGCGGTCGAGCCTCGTCTATCTGCTGGTGGTGCTGGTGATGGGCCTGATGTTCTGGCGCCTGCCCACGGGCTTCCTGCCGGATGAAGATCAGGGCAGCGCCATGGTGATGGTGCAGGCCCCGGCCGGCGCCTCGCTGCCGCGGACCGATCGGTCCCTGGCGCTGGTGCGGGATTATTTCCTGACGCATGAGAAAGCCAATGTGGACGGTGTCTTCACCGTCAGCGGCTTCTCCTTCGCCGGTCAGGGCCAGAATGCCGGCATGGCCTTCCTCAGCCTGAAGGACTGGGCAGACCGCCCCGGCGCCGAAAACAAGGCGCAGGCGATCGTCGCCCGCGCGGCAGGCCCCCTCTCCCGCGATCGCGATGCGATGGTGTTCGCGATGATCCCGCCGGCCGTGTCGGAACTGGGCAACGCGACCGGGTTCGACCTGTGGCTGGTGGACAGCACCGGCCAGGGCAATGAAGCCCTGACCCAGGCGCGCAACATGATGCTGGGCATGTCCATGCAGGACAAGCGGCTGGCGCAGGTGCGGCCGATGAGCCTGGAGGACGCCCCACAGCTGAAGGTGAATGTCGATCAGGACAAGGCCGGAGCACTCGGCCTCGACATCGCCGCCATCAACAGCGCCATCGCCGTCAACTGGGGCAGCGCCTATGTCGACGACTTCATCGACCGCGGCCGGGTGAAGCGCGTGTTCGTGCAGGCGGATGAACATTATCGGCAGGCGCCCGAACGTCTGGACGACATCTATGTCCGCAGTTCGGACGGGCAGATGACCCCCTTCTCGGCCTTTGCCACGGCGGAATGGGGCAAGGGGCCCGTGCAGCTGACGCGCTACAACGGGCAGGCCGCCGTCCAGCTTCAGGGCGCAGCCGCGCCGGGCGTCAGCTCGGGCGACGCGATGGCCGCGATGGAGGAAATCCACGCCAAGCTGCCGCCCGGCATCGGCCTGGAATGGACCGGCCTGTCGTGGGAAGAGCGGCTGTCGGGTGGGCAGGCGCCCGCGCTCTATGCCCTCTCGCTGCTGATCGTCTTCCTTTCGCTCGCGGCGCTTTATGAGAGCTGGTCGGTGCCGTTCGCGGTGATGCTGGTGGTACCGCTCGGCGTGCTGGGTGCGCTTCTGGCGGCGCTGCTGACAGGCCTCAACAACGACATCTACCTGCAGGTGGGCCTGATCACGACCATCGGGGTCTCGGCCAAGAACGCGATCCTGATCGTGGAATTCGCCGAGGAACGGGTGCGACAGGGTATGCCCATCTTCGAGGCGGCAGTGGAATCGGCGCGGTTGCGGCTTCGGCCCATCCTTATGACCAGCCTTGCCTTCATCTTCGGGGTGCTGCCGCTGGCGCTCTCCACCGGTGCGGGCGCAGGCGGGCAGAACGCCATCGGCCGCTCCGTGGTGGGTGGCATGCTCACCGCAACGCTGCTCGCCATCTTCTTCGTTCCGATGTTCTTCATCCTCGTCAACCGCCTGTTCCGCCGCAAGGAAGGCAGCAACGGCAGCGACGCCCCGGCACCGGACACCGCTGCCGATACGGCCGTCGCCGGGAGTTCGCACTGATGGGCAAGAAGCTGCCAAACACGCTGCTGACCACATTGATGGGCGCCGCCCTGCTGGGCGGGTGCAGCCTCGCGCCGCCGATGGAGCCGGTGGCGGGCGTGGTGCCCGCCGCGCTTCCGGCCGACGGCGTCTATCCTGCCGCAACGGAGGGCAGCGCCGCCGACATCGCCTGGCGCGACTTCTTTCTGGACGATCGGCTGAAGAGCGTGATCACCACCGGACTGGAGAACAATCGCGACCTCCGGGCCTCGGTGGCGAATGTGCTGGCCGCGCGGGCGCGATACCGGGTGCAACGCGCGGACCGGCTGCCCACCATCGGCGCATCGGGCAGCGCAACCTTCACCGATGACATCGCCCAAGCCGCCGCGCTGGGCCAGCAAGGCGGCGGGAACGTCGAGTTCTACAGCGCCCAGATCGGGATTTCTGCATTCGAGATCGACCTGTTCGGACGGGTCCGCAACCTGAGTGAAGCCGCCCTGCAAACCTACTTCGCCACCGAAGAGGCGCAGCGGGCCGCCCGCATCAGCCTCATCGCCGAAATCGCCAATGCCTGGCTCAGCTATGGCGCTGCGCAGGATCAGCTCCGCATCGCGGAAAAGACGCTCGTCACCTATCAGGAAACGCGAGACCTCACCCAGGCCCAGTTCCGCATCGGAGTCGCCTCCGAGCTGGAAGCGAGCCAGGCGGAGGCCCAGTATCAGGCGGCACGCACCGACATCGCGACCCTGCGCACCCAGCTGGCGCAGACGCGCAATGCGCTGGAGCTTCTGGCCGGCGCGCCAGTCACCGACGCTCTGCTGCCGCAGGGCTTGCCCGACGACGGCGCCACGCTGAAGTCGCTGCCGACGGGGCTGTCTTCCAGCGTGCTGCTACGCCGGCCGGACGTGCTGGGCGCAGAACGGCAGCTGCGGGCGCAGAACGCCAACATCGGCGCGGCGCGCGCGGCGCTGTTCCCGACCATCTCTCTGACGGCCACATACGGGACGGCGAGCACCGCGCTGTCGGGCCTGTTCGGAAGCGGCACCTTTGCCTACAATGTCTCGCCGGGCATCAGCCTGCCGATCTTCGACATGGGCCGGCGGCAAGCCAATGTTCGCGCCGCGCAGGCCGATCAGCAGGCGGCGCTCGCAGCCTACGAAGGCGCGATCCAGTCCGCCTTCCGCGAGGTGTCCGATGCGCTGGCGCAGCGGGGTACCATAGGCGAGCAGGTGGATGGTCAGGCGCGGCGCGCGGAGGCCGCCCGCAAGGCCGCCACGCTGTCGGAGGCGCGTTATCGCGTCGGCGTCTCCTCGTTCCTTCAGGTGCTGGATGCCCAGCGGACCGCCTATGCCGCCGATCAGCTTCTGGTGCAGACCCGGCTCGCCGAACAGACCAACGGGATCGAGCTCTACCGCTCGCTGGGCGGCGGCCTCAGCTGAACACGACAGACGGGCTGTTTCGAATCCACGACAACAGGAAGCGCGATCGCTTGAGTTATCGGCATCGGGCGTGGACATGCAGGACAAGTTGGAAAAGTCCAGCGCGGACGCCAGCTTGATGGCAGTCGAAATTCGGTAAGATTTGGAACAGGCGGCACCGGGCCTGAGCGCTGGGAGATGGAAACTGGCTGAGTTCCGGGTGATCATATGGGCTGGGCTGGCGGCGTCGATTTCCGCCTGTGCGCCCATCAGGGGTGATCATCTGCCGACCTTGTCCGAGATCGATGTGCCTGACCGCTATGCGACGGCACCAGCCGGTTCAGACGCCGAACGCAGCTGTGGCACGGGCAGTTGGCCGCGCCTGTTCGACGACGCCATTCTCGTCAATCTGTCGGAACGGGCCGAAGACCCATCCGTGCGGGCCGAAATAGCCTCGACCTACATAGCTCTTCGGCTGGCACAGGCCCGCAAATCGGATGCACAGGCGCGGATTGACAATCTGGCCGACCTGCAACAGCTCGCGAGCTTCCGCGCCAGGGCCAGCCTGGTGACCGAACGCGACCCTCTTCAGATCGATGCGGAGCGCGCGCGGATCGCCGCCGATCTTCCCTTGCAGGACAGTGCAGTCGCAACCGGCGCCGCGCATATCGCCGCCTTGATCGGTGCGACGCCGGATGAAGTGCTGGCACATCTGGCCCTGCCGGCGGCTATCCCCACCGGCCCCGCAAACATCCGGATCGGCCAGCCGTCCGAGCTTCGGGACCGGCGGGATGACTTGCGCGCCGCGAAAGGCCGGCTCCGCACGGCGAGCTGGCCGCTGGGCCCCTCCCCTGCAGCAGTCACTGCCTATCGCCGTGCCTTCCTGAAGGCGCAGGCGGACGTCGAGACAGCAGTAGCTGCCTTCGAAGGTGCGAATGCACATGAGCAAGGCCTGTTCGATGCACTGGCGAAAAGCGAGGCTGTGGCGGCGCTGGCCCGCCGGCAGTATCGAGAGGGGCTTTCCGATTATGCCGCCCTGTCAGGTACGGAATTCGCACTGATGTCCATCCGGGGTGACCTTTCCGACGCCCGCGCGACACGTGCCAATGCGCTGATCCGGCTGTGCGATGCGCTTGGCCGGGCAGAGCCGATGGGGGCCGGGGATGGCGATTGAGCCGGTGAACACGCCTGCCATCGACGATTTTCTCGGGCGGCGCCCCAGCACGGTCTGGCGCCAGCGCCTGCTCTGGTTGCTGCTGGGGCTCACGCTCGTCGCGCTGGTCGCCCTGGTCGGTCGCTTCGTGAACGGTGGTGCGCCGACACGATACATGACGTCATCCGTCGTCCGGCAGGACCTGAACGCGGCCCTTCAGGGAACAGGCACATTGCAGCCCGCCGACCGCCAACTGGTGGGTATGAGCGAAAGCGGCCGCATCTCCGCCGTGCTGGTGCGCCCTGGGGAACAGGTGCGCGAAGGGCAATTGCTGGCCCGGCTCGATTCCGAACCGTTCCAGTCGGAGATTGACCGCGCCTCGACGCTGCTTGCAAACCGGGACACGGCGCTGTCCACTGCACGCGAAGCCGAAGCAAAGCTGCGTGTGCAGCTGCGGCGTTATGAACGCGTGCGTGCTGAATCGGGCGGGATGGCGCCCTCCAACCGCGAGATGCGGGTCGCCCGCACCGAGCTGCGCGACGCGACGGCGAAACTGCAGGATGCGGAGGCCGAGGCGGACGCCGCGCAACGGTCGCTCGCAACCCAGCGGGCACGGCTTGCAGCCGCGGACATCCGCGCGCCGGCAGACGGCGTCGTCGTGGCCGGACCGCAGAACGGACAGATGGTCACCGCCGGCCAGAACGAGATGCCTTTTGTGATCGCTGCGCCCTATTCGCGGCTGAAGCTCGAGATGATGGTGGATCGCGCCAACGCGGATGAGGTCAGCGTCGGCACCACAACGGCCACCGTCCGCGCGACGAGCTTTCCAGCACGCAGCTTTCCGGCAAGGGTGGTGGCGATCCGTGCGGCGCGCAGCACGGATCCATCCAATGTGGTGCTCGTGCTCGACGTGCAGAATCCGGACCTTGCGCTGAAGCCGGGCATGGCGGCCAGCGCGAACGTGGAGCTTGGCCTGCGCCGAAACATGCTCGTCGTGCCGAACACCGCACTGCAGTTCGCCCGGGCAGGCGGCCCGACGCCGGACAGCAGCATGCCTGCCCGTGCCGAGGCTGGTGAGGCTGTCTATGTGCTCGGCGAGGGCAATCGTCCGCGGCGAACACCTGTCGAACTGCGCGGCTCGGACGGCACGCTGGTTGCCGTGGTTTCGGGTGAACTGGAACCGGGCATGCCGGTCGTCACGGGGCTGCGCTGATGCCCATGTGCGACACGGCCGTCACCTCCGCCACGCTCTCGCGCAGGACGATGCTGCTGCTTCTCGCGGCAGCAGCAGGCAGCGGCACGACTGCTTCAGCCTCTGCAGTCAGCGGCACGGCCGCCCCGGCTGCCGATCCGCGCTTCGGCCCGCCCGTCCGCTTTTCCTGGGATCAGCTGGTCAGCCGTGCCCGGCAACTTGCGCGACGGCCCCACGTGCCGCAACCGTATGCGGCCGACCCTGCCCGCGATTTCGAGGCCTCCGTCGCACGTGCCTATGGTCCGGCCGAGGCGCTGGGCGGTCTGGTGCGCTTGCTTCCGGTTACCCGGCTTGCGCCCATTCCCGTGCGCATCCATCTGGTCGAGGGCGGGGCCGCCCGCCCGCTTCAATCGACGCTGGGCCTGTTTGCGGGCGACGTCGCCGGCGAAGTCGCTGGCTTCCGCGTTCTGGATACCTCGCAGCGCAGCGACTGGCTCGCGTTTCAGGGCGCCTCCTATTTCCGGGCCTCGGGCTCGCAGGACCAATATGGCCTGTCGACGCGTGGTATCGCCGTCGACACCGGGCTTCAGCGCCCGGAAGAATTTCCGGCCTTCACCGATTTCTGGATCGAGGTCTTGGGAGCCCGGCATGTCCGCGTGCACGCCCTGCTCGATGGGCCAAGCCTGACCGGCGCCTATGCCTTTGACTGTACGCACGGCTCGCGCGGCGTGGAGCAGCAGATCCGGGCCGCGCTGTTCCTGCGGCGCGATATCGAGCGGCTCGGAATTGCGCCGGCGACCAGCATGTTCTGGTATGATGAGGCGCGACGGAGCCGGGAGGACGACTGGCGCCCGGAAGTGCATGATTCAGACGGGCTCGCCATCAGAACCGGAACGGGCGAACGTATCTTCCGCCCGCTTGTCAGCCCGGATGGCGCGCAGGTCAGCAGCTTTCGCGCCGATGGGCTGAAAGCCTTCGGGCTGCTGCAGCGCGACCGGCAGTTCGCAAGCTATCAGGACGATGGCGCCTTCTACGAGCGCAGGCCCAATCTGTGGGTCGTACCTGATGGAGATTGGGGCCCCGGCAGCATATTGCTGTATGAAATGCCCACCAACAGCGAGACGGCGGACAATGTGGTCGCCTTCTGGCAGAGCGACCGCCCGGCGAAATCCGGGGAGCGGCGGGATCTGGCCTACACGCTTCGCTGGACCTCGGACGACCTGTCAGACGACGGCGCTGCCCGTGTCGTCGACAGCTGGACGGGCTCAGGCGGAATTCCGGGTGCGCCGCCGGCATCGGGAACAAAGAAGTTCGTGGTTGATTTTGAAGGCAGGGGCCTGATTGGCCTGGGGCGAGATGATCTGGAGGCAGATATCAACATTCCGGCGGCCGCCCTGTCGATGAAAAGCAGTTATCCCGTTGTCGGGCAGGCCGGGCGCTGGCGCGTGATGCTGGACATCCGGCCGGACACCGCCGGGGTCCAAGAGCTTCGACTGTTCTTGAGGCGAGGTGAGACGGCGTTGTCTGAAACACTGATCCTGCCGCTGAGGCCATGAGACGGACGTTATGAGAAGCAGTTCCGTCAGAGACCTTCTGCCGCCCGATGCGCCGCTCGACATGCCGGTGCAGAATTTTGACGGCAATCCCCCTGCTTCCATAGAGGTCGAAACACGGCCGCACGGCCTGCTCGTGCGCCGGCTTTTGCTGATCTGCGCAACGGCCGTGATCGGCATGATTGCATCCACCGAAGTGCGGATCGCGCTCGACCGCGACGATACGGGTTTCCTGGACGTGCTGCTGCTGCTGCTGTTCGTCCCGCTGTTTTCGTGGATCGCGTTCGGGTTCGTCAGCGCCTCGGTTGGCTTCGCAAAGCTGATCAGCGGCGGGCATGCCGGCTTCGTGCCGGTTCCCCACGCCAGGGAAACACTTGCCCACCGAACTGCCGTGCTGATGCCGGTTCACAACGAACCGGTAGAAGCGACCTTCGGCCGGATAGAGGCCATGCTGCATTCTCTGGATGCCGCGGGCGGTGCCGGCGCGTTTGATTTCTTCATCCTCAGCGATTCGAGCGAACTGCACGGCCGGCTTGAAGAGCAGGCCTGGGCGCGGCTTGCCGCGGCGACACAGGTCCGGCTCTACTATCGCCGACGGCCGGCGAATATCGGCAAGAAGCCGGGGAATGTTGCCGACTGGGTTCGCCGCTTCGGGGCGGCATATGCGCATATGATCGTGCTGGATGCCGACAGCATGATGAGCGGCCATGCCATGATCGGGCTGGCTTCGATCATGGAAACGCGCCCCACCGTCGGGCTGCTGCAGACCGTGCCGATGATCGTGAATGCGCGCACGTTCTTCCAGCGCTGGATGCAGTTCGCATCCTATGCCTATGGCCCCGTGGCCTCGGCCGGACTGGTCTGGTGGTCGGGTTCGGAAGCGAATTTCTGGGGCCACAATGCCATTCTGCGCACCCAGGCCTTCGCACAGAGCTGCGGCCTGCCCGATCTGCCCGGCACCACGCCGTTCGGCGGCATGATCCAGAGCCATGACATGGTCGAGGCGGCGTTGCTGCGGCGGCGGGGGTGGGCCGTGCACATGGTGATGATCGACGAAAGCTACGAGGAGTTTCCGCCGACCGTCGTCGACCATGCAATTCGCGACCGGCGCTGGGCCCAGGGCAATCTGCAGCATCTCCGCTTGATCGATGCGGCCGGCTTTCACTGGGCAAGCCGCCTGCATCTGCTGATCGGCGCTTCGGCCTATCTCACGTCACCGGCCTGGCTGCTGCTGATCCTGGCCGAAATCGCCCAAGCGCTTCTCGGCAATCGGGATCTGCTGGTGAACGGGCCCGCAGCCCATATTCTGCTGCTCACGATCCTGTGCCTGTTCGGGCCTAAGTTGATGGGTGTGATCTGGATTCTGGCAGACAGCCACCGTCTGAGACAGTTCGGCGGCGGCTTTGTCCTTCTGAAGTCGACTCTGCTCGAGATCTTGCTGTCGATCCTGTTCGCGCCAGTGGCGATGGTCAATCAAACCAAGGCGCTGGCCGGCCTGACGCTGGGAATCTCTTCCGAATGGACGGCGCAGAGCCGTGAGGCACAGGGCATCACGCTCCGCGAAATCCTGCCCCGCACCCGTGAGCATCTGGTGCTTGGGCTGGTGCTGTTGTCGGTTGCGCTGGTGAATCCGGTGCTGGCGCTGTGGCTGTCTCCTGTGACGGCCGGTCTTCTTGCTGCGCCCTGGCTGATTGCGTTCAGCTCGCGCGTGACACTGGGGGATCGCGCGCATGCAGCCGGCTTCTTCCTCGTCCCCAGGCCTGCCATCTCCGCACAAGACCTCCCGCCCCCGGCCCAGACCGCGCAGGGCAGCCAGCGGCTGTCCACTTCGCCCTGAGCGCGCCGGATAGCCTTGGCAGGCCGCTGCGGCGGCGCTTCCGCACGTGATGAACCCTCAGGCTGAAAGGTTGGCGGAAGATTGGGCAGGCATGGCATAGCGCAGCCTGACCATCGCAGCCGATCTTCCACACCGGAGAGTGCAACCGCAAATGCCCGCCAGTCCTGAAGAGCGCAAACGCAGCAGCCAACGGGGAACCTTCTCTCTCACATGGATTCTGTTTCCCTCCGTTCTGCTGGTCATGGCGCTTGTGTTCATGGCCGTGCAGATTCTGGGATTCATACCTAGTGACGACACGCTTTCGCTATCGGAGCGGCTGGATCCGGCCAATCTGGCACGGGAAGCGAACGCGAATCTCCCGCTTATCCTGTTCATCTCCGGGCTGATGATGGCAGGCATTTTCATCGCGCTGCGGCTTGGCCTCAGGCCGCTCAAGCATATTTCGGAACTGGCGGCCGGCATCGGGCCCGCCACCATCAACCAGCGCCTTCCCCTCCGCTCGACACCACGGGAAATCGTGCCGCTTGTGCTCGCCTTCAACACCACGCTGGACAGGCTGGAGGCTGGATGGCGCGCCCAGCGCGAGTTTTCCGCCAACGCCGCGCATGAGTTGCGGACACCGCTGGCAACGCTGCGCGCGCAGGTGGAAACCTTGCTGGAGCCGGATGATCGACGGGAGGCCATCGAGGAGTTCGACCGGCTGGGGCGGCTGATCGCGCAGCTTCTCACCCTCGCGGAAGCCGACAGCGGGGAAGATCTCACCGAAACCGCTTTCGATCTGGTCGCGCTTTCCCGTGGCGTGTGCAACGACATGGCAGGCGCCATTCTGGCAAGCGGGCGCGGCATCGCCTTCGACACCGCGCTCGATAGCCGGGCGTGCCGGGGAGTGCCCGGCCTGGTGGAAGCCGCGCTGCGCAACCTCATCGAGAATGCCATGCGCCACACCTCGCCGGGGAGCGAAATCACCGTCTCCGTCGATGCGAAAGGCCGGCTCATCGTCAGCGACGACGGGCCGGGGGTGCCGGCAGAGTTCCGCCCGCGCCTGTTCGAACGGTTCAGCAAGGCCGACGCGAACGGCCCGGGCGCGGGGCTCGGCCTCTCCATCGTGCGCCGGGTCATGGTGCTGCATGGCGGGGATGCGCGGCTGGAGCCGTCACCGGCCGGCGCGCGCTTCGTACTGGAGTTCGATGCCTGCCCCATCAAGCCCGGCGAGGGATCGGGCGCATGAGGCTTCTGTTTGTCGAGGACAATGCGCGGCTGGGGGAAACGACCCGCAAATATCTGGCCCGCACAGGCTTCGCGGTCGATCTGTTCCAGACGCCGGCCGATGGCTGGCACGCCTGGCAACTGGCCACCTACGATGTCGCCATCCTGGACATCATGCTGGCAGGGCATGAAGAGCCGGACCTGCGCAGCGGGCTCGATCTTCTGGCTCGTGCGCGCGCGGCTGGCCTCTCCACGCCGGTCCTGCTTCTCACCGCGCTCGGCAGCATCGATCAGCGCGTGCGCGGGCTGGATGCGGGGGCCGACGATTATCTGGTGAAGCCCTTCGCGATGGAGGAACTGGTCGCCCGCATCCGGGCACTGGGCCGCCGGCCGGTGCCGCTTGCCGACGATGTGATCCGCTACGGCGATGTCGTCTACGAGATCATGTCGCGCGAGCTGTGCGTCGGCGAGGCGCGCGTGAGCCTTTCGCGCGGCGAAAGCATCATCCTGGAACGCTTCCTGCGCGCGCCGGAGCGGGTCGTCACCAAGACCCAGCTGGGTGAAAGCCTGCATTCGATGGAGCAGGATTACACCGAGAATTCGATCCATGTGCATGTGCACAGGGTACGCGCGAGGCTGGCTGAGCTGGAGGCCGGCGTCTCCATCCGCACCTTGCGGGGTCTCGGCTACATGGCGGTGAACCTGCCGAAGGACCGCAAGACGCCCGACTGAGGGCAAAAGCCCTTGCGCTGAAAAAACGCCGGGCCCGAAAGGTTCGCGGAAGGTTGGGTCTTCAACGCTGCGGCTTCAACAGCCGGAGACCCGCAAATGCCCCAGAATCTGACGCCGCTCGAGATGCGGGTGATTGCAATGTCACGCGGGGATCTGCCGGGATCGCTGGCGCGGCAGAGCCGTCTCTTCCGCTGGATTCGCGGGCAACGAACAGACCCACTCCCGCTTGCCGACCCCCGGCTCGAAGCCCTGAGACGCTATGCGATCCTCTATCGCATGCATGGAAAGGCGCTGGACGAGCGAGAGAGCCGGCGGCTCCGCGACGCCGGATTCAGCCCCCGCAGCATCGAGGATGTTCGCCGCCTGACGGCCCCCGGCCACGACAGGTGGCCACCAGAGCCAACGCCTTCTTCCCACCGCAACCACATCGTTTCCGGAGCATTCACAATGGGATTTTCCATGCCGCAAACCAGATTCCGCGCCCGCCTCTCTGTGGTGCTTGGCATCCTTCCATTCGCCTTGTGTCATGTCGCCGCCCAGGCACAGCAAGGCCCCCCGGCCGAAGACCAGGCGCCTCAGTCCTCCAACGACGATCTGCCGGGCTGGCTCGGCTGGATCATCGGGCCATCCTCCCCCGGCCAAGGCAA
Organism: Sphingomonas sp.; assembly: GCA_003248865.1. Taxonomy (GTDB): domain Bacteria; phylum Pseudomonadota; class Alphaproteobacteria; order Sphingomonadales; family Sphingomonadaceae; genus Sandaracinobacteroides. The sequence continues at coordinate 125,109 of QFPK01000016.1, forward strand.
CCAGTTCGCGCTCGGCGTCGGCGCGGCCTATATGCCGGCCTATATGGGATCGAGGGATTATCGGTTTCAGCCGCTGCCCGCCATCGACATCAAGTACGGGCGTTTCTTCGTGACCTTTCAGGACGGGATCGGCGCCAAGTTCCTCGACACGGAAATGGTGACCGTCGGTGCCGGCATCACGATGGCGGATAACTACCGGTCCAAGGACACTCCCGACGGAATTGGCGGCCTGTCGTTCGGTGTGGGCGGGCGCGGCTTCGTCACCGTCAGGCCGTTCGGCTTCGAGGCGACGGCAGGTCTTACCAAGATCTTCGCCGGCAGCACCGGCGGCGTGATCGCCGATTTCAACCTGTCGCGGCCGGTCATGGTGAACGAACGCCTGTTCATCAACCCGACCATCGGCACGCGCTGGGCAAACGGGCGCCATAACAACCGCTACTTCGGCGTGAACGCCGCGCAATCGCAAGCCTCCGGCCTGTCGGAGTTCAAGACGGGAAGCGGTTTCCTGGATGCCAAGGCAGAGCTTGGTGTTCAATACCGGCTCACGGAGAAGATCGGCATCGGCGCGGTCGGCGGCGTCACGACGCTGCTCGGCGATGTGAAGAACAGCCCCATTGTGGAGAAGAAGACGGCCCCGTTCGCCATCGGCTTCATCAGCTACAGCTTCTGACCGCATCCGTCTCGCTGCGTCAGGAAACGGGGATGTACCGGTTCACCATGACCTTTGTGCCTGTTGCGTTGCTTGGCGGCTGCGCCCTGCAGCCGGCCTATCAGGCCCCGGCTCTGGAGATACAGGCGTCGTGGGCCAATGACCCGGCCGGGCGGACGCAGCCGCCCGACCGCCCCGCAGACTGGTGGCGCCTGCTGCACGATCCCGCCGTCGACCGGCTGGTGGCTGCAGGCCTTGCCGACAATCCGACGCTGGCGGAAGCGGCCGCGCGGGTCGATCAGGCACGGGCGGCACTGGGCGGCCAGGATGCGCGGCGCCTTCCTGCTGTTGGTGTTCAGGGCGGCGCTCTCACATCGCGAAGCGCCGCCGGCACGGGCGCGACTGTCCGCCAGACCTCCTCCAACATCGGCCTTGCGCTGTCGTGGGAAGTGGATCTCTGGGGGCGGATCCGGGAAAGCCGGATCGCCGCGCTGCATCGTCTGGCCGCCCGCAATGCCGATGCAGAGGCCGCGCGGCTCTCGGTGATCGGGGAACTGGCAGATTCCGCGCTGGCCCTGCGCGCCTGCACGCTCATTCTGGACATCCGGGACCGCGATATCCAATCACGCGAGACCGAGCTGGCGATGTTCAGCAAGCGTGTGGAACTCGGCCGCGTCGCGCCGGTCGAGCTGGCGCTGGCGGCCACCAATCTGGCGACCGCACAAACCGACCGCATCGTGCAGGCCGAAAGCTGCACCCGCCTTGTCGACGCGCTGACGGCGTTGAGCGGGCTTCCGCCTGCCGAGATCCGGGGCCTGCTGGTGCCCGGGCCGGACACCCCGCCGCGGATGATGCCGGAACCGCCGATGCTGACGCCGGCGCTTCCGGCGACTGTACTGCTCAACCACCCGGCGGTCGTCGCGGCGGAACGCGAAGCAGCGGCCCGATGGTCAGAAATAGCCGTCGCGCGGGCAGAACGGCTGCCACGCCTCAATCTGGCGGCCGCGCTCAGCGGCCAGTGGGTGAGTGCGCTGGGCGACAGTTCGTCCCATATTATCGACGGTGTGGAAGCCGGGCTGACCGCGCCGCTGTTCGATGGCGGCGCAGGCGCCAGCGCCGTCCGCAGCGCCGACGCTGCCTACGGGCAAGCTACAGCCCGGCTGCTGCTTGCCCTCAGATCCGCCACGCGCGACGTGGAGGACAGCCTTGCCGCGCAGCAATCGGCGACCGCGCGCATCGGCACATCGAACGAGGCGCTCGCCGCTGCCAGATACACACTTCAGGCCAATGAAGCCCGCTGGCAGGCCGGCGCCATCGCCCGGTTCGAGCTGGAGGACAGCCGCCGCCAATATAATCTGGCGCAGGAACGCGCGATCAATGCCACGTCCGACCGGGCGCGGGCGTGGGTGGCGCTGATGCGGCAGACAGGTTCTGCAGGCGGAGGCGCCCGCGATGCCGGCTCCGGCCATCCCGAGACCGGGAATCCGGGCCGATGAACCGAGAGCCCCGGCGGATCGCGCCATCGTCTGATGATCTGGATGTGCAAATGGAATCCAGCTTTCGTTCGTTCGACCGCACCACCCGCCGTGTGATCATTGTAGCCGTGCTGCTGGTGATGGCCGGTATTGCCGCAGTCCTGCTGCTGACGCGCAACGCGGGAACGTCGGCGCCCGGGAATCCGCACCCGGCCCTCACCGTCAGCACCGTCTCTCCACGGCTGGAAAGCTGGCCCGAGGATGTGGTTGCGTCCGGAGCCATCGCCCCCTGGGAAGAAGCCAGCATCGGCACCCAGATCGGCAGCTATCAGCTGATCGAGGTGCGGGTGAATGTGGGCGATCAGGTCCGGCGCGGGCAGCTGCTCGCCCGCCTCAATCCCGCGCTGCTGCAGGCCGAGCAGGCGCAGCTGCTGGCGCGGCATGAACAGGCCCTCGCCAATGACCGACGCGCGCGTGGGCTGCAGGCCGTCGGCGGCATCAGCGATCAGGAGGCGCTGCAATATGCGACTGAAGCGAAAACCGCTACGGCCCTGCTGGCCGCCAAGCGGCTGGAACTGCGCTACACCTCGATCCTCGCGCCCGACGACGGGGTGATTAGCGCACGCACCGCCACGCTGGGCGCGGTGATGCCCGCCGGGCAGGAACTGTTCCGCATGATCCGCCGCAACCGGCTGGAATGGCGCGGCGAGCTGACGGCGGCACAAGTTGCGACGATCCGCCCCGGGCAGACGGTGGCGCTGTCCCTGCCCGACGGCAGCCGTGCGCAAGCCCGGGTGCGGGAAGTCGCGCCGACGCTGGACGATCAGTCCCGCCTCGCCATCGTCTTCGCCGATATCCTTCCGGGCAGCCGGGCGCGCGCGCGCATGTATGTGGAAGGGGCCGTCGCCATCGGGCAGTCCCCGGCGCTGACCGTCCCCTCGGAAAGCGTCGTGATCCGCGACGGCCACAGCCATGTCATGCTGGTCGGCACGTCGGGCGGGATATCGAGGGTGCTGCTGCGCCCCGTCACCACCGGGCGCCGCAGCGGCGGATCTGTGGAAATCCTGAAGGGCGTTGCCGGCTCTGACAGGCTGGTGCGGCGGGGGGCTGCGTTTCTGGACGATGGCGATCTGGTCAGCGTCGCGGGTACTGAGAACAGTGTCGGCCCCGCCGACGGGCCGACGGGCCGGCCATGAACTTCGCAACCTGGTCGATCCGTAACCCGATCCCCTCCATCCTGCTGTTCTGCCTGCTCACCCTGGCCGGCATCTATGGCTTCAGCCGTCTCGTGGTGCAGGATCTGCCGGACATCGCACTGCCGTCGGTCTCCGTCACCGCTGTTCTGCCCGGCGCCACACCGGCACAGCTGGAAACCGAAGTCGCTCGCCCCATCGAGGACGCTATCGCCGCGCTTGAAGGGGTGGAGCATGTCACCACTTCCATCACCGACGGCACGGTGCAGGTCGAAGTCTCGTTCGCGCTGGAAACCCTGTTGTCGGACGCGCAGATGCGCACCAAGGACGCGGTCGATTCCATTCGGTCAGACCTGCCGTCCGACCTGTTGCAGCCCACGATCAGCACCGCCAACTTCACGCTCGCCCCGATCCTGGTGCTGGCGGTGGACTCCACCCGCATGGACGAGGCCGAGCTGAGCTGGTTCGTGGACGACAGCATCACCCGCGCCATCCGCTCGGTTCCGGGCGTTGGCAAGGTCGAGCGCGTGGGCGGCCTGCAACGCGAGGTGCAGGTTATTGTCGACCCGGTCCGCCTCACGGCCGCCGGCGCGACGGCCAGCGACGTCTCGCGCGCGCTCAGGCAGATGCAGCAGCAATCGTCCGGCGGGCGTGGCCAGATCGGCGGGGAGGAGCAGTCGATCCGAACCGTCGCGCTGGCCGCACAAGCCTCCGATCTCGCGACATTGCCGGTGGTACTCTCGAACGGGCGCCGGGTGCGGCTGGATCAGGTCTCGACGATCCACGACACGGCGGCGGATCGCACGCAGATGGCGATGCTGGACGGCAAGACCGTGGTCGGCGTGAGCATCTACCGCGCCAGGGGCGCCGGAGAGGTGGACGTCGCGAACGGCGTGAAGGCGGCGCTGGACGAACTGAAGAGCCGAACGCCGGGGCTGAAGCTGACGCCTGTCGGCGGCTCGATCGACTACACGGTCGAACAATATCAGGCCTCGATGGCGATGCTCTACGAAGGCGCGATCCTTGCTATCCTCGTCGTCTGGCTGTTCCTGCGCGACTGGCGGGCGACGCTGATCGCCGCCACGGCGCTGCCGCTGTCGATCCTGCCCACCTTCGCGGCGATGTACTGGCTGGGGTTCACGCTCAACACCCTCACCCTGCTCGCGCTCGCGGTGGTGGTCGGCATCCTCGTCGACGATGCCATCGTCGAGGTGGAGAATATCGAGCGCCACCGCCGCATGGGCAAGCCCGTGATGGAGGCGACCGAAGAAGCGGTCGACGAAATCGCCAAGGCGGTGATCGCGACCACGTTCAGCCTCGTCGCCGTGTTCCTGCCAACGGCGCTGATGTCCGGCTATGCAGGCCTGTTCTTCAAGCCGTTCGGCTGGACCGCCGTGATCGCCGTGCTGGCCTCGCTGCTGGTCGCGCGCCTGTTGACGCCGATGATGGCAGCCCACTTCCTGAAAGGAGAGACAGCCCCCGCGCATGACAATGAAGCCGTCATGCGGCCCTATCTCAGCATGGTGCGCGGCTGCCTGCATCGTCCCGGCCTCACCATCGCCGCCACATTCGCCTTCCTCGTCGCCTCGCTGGCACTGCTGCCGCTGATTCCCACCGGCTTCCTGCCGTCCGATGATCGCAGCCTGACGGAGCTGTCCATCGAACTCCCGCCCGGCAGCGCGCTGCAGACGATGGCTCAGGTGACGGAACAGGTCCGTCATTCCCTGCAGGGGGTCGATGGCCTTGAACATGTCTTCACCACCATTGGACGGTCCAGCGAAGGCGGGGCCGGCGGCGAAGGGTCGGGTGAGGTGCGCCAGGCCAGCCTCACGCTGATGCTCGCGCCGCGCGGTGAGCGACCGGTCAAGACCGCCGTCGAATCCGAAGTCCGCAGCCGTGTCGCCGCGATTCCAGGTGCCCGCTTCTCGGTGGGCGAAGGGACGACCGAGAAGCTGGAGTTGATCCTCGCCGGCGAAGACTCACAGGCGCTGGCGGCGACCGCCCGGCAGCTGGTGCGCGATCTGCGCGCCCTCGGAACGCTCTCCAACATCAACTCGACGGCCAGCATGGAGCGGCCCGAGATCAGGATCCGCCCGGATCTCCGCCGTGCGGCGGAGCGCGGCGTGACGACGGAAGAGATTGGCGATGTGGTGCGCATCGCAACCAGCGGCGATTTCGACACCCAGGTTGGCCGCCTCAATCTCGACAGGCGCCAGATCTTCATCCGCACGCGTATGGCCGACGAGGCCCGGCGGGACCTCTCCACCATCGCCAACCTGCGTGTTTCCGGCCGCGATGGTCTGGTGCCTCTCAGCAGCGTTGCCGACATATCCGTCGGCAGCGATCTTGCAAAGATCGAACGCTATGATCGCGAGCGCTTCATCACCATCACGGCGGACCTGAACGGGATGGCGCTGGGGGACGCGCTTGCCAAAGTGGAAGCTTCGCCCGCCATGCAGGGCATGCCGTCAGCTATCTCCCTGATCCCGGACGGGGGCGCCCAGATCGGCGCGGAAATCGCTTCGGGCTTCATTGTCGCGCTGATCGCGGGCGTCCTGTGCATCTATTGCGTGCTGGTGCTGCTGTTTCGGGATTTCTTCCAGCCGGTCACCATCCTATCCGCCCTGCCGCTCTCGATCGGCGGCGCTTTTCTGGCGTTGTACCTCAGCGGCAGCGCGCTGGTGCTGACGGCGATGATCGGTCTTGTGATGCTGATGGGCATCGTCGCCAAGAATTCGATCCTGCTCGTCGAATATGCGATTCTCGGCATGAAGGCGCACGGCCTCTCGCGTGAGGAGGCCCTGCTGGAAGCCTGTCGGATGCGCGCCCGGCCCATCGTGATGACGACAGTGGCGATGATCGCGGGCATGCTGCCCATCGCGCTGGGCTTCGGCGCAGACGCCAGCTTTCGCCAGCCCATGGCCATCGCGGTGATCGGCGGGCTGATCACCTCCACAATCCTCAGCCTGCTGGTGGTGCCGGTGATCTTTGAGCTGGTGGACAATCTCGAACAGCGCACGCGCGGCATTTTTCGCCCGGCCTCCGGACGGCCGGGCCAGCAGGAAGGAGCAGTCCCATGAGCTTTTCGATGATTGCCATCGCCGTCCATCTGGCGGGCACCCAGCTTCCACCCGCAGCGGACACACCCCTCACCCGGATCGTGGATTCCGTACCGGAAAATGAGCAGGCCGAGGAGATCATGGTGCAGGCCAAAGCCGGTTCCACCCCGGGCGACCCGTTACAGGCCCTCAACGCGGAATCCTTTGCCATCATCCAGACGGTGGACAAAGCCGTTACCGGACCTGTCGCACGGGGCTACAAGAAGGCAGTGCCCTCCCCCGTCCGCAGCGGTCTGCGTAACGCCCTGCGCAATCTTCAGGAGCCGGTGGTCTCCCTCAACTATCTGCTCCAATTAAAACCAGGCAAGAGCGCAGAGACGCTGGGCCGGTTCGCGATCAATTCCACCATCGGCGGCGCGGGGCTTTTCGACGTGGCCAAAACGGAGACATTCGATCTGCCCTATCGCAGCAACGGATTCGGCCAGACGCTGGGCTATTATGGGGCGAAGCCGGGACCCTACATGTTCCTGCCGCTGATCGGGCCGACCACCGCGCGGGATCTCATCGGTCGGGTGGCCGATCTGTCATTGCTGCCGCTGACGGTGGGAGAACCTTTCAATCAGCTCGCCTATGCCGTGCCCACCACGACAATCCGGCTGATCGATGAACGCGCCGAGGCCGACGACGAACTGCGCGAACTGGTGGATGAAAGCATCGATCCCTATGCGGCTGTGCGCGCAAATTACCTGCGCAGGCGCCAGGCCGAGATCGACGCGCTGCGCGGGCGGCAAAGCAAGGATGCACCCGCGTCGTGATATGCCTTCAGGGAAGGCGCGGCGGGCCATCAGGCCATGGATGCAATGGCCTTCCGAAACCGCCCAAGCGCGATCGTGAAGAACAGCGCTCCGATTGCGGCAATTGCCAGGAATTGCGGCCAGACGACCTCGATTCCTGCCCCCCTGAACAGGATTGCCTGCCCAAGTTCGACGAAATGCGTTGTAGGCGCTGCCAGCATGATGTTCCGCACCAGCTCAGGCATGCTTTCGCGTGGGGTGGTTCCGCCTGACAGCATTTGCAGCGGCAGCAGCACGAGCACCGCCAGCATGCCGAACTGCGGCATGTTGCGGGCAATCGTCGCCATGAAGATGCCCATCGATGTGGTGGCGAACAGCAGCAGTGCCGCCCCCGCGAAGAACAGCGGCAGGGAACCCGCGACCGGGACGCCGAGCGCCCAACGCACCACGATGTTGAGAGACAGGCAGGACGCGACCAGCACCACCAGCCCCATGGAGAGCACCTTGCTCAGCATGATCTCGAATGGCGTGACGGGCATGACCAGCAGATGCTCGATGGTGCCATGCTCCCGCTCGCGGATCAGGGCTGCCCCCGTCAGGATGATCGAGAGCATCGTGATCTGGTTGATGATCTGCGACAGTGCACCGAACCACACATTGTCGAGCGTGGGATTGAAACGGGCGCGCAGTTCCAGATTCACCGGAGAGGCCGGCTGTGCGCGGTAACGCTGCAGGAACTCTCCTACTTCACCGAGCGCGATCTGCTGGATGTTGGCGCTTCCCGAGAACGCCTGGCTCATGCGCGTCGCATCGGTGTTGAGCTGGATTTCCGCCCGCCGCCCAGCCAGCACGTCGCGCTGAAAGCCGGAAGGGATGTGCATGACGAAAGTATAGACGCCGGCATCCATGGCAGGATCGATCCGGCTTGGCGCGATCATCGCCGGCGGCATGAACTGCGGCGGGAAGAAGGCCGAGGTGATACGCTGTGACAGCGCGGAATTGTCCTCATCCACGATGGCGATGGAGGCTCTCTGCAGACTGTCCGGCGCGGCGGTTGCCGACATGTAGACGGCGGCGGTGAAGATGAAGAAGATCAGGAACAGCATGGTGGGATCGCGCCACAGGCTCCACAGTTCCTTGATCCCCAGCCGATAGACGTTCGAGAGGGTCCGCCGCATCGCTAGCGCTCCTGCTTGCGCAACAGCAGGATCGACAGCCCGATGAGCACCGGGATCGCCAGCAACAGCGGCCAGAAGGAAGCGGCAAGGTCGCCGAACCCCAGCCCCTTGTTGAACACGCCGCGGCTGATGGTGAACATATGGCTGGCTGGATAGATTTCACCGATGACCCGCGCACTCCCTTCCAGAGAAGAGACGGGATCGAGCATGCCGCCATAGGTCATGGTGGGGATCAGAGTTCCCACCATGGAAAGGAACAGCGCCGCGATCTGGCTGTTGGTGACGGACGATGCCAGCAGGCCCATGCCGGTGGAAATGACACTGGTGAGAAGAGCCGACAGCACCAGCGTGGGCAGGCTGCCCTTGATCGGCACATCGAACAGCAAAACCGCCATCAGCGCCATGATGGCGAAGTTGATCATCGCGAGCCCGATGTAGGGCAACTGCTTGCCCAGCAGGAATTCGGCGCGGGTGACCGGCGTGACATAGAGGTTGATGATCGAGCCTGTTTCCTTCTCGCGCACCACCGCCAGCGCAGCCAGCATGGAGGGCAGCATCAGCAGAAGGAGCGGGATCACCACCGGCACCATCGCCGGCAGACTCTTCACGTCCGGATTGTAGCGGAAGCGGTTTTCGACCGACGCGGGGGTTGCTGCCTCCACGCCTGCCCTGCGCGCCTGCTCCGTCAGCCAGTGCTGGTGCATGCCCTGGATATAACCCCGCACCGTTTCTGCCCGCTGCGGCATGGCACCATCGAACCAGGCCCCGATCTCCGCCTGGTTGCCGCGCAGAAGATCGCGGCCGAATCCCGGTGGGATCTCGATTGCCAGCGCCAGTTCCCCGCTCCGCATGCGCCGGTCGAGTTCGGCATGATCGGCAATCGGCGGCTGCTCCAGGAAGTAGGTCGAACCCGCGATATCCTGCCGATAGCTTTCGCTGAAACTGCTCTGGTCGCGATCGAGCACGGCATAACGCAGGTCGTTCACGTCCATGCTGATGCCGAAGCCCATCACCAGCAGCAGGATCACGGTGCCGCCCAGCGCCAGCGTGCCGCGCACCGGGTCGCGCTGCAGTTCCAGCGTTTCGCGCCAGACATAGCTCAGCATCCGTTGCAGGCTGAAGCGGCGCGTCACTTCGTGCGGCGCGGCCGCCGGCGTCACCTTCGGCGCGGCGGCCTGTTCCGCCCGCCCATCCTCGCCGGCTGCCTCCACCAGATAGCCGATGAAGGCTTCTTCCAATGAAGCGGCACCGCGCTTGGCCACCAGCCTGGCGGGCGTGTCGCTGTCCAGAACCTTGCCCGCGTGCATCATCGACATGCGGTCGCAACGCTCCGCCTCGTTCATAAAATGGGTGGAGATGAAGATCGTCACCTTGTCCCGACGGGACAGTTCCACCAGCAGCCGCCAGAACGCATCGCGTGCAATCGGGTCCACTCCCGACGTTGGCTCGTCCAGGATCAGCAGATCGGGCCGATGCACCATGGCTACCGCCAATGAAAGCCGCTGGCGGATCCCCAGGGGCAGCCGGTCGGGCAGTTGATCCATCACCGCTTCCAACCCGAAGCGCTCCGCCATTTCGCTGATCCGTGCCGCGATCTCGTCTGGCCGCACATGAAAAAGCCGGGCGTGCAGATCCAGATTCTGCTGCACCGTCAGTTCGCCGTACAAGGAGAATGCTTGGCTCATATATCCCACGCGCCGGCGGGTCTCGATGTCGCGCGGATCGACTTCGCGCCCGAACAGCCAGGCGCGTCCCTCGCTCGCAGGCAGAAGCCCGGTCAGCATCTTCATCGTCGTTGACTTGCCGCAGCCGTTGGAGCCCAGGAATCCGAAAATCTCGCCCCGGCGGATGCGGAAACTCACCTGGTCCACCGCGACGAAATCGCCGAACCGCATGGTCAGCCCCTCGGCCTCGATGGCGATATCGTCCTCGTCGACATCGAGCGGGGGGATCACCACCGGCTTGTGGCCCCGCTTGCGCTCGTCAGGCAGCAGTTCGGCAAATGCGGCTTCCAGATTCTCGCAGCCGGTCCGCTGCAGGATCTCCGATGGCGTGCCGGTCGCCAGCAGGTCGCCATCGTCCATCGCCACCAGCCAGTCGAAGCGCTGCGCCTCGTCCATATAGGCGGTCGCCACGATCACGCTCATCCCGGGCCGCTCGGCGCGGATGCGCGCGATCAGATCCCAGAACTGCGCGCGCGCCAACGGGTCCACACCGGTCGTCGGTTCGTCCAGGATCAACAGGTCCGGATCATGGATCAGCGCACAGCACAGCCCCAGCTTCTGCTTCATCCCGCCGGACAGTTTGCCCGCGGGACGTGACAGGAAGGGATAGAGGCCGGTGGCACGCGTCAGCTCATCGATCCGCCGCCGCCGCTCGTCCGGGCCATGGCCGAACAGGCGCGCGAAGAACTGAAGATTTTCTTCCACCGACAACGTGGGGTAGAGATTCTTGCCAAGCCCCTGCGGCATGTAGGCGATGCGGGGGCATACCGCCTCGCGATGCTGTCTGTTGGCCATGTCGCCGTCCAGCACATGCACCTCGCCCTCCTGCACGACGCGCGCGCCAGCGATCAGCGACAGAAGGCTGGACTTGCCGACGCCATCCGGACCGATCAGGCCCGTCATCCGCCCGCCGGCAAAATCGAGGTCGATGCCTCGCAGCACGTCCTGCTTGCCGTAGTGCAGCCGCACCCCGGACAGCCGGACAACGGACGCTCCGTCGCCCGCGGGCGGTGGCAGCGACACCGGCCTATTCCTTCACGACGTTGGTCAGCTTCTCCGGCCAGGGCGTATCCGGGTCGGTCCGCACATAGGCCATTCCGGGAAGGCCCGTCTTTACGCGGGAAATATGGCGCTGAAGCAGGGCCGGATCGATGCGGGCCCGCACGCGGAACATCAGCTTCTCGCGCTCGCTCTCGGTCTCCACGGTCTTTGGCGTGAACTGGGCCACGTCAGACACGAAGCTGATACGGGCGGGGATCACGCGATCAGGCATCGCATCCAGTACCAGCCGCACCTCGCTGCCGATGCCGAGGCGTCCGGCCGCCGTCGCCGGCACGAAGAAGGTCATATAGACATCCGACAGGTCGACCAGGTTCATCACCCGGCCACCGCCCGCCACCACCTCGCCGGGCTGCGCGACGCGGAACTGGATACGGCCAGCACGCGGTGCGCGCAGGTCGCTGTCACGAATGTCGGCCTCGATCCGCTCGATGGTCGCGCGGGCGGCATCCACATTGGAGCGGGCGCCGATCACCTGACTTCGTGCCGATGCGATGCCCGCGTCACTCGACGCCAGATTGGCGCGCGCTGCCTCGAAGGTCGCCAGCGCGCCCTGCACGGCCGCCTGATTGTCGTCGCGCTCCTGTCTTGGCGTCGCGCCCTCGCGCGCCAGCGTCTCCGATCGGGTAAACCGCAGCCGGGCCGCATTCAGCTCCGCCTCGCGCTGACGAACGGTTGCCTGGGACGAGGCGCGCTCGCTTTGCCGCTGGCTCACCTGTGTCTGCGCGACGTCCACGGAATTCACCGCCAGCGCCAGTTGCGCCTTCGCCTCCGAAAGCTGGGCCCGCAGGGTTTCCGTGTCCATCCGGGCAACCACCTCGCCCGCCTGCACCATCTGGCCCTCGTTCGTCAGGATCTCCAGAATACGGCCCGGAGTCCGCGAGGCGATATCGATCTCCACCGCCTCGATCCGGCCGTTGCCGCTGACGATGCCCTCCGGCAGGCCGGAGGGGCGAAGCGCCGACCACAGGAGGAATCCAGCCACCACGACGGCCGCACCGATCCCGACCCTGATCAGCCAGGTCTTGCCGGTTGCCTGTGTCATGAAGTCTGCCCCTTACCCGCCTCTTGCGGAATATTGCTGAAGGAACTGGCGGCAAAACTGCCACCCAGTGCGGAATAGAGCGCCACGATGCTCGCCAGTTCGGCCCGGCGCAGCTGGACCATGGCCTGCTCGGCATCGAACAGGTCCCGCTGGGCGTCCAGCACCTCCAGATAGGCGGACCGGCCGTAATCGAAGCGCAGCTGGGCAAGACGTGCACGTTCCTGCTGCGCCTTCAGCAACTCGCCAGTGGTGCGGATCTGCAGCTGCAGCTGCCGTCGTTGGACCAGCGCGTCGGAGACATCCCGGAACGCGGACTGGACCGTCAGCTCATATTCGGCGATGACCCGTTCCCGGCGGGCCCGCATCACATCCAGATTGCCCTTCAGCCGCCCGGCATTGAACAGCGGCAGCCGAATGGTCGGCGTGAACGACCAGGCCTCGCTGCCTGCGGAAAACAGGCCGCCCAGTTCGTCGCTCATCGTGCCATAGGCACCCGTCAGGCTGATGCTGGGGAAGAAGGCGGCCCGGGCCGCCCCGATATTGGCATCGGCGGCACGCAGCTGATGTTCGGCGGCAACGATATCCGGCCGACTGGTCAGCAGGTCTGATGGCAATCCGGCCGGAAGCAGCACGTCCTGCGGCACCTCGGTCAGCGAAAGCGTGCCCGGTGCGATCTCTATCGGACCCCCCAGGATCAGCGCCAGCGCGTTGCGGTTCACCGCGCGTTCCTGTTCCAGCCCCTGCAGCGTGGTCTGGGCCTGCGCCAGCAGCACCTGTGCCTGAGTCATGTCCAGCTTGGAACCCGAACCCACCTCATAGCGCCGGCGCAGCATGCGCAGCGCCTCTTCCCTTGTTTCGATGGACCGGCGCGCCAGCGCAGCCCGTTCCTCATAATGGCGCTCCAGGAGATAGCCGTTGGCAACCTGCGCCACGAGATCGGTCGCGACGGCACGGCGTGCCTCCTCCGTCGCCAGATACTGCCAGCGCGCGGCCTCGCGCAGGCTGCGCAGCCGGCCCCAGAAGTCGATCTCCCAGCTCGCGCTCAGCTGGGCACTGACCTGCCGCACATCCACCGGCGTGGCCCCTGAGCCGGGCAGGTTAAACAGGGTTTCCCCGCGGGAGCCGGTGCCGACCGCATCTAGCTGCGGATAGAGTGAAGCCCCTTCGATCCGCCATGCCGCCCGTGCTTCTGCAAGACGTGCGGCGGCAATGCGGATGTCGCGGTTGTTCGCCAGCGCCTGCTCGATCAGCCGTTGCAGCTCCGCGTCGCGGAAGAACTCTCGCCAGTCGATGCGCGCGATGCTGTCGCCCGGGGAAGTCGCCTGGGCATAGCTCTGCGGCACCGGCTGCGGTGGACGCACATGATGCGGCGTGAACGAGCAGGCGGATACGCCGAAGAACAGGGCGGACACGCCGAGCAACAGGGCCGCCATGTGGAACCAGCGACGTCGCCCGCCAATTTCCGGCGAGGCTGCCTCGGCAGCAGGCTGAAGACTGGTGGATGGCACGTCGCCCCCATGAGAAAACGACGCCGTGACAGGCGCCACGCCGGAGATTTCGAGAGCGGCCAGAGGCAAGTCTTCGTCAGACACGCGAAATGGCTATTTCGCCTTGCCGGCCTCTATCGGCGCTGTGCCGCCCGCCATCGCCTGAAACTGCTTTGACCAGGCCTGAACTGCATCGGCAAAGGGCTGCTGCACGTCGCCCACCTTGAAGCCGTCAACCTTGAACAGGTCGCCCACAGACGAGCTCCATTCGCTGAATGCTTCCTGCGCAGCGGCAAGCGATGTCTGGCGGTTCTGCTCCACCTCTTTCAGAACATCCGAGAGCTCCGTGAAACCAGGGAGTGCCACCACGCCCGCCTTCTGCTCCGTGTTCTGATCGACAAAGGCCGAAAAGCCCTGCTGCGCGATTTCCGCCTGGCGCAACGCCGCCGTGCGCGAAATCTCGGCGAATTTCAGCACGAGATTCTGGTTGGCGCTCGCCAGAGCAGCCCATTGTTCGAAGCCATAGCTCATACATAATATCCTTCGGAACAGTGGAGAATCATGAGACAGATTTCGTCTCAACCTTCTGGAAAGAAAGGATTAGATTTTCATTTTCGATGCGGAGGCCGCCATTCTCGATCTGAGCGTCCCGCCCCGGCTCAAGCCTGTCTCTGCCACAGCGCTTTCCTTTCCTTCCCAATCACAAACCTGCGCATCCGCGAATCCGGCCCAAAGTTTGGCAGGGAATAATATGTATACTTTGCAGTTTAGTTATTGACACGGATCAAGGAGGGGTCAAGCCAGTTCTCCCCCGTTCCGAAAAATGGAGAGGAACATGCGGATGATGGTGTTGGACGAGGTTGAATCGGGTTCCCAGCTGGCTCGCTCACCCAAAGGCGGCAGGCCCACCCGAGAGGCCGCCTCCCAGCTTGGCGCGCACATTCTGGACGTCGCGATCGAACATTTCCTGCGCCACGGCTTTGAAGGTGCGAATATGGACGCCATTGCGGCCGACGCACAGGTGAGCAAGCGGACCCTGTATCAGCGCCATGAATCGAAAAAAGGGCTTCTCCTGGCCGTCCTCGAACGCGAACGGCACATCTATCTGGCGATCGTCGACACCCCCCTTCCGGAAGGAAGCGCCAGGCAACGGATCGCCCTGCTCGCCCAGACCATACTCGACGACATCCTGACTCCGAAGATCCGTGGATTCGTGAAACTCAGGGAAGAAGTGGAGCGGGTGGAACCCGGATTCGATGACGATTCCCGCGATATCGTGATGGGTCATTGGATCAGCGCCTTTCGCTCCATTCTGGCGGGCGACCCCGGGCTGTCCGGCCTCGATCCCGACCGGCTGCAGTTCATGGCGTCCTTGTCCGTCGTCAGAACATTTGGCGCATCTCGCGGCGTAAATTAGCGGAGTGCGGGCCTCGTCTGGGGGTTGATGTTAGGCGGCAAGCTTGCGGTGC
>QFPK01000055.1 GCA_003248865.1 Sphingomonas sp.
GGATCGAGCTGGATCAGCTCTTGGGCGGCGAGCAGAAGCCGGGCGCCCGCCTCGAGCGATGCGAACCAATCGGTGACGAGAGCGGCGTCCGGCAACGGGCAGAGGCCGGCGATGTCCATGAAACCGTATTCCATGCCGTGGCGTGCGACATCGTCGACTTCGCGCGCGAACTGCTCGACAGGCACGAGCGTCAGGGGCGGCAATGACGAGCACTCCTCCAGATCCGGCAAATATTCGTGGATGGTCGCGCCGTCGAAATGCCAGGCGTTGTGCTCGTCAGAGACGCGCCGCAGGGCGTTGTAGCTGCGGCGAAGATTGCGAAGCGCGCTCCGCAATCCGCTCGGCAGCGATCCTGGCGGTGCCGCGTTCGCGGCGAACATCCACTCCGGCCTTCGGTCGTTCATGTCCGAGGGCAGGATCGTGTCGTCGAGATCTTCGGGATCGAGGCCCTGGTAGGTGACGAGCGCATGGCGAGCGGCCTCGTCTTCGGTTTCCCCGTCCCAATAATACATCGAGATCTCGTCGAAGAGATCGTCGTAGCCGAACACGGGGAGCGCCGAGCCGATTGTCTGAGCAAGCGCGGTATAGGCGGCGGCGCGCCAGCCGGTCTGGGCGTCGCTGGTCTCGATCCAGCCAAGGTCGAGCTGGCCCATGCTATCGCAGACGATGGCGATCGCTGGCGCGTCCATGGCCTCGCTGTTCAGGACGGCGACGCGCAGTTCGGCCAGTTCGAGCGGCCTGAGAATATCCAGGACCGCCTTATCGAAAACGCGCTCGATGCGGCGCCGGGCCTCGGCGCGCGTACAATGTCGTGCCGTCTGGTCGCGCGATGCGACCCAACCGCCGATCAGCTTGTGATGCCGCGCGAGCGGCTGATCGAAGCTGACCGGGATCTCCCGGGACAAGACGACCAACCGCCCGGCCAGGTCAGCCGAGCGGGGGCAGTCGCAAGTCGTTGGGAGACTGGAGGGGCTCGGCCGGTTCGCCGTGTTGCGATGCCGGGTCGATGAGGATCTTGAGGTGGAGGGCCTGGGCCTGCGGGTCGCAGGGTGGTCCGGGAGAGCGGGTAGCGTCGCCATCGTCGAACTCGATCCATTCGAGGAGTGTCTTGCGGGATGCGGCGGGAAGGACCGCGTCGGCCTTGCGCGCCACGGCTATCCCTTGGTGCCGACCGCGCGGCGGTACTCGGTGACATGGGTACCCGCGGTGACGCCGGCGTCGACCAGTTCGGCGTTCAGGATCGCGGGATAGAGGGTGGCATGGTAGGCGCGCAGGCCCTGCGGGTCTTCCGCAAGGTGGGGCGGGACCGGAAGGTCGATTCCGTCATATCGATAAGCGCGCGCAAGGTGATTGATCTGCATGGGGCTTCTCCTGAGAGATTGAACACGGGCCGATGCGGGCGTCGTCACCAGAGACTTGCCGGCTCGTTCGATTTGGCCTCGGCCGGGAGCGCGTTCGGAGCTTGTGCCGGCGACGCGGAAGTGGTCGCCGTCTTTGCCGGCGCCGGTGTCGCCCTTGACTTGGCGGCCTCGGCGGACGCGGCCTTGGCGGCCTCAGCGGCTAGACGTTGGTCGGCGATCTGATCGGCGAGCGTCTTGCGCGTCGCGATAAGCTGACCGAGCGCGCCGTCGGCGCCCCGCGCGAGTTCCGCGTCGATTTCCGCTGCGCTTGCGGTGATCGAGATGGGTCGTGTCTCGCCGACCTCGAGGGCGGCCGTCGTGCCCTCGACCTTCCGAGGGATGACGGTCAGAGTCACGGTGTCGTCCGGCCCGGCGACAAGGTCGAACCCTAACGAATAACGGTGGAGCAGCGGGAGCAGGTTTGCGATAAGCATGGTCGTTCGTCCTTGTTCGGATGCGAGGAAAGTGGATCAGGCGGCGAGCGCATCGACGCGGCGGCTGGACGCCGGGGCGGCGCCGGGCACCGCGCCATATTGCCCGTCGAGGGTCATCGCGCTCGGCAGCCGGCCCGCCCAATCGAAGCCGGCGGCGTTCAGCATGCCGGTGACCAGATCGGCCTTCTTGGAGCCGAGAAGCTTGGCGAAGGCCTTCTCGCCCATGTGCGAGATCAGTCCGCACTCCCGGGCGACGAACTTCAGCTCGTCCTTGGTGTATCGCTCGAGAAAGCCGCGATCGACCTGCCAGACCTGACGGATGTCGACGTCGAACGCCCTTGCGAGATCGGCGACATGGCTGAACGATTGCACGTCGCGGGCGTAGGCGGCGCCGATCGCCGAGAGCGCGGTTGCCGCCTGGGCCTCGGAAAGCTCGCGAACCTCATCGATTTTGCCCCCGAAGCCCAGATCAGGGAAGGACGGGTTGACAAGGAGGCCGGCTCGCGCCGTCAGCGTGCTCGACTTGATCTGGGAGAGCGTGCCGGTCAGCGCGGCGACGAGGATGGCGGTTCGAGCATCAGAAGCGTTGTCTGCGAGCCCGCGCGCCAGCGCGGTGCGCCAGGTTGCCTCCCGCAGATCGCTTGTGCGGCCCGCGATCGATTTCGCGGTGACGCTGGGGCCATTGGCGTTCGCGTTCGATCGCCCCGTCGCCCGACCCGATGGAGTTCCCGGCGCGAGCGCGGCTCGCCGAGCGGTCGCCTCGACCCCGTCCGCTCGCTCATCTTCGTGATCCTCGGCCTCATCAGGCTCGTCGAGATCGTTTTCGTCGGCGGCGGCGTCGGCTGAAGCGGAACGATCCTGCTCCTCCTGACGGGCCTGCTCGACCGCGTCCGTCTTGAGCTGGAAGCATGCCGCGTTGGTGCAATGACCATCGTCGACGTGGGTCTCGAAGAGCGCGCGTTGGGTCCCGGAGTTGAACGGACAGGTCGTGCATTCGGACTTGTCGAAACAGGCGTCGGCAAGGCTCTGGGTTACGCGCATGAGGAGGTCGCGGGT
>QFPK01000205.1 GCA_003248865.1 Sphingomonas sp.
ACGAACCATCCCCGGGGCGATCCGGCCCATGGCTCAGGACCGCAATTCCATGCCGTCCAGATCACCCTTCGCGCGCCAGTCCTGCACCAGTTTCTGGAAAGCGCCCCAGCCCGGTCCATAGCTGCGAAACAGCGCCCAGGGCGCCTTCACCTGGCCCTCATTGGTGAAATAGCTGGGGGTGCATTCCTGTTGGAAGGCGGTCATGTCGATTTCCATTTCCTCGAAATGGCGGACATAATCCTCCTGCCCTTTCAGGGTGGTCTCGACCACCTTGGCGCCCTTATCCATCACCGCATGGATGATATGGGCGATATGCTCCGCCTGGCGGCCGAACTGTTCGGTCACGCTGGCCCGCCTGGCGGCCGAACTGTTCGGTCACGCTGGCGTTGAGGCCGCCCTGAATATAGCCGATGAAGAACTGGTTGGGGAAACCATGGGTCATGGTGCCGTGCAGGGTGCGCGGACCATTGGCCCAATGATCGTAGATGGACAGGCCATCGCGCCCCTCCACCGCATCGATGCCCCAGCGGCGCTTCAGCTCGCTCGTCACCTCGAAACCGCTGGCGAAGATGATGCAGTCGACCTCATATTCGACGCCGCCCGACACGAAGCCCTTCTCGGTGATCTTCTCCAGCCCCTTGCTGTCTTCGACGCCGCCCGACACGAAGCCCTTCTCGGTGATCTTCTCCAGCCCCTTGCTGTCAGCAACGTCGATCAGCGTGACATTGGGCCGGTTGAAGGTCGGGTAGAACTCATTGCTCGACAGCGGGCGCTTGCACAGGAAGCGATACCAGGGCTTCAGGGCCTCGGCCGTCGCCTTGTCCGCGACCATCTCGTCGACGCGGGCGCGCAGCCGCTCCATCACGCGATAATCGACCACCTCGCGCTTGGCCATAAACTGCTCGATCGACATTTCCGGCCAGCCTTCGGCTTCCAGCTCGGCCGACAGGTTGCGGGCAATCTCGGTCCAGATGTCGCAGATCAGGTCCGGCTCGCCCGGCGCAAAGGATTCCATCGCGGCCCGGTGGAAATTGGCCTGGCGATCCGCCTGCCAGCCGGGCTGGAGCGACGCCGCCCAGTCGGCGTCGGTCGCCGGATTGGGCCGCTCGTCCACGGTCGATGGCGTGCGCTGGATGACATAGAGCTG
>QFPK01000002.1 GCA_003248865.1 Sphingomonas sp.
TGTCAGTTTGGCCATTTCACATTCTCACCGTCCATCTGCTTACACGGCTGGATCATAGCATCCATGTAAGCAATATGTAAGCAGATGGATGGAAAAATCGGGTCGCTGTGGCGAAGCCTATCGAACGACATTCAGATTTATCTATTGAAAAATAGTGATTTATCGTGATTTCGGATATTGCAGCGTAGGCGTTGAGGGACCTTGCCAAGGTTGAAGTCGAGGGTTCGAATCCCTTCGCCCGCTCCACGTTCCTTAAATCAATGGAATGTGGACTGGCCGTGTGGCCGGTCGTTCAGTTCAGCCATGCCCTGAGCAAGGCGGTGGTTTCCGTCGGCAGTTCAAGTGCGGGCAGATGGCCGCACGCTTCGAACATGTGCAGGGTCGATCCCGGGATGCCCCGATGGATTTCCTGCGATTCGGCCGGGGGCGTCAGCCTGTCGTCCTGTCCGACGGCGACCAGTGTCGGGACTTTGATATGGGCGAGATCGGGTCGGCTGTCCGGTCGGCCGAGGATGGCGCGTTGTTGCCGGATGAAGGCGGGGCCGCCGACGCGTTCCGCCATCTGCTTCACCGTTTCGGCAACCGGGCTCAGCACATGGCGGCTGTGCACGAGTTGCGGCAGCAGCCGGTCCGTCACGCCGCGAAAGCGGCCCAGTTCGAGCGATTCGATGGCGCCGCGCCGTTCAGAGGCGCGCGCGGGTGAATCAGGGGCGGCGCTGCTGGCCAGAAGGGCAAGGCGCGTGACGCGCCGGGGTGCCTGCCGCATGATCTCGAACGCGACATAGCCGCCCATCGACAGCGCCACGAGCGCGAACTGGGGCGGGGCGGCGGTGAGCGCCCGGCGCGCCATGTCTGCGATGCTGTCGTCCAGCGTGAGATCCGCCACCGCCGGGGCGACCCTGTCAGCAAGCCCGTCGATCTGTGCGCGCCAGAGCGTCGCGTCGCACAGCAGGCCGGGCAGGAACAGGACGGGACTGAGATTGGCGGCCATTGCACCTGTTCGGCATCGGTTGGCGCCGGAAACCAGCCTTTGGAGCGGTTTCCGGCGCCGGCTTTTCGTCGGACGTCTTTCATAGGCGCCGCGTTGCGACATGCAACGCAAGCTGCCCGGCCGTCAGCCCGTCACGAAGGCGAGCAGGTCTGCGTTCAGGATGTCCGGGTGGGTGGAGAGCATGCCGTGCGGCAGGCCCGGATAGACCTTCAGCGTGCCGTTCGCGAGCAGCGGGGCCGACATGCGGGCGCTGGCATCGATGGGGACGATCTGGTCGTCATCGCCGTGAAGCACCAGCGTGGGGACGGTGATGGCCTTCAGGTCGGCCGTCTGGTCGGTTTCGGAAAAGGCCTTGATGCCGTGATAGTGGGCGAGCGCGCTGCCGATCATGCCCTGCCGCCACCAGTTGTCGACCAGCCCCTGGCTGACCGTGGCGCCGGGGCGGTTGAAGCCGTAGAAGGGGCCGGCGGGGACATCGATGAAGAATTGCGCCCGGTTGGCGGCGAGCGCCGCGCGGAAGCCGTCGAACACCTCGATGGGGAGCCCGCCGGGGTTGGCGTCCGTCTTCAGCATCAGCGGCGGCACCGCGCTGACGAGAACGGCCTTGGCGACGCGGCCGTTCGGCTGGCCGTGCTGCGCGACATAGCGGGCGACTTCGCCGCCGCCGGTGGAATGGCCGATATGGACTGCGTTCTTCAGATCGAGGTGGTTGGAGACCGCGGCTGCGTCGGCGGCATAATGATCCATGTCGTGGCCGAAATCAGCCTGGCTGGAGCGGCCGTGACCGCGCCTGTCATGCGCGACGACGCGATAGCCCTTGGACAGGAAGAACAGCAGCTGGGCGTCCCAATCGTCGGAGGAGAGCGGCCAGCCGTGGTGGAAGACGATGGGCTGGGCGTCTTTCGGGCCCCAATCCTTGTAGAAGATCTGCACGCCGTCTGTGGTTGTCACGAAACTGCTGGTCATGGCTTTGCTCCCTTGGCTGATCGGTCGCGTCGGTTTCAATCGGCAGCATGGGCGAGAGTTGGAATTACTCCCACGGAGGCGATGGGCCTAGCCATGTCCGCCGCAAAGCTGAATCAGCGATGGGGATGGGGAACTAATACTTCGGTGTGCTGTGGGTGGGGGCGCTGCGTCGGCCGAGTTGCGCCTATTCCGGCGATGACGGCGTGGAGACCCATAACAGGCTGTCGTCGCGGGCGATGGCGGCCATGGCGAGACCGGCGGCTTTTGCGCGGCTGACGGCGAGGCTGGTGGGCGCGGACACCGCGACCAGCAGCGGGCAGCCTGCGCGGACTGTCTTTTCCACCAGTTCGTACGAACAGCGCGAGGTGACTGTGATGAAGCCGGTGGCGGGACTGACGCCCCGGCGGGCGAGGGCGCCGATCAGCTTGTCGAGCGCATTGTGGCGGCCGACATCCTCGCGCAGGGCGACCAGCGTGCCGTCGTTGGCAAGGAAGGCGGCGGCGTGGGTGGCGCGGGTGCGGGCGCCGAGGAGCTGGGCGTCGCGCATGGCGGCGAGGCCGAGGCGGATGGCGGCGGGCGGTGTGGTGCTGTGGGCAGTTAATTGCGGTAGTGGGCGCAGCGCCTCTTCCACGCTGTCCAGACCGCACAGGCCGCAGCTGCTGTCGCCCAGCCGGCGGCGGGCGCGATTAAGGATCGGCTCCATCCGATCTGGCGGCAGGCTGGTGCGGGCCACGAAGGCCTCGCCGTCATGGACGGGGTGGAGGGCGATCTCGCCGATCTCGGCCGCGTCGGCGAGGCCTTCGGAGAGCAGGAAGCCGGTGACGAAATCGGCGAGGTCTGCCGGAGTCGCCATCATCACGGCGTAAGTGATTCCGCTGATCTCGATGGCGACCGGGGTTTCCAGCGGGATGTCGCGGCTGACCGGTTCGCCGCCTTCCGCATAGGGGCTGATGAGGGCCGGGATTGTGGCGAAGCCGTTCATGCCTTGGGGTTATCCTCTGCCGATCCCGGCGGCTCAAGGTGGAAATGGCGGGCGGGCGGTGCCATGATGCGGCCCATGAGCGAGGAGCCAGAGGTTCAGGGTGTGGAGCCCTATGCCGGGCCTGCCGGGGGCTGGGGCGCGCTGCGAGCGGTGGCGCTGACGGTGAAGCGGCAGATGGGGGCGTCTGCCGACACGCGGGCGCTGCTGCAGATGAACCAGCCCGACGGCTTCGATTGCCCGGGCTGCGCCTGGCCTGATCCGCGCCATACCTCCAGCTTCGAATTCTGCGAGAATGGCGCCAAGGCGGTGACCTGGGAGGCGACGGTGAAGCGGGTCGATCCCGGCTTCTTCGCCGCGCACAGCGTGGCCGAGCTGTGGAGCTGGACCGATCATGCGCTGGAGGATGCGGGGCGGTTGACGGAGCCCATGCGCTATGATGCGGCGACCGACCGCTATGTGGCGATCGGCTGGGATGAGGCCTTTCAGCGCATCGGTGCGGGCCTTCGCGCGCTGGATCATCCGGACAGGGCCGAATTCTACTGCTCGGGCCGGGCCTCCAACGAAGCGGCCTTCCTGTACCAGCTGTTCGCGCGGGCGTTGGGGACCAACAATTTCCCCGACTGTTCCAACATGTGCCACGAGGCGACCAGCGTGGGCCTGCCCCATTCCATCGGGGTGGGGAAGGGCACCGTCACGCTGGAGGATTTCGACCATGCGGACGCGATCTTCTGCATCGGCCACAACCCCGGCACCAACCATCCAAGGATGCTCTCCACGCTGAGCGCGGCGGCGCGGCGCGGGGTGCCCATCGTGGTGGCCAATCCGCTGCGGGAGCGGGGGCTGGAGCGCTTCAAATCCCCACAGCACCCCACCGAGATGCTTTCCACCCATTCGACGCAGCTGGCCTCTGCCTATCACCAGCCCCGCGTGGGCGGCGATGCCGCGATGCTGACGGGGATGATGAAGGCGCTGTTCGAAGCGGACAGGGTGGATGTGACGGGCGGCGGGCCGGGGCTGCTGGACCGGGCCTTCATCGCCGAACATACCGAGGGGCTGGCGGCGTTGCAGGCCGAGGTTGAGGCGACCGGCTGGGACATGATCGTGACCGGATCGGGCCTGAGCGAGGCGGCGATCCGATCCATGGCGGAAACCTACTGGCGCGCCGAGCGGGTGATCATCTGCTATGGCATGGGGATCACCCAGCATTCCAACGGCACCACCAATGTGCAGCAGCTGGCCAATCTGCTGCTGCTGCGCGGGAACATGGGGAAGCCGGGGGCGGGCATCTGCCCGTTGCGCGGCCACAGCAATGTGCAGGGTGACCGCACGGTGGGGATCACCGAGATCCCGACCGAAGCCTTTCTGGCGCGGCTGGACGCGCGCTTCGGGATCAGCAGCCCCCGTGCCCATGGCCATGCCGCCGTGGAGGCGATGGAGGCCATGCGCGACGGACGGGCGACGGCGCTGATCGCGCTGGGCGGCAATCTGGCGGTGGCGATGCCCGACCCGGCAGCCTGTTTCGAGGCGATGCGGAAGCTGGATCTGTCTGTCCATATCCTCACCAAGTTCAATCGGAGCTGTCTGCTGCCGGGTCGGGAGAGCATCGTGCTGCCGTGCCTGGGCCGCACCGAGCTGGATGTGCAGGCGACGGGTGCGCAATCGGTGACGGTCGAGGATTCGATGTCGATGGTGCATGCCTCGCGCGGGAAGCTGAAGCCGGCGTCGGCGGATCTGAAATCCGAACCGGCCATCGTGGCGGGCATGGCGAAGGCGACGCTGCCGGACGGCGCTATCGATTGGGACTGGCTGGTGGCGGATTATGACCGCATCCGCGACGGCATCGAGGCGGTGTTCCCCGACTTCCGCGATTTCAACGCACGCATCCGGGTGCCGGGTGGCTTCCGGCTGACGGTGGGGGCGTCGGACCGGGTGTGGAACACGCCCAGCGGCAAGGCGCAGTTCCTTGTGCATCCCCTGTTGCCGGAGGAACGGCGGCAGAAGGGGCTGTTGCTGACGACGCTGCGCAGCCACGATCAGTACAACACCACCATCTATGGGCTGGACGACCGCTATCGCGGCATCTTCGGCCGGCGCGACATCCTGTTCGCCAATGTTGATGACATGGCCGAGCTGGGGCTGGCGCAGGGCGACAGGGTGGATGTGGTGGCGGGCCAGCGGGTTCTGCCGGGGCTGACGCTGGTCGCCTATGAGATCGCGCGCGGGTCTCTGGGGGCGTATTACCCGGAGGCGAACTGCCTGGTGCCGCTGGAGGACCATGACCGGCAGAGCGGCACGCCGAGCTACAAATCCATCGCGGTGACGCTGCGCCGGGCGGGGGCTGTGGCCGAATAGTCGCGTCACTGAACTGACATCAAATCGTCGTTCAACTGAAACGACTGTGACCGGCTTCTGTCATGGAAGCCCGGCAGTGGGGCGCGCATTCCCCTACCGTACCGAAAGGTCGCATTGCCGTGCATGTCCGTCTGCTGTCCGCCCTTCTCCTCACCTCCGCGATTGCCGCGCCTGCCATCGCCAGCACGGTGACCGGCACCGTGGCCGATTCCGGCGGCATTCGCCCGCTGCAGGGTGCGGATGTGCGTATTCCCTCTCTGGGTCGGGTGACGAGCGCCGATTCCGCCGGCCGTTTCCGCTTCACGGGCTTGCCCGCCGGCACCTATGAAGTGGTGGCGAGCTTCGCGGGCGCGGGCAGGTCCACGCAGAGTGTGACGGTGGGCCCGGAAGGCAGCGTGGCGCAGCTGAACTTCGCGCTGGCGCCCGAAGGCACCGACATCGACACCATCCTGGTGATCGGCCAGCAGGCCAACATGCTGTCGTCCATCGCCCGGCAGCGCGCGGCGGACACCGTTGTGACGGTGCTGACCAAGGACGCCATGGGCCAGTTCCCCGACCAGAATGTGGCGGAATCGCTGCGCCGGGCGCCGGGCATCAACGTGCTGAACGATCAGGGCGAAGGCCGCTTCGTGGCGGTTCGCGGGCTCGATCCCAACCTGAACTCCACCTCCATCAACGGTGCGCGGGTGCCGGCGACCGGCGGCGACGAGCGGGCGGTGGCCCTGGACGTGATTCCGTCGGAACTGGTGGAATCCATCGAGATCAAGAAGTCGCTGACGGCGGACATGGATGCCGACACCATCGGCGCTTCGATCGAGATCCAGACCACCTCTGCCTTCGACCGCGAGAAAGGGTTTGTTTCCGCCAGCGTGGAAGGTGGCTATAACCAGCTGTCGGAAAAATGGTCGCCCAAGATCGGGTTGAACTTCGCGCAGCGGCTGGGTGAGGATTTCGGGATTTCGGGCGGCTTTTCCTGGAACCGCCGGAAATTCTCCACCGACAATATCGAAGTGGCAGACTGGACTTCGTCTGACAACGGTATCGATTATGCCGAGACCATCGAGTATCGCGACTATGACGTGCAACGCGTGCGTTGGGGGGGCAATTTGAGCCTGGACTGGCGCCCCGCCGACAACACCACGCTGTACCTGCGCGGCTTGTATTCGAAGTTCGACGACACCGAGCTGCGCACCCGCCTGGTGTTCAAGCCCAGCATGGCGCCCTCGGTCGGCAGCGACGCCGGCTTCTCGTTCGAAAGCGGTGCCGGCAGTGCGAACCGCATGGAAGTCCGCCGCGACATCAAGGACCGCCGCGAATGGCAGACGACCACCTCCATCGTGGGCGGCGGCCGCACCGAAGTGGACGCCTGGACGCTGGAGTATTCCGGCAGCTGGTCGCGCGCGGAACAGAAGGAAGACGGATCGATCGATCCGATGCGTTTCCGCCAGCGCTTCCAGGGCGGCGCCACCCAGCTGGGTGTCGATTTCGACTTCTCTGACTGGCAGCGCCCGGAATTCGCTGTTCGCGGCAATGGCGCGGCGGCGTTCAACGACCCGTCCCAGTATGTGTTCTCGTTGCTGGAGCACACCACGAAGGAAGATGCGGTCGACAAGGAATGGGCCTTCAAGACGGACATCGCGCGCAACTTCGCGCTGGCCAACGGTGATTTCGAGTTGAAGTGGGGCGGCAAGGCCCGCCTGCGCCACAAGCGGCAGGCGTTCCAATATGATGTCTATGACGGCTTCGACGGCGACTTCTATCTGTCGGACGTGGTCGGTTCGCCGAGCTATGGGCTGGCTGACATCGGGCCGGTGCCGGACCTGCAGGCGACCCGCGACTGGGTGAAGACCAACCGCAGCCTGTTCGAACTGAACCAGCTGGACACCGACCTTGCCACCAACGCTGAGAATTATGACGCGAAGGAAGATGTGCTGGCCACCTATCTGCAAGGCCGGTTCCAGACCGACACGCTGCGGCTGGTGGGCGGCCTCAGGCTTGAGCACACCAATGTGAACATGACAGGCAACCGGGTGGACCTGGTTGAAGCAGGCGGCACCTGGAACGGGGAGGAGCTGGAGGATGATGCCGTGTTCGTCTCCTCCATGCAGGTTCGCAACAACTATACCGACTGGCTGCCCAGCCTGAACCTGCGCGCCGACCTGTCCTCCGACATCGTGGCGCGGGCCGGTGTGTATCGCTCCATTTCCCGTCCGTCGTTCGGCAAGATGGCGCCGCGCTTCTCCATCGAGGAGAATGATGAGGCCGAGCGCCAGGGTGAGTTCGGCAACCCGTACCTGAAGCCCTATCGGGCCTGGAACGGGGATGCGACCATCGAATATTATTTCGCCCCGAAGGCTGTGATCCAGGCCGGTGTGTTCTGGAAATCCATCAACGATTTCATCGTGGATGCGCGTTTCGAGGACGGGTCGTTCCAAGGGATCCCGTTCACCAACGCAACCATCCCCATCAATGGTGACCGGGCCCGGGTGCTGGGCCTTGAAGCGAGCTACTCGCAGGCCTTCACCATGCTGCCGGCCCCGTTCGACGGCCTGCTGATGAACCTGAACTACACCTATACCGATGCGAAGGGCGATCTGGCTGATGGCCGCCGCATTCCGCTGCCGAATGCCTCCAAGCACACCTTCAATGCCGTGCTGGGCTATGACAAGGGCATGTTCTCGTTCCGGATCGCTGGCGCCTATCGCGACAGCTATCTGGACGAGCTGGGCACGGATGCGGAATCCGACCGTTATGTTCGGCCGCACTTCCAGCTGGATCTCTCCACAAAGCTTCGGGTGACCGACAACATCCAGCTGTTCGGCGAATTGGTGAATATCAACAACGCCAAGTACACGGCCTATCAGAACGGCCCGACGACGCGGCGCCTGCTGCAGTATGAAGAGTATAAGATGACGGCCAAGTTTGGCGTGAAGGCCAGCTTCTGATGCGGGCAATGTTTGCGGCGGCAGCGCTGGTCGCGGCGCTGCCGGCCGCAGCCGCGGGCGCGCAGCAGGCGGTTGTCGACCTGGCGGGGGTGGCCGCCCCCGCGAGGCCCGGCAAGCCGTTCGCGGCGCGCAACATCCCTGATCGCATCATCCTGACGCCCGGGGCCGATCCGTCGACCGCGATGGGGGTGAGCTGGCGTACGGATACTGCGCAGGCGACGGCGGAGGCCGAGATCGTGGCGCTGGTCGCGTCCCCGGGGTTTGGGGCACGGGCAACGGCGGTTGCGGGTCAATCCTGGCCGACCGTGAGCGAGAACGGGCCTGCCACCTATCATCAGGCTCGGTTCGGCGGGCTGTCGCCCGACACCCCCTACGCCTATCGCGTGAAGGGGTCTGCGGGCTGGAGTGAATGGCAGCAGTTCCGCACGGCCTCGACGCAAGCGAAGCCCTTCACCTTCATCTATCTGGGCGACACCCAGAACCGCATCCTGGACATCGGTTCCATCGCCTGGCGGCGGGCGATCGTGCAGGCAGGCAACCCGCAGCTGATGCTGCACGCCGGCGATCTGGTCGCGAGCCGCGACGATCTGGTGCATGATGATGAGTGGGGCGAATGGGCGGCCGCTGGCGGCTGGACCTTGGCCACCATCCCGCAGGTGCCTGCGCCCGGGAACCATGAGTATGTCGATGTGGCGCTGCCCGGCGGCAAGGAAGGGCGGCGCCTGAACCCGCACTGGCCGTTGGCCTTCGCGCTGCCCGGCAACGGGGCGCCGGGCGTGGAAGGCACCAGCTATGTGCTGGACTGGCAGGGGGTGCGCTTCGTGGTGCTGGACGGCACCTCCGCCATCGATCTGGGCACGCTGGCGGCGCAGACGAAATGGCTGGACGCGAAGCTGGGCGAGAGCAAGGCGCGCTGGAATGTGGTGCTGTTCCACCAGCCCATCTTTACCTGCGCCCGGCCGAAGAACACGCCCGCGATGTACAAGAGTTGGAAGCCGGTGCTGGAAAGGCACCGGGTGGATCTGGTGCTGCAGGGCCATGACCATTGTTATGCGCGGCTGACGGACGAGGCCGGCAAGGAGGCGTCTGCCTCGGCACGTGGCTCGGGGCAGCCCGTGGGGCCGGTCTATATGGTCTCGGTCGCGGGGGCGAAGATGTATGGGCTGAACGACCGGTCGGCCACGCAACCGGATCGGGTGGCGGAGGATTCCAGCCTGTTCCAGACCGTGGACGTGTCGGCCGACCGGCTGAAGGTGCGCAGTTTCCTGAACACGGGCCTTCTGTATGACGGGTTCGATCTGGTGCGGGGCGCCGACGGGCGCAACCGGCTGGAGGAACTGCCTGCCGACCTGCCCGCCGTCCGCCGCTGCACCGGCCCGGCGCAGGTTCTCGACGCGCCGATGCCGCCCGACCGCAAGGGCCCCGACGGGCTGCTGTGCACGGCTGAAACGAAAGACTGACGATGCGATTCCTGCTGCTTGCCTCCGCCGCGCTGTTGGCTGCCTGCAACAAGCCCGCGCCCGCGCCGGCGCCCGCTGTGGAGGAGGCGATCACCACCGTCTCCGTGCCGGCCGCCGCCGAGACGATCGTGACGGACAACCCGACCGTGGATGCGGACGATCCCGTGCTGTGGCGCGATCCGGCCGACCCGACGCGGGCGCTGTGGATCGGGACGGACAAGTCCAAGGGGCTCTATGTCCATGATCTGGCGGGCAAGCAGCTGCAGTTCTTCCCCGAAGGCCCGATGAACAATGTGGACCAGCGCGCCTTCACGGTGGGCGGCAAGCCGATGGTGCTGGTGACGGCGGCCGACCGGGGGCTTTATGGCGTGCGCGCCTGGCTGCTGGACCCTGCCACGCTGAAGCTGGCGAGCTGGGGCCATATGCCGACCGAAGCCGCGTTCGGCGAGCCCTATGGCTTCTGCATGGGGCAGTTCGGCGGCAAGACCTTTGCCATTCCCAACACCAAGGCGGGCGCCGTGCACGCCTATGCCGTGGCAGAAGGGAAGGACGGCAAGCCCGCGATGACGCTGGCGCACCAGTGGAAGCTGGGCAGCCAGACCGAGGGCTGCGTGGTGAATGATGCCACCGGCGACCTCTATGTGGGCGAGGAAGATGTCGGCATCTGGCGCATGAGCCTGGCCGACCCCAAGGCCGCGCCGGTGAAGATCGCGCCCGTCGACGGCAAGAAGCTGGTCGCCGACGTGGAAGGGCTGACGCTGATGCGCGACGGCGGCCGCACCTTCCTGATCGCCTCGTCGCAGGGCGACAGTGCCTATGCGGTGTGGGAAGTGAAGGGCGCCGAGTATAGCTGGATCGGCCGCTTCCGTGTGGCCGGCGGCGCCATCGACCCTGCCACCGAAACCGACGGCATCGATGCCTGGAGCGGCCCGATCGCGGGCTATCCCGAAGGTGCCATCGCCATGCACGACACCTGCGACGGCGAGGGGCCGAACGATCCGCCGGCTGCCGTGTGCAGCAGCGACGCCAAGCAGCAGAACTACAAGCTTGTGGACTGGCGCACGGTGAAGACGGCGCTGGGGATCAAGTAGCAGCGGTTATCAGGCGGCGGTTTTCTTTCGGCCTGAGCCCGAAAGCTTGCCGCCGCCATCCTGCTTGTTCACGGTCGCCCAGGCGCGGGCTTCGGCCTCGTCCTCGGGCACGCCGCGCTCTTCATAGCTTTCCGCGATGTGGGCCGCCTTGCGCTTCTGCTTGGCCGTGTAGGCGGATTTGTCTCCGCGGGGCATAGGCTTCTCCTTCATGAGGAGAAGCCGCTGTCAGCGGGAAATGTTCCTCAGTTCAAAGAGCTTCAGTTTCCGGTGCCAGGCTTTTCGGAGAATTCCTTCTCCAGCTTGTCGGGCTTGTCCTTCCACTCGTCGGCGTCGGGCGGGGTTTCGCCCTTGACGGTGATGTTGGGCCATTCGGCGCTGAACTTGGCGTTCAGTTCCACCCACTGGTCAAGGCCGGGTTCCGTATCGGGCACAATGGCTTCGGCCGGGCATTCGGGTTCGCAGACGCCGCAGTCGATGCATTCATTGGGGTTGATGACGAGCATGTTCTCGCCCTCGTAGAAACAGTCGACGGGGCAAACTTCCACGCAATCCATATATTTGCAGCGGATGCACTGCTCGGTCACGACATAGGCCATGGGGTCTGCCCTCAAGGAACTGTTTCTGATTGGCGGCTGAGCTAGCTCGGGCGGTGCTGGCGCGTCAATGCCTGATGCGGTTTGACTGCCATAGTGTGGCTTTCAGGCCGGTTGCAGCTCTGCATAGCCCGGATGGTGGCTGAGATGCGCGGTCGGGGCGGGCAGCAGCGGTGTGTAGAGCGTGCGGGCCTCTGTGGAGGGGCCGCGCCGTTCCGCCAGCAGCTCCACCCGCACGGCGATGACATGATCGCCATTCGGGAAAGAGAGGACGGCGCCGGGGCGGACGGTGGAACAGCTTCGGTCGATCACCCGTCCGTCAAGCCGGAGGCGCCGGCTTTCGCAGAGTTTCTGGGCTTCGCTGCGGGAGGCGGAGAGCCTTGAGAACCACAGCCATTTGTCGATGCGCATGCCCCGTTCATACACCAAGCGGCAGTCTCCCTTTTCTCAAGAGCGCGTCTCCCCGTTTGCGGCGAGCATGGCGCCCAGGTTGGCGAATGGATTGGCGGAATTGATGGCGGGCGCCTGCGGCTTGCGGCGCTGGCGGGCCTTGCGTTCGGGGGCGAAGGCGAAGCCGCCCTTGCCGGTGCGGAAGCCGAGCGCGGCCATCAGGATCTCGAAATCGTCGAGGCTGAGGCCCAGCGAGGACATGAGGGCGGGATCTGGTTGGAAGCCGGTGCCGCCCGCCTTGCTGGCCAGGCGCTGGGCGTGCAGCTTCTGCGCGGTGCGGTCAGCCATGTCGACGCGGACGGCGAAGTCCTGAAAGGCCCAGAAGCCCGCCACGGCGTAGAAGCCTGGCGGGGCGGCGGGGTCGGTACGGAGCGACGTGAGGCCGGGGCGGGGCGGCTGCGGCATATGGCCGACGCCGTTGGCGACGCCCCATAATGCAAGGCGCCAGCGGGTGGCTTCGGGGCGCAGCGCTTGCGCGGCAAAGACATGGGTGACGCCTAGCCGGACGCCGGCGCGGGCCAGCGCGCCGCGATCCTCCCGCGTGAGGCTGGCGATGAGCGAGGCGACGGCGGCGCGCGGCAGCGAGCCCATGGTTTCGGTGAGCTGCACCACCAGCCCGCGCGCAGGCTGCGACAGGCCGGGTTTCAGTGCCTCCAGCCGGGTGAGGGCCTGCAGGTGGCGGCCCTTGGCGGCATTGGCCCAGGCTGTCAGCCGGCTGAGCACCCGGGCGCGGACGTCGGCGGGCAGGCTGTCGAGGCTGCGGTCCAGCTCGATGCGGGGATTCAGGGCGTCGCGGCCCTTGCGCAGCGCGGCGACGCGGGCCTCCCGCCAGACGATGCGGGGCGGCATGCCGCCTTCGAAATCCAGCGCGAATTCCGCATCCGGCGCGGCGGCGAGCGCCTTGGCGCGGGCGGCGAGTTCTGAGGCGAGGCGGCGCTCGGCCGAGGCCAGCAGCAGCTTCTTCTCGCCCGCGCGGGCGGCGGGATCGGGCAGGAAGGCGAAGCCGTTCAGCGTGCCGATGATGGCGCCGTCCACCACGACGGAGCCGTCGGGATCGACCTCCACGCTGAGATCGGGATCGCGCAGTTTCAGGTCGCGCAGCAGAACCGCGGTGCGGCGGTCCACGAAGCGCTGGGTCAGGCGCTGGTGCAGCGCGTCGGACAGCTTGTCCTCCACCTGCCGGGCTTTTTCCGCCCAGCCGGCGGCGTCTTCCAGCCAGTCCCCCCGGTGGGAGACATAGGTCCAGGTGCGGGCGGCGGCGATGCGGTCTGACAAGGTGGCGATGTCGCCCGCCACATTGTCCAGCACGGCCAGTTCGGAGCGGATCCATTCCGGCGGCAGATGGCCATGGCCTTCCGTCAGGTGGCGGATCATGCGGCCGACGAGGCGCGCATGTGCCTCCGCCCCGGTGCGGCGGTAATCGGGCACCCCGCAGGCGGCCCAGATCCGTTGCAGCGCCGGGCGGCCCTGTGCGCGTTCCATCAGCCAGGGCTCGCCCGACAGGATCTTCAGCACCTGCAGGTCGATGGCGTCGTCGCCGCGCCAGAGGTCGGGAGAGGCAGGCGTTGCCTCCAGGCTCATCATCAGCCGGTGGAGCGAGGCGAAATCCAGCCGGGCATTGCGCCAGACAAGGCCTTGCAGCGGCGGGAATTCATGGCCTTCGATGGCTTCGATCTCGGCCTCGGTGAAGGCCGGGCTGCCGCCCTCATCGGCGCGGCCCAGTTGCACGGTGCCGAAGGTGCCGTCGCGCTGGTGGCGGCCGGCGCGGCCGGCGATCTGCGCCATTTCGGCGGCGCGCAGGCGGCGGTGACGGCGGCCGTCGAATTTGGAGAGCGAGGCGAAGGCGACATGGGCGATGTCCATGTTGAGGCCCATGCCGATGGCGTCGGTCGCGACCAGATAATCGACTTCGCCTGACTGATAGAGCGCGACCTGCGCATTGCGGGTGCGGGGCGACAGGCCGCCCATCACCACCGCCGCGCCGCCCTTGTGGCGGCGGAGCATCTCGGCCAGCGCATAGACATCCTCCGCCGTGAAGGCGACGATGGCGGAGCGCGGCGGCAGGCGGGAGAGTTTCTTCGGCTCCGCCCAGCTGAGCTTCGAGAAGCGGGGGCGGTTCACGATCTGCGCGTCCGGCAGCAGGCGGCGCAGCACCGGGCGCAGGGTTTCCGCGCCCAGGATCATGGTTTCGGCGGTGCCGCGAAGGTGCAGCATGGCGTTGGTGAAGACATGGCCGCGTTCCGGGTCGGCGCCCATCTGCCCTTCATCGATGGCGACGAAGGGGAAGGCGCGATCGGTGACCATGCTTTCCGCGGTGCAGAGGAAGTAGCGTGCGCCGGGCGGGACGATTCGTTCCTCTCCGGTGACGAGCGCGACTTGCGGGGCGCCCTTCAGTGCGACGACCCGATCATAGACTTCGCGGGCCAGCAGGCGCAGCGGAAAGCCCATCATGCCGCCGGAATGGGCGCACATCCGCTCGACGGCGAGGTGGGTCTTCCCCGTGTTGGTGGGGCCGAGGACGGCGGTGAGTTCGGCCCCGAGCTTCGTCACGCGGACTGTCCGGGCCCAGACGAGGCGGGGACCGTTCCGCGGATGGAACGGGAAGTAGCCAGCGGGTGATCCGATCCGGGCGACCCGGCCCCCTTTGCGGGTGAACCGGCCGGACGGGCAGCCTGAGTGCGAATGTTCGCCTCTCCCACCAAGTTCGACCCAGATATGGTGGCATGTTGCGATGCGGCACGCAAGAGATGGATTTTTGACAGTGTCTTCGTGCCATTTTCGCTCCCTGTGGGGCGCCCGAGGATTCAGATTCGGTTCATCGGCTTACGCGGGCGCTTCGTCGCAGGGGCATGGAACCCTGAACGGGGCGAGGTTGACCGGGACGCCGCAAAGATTCAGGGTTCCCATCCAACAACTTATCGCAACCGGCCGGGACTGGCCGGGCAGTGTTGGGGCCTTCACCCCCTCTCGCTGAGACAGATTTGGGCTGACATCGGTTCGGGTTCGGGGTTTGAAGCGCCATGATGAGGGGTCGTTCTGGCTTGGTGATCACTGACATTCATTCGCGTCACGCCGGAATGGGGCAGGAAGGGAGCTGCTTTGGCGACGCTCGCTGAGACCGCCCTGGCCGGAGGCCGCATCGCGGCGCCCCGCACATCTCGCCGTCTGGGACTTGATCTGAGCCGCCTGCCGCGCATGGATGCGGCGGAACTGTTGCGCCGATCCGCGCTGCAGCTGGCCGATGCCGACATCGTCGTCGATCTGGGGGATTCGATCGGCTCCGGCCATTGGTGGCGGGGTTTCGCCACGCTCGGCGCGCTGGCGGGGGCCGCACTGGCGCTGGGCAGCAATCTGCCGCTGCTGCCGGGGCCCGTTCCGGCGAAGCAGCCCCCCGCGCTGCAGGCGGAAAGCCGCGCCATCGGAATCGGCCCGCTGGCGTTGGGCAGCCCCTCCGCCCCGCGCACCGCGCCCACGGGCCTTGCCCGGCGGCTGGCGGAGGCGCCCGAACGGCCGCGCGTGGATCTGTCGGCCAATGTCGGCTCCGGCGGGCTGGAAGCGGCATTGCGTCGCGCGGGCGTGGGCCGCGACGATCTGGACCGGCTGTTCAGCGAACTGCGTGGGGTGGCCAGCCCCAGCGGCGTGAAGCCGGGCACTAGCCTGAACCTCGTGCTGGGACGGCGCGAGAGCAAGGCGGTGCCGAGGCCGCTGGAGTTTCTGGCGTTCCGCGCGAACTTCGAAACTAAGGTGGAAGCGAAGCGCGGCGCGGACGGGCAACTGGTGGTGAAGCCGGTCGCCATCAAGATCGACAACACCCCGTTGCGCGTGACCGGCACGGTTGGTGCGTCGCTGGAGCGTTCCGCCCGGGCGGCCGGCCTGCCGGCTTCGGTGGTGCAGGAATATCTGCGGCAGCTGGGCTATGCGCTGGACGTTCAGCGCGACGTGAACCGCCGCGACAAGTTCGAGATCATCGTGTCGCACCGCCGCGCCGAAACCGGCGAGACCGAAATGGGCAAGCTGCTCTATGCCGGGCTGCTGAACGGGCGTTCCAACGTCTCGCTGATGCGCTGGGGCGACAAGGGCGACTTCTATTGGCAGACGGGCGAAGGCGTCCGCAAAGGGCTGATGCGCACCCCGATCGCGGGCGCGCGGCTGACCTCCGGCTTCGGCATGCGCTTCCACCCGGTGCTGGGCTATAGCCGCATGCACAAGGGCGTCGATTTCGGCTCCCCCACAGGCACACCCATCCTGGCGTCGGCCGGGGGCAAGGTGGTGTTCGCGGGCTGGGGCGGCGGCTATGGCAATGTCGTGGTGATCGACCATGGCAAGGGTATCCGCACCCGCTACGCCCATATGCACCGCATCGGCGTGAAGAACGGCCAGCAGATCTCGCAAGGGCAATCCATCGGCCAGGTCGGCACCACCGGCCTCTCCACCGGGCCGCACCTGCATTATGAGGTCTGGCAGAACGGCACCGCCGTCGACCCGCGCTCGGTGAAGTTCTTCAGCGGCAGCACGCAACTGGGCGGCGCCGATTTGGGGCGGTTCAAGAGCGAGATGGCGCGGCTGAAGGCGATTCCGTCGTCTGATTGAGGTGAGGAAGGGGCGCTGCCCGTTCACCCCGGCCCCCGGATCAAGTCCGGGGCAGGCATTCAATGATTTCCCTGCACCCTCGACATTGGTGCCACTAGCCAGCCCTCCGTCCCGCTCAGGCTGAGCTTGTCGAAGCCCCGTGCGACATGAGCACAAGCTCAGCCATTGCGCCTCCACGTCAGCGGGCTTCGACAAGCTCAGCCTGAGCGGGGAAAGGGGACAACGGCAGTACCGGATGGCGTGTCTGCAAAAATGCTGTTCGCCTGCGCTTGGGCTTGCTGGCGCCGTAGGC
Source organism: Sphingomonas sp. (assembly GCA_003248865.1). GTDB lineage: Bacteria > Pseudomonadota > Alphaproteobacteria > Sphingomonadales > Sphingomonadaceae > Sandaracinobacteroides. Next base: position 16,713 of record QFPK01000002.1, read on the forward strand.
AGTAAATCTTGCCGTCAGCGCAACCTCACCGGGTGACCTGCTCATGTGGGTGCAGGGAACACGGTTCCCTGCCGGGGGTTGAGGGGGCAGAGCCCCCTCATTCGCTCAACGCGCGCGCCACACCAGCGGGACTCCCAGCGCCAGCAGGGCGATGCCCAGCACGCCCGCATGGCGGCCGGCCTCGCTGCTGGTGAGCATGAACTTCGCATAATCCAGCGAGGACCAGAGCATGGCGAGGCAGACGGCGAGGAAGATGAGCGGGATGACAGGATAGAGCGGCACGCGGAAGCCGGGCGCATCCGGGTGGGTGCGGCGCAGGCGGAACAGCGCGGCGGCGGTGAGGGCGAGGAACAGCCAGAAGACGGGGGCGCCGAAAGCAACCATCGCGGTGAAGCCGTCGGGCGCGGTGGCGCCATAAGCGGTGAGGGCCAGCGCGACGAGCCCTTGCAGCAGCAGGGCGGGGCGGGGCACCGAGCGGGCCTGATCCCATGTGCCGAGCGGGGCGAGCAGCGGCACCTGCCGGCCGGCCGCGCACATGGCGCGGGCTCCGGTGATGACGGTGGCGTTCATGGTGGAGAGCGAGGCGATGACGACTGCGGTGGCGACGGCGGCGGCCGCGAGCGGGCCGAAGGCGGCTTCCAGCAGCAGGGTGGCGGGGGCCGGGGTGGCGGCCAGCGTCTCGCGGCCCAGGGTGGCGAGGAAGGCGGCGTTGATCAGCACATAGAGCAAAGTCACGCCACCCAGGCCGAGGACGAGCGCCCGGACGAGGCCGTGCGAGCTGTCGCGGGTTTCGGCGGAGAGATAGGCGGCCTCGTTCCAGCCGCCATAGGCCAGCATGATGAAGACGAGCGCGAGGCCGAGCCCGGTGCCGGCGGGGGTGCTGCCGGCGGGCGGCTGCGGGGCGGGGGCGCCCGTGCCCATCAGCCAGAGCGCCGCGACCAGCACCGCGGCGAGCGCGCCCACCTCGACTGCGACGAACAGCTGCTGGCCGCGCCGCCCGGCCTCCAGGCTCGCCATGTTGGCCAGCGTGACTGCGGCGATGGCGGCGGCGGCCCACAGTGCAGGATGCGGGCCGGAGGGCCAGAGCCCGGCGGCATAGTCGCCCGCCACGAAGGCGACGGTGGCGATTGCGCCCGTCTGCATCACGGCGATGCGGGCCCAGACGAACAGGGCGGCGAGGCGCGGCCCCCAGGCGAGGCGGAGGAAGTGGAACTCGCCGCCGATGGACGGGTGGCGGGTGGCCAGTTCGGCATAGGTGAGGGCGCCGCAGAGTGCAGCGAGGCCGCCCAGCGTCCAGAGTGCGAGTGCCTGCCAGTCTGCGGAGACGGCGGCCGCCACGTCGGCGGGCACGCGGAAGATTCCCGCACCGATGACGATGCCCACGATCATCAACGCAACATCGGTGGCGGAGAGGCGCCGCCGGGGTTGGAGTTCTGACGCCAAGATCAGCCGGCGGACTTGATCCGGGTGGCGACCCAGCCGCGTCCGACGATCTGGTTGCCGCTGACTTCGCCGACAAGCTGCTGCCCGTTGGCGCGGGTGAGGTGCACGGTGGTGCCCTTCACGCTGCCGTCGCGGATGGGGCCGCCGCGCGCGACGCTGAGCTTCTGGAACTCCTGCCCCAGCTCTGCCGCGAAGCGGTCCTGCCCGACTTCGAAGGCCCAGCGGCCGGCGACCTGCGCGGGCACGATCCAGAAATAGCCGGTGGCATCATCCGTGCTGACGGTGCGTTCCGGTTCCCATTCGCCCATGGTGAAGGCGTGGGAGACGATGCGGGTGCCGGGCTTCATCTTCAGCAGCGTGTCGCGCAGCTTCAGGTTCAGGCTGGGCAGCAGATACATGGTGACGACGGTGGCGTTGGAGAAATCGGTTTCGAAGATGTCGCCATGGACGAAGTTGGCCTTGCCGGCGACGCCTGCGCGCTGGGCGTTGCGGCGGGCCAGCGCCACCATTTCGGGGTTATATTCCACCCCCAGCGAGCGGGCGCCGAAATCGCGCGCGGCGGCGATGGCGATCTTGCCGTCGCCCGAACCCAGATCGACGACATAATCCGTCGGCTTCACGTCTGCGACGGTCAGCATGGCCTTCACCAGGCTGTCGGGCGTGGGCACCCAGATCACGTCTTTCCCGGCCTGCCCGACTTCGGGCTGATAGGCTTCATCGCCCTGCTTCGGCGTGGCGGACTGCATCAGAGACAGGCGCAGCGGTTCGGATTCGGCGATCGGGTCCGGCATGGGTGGTGGGGCCAGCGGATCGTGCACATCGGGCGTGGTGCCCAGCATCTTCACCTGCGCTGCGGCGGGGGCGCCTGGCAGAGCCGAGACAAGCAGAAGAGGCAGCAACAAGGATCGCACGCGCATTCGGGGGCTTTCCGATCTGATGGCAGGCAGAATGTGTCTGGCATGGAATGCGGGACCGTGCGAGCCTGCCACGCCGGAACTGCGGTGAGCCGTGCGATGTTGGGGGGAATGTGTTGCGTAGAAGAAACATGTTGAGAGCGGGCATCGCCGCCGGTCTGCTGTTGCTGGGGGTGTCGGCAGGGGCGGAGGCGCCTGTCATGCCAGATCTCGGCGCGGTCGAGGCGATGATGCGCGAAACCGGGCACCTGCCGCTGCGCGGACTGGCCCCGCCGGACCCGGTGGTCGCGCGCCTGACCTGGCAGAAGATGCCCATGGCTGGCGTGCCGGCGGCGCGGCGGCCGATCCGGGACGCGATCCGGGCGGAGCGGCTTGGTGAATTCGATGCGGCGCGCAAAGCGTGGGCTGCAATCGCTGCTGATCCGAAGGCGAGCCAGCCGGATCGGGAAGAGGCGCTGCTGGCGGCCGTGCGTCTGGGGGTGACCCATGATCCCGCAGCCGCGCGGGCCGCGCTTGCAGCGGTGCCGCCGGCTCTGCGGCAAGGCACCGGCGTGCGCATGCTGGAAGCGCGATTGTTGTTGATGGACGGAAAATATCCCGACGCAGTGGCCCTGCTGTCCGGCGAAATTCCGGCGGCGATGCGGCTTGGCCGAATTCCGGCCATGCAGCTGATGACAGAATTGTCGATGGCGGCCATGCTGGCCGGAGACCGGTCGTTCGCCGAACAGATCGCGGGCTGGTCGGGCGAGGCGCTGGCCAGCGGGCTGCTGCAACCGGCGTTGCCGCGCTGCTCGCCCGAGGAGGAACTTCTGCCGGGGGACAGCGCGGTGGTGGACGTGGGGCTCGACATCCTGGGCCAGTTGAGCCGGGCGACGCCGGTGTGGGCTTCGCGGCCCGGCCCCATGGCCGAGCGGCTGGCGGCCCGCGCGCTGGACGGCAACAGCAATTCGGCGCAGATGGATCTGCGCAGCGGCACACCGCTGCGGATACTGGTGCAGCTGGCCTGTGCCCCGCATGATATCGTGCCGGACCCGCTGATGGCCGCGTCGGCCTTTGCGGAACTGGGTGCGGATGGGACCCCGCGCCAGAGCGAGGCGATGCGCACCTTCCTCTCCGCGCCTCGGCCCACATCGCCGGAACAGGCGCTGGCGCGGTTGCAGGACTCCGCCCTGCCGCTGGATGTGAAGACGCAGATGCTGGCTCAGGCGGTCACCATGATGGGTGACCGGCCGGACAGTTGCGGCTTCGCAGAGCGCTTGGCAGGTGCAGGAAGCACCTTGGCGTTTGAAAGCCGGCTGGCGCTTGCGGTCGCGCTGGCGCGCTGCAAATCCCCCGAAGCCGCCGCCAGCCAGCTGAAGCTGGCCGCAGACGACACCACCCTGCCGGAAGCGGATCGCCGGGCAGCCGCCGCGCGTGCGGCCGGATTGACGCGCGATCCGGCGTTGCGCGCGCGCATGGCGGCCGCAGCGCTGCTGCCTGCGGACAGTTGCCTGCTGCTCGACGATCTGACGCTGAAGGGCCTTGTGGTGGAGCAGGAGGATTTCCCGATTGGACTGCGCAAGCAGTCTGTCGAGGGGGGTATGCTGACGACGTTCGATCGTGCGGCAAGCGGGGCGACGTCCGCCGTCCGCACCATGGTCGGCCAGCCATCGCTGCTGTTCGACGACGCGAACCGGGCGCTGCTGAAGCGGCACACGCCGCTGCCCCCGCAACGCGACGGGCGCGCGGTGGCCTGCAAGGGCCATGTGGCGAGCATCCGCTGGCAGCTTCAGGAGCCCGACCAGGCGGAATGACGCCGGTTCAGCGGCTCCAGCGGGCGAAGATGGCAGTGGGGAGGAGGGCGCCGCGGGTTTCCTCGCGGATCGCCATTTCGCCGGGCTGGACCTGGCCGGGAAGATGCGCGGCGAGGGGGGCGAGCAGGCCTTCCAGCGCAAGCGCCGAGAGGCGGACGGCGTAGGTGGTGAGGATGAGGAAGCGGCTGTTTTCATCCAGCAGTTTCACGCAATCCGCCAGCAGGGCGGGAAGGTCGGTGGTGAGATCCCAGACTTCGCCGTCCGGGCCGCGCCCGAACTTCGGCGGATCGAGCAGGATCGCGTCGTAGCGGCGGCCGCGCCGCACTTCGCGGGCGACGAATTTGCGGGCGTCTTCCGTGATCCAGCGGATGGGCTTGTCGGAAAGGCCCGACAGCGCAGCGTTGGCGCGGGCCTGCTCGATGGCCTTTTTGGAGGCATCGACATGGACGACCTGCGCGCCGGCCTTTGCCGCGACGAGGCTGGCGACGCCGGTGTAGCCGAACAGGTTCAGCACCTGAGAGCCTTCCGGCAGGGCGGATAGGCGCGCCCAGTGGGGCGCCATGTCCGGGAAGAAGCCGAGATGGCGGAAGGGGGTGCATTGGGCGTGCAGCTCCACGCCCGCCTGTTCGATGGGCCATGCCGGCGGCACCGCGTCTGACAGGCGCCAGCGGCCGCCGCCCTCTTCGTCCGAGCCGCCGACGAATTCGCCGTCCGCCTGCCAGTCGGGAAGGGCGGGCGCCCACATCGCCTGCGGTTCGGGGCGGATGAAGCGGAACGGGCCGCAGCGCTCCAGCTTGCGGCCATGGCCAGAATCGATCAGCGCGAAGTCGGGCGTCGGGTCTGCGGCAAGGATTTCGAGAGAGGCCATCAGGCGGCCAGCTTGTCGGCCTTCGGCCCCACGGCGGCGAGGGCGACGGGGCTCGCGAGCATGGCCGCGCCCGCCGCGCGGACATCGTCCAGCGACACGGCATCCAGCTGGGCGATCAGTTCGGACGCGCTCAGCACCCGGCCCCAGGTGAGGATGCTGCCGCCCAGCCAGTCCGCCATGCCGCCGGGGCCTTCCAGCCCCATCAGCAGCCCCGCCTTGTGCTGGGCGCGGGCACGTTCCAGTTCGGCGGGGGAGAGATCGCGGGCGGTTGCGTGGGCGATTTCCAGCGCGAGATCGCGGGCCTTGGCGGCGTCCGCGGGGCGCGAGGCGGTGTAGAGGCTGAGCAGGCCGGTGTCGGCATGGATGCCGTGCGAGGCGCTGACCGAATAGGCGAGACCGCGTTCCTCGCGCAGTTCCTGGAACAGGCGGGAGGACATGCCGCCGCCCAGTGCCATGGCGAACAACCGCGCGGCGTGGGTGCGCGGATCGGTGGGTGCGAAGCCCTGGAAGCCCAGCGCCAGATGCAGCTGTTCGTTGCGCTGGCTGTCGGTGCGGCTGCCGCCGGTCCAGCGGGCGGGCTCGATGGGACCGGGGCGGCCCGCCGGGATGGCGCCGAGATAGCGGTTGGCGAGATCGACCAGTTGCGCATGATCGACCTTGCCGGCGGCCGCCAGCACCATGCCGTTTCCGCGATAATGCGCCTGCTGCCAGTGGCGGAGCGTGGCGGTGTCGAGCTCTGCGAGGCTGTCCGCCGTGCCAAGGATGGGGCGGCCCAGCGCCTGCCCGGTGAAGGCGGTGGCCTGCAGATGATCGAACACCAGATCGTCGGGCGTATCCAGCGCCTCGCCGATTTCGGACAGCACCACTTCGCGTTCCAGCGCCAGATCGGCATCCGCGAACAGCGGGTTGGTGACGAGGTCGGAGACCAGCTCCACCGCCAGCGGCACGTCGGCGGCCAGCACCCGGGCGTGGAAACAGGTGGTGTCGCGCGAGGTCCAGGCGTTCAGTGCGCCGCCCACATCCTCGATCTGCTCGGCGATGGTGCGCGCCGGGCGGCTGGCGGTGCCCTTGAACACCATATGCTCGAACAGATGGGCGAGGCCGTTTTCGGACGCAGTCTCGTTGCGGGCGCCCACATCGGCGTTCAGCGCGACCGCCGCCGTTTCCAGCCCCGGCATGTGGAGCGTGGCGACGGTGAGGCCGTTTTCGAGGATCGTGGTCTGAGCGTTCATAGGCGGCTGCGGATATGGGCCTTCAGGGCCGCTTCGTCAGCGGGCAGATGCTCATAACGTTCCTCGCGGTCGAACAGATGTGCGACGCGGCGGGGCAGGCCGGGGCGGATTCCGGTGGCGCGTTCCACCGCATCCGGGAATTTCGCCGGGTGCGCGGTGGCGAGCGTGACCAGCGGGCCTTCGCAATCGTCCGCGCGGGCGCGGGCCGCCGCGAGGCCGACGCCGGTGTGCGGATCGATGAGCTGACCACATTCGCTGTTGGCCCAGGCCAGCGCCTGCATCATGCCTGCTTCCGTCACGCGGGAGGCGAGGAATATCTTCGAGGCTTCGGCGCGCTGGGCATCGCTGAGCTTCAGCGTGCCGGTCTGTTCGAACCCCTGCATGGCGGCCGCCAGCGCGGCGCCGTCGCGGCCGTGGAGATCGAACAGCAGGCGTTCAAAGTTGGAGCTGACCTGGATGTCCATCGAGGGTGTCGCGGTGGGGGTGACCTTGCCGACCGAATAATCCCCCGCCGACAGGGCGCGGGCGAGGATGTCGTTGACGTTGGTGGCGACAAGCAGCCGGTTCACCGGCAGGCCCATGCGGTGGGCGCAATAGCCCGCGAACACGTCGCCGAAGTTGCCGGTCGGCACCGACCAGCTGGCGGCGCGCTGCGGTGCGCCGAGGCGCACGCCCGCATGCACATAATAGACAATCTGTGCGAGCAGCCGGGCCCAGTTGATGCTGTTCACCGCCGACAGCTGGAACTCGGCGCGGAAGGCCTGGTCGTTGAACAGCGTCTTCACCAGCCGCTGGCAATCGTCGAAGCTGCCGTCGACCGCGATGTTGAAGACGTTGGGGGCGTTCACCGTCGTCATCTGCCGGCGCTGCACGTCTGAGACGCGCCCCGAGGGGTGGAGCATGAAGATGGTGATGCCGGGGCGGCCCGCGACCGCCTCGATCGCGGCGGAGCCGGTGTCTCCGCTGGTGGCGCCCACGATCGTCAGCCGGTCATTCGCGCCCAGGAAATGGCCGAACAGCCCGCCCAGGAACTGCAGCGCCACATCCTTGAAGGCGAGCGTGGGGCCATGGAACAGCTCCAGCAGCCAGTTGCGGTGATCCAGCTGAACCAGCGGGGTGACGGCGGCGTGGCCGAAATCGCCATAGGCTTGCTGGATGAGCGATTTCAGTTCGGCGTCGGTCAGCGAGCCCTGCACATAGGGCTTCATCACCGTGAAGGCGGTTTCCGCGTAACTGGCCGTGGCCAGCGATCCGAGCAGTTCGGGCGACAGCTGCGGCCATTCGGCCGGCAGATAGAGGCCGCCGTCGGTCGCGAGGCCGGCGAGCGTGGCGCCACGGAAATCGAGGACGGGGGCGGAGCCGCGGGTGCTGAGATACTGCATGACCGTCGGCGGTTAAGCCGCGGGCGGCCTTTGTGCAACCCAGCGCCGGACCCAGAGGCCATAGATCACCAGCAGGATGCCCGCGAACGCGAACCACTGGATGGCATAGAGCCTGTGGTTGTTGGGCATCGTTTCCGGCGTGGGCGGTTGCACCGGCAGCAGGGGCGCGGGCGCGGTTGGTGGATAGAGACGCCATTTCACATGGGCGCCGGGCACCAGCACGCCCTGCACCTGTCGCTGCCCGGCGGGGACGGTTTCAGAAGCGGGCGGTTCCCCCGCGCCGGACCAGCCCAGCATCAGTTGCGCGCTTTCGCCCCCCGGCGCGGTGCAGGCGAGGATATGGGACCAGCCGCTTTCGCCCTTCAGGTTGCGCGCGGCTTCGGAGAGCGGCACCTGCGCCGGGCAATCCAGCAGCATGTCGGCAGTGCGGAAGGCGGAGCCGGGTGGAATCGGGCCGGTGACGTGCAGCATCGGCAGCGTGGCGGCCGCCTGCATCTCGGCGATGACCTGCTGTTTCCAGTGCAGGCGGCTCACCTGCCACAGCCCCAGGCCGATCAGGATCGGCAGCGCCAGCGCCACCATCATCGTCGGCAGAACAGGAAAGCCCCGGCGGTGTCCCGCCGGGGCCTTCTCGTTCAGGTGAGGCCGGGGATCAGTGGGCGCCAACGGCGGCCCCGAAGTTCGAGCCCCAGATGTAGATCGTGAGGAACAGGAACAGCCACACCACGTCCACGAAGTGCCAGTACCAGGCGGCCGCCTCGAAGCCGAAATGCTGCTTCGGCGTGAAATCGCCCAGATAGGCGCGCCACAGGCAGACGGCGAGGAAGATGGTGCCCACGATCACGTGGAAGCCGTGGAAGCCGGTCGCCATGTAGAAGGTGGAGCCGTAGATATTGCCCGCGAACGCGAAGGTCGCGTGGCTGTATTCATAGGCCTGCAGGCAGGAGAACAGCACGCCCAGGATGATGGTGAGCCACAGGCCCTGCTTGAAGCCCTGGCGGTCGCCATGGATCAGCGCATGGTGCGCCCAGGTGATGGTGGTGCCCGACAGCAGCAGGATCAGCGTGTTCAGCAGCGGATAGACGAACGGGTCCAGCACCTCGATGCCATGGGGCGGCCACACCCCGCCGACGGCTTCCGCATGCGAGGGGAATAGGGCGGCGGCAAAGAAGGCCCAGAACCAGGCGACGAAGAACATCACTTCGGACGCGATGAACAGGATCATCCCGTAGCGGTGGTGCAGCTGCACCACCGGCGTATGATCGCCCGCGTTCGCTTCGTCGCGGATGTCGGAGAACCAGAAGAAGAAGGTGGCGAGCACGCCGAGCAGGCCCAGCGCCGCGACCCACACGCCCCAGGCGGCATCGTGCCACCAGAAGACCGAACCGCCCAGCATGACCATCGCCGATATGGCGCCCAGCAGGGGCCAGGGGCTGGGCGGCAGGATATGGAAATCGTGGTTCTTCGCCGAAGCCATGTCTCTCACCTGAACTTTCACTTTTGTTGGTCCTAACCCGGCTGCCCGGGCGCGGACAAGATTGCTACCGGGCCTGCTGCGCGATTTCAGAGGAGCCCGTGGCATACACGCCGGGAGCCTTTGTCGGCTGCGTCACGGGATAGAAACTGTAGGACAGGGTGATCTCGTCGATGTCCTTCGCGTCCGGATCGTCGAGGATTGCGGGGTCAACGAAGAACACCACCGGCATCTCCACCTGCTGGCCGGGCTGCAGTGTCTGTTCGTTGAAGCAGAAGCACTGGATCTTGCTGAAATAGCGGCCGGCGGCTTCGGGCGTGACGTTGAAGGTGGCGCTGCCCGTGGTGCTGGCGGCCGATTGCGAGGCGGCCTTGTAGAAGATCATGTTCTGCTCGCCGATCTTCACGTCGACCGGCCCTTGCGCGGGCGCGAACTGCCAGGGCAGGCCGCCGCGCACATTGCCGTCGAAGCGGACCTTCATGGTGCGGCCGTGCAGCCCCTTCAGGCTCTCGGCGGACGGTGCCGCCAACGCCTTCTGCGTGGTGCCGCCGAAGCCGGTGACCTGGCAGAAGATGCGGTAGAGCGGCACCGATGCATAGGCGAGGCCCACCATCGACAGCGCGACGGCGCCCGCGATCAGCGCGGTGCGGCGATGGCGCGGATCGACAGCGGTCGTCATTGCACCATCCGCGACACGGTGATGCCGTAGAAGAGCAGGGCGAAGGCGCCAAGCACCAGCCCGATCATGATGTTGCGGCGGCGGCGCCGGGCGAGGAATTCCTGCTCTTCCTGCGGGGTCCAGCTCATGCGAAGGACCGATCCACGACGAGCGCCGCGAAGATGGCGGCGAGATAGAGCAGCGAATAGCGGAACAGCGCTTTTTCCGCCTGCATCTCGGCCGGGTTTTCCGTGCGGCTGGCGGCCACGCGCGCGGCCAGTGCCACGAAGATCAGGCTGAGCAGCGCGGCGCTGACGCCATAGACCGCGCCCAGCAGCCCCAGCGCCCAGGGCGCGACGGCGACGGCCGCCAGCAGCAGGCTGTAGATCAGGATCTGCCGCCGGGTTTCCCGCACGCCGTGGGTGACCGGCAGCATCGGAATGCCGGCGTTGGCGTAATCGATGCGTACGAACAGCGCGAGCGCCCAGAAGTGCGGCGGCGTCCAGGCGAAGATGATCGCGAACAGCAGCAGCGGCAGCGCGGTGACGTCGCCCGTCACCGCTGCCCAGCCGATGATGGGCGGGAAGGCACCGGCCGCACCGCCGATCACGATGTTCTGCGGCGTGCGGGGCTTCAGCCAGATGGTGTAGACGACTGCATAGAAGAAGATGGAAAAGGCGAGCCAGCCGGCCGCCACCCAGTTGGTGGCGAAGCCCAGCGTCATCACGGAGGCGCCCGACAGGATCACCGCGAAGGCCAGCGCGTCATCCCCGTGCAGGCGGCCGGCGGGAAGCGGGCGCGCCTGCGTGCGCTTCATCACCGCGTCGATGTCGGCTTCCCACCATTGGTTGAAGGCGGCCGCCGCGCCCGCGCCCACCGCGATACACAGGATGGCGACGAAGGCGAGGAAGGGCGGCAGGTGGCCGGGCGCCGCGAACAGGCCGCAGGCGCCGGTGAACACCACCAGCGTCATCACGCGCGGCTTCAGGAGCGACCAGTAGTCGCGCCATTCGGCCCCGGAAAGGGCACCTTGCGGTGCCCTTTCATCTGTCGGGTGGATGCTGTTGCCTGCCATCGTTTGCCTCAGTGCGCGGTTTTCACGCCGCGCAGGTCGGGCAGGGTTTCGAACTGGTGGAACGGCGGCGGGGAGGACAGGGTCCACTCCAGCGTCGTTGCACCTTCGCCCCAGGGGTTCGCGGCGGCCTTCTTCCCGGCCAGCAGCGACCAGATGACATTGATGAAGAAGATCACCATGCCGACCAGCATGATCGCATAGCCGATGGAGGCGATGTGGTTATAGTAATGGAAGGCTTCCGGATAATCCGGGATCCGGCGCGGCATGCCGTCCTGACCCAGGAAGTGCATCGGGAAGAACAGCACGTTCACGCCGATGAAGAAGATCCAGAAGTGCAGCTTGCCCAGCAGTTCGTTGTACTCCCGGCCCGACATCTTGCCGAACCAGTAGTAGAAGCCCGCGAACAGGCCGAACACCGCGCCCAGCGACAGCACATAGTGGAAGTGGGCGACGACATAGTAGGTGTCGTGCATGTAGGTGTCGACGCCGCCGTTGGAGAGGACGACGCCCGTCACCCCGCCGACGGTGAACATGAAGATGAAGCCGATCGCCCACAGCATAGGCGTCTGGAAGCTGATCTTTCCGCCCCACATGGTGGCGATCCACGAGAAGATCTTGATGCCGGTGGGCACCGCGATGATCATCGTGGCGGCCGTGAAATACATCTTGGTGTTCACGGAAAGGCCGACGGTGAACATGTGGTGCGCCCACACCACGAAGCCCACGAAGCCGATGGCGACCATGGCATAGGCCATGCCCAGATAGCCGAACACCGGCTTGCGGCTGAAGGTGGAAAGCACCTGGCTGACGATGCCGAAGGCGGGCAGGATCATGATGTAGACTTCGGGGTGCCCGAAGAACCAGAACAGATGCTGGTAGAGGATCGGATCCCCGCCGCCGTCGGGCGCGAAGAAGGTGGTGCCGAAGTTGCGGTCCGTCAGCAGCATGGTGATGGCGCCGGCCAGCACGGGCAGCGACAGCAGCAGCAGGAAGGCGGTGACCAGCACCGACCAGACGAACAGCGGCATCTTGTGCAGCGTCATCCCCGGCGCGCGCATGTTGAAGATGGTGGTGATGAAGTTGATCGCCCCAAGGATCGAGCCCGCGCCCGCGAGGTGCAGCGAGAAGATCGCGAGATCGACCGCCGGCCCGGGGTGGCCCGAGGTGGAGAGCGGGGGATAGACAGTCCAGCCGGTGCCCGCGCCGTCGAAACCGGCCGGGCCGGGCACGAACATGGAGATCAGCAGCAGCACGAAGGCCGAACTGGTGAGCCAGTAGGAGACGTTGTTCATCCGCGGGAAGGCCATGTCGGGCGCGCCGATCATGATGGGGACGAACCAGTTGCCGAAGCCGCCGATCATCGCCGGCATCACCATGAAGAACACCATGATGAGGCCGTGGCCGGTGATGAACACGTTCCACAGATGGTAGGCGGCATCGATGTTGCCGTCGGTAAACCAGGGCAGCACCTGCATGCCCGGGTTCGCCAGTTCCCACCGCATGAAGCCGGACAGCGCGCCGCCGATGATCCCCGCGAAGATCGCGAAGATCAGGTAGAGCGTGCCGATGTCCTTGTGGTTGGTGGAGAGGAACCAGCGGGCGAAGAAGCCCGGCTTATGGTCATGATCCTCATGCGCATGGGGGTGATCGCCATGGGCCTGGAGGTGGAGGCTGTCTGCGTGGGTGGCCATCGATATGGTCCTTCTCAGGCGGCGGGCGCAGCGGGCGCTGCTGCCGGAGCTTCAGTGGTGATCTGGGGAGCGGCGGCGGGGGCGACAGCCGCGCGAACGGCACCGGCGACCTGCGACGGGGTCAGCGCGACCTGTTCCACCGCGATTCCGGGGCCGGTCGGCTCGATGCCGTCAGCCGCCTGCTTCATGCGCACCCAGCGCTTGAAATCCTCTTCCGACAGCACTTCGATCGCGATCGGCATGAAGCCGTGCTTGGTGCCGCACAGTTCGGAACATTGCCCGTAATAGACACCGGGCTTCTCCACCTTGAACCAGGTTTCGTTGATGCGGCCGGGCACGGCATCCATCTTCACCCAGAAGCTGGGCAGCGCGAAGCTGTGCAGCACGTCGGCCGCCGTCACCAGCACCTTCACCGTCTTGCCGGCGGGGACGACCAGGCGGTTGTCCACGTCCAGCAGGTAAGGTTCATTGGCCTTGGCGGCCTCTTCCTTGGAAAGCGGCACGGAATCGAAGCTGATTCCGCCGTAATCGGGATATTCATAGCCCCAGTACCATTGGTAGCCCGTCACCTTCACGGTGATGTCCGCCTTGGGCGGGCTGTACTGATTGGCGAGCAGCCGGAAGCTGGGGAAGGCGATGCCGAGCAGGATGATGGCCGGCAGCAGCGTCCACACCACTTCGATGGTGAAATTGTGGGTGGTGGTGCTGGGCGTTTCCACCGCAGACGCACGATAACGCACGATAACCCAGGCCAGAAGGCCCAGCACGAACAGCGAGATCACGGCAATGATGGGGTTCAGCACCCATTCCACCATGAATTTCGCTTCCTGCCCGATGGGCGTGAACTGTTCCTGCAACGCGATACCGGCCGGCACCGGCTGGCCGATGCCCGGCGTGGGTGCCGTGCGGGTATAGCCTGCCAGCGCATCCGACTGGGCGACGGCATGCTCTGTTGCAGCCGCTGCCACAGCGGCAGGCGCAGACTCCTGCGCCTGCGCAGTTGCGGAAATCATCAGCGCCGCCGCGATGGCGGCTCCCTTCAGGCCCGAGGGCCACCCCTTTGTCATTCCCTCATCCTCTGGTTCAGGGATTCTTCTGTCAGCTTCGGGCCATACCGGAGGGGAGGGGGCGCGACAAGAAGTTGCAGCATGCGGGGCCGGACGACTGTTAAATCCGCTTGGTCTGGCAAGCGGATTTGACCCGGCTGTGCTTTCCTTATGGCCGCGCCCGCGCTATTTCCGGCGGAATGACGCGCTTCACCGTGAACGGTAACCCCACCCAATATGAGCTGGCAGCCGACACGCCGCTGCTGTGGGCGTTGCGCGAAGCCTCCAACCTGACGGGCACCAAATTCGGCTGCGGCGCGGGGCTGTGCGGTGCCTGTACCGTGCATGTGGATGGTGTGGCGCAGCGCAGTTGCCAGATCTCGATCGGCAGCATCGAGGGCACCTATGTCACCACGATCGAGGGTCTTTCCGACGAGCGGGATCATCCGGTGCAGGTCGCCTGGCTGGAAAAGCAGGTACCGCAGTGCGGCTTCTGCCAATCCGGCATGATCATGGCGGCGGCCGCGCTGCTGAAGACGAACCCGAACCCCACCCGCGCCGACATCCGCGCCGCGATCAGCAATATCTGCCGATGCGGCACCTATCCGCGCGTGGAAACGGCCATCCTGCGCGCGGCCGAACTGGCGCGCGGCGGCTGACAGCCCGACGCCCGCCGGCGTCGGGCTGAGCTGCTCTCAAGCGGCCAGGCTGCGATCCCGCCTGCGTGCGGCGATGCCGACCAGGCCGAAGCCCATGATCAGCATTGCCCATGCCGCTGGCTCTGGAACGGCTTCGATGCCGATGGTGAGGCCGCTCCAGTTCTCGGTGTTGTTGGTGACAAGTGTGATCTGGCTGTAGGTGCCCTGGAAGCGGATTATGCCATGGGCCTCACCAGCCGTAATGCTGTTGCCCACGATGGTGAAAGCACCGTTGCCCCAGAAGCCCTGCCCCTGGTCGATCAAGGTGAAGGGGGCGTCGAAGGTCCAGTTGGTCTGGATGCCATACTGCCCCAGGCTGATGATTGCGAAATAGGGGTCCGTCACTGGCGACGAGAAACTGATGACATGTGTCGCCTGAGAACCTGACGGCGCGATGAAGTCATTGTTGGCCGGCAGGTTGGTTACACCATCGTAAGCGGGCCATGGCGTGACGCCGCCCTGACGCCAGTAATCGGTGCCGCCGCTGATCTGCCAATTGTCGAACGGCCCACCTAGCGTAACGGTAATGCCGTCGATGTTGCCAGTGGCTGTCGACGAGTCGATGTTTGTCCAGTCAGTCCAGATAATGCTGGCCGCCGCCGGTGCGGCAGAAAAACAGGCGGCCGCAACGGCCATGCCGGTAAGTGTGCGAAGCATATGCTCCTCCCCATGTTTGCGCATTCTGCGCGGTTAATGAGGAGTTAACTGCAAGATTCATTCCGGGTTGACGCGGCTGAGCGGCCCCTAGGGATTCCTCCGCATCAACCCGGTAAAGTGGGCCATATATGTAAAGCCAGCCGACATTTTGTCCGCGATTCAGATGTCCGCGAAGACGAAGCGTTCTGACTTGGCGCCGGGGTGGGTGACGGCGCCCTGCGAAGCCGGGCCGACGTTGCGGCTGTAGCGCCAGAGCGCGCCTGACTGGTAATCATTGGTGCGCGGCTGCCAGTTCGCACGCCGGGTGGCGAGGATGGCTTCGTCCACCAGCAGGTCGATGCTGCCGGTGGTGGCATCGATGCGGATCAGGTCGCCATTCTCGATCAGCGCGATGGGCCCGCCCTCGGCCGCTTCCGGGCCGACATGGCCGATGCAGAAGCCGCGCGTGCCACCGGAGAAGCGGCCGTCGGTGATGAGCGCGACATGCTCGCCCATGCCCTGCCCGTAGAGGGCTGCAGTGGTGGAGAGCATCTCGCGCATGCCGGGGCCGCCCTTGGGCCCTTCATAGCGGATGACCAGCACTTCGCCCTTTTCATATTCGCGGCGTTCAACGGCTGCGAAGCAATCCTCCTCGCAGTCGAACACGCGCGCGGGGCCTTCGAACACCAGCGTCTTCAGGCCGGCCACCTTCACGATGGCGCCGTCCGGGGCGAGGCTGCCGCGCAGGCCGATCACGCCGCCGGTGGGGGTGATGGGGTTGCTGATGGGGCGGATCACGTCCTGATCGGCGTTCCACTCGATCTCGGCGATATTCTCGGCGAGCGTCTTGCCCGTCACCGTCATACAGTCGCCATGGAGATAGCCGCCTTCCAGCAGCGTCTTCATCGCCATGTAAATGCCGCCGGCGGCGTGCATATCCTTCGCGACATAGCGGCCGCCCGGCTTCAGATCCGCGATATAGGGTGTGGTGCGGAAGATCTCGGCCACGTCGAACAGGCTGAATTCGATTCCGGCCTCGTTCGCCATGGCGGGCAGGTGCAGCGCGGCGTTGGTGGAGCCGCCGGTGGCGGCGACCACGCGCGCGGCATTTTCGAACGCCTTCTTCGTGCAGATGTCGCGCGGGCGGATGTTCTTTTCCAGCATGTGCATCACCGCGCGACCGGCGGCGCGGGCGACATCTTCCCGGCTTTCGTAAGGCGCCGGCGCCATGTTGCTGTTGGGCAGCGACAGGCCGATGGCTTCCGCCACGCAGGCCATGGTGTTGGCGGTGAACTGGCCACCGCAGGCGCCATGGCCGGGGCAGGCGACCTTTTCCAGCGCGATCAGTTCCTGCAGCGGGCATTGCCCGGCGGCGTGCTGGCCGACGGCCTCGAACACGTCCACCACGGTCACGTCCTTGTCGTGGAAGCGGCCGGGGAGGATGGAGCCGCCATAGACGAACACCGAAGGCACGTTCAGGCGGAGCATCGCCATCATCATGCCCGGCAGGGACTTGTCGCAGCCCGCGAAGCCGACGAGCGCGTCATAGCAGTGGCCACGCACGGAGAGTTCCACCGAATCCGCGATCACCTCGCGGCTGATCAGGCTCGCCTTCATGCCCTGATGGCCCATGGCGATGCCGTCGGTGACGGTGATGGTGTTGAAGCGGCGCGGCATGCCGCCGCCTTCCTCCACGCCCTCGCGGCAGATATCCGCCTGAAGGTCCAGCGTGGTGTTGCAGGGCGCGCTGTCGTTGCCGGCCGACGCGATGGCGACGAACGGCTTGGCGATGTCTTCCTCGGTAAGGCCCATCGCATAATAATAGCTGCGGTGCGGGGCCTTGGACGGCCCGACCGAGACATGACGGCTGGGCAGTTTGGACTTGTCGAACGGCATTTCAGACTCCGGGTGGTCGCTTCATTTGTGTCGGCAGGGGGGTTAGGCCCCGGTTGCGGGGCACGTCAACGGCAAATAGTTGCGCATTGCGCAAAACATGCGCAATAAAATTGCAAAATGGCCGATCCGGGCTGCTAGATGCGAACCATTTTCAACATGGCGGGATTGCCATAGCGTTCTCCGGCTGTGCCGCCGACCGGTGCGGCGGCATCCAGTTCGGCGAGATCGGCCGCCGTCAGGTGCAGGGCAGCGGCGCCTGCGGTGTCCTCCAGCGTGACGCGGCGCTTGCAGCCCGGAATCGGCACCACATCGGGCCCCTGCGCCAGCAGCCAGCCGATGGCGACCTGTGCCGCCGTCGCCTGATGGCGGGCGGCGATAGCCTTCACCACCTCCACCGCCTTCATGTTCGCGTCGAAGTTCGTGCCCTGATAACGCGGGTCGTGCTTGCGATAGTCGCTGTCGGGCAGGTCCTCGGCACGCTGGGCCGTGCCCGCCAGAAAACCCCGGCCCAGCGGCGAATAGGGCACGAAGCCGATTCCCAGTTCGCGCACCAGCGGGATGATGTCGGGCTCCGCCGTGCGTTCCCACAGCGACCATTCGGACTGCAGCGCGTCGATGGGGTGGGTGGCATGCGCCCGGCGGATGGTGGCCGGCCCTGCTTCGGAGAGGCCGATGGCGCGGATCTTGCCCTCCCGCTTCAGGTCGGCGAGCGTGCCGACGACATCCTCGATCGGCACGTTCGGATCGACCCGGTGCTGGTAGAACAGGTCGATATGGTCTGTACGCAGCCGCTTCAGGCTGGCTTCGCAGACGGCGCGGATATGATCCGGGCGGCTGTTTACGCCTTGCGTCTTGCCGTCCGCGATGTGGAAGCCGAACTTGGTGGCGATGATCGCCTTGTCACGCCGGTCGGCCAGCGCCTCGCCCAACAGTTCCTCGTTGATATAGGGGCCGTAGACTTCGGCGGTGTCCAGGAAATCCATGCCGATTTCCAGCGCCCGGTGCAGGGTGGCGATGGCCTCTGCCCGGTCCACCACGCCATACATCGCCGCCATGCCGTTCACGCCGGCCATGCCCATGCAGCCCAGCCCGATGGCCGAGACTTCGAGCGATCCGAGCTTCCGTCGTTCCATGCTTGCCTCCCGCTGAAAAGCGCGCCTAATGCCCCCCAAGTAGGAAGCGAGGACACCGATGGCAAAGCGCTATTTCGGGACGGATGGCATCCGGGGGGCTGCCAACGGCCCGAAGATGACCCCGGAACTGGCGATGAAAGTAGGGCAGGCGGCCGGAACGCTGTTTCTGGACGGACCCACCAAGCACCGGGTGCTGATCGGCAAGGACACGCGGCTGTCGGGCTATATGCTGGAGCAGGCGCTGACGGCGGGCTTTACCAGCGTGGGGATGGATGTGGTGCAGGTGGGGCCGATGCCGACGCCTGCGGTCGCCATGCTGACGCGGGAAATGCGGGCGGATCTGGGCGTGATGCTGTCCGCCAGCCACAATCCGTTCGAGGACAATGGAATCAAGCTGTTCGGCCCTGACGCCTACAAGCTGACGGACGAGCAGGAGCTGCGCATCGAGGCGCTGATCGACAGCGGCGTGGCGCGGGTGGATGGCGACCGCATCGGCCGGGCCCGGCGCATCGACGACGCGCGCGGGCGCTATATCCACGCTGTGAAATCCTCCGTGCCGGACGGGGTGCGGCTGGACGGGCTGAAGGTGGTGGTGGATTGCGCCCATGGCGCGGCCTATCGCGTGGCGCCCGAAGCGCTGTGGGAACTGGGGGCGGAGCTGATCTCCATCGGGGTCGATCCCAACGGGCTCAACATCAATGCGGGCGTGGGCTCCACCCACCCCCAGATGCTGGCGGCCAAGGTCGTGGAAACCGGCGCGCACATCGGGCTGGCGCTGGATGGGGATGCCGACCGGCTGATCGTGGTGGATGAAACCGGCCGCATCGTGGACGGCGACCAGATCATGGGCGTGATCGCGCGGAACCTGCACCAGGCTGGCAAGCTGCAGGGCGGCGCGCTGGTAACCACTGTGATGTCCAACATCGGGCTGGAGAAGTTCCTGGGCGGGCTGGGGATCGGCATGATCCGCACCGCCGTCGGCGACCGCCATGTGCTGGAGGCGATGCGGGAGAAGGGTTGTAATCTGGGCGGGGAGCAATCCGGCCATATCATCCTTGCCGACCATGCGACCACCGGCGATGGGCTGCTGGCCGGGTTGCAGCTGCTCTCCGTGCTGGTGGCGGATGGGCGGCGGGCGAGCGAGGTGCTCACCTGCTTCACGCCCTGGCCGCAGCTGCTGAAGAATGTGCGGCAGGAACCGAAGGTGCTGGAGACGGATTCGGTGAAGGCAGCCATCGCGGCGGCGGAAAAGGCGCTGGAAGGGCGCGGGCGCCTGCTGGTGCGCAAATCCGGCACCGAGCCGCTGATCCGGGTGATGGCCGAAGGGCAGGACGAGGCGCTGGTGGCGGAAACCGTGGATGCCGTGTGCGAGGCCGTGGCCAAGGCCGCATGATGCAGTCTTTGACGCACGCGAATTCCGGGCGCGTGCCGCGCGTCCTTATAATAGCGGGTTCGGACTCCGGCGGCGGGGCCGGAATCCAGGCCGATATCAAGACGGTGACGATGCTGGGCGGCTATGCCGCCACCGCGATCACCGCGATCACGGTGCAGAACACGCTGGGGGTTTCCGCCGTGCATGCCGTGCTGCCGGAGATCGTAAGCGCACAGATCCGCGCCGTGCTGGACGATATCGGCGCCGACGCCATCAAGATCGGCATGCTGGGCGACGTGGCCACCATCGAGGCGGTCGCGGATGCGTTGCAGGGCTTGACGGCGCCCATCGTGCTGGACCCGGTGATGGTGGCGAAGGGCGGTTCCGCATTGTTGGCCGAGGAGGCGGTGGGAGCGCTGCTGGCGCGGTTGCTGCCGCGCGCCACGGTGATCACGCCCAATGTCCCCGAGCTGACGGTGCTGACCGGCACCGAGATCGCCGACGAGGCCGACATGCTGCTGGCGGCGCAGGAACTGGCTGGCGACGGGCCGGTTTCCGTGCTGGCGAAGGGCGGGCATCTGGAAGGCGATGTCGTGGCGGACTGGCTGGTCACGCGCGACGGGCAGCAGCGCTTTGAAGGGGCGCGGATCGAGACGCGCCACACCCATGGCACCGGCTGCACGCTGGCCAGCGCCATCGCCTGCGGACTGGCCGCCGGGCTGCCGCTGGCCGACGCCGTGGAGCGGGCGCGGCGATATGTGATCACTGCGCTGCATGAGGCGCCGGGGCTGGGGCAGGGGCATGGCCCGATGGGGCATCAGGCAGTGCGGCTGGATGTGGGGCTGGAGCAGGGCGGGACTTCCGGGCGGCTGAACCAGATCACCATTGCAGCCAGCGATTATCAGGCCTCGGTGGATTTCTACCGGGCGCTGGGCCTGCGCCAGATCGTGGATGCACCGCCGCGCTATGCCCGCTTCGAAGCCGAGGGCGGGGCGACGCTTTCGATCCATCGGGCCGATGAGCCCGGCGCGACCATCTATTTCGAGGCAGCCGATCTGGATGCTCGGGCGGCCGCGCTGGGCGTGCCCGTGGTGGCGCAAAGCTGGGGCTGGCGGGAGGCGGAACTGACCGATCCGGCCGGCAACCGGCTGATCCTGTTCGATGGCGGCACCAACCGCCGCTTTCCGGACTGGCGGCTCAAATCCTGATCGCCGGTGTCGACGAGGCCGGGCGCGGGCCGCTGGCGGGGCCGGTGGTGGCAGCCGCCGTGATCCTGTGCGACGGCGGTGTCGCCGGTGTCGCCGACAGCAAGGCGTTATCGGCGAAGAAGCGCGGGCTTCTGGCCGCCGAGATTCGCTCGACGTGCCATGTGGGGGTGGGGCTGGCGAGCGTCGAGGAGATCGACCGGCTGAACATCCTGTGGGCGAGCATGCTGGCGATGCGGCGCGCGGTGGAGGCGCTTGTCGCCGAATCGGGCGTGTCGCCCGGACTGGTGCTGGTGGATGGCAACCGCTGCCCGGACTGGGGCTGGCCGTCGCGCGCGGTCATCGGCGGGGACGCCAGCGAACCGGCGATTTCGGCGGCCTCCATCATCGCCAAGGAGCTGCGCGACGGCATGATGCGGGAGCTGGCGGCGGCGCATCCGGGCTACGGCTGGGAGCGGAACATGGGCTATGGAACGGCGCAGCATCTGGCCGGGATCCGGGCGCTTGGCGTGACTGCGCACCACAGAATGAGCTTCGCGCCGGTGAAAAACGCAAAAAGCGAAAATTGAGTCTTTTCGGCAACAGCCCCAGCATCTGGTGGTTGAACACGTTAACGGGACTCAATCCGTAGTGGCCTGAGTCGGTTGCGAGTCTCTTTCTCAGGACTCCGCCATAAATCCATGACTTGACGTGAGATTCTCTGATGATTCAACCTTGGCGCGTTCAAGGATCAAAAGGGGCATCAGGTGAATCTCGACCGCATCATCCTGGGTGACAGCATCGCGGAAATGTCGCGCCTTCCCGAGGAGTCCGTCGATCTCATCTTCGCCGATCCGCCCTACAACCTGCAGCTGGGCGGCGACCTGACCCGGCCGGACGGCAGCCATGTCGATGCCGTGACGGACAGCTGGGACAAGTTCAGCAGCTTCGCCGATTATGATCGTTTCACCCGCGACTGGCTGGCCGCCGCGCACCGCATCATGAAGCCCGACGCTGGGCTGTGGGTGATCGGCACCTATCACAACATCTTCCGTGTCGGCACGATCCTGCAGGACCTGGGCTTCTGGGTGCTGAACGACATCGTGTGGCGCAAGGCGAACCCGATGCCCAACTTCAAGGGCACCCGCTTCACCAACGCGCATGAGACGCTGATCTGGGCCAGCAAGAGCCCGCGCGCCCGGCCGACCTTCAACTACAAGGCGATGAAGGCGCTGAACGAGGATCTGCAGATGCGGTCCGACTGGGTGCTGCCGATCTGTTCCGGCAGCGAGCGGGTGAAGGTGGACGGCGTGAAGGCGCACCCCACGCAGAAGCCCGAGGCGCTGCTGCACCGCATCCTGCTGGCTTCCAGCAACGAAGGCGATGTCGTGCTGGACCCCTTCTTCGGCTCCGGCACCACGGGGGCTGTCGCCAAGCGGCTGGGGCGTCGCTGGATCGGGATCGAGCGCGAGCAGAAATATGCGAAGGTGGCCGAGGCGCGCATCGCCGCTGTCGAGCCGCTGGCGGCCGAGGACCGGGTGATCACGGGCGAAACCCGTGCCGCGCCGCGGGTGCCGTTCGGGGCGCTGGTGGAAACCGGCATGCTCACGCCCGGCGCGACGCTGACCGACCGGCAGCGCCGCCACAAGGCGCGGGTGCGCGCCGACGGATCGCTGGCGCTGGAGGGCGGCCAGCAGAAAGGCCGCGCCGGTTCCATCCACCAGCTGGGCGCCGCCGTGCAGGGCCTGCCGAGCTGCAACGGCTGGACCTTCTGGCATGTCGAGACTGCTTCCCGCCTGGTTCCGCTGGACCAGATGCGCGAGGCCTACAGGACGCGCGCCGGGGCCTGAACCCCGCGCGCTGAACTGCTTTCCGGCCCTCGGCCGGAGGGCAGACTTTTCCGGCTCCGGCCGGAGGGGTCGCATAATCAGGGGCGCGCGACCGGGGCTTCTCCCCCGACTCGTGACGACAGTTCGGGGGACGAACCCCCGGCGCCGGTGACTTCCGACACCGGATTGCCCGACCTGCCGTTTCACCGCCCGGCCATCAGGCCGGGGCCTCACACCCGACCATCGGGTGGCCGGGCGGTGAACGGCGTTGTCGCGCAACTGCCACGCTTGCATTGATATGTTGTAACATCTAATGCTCCGATCAACAGTCAGAACCCGGAGTCGCCATGCGCCTTTTCCCAGCTTCCTTGTTGCTTGCGTCCGCTCTTGTTTCCGCCACGGCCCGGGCCGAGGACGCGCCGCAGGCAGCCGGGGATGGCGTGCATGACGATGTGGGGCCGGACATCATCGTGACGGCCGCCTTCGCCCGCGACCGCTTCGCGGTGCCGACGGCGGTGAGCGTGCTGGAAGGCGAGGCGCTGACCCGCAACATCCGCAGTTCCATCGGCGAGACGCTGGCGAAGCAGCCGGGCGTGTCGGCCACCTTCTTCGGCCCAAATGCCTCGCGCCCGATCCTGCGCGGCTTCGACGGCGAGCGGGTGCGCATCCTGACGGACGGCATCGGCAGTTTCGATGTCTCCAACACCTCGGCCGACCATGCGGTTGCGATCAACCCGCTGCTGGCGGACCGGGTGGAAGTGGTGCGCGGGCCCGCGGCGCTGCTCTATGGATCGGGCGCGATCGGCGGCGTGGTCAATGTGACGGACCGGCGCATCGCCCGCGACATCCCGGACGAATGGGCGCATGTGGATGCCATGGGCACGCTGGCAAGCGCCGCGAAGGAGCGCAGCGCGGCGGCCGCCATCGACGTGCCGCTCGGGCAGACCGGCCTCGTCGCCCATGCCGACGGCAGCTATCTGAAGACGGGCGACTATCGCGTCGGCGGGCATATCTTCTCGAAAGAGCTGCGCGAGGAAGCCGCCGAGCAGGGCGGCGAGGTGGCGGAGGAGGCCGAAGCCAGGGGCCGTATCGTCAACACCAGCGCACGCACCTGGGAAGTGGCCGGCGGGCTGAGCTGGATCGGCGCCAACGGCGGCAACATGGGCATCTCGATCGCGCGGCTGGAAAGCAATTACGGCATCCCCGGCACCCTTTCGCTGGACGATCATGACCATGATCATGAAGGCGAAGAAGGGGATCATGAGGAGGAAGAGGGCCATTCGCACGACGATGTGCGGCTGGACATGAAGCAGACCCGCGTCGACGCCCGGGCGGAAGTGCCGATGCAGGGCGCGTTCGAAAAGCTGAAGTTCCGCTTCGGCTGGGCCGATTACCGGCACGACGAAGTGGAAAGCACCGGCGAGATCGGCACCAGCTTCTTCAGCAACGCGCTGGAAGGCCGCGCCGAGCTGGTGCAGGCCAAGCGCGGCATCTGGCGCGGGGCGAGCGGGGTGCAGCTGCTCTCCCGCCGGTTCGAGGCGGTCGGCGAGGAAGCCACCGTTCCGCTGAACCAGACCGACCGTGTCGGCGTGTTTACGGCGCAGGAATTCGATCTGGGCTGGATGAACCTGGAAGCCGGGGCCCGGGTGGAGCACAGCGATGTCCGTGCCGCCGGGCTGGGCATTTCGCGCGGGTTCGATGCGCTCTCCGGATCGGTGGGCGGATCGGTGCCGCTGGCGGAGGGGCTGCGCTTCTCCGTGAGCCTTGCCTATACCGAACGCGCGCCTGCGGCCGAGGAGTTGTTCACCAACGGCCCCCATGCCGCTACCCGGAGCTATGAGGTCGGCAATGCGGACCTGAAGCTGGAACGCAGCTATGGTGTCGAAGCCGTGCTGCGCGGCCGGGGCGAGGGCTGGCGCTTCGAATTGTCCGGCTTCTTCAACCGGTTCAACAATTTCATCTACCTGAGCCCGACCGGCGAGGAAGAGGATGAGCTTCCCGTCTTCGCCTATCTGCAGCATGGCGCGCGCTATTGGGGGCTGGAGGCCGAAGGTTCGGTCACCGTCGCCCGGCTGGGTGAGGCCGATATCGAGCTGACCGGCATGGCGGACTTTGTGCGCGCCGACATCCTGGGCGGCAACGGCCCGGCGCCGCGCATCCCGCCGCTGAGGTTCCTTGGCGGCGTGGAAGCCAATGGCGGCCCGTTCGGCGGGCGGCTGGAAGTGGAGCATGTGACCCGTGCAACCCGTGTCGCCGAGTTCGAGACGGAGACGCCGGCCTTCACGCTGGTGAATGCGTCCGCGAGCTGGCGGCCGCTCGGCGCGGACAGCCCCACCACGCTGATCGCTTCGGTCAACAACATCTTCGATGTGGAGGCCCGGCGCCATTCGAGCTTCCTGAAGGATTATGCCCCCTTGCCCGGGCGCGATTTCCGGCTGACCGCGCGCGTGAGTTTCTAACCCCGGAACTTTCCGCTAGCCGGGCCCCAGAGGTTCGGCTGGCGGAGACTTTTCGGATGTCCCGGGAAACGCGCGCGACGCGGGTGCTGCAACAGGCAGGCGTGAGCTTCACCCTGCACAGCTATGCCTATGATCCAGACGCCGCGCAGATCGGGCTGCAGGCGGCCGCGGCCATCGGCGAGGCGCCAGGCCGCGTGCTGAAGACGCTGATGGCAAAGCTGGACGGCAAACCCGTGTGTGCCATCATCCCGTCCGACCATGAGCTCTCCATGAAGAAGCTGGCGGCGGCGCTGGGCGGCAAGTCCGCGCAAATGATGGCGCCCGCAGAAGCCGAGCGCCTGTCCGGCTATGTCGTGGGTGGGATCAGCCCGTTCGGCCAGAAGCGCACGCTGCCGACCGCGATCGAGGCAGGCGCGCTGGCACACGAGCTGATCTATCTGAACGGCGGACAGCGCGGGTTGCAGGTGCGGATGGCCCCGGCTGAGGCCGTGCGCGTGCTGGGGGCTGTGGTGGCGGATTTGGTGGCGTGAAGGGTTGAGGGGGCGCTGCCCCCTCAAACTCCCCCGGCAGGAGCCCGTGGCCCCTGCACCCACATTTGCAGGTCACTCGTCGAGGTTGTGCTGACGGCAAAATTCACTGCCTGCGGCGCCAGCAAGCTCCAGCGCCGCAGGCAATCAAACGGATCACGCGCGCGACATCAGAGTAGCGCGCGACACAAAGTCAGAGGGTGCAGGGAAATCATTTCCCTGCCCGCCGGAGGCAAATACCTTAAGGCTTCGGGCAGGCGTTGCTGAACTGCAGCAGCGTCTCGGTGGAGGGTGCAGGCGCGGTGGCGCGGCCGGCGAAGGTCACCACGACGAAGCGGCTCTGGCGGGTGAGGCCGTCCAGGAAGGCGGGGGCGTTGTCCAGCAGGCCGTCGATGCGGGTGCCGCCGGAAGGCAGCACGCGGCCGGTGGAGCCGATGACGATTTCGCGGTTGCCCTGGAACACGCTGAGGCGGGTGGGGAATTCGCCCTCCGTCACGTTGCGCGGGAGGCGCCTTGTCCATGTGGAGAGGCTGGTGCCTTTCGCCGAGCAATCGAAGCGGAAGGCGTTGGCGGTTTCCGGCTGGCCGAAGGTGAGGGCGGCGGTGCCGTCTGCGCTCTGCACGGTCCAGCCCGATTGAGCTGCAGCGGGGGCGGCAATGAGGGCGGCGGCGATGAGGGGCAGGGTGCGCATAGGCTGCCTTTAGGTCGGGACCGCGGCGGCTGCCAGCGGAAAGCGCTGCTGGCGCCGGGCCATCTTCATGTTAGCATTGCGGCATGGTGAAGCATGACCTGTCGAACGAGGGCCAGAAGCCGGTCCGCCTGTTCATTTCCTATGCGCGTGTCGACCGTGAGCCGGTGGAGCGGCTGGCGCATGCGCTGGAGGCGGCCGGATTCAGCGCGTGGTGGGATGCCGCGCTGGAGGGCGGGCATCATTTCGCGGCCGAGATCGAGCGGGAGCTGAATGCGGCGGATGCGGTGATCGTGGTGTGGAGCGAGGCCAGCGTGCAATCCAACTGGGTGCTGGATGAGGCGATGCACGGGCGGGATCGGGGCTGCCTGATTCCGGTGCGGTTCGACGAGACGGTGCCGCCGCTGGGGTATCGGCAGATCCAGACCATCGAGCTGGAAGAGGGGCAGGAGGCGGAGCAGGTGGACGACATCGGCCGCGCCGTGGCCCGCATCCGCGGCCTTGCCGTGCGCGAGCCGGGCACGCATCCGAGGTCGACTCCGGGCAGGCGGGCGAAGGCGAACAACCAGCCCGCATGGGTGCCGTTCGCCTGGGCGCTGTTCGGGCTGGTATGGGTGCTGATCTTCTGGGGGATGGCCAGAAACTGACCATCCCCCGAAGGATGGCCCCCCGAAGTGAGGGCCTCCGAACTATAGCTTAGCGTTCGGCGTGGGCGCGCGGGCCGCTGCGGCCACCGCCCTGGCCACCACCATGGCCGCCGCGTCCACCACCGCCGCCACCGCGACGGGGGCCGCCGGGGCGGCCCTGCGCGCGGTTGGCGCCGGGATGGCCGTGGGCTGCACGATCATCGCCCTCATGCCGGGGCTGGCGGTCACCGGCTTCGCGTTGCGGGCGCTGGCCCGCACGAGAATCAGACTGCGGGCGCTGCTGTCCCGTGCGCGGATCTGCCGACTGCGGGCGGTCACCGCGACCTTCCTGCGGGCGGCCACCACGGCCGCTTTGCGGGCGTCCGCCGCCACGGCCTTCATTCGGCCGGTCGCCGAAGCGGCGCGGGGCGTTGCGGTGGGAACCGACTTCGCCCGAGCGGGCATAATCGTCGCGCTCCTGACCGGGTGCGGTCGGAACCGGCTTGGGCAGGCGGGCGGCTTCCTTCAGGAAGTTTTCCGGCAGCGGCTGGATTTCCAGCTTCTGGCGGGTCAGCTTCTCGATATCCTTCAGGTAAGGCTTCTCATCCGGCGCACAGAAGCTGACGGCAATGCCGTCGAGGCCTGCGCGCGCGGTGCGGCCGATGCGGTGCACATATTGTTCCGGCACGTTCGGCAGCTCGAAGTTGATCACATGGCTGACGGCGTCGATGTCGATGCCGCGCGCGGCGATGTCGGTTGCCACCAGCACGCCGATCTCGCCCTTCTTGAACATGTCCAGCGCGCGTTCGCGTTGCGGCTGGCTCTTGTTGCCATGGATCGCGGCCGAGCGGATGCCGGCACCCGCCAGATGGCGAACCACGCGGTCAGCGCCATGCTTGGTGCGGGTGAACACCAGGCATTTGGCGAATTCCGGCTGGCGCAGCGTCAGCGTCAGCAGCGCCTGCTTTTCGGCCTGATTCAGGTGCGTCACATATTGCCGCACCTTTTCCGCCGTGGTGGCAACCGGGGTCACTTCCACTTTCACCGGGTTCACCAGATAGCGCCCGGCGAGATCGGCGATGGAAGTGGGCATGGTGGCCGAGAAGAACAGGCTCTGGCGCTGGCGCGGCAGGATCTGGGAGATGCGCTTCAGGGCATGGATGAAGCCCAGGTCCAGCATCTGGTCGGCTTCGTCCAGCACCAGCACTTCGACCTGATCGAGCAGAAGCGCGCGACGGTCCACCAGATCGAGCAGGCGACCCGGCGTGGCGACAAGCACGTCAGCGCCGGAAAACAGCTGCTTTTCCTGACGCGGGATCGGCACTCCACCGAATACGGTGAGCACGCTGAGCTTCAGGAAGCGGGCATAGGAACGGAAGCTGTCGGCGATCTGCGTCGCCAGTTCACGCGTGGGGGCCAGCACCAGCACGCGCGGCGCCATCTTCCGGCGCGGGGCGGGGTTGTTGATGATATAGTCCAGGATGGGCAGCGCGAAGGCCGCCGTCTTGCCGGTGCCCGTCTGCGCGATGCCCAGCAGGTCGTGGCCTTCCAGCGCCGGCGGGATCGCCTGTTGCTGGATGGGGGTGGGGGTTTCATAGCCCTCTTCAGACAGGGCAACGAGGAGCGGCTGGGCGAGGCCCAGGCTTTCAAAGGTGGTCAAGGCTTGTCTTTCACGTCTGACCGCCGCGCAGCCCCATGGTCGGAGAGCGCTTGGGCCGGGTCAGACATCCCGCGTGGCAGGAATGTCGTTCGAAGGGTCGCAGCGGCAAACCCGGGGTCGGTTCGGGGGGCATCAGCCCCGCGCGTCGATCACGCGCCCCGGCGACTGGGCTCCTCGCACATCCAAGACTGGATGGAGGCCATCGCTGCGCTGCGGCATATAGGGCAGGATAGCTGACATTGCAATGAACGCCGGATTGCCGGGGAAAGCACAACGAAGAAGGGCCGGGGTGGTGCCCCGGCCCTTTCGTTGGTCAGGCGTTTTTCCCGCGCGAAGCCGTCAGGCGTCTTTCCCGCCCGGCGTGTGTGCGCCCGGCATGGGCGCCACCGGCACCGGCGGGGCGTCCGGATCGTCCTCGTGCACGTCGATGATGCCGCGGCCGACATGGCTCTTGCGATAGCCATAGAGGTAATAGACCACGAGGCCGACCGTGCCCCACACCGGCAGCACCATCTTCGCATCGAACGGCAGGTTCAGATACAGCCCGAAGGTGCCCAGGATGGCGAGCGGCGCCACCAGCCAGACCGCCGGGGTCTTGAAGGGGCGATGCCTGTCCGGCTGCTTCATGCGCAGGATCAGCACCGAGATCGCCACCATGAAGAAGGCGAACAGCGTGCCCGAGTTGGAGATGTCGGCGAGCTTGCCGACCGGCAGGAAGGCAGCGAACAGCGCAACCGCCACACCGGTGATCATGGTGACGATGTGCGGCGTCTTCCACTTGGGATGGATTGAGGCCAGCTTTTCCGGCAGCAGCCCGTCGCGCGCCATCACGAAGAAGATGCGCGTTTGGCCGAACAGCATGATGAGGATGACGGACGGCAGCGCCAGGAAGGCGGCGACGCCGATCAGATCTCCCACGCGCTGCCAGCCGATGGAGCGCAGCACATGGGCGAGCGCTTCGCGGCTGCAAACCAGCGGTTCGGTCGCGCCGGAGGCGACAATGGCTTGGCACTGAGCGGCGAGCGCCGGCGTGCCGGGCGCGAGGATCTCGCCGTTGGGGCCGCCCACGGGCTGGGCGCCGATGGCGCCGATGGCGCCGGCCGCGACCAGCAGGTAGAAGACCGTGCAGATCGCCAGCGAGGCGATGAGCCCGATGGGCACGTTGCGCTGCGGGTTCTTGGTTTCCTCAGCCGCGGTGGAAACGGCATCGAAGCCCACATAGGCGAAGAAGATGGAGGCAGCCGCCCCGACCACGCCGAGGCCGGCGCCATGGCCCGCGCCGAACCAGCCGTTGGGCAGGAAGGGCTGGAAGTTGGCGCCCTGGATCACGGGCAGCGTCAGCACGATGAACACGGTGAGCGCGGTGACCTTGATCGCCACCAGCACGGCGTTCACCTTGGCGCTTTCGGTGGTGCCGATCATCAGCAGCGCGGTGACGAGCAGCGCGATCACCATGGCCGGCAGGTTCACGATGCCGCCCGCATAGGGACCCATCGCGATGCTGGTGGGCAGGGACACGCCCCAGCTGTTGAGCAGGCCCACGAAATAGCCCGACCAGCCGACCGACACGGCCGAAGCGGCGACGGCATATTCCAGGATCAGCGCCCAGCCGACCATCCAGGCCAGAAGCTCGCCCATCACGGCATAGGTGTAGGTGTAGGCGGAGCCGGAGACCGGCACCATCGAGGCGATTTCGGAGTAGCAGAGCGCGGCAACCGCGCATACGAGCCCGGCGACGACGAAGGCCCACATCATGCCCGGGCCGGCTTTCTGCGCGGCTTCGGAGGTGAGCACGAAGATACCGGTGCCGATGATGGCGCCGACGCCCAGAAGGGTCAGTTGCCAGGCACCGAGCGTTCGTTCGAGGGATTTCTTTTCAGCGGTTGCGAGAATGGCGTCGAGTGGCTTGATGCGCCAGGACATTCGGTTCCCTTCCTGAACCCCGCCGGGCCATGGCCCTGCGCGGGTGAAATATTATGTCGGGGAACCTGCTTTGTCAGAGCGGCCGGGTCAAGCGTTGCAATGATGTGAAATCCCGCAATGCGGCATTTTCCGATCGGAAACTTCGTGGGCGGCTAGAGCCCACGCGCCAGCAAGGGGCCGAGCGGCTTGCCGCCGAAGATGTGGACATGCAGATGCGGCACTTCCTGGTGGCTGTTGGTGCCCGCGTTGGACAGGATTCGATAGCCGTCCGGTTCCAGCCCCAGCTGGCGGGCGACTTCGCCCACCGCGCGCCAGAAACCCACCTGCAGCTCATCCGGCGCGTTCGCGGAGAAGTCCGCGAGGCTGACATAAGGGCCCTTGGGGATCACCAGCACATGCACTGGCGCCTGCGGGCTGATATCGTGGAAGGCGAAGGCATGTTCATTCTCGAACAGCTTCTTCGACGGAATTTCGCCACGCAGGATGCGGGCGAAGATGTTGTTCGGATCGTAAACCGTTCCGTTGGCCACCGTCATGTCAGTCTCCCGGTTCCTTGCTGCGGGTCATTTGGTGCGGGCGGCTTTTTCCGCGATTCCCGATTTGCCCTCGCGCCGCTCCAGCTCCGCCAGCACCTCCGCTATGGAAAGGCCGCGTTCGTGCAGTAGGACGGCCAGATGAAACAGCAGATCGGCCGCTTCGCCCGTGAGTGCCTTGTCATCCTCGGCCAGCGCGGCGATCACGGTTTCCACCGCTTCCTCGCCCAGCTTCTGCGCGATTTTCAGCCGGCCCTTGGCGAGCAGCTTCGCGACATAGCTGCCCTCTGCATTGCCGTCCTTCGCGCGGGCAGCGATGGTTGCTTCCAGACGTTGAAGTGCGTCGCTCATGCCCGCCTCATGCGCTCTGCGGCGGGCGCACTGCAACCCCGGCTTTCATCAAGGCGCGCTTGGCATCCGCGATGGTCGCCTCGCCGAAGTGGAACAGGCTGGCGGCCAGTACGGCAGAAGCCTGGCCCTGCGTGACGCCTGCGACGAGATCGTCAAGCCCACCGACGCCGCCCGAGGCGACGACCGGCACAGGGACAGACGTGGAAACGGTGCGCAGAAGATCGAGATCATAGCCCGATCGGGTGCCGTCGCGATCCATGGACGTCAGCAGGATCTCGCCCGCGCCGAGGCTCGCCACCTGCTGCGCGAAGGAAACCGCGTCGATCCCTGTCGCGCGGCGGCCGCCATGGGTGAAGATATCCCAGCGGCCGGGCGCCACCGACTTCGCGTCGATGGCAACGGTGATGCATTGTTCGCCGAACTGGCGTGCCAGTTCGCCCACCAGTTCCGGTCGGGCGACGGCGGCGGAATTGACCGAGACCTTGTCGGCGCCCGCCTTCAGCAGCGCGCGCACATCCTGTGCCGTGCGCACCCCGCCGCCCACGGTGACGGGCATGAAGCAATGGGTCGCGGTTTCAGCTACGATGTCGAGCAGGATGGAGCGGTCTTCGTGGGATGCGGTGATGTCCAGGAACACCAGTTCGTCCGCGCCTTCGGCGTCGTAGCGGGCGGCAGCCTCCACCGGGTCTCCGGCGTCGCGCAGGCCCACGAAATTCACGCCCTTCACGACGCGGCCGTTCGCGACATCCAGGCATGGGATCACGCGAACCGTGGCGCTCATGCGGCTGCGTCCAGCGCGGCGGCGAGGTCGATGCGGCCGTCGTAGAGCGAGCGGCCGGCGATCACGCCGCTGATCCCGCGCTTCACGCGCAGTTCGCGGATTTCGGCGACCTCGGCGAGGCCGCCCGAGGCGATCACGGGCAGTTTCACCGCCTGCGCGAGATCGGCGGTCGCCTCGATGTTCACGCCCTTCAGCAGCCCGTCGCGGCCGACATCGGTGAACAGCAGGGCGGCGACGCCGGCATCCTCGAAGCGGCGGCCCATGTCTGCCACTGGCACGTCCGAGACATCGGCCCAGCCGCGCGTGGCGACAAGACCGTCGCGCGCGTCCACCGCGATCACGATCTTGCCCGGATGATCCTTGGCGGCGCTGCGCACCAGCCCGGGATCGGTCAGCGCGGCCGTGCCGATGATGACCCGGGCGACGCCCAGTGCAAACCAGCGGTCGATGGCGGCCAGCGTGCGGATGCCGCCGCCCACCTGCACCTGCGCGGGGGTGGCGGCCAGAATGGCCTCCACGGCGGAGGCGTTGCGGGCTTCGCCCGCGAAAGCGCCGTCCAGATCGACGACATGCAGCCATTTCGCGCCTGCGTCGGCGAAGGCCAGTGCCTGCGCGGCCGGATCGGAAGCATAGACGGTGGCGCGCGCCATATCGCCTTCGGCGAGGCGGACGACTTCGCCGCCCTTCAGGTCAATCGCGGGGTAGATGGTGAAGGGCATCAGGGTTTCCAGGCGAGCCAGCGCGCCAGCAGGGACAGGCCGTAGCTCTGGCTTTTTTCGGGGTGGAACTGCACGCCCAGCATGGTGTCGCGCTGGACGGCGGCGGTGATCGGCGCACCATAAAGTGCGGTGGCGGCCACATCGGCGGGGTTCTCGGCCTGCAGCGCATAGCTGTGCACGAAATAGGCCCAGCCGGGTTGGATCAGCGTGGTGGCCGTGGGCCCAACTTCGTTCCAGCCGATCTGCGGGATCTTCAGGCCTTCCGGCGCCATGCGGCGCACCGCGCCGGGCACCCAGCCAAGGCCTTTGTGCACGCCGAATTCATGGCCTTCGGCGGCCATCAGCTGCATGCCGACGCAGATGCCGAGGAAAGGGCGGGCGCGGGTGCGGACCGCCTCGTTCAGCGCCTCCTCCATGCCGGGGATGGCGCGCAGCGCCGCGGCGCAGGCCCCGAAGGCGCCGACACCGGGCAGTACGATCCGGTCCGCCGCGAGCACGGCGGCGGGATCGGCGGTGACGGTTACGTCGCCCGCGCCGGCGGCCTCAAGTGCCTTGGCGGCCGAGCGCAAATTGCCGGCGCCATAATCGATGAGGGCAACGGCCATGGTTCAGACGAGCGTGCCCTTGGTGGAGGGGATGGCGCCGGGCTGACGCGGATCGATGGCGACCGCCTGCTTCAGCGCGCGGGCCAGCGCCTTGAACAGCCCTTCGGCGATATGATGATTGTTTTTCCCATAAAGCGCCTCGGCGTGGAGCGTGATGCCGGCTGCCTGGGCGAAGCTGTGGAACACGTGCCAGAACAGCTCCGTGTCCATCTCGCCCAGCCGGGGCTGGGTGAAGCCGACCTTCCAGACGAGAAAGGGGCGGCCGGAAATATCGAGCGCGACGCGGGCCAGCGTTTCATCCATCGGCACATAGGCATGGCCATAGCGAGTGATGCCGGCACGCGTGCCAAGCGCCTTGTGGAAGGCTTCACCGAGCGCGATGGCGGTATCCTCCACCGTGTGGTGGGCATCGATGTGCAGGTCCCCCACCGTCTTGATCTGCAGATCGAACAGGCCGTGGCGGGCGAGCTGATCCAGCATATGGTCGTAGAAGCCGATCCCAGTGGAGATATCGCGCTGGCCCGTGCCGTCCAGATTGACGGAGACGGTGACGTCGGTTTCGGACGTCTTGCGGGAAACGGTTGCAATGCGCATCACGGGCGGCCCTTTCGAGGCCTGCGGCTATAGCAGGGGTTGGGGGCGGTTCAACCGGCTCACTTCTATTCCGCAGCTTCGCCATCTGCCGGCGAATCCGCGTTCTCTTGGCCTTCGATCCGCGTCAGTTCAGGCGGAACGAGGCGCAGCGGCCGTTCCACCAGTTTGGGCGTTTCGACAGCCTTCTTCCCCTTGTCCACGCCCAGTTCCGTGAACCGCCGCGCTTTGGGGAGTACGTTGCGCTCCAGAGAGCCCACCAATTCATTGTATGCACCGGCAGACTCGCTGATATTTTTGCCGACACGCCCAAGATGCTCAGTCATTGTGGCGAGGCTGGCATAAAGTTCAGCGCCCAGGACTCCGATGGCGCGGGCTTCGTCGGCCATCTTCTCTTGCCGCCACACCATCGCCACCACCCGGGCGATCGCCAGCAGGTTGGTTGGACCGGCCAGCAGAATTCGCTGGTCGAGCGCCCAGCCCAATAGGTCGAGATCCTGCTCCAGCGCGGCGGAGAGGAAATTCTCGCCGGGGAGGAACATCACCACGAAATCGGCCGATTGGGCGAATTCGTTCCAATAGGCTTTGGTGCTGAGGTCCTTGGCATGGGCGCGGACGCTGAGCGCATGGCGCTTCAGCGCGGCTTGCCGCTCTGCGTCGGTCTCGGCCTCGGAGGCTGCCAGATAGTCGGCGAGTGAGCACTTGCTGTCGACCACCAGCTCGCGGCCGCCCGGCAGTTTCAGCACTGCATCGGGGCGCCGCCGCTGGCCGTCGGCATCGGTGGTGCTGGCCTGAAGCTCGAAATCGATGCCCTCGCGCAGGCCGGCCATGTCGAGCACGTTGCGCAGCTGCGCCTCGCCCCAGGCGCCGGAGGCCTTGGAGGAAGAGCGCAGCGCCGCCACGATCTTGCCGGCCTCGGCCTTCACGGCCTGCTGGCCGAGCGCCACGGACTGCAACTGCTCGCTGAGCGAACCATAGGCCTGCTCGCGCTTCTGCTCGAGCGTCTTCAGCTCCTCGCCATAGCGGCTCAGCGTCTCCCGGATCGGGGTGACGAGGCCGGCGAGCGCTTCGCGGCTGTCGGTCAGGCCTTTCGCGGCTTCGGCACGGTGCAGTTTCAGCGTTTCCTCTGACTGGGTGAGGAACTGTTTCTGTGCCCGCTCCAGCGCTTCGGCGGCGAGGCGCTGGAACTCCCCGCGCATTTCCTCCAGCTGCCGGGCATGCACCCGGTCGCGCTCCGTCAGCGCCTCGGTTTGCACTCGCTCCCGCTCAGCCAGTGCTTGTGTTTGCACTCGCTCGCGCTCGGCAAGGGCGGTTTCATGCGCCCGTTCCCGTTCGGCGGATGCGGATTCGGCGGCGGACAGCGCGGCCTGTAATTCGGCAGCCTTGCCCATATAGGGCTTCGCCTCGTCGGCCTGCGCTTTCCAGGCTGCGACTTCGGCAACGGCACGGCCCAGCGATTCGCGCCGTTCCGACAGTTCCGAGCGGGTGGTGGACAGCGGCCGCCCCCAGATCAGCCAGCCGGCGATCAGCGCGGCGAGCAGGCTTGCAAGGACGAGGAGTGCTGTGACCAGTTCAGGCGTCATTCCGGAACATTAAGCGAACATCGGGTTCCGAGTCACGCTATTTCTAATGGGTGATTGTGCCGCCCCGGCGGGCGTGAAACGATGTCTCTCAACAAGCCCGATCTGGATGGGCCGAGGGGAGAGGCGATGGATTTCGAGATTCTGGCGGAGGGCCTGGCCTTCCCGGAAGGGCCCGTCTTCATGGACGATGGCTCCGTGATTCTGGTGGAGATCGCGGCGGGCCGGATCACGCGGGTGAAGCGCGACGGCACGAAGCAGACCATCGCGACACCGGGCGGCGGGCCGAACGGGCTCGCCATCGGGCCGGACGGGGCACTATATGCGTGCAACAACGGCGGCTTCAAATGGGCCGAGATCGAGGGAATGATCATCCCCGGTAATGCGGCCGAGGATTATGTGACCGGCCGCATCGAGCGCATCGATATTTCCACGGGCAAGGTGGAGCGGCTGTACGACAGTTTCGAAGGCTTCAGCCTGTCCGGCCCGAACGACATCGTGTTCGATGCGCACGGCGGCTTCTGGTTCACCGACCTCGGCAAGCATTTCGATCATCACACCGATCATGGCGGCATTTATTACGGCACGCCCGACGGCCGAACGCTGAAGCGCGCCGTCTATGGCCCGGATTTCAACGGCATCGGCCTCTCACCCGACGGCAAGACGGTCTATGCCGCCGTGTGCAGCCGCTGCTACATATTGGCGTTCGATATCGTGGGGCCGGGCGAGGTGGCGCCTTCTCCGCTGGCTGCCGTGCCGGGGCGCGTGGTGGCGGATTTCCCCGGCCGTATCCTGCTCGATTCGCTGGGGATGCTGGCCAGCGGCAAGATCGCGCAGGCGACGCTGGTGGATCGCCCCGGCATCGGCGTGGCCGATCCGGCCACCGGAGAAGTCGTTTATCATCCCTTCCCGGACTTGCTGACGACCAACATCGCCTTCGGCGGCGCCGACATGCAGGATGCGGCCGTCACCCTGTCTTCCACAGGAAAGCTGGCGCTGGCCCGTTGGGACGAGCCGGGATTGCGGCTAAACTATAATGCGTGACTGAGAGCCTTCCCGATCCCCGCGCCATCGCGCTGTTCCTCGACATGCTGGCGAGCGAGCGGGGGGCGGCGAAGAACACGCTGCTGGCCTATGGCCGCGATCTGGAAGGGGCCTCCGAAGATCTCCACGGGCGGCTGGCAGGGGCGGCTTCGGCCGATCTGGAGCGGCTGTTCGCAGGCTGGGGCGATCTGGCGCCCGCCAGCCTTTCGCGCAAGCGATCCGCGCTGAGGCGCTTCTTCGCCTTTCTGGTGGCGGAGGATATCCGGCCCGACAATCCGGCGCTGGTGATCGCGGGGGTGAAGGCGGGGCGCCCGCTGCCCAAGACGCTGTCGGT
Source organism: Sphingomonas sp. (assembly GCA_003248865.1). Taxonomy (GTDB): domain Bacteria; phylum Pseudomonadota; class Alphaproteobacteria; order Sphingomonadales; family Sphingomonadaceae; genus Sandaracinobacteroides. Next base: position 53,458 of record QFPK01000002.1, read on the forward strand.
CGAGGAAGTGGACCGGCTGTTCCAGACGCTGGAGGGCGACCTTGCCGACAAGCCGGGCCCGCAGGCCGTGCGGCTGAAGGCGCTGATCGAATTGCTCTATGGATCGGGCCTGCGCGCCACCGAACTGGTGGCGCTGCCGCGCAACGCCATCCGGCCGCCGCAGCCTTTCGCCATCGTGCGCGGCAAGGGCGACAAGGAGCGGATGGTGCCGCTCTCCCCGGCGGCGATCCGGGCGGTGGAGACGCAGCTGCTGCTGGTGCCGAAGGAGAGCCGCTATCTGTTTCCCTCCGGCAAGGCGCATCTGTCGCGAATCCGGCTGTATCAGCTGGTGAAGGCGCTGGCCGCGCGCGCCGGGATCTCGCCGGACCGCATCAGCCCGCACGTGCTGCGCCATGCGTTTGCCACCCACATGCTGCAGAACGGCGCCGACCTGCGTGCGTTGCAGACCCTGCTGGGCCATGCCGACATTTCCACCACGGAACGCTATACCCATGTGGACAGCGCCCGGCTGGTGGCGACGGTGAAAAGCCTGCACCCGCTGGCGGATGAGTGAGAAAGGCCTGGGCCATGACAGCGACCGCCCCCGTGATTGCGCATGTGAACCGCGTCTCCACTGCGGTGCCCGAACATGATGTGCATTCGGCCTTCGAGACCTTCGTGGGCAGCCTGCTGGAAGGGCGGCGCGAAGCCGCGCTGTTCCGCCGCATGGCGGGCAGGTCGGGCATCGAGCGGCGCTTTTCCAGCTTCGAGCCGGTGCAGAATCCGGACGGCTTCATGGCCGACCGCGAGGGCTTCTACTCGCCGGGCGCCTTCCCCTCCACCAGCCGCCGCATGGCGCGCTATGCCGAGGTGGCGCCGGAACTGGGGGAACGCGCGATCCGGGGCCTCGGGGTGGATCTTTCCCGCGTGACGCATCTGGTGGTGGCCAGTTGCACCGGCTTTATGGCGCCGGGGCTGGACCAGATTCTGGTGCGGCGGCTGGGGCTGGACCCCGGCGTGGAGCGCACCGTCGTCGGCTATATGGGCTGTTATGCGGCGGTGAATTCGCTGCGGCTGGCGCATCATATCGTGCGCTCCCAGCCTGAGGCGCGGGTGCTGGTGGTGACGATGGAGCTGTGCACGCTACACTTTCAGGACACGCTGGATGTGGAGAAGCTGTTGTCCATGCTGTTGTTCGGGGACGGCTGCGCGGCGGCGCTGGTGTCGGCCGACGCGGAAGGCGTGGCGCTGCACGAGTTCCTCAGCTTCGCCTTACCGGAGAGCGATGGCCTCATCACCTGGGATATCGGCGACACCGGGTTCGACATGCATCTGTCGGGGCAGGTGCCGCAGCGCATCCAGAAGGCGATGGCGGACGAGGCGTTGCGCAACGCCACCGACGGCGTGTTGCGTGGGCGCCAGCCCGACAGTTTCGACATCTTCGCCGTCCACGCCGGGGGCAAGGCCATCCTGGACGCGGTCGAGACCGGGCTGGGGCTGGCGAAGGACCGGCTGGACTGGAGCCGGGGGGTGCTGCGCGATTTCGGCAATATGAGCTCCGCGACGCTGATGTTCGTACTACAGCGGATATTGGCGGGCGCGGCGCCGGGCAGGGGGCTCGCCATGGCCTTCGGGCCGGGGCTGGCCTGCGAGACCTTCACCTTCACCAAGCTCTGACATGCGCTGGCCGGATTTCTCGCAACGGGCGGACGAGCCCGAATGGATGGACGTGCGGGATTACAGCCAGGACGAGTTTGCGGCTGTGCTGGCCGATCTGGAGGTGGTGAACGGCTTCACCCGCGCTCACCCGCCGACTCTCGCGTTTCTGGAACGGCTGACGGCGGGGTGGGCGCCGGACACGGAGCTGCGCGTGGCCGATCTGGGCTATGGGCAGGGCGGGATGTTGCGGCGAATCCATCACTGGGCAGAGGCGCGCGGGCTGCGGCCGAAGCTGACAGGCGTGGATATGAACCCCCGCTGCCGGGCGCTGGCCGAAGCGCACACCCCGCCGGAGATGCGGATCGACTGGCATCTGGGCGACCTGTTCGACTGGCAGCCCGCTGAGCCGCCGCACGCCATCGTCAGCGCACTGTTCACCCATCATCTGCCGACGCTGGATGTGGTGCGGCTGTTGCGCTGGCAGGAGCGGACCGCGAGCCACGGCTGGTTCGTGAACGATCTGCACCGGCACTGGTTCGCCTGGGGCGGGTTTTCCGCGTTGGCCTGGGCGATGCGATGGCATCCCTGCGTGCGCCACGATGGCGCGCTTTCCGTGCGGCGGGCGTTTGTGGCTGATGAGTGGCGGGCGATGCTGGGGGAAGCCGGGCTGGTGGCGGACATCCGCTGGCATCCGCTGTTCCGGCTGTGTGTGGGGCGGATCAAGTGAAGCGGATGGATGGGGCACTGGTGCTGGGCGGCGGGCTCGCCGGGTCGGCCGCGGCGATCTGGCTGGCGCGCGCCGGGCGGCCGGTCACGCTGTGGGAGAAGGAGCGGCTGCCGCACCACAAGATCTGCGGCGAATTCCTGAGCTGGGAAGCGCAGGCCTATCTGGGCGATCTGGGGCTGGATCTGGCCGCGCTTGGCGCGGTGGAGATCGACCGGCTGCGGCTGGTGACGGCGCGGCGCACGGTGGAGGCCGGGCTGGGCTTCACGGGGCGCTCCGTGACGCGGCGGGTGCTGGATGCGGCGCTGCTGGAGCTGGCCGCCGACGCCGGCGCGGCGGTGCAGCGGGGCATGGCCGCGCGGGAGTTGCTGCCCGGCGGGGCCGTTGTCGCGGGGCAGGGGACGTTGAAGCCGGATGCGCTGTTCCTCGCCACGGGCAAGAGCAATCTGCGTGGCGCGGCGCGGGACGGGGAGGGCACGCTGAACCATCAGCTGGGGTTCAAGGCCTATCTGCGGCTGGCGCCCGCCGAACGCGCGGCGCTGTCCGGACATGTGGAGCTGATCCTGTTCCGGGGCGGTTATGCCGGGCTGCAACTGGTGGAGCGCGACGCCGCCAACCTGTGCTTTCTGGTGTCCCCCGATCGGTGGAAGGCGTGCGGCGGGGACTTCACCGCGCTGCTCGCCGATCTGGCGGCGGAGGTGCCGCATCTGGGGCGGCGGCTGGCGGGCGCGGTGCCGCTGCTGGACCGGCCGCTGGCGATTTCTGGCGTGCCCTATGGTTATCTGCACCGGCCGTCGGGCGGGGATACCATCTGGCGGCTGGGGGATCAGGCGGCGGTCATTCCCAGCTTTTCCGGCGACGGGATGAGTCTGGCACTACATTCGGCCCGGCTGGCGACGGCGGCGCTGCTGACGGGGCGGGGGCCGGCGGATTACGCCCGGCAGCTGGCGAAGGATGCGGGCGGCGCTGTGCAGCGCGCGGCCTGGTTGCAGCGGATGAGCGGGCGTGAGGGCTGGGCGGAGACGCTGGCGGCGGTGCCCGGCGTGGTGCGGCTTGGGGCCGGGCTGACGCGGCTGTCTGGGCGCGCGGTGCGGCGCGCGTGGGCGGTTTAGAACACCGTTGCTTCACGGCGGCGCAGCCGCCGCAAGCGCGACCGCGCGCCCGAGTTTATGCGAGGAAAGCACTCCGCGTTTGGAATTCGCGGGCGAATTCGGGGCGCGGATGCGCCCGCCCGGCGTTTGAGGAACTAAGAAAGAAGGCGCGGCAAAGCCGCGCCGTCGGCCAAGACAAGAAAGGGCGGGACTGATGTCCCGCCCTTTTTGCTTGCCGGCCGTGTCTGCGGCGAGTCTGTGGGCCAACGCTTTCGCGTTGACCACAGCCGCCTCCGACTTACGACAAATGCTTCGCCAGATGCTTGTTCATTTCGAACATCGTCACGCTGTCCACACCGAAGATCGGCTTCAGCTTGGCATCGGCGTTGATCCGGCGCTTGTCCTTCGGATCCTGCAGGTTGTTGGCCTTGATGTAGTCCCACACCTTCTTCACCACTTCGCCACGGGCCAGCTTGGCGCTGCCGACGATGGCTGCGAGGTCCGCCGACGGGGTCAGCGGGGTCTGAAGTGCGTTCGGTTTCTTGTCGGCCATATTCGGTCCCTCTCCCTTTGTGCCCTTTGATCCCGCCGCCATCGCGCCTGCGGGGGCAGGCCGGCCAGCCGGGGTTCGTATTTGGGCCCGGCCATTGACGCACCAAGCCCTGTACAATGGCTCACAGGCGTTTTCCGCCTGTGTGACCCTTGGTGCGCCCCTCATTTCACCGCTTTTGGCCAGCGTCAAACGGCAAAGGGCGGATGCAGCCGCCCAGACGCCTTTTTTTTCACTTTTGAGGCGATCCGGTGTGGGATTCAGCCAGCCTGTTGCCATCAGGGCTGCCGAAATGGGCCGGATTCGCCCCGAATCGGCCTCTCGCGCCGGTTTGAAAAGCCCCGGAGGCCGATTGCTGCCAGCCGTTAAGAACGATTGAAAAGTTGCGTGAAAAGCACAGTTTGCGGGCATTTGTTGCGCCATGAACGCAATCTGTTGCGGAGTCTGAATCAGAAGTTTACAGTTAACAGGTCAGGCTTGTGGTATCGCTACGGCCTGTCGTGAAACCGGGGCGCGTTGAAATGTCACCGGGGATAACAATATACGGGTCAGGACTGGAACGCGAATATGCGCTGCGCGGTACTCGATGATGACAAGGCTCAGACCGAGCTGGTGGCGAAGCTGCTGGCCGATGCCGGGCACAATTGCGAGGTGTTCCATCAGGGGCGCACGCTGATCAACCGGTTGCGTCAGGATACCTTCGATCTTCTGATCATCGACTGGAACATGCCCGGCATGTCTGGCATCGAGGTGCTGGAAACAGTGCGCCAGGGCCAGCATTCCAACCTGCCCATCCTGATGATCACCAGCCGCGCCGACGACGAGGATGTCGTGAAGGGGCTGGCGGCGGGAGCCGACGATTATATCGTGAAGCCGCTGAACTCCGTGATCTTCATGGCGCGGGTGGATGCGGTTCTGCGCCGCGCTCAGCTGAACCGGCCGCAGAAGACTGCCGCGAGCTGGGGTGCCTATAGCTTCGATGTGCCGACCGAGACCGTCACCGTTCATGGCGAGGCCGTGAAGCTGACCGCCAAGGAACTGGCGCTGGCGATGATGCTGTTCGAGAACATGTCGCGGCCGCTGTCGCGCAGCTATCTCCTTGAAAGCATCTGGGGTCAGAGCCCCGAGGCCGAGACGCGCACGCTGGATGCCCATGTGTCGCGCATCCGTTCGAAACTGAACCTTCGCGCCGAGAACGGCTTCCGGGTGCTGCCCGTCTATTCCTACGGCTATCGGCTTGAGCCGACCAATGCCGTCGGGCTGGCTGAACCCATCGAGGACGCGGCGTAAGGCCCATGCGCCGCTCGGTCCCCGCATTTCTGCTGCTGCTGGCGGCGACTGCGCCGGCCATGCCCAATGGGGCACGGCTGGAGCAGCGCCAGCGCGCGCAGGCGGAAAAGACCGACGAGATCATCGTCTACAAGACCGCTGCGGGCGAGACGCTGAAGTCCATCGCCGCGAAATGGTTCGTGAACGCCGATGATTGGCGCCGGGCGATGGCGCTGAACAAGCTGAAGGACCCCGAGGCTCTGCCGGCGGGCACGGCGCTGCAGCTGCGCTCCAGCTGGCTGAAGACCAACCCGATCCACGCCGAGCTGGCCGCCTTCCGCGGCGATGTGCGCGTCGTCCGCAAATCCGGCGCGCTGCCGGTGGTGAAGGGCATGGAGCTGGTGGAAGGCGATCTGCTGGAAACCGGCCCCAACGGCTTCGCCACCCTGGCCCTGCCGGACAAGAGCCAGGTCTCCCTGCCGTCCTCCAGCCGCATCCGCCTGGCGCGGCTGCGGCAGGTGCCGATGTCGGATTCGATCGACCGCCGCTTCACGCTGGAGCAGGGCCGGTCCGAAGCGCGTGTCACGCCGATGGCCAACCCGGCCTCGCGCTTCCTGATCACCACGCCGGTCGCCGTGGCGGCCGTGCGCGGCACGCAGTTCAAGGTCAGCTACACCCCGGCCGAGTTCAAGGCTGCGACCGTGGTGACGGAAGGCAAGGTTTCGGTGTCGCGCGTGGGCGGGATCGAGGATGTGCTGGTGCGTGCCGGTTTTGGCAATCTCACCTCATCCAGCGGCGCGACGAAGGCGATCGCTCTGTTGCCCGCGCCCAAGGTGGACACGCCGGAACGGGTACAGGATGCGCAGGCCGTGACATTCCGGGTGAAGCCGGTGCCTGGCGCCGTCCGCTATCTTGTCGAGATCGCCACCGATGCGGGCTTTGTGGACCGTGTCGGCAGTGTCGAGATCGACGGCACGGAAGCGGAATTCAAGGACGTGCCCAACGGCGACTATCATGTGCGCGCTTTCGCGGTGGATGCGCTGGGCCTGGAAGGGATGCCGGCGGCCACGGCGCCGTTCACGCGCAACTGGGCCGGCCAGGCGACGGCTGCGGAAAAGCAGGCGGCCGAACAGCGGCGCGATGAAGTGGCTGCACTGGGTGCGAATGACGGCAATGACTTCAACTGGTTTGAAGGAGATGCCCCAGGCGAGACTTTTGCGGCGGCGGGCGGGATGGTTTCTGCCGATGACGGCACGCAAGGTTTCGCGGGCGTCGTGCTCGGCGGGGATGATCCGCTGGTTCCCATCGGTGAAACCGGCCTGCTCGACAGCTCTGACGGCGAAACCTATGCGGCACTGCTGCCCCGTGGTTCCGATGGAGGCAATGGCGGCGGCTCTGGTGGTGGCGCCGGTGGTGGAAGCTTCAGCGGCGGCGGTTCCGGTGGATCTGGCGGCGGTGGTGGTGGCGGTTCCGGCGGCGGCTCCAATGGCTCCGGTACCGGCGCCAATGGTGGTGGGAGTACGCCCGGCGGTTCCGGTGGATCTGGCGGTACGGGTGGTGACACCAATGCTGGTGCCGGCGGCAACGGTGGCAGCGGCGAAGGCGCCGATGGTGGTGGCGACGGCACCGGGAATGGTGGCGCAGGTGTCGGCGATACGGGCACCGGTAGCGATGGCGGCAGTGGGAATGGTGGAACCGGCACGGGCAACACCGGAACCGGCGGGTCCGGGAATGGCGGCAGCGGCGAATACACCAGCCCACCCGACAACCAGGACGATCCCGGCTACCCCGATGATGGCCCCACCATCATCGTGACGGATCCGGAGCCGCCAACCGACGCTCCCGCCACAAATCCGCAACCGGGCGGAACGGGCGGCACTCCGGGCAGCGTACCCGGCAACAGCCAGGGCAGCGCCGGGGTTATTCCCGAACCGGCGACATGGATGATGCTGATCGCCGGGTTTGGTCTGGTCGGGCTGGCGGCTCGCCGCCAGCGCCGCAGCGCTCGGGCTTGAGCAGTCGCTGCGGGTTGCCTGCACCTGTTTCGGTGTCGATGCTCGCCTAGAATGGCCGGTGCATGAACAAGCTGGACCGCCCAGTTCCGGCCTCTGAGACTGCCCCCGTCGCGCCGACGGGCGTTGCGCGCGAACCGGTGGAGTTCAGCTTCCAGAGCCGTCGCATGCTCGCCGAATGGTGGGCGGTGCTGATCATGGCCACGATCGCGATCCTGGCCATCAGCTTCGTCGCGCCGCCGGTGCGGGCGGACAATCTCTTCTACGATTTCGTGCTGCGGCTGAACCCGCCGCGCCCCAGCCAGCGCGTGCTGATCGTCGCCATCGACAACCCCAGCTTGGCAGAGATCGGCCACTGGCCCTGGAAGCGCGATGTCCATGCCCGGCTGATCGACCAGCTTGGCGCGGCGGGCGCCGCTGCCGTGGGGTTCGACGTGCTGTTGCCGGAAGCCACCGACCGCCAGGCGGATCAGGCGCTGGGCGATGCGATCCGGCGCAACGGGCATGTAATCGTCGCCTCCTACATTGAGGTTCCCGGCCCCAACGGCGCGCCCGCGCTGCGGGTGATGCCTGTCGCCCCCGTCGCCGAGGCGGCACGGGGCATCGGCCATGTCACCACGCGCCCCGATCGCGACGGCGTGGTGCGCGGGATCGACATGTTGACCGATGGCAGCGGCACGCGCGACCTGCACCTGTCCGAAGGGGTGGCCGCGCTTGTGCAGGGCGATTTCGCCCGGCTGACGGCGCCGAAGCCCGCGCCTGAGGCGCCGGTCTATGCTCCGTCGCGCAACCTCATCCCCTTCGCAGGCCCCTCCGGCAGCTATCCGCAGCTGAGCTATGTGGACGTGCTGAACGGTCGGGTTCCCGCCGATCTGCTGCGCAACCGCATCATACTGGTGGGCTGGACCGCGGCGGGCATGGGCGACCGCTTCTCCACCCCCATGTCCGGCACGCTCGAAACCATGGCCGGGGTGGAGCTGCACGCCAATTATGTCGACAGCCTGCTGGCCGACCGCATGATCCGCCCGGTGCCGCCCTGGGCCTGGCTGCTCTACTCCCTCACGCCGGTCTGGCTGCTGATGCTGAGCCTGCTGTTCCTGGGGCCGCGCATCAACCTGTGGCTTGGCGTGGGGATCGGCTTCGGCATCTTCCTGATCACGCTGGTGGGGCTGGCGCTGTTCCGGGTGTGGCTGCCGCCCGCGATGGCGATGATCGCCATCGGCCTCATCTATCCGCTGTGGGGCTGGCGCCGGCTCGATCTCGCCAGCCGCTACATGGTGGCCGAACTGCGCGAGCTGCGCGCCGAGCAGGATGTGCTGCCGCGCTCGCGCGAGCCGGTGCAGGGCGATCCGGTCGAAAAGCAGATCATGCTGATGCACGAAGCCATCCGCGACGTGCGCGACCTTCGGCAATTCATCGCCCAGTCGCTGGACAGCCTGCCCGACGCAGCCGTCGTCACCGATCTCGACGGCAAGGTGCTGATCGCCAACGATGCGGCCGACCTGCTGTTTTCCCGGCTGGTGCCCGGCACGCTGCTGGGCCAGCCGCTCGCCGAACTGTTCCGCGGCTTCGATACCGATCCGCGCCTGCCCGACCGCCGCGCCATCGAGCTGCTGGCGGCGATGCGCGCCCGCACCATCCCCGAAGACGGCGGCTATGAAACCCGGCTGGCAGACGGCACCAGCCTCGAGATCCGGCTGGCCTTCTTCACCGATGCGCAGGGGCGGCCGCTGGGCTGGATCGCCCGCTTCGCCGACATCACCCAGCTTCGCGCCTCGGAACGGCAGCGCGAGGATGCCCTGCGCCTGCTCACCCACGACATGCGCGCGCCGCAGGCCTCCATCCTCGCCGTGCTCGAATCCGAAGGCGCCAAGGTGCCGCCCGAACTGGCCCGGCGCCTGGAACGCTATGCGCACCAGACACTGAGCCTCGCCGACGATTTCGTGCACCTCGCCCGCGCCGAAAGCGGCCGCTTCGTGGTGGAAACCTTCAACCTTTCGGACGCCCTGCTCGACGCCGTCGACGATCTCTGGCCGCTGGCCGACGCCAAGCGCATCCGCATCGTCTCCGACGTGCCCGAAGACGATGCCATGGTCACAGGCGACCGCGCCCTGCTGACCCGCGCCATCACCAATCTGATCGGCAACGCCATCAAGTACAGCGACGAACGCACCCGCGTGCAGGCCCGCGTGCGTCTCACCGCCAACACCGCCGTCTGCGAAATCCAGGACGAAGGGCGCGGCATCGCAGCCGAAGACGTCGGCAAGCTGTTCGAACCCTTCCAACGCCTCGCCCCCCCGGAAGGCGCCACCGCGGCCGCCAGCGCGCCCGGCGCCGGCCTCGGACTCGCGTTCGTGAAAGCCGTGGTGGAACGGCACCGGGGCCGGGTGACAGTGTCGTCCGTCGAAGGCCGGGGCTCGACCTTCGGGTTCGAATTGCCGCTGGAGCAGGGGTAGGCCGCGTCGAGGTTTTTTGCCTCCGGCGGGCAGGGAAATGATTTCCCTGCACCCTCGATATCTGCGTTGTGCGCTAGCCCAACGCCGCGTGCGTGATGGGATTTGAATGCCTGCGGCGCTTCCGATGCGCACGCCCCTACCACATCCACACCGTCACCCCGGGCTTGACCCGGGGTCCAGCTGTTCTTCGTCAACGTCGGGATAAGAAGCGGGACCCCGGGTCAAGCCCGGGGTGACGAGGGAGGAACGGCGCGCGCAACATCCCAGCGCCGCAGGCAGTAAACCTGCCCGTCAGCGCAACCTCAGCGATTGACCTGATAATGTGGGTGCAGGGGCCACGGGCTCCTGCCGAGGGAGTTTGAGGGGGCAGAGCCCCTTCAAGCCTCAGGCCGCCTTCATCTCCCCGGCTTCCTCGGCCAACTTCCGGGCGGCGTCGTAATCCGCCTTGCCGTTGGGTGCGCGGGGGCATTTGGGCGCCATCACCAGTTGCTTGGGCGCCTTGTATGCGGCGAGGTTCGCCTTCACATGGGCGATCAGCTCGGTTTCCGTGACGGGCTCGCGGGTTTCGACGACGGCCGTGACGGCCTGGCCCCATTTCTCGTCCTTCACGCCGAACACCAGGGCATCCTCGACGGCGGGGTGGGTTTTCAGCGCTTCCTCCACCTCTTCCGGGAAGATCTTCTCCCCGCCGGAGTTGATGCACTGGCTGCCCCGGCCCAGCAGGACGATGCTGCCGTCCGCTTCCAGCACGCCGAAGTCGCCGGGCATGGTGTAGCGCTGGTCGCCGATGGTCACGAAGGTGGCGGCGCTTTTCACCGGGTCCTTCCAGTATCCGCGCGGGATCAGCCCGGTGCGGGCGATGCGGCCGGGAATGCCGGGTTCGGTGATGACGCGCTTTTCGCCCGTGGTCTCGTCGATGTCGACCAGCACCGTGCCTTCGTCGTGCATGAAGCGGGTGGGGGCGTCGGCGTTGGCGGCCGTGGAGACGGAGGCGCCATAGCCGAGGCCTTCCGACGACCCGTAGCTGTCGTAGCAGATCATGGAGGGGCAGTGGCCCAGCAGCCCCGCCTTGATCTCGGGCGACCACATGGTGCCGGACGAGATCATCATGCCCACCTGTCCCAGCCGGCCTTCGCCGCCTTCGATGGCGCGCAGCAGCGGGCGGGCGAAGGCGTCGCCCACGATCACCACCACTTCGGGGCTGTGCTGTTCCGACAGTTTCAGCGCTTCGGTCGGGCTGAAGTTGCGGGCGGCGGCCGTGATCACCGTGCCGCCGAGGCCGAGTGCGTAGATGCCCATCAGCAGGCCGGTTCCGTGCATCAGGGGCGGCAGAGCGAGCACCTTGCGCCGCGATTCGCCCGTTTCCACGGCGGCGATATGGGCTTCCAGGCTGTCGGGCGCGGGCATGCCGGGCAGGGGGGCGCCGCCGCCCAGCACCGTCCACAGCGCGCTTTGATCCCACATCACGCCCTTGGGCATGCCCGTGGTGCCGCCGGTGTAGATGAACAGCATGTCGTCCGCGCTGTGATCCGCCTGAACGGGCGCGGAGGGGCCGTTGGCGACGGCATCGAAATCCTGCGCCCAGGCGGGCGGTGTGCCGCCCACCTGCAACCACAGCTTCACGCCGGTCAGGCGGGGGCGGATGGTTTCCAGAACCTCGGCGAATTCCGCATCATAGACAACGACGGCGGAATCCGAATTGTCCAGAATGTAGGCCAGTTCCTCGCCGGTGTAGCGGTAGTTCACGTTCACATGCACCAGCCGCGCCTTGAAGCTGGCGCCCGTGGTGAGAAGGTAGGCCGGCGAATTGCGCATCAGATGCGCCACCCGGTCCCCGGTCTGCGCGCCGGCTGCCAGAAAGGCGTTGGCCAGCGCGTTGGTCTTGCGGTCATAGTCCGACCAGCTCACCACCTCGTCGCCGTGGATCAGCGCTGGCGCCGACCCCAGACGTCCGCCGAGCGCAGACAGGATTTGTCCGAAGCTGAGCATCTCTCTCTCCCGATTTCACTCCCAATGTTGCGGAATTGACATGGGATGCCGGGCTGCCACAACCCGCCATAAGGGAGAGAGGGGCAATCAAGAGACGGGGAGAGACGTGGTGCGGGCGTGGGTGGTGGAGCAGTTGGCGGGGATCGGCGCGCTGACGCTGAAGGAGCTGCCCGATCCGGCAGCGCCGGGGGCGGGCGAAGTGACTGTCGCGGTGTCCGCAGTGGGGTTGAACTATCCCGACCTACTGATGCTGTCGGGCGGATATCAGTTCAAGCCGCCCTTGCCCTTCACGCCGGGCATGGAGGGCGTGGGGCGCATCGTTGCCGTGGGCGAAGGCGTTTCCGGTGAGTTGCTGGGGCATCGGCTGCTGATCGGCGGACGGGCCGGGCTGCTGGCGGAACAGCTGACCCTGCCGCTGGAGGGCCTGCGCGAGGTGCCCGATGCGCTGGACGATGCGGAAGCCGCCGGGTTCACCACCGGCGCGCTGACGGCCTGGGTCGCGCTGGTGGCGCGGGGGCGGCTGGCGGCGGGCGAGCATGTGCTGGTGCTGGGCGCGGGCGGCGGCATGGGGCTGGCCGCCGTTTCCATGGCAAAGGCGCTGGGGGCCGAAGTGACGGCGGCTGCGTCCAGCGAGGCGAAGCTGGAGGCGGCGCGTCGGGCCGGGGCGGACCGGCTGCTGTTGCTGGACCGGACCGCCCCCGATCTCGCTGCGCTGAAGGGCGCGGTGGATGTGCTGTTCGATCCCGTGGGCGGGCCTGCCGTGCAGCCCGCGCTGAAGACGCTGCGCTGGGGCGGGCGCTATCTGGTGATCGGCTTTGTGGCCGGAGCGCCCGAACGGGTGGCGACGAACCTGGCGCTGCTGAAGGGGATCGAGATTCTGGGCGTGCGCGCCGGCGAGGCGGGGCGGCAGGATCCGGCGCTGGGCGCGCTCGCCATGCACGAGATCGACCGCATCGCACGCGAAGGGCATCTGCGCCCGATCCTGGGGCTGGAGGTGCCGTTCGAGCAGGCACCGGACGCCTTCCGGGCGATGGAGGCCGGCACGCTGACCGGCAAGGCTGTGATCCGCGTGCAGGGCTGACAAGGGAACCTGTTGGGCCGCGAACGGTTGTCTCCCTGAACGATCAAGGAGACAGAGATGAAAAAGGCCCATGGAATCGCCCTTCTGCTGCCGCTGATCCTGCTGGCGGCGTGCAACACCACCGCAGGGGCGGGCAAGGATCTGCAATCGGCAGGCAAGGAAGTGGAGAAGGCGGCCGAAAAGGCAAAGTGACGGGACGGCCCGGCGCGAAACCACAAGGCGATTGCTGCGCTGCGCCATTGACCGAATCACGGCTGCCGGGCAGAGCTTGAACGTCGGCGGGCGAAAGCCCGGCGGCGCTGCGGGAGAGTGAGGGGAGACCCTCCGCCGAAGGAGCAACCGCCCCCGGAATCTCTCAGGCCAAAGGACCGCAGCGGCGCTCGAATTTGAACGGCAGTCTGGAAAGCGGCGCCTTGCGAAGGGTGCCCACCGAAGGGGTAACCCCGGATCAGTTCCGGGGGAAAGCTCTCAGGTACTCGTGACAGGCGGGGGCGGGGAACGCGAACCTCATGGGGAGGGCACGCGTTTGCGTCACGAGGAGCCGTGCATGGCTGAGATTGATCTTGCCGATCTGAACACCCTGCCGCTGGATGCCCTGCACAAGCGGCTTGGTGGCCGCATGGTGCCGTTCGCGGGCTATGCCATGCCGGTGCAATATCCGACCGGCGTGATGGCCGAGCATCTGTGGACTCGCGAGAGCGCAGGCCTGTTCGATGTAAGCCACATGGGCCAGCTGCTGCTGGAAGGCGAGGGCGCGGCCGGCTGGCTGGAAAGCATCGCGCCGGGCGACTTCAAGGGGCTGGGGCTGCATCGCACGCGCTATTCCCTGCTGCTGGCGGACGATGGCGGCATATTGGACGATCTGATGGTGACCAACATCGGGCCATCTGCGGCGGCGCCCGAGCGCTTATATCTGGTGGTGAACGGCGCCACCAAGCACGACGATATCGCCCATATGCAGGCCCGGCTGCCCTCGGGCCTGCTGCTGACCTATCTGGACGATCACGCTCTACTGGCCTTGCAAGGGCCGAAGGCGGTGGAGGTGATGGAGCGGCTGCAACTTCAGCCCGAAAGCGAGGCGCTTCCCGCTGTCGGCGAGCTGAAGTTCATGACGGGCGGCCGCTATCTCTGGCGCGGGGTGAAGCTCGGTGTCACCCGGTCCGGCTATACCGGCGAGGACGGCTATGAGATTTCGCTGCCCGCCAACGAGGCCGAAGCCTTCGCCGAGGCGTTTCTGGCGGATGAGGCGGTGAAGCCGATCGGCCTTGGCGCGCGGGATTCGCTGCGGCTGGAGGCCGGGCTGCCGCTTTACGGGCATGACCTGACACCCGAAATCGAACCGGTGGAGGCGGGCCTTGCCTTTGCGATTTCCAAGCGCCGCAAGGCTGAAGGCGGATTTCCCGGTGCGGACCGCATCCTGAAGGCGCTGGCCGAAGGCCCGGCGCGCAAGCGGGTGGGTCTGAGGCCGGATGGTCGCCAGCCCGCGCGCGAAGGCGCCGAACTGTTCGTGGGCGACACGAAGGTGGGCGTTGTCACCAGCGGGGGCTTCGGCCCCTCCGTCGGCGCCCCCGTGGCCATGGCCTATGTGGACAGCGCCCAGGCGGGCGAAGGCACCGCACTTGAAATCGAGGTTCGCGGCAAGCGCCTGCCCGCCACCGTGGCGCCGATGCCCTTCCACCAGAAAAACTATGTTCGCTAGCAAGGGGATAGCCGATGCGTTACTATTCGAAGGATCATGAATGGGTCGCGGTTGAGGGCGACACGGCGACGGTCGGCATCACCGACTATGCGCAGGGCCAGCTGGGCGATGTGGTGTTCGTGGAACTGCCCTCGGCCGGAACGGCCGTGACGGCGGGCAAGGAAGCCGCCGTGGTGGAAAGCGTGAAGGCGGCGAGCGAAGTCTATGCGCCCGTCTCCGGCACTGTGACGGAGGCCAACAGTGCGCTGGAAGCGACGCCCGATCTGGTGAACACCTCGCCGGAAGCCGACGGCTGGTTCTTCAAGCTTACGCTCTCCAATCCCGGCGAGCTGAGCGGTCTGCTGGACGAGGCCGCCTACAAGGCGTTCGTCGAGACCCTTTAATGGGCTGGAATCCCGCCGATTATGCCGAGAATGCGGGCTTCGTGCCCGCGCTGGGCTCGGCCGTGCTGGACCTGCTGGCGCCGAAGCCGGGCGAGGCGATCCTCGATCTCGGCTGCGGCGACGGCGTGCTGACGGCACGGCTGGTGGCGGCAGGCGCAGACGTGCTGGGCGTGGACAGTTCGGCGGCCATGCTGGACTCTGCGCGGGCGAAGGGGCTGAGAGTCGAGGTGGCTGACGGGCAGGCGCTGCCTTTCGACGCCCGCTTCGATGCGGTCTTCTCCAACGCCGCGCTGCACTGGATGCCGAACCAGCAGGCGGTGGCGGCGGGCGTGTTTCGCGCGCTGAAGCCGGGCGGTCGCTATGTCGGCGAATGCGGCGGCTTCATGAACATCGCGGCTATCCGCACCGCGCTGCGCGCCGTGCTGAAAGCCCATGGCTACAGCCCGGAAGCGGGCGGTGGGCAAACCTATCTGACGGCCGAGGCGTTCACAGCCATTCATCAGGCGGCCGGCTTCACCGACATCGGCGCGCGGATCATCGCCCGGCCCACGCCGCTGCCCGCCGGTATTCGCGGCTGGCTGAAGACCTTCCGCGCCGGGTTCCTGGACGAATCCGGTGTTCCCGAGGCTGCCCGCGCTGCCGTCATATCTGAAATTGAAACGCTGCTGGAACCGGTTCTGAAAGACAGCGCCGGCAACTGGAGTGCCGATTATGTCCGCCTGCGCTGGCAGGCCCGCAAGCCCCATCAGGAGTAGAGATGCGCTATCTTCCCCTCACGCCGGACGACCGGGCCGCGATGCTGGCCACCGTGGGCGCGTCCTCCATTGACGATCTGTTCGTGGATGTGCCCGCAGAGGCGCGGCTGGCGGGGCCGATTCCGGGCCTGCCCAACCATCAGCCGGAGATGCTGGTGGAGCGCGAGCTGACCCGCATGGCGGCGAAGAACATGGCGGCGGGCGCACACCCCTTCTTCATCGGCGCGGGCGCTTACCGCCACCATGTGCCGGCGAGCGTGGATCATCTGATCCAGCGCGGGGAGTTCCTGACCAGCTACACCCCCTATCAGCCGGAAATCGCGCAGGGCACGCTGCAATATCTGTTCGAGTTCCAGACCCAGGTGGCCCGGCTGCTGGGCATGGAGGTGGCGAACGCCTCCATGTACGACGGTTCCACCGCGATGACGGAGGCCATCTTCATGGCGCGCCGCATCACCCGCCGCGCCAAGACGGTGATTTCCTGCGGCGTGCATCCGCAATATCTGCGCGCGGCGGAAACGCTGTGCCACTTCACCGGCGATCAGCTGGTGACAGGCGTGCCCACCATCTGCTGCACGCCCCCCACCGAGGATCTGGCCGATGTGATCGCGCAGATCGACGACCAGACCTCTGCCGTGATCGTGCAGAATCCCGACTGTTTCGGCCATGTCGCCGATCTGACGGAGCTGGCGGACGCGTGCCATGCGAAAGGCGCGCTGCTGATCGTGGTGGTGACCGAGGTTGTCTCGCTGGGCCTCATCAAATCCCCGGGAGAGATGGGCGCGGACATCGTGGTGGGCGAAGGCCAGTCGTTGGGCGTGGGCCTTCAGTTCGGCGGCCCGCATCTGGGGCTGTTCGCCTGCAACATGAAGCATGTGCGGCAGATGCCGGGGCGGCTGTGCGGCGAAACGGTGGATGCCGACGGGCGGCGCGGCTTCGTGCTGACGCTCTCCACCCGGGAGCAGCATATCCGCCGCGAAAAGGCGACGTCGAACATCTGCACCAACTCCGGCCTGATGAGCCTGGCCTTCAGCATCCACATGACCCTGCTGGGGGAAAAGGGGCTGCGGCAGCTGGCGGCGCTGAACCATGCCCGCGCCTCGGAAACAGCCGAGCGGCTGGCGGCGATCCCCGGCGTGAAGCTGCTGACGGAGCGCTTCTTCAACGAATTCGCGGTGGAACTGCCCGTGCCCGCCCGGCAGGCCGTGCGCGATCTGGCTGAAATGGGTGTGCTGGGCGGCGTCAGCGCGGAACGGCTCTGGCCCGACCGGCCCGATCTGGCGAACGTGCTGCTGATCGCGGCGACGGAAACGGTTTCGCCGGCCGACATTGATGCGCTGGTGCGCGCGCTGACCGAGGTGGTTTCGAAATGAGCATGAACATGCAGGGCCGTCCTTCTGCTCCGGCCGCCATGGGCGCTGAAGCCGCCCCCACCGTCACCGGGAACCGGGGCCTGATGCTGGAAGAGCCGCTGATCTTCGAGATCGGCTCCACCGACGTGACCGGCGTGGACCTTGAGGACGCGCCCGCCCATGCCACGCGCCTGGGCGACCTGACGCGGGACAGCGCCATCGGGCTTCCCGGCCTGTCCGAAGGGGAGGCTGTGCGGCACTACACCCGCCTCAGCCGCCAGAACTACGGCATCGACCTCGGCTTCTTCCCGCTCGGCAGCTGCACCATGAAGCACAACCCGCGCCTCAACGAGAAGATGGCGCGGCTGCCCGGTTTCGCGGATGTCCACCCGCTGCAACCGCAGGACAGCGTGCAGGGTGCGCTGGAGCTGATCCACACGCTCGCCGAATGGCTGAAGGCGCTCACCAACATGCCGGCGATCGCCATGACGCCCAAGGCCGGCGCCCATGGCGAGCTGTGCGGGATGCTGGCGATCCGCGCCGCCCATGACGCGAAGGGCGATGCCCGCGCCGTGGTGCTGGTGCCGGAATCCGCCCATGGCACCAACCCCGCCACCGCCGCCTTCTGCGGCTACACCGTGGAAAGCATCCCCGCCAACGCGCGCGGTCGCGTCGACACTGACGCCCTGCTGGCGCGCCTCGGCCCGGACGTGGCGGCGGTGATGATCACCAACCCCAACACCTGCGGCCTGTTCGAGCCCGACCTGAAACGCATCGCAGACGCCGTCCATGCCGCTGGCGCCTATGTCTATTGCGACGGCGCCAACTTCAACGCCATCGTCGGCCGGGTCCGCCCCGGCGACCTCGGCGTGGACGCTATGCACATCAACCTGCACAAGACCTTCAGCACCCCGCACGGCGGCGGCGGCCCGGGCTCAGGCCCGGTCGTCTTCTCAGAAGCGCTGGCCCCCTTCGCGCCGCTGCCCTTCGTGGTGGAAGCCGACGGCCGCTACCATCTGGTGGAAGAGGAAACGGCGTCGGCCGAACATCATGGCCAGAGCTTCGGCCGCCTCTCCGCCTTCCACGGCCAGATGGGCATGTTCGTCCGCGCACTCGCCTACATCCTCTCCCACGGGGCGGACGGCCTGCGCCAGGTCTCCGAAGACGCCGTGCTGAACGCCAACTACATCCTGCGCAGCCTGGACGACCTGATGACCGCCCCCTTCGGCGCCACCGGCCCCTGCATGCACGAGGCCCTGTTCGACGACAGCTTCCTGAAAGACACCGGCCTCACCACCATCGACATGGCCAAGGCGCTGATCGACGAAGGCTTTCACCCGATGACCATGTACTTCCCGCTGGTCGTCCACGGTGCCATGCTGATCGAACCCACCGAAACCGAAAGCCGCACCCGGCTGGACCAGTTCATCACCGCCATGCGCGCCATCGCCACAGCCGCGACAACCGGCGAAGGCGAACGCTTCGCCACCGCGCCGCACTACGCCCCGCGCAGCCGACTCGACGAGACGCGGGCGGCGCGGCAGCCGGTGCTGAGCTGGCGGGGGTGATGGGTTTGTGCGGAGGTGTTTTTTGCCTCCGGCGGGCAGGGAAATGATTTCCCTGCACCCTCTACATTGGCGTTGCGCGCCACTCACAAGCCACGCGCGCGACTTGGTTTGATTGCCTGCGGCGCTGGAACGCGCTGGCGCCGCAGGCAGTAAACCTGCCCGTCAGCACAACCTCGACGAGTGACCTGATAATGTGGGTGCAGGGGCCACGGGCTCCTGCCGGGGGAGTTTGAGGGGGCAGCGCCCCCTCAATCCAGCCTCACTTGAACCGCGTCCCCTTCGGCACGTCCACCGGCGTGAACTGGCCCAGCGAACAGGAACCCATGTTCATGCGGCCGGCCGGTTCCACCACGTCGAACATGTCGAGCGAACAATATTGGCTGCCCTGCATGTTGCGGAACACCAGCACCCGGTCGTCGCGGAGCGCGGGGCAACTGTTGCGCAGGTCGTTGCGGTACCAGCGGCTGCCAGACTGGAACATCAGCACCGAGTTTCCGGCCGGCGTGGTGGAAACCTGAGGCATGTTGGAGATGCAGTTGCGGGGTTCGCCGGTCGCTTTCAGGGTGGCAGGGTCGGTTGGCGGCGCCTTCTTGGCAGCGACGCCCGTCGAGGCCAGAACCAGCGCGGCAGCGATCAGAATATGGTCAGAACGCATCTTTTGCTCTCCTCCTCAGGCCCAGTTCGTCGGCGCTTTGCGCCCGGACGAAGGGGTTTGTCTCCAGCTCCTCCGAGAGCAGGAACGGGACCGTGGGCTGACCTTTCGCACGGGCCGCCTGAACGGCGGCAAACCGGGCTGCGAGCGCAGGGTTCTCGGGTTCTACGGTGATGGCGAAGCGCGCGTTCGACAGCGTGTATTCGTGCGCGCAGAACACCTCGGTGTGCGCCGGCAGCCGGGCGAGCTTGCCCAGCGCACGGAACATGTCGTCGGGCGTGCCTTCGAACAGGCGGCCGCAGCCCATCGCGAACAGGGTGTCGCCCGGAAATAGCAGATGCTCGCGGGGAAAATGATAGGCGATGTGCCCGGCGGTGTGGGCCCCCACGAACAGCACGTCGGCCAGCATGTCGCCCAGCGCGACCTTGTCGCCTTCATCGACGGCGCGGTCGATGCCGGGGATCTTTTCCGCTTCGCGCGCAGGGCCGATGATGGCGCAATCCGTCGCAGCCTTGATGGCGATGTTTCCGCCCACATGGTCCGGGTGCCAGTGGGTGTTGAGGATGTGGCTGATCGTCAGCCCATGCGCATCGGCCGCAGCCAGCACAGGATCGGCGACTGCGGGATCGATCACGGCGGCCCGGCCGTCGGCATAGGGCAACAGCCACACATAATTGTCCGACAGGGCCGGAATCCGGATCGGGCGGCCGACCCGTGTTGCACTGATGCTGTCTGTCACCGTCTGCGTCATCCCGTCCATTCTACTCCAAAGCAGAACGGGCCGCCATGTGTCTCCCCGATCAATGTCTCCCCGATCGGCGGGCCTGGATCAGCGGGTTTTGGCGTCCGCCGCGAGTCTCACAATCTGTGGTTCCGCGGAGGAAATCACTGACTCAATACAAGCGTCTTTGTTTGCCTTATTCTTGGCGCCCGCGCTCGGATCTCCGCAAATCTTATTCGCTTCCGCTTTGACCCGCTGCCGCAGGGTAGCCACGCCCGCATCGTTGGCAAGATTGAGGTCGCCGAAGGGAACCATGCTCGAAATCTGTTCCCACCCCATCTTTAAATAATCTTGGGTGACAATCACATCGACCTGAGCGGATGCGGCGGACGCCATCGTGAGCATCGCGAAGGCGCGGAGAGCATGTCCGATCTTCATATCTCCCTCCCATCTCCGCAAGAGTGGTCCTTCGTACAGCTGAGTTCGAAGCTACATCCGGCACTAACCCATAGCAAGATGATCATTACCAACTGCCGATGTTCGGCGCCGACGCCCAGGGCTCGGCCGGGGGCAGACGTTCGCCCATCTGCAGCAGTTCCACAGAGATGCCGTCCGGCGTGCGGATGAAGGCCATGTTGCCGTCGCGCGGGGGGCGGTTGATCGTCACGCCAGCCTCGGAAAGGCGCTGGCAGCTCTCGTAGATATTCTCCACCGCATAGGCGACATGGCCGAAGTTGCGGCCGCCGGTATAGCCGGTCTCACCCCAGTTGTGGGTCAGCTCGATCTGGGCGGATTCGTCGCCGGGGGCCGCCAGGAAGATCAGCGTGAACCGGCCGGCTTCATTCTCCATCCGGCGGACTTCCCGCAGGCCCAGCACGTTGAAGAAGCGGATGGTTTCGTCCGGGTCGGAAACGCGGATCATCGTGTGCAGATATTTCATCGGGCTGTCCTCGGGGGGGGGAAGGGAATCAGGGCTGCTGGCGCAGAGACCGCCCCTCATACGCCTCGAACAGGGCGGTGATCCAGTCCGGAACCGGGGCGGATCGGCCCCCCACCTCGGCCACATGCACCTGCACCGTTTCGCCCGTGGCGCGCAGATCGCCGGCGTCCGCGCCGCTCGCCAGTCCGTGGATCTCCAGCGCGAGTGTGATCGAACTGCGGCCGATGCGCTGGGTGCGGCAGCAGATCAGGATCTCCTCGTCCAGCCGGATCGGCGCCTTATATTCCACCAGCGCGCGGGCGACGTGAAACTCCACGCCGCCGCTGACCGACGTGTTCTGGTACAGGCCCGCCGCGCGCCAGTATTCCGTCAGCGCGATATCAAAATATTCCAGATAGCGGCTGTTGTAGACCACGGCCTGCGCATCGATTTCGGGGAAATGCACCCGTTTGCGCCATGCGAAACGAAAATCGGCTTTCGGCATTCTGAATCCTCCCGCAGGAAGGCGTCGCGGGCCGGGGTGACGCTGTCAAGTCAACCATCGGGCCGGGCTTGACTGCGGCTGCGAACGGCGCAGCATAGGTTGGCGCAGGAGAGGGCTGCGTAGGAGAACGAGATGGACTGGACCAATTCGACTGTCGTTTCCGGCGCGCTGATCGGCACCGGGCTTGCGCTGGCCGGGCTGTTCGTCTCGGGCGGTCTGGCAGAGATCCGGCGCGGCGACGCCGTGGTGACGGTGCGCGGGGTGTCGGAACGCGATGTGCAGGCCGACCTCGCCACATGGGTGATCGCGACTCAGGCGAACGGCAGCGACCTTGCGACCGTGCAGGCGAAGGCGGATGCCGATGCAGCCGCGGTTCATGGCTTCCTGGCCGCCAACGGCTTCACCCCGGAGGAGATTCAGCCGCGCGGCTCGTCCGTCAGCCAGTATATGGACAATTCGATGGGGCGGCTGAACATCACCATCCGCCAGCGGATCCTGGCCCGCACCACCAACATCCCGCGCATGGAAAAGGCCTTCGCCAATCAGGCGGAGATCATCCGCAAGGGGGTCGCGCTGGACAGTGACGGCGGCGGGGGCGTTTCCTACAGCTTCACCAAGCTGAACGATGTGAAGCCGGCGATGATCGCGGAAGCCACCAAGAGCGCGCGTGAAGCCGCCGAACAGTTCGCCCGCGACAGCGACACAAGGGTGGGCGGAATCCGGCAGGCCACACAGGGTCTGTTTTCCATCACCGGCCGCGACGGCGACAGCGGCATGGGCACCGACACGCCCTACCAGAAGGTCAGGGTGGTCACGACCATCGACTTCTACCTGGATTAGGCCGGCCAGCCGTCTCGCCACAGGATGGCCATGTGCGCCAGCAGGCCCAGCAGCAGCAGGGCCGACATGATCATCACATAATCCCATGGCACGTGAGAGAGGCGCCCGATGCCGCGACGGGCCTGCATGCGGCCGGCGAACAGCAGGGTGAGTATCGCCGCACCCGCGGCCACAAGAGAGAGTGTCCAGCCCATTGTCTTGGCGGCTAGTTGGTTATTGCCTATGGGGCTGGCAAGGTTTGCGCCGGGAACTTTCCGGCAGCTGTTCGCGATGGGAGAGAGTGATGATCCGCACCTTGGCAGCAGCGTTGGTGGTGACGGCCGTGCTGGCGCCCGCGGCGCAGGCAAAGCCCGACAACAAGGCGGAGCCCGCGACGGCGGCCCGGATCGACGCGGCGCTGGCGGGCCCGCAGCGCAGCGATGCGAACCGCGCACGCGATGTGTATCGCCACCCGAAGGAGACACTGCTGTTCTTCGGCCTGCGGCCCGAGATGACTGTGGTGGAAATCACACCCGGCGGCGGCTGGTACAGCGAGATCCTGGGGCCGGTGCTGGCGGGCAAGGGGCGCTATGTGGCTGCCCACAACAATCCGCTGGGATCGCCCAACGCCCAGCGTCAGCGCGCCAGCTTCGTGGAGAAGCTGAAGGCCAACCCCGAACTCTACGGCAATGTGGCCGTAACGAGCTTCGGTCAGGGCATCGAATCCAACATTGCCGCGCCCGGCTCGGCCGACATGGTGCTGACCTTCCGCAACGTCCACAACTGGCTGATGGCCGATTTTGCGGAGGACGCCTTCAAGGCTTTCTATGCTGCGCTGAAGCCGGGCGGTGTGCTCGGCGTGGTGGAGCATCGCCTGCCCGAGGACCGGCCGGACACCGATGAAAACCGGAAGTCCGGCTATGTAAAGCAGGGCGAAGTGATCCGGCTGGCCGAGGCGGCCGGGTTCAAGCTGGTCGGCAGCAGCGAGATCAACGCCAATCCGAAGGACAATGCCAACCATCCCAAGGGCGTTTGGACGCTGCCGCCCACTTATGCGATGGGCGACACGGACCGGGCGACCTATGCCGCGATCGGCGAAAGCGACCGCATGACATTGAAGTTCGTGAAGCCCGCAAACTGACGCGACCCCAGATGGCCCGACTCCGGGGGGTTCACAGCCGGTTCAAGCCGCGCCAGACAAGGCGCGTTGCCATGTCGTGCCGCGTCGAGACACTCGTATGAGCCAGCCTGTCAGTGGTGGGCGGCTGCTGCCCATCTGCCTGATGGTCAGTGGGCTGCTTGCAGCCCCGGCCGCTGCTCAGGTGGGCGTGGTGCCGGTGCGCCCGCTGCCGCAAACCGGCGTGGAACAATGGGTGCCTGTGAAGACCACACGCACCGGCTGCTTCGATACCGCCAACATCGCGGGCGCGATCGTGGTGGACGCGCGCACGGTGGACGTGACCATGAAGGGCGGCAAGCGCTGGCGGTTGACGCTGGCGCAGCAATGCCCGCAGCTCAGTTACTATGGCGGATTCTATTATCAGCCCCGCGTTCCGGGGAAATTCTGCGCAGGCTCTGACAAGGTGATGAGCCGGGCAGGGGGCGCCTGCCGCGTGAGCACTATCAGCGAGATGAAGCCGATCCGCCGCCGCTGAAGGCGGGAAGTGCCGGCCATCGTTGAGAGCTGAAAGCATAGTCCTCCGCTGAAGGGCGGTATTCAGGACACAGCCAGTCTCAGGCGCGATTTGCGGCACTGCAACACACACTGTTGCCAAATGGAGACAGGTTGAGACCCTCATTTCAGTGAGGGTGCCAATTGGCCTGCCATGGCTGGACAAGCCCCTGGGGTGCTGGTTCAATGCCGGTGTCGGCCTGGGGAGGACCGACGGGAGAAAAGCCACACGGCAGAGCTGGTCCGCGCTTGGGAGATCGCGGGTCCGTTCCTGTCGGGCGAAAGTGGCTTGCCGTAGCCTCGCCGGGCCCATTCAGGCGCGAAAACGCGCCGAAGGGATTGGGGAGGAGTGACCATGAAGAACAACAAGCTGGCGCTGCGTATTGCGCTCGTGTCCGCGGTTTCGGTGCACGGGCTGGTTGGCGTCGCGCATGCGCAGACGGCATCCACGGGCGTGGAGGATATCATCGTGACGGCGCAGCGGCAGGCACAGAGCCTGCAGGATGTGCCGATCGCGGTTTCGGCCTTTTCCGCCGAGGCGCTGACGGAAAAGCAGATCAACAACGCCAGCCAGCTGCAGTTGACCCTGCCCAACATCACCTTCTCCAAAGGCAATTTCACCGGCTCCAGCTTCACCATCCGGGGTGTGGGCGACCTGTGCGTGGGCGTGTCCTGCGACAGCGCGACCGCCATCCACCTGAACGATCTGCCGCTGTTCGCGACCCGCCTGTTCGAAACCGAATATTTCGATCTGGAACGGGTGGAAGTGCTGCGCGGCCCGCAGGGCACGCTGTTCGGCCGCAACGCGACGTCGGGCGTGGTCAATTTCGTGACCGGCAAGCCGGACCCCCGCGAATTCAAGGCCAGCGGGGAAGCCAGCTACGGCAATTTCAACGAGTTCCGCGTGCAGGGCATGGTGAACGTGCCGTTGGGCGAGAATTTCGCCGCGCGCGCAGCCGGCTTCTACCTGAAGCGCGACGGTTATACCGAGAACCTCTACAACGGCGACCATTATGATGGCCGCGACATGTTCGCGCTGCGCGGATCGCTGCGCTGGGAGCCGACCCCTGACACCACCGTCGACGTGATGGGCTACTGGTTCAAGGAAGACGACAACCGGATGCGCATCCAGAAGCAGATGTGCCAGCGCGATCCGACCGGGGTTCTGGGCTGCCTGCCGGGCCGCCGGGAATATGGCCTCACCAACACCAATTCCACCTTCGTGGGCACGCTGTCCTCGCGGGAGTTTCTGCGCATTCAAGGCGGCGCTGCGTTGGGGCCGGCATTGTCCAGCGTGGGTCTTGGCAGTCTCTATGGTCCGGACGCCAATGCGGGCGGTCTGAATCCCGCCGATCCCCGCAAGGTCTATACGGACTACGCCCCCACCTATAAGGCGGAGGAAATACAGATCCAGGCCAAGATCGAGCATGATTTCGGCCCGTTGAAAGGCAAGATTTCAGGCCAGTTCCAGGAGAATTCGGTCGACAGCTCGCAAGATTACACGCTGTCGGTACAAAATCGATCGATCTTCCAGCCCGGGATCAACAATCTGTTCGGGCTGGCAACAGCACTGCCGCAGTTCCGTCCGATGTTGGCCGCGATTTTCCCGAACGGACCCACCGGTGAGATCTGCACTTCTCTGGCGGAGGAAACGGGAACGGGGTCATTCGGGGGGCATAAATATTGCTCGATGACCCCACAGGATTTTGACCGTTCGAATCAGTATCTGAAAGCCTGGACGGTCGAAGGCATCGTCTCCAGCGACTTCGACGGCAAGTTCAACTTCCTGCTGGGCGCCATCTACAACCGGATGGATATGAAGGAGAACAGCTATTATGTGAACGCCTTCGGGATCGACTATGTGTCGGGCATCCTGGGGGCCGCCACCGCGCTCGGCAATCCGGCGCTCGGCAATGTCTATCTGGCGACGCCCTTCTATCGCAACAACACGCAGGATCTCACGCTGAAGAGCTACGGCATCTTCGGTGAAGCCTATTTCGATGCGTCAGACTCTCTGCGCTTTACCGTCGGTCTTCGCTACAACAACGACCAGAAGAGCCTGAAGGCGCGCTCGACGCTGGCGAGCTTCCCGTCGCCCTTCACGATGACCAACGCTTTTGACTCGCCGTTCTTCGGTTCGTTCGATGCGGATCCCAGCACGCCCGGCGTTCAGCCCTGGGCCGAACGGGACGTGAAGTTCAGTGAATTCACCGGCCGCTTCGTGGTCGACTACAAGATCACCGACGACAATCTGCTCTATGCTTCCTATTCGCGGGGCTACAAGTCGGGGGGGATCAACCCGCCGCTGCAACCGATCTTCGCCGTGCCTGACACCTTCGAACCGGAATTCATCGACGCCTTCGAAATCGGGTCGAAGAACCGCTTCGCGGACGGCACCATCCAGCTGAACGCGACCGCTTTCTATTATAAATACAAGGCGTTGCAGCTCAGTCGGATCGTGGCGCGTACCTCGGTCAACGACAATGTGGACGCGAATATCTGGGGTCTCGAACTGGAAGGGATCGTGAACCCGATCCCGCCGCTGACGGTCAACCTCAGCCTCTCCTACCTGAACACCGAGGTCAGCTCCGACAAGTATCTGTCGGATCCGTTCGATCCGTCGGGCGGGCGTTCCGACGCGGTGATCGTGAAGGACATCACCAACGGCGCCAACTGCGCCGTGGTGCCCACCGGCGCGGGCGGCGCGGCGCTCACCAACGGCTACGTCACGGCCGTGAACACCGCGCTGGGTCTGCGCGGGCCGACAGCCTTCCCGACTGACAGCGGCATCAATGGGGCGACGGGCGCCTTCGGCATCTGCTCCGTGCTGGCCGCCACCGCGACTGCGAACGGGGTCGCCGTTCTCAGCCCCGGTGTCGAGAACAACATCAAAGGCAACAAGCTGCCGCAGGCGCCGGAATTCAAGGTGGCGGGCGGCGTGCAGTGGACCCAGGAGTTCGCGAGCGGCATGACCCTGGTGCCGCGTTGGGATTTCGCCTTCACGGGTGAAAGCTATGGCAGCATCTTCAACTCCGCGCGCACCCGCGTTCCTTCCTATCTGGTGATGAACGCTCAGGTTCAGCTGAATGCCGCCAATGAACGCTGGTTCGTTCGCGGGTTTGTCCAGAACATCACCAACAACAGCGCGATCACCGGTCTTTATTCGACGGACCAGTCGTCGGGCAATTTCACCAACATCTTCACGCTGGAGCCCCGCCGTTACGGCATCGCGGCCGGGTTCAAATTCTAGCTTTTGGGGAGGACGGGCGGACCACCGCCCGCGAGCGGAGAGGGGAGTGGGCAACCGCTCCCCTCTTTGCTTTGCATGGGTGATGTATCGAGGCCATATTGCAGGCGGACCTTTTCTTGTTAGCCGTCACGCGCTATTGCGCCGCGGCAGGCGCCCATTTCTGCGCTTCTCCCCAAGGAACCCAATTGCCCTTTTCAGACCTGCACCTGTCAGACGCCCTTCTGAAAGCCGTTGAAGACAGCGGCTACACCGAACCGACCGCGATTCAGGCGGCCGCCATTCCCCCGGTGCTGATGGGGAAGGATCTGATCGGGGTCGCGCAGACGGGCACCGGCAAGACGGCGAGCTTCGTGCTGCCGATGATCGACATCCTCGCCGAAGGCCGCAGCCGCGCCCGCATGCCGCGCAGCTTGATCCTGGAGCCGACGCGTGAACTGGCGGCGCAGGTCGCCGAGAATTTCGAGAAGTACGGCAAATATCACAAGCTGACGATGGCGCTCCTGATCGGCGGCGTCGCCTTCGGCGATCAGGACAAGGCGCTGGAAAAGGGCGTGGACGTGCTGATCGCCACGCCGGGCCGGCTGATGGACCAACATGCGCGCGGCAAGATTCTGCTCTCCGGCGTGGACGTGCTGGTGATCGACGAAGCCGACCGCATGCTCGACATGGGTTTCATCCCCGATGTTGAGAAGATCTGCACGCTGATCAAGGCGGAGCGGCAGACGCTGCTGTTTTCCGCCACCATGCCACCGCCGATCAAGAAGCTGGCCGACCGCTTCATGACCAATCCGAAGATGGTGGAAGTGGCCCGCCCGGCCACCACCAACAAGGATATCACCCAGTCGCTGATGCCCACGGAAACCCGGCGGAAGCGCGACGTGCTGCGCCACCTGATCCGCGAGGACGAGGTGCGGGCCGGCATCATCTTCTGCAACCGCAAGACCACGGTGCGTGACCTTGCCGCCAGCCTGAAGCGGCACGGTTTCAAGGTGGGCCAGATCCATGGTGACATGGACCAGTCCGACCGGATCAAGGAACTCGACCGTTTCAAGGACGGCGAGATCAACCTGCTGGTCGCCTCCGACGTTGCCGCGCGCGGGCTGGATGTGAAGGGCGTCAGCCACGTCTATAATTTCGACGTGCCCTGGCACCCGGACGATTATGTCCACCGCATCGGCCGCACCGGCCGGGCCGGTCAGAAGGGCGTCGCCATCACGCTGATCACGCCGGAAGATGCGGAGGCGATCGCCAATATCGAGAAGCTGACCGGCCAGACCATTCCGCGCCGCCAGGCGCTGGCCCGGGCTGCAGCCGCCCCGGCGGACGAAACCGACGAAGCCGCACCGCGCCGTCGCGGAGACCGCAAGCCGCGCGAATCCCGCGCCGAGGACGCCCAGTCGCGGGGTCAGTCGCAAGACCAGCGCGCTCCCGAGGCTGCGCGCGAGGCCGAGCCCCGCCGCGAAGCCCGCAGCCGGGACGGCCGCGACCGCGACGGTCGGGAACGGGGCCGTGATCGGGAGCGCCCCAGAGAGCGGGATCGCGAGCGGGACCGTGATCGCGGTCGCGACAACCGCTCCCGGGATCGTGGAGACCGCGACGACGGCCCGCCCATCGGTCCGGGCTTCGGCGAGGAGGGCGTGCCCGCCTTCCTGCTGGTTTCCGCCCGCACCTGACCATTTGCCGAGCGGCGGCTGTCGCCAGCGCCGCGCTACATCCTCTCTCAGCAACGCCGCGCGGCGGGGGAGGAGCATCGAATGGCCTACGAACATATCATCTGGAGCGAGGCCGACGGCGTCGCCACGCTGACGATCAACCGCCCGGACCGGCTGAACAGCCTGAACACCGATGTGATCCGCGAGATGATCGACGCGGTGGACCAGATTCGCGATGGCCTTTCCACCGCCCGCTGCCTGGTGCTGACGGGCGCCGGGCGCGGCTTTTCCAGCGGCGCGGATCTGGCGCCGGGCACGGCGGGCGGCGGCCCCAGCTCGGGCGGGCCCATCGATGCGGGCAAGGTGCTGGAAACCCATTTCAACGTGCTGCTGGAGCGGCTGTTCGCGTTGCCGGTACCCGTGGTGACGGCCGTGAACGGACCGGCCGCCGGCGCGGGCTGCTCCTATGCGCTGGCAGGCGACATCATCGTGGCGTCGAAGTCCGCCTATTTCCTGCAGGCCTTTGTGAACATCGGGCTGGTGCCGGATGTCGGCTCCACCTGGTTGCTGCCGCGCATGATCGGCCGGGCGCGGGCGGCGCGGATGATGATGCTGGGCGAACGGATTCCAGCCGAACTCGCCTATGAATGGGGCCTGGTGTCGGAAGTGGTGGACGATCCCGACCTCGCCGCCCGCACGGCCGAGATCGCTAAGAAGCTCGCCTCCGGCCCCACGAAGGCGCTCACGCTGATCCGTACCGGCATGCGGGATTGCATGGACAAGAGCCTGACCGAAGGCCTGATGGTGGAGCGCCGCAACCAGATGCTCGCCGGCCGCAGCGCGGACTTCGCCGAAGGCGTGATGGCCTTCCTGCAGAAGCGCCCGGCGCAATTCACTGGAAAATAAGGATGATATTGTTCGAGTGGGTGCGGTTCAGGGTGGCGGTCGTTCTATCTTAAATTATTTTTACGATATATCTTGACTATGTCCGATAATGATCCGATATGGCGGGTCATGAAAGGACATTCCATGAATTTCACACACAGAGAAGGCCGCCGTTGCGGCGGTGGTCGCGGCTTCGGCCGCAAGTTCGATCGCGAAGGCGGCCGTGAAGAAGGGCGCGAGTTCGGGGGCGGTTTCGGCCCCGGCGGTCGCTTCGGCGGCCCGTTCGGGCGTGGCATGGGCGGCCCCGGAGGCGGCTTCGGATCCGGCCCCGGTGGCCCGTTCGGTCGCCATGGCGGACGCCGTCGTCGCTTCGATGCAGAGACCCTGCGCCTCGTGGCGCTGAAGCTGATCGCGGAAGAACCGCGCCACGGCTATGACATCATCCGGGCCGTGAACGACCTCAGCGGCGGCGTCTATGCCCCCAGCCCCGGGGTCGTCTATCCGATGCTCAGCCTGCTCGCCGAAATGGGCCTCATCGCCCAGGCAGAGAATGACAGCACGCGCCGCAACTTCGCGGTGACTCCGGACGGCGAAGCCTGGCTGGTCGCGAACGCTGAAGCGGCGGATGCCGCGATGGCACGGCTGAAGGCCTTGAACGAAGCGGGTGGGGTCGATCCCACGCCGGTGCGTCGCGCGATGGCGAACCTTGGGGCGGTGCTCCAGGCGAAGCTGGCCGAGGCCGGTGCCGACGCCGGGGCCAGCAGGGCGCAGCTGCTCGATGTGGCGGCGCTGATCGACGAAGCCGCGCAGAAGATAGAACGGCTTTAGGCTCCCGCTCAAACAATTGAGCGCCTCACGCCTTGTTTTCCATGCCCCGGCCGCACTAGGCCGGGGCATGACCGATTTCCGCGCGCTCCGAGATGCCTTTGGCTGTTTCGCCACCGGCGTCACCATCGTCACCAGTTTCGACGAGGACCGGAACCCGGTCGGCTTCACCGCCAACAGCTTTACGTCGGTCTCGCTTGATCCGCCGCTGCTGCTGGTCTGCCCGGGGAAGAATGTCTCCGCGCTGCCCGCCATCCGCCACAGTGGCCTGTTCGGAGTCTCCGTCCTCTCCCACGCGCAGCGCGAAGTGGCGGACCGCTTTGCCCAACGCGGGGTAGATCGCTTTTCCCACGGCGAATGGGTGGAATCGGAATCCGGCATCCTGCTGCTGGAAGGCGCCTGCGCCAATTTCGCCTGCACGCTGTCGAACGACATCGACGCCGGAGACCACCAACTGCTGCTAGGCCATATCGACAGCTTCCGCTCCGCAGGCGATCGCCACCCGCTGATGTATGTGCGCGGCGCTTACGCCTGAGACGAGCGGGTTTCTACCGTGGGCTTCGTGGTCGGCTGGCGAAGCGCCACGACCATGCCCGTCAGCGTGACGGCCACGCCGACGGCCGCCATCGCCGTCCAGCGATAGCCTTCCAGCACCGTCGAGATTGCCATGGCAAGGATTGGGATCAGCACGCTGGTCCAGGCGGCCTCGGCAGGACCCATGCGGCGGATGAGATCGAAATAGATGGCGAAGGCGACAGCGCTCGCAAATACCCCCAGATAGAGGAATCCCAGCCAATAGACCGGGGCGGGATCGAACTGGGGCGGCCCTGCAACCAGCAGCGCAAACAGAGCATTCACGGCGGTGCCGATCAGCATGGACCAGGCAAGACCGGTGATCGGAGGAAAGCTGAGCGCTTTCGGGCTTGCCTGCATCACATTTGCGATGCTGGCCGACAGCACGGCCGCAGCCACCAGTGACAAGCCCAATGCCGTTTCCGCGCGGTTGCCCGGCAGTGACAGCTGCTGCGCAAACAACAGGCCCACTCCGGCAATTCCAAGTGCAGACCCCAGCATGAAGCGGCGCGACACCGGTCGCTTCAGGAACAGCCACGCCAGCAGAGCGTTGGGTACCATCAGAAGAGCGAACGCAACTGCGGGGATTCCCGATGGGATGTAAAGTTCAGAGCGATAGACGAAGTTGAAGTTCAGCACGAACTGGAACAACCCCACCAGCGCCAGGAAGGGAAAGGCATGGCGCGGCGGGATCAGTGGCATCCGTGCAAAGGCACACCAAGCCAGAAGCGACAGCCCGCCCGTCAGGAAACGATAGCTGATCGACCAGCTGGGGCTGACGGTGCCCAACTGATATTTGATCACAATCCAGGTCGTCCCCCAAATCAGGGTGACGGCCGCGAACTGGAAGAGCGTACGCGCGTTCACAGCGCTTGCAAGGCGGCAGCCAGCCCCGAGATCACTTCGGGCTTCTGATCCCAGCGCACCACGAAACGCGCCGCGTCCGGCCCGGAAAGCTCCCAGTCATAGAAGCTGAAGCCCTGTGCGCGCAGCGTCGCGCGCTCCTCCGGCGTCACCCGCAGGAACAGCTCATTCGCCTGCACGGGTGTCAGCAACCGCTCCGGCACGGCGGACGCGATCACTTGCGCACCCGCGTTGGCGGCGCGGGCGTTTTCCAGCCAGACGCCGTCTGAAATCATCGCCAGCAGCTGCGCCGCCGCGAAACGCCCTTTGGACGGCATCAGCCCGGCACGCTTGCGCCGCACCGGGATCATCTCCGCCAACTCCGGCTGGAACACGACGAGCGCCTCGGCCGACATGCCGCCGGTCTTGATGCAGCCGAACGACAGGATATCCACCCCGGCCTTCCAGGTGACGTTCGCCGGGGAACAACCCAGATGCGCCACCGCATTGGCAAAGCGGGCGCCATCCATATGCACCGCCAGCCCGCGCGCCTTCGCCCAGCCCGCCAGCGCCGCCACTTCATCCGGCGAATAGACGGTGCCCGCCTCGGTCGCCTGCGTCAGGCTCAGCGCGGCCGGCTGCACCTGATGCACATCGCCCCGCCGCCGCCCCGCCGCCGCGTCCAGCCCATCCACCGTCAGCTTGCCGTCGGCGCCGGGCACCAGCATCAGCGAAGCCCCAGCCGTGTAGAAGCCGACCGCCCCGGCCTCATCGACCTCGATATGGGCCTCCTGATGGCACCAAACCCCGCCAAAGGAGGGCACACAGGCCGCCAGCGCCAGCGCATTGGCGGCCGTGCCGCTGGGAACCGCAAAGGCCTTCACCGGCGTGCCGAACAAATCGCTGAACGCCCCATCCAGCCGCGCCGACCAGTCATCGGTGTCATAGCCGCGCGGGTGAGGCCCCGACACCGCAGCAACAGCTTCCAATACGGCGGGATGTACGCCGGCGGTGTTGTCGGAATTGAAGTCCATGGCGAGGCCTGTAGGACCGTTCCCGGGCGGGGGCGAGGGGGAAGATGTGGTGTGAGGTAAAATTGAGGGGGCTCTGCCCCCTCAAACTCCCCCGGCAGGAGCCCGTGGCCCCTGCACCCACATTATCAGGTCATTCGGTGAGGTTGCGCTGACGGTAAGGTTTACTGCCTGCGGCGCCAGCAAACTCTCGCGCCGCAGGCAATCAATCCAAGTCACACGCGCGACGTCGGAGCAGCGCACAACGCCAACTTAGAGGGTGCAGGGAAATCATTTCCCTGCCCGCCGGAGGCAAAAAGCGCTCCACCTCACTCGTAGCTGTCAGGCACCCAATCCCCATCGGCGGGATCACCGAAGCGGGTGAATTCGCGTTCGAAGATCAGCGGCACGGTGCCGGTGGCGCCATGGCGTTGCTTGGCGACGATCACTTCGGCGCGGCCGCGCAGGCGGTCGGCCTTTTCCAGCCATTGCTGGAACTTTTCGCTGCCGTCTTCGGGCTTCTTGGATTCGTGGTAATATTCCTCCCGGAACACGAACAGCACGATGTCGGCGTCCTGTTCGATGGAACCGGATTCGCGCAAGTCGGAGAGTTGGGGGCGCTTGTCTTCGCGGTTTTCCACCTGACGGGAGAGCTGGGAGAGCGCGATCACCGGAATGTCCAGTTCCTTGGCCAGTGTCTTCAGGCCCCGGGTGATTTCCGAGATTTCATTCACCCGGTTCTCGGAGGCGTTTTTGGCGGTGCCCTGCAGCAGCTGGAGATAGTCGACGACGATCAGCCCGATCTGTTTCTGCCGTTTCAGCCGGCGGGCGCGGGCGCGCATGGCGGCGATGGAGAGGGCAGGGGTATCGTCGATGTAGAGCGGCAGGTCGTACAGCTCCTCGGCGGCGCGGGCGAGTTCGTTGAACTCGGCCTGGTTGATCTTGCCCATGCGCAGGTTTTCCGAGCTGATCCGGCTCTGTTCGGCGAGAATCCGGTTGGCCAGCTGGTCGGAGGACATTTCCAGGCTGAAGAAGGCGACCGGCGCGCCCGAGGTTGGGCTGATGCCGTCGCGCTGGTCCTGCTTGTAGCGGAGCGCGGTGGAGAAGGCGATGTTGGTGGCGAGCGCCGTCTTCCCCATAGCGGGCCGCCCCGCCAGGATCAGAAGGTCGGAATTGTGCAGGCCGCCGATCTTGTTGTTGAGGCCGTTGAGCCCGGTGGTGAGGCCGGAGAGATGGCCGCCGGATTTCATCGCCTTGGCGGCCATGCCCACGGCTTTCTTCGCGGCACCCGCGAAATCGACGGTGGAGCCGGCGACCTCGCCGGATTCCGCGACCTTGTAGAGCGCTTCCTCGGCCGCCTCGATCTGCTTCATCGGCGCGACTTCGGCGCTGGTGTCGGTTGCGGAATGGACGAGATCGGTGCCCACCAGCACCAGCGCGCGCAACAGGGCGAGATCGTAGGTCTGCTGCGCGCAGTCCCGCGCGGCGATGACCACGGTGGGGTCTTCCGTCAGCCGCAGCAGATAGGCCGCGCCGCCGAGTTCTGCCAGCGCCGGATCGGTTTCGAACAGCGGGCGCAAGGTGATGGGGTTCGCCACCATGTTGAGATCGGCGAGCCGGCGGATCTGCGCGAAGATGCGGCCGTGCAGGGGCTCGTAGAAATGCTCGTCGCGCAGCTGCAGGGTGATTTCCTCCAGCAGCCGGTTTTCCACCAGCAGGGCGCCGAGCAGGGCTTTTTCGGCCTCGATGTTGAACGGCAGCCGCTGGGTGCCGTCGGGGCCGGATTCGATGATCGAAAGGTTGGGAACGCTTGCCATGGGCCGGGCTACATGCGCCCAAATCAGTCCCGGGGGAAGGCGGCGATCCTGTGGATAGCGGGGACAATCGCCGGAAGGTGCGGCCCGCCCGCCAAGCCGGTGCGAAACAGAAAAGCCGGCCCCTCAGGGGACGGCTTTCCCGGTCGGAGAGGACGCAAGCCCTCTCGCGGAACTGACGCCTCAGGCGGCCAGCGCGCTGCGGCGGCGCATCATGGTGCCCACCAGGCCGAAGCCGGTGATCATCATGGCCCAGGTCGCGGGTTCGGGGACGACGCTCTTCAGCCAGTCCTTGTGGGCATAGAGCGGCACATAGCCGGAGTATTCGCCGAACGAACTGTTCAGTTCGTCATCGATGTCGCCCAGTTCGGAACCGAAGCTGAGACCATAGGATGTCACAGTGGCCAGCTTGCCATCGATGAAGCTGGGGCCGCCAGAATCACCGCCTGCCACGCCGACTTCGATGTTGCCCGAAAGCGGGGTGCAGCCGAACAGTGTGTCCGTCAGCACGATTCCGATGATGCACCCCATGTCGTTGCCGACATAGAGTTCGCCGCCGATGATCACCGGGCTGTAATTGTCGAAATCGCTGAGCCAGCTGTGGGTGACGTCGGCGGTGCCGAAGAAGCCCTCCCAGAAACCGCCCCACATCGGGTCGCCCAGGGCATAGTCGAAGATATTCTCGCCCTGCCGCATGCGCCCGGTGCCCAGATTGGCCCCGATGTCGCCACCGACATCGGAACGGGCTCCGTTCCCGACCACATTGAAGGTCTGATACTGAAGATCATCGCTGAAATAGAGGTCGTAGATCTTGGCGTAGGACGGCGCGTTGTTCTTCAGCGTCAACACGGCGATGTCGTTCTGGTCGATGACTTCGCCCGTGTAACCGGGATTCACATGGATGTAGCCAACCTCGATAGCGGTCACCCCGGCGGTCGGATTGAAGGTGTTCGTGGTCGCGTTATAGGCATAACGAACGGCATCGGGGTCCGGGTTCTCGGTAAAGAACGCCGTAACCTTGGCAGGCCCCTTGGTGCCATAGCCATCCGACACACAGTGGCCGGCCGTCACGATCTTGTTCCGGGCGGCCAGGCTGCCGGTGCAGATGAAGGCGCTGCCGTCGTTGTACTGCATGATCAGTGTGGCGACGCCGCTGTATTTGGGATCGTTGGCGAAATAGGCGGGGTTGCCGCCGCCTGCCAAAGTCGCCGTGGAAGTCGCGCCGACGATAAGATTGCTGGCTGTCCAGTTCAGGCTGCCGCTTGAGCCCGAGACGATCTTGCGCTGGGCATGCGCCGCAGTCGGCAAGGCGATGCTGGCGGCTGCCAAAAGGCCAAGCGCCAACGCGGACGTGCGTCCGTTCATCTTCATAGAAACCCCCTATTCAAACACCTGTTCATGAGCGCCCGTCCGGCCCCCGTCGGGCGACTCACAGGGTTAATTGAGCGGGTTCGACGCGAAACTGCAATGTGGTTTTCAACAATCTGACCAAAAAGTCCCTCGCATTGCCGCCGGGTTCATGTGTCGGGCGCCGATAGGCAGGGTTTTGTGCCGCCCATTGTGCTGTCAGCTCGCCATTCCCATCTTGGCCGCCGATAGCCGCCTTCGGGCGGACCGAGGGGAGACCAGAATGACCAACGCACCCGGAACCTCGCCAACGCAGCTGGAAACGGCCATCGTCGCCGGGGGCTGCTTCTGGTGCACGGAGGCGATTTTCGACCGGCTGCGCGGCGTGTCCAGCGTGGAGAGCGGCTATACCGGTGGCCATGTCGCCCACCCCAGCTACAAGCAGGTGTGTGGCGGCGACACCGGCCATGCCGAAGCGGTGAAGATCGAGTTCGATCCGGCGGTGATCCCGTACCGCGACCTGCTCGATATCTTCCTCGCCACCCATGATCCGACCCAGTTGAACCGGCAGGGCAACGACATCGGGCCGCAGTATCGCAGCGCGATCTTTCCGCAATCACCCACCCAGGAAGCCGAGGCGAAGGCCGCCATCGGGCGTGCGCAGGCGGACTGGGCGGACCCCGTAGTGACGGCAATCGAAGCCGCGGCCCCCTGGTACGGCGCCGAGGACGAGCATCAGGAATATTTCGACCGAATCGGTGACAAAAACCCGTATTGCGCCGCGATCGTCAGCCCTAAAGTACGGAAATTCATGGTAAAATACGCCAATCGTTTGAAGGGCTGAATGGGCGGGCGCCTGACCGGGACAGGCGATTTCGATGACTGTTGGATGAAGGCGGCGGGGGGTTCCCGCCGCTTGTCGTGATTCCGTGTCGACTCGTCACGGAATCGCACGCCACGAGTCGGAGGCTGCAAAAGCCGCTGCTACGTCGGCGCTCAACGGGGCGGGTTAACCAAACAACGATTATCCCATTCAACGATTATCCCATTCAACGATTATCCCATTCAACGATTATCCCATTCAACGAAATCTAAGGGTCACAACCGCAGTGCCAGTGCTCGACCGCTGGAGTTCGCTCTCCGGCCGATGGAACAATCTGTTTCGCGATCATGAACTGATCGTGCGCACAGACGGCCATGTCCGCTATTTGCGGCTGGGCGCGGGCGTGCAGCGCAAGGCGGCCGTGGTGGCGCTGGGCGCGGCTGCGGCGTGGCTCGCCGGCACCGCCGGGCTGATTGGCTGGCAGGCCTGGACCAGTTCGCAGGCTCAGGATGTGGAAGAACGGGCCTTCGCCGTGGCCCAGGCCGAAGTGCGCGTCGCAGCCGAGCGCCGGTCAGCCGAACAGATCGCGGGCGACGTGGAAGCCCGGCAGAAGCAGCTGGAAACGCTGTTCAAATCCCATTTCGGCGACGATCCCGAAGCTGCGTCCGCCTTGACGGAAGAACCGCAGCCCGAGGCTCCCGCCACTTTGACTCCGGCTTCCGCCGAGCTTCAGTCTGCGGAACCGTCGCCAGTCGCAAAGGCTGACCCCGGTGCCCGCGTCAAGGCAGCCGGAGCGCGACAGGAAAAGCTGGTCGCCGCCATCACGGAGGCTGCCGGCCGCCGCACCGCACGGGCGGAATCGGCGCTGGCCGCCGTGGGGCTGAAGCCCACCGCCCGGCTGGCACAGGGCGGTCCGTTCCTGCCCTGGCGCACGGCGAAGGCCGACGTGCCCAAGGATCCTGCCATGAAGCTGCTGGCCGCGACCCTGATGCGGATGGAGCAGGTGGAAGCGCTGCTGGTGGCGGTACCGTCCGGCATTCCGGCCGACGGCATGCAGATCACCAGCGGCTTCGGCACTCGGTTCGATCCCTTCAACGGCGCCCGCGCCATTCATGCCGGAATCGATTTCCGCGGGCCCCACGGCAGCCCGATCCGCGCGGCCGCCCCCGGCCGGGTGAGCTTCGTCGGGCAGAAATCCGGCTATGGCAATGTGGTGGAGGTGGACCATGGCCATGGCTTCCTCACCCGCTACGCCCACCTCTCCGGCTTCAACGCGCGCGAGGGCGAGGAAGTGCTCTCCGGTCAGACCATCGCCCGCATGGGCTCCACGGGCCGCTCCACCGGCACCCATCTGCATTTTGAAATCCGCGTGAACGGCACCGCCGTCAATCCGCGCCGCTTCCTGGAGGCCAACCCCCATGTTCTCGAAATCAAGGCAGACGCCCGCGAACGCGTCCTCGGTCGTGTCGCAGCCGGCTAGGGCCGCTGCGGGCGGCAGCTTCTCCGTGCTCGGCGCGGATGTCGTGATCAGCGGCAACATCACCGCCGGAGTGGATTTACATCTCGACGGCCGGGTCGACGGCGACGTAACCTGCGCCAGCCTGGTGCAGGGCGCGGGCAGCGTAATCCGCGGCGCCGTCACGGCCGAAACGGCCCGACTGGCAGGCACGGTGGACGGATCCATCAACGCCAAGGAACTGGTGATCCAGGCCAGCGCCCGCATCACCGGCGACGTCACCTACGAAAAGCTGACGATTGAGCCGGGCGGGCAGGTTGATGGCCGCTTCACTCACAAGACGAATGCCGCGCCGAAGGTGGAATTGGTCGCCAGCAACTGACGCCCGCGCATGTTTTGAAGGGGCTCCGCCGCTTCACCCCGGCAGGTAATCGCGTTGCCAGCGCCGCAGGCAATTAGCCAGATCGCGCGCGTCGGCTCCGAGAGGTGCGCGACGCAAATGTCGTGGGTGCAGGGAAATCATTTCCCTGCCCGCCGGAGGCTTTGATCTACCTTAGCTCTCCAGTTCGCGCGAC
This sequence comes from Sphingomonas sp., assembly GCA_003248865.1. GTDB lineage: Bacteria > Pseudomonadota > Alphaproteobacteria > Sphingomonadales > Sphingomonadaceae > Sandaracinobacteroides. Next base: position 92,366 of record QFPK01000002.1, read on the forward strand.
GGCACGATATTTGGGTAGATTTTCTCGATCTGCGGCGCGCCTGCCTCGCCCGGCTTCTTCCAGTTGAAGGCGTTCACCGGCTGGGACCGGTTCACCCACAGCGTATAATAGAGATGATCGGCGCGGGGATCGTCTGAATTGGGGTGAAGCAGGATGGTCAGGCCCAGGCTGTTCAGCTGCAGCCAGGGCACGATCACCGGCAGCAGATCGTTGGTGAAGCCGAAGTAGAAGGACGGCGTGACGTGCGGCCCGCGCGGCTCCAGGTTCCAGTTGCCCAGCTCCACCGGGAAGCGCTCGATCACCCATTGCCGCAGGCGCTGCGCCTTGGGGTAGCTGTCTTCATCGAAATAGATGTGGGCGTGGTAGCTGTGGATGTCGGTGTAGGGGCGCGGGGCGTCCGGCAGGCCGTCGCCGCCTTCGGGGCGGATGCTGTGCGGGCGGGCGGCGACTTCCCGTGCCGTTTCGGTGCCCCATGGGCTGGTGCCGACATCCCGGGGCGGGACGACCGGGCGGAAATCCGGCTCACCCAGCTTCGGGGTACGTGCAGGCTTTTTCGCGGCCAGCGCCGGGGCCGAAGCGGCAAGTCCGGCTGCGGCCACGCCCGTCACCAGCGTGCGGCGGGTGGGGCTCAGCAGGTCCGCCCAGGCCTGATCGCTCTCGCTGTTCGGCAGCCCGTCGTCCGTTGCCATCTCCACCATCCTGCTAGAATTTCCCCGACCATTTGCCGCGCCGCGGCTCCATGGTCGAGAAATCTCGCCTGAACGGTGGGATAGTCCCGCTTCGCCTTTACTTCGCCTTCCGCTGGTTGAACCAGTCGATGGGGGCCAGCACCGATTGCAGCCACTGGCTGGGCCGCCCCATGCCGTGGCCGGCGCCGGGCAGGCGGATCATCTCCGCCTCCACGCCGCGCAGCTTCAGGGCGCCGAACATCTGCTCGGTCTGGGCGATGGGGGTGCGGAAGTCGCTTTCGCCGGTGATCAGCAGCGTGGGCGTCTTGATATTCCCCGCCAGGCTGAAGGGGGAGCGGCTGAAGTAAAGGTCCGGCTTTTCCCAGGGCGTCGCGCCCATCCAGTGCTTCATGAAGAAGGCGGTGCCGTCCGACGTTGTCACCTGATTGGTCCAGTCCACCACCGGGCGCAGCGCGACTGCGGCGCGGAACTTGTCCGGCTCCTTGCCGATCGCCCACAGCGTCAGCACGCCGCCGCCCGATCCGCCGCCGATGAACAGGTTCTTCGCATCCGCATAGGGGCGCTTCGCCAGCACATCCACCATGGTCATCAGATCATCATGGTCCTGCCCCGGATAGGCGTTGGTGATGGCGTTGGCGAAGGCGTCGCCATAGCCGATGGAGCCACGCGGGTTGGTGAACAGCACCAGATAACCCGCCGCCGCATAGAGGCTGTGCGTCACCGAGAAGAAGGGGCCGTAATCGCTGTTCGGCCCGCCGTGGATGTCGAGGATCACGGGATAGCGCTTCTTCGGATCGAAATCGGGCGGGAAGGCGATCCAGCCCTGCACCCGCTTGCCGTCGGCGCGGGAGGCCACCTCGATCTCCTCGATGCGGGCGGGCTTGCGGGTGGCCGCCCACGCCGTGTTGAAGTCCAGCGCGCCGGTTTCCGTTGTGCCGCGCGCGATGCCCAGCCCCGCCGGCCGGTCGGTGAAGGCCGAGGTGTAGGCGCAGATGTCCTTCACGCAGCTGGCCTGCCCGCCGGAGGAGGGCAGGTAGAGCCGGGTGCCGCCGACGGACGGCACGAGGATGGTGGTCGCGCCGGAGGTCGAATCCATGCGTGCGATGCGCTGGGTGCCTTCGTCATTGTAGAGCACCGAGAGGCTGCGGCCGTCGGCCGACCAGTCCATGCCCGCCACCGGGCGGTCCAGCGCTTTCGACAGATGCACGATCGGGCTGCCGGGCGTGACGCCCGTGGTCCACAGTTCCGGCATGTCATAGAATTTGTCGGAGGCCACCGTGCCGAGGAAGGCGATGGTCTTGCCGTCGGGCGAGAGCACAGGCGCATACTCGCTGCCGGGGCGGCTGGTCAGCTGCACCGGCGGCCACATCTTGCCGCCGTCGCCCAGTTTCGCCTCGTAGAGATAGAGGTCGATCTCGCGCGGGCCGTTGATGGGGTCGGGGGCGAAAGGCGCGACGATGGCGCGGCCGTCGCCCGTCCAGGCGAGGCCGCCGTCGTCGTTCACCTTGTCGGTGTCGCCGGTTGTCAGCTGGGTGACGGCGCCGGTGCCCGCATCGGCCACGAACAGATGGGTGGCGCCGGGCTTGATCTCGCCAGCGCCGTCCGCGCGCCAGAACAGGTCCGTCACGATCTTGGCGTCGGGGGCGCTGTCGGTGCCCTTGGGCTTTTCGGGCATGCCGGGGATCGTCACCGGCTTCGCTTCGATCCGGCCGATATAGGCGATGCGGCGGCCGTCGGGGGACCATGTCGGTTGCGCCGGGCTGGTGTCTCCGCTGGTCAGCGGCTTGCCCACGCCGTCCGCCAGTGCCAGCACATGAATCTGCGCCTTGCCCAGCGCCTGTGCCACATAGGCGATGCGGCTGCCGTCCGGTGACCAGGTCGCCTGCCGGGGCGAGACATCGCGCGCCACCAGCAGCCGCTTGTCGACAATCTTGCCCGCAGAATCGAGGTGGGCCAGCCACAGCTCGCCCATCCGCCGGTCCAGCGTGCGGTCGAAGGTTACACGGGTGAACACAACCCGCGTGCCGTCGGGCGACACGGCCGGGTAGACCACCATGGACAGATCATAGATGTCGGCGGGCTGGAAGGCCTGGGTGGCGGCGGGTGCGGCGGCAACGGCCGGAACAGCGGCGGCGGCCAGCAGCGCCGCGACAAGCATTTTCATCTGGTTCAATCCCCTTCGATGCCACTTGCTAGCGTGGGGCGAAGGGGAATTGCAACGTGCTGTCCGTTCGGGCGGCGCACATTCGAGACGCCGGAGTGCCCTATGAGAGGGTGGCAGCTCCGGCGCCTCAGGCTCGCTTCGGCCTGTCGGGAAAAGACGGACGGTTCAGATCAGAAGGCAAACCCGGCCGGAACCGCGCGCATCGCGGCCTGCCACAGGCGGATGCGGTCGGTGGCCGGCAGCAGATCCTGCAGCAGGCCGTGGGCGCCGGCCTCGTCGCCGTCGGCGGCATGGGCCAGCAGGTCAAGGAAGGTGGCCTCGTCGGGCGCCAGCTGGCTGGCGCAGGGCGGGAAGGTGGTGAAGGCATCCGGCCAGGCGGTCACCACGCCTTCCATCAGCGTGCAGAAGGCGGCCGTGGTGCTGCCCAGCAGGGCGGTCAGCACCGGTTTCGGGTTGCGCTGGTGCCGGGCCAGCATCACCCACATGCGCGCCGCCTTCAATTGGATGCGGGCATCTTCGGGAAGGTTGGTGACGGGCGGCGGGGTGAAGCTGCGGATGGTGATGTCGGGACGCACGGGCATCTCCTGCGAATGAGTCGCAGGAAAGTTATTGCGAATAATTTGCAGAAACAAGCTCTATTCTGCGGACCCGATCACTTCTTTCGGACTGCCTGCCGCGGCACGCCTCGTCAGCAGTTCGGTGCGGTAATGCCAGGCCGTCCGGCCGGATCGCCCGCCGCGCGCCAGCGCGAAGGCGATGGCGTCGCCTTCGTCCAGCGGCAGGCCTTCCGCGTCCAGATGGCGGCGCACCATGTCCAGCCAGGTCGCCTGGTCCGGCACATGGAATCCCAGGATCAGGCCGAAGCGGTCCACCAGCGCCAGCTGGTCGTCGGCGGCGTCTCGCGCGTGGCGGCTGTCCTCGGCGCTGCGCTCCACCAGATGGCGATGGTTGGAGGTGACCGCGAGGCGCACATTGGCGGGCCGCTCCGCGACTCCGCCGTCCAGCAGCGACCGCAGGATCCGCACCTGCGGATCGGAGGCCGTGAAGGCGAGATCGTCCACATACAGAAGGAAGGGCCGCCCGGCCGCTTCCAGCCGGGTGAACAGGGCGGGCAGGGTGTTGAGCGAATCCCCGGCCGCCTCCACCAGTGCCACGCCTTCGGCGGCGGCGACGGCGCGCACCAGCGCGGACTTGCCCATGCCCCGGCTGCCCCACAACAGCATGTCGTGGGAGGGTAGGCCGCGTCCCAGTGCCCCGATATTCTGTCTGAGCGCCGCGATCTGGCTGTCTGCGCCTGCAAAGCGGCTCAGCGGCAGCGCGTTCAGGCGCGGCACGGCCTGCAGCTGGCGCCCGTCCCAGCGGAACGCATTGCCTTCGGTCGCATCCGCCTCCGGCGGGGGCGGGGGGGCCAGACGCTCAAGACTGTGGGCGATCTGCAACAACAGGGGCGCGATTTCGTTCGACATGGCTTGCCTCTAGCGCCAGCCATCCCATTTGAAAAACCGTCACCGCGCGTGTAAGCGCGGCCACTTGCGAATTTCCGTGATTGTGAAGAGGGTCTCTCCACCATGTTCTCCACCCCTGCTTACGCCCAGGCTGCTGCCGGAGGCGCCGCGACCGGCGGCATCGGCTATATGCTGATGCAAATCCTGCCGCTGGTGGCGCTGTTCGGCATCTTCTGGTTCCTCATCATCCGCCCGCAGCAACAGAAGCTGAAGGCGCACCGCGCCATGGTGGACGGTGTGAAGAAGGGCGATGAAGTGGTGACCGGCGGTGGCCTGATCGGCAAGGTCTCCAAGGTGACCGACAATGAAGTGGAAGTGGAACTGGCGCCGACCGTGAAGGTGCGCGCGCTGAAGGGCACGCTCTCCAGCGTGACCCCGCGCGGGGCGCCCGCTGCTGCCAACGACACCAAGGCCTGAGTTTTCCCCTATGCTTGATTTCCCGCCCTGGAAGGTCTGGGCCATCGCGCTGGCCGTGCTGGCGGCCGCGATCTTCGCAGCCCCCAACTTCCTCACCGAAGAGCAGGCACAAAGCCTGCCCAAGGGTGTCCCCAGCCAGCAGCTAAACCTGGGGCTGGACCTTCGCGGCGGCAGCCACATCCTGCTGGAAGCCGACCCCGCCGACGTCCGCAAGGCCCGGCTGGAAGTGCTGGAGGAAGTGGTGCGCCAGGGCCTGCGCGAAGCCAATGGCGGCGCGATCCCCTATATGGATCTGTCGGTCGCCAACGGCGCCGTCAGCTTCACGGTGCGCAATGCCGGCGATGTGGACCGGGCGGTGGAAACCATGCGCGGCCTGTCGCAGCCGGTGGGGCAGCTTTCCGCCCAGCGCGACATCGAGGTGAATCTGGCCGATTCCACCCGGGTTTCGGTGCGCCCCTCGGCCGCCGGGATCAAGGCAGAGACCGATCGCGCCATGGCGCAGGCTGTGGAAGTGATCCGGCGCCGGATCGACGAGCTGGGCACGCGCGAACCCACCATCATCCGCCAGGGCGAAACCCGGATCGTGGTGCAGGTGCCGGGCCTTCAGGAACCCGAGCAGCTGAAGGCGCTGCTGGGCAAGACCGCGAAGCTGGAATTCAAGCTGGTCGACACCGAAGCCGATATGGCGGAAGCCGCGCAGGGCCGCGCCCCCGCGGGCAGCCAGGTGGTGCCGAACGCCGACGGCGGCGTGCTGGTGGTGAAGCGCCGTGCGCTGATCACCGGGGATCAGCTGGTGGACAGCCAGCCGACCTTCCAGGAGGGCATGCCCGTCGTCTCGTTCCGCTTCGACGGCGTGGGCGGCAAGCGCTTCGCCAAGGCGACGCAGGAAAATGTCGGCAAGCCCTTCGCCATCATCCTCGACAATCAGGTGATTTCCGCACCGCGCATCAACGAGCCGATCCTGGGCGGATCGGGCATCATCTCGGGCAATTTCACCACCGAAAGCGCCAACCAGCTGTCGATCCTGCTGCGCTCGGGCAAGCTGCCGGTGGAGCTGAAGGTGATCGAGGAACGCACCGTCGGCCCCGACCTCGGCGCGGATTCGATCCGGGCAGGTGCCATCGCCTCGGTGCTCGCCACCGTGCTGGTCGCGCTGTTCATGCTCGTCACCTATGGCCGCTTCGGTGTCTATTCGGTGATCGCGCTGCTGCTGAACGCGCTGCTGATCTTTGCGGTGATGTCGGCGATCGGGGCAACCCTCACCCTGCCGGGCATCGCGGGCTTCGTGCTCACCATCGGCGCCGCGGTCGATGCCAATGTGCTCATCAACGAACGCATCCGGGAAGAGCTCAGACGCGGCAAGGCGCTCGTGCAGTCCATCGAGCTGGGCTACAAGGAAGCCTCGCGCGCCATCTTCGACGCCAACGTCACCAATGTGATCGCGGCCGTGATGATGTTCTGGTTCGGCTCCGGCCCGATCAAGGGCTTCGCCGTCGTGCTGATCATCGGCATCATCACCTCGGTGTTCACCGCCGTCACCGTCACCCGCCTCCTCGTCTCGCTGTGGCTGCGCCGGAAGCGCCCGCAGCAGCTGGTGCTGTAAGGATTTCGCGCCATGCGCCTGCTGAAACTTGTTCCAGACAACACCAACATCCCGTTCCTGAAATGGCGCAATATCGCCATCTGGTTCTCCATCGCGCTGATCGTGGCCTCCATCGCGCTGGTCGCGATCCGGGGCCTGAACTTCGGGGTGGATTTCGCCGGCGGCCTGATGATCGAAGCCCGCTTCGAGAAGCCGGTTGAACTGGACGACCTGCGCGCAACAGTGAACGATGCCGGCGCCGGAGACGGCAATTTGCAGACCTTCGGGGATCCGCGCACCGTCGCCATCCGCCTGCCGCTGCCGGAAGGCGACGATGCCGCGGTGCAGGCCGTGGTGAAGCAGGTGCAGGCCAAGATCGAGGCCAGCAACCCCGACGTGGAATTCCGCCGGGTGGAAACGGTATCGGGCAAGGTCTCCAACGAACTGATCCGCGACGGCGCGCTGGCGATGGCGCTGGCGATGCTCGGCATCTCCATCTACATCTGGTTCCGCTTCGAATGGCAGTTCGGCGTCGGCGCCCTGTTCGCGCTGGTGCACGACGTGGCGCTGACGATGGGCTTCTTCGCGCTGACCCAGCTGGAGTTCGACCTGAACACGGTCGCCGCCCTCCTCACCATCATCGGCTATTCGCTGAACGATACCGTGGTCGTCTATGACCGGATCCGGGAAAATCTGCGCAAATACCGCAAGATGGACATGGCGGAGATCCTGAACCTGTCCATCAACGAGACGCTGTCGCGCACCATCGTCACCTCGCTGTCGATGATCATCGCGCTGGGCACGCTGGTGCTGCTGGGTGGATCGGTGCTGTTCGGCTTCTCCGTCGCGATGCTGCTGGGCATCGGGATCGGCACCTTCTCGTCGATCTTCGTCTCGGCCCCGCTGCTGCTCTGGCTGGGCGTCACGCCGGACAGCTTCATCGCCCATGAAGCCACCGCCGAAGACCGGCTGAAGGCGAAGAAGGCCGACGAACGCGGCCGGGTGTGACGGGCCAGAGATGACTGGCCTCCGCATGCAACCCGGCGCCTCCCGCATTGAGGGGCGCACGGCAGACGGCTGGGTGGTCGAGGGGCGGCTCTATCGCCCCGCCATGCTGATCACGGCCGTCTTCGCAGGCACGCTGCCCCGGCTGGACTTCGCGGCGCTGGAAACAGTGCAACTGCCCGACCTCGCCGATGTCGAACTGCTGCTGCTCGGCACCGGCGACAGCCTGCGCCGCCCGCCCACCGCCTTCGCGCAAGCGCTGCGCCCGCGCGGCTGGCGCGTGGAGCCGATGGACAGCGCATCCGCCGCGCGGACCTTCAACGTGCTGGCGGCCGAGGAACGGCTGGTGGGCGCGCTGATCCTCTGAGCTGGCGTTGCGGTTGAGGGGGCCCTGCCCCCTCAAACTCCCCCGTCCCCACCCCATGAACAAGTTCATGGGGACCCCGGGGCAGGAGCCCGTGGCCCCTGCACCCACCTGAGCAGGTCAATCGCCGAGGCTGTACTGACGCCAAGGTTTACTGCCTGCGGCTCCAGCCAGTTCCATCGCCGCAGGCAATCAAACAGCTTCACGCACGCAACATCAGAGTAGCGCACAACGCCAACTTAGAGGGTGCAGGGAAATCATTTCCCTGCCCGCCGGAGGCAAAAGACGGCTTACTCAGCCGCCAGCGCCGCCGAACTCTCACCGGCGATCCGCGTCTTGGCGGCCGCATATTCGCGCTTCAGCCTGCCGATCAGTTCGGCGGCCGGCAGCACCGACTTGATGGCCCCGATGCCCTGGCCCGAGCCCCAGATGTCGCGCCAGGCCTTGGCGTCGGTGTTGCCGCCCGAGCCGAAGTTCATGGTGCTGTAGTCGCCCTTGGGCAGATTGTCCGGGTCCAGCCCGGCGGCCACGATGGAGGGGCGCAGATAATTGCCGGACACGCCGGTGAAGAGGTCGGAATAGACGATGTCAGAGGCCGCGCCGTCCACGATGGCCTGCTTGTAGCGCTCGTCGGCGCGGGCTTCGGTGGTGGCGATGAAGGCGGAGCCCGCGTAGCCGAAGTCGGCGCCCAGCGCTTCCGCGGCGAGGATGGCGTTGCCGGTGCCGATCGCGCCCGAAAGCGCCAGCGGACCGTCGAACCATTCGCGGATTTCGGAGATGAGGGCGAAGGGGCTGAGTGTGCCGGCATGGCCGCCGGCGCCGGCGGCGACGGCGATGATGCCGTCCGCGCCTTTCTCGATCGCCTTCTTCGCGAACTTGTTGTTGATCACGTCGTGCAGAACCACACCGCCATAGCTGTGGATGGCGGCGTTCACATCCTCGCGCGCGCCCAGCGAGGTGATGACGACGGGCACCTTGTATTTCACCACCAACTCCAGGTCGGCCATCAGCCGGTCGGTGGATTTGTGCACGATCAGGTTCACGGCATAGGGCGCGTCATCCGGCCCCAGTTCGGTGGAGAGGCGCTGCAGCCATTCCTCGAACTGCGGCAGCGGCCGGGCGTTCAGGCTGGGGAAGCTGCCGATCACGCCCGCCTTGCACTGGGCGATCACCAGATCCGGGTTTGAGATGATGAACAGCGGCGAGCCGATCAGCGGCAGCTGCATATGGGCCTTCAGCTTCGCGGTGATCGGATTCATTCGCCTTTATCCTTCCATCTGCTTCAGGGGTGTCGCGGTGTCTGCCAGCAGCGCGGGCGATATCCGCGCGCCGCGTTCCACCAGAGCCTTGCCCTGCACATAATCTCTGGGCGCGTTGATGCAGTCCAGCGCGATCACTGCGCCAGCCCTCAGATAGACGAGGGACCAGCCGCCAACTGTCGGATCGCCGCGCACCACCGTTTCATCATGTCCCAGCGACAGGCCGACGGTCTGCAGCTTCAGATCATATTGGTTGGACCAGAACCAGGGGCAGGCATCATAGGGCTTGGCGGTGTCGCCCTGCACGATGTGCGCGGCCGCCGCCTTGGCCATGTCCACGGCGTTCTGCACCGATTCCAGCCGGATGGTGCCGCCGCCCGCAAAGCGGTTGGGATGGGCGGCGCAATCGCCGATGGCATAGATGTCGGGCAGGCCGGTGCGGCAGTGCGCATCCACCAGCACGGTTTCCAGCCCCAGCGGCGCCACGGAGGGGACGAGGCCGATCCCCACGATCACCAGATCGGCCGGCAGAAGCCGGCCATCGGCAAGCCGAACGCCCGTCACGCGATGCTCGCCTACCAGCGCCGCCACCTGCGCGTCCAGCAGGATGGTCACGCCATGGGCTTCATGTGCACCCTTGTAAAAATCCGACACGGCAGGCCCCGCGACGCGAGCCAGCAGCCGGGTCTGCGCTTCCACCACGGTCACCTGCTTGCCCTGCTTCACCAGCACGGCCGCGGCCTCCAGCCCGACATAGCCGCCGCCCACGATCACGATACGTTCGGCGGTGTGCAGGTCCGCGCGGAGATCATCGTCGTCATGCCGGGTGCGGATGCTGTGCACACCGCCCAGCCCGGCTCCGGCGCAGCTCAATTGGCGGGCGTGGCCGCCGGCGGCCCAGATCAGCTTGCCGAAGGCGAACAGCCGCCCATCGTCGGCGGTCGCCACGCCGCGATCCACATGGGTGATGCGCGTGGAGGTGAGGATGCGGATCTCGCGTTCGGCCCAGAAGGCAGGCGGGCGCAGCAGCAGCCGGTCCGCGGTACGCTCACCGGCCAGATAATCCTTGGACAGCGGCGGCCGTTCATAGGGCAGGTCCTGCTCCTCGCCGACCATGGTGATATGGCCGGTGAAGCCCTCCTGCCGAAGCGAGATGGCGGCCTGTGCCCCGGCCTGGCCGGTGCCGACGATCAGGATGTCGGTTTCGTTCGTCATTCGTCGCGATACACCTTGATTTCCGGGGAGAGGGTGGCGCTGGCGCGGGCGCGGTACATGCCGGCGGAGTTGAAGCTGAACAGGCCGTCTCCGGCCTGACCCATCACGATCACGCCGCCGTCGCCGCCCAGCCGTTTCACTTCAATGAGGGTGTCGTCGGCCGCCTTCTGCAGCTTCTGCCGGCCGAATCGGGCGGCGTCGCAGATGCGGGCGGCGGCGCGCACGCGAATGAAGACCTCGCCGGTGCCGGTCGCGGAAACGGCGCCGCAGCCATTGTCGGCCAGCGTGCCCGCGCCGATCACGGGGGTGTCGCCCACCCGGCCCGGCGCCTTGCCCGTCAGCCCCCCGGTGGAGGTGGCGGCGGCCAGATTGCCGTTCGCATCCCGGGCGACCGCGCCCACCGTGCCCATCCGATATACGGGCGGCAGCGATGCGCCCTGGTTGCGCATGCGCAGGTCCTGCAGCTGCCTGCGCCGCCGCTCTGTCATGAAGAAGCTGTTGGGCACCTGCGCCAGCCCCTGTTCGCGGGCATATTCATCGGTTGCAGCCCCGGCGAGGAACACATGAGGGCCGTTCGCCATCAGGGTGCGGGCCAGCCCGACCGGGCTTTGCGTGTTCTTCACGCCCGTCACCGCGCCGCTTTTCAGGCTCGCGCCGTCCATCACGGCGGCGTCCAGCTCGATGGTGCCGGCCGATGTGAAGACGGCACCCACGCCCGCGTTGAACCAGGGCGAGGCCTCCAGCACGGAAACGGTCGCGACGACCGCATCGGTGGCGGACCCGCCGGCTTTCAGGATCGCGCTGCCGGCTTCCAGCGCCTTCGCAAGATCGGCCCGGATGGCGGCATCGTCGGCAGCGGGAAGCGAGGCGCGCTCGATCACGCCTGCGCCGCCGTGAAGGGCGATGGCCCAGTCGGCGGCCGGGGCAGGGGTAGCAAACAGCGCTGCGGCAACGATGGCCGGAATCCTCCACATGAGAAGAGCGCATAGCGACAATATCGGGTGTCCGCAAAGCACCGATTGGAGGCAGTGTGACGACACATCATCCTGAAGCTGAGCTTTGTGACACACAAGCTGAGCCAAGCTTTGACAGATGCGATGCAACGGTTCAGCTTCGAATTCCAACAACAGGAGCAAGCACCATGGCGAATCTGGTCGAGACGATATTGTCGAGCCTGCCGGCGAATACGGGGGACGCATTGGGGGCGGCACTGGGCGACAGCCCGGACGCCAGCTTCAAGGGACTTTCGGCCATCCTGCCTCTGCTGCTCAGCAGCTTCGCCGGAAAGGCCGCTTCGGGCGGCGATCTGTCGGGCCTGCTGTCGACTGTGACCGGCGCGCTCGGCGGCGGCAATCCGCTCGACAATCCGGCCGCGCTGCTCTCCGGCCTGTCCGGCGGCACCAGCACCGGCGGAATCGCATCGCAGCTGCTCGGCGCCAGCCTCGGCCCGGTGTCCTCCACCATCGCAAGCCTGTTCGGGCTGAAGCCGGCCACGGTGTCCTCCCTGCTGTCGCTGGCGGGGCCTCTGCTGGCAGGCGGCATCGGCAAGGTGCTTGGGGCGACGCCCACGGTCGCCTCGCTGCGCAACCTGCTCGTCTCGGAAAAGGACAGCTATGAACAGGCGCTGCCCGCACCGCTGCGCAGCCTGATCAGCCCGATCCCCACGGCTGCCCCGGCCGCGGTTCCGGTGGAAGCCGCAGCCGCCGGTTCGGGCTGGTGGAAGTGGCTGATCGTCGGCCTCGCGATCCTGGGCCTGCTGTGGTGGCTGTTCGGCCGTGGCCACAAGGAAGAAGTGCCGGCAGCGCCGGTGGAACCGGCCGTCGTGGAAACCACGCCCGTCGAACCGGCCCCGGTTCCGACCGGCGCGGGCGTCGTGTCCGAAGAGCGGGCCGGTGTTCCGGTGCTCGTGGTGTTCTTCGATGTCGGCAAGAGCGACGTCACCAACGATCTCGCCCCGGCTTCGTCGGCGGTGAAGAGCTATCTGGACAGCCATCCGGACGCCAAGCTGTCGGTCTCGGGCTATAACGACCCGACCGGCGACGCGGCTGCCAACGCGGCGCTCTCCAAGACCCGCGCCGAGCAGGTGAAGGCGGCTCTGGTCGCCGCGGGCTTCGGGGCGGACCGTATCGACCTCGACAAGCCGGCCGCAACCACCGACACCACCGACACCTATGCGGCGGCCCGTCGGGTGGAAGTGACCGTGAAGGAATAATCCCGCCCCGAACTGAGGGGTGCGATTGAGAGAGGGGCCGGAAGCACGCTTCCGGCCCTTTTTTCGTTTTTCTGACAGATTTGCCAAAAATCTTTTGTAATCGTGCCGATCTTTTGAAGCACTTTCGGCCCTTCGCGCCATAGCATGTCGATCCATCGGCATCTGGCAGGGGGCGACCATGAAGGTGGGATTCGGCAAGTTCGCGGCAGTGTTGCTTGGCGTGATGACGCTTCAGCAGGCCCCGCTCGCCGCGCAGGAAACGGCGCGCGCGGCGAACGGCTTCGACGGGCTGGCGGCGGGCCCGTACCGGCGGCTGGTGATCCTGAACGCGATGGTCATCCCGGGCCATGGCGGCCCGGCGGCCGGGCCGTTCGACATCGTGATCGAGGGCAACCGCATCACCTCAATGACCCCGTTCGATCCGGTGACGGTGGGGCGGCGTGGCGCCACGGTCCGGCCGACAGGAGACCGGGTGATCGACGCCAGTGGTAAATATGTCATGCCGGGCATGATCGATCTGCACATGCACATCCGGGGCGATCCGCTTCCGCTCGCCTATAATTATTATCTGAAGCTGGCCCATGGCGTGACCACGCAGGTGCCCGCCCCCGATCGCGGGCTGGCGAACGCCATGGCAGAGGCCGGGCGCTCCGCCCGCAACGAGATTCTCGCCCCGCGCATGTACCCGATCTGGTCGTGGGACAAACTGGAAGGTTACACCCGCGAACAGCTGGAGGACCCGAAGCAGGCCGCACGTATCGCGAAGGAGATTGTCGCGAAGGGCGCGCATGTGATCTCGGTGGGTAATCTCGGCTGGAACGCAGAGCTGTTCGGCGCGGTGTGCAAGGCCGTCACCGAAGCCGGCGGCATCACCACGGTTCCCCTGCCGCCTTCCACCATGCCGGTGGTGAATGCGCTGAAGGCTGCGAAGCTGGGCGTCACCATGATCGAGCATCATTATGGCTATGCCGAGTCCGCGCTGGACCGCACCGTTCAGGATTTCCCGCGCGACTATAATTACGACGATGAAAGCGACCGCTTCCGCCACGCGGGCGTGGTGTGGACGGAAGCCAATCGCGAACCCGCGCGCACCCGGCTGCTGGGGGATGTGGCGAAGGAACTGGCGGAATCGGGCGTCACCATGCTGCCCACGCGCGTGGTCTATGAAGCCAATCGCGATATTCTGCGCGCGCAGGGCCTGCCCTGGCACGGCAAATACACCCACAAGATTCTCTGGGATCTGTTCCTGCCCAACCCCAGCCTGCACGGCGGCTATTTCTGGGACTGGACGTCTGACGATCAGGCCGCCTGGACCGACGCCTATCGCCTGTGGGGCGACCTGATCTATGCCTTCAACAAGGAAGGAGGCCGTGTCGCCTATGGCACCGACGACAGCTATATCTGGGCCACGCCGGGCTTCTCAAACATCCGGGAACTGGAGCTGTCGCGCGAATCCGGCCTGCACAATTACGAGGTGCTGAAGGCCGCGACCCACAACAGCGCGCTCACGCTGCGTCAGCCAAAGCTGGGGCTGGTGCGGCCCGGCTATCTCGCCGATCTGCTGATCGTGGACGGCAACCCCGCCTACAACCTGCAATTCATGTACAGTTTCGGCGCTCTCACGCTGGATGGGCAGGGGGAGATGATCCGCACCAAGGGCATCCTCCACACCATCAAGGACGGAATCGTCATCGAAAATGCCAGGCTGATGGACGAAGTGGCGAAAATGGTAGCGGAAAGCCGCCGGAACTCGGCTCCCGATGCCGTGACAGCGCCGTTCCTGCCCTGATGGCCGGGGCTGCCAAAACAGTGGCCGCAGCGGTCAGCCGCCGCCAATGATGAATAATTTGCACTGCTTTTATGCATATTATGTTGTTTTGCAGTGCAGCAAATGCGGGCATGGTCTTAACGGGGGCTAGGAGTCGCGCATGATCGGAATCGTCAAGGTCGCCCTCAGTCGACCCCTCACCTTCGTGGTGATGGCGATCCTGATTGCGGCGCTTGGCCTGATCGCCGCGATCCGCACCCCGGTGGACATGTTCCCGGCCATCCGCATCCCGGTGATCGCGGTCGCATGGCAATATGCCGGCCTCTCCCCCGAGGAGATGAGCACACGGATCATTGCCCAGCACGAACGCGGGCTGACTACGACCGTTAACGATATCGAGCATATCGAAAGCCAGTCGCTGCAAGGCATCGGTATCATCAAGGTCTATTTCCAGCCCGGCACAGACATCCGAACCGCGACCGCACAGGTCACCTCCATCTCGCAGAGCATCCTGCGCCAGATGCCGCCCGGCGTGAATCCGCCGCTGATCCTGAACTATGATGCGTCCACCGTGCCGATCCTGCAGCTGGCGCTGTCTGGCAAAGGGCTGACGGAACAGCAGCTGTTCGATATCGGTCAGAATGGGATCAGGCCGCAGCTCGTGTCGGTGCCCGGCCTCTCCACGCCTTTCCCGTCGGGCGGGCGGCAGCGGCAGGTGCAGATCGATCTCGATCCCGTCGCGCTGCAGGCGCGCGGACTGTCCGCACAGGATGTGGGCGCCGCGATTGCTGCCCAGAACCAGATCAACCCGGCCGGCTTCTTCAAGTCCGGCCCGCTGCAGTACAATGTCCGCCTCAACAACGCGCCCCGTTCCATCGACGGGCTGAATGACATCCCGATCCGGGTAGTGAACGGCGCCACCATCTACATGCGCGACGTCGCCTATGTGCGGGACGGCTCGTCGCCGCAGACCAACGTCGTGCATGTGGAGGGAACTCGTTCGGCCTTGCTGACGATCTACAAGAATGGTGCGGTTTCCACACTGGCGATTATCGACGGCGTGAAGAAGGCGCTGCCGGGCATTTCGGCTGAATTGCCTGATGGCCTAAGGATCCTGCCGGTGGGCGATCAGTCCATGTTCGTGGAAGGGGCTGTGGAGGGCGTCGTCGTGGAAGGCGCCATCGCGGCGCTGCTCACCTCTGCGATGATCCTCCTGTTCCTCGGGTCGTGGCGCTCCACCCTCATCATCGCGCTGTCGATCCCGCTTTCCATCCTGTCGGCCATCGCGCTGCTGTCGGCCACGGGCCAGACGCTGAACGTGATGACGTTGGGCGGGCTGGCACTCGCCGTCGGAATCCTCGTCGACGATGCCACCGTCACCATCGAGAACATCAACTGGCACCTGGAGCAGGGCAAGCCGGTCGAGACCGCGATCCTGGACGGCGCCGCCCAGATCGTGACTCCAGCCTTTGTGTCGCTGCTGTGCATCTGCATTGTGTTCGTGCCGATGTTCTTCCTGCCGGGTGTGTCGGGCTTCCTGTTCGTGCCGATGGCGCTGGCGGTCGTCTATGCGATGATCTCGTCGTTCATCCTCTCGCGCACGCTGGTGCCGACGATGGCGAATTATCTGCTGACCCCGCATGATCCCGGCATGGAACATGCCGCCCCCGGCACCCGCCTCGGCCGCTTCCAGCAATCGTTCGAACGCCAGTTCATCCGTCTGCGCGCCGGCTATCTCGCATTGCTCGACTGGGCGATGGAGTCGCGCAAGCCCTTCATCGCCGGCTTCCTGGCGATCATGCTCGGTTCGCTGCTTCTCACGCCCTTCCTCGGCCGCAACTTCTTCCCGTCAGTCGATTCCGGGCAGATGCTGATCCATGTGCGCGTGCCGGTGGGCACCCGCATCGAGGAATCCGCTGCCAGTTTCGATCGCATCGGCAAGGCCGTCCGCGAAATCGTGCCGCCTGAAGAGCTGGGCTCCATTATCAACAACATCGGCCTGCCTACCAGCGCGCTCAACACCGCCTATGCCAACACCGGCAGCATCGGCCCGCAGGACGGGGACATATTGATCACGCTGGCCAAGGGGCATGCCGCGACGGCCACGCATGTCGACAGGCTGCGGCGTGAACTGCCCGCCCGTTTCCCGGGCGTCAGCTTCGCCTTCCTGCCCGCCGACATGACCAGCCAGATCCTGAACTTCGGTGCGCCGGCGCCCATCGATATCAGGGTCTCCGGCAACAATGTGTCGGCCACCCGCACCTATGCCGAAAAGTTGCGCCGCAAAGTGCAGCTAATTCCGGGTATCGCCGATGTCCGCATCCAGCAGCCCGGCCACGCGCCGCAGTTCGATGTGGATGTGGATCGTTCCCGCATTGGGCAGTACGGGCTGACAGAGCGCGACGTCACCACCAGCCTGGGCGGCACGTTGGCTGGAACCGCGCAGTCCGCACCGGTGTTCTTCATCAACCCGCAGAACGGGGTCTCCTACCCCGTCGTGGCGCAGACACCCGAACATATGGTCGATACGGTCAGTGCGCTGGAAAATGTGCCGGTGTCGGCCGCAGGCGTGCCGTCACAAGTGTTGGGCGGTGTCGCGGAGGCCAGCCGGTCCAACACGGTGCCGGTGGTGTCGCGCTATGCCCTGAAGCCGGTCATCAACATCTTCGCCACCACCGACAAGCGCGACCTGGGCGCTGTCGCGGGCGATGTGCAGAAGGCGATCGACGAACTGCATGCCGAACTGCCGGACGGTGTCACCGTCACCATCGGCGGCCAGTACCAGACGATGCAGACCGCCTTCATCGGCCTCGGTCTCGGCATCGCGGCGGCGGTGATCCTGATCTACCTGCTGATCGTGGTGAACTTCCAGAGCTGGCTCGATCCGTTCGTGATCATCTCCGCGCTTCCGGCGGCGCTGGCCGGTATCGTGTGGATGCTGTTCATCACCGGCACCACCTTGTCTGTTCCCGCGCTCACCGGCGCCATCATGTGCATGGGGGTGGCCACCGCCAACTCCATCCTTGTCGTCAGCTTCGCCCGCGAACGGCTGGCGCTGCACGGAAACGCAGCCCGCGCGGCGATGGAATCCGCGCACACCCGCTTCCGCCCGGTGCTGATGACGGCGCTGGCCATGATGCTGGGCATGCTCCCGATGGCGCTTGGCCTGGGCGAAGGCGGGGAGCAGAATGCCCCGCTGGGCCGCGCTGTGATTGGCGGCCTGCTGTTCGCGACCGTCGCTACCCTGTTCTTCGTTCCCACCCTGTTCAGCATCGTCCATGGCCGCCGCAAGGCCGGCGATGCTCCAGCCCCGCGCGAGCCTGCCCATGTCTGAACCCGACGATCATCTCCACACTCCCTCCATCGATAAAGAAGGGCGGCGGCGGCTGAAGCGCATCGGGCTGCTGTTGCTGGGAGGCGCGCTGGCAATCGCGGTGATCGGGGTTGTTTTGCGCGCCAGCCATGGCTCGGAGCTTCAGGCCCGTGCTGCAGAGGCTTCGATTCCAACGGTGTCGACTGTCTCTCCGCAAGCTGCGGACAAGGGCAATGCGCTGGTGCTGCCCGGCAGCCTGGAGGCCTATAACAGCGCCGCCATCTATGCCCGCACCAACGGCTATGTGCGCAACTGGCAGGCCGATATCGGCGATCATGTCCGCTCCGGCCAGCTGCTCGCCACGCTGGACGCGCCGGAGGTCCTGCAACAGCTGGCGCAGGCCCGCGCCGACTATCGCACCGCGCTCGCCAACAAACAGCTTGCGCAGACCAGCGCCCAGCGCTGGCAGGCGATGCTGGCGCGCGATGCCGTCTCCCGGCAGGAGGTCGACGAGCGCAACGGCGATTTCGCGGCGCGCTCCGCCGTGGCTGATGCGGCGCTGGCGAATGTGCGGCGGCTGGAAGCGCTTGCGGCCTTCACCCATATCACCGCGCCCTTCAGCGGCATCGTCACCAGCCGTTCGGCGCAGCTGGGCGCACTGGTGGTGGCGGGCAATGCAGCTGCGCAGCCCCTGTTCACCGTGTCCGACACGCACCGCATGCGCATCTATGTCCGGGTGCCGCAGGCCTCCGCCATGCTGGTGCAGCCGGGCACAAGCGCCACCATGACGCTGCCCGAACATCCCGGCCGCAGCTTCCCCGCCACCGTCACCCGCAGCGCCCGGGCGGTGGATTCCCGCTCCGGCGCGGTGCTCGTCCAGCTGGAGGCGCCGAACCCGGAAGGGCTGCTGATGCCGGGGTCCTACGCCCAGGTCAGCTTCGAGACCGAGGCCGTGCCGGGCAGCTACCGCCTGCCGGGCAGCGCGGTGCTGATCACAGACGACGGCCCGGCCGTCGCCATCGTCGACCAGCGCGGCATCGTCGCCATCAAGCCGATCGCCATCGTTCGCGACGAAGGCCGCGAAGTGCTGGTCTCCACCGGTCTGTCCCCGGCCGACCGGGTGATCGACAGCCCGCCGGATTCGATCCAGGCGAAGGACCATGTGCGGGTGCTGGCGCCGACCGCGAAGGCGGGCTGAGCGGATGCGCTTCTTTAAGCCAGCGCGGATGCGCCGCCTGACGCCCGCCTTGCTGCTGTCGTTTGCGGCCTGCGCGACCGTGCCGGACGCGGGTCCGCCCCAGTTCGCCGTTCCCGCCACCTTCAAGGAACAGGCAGGCGAATCTGAAGGCTGGGTGGCCGCCGCTCCGCTGGACGGCGCCGACCGTGGCGCCTGGTGGCAGGGCTTCGGCGATCCGGTGCTCGACGATCTCATCGCCCGCGCCCGGCAGCAGAGCCCCACGCTCGCCGCCGCGCTCGCCCGCCATGATGCGGCGCTGGCGGCAGCCCGGATCGACCGCGCAGACCTTCTCCCGCAGATCTCGGTCGGCGCCGATGTCGCCCGGCAGCGGGTGTCCGCGGGCCGCCCGCTCGCCAGCAGCGGCGCGCAGACCTACAGCGTCGCGTCGGTCGGTGGCTCGCTCAGCTACGAGCTCGACCTGTGGGGGCGCATCCGCAACAGCGTGCAAGCCGCTAACGCCGATGCAGCGGCCAGTGAGGCGGACTATCAGTCCGCCCGCCTCAGCCTCGATGCCGCTGTCGCGGACGCCTATGTCCGGCTGCGCGGGCTGGACGCCCAGGCGGACCTGCTGCGCCAGCGGGTCACGGCCTTCGAAAAGGCCTATGATCTCACCCGCACCCGCCATGACGGCGGCATCGCGTCGGGCATCGATGTGAACCGCGCCAACAGCCTGCTGGCCAACGCCCGGGCCGAAAGTTCCGGCATCGCCAGCCGTCGCGCCGCCGCCGAGCATGAGCTGGCCGCGCTGGTGGGCGCACTCGCCTCCGATTTCAGCGTGGCGCCCGTCGCCAGCCTGCCGACCGCCGCCGCCATCCGCCGCAGCGTGCCGTCTGAACTGCTGCAACGCCGCCCGGACATTGCGGCGGCTGAACGGCGGGTGCAGGCCGCCAATTCCCGCATCGGCGTCGCCAAGGCAGCCTGGTTCCCCTCGCTCACCCTGGGCGCGGGCGGCGGTTTCGAAACCACGTCGGGCGCGCTGCTCTCGGCCCCCAACGGCTTCTGGGCGCTCGGCCCGCTGGCCGCGACGCTTGCCGTCTTCGACGGCGGCGCCCGCTCCGCCCGGGTGCGCATGGCCCGCGCGGACCATGACGAGGCCGCGTCCGATTACCGCGAGACGGTGCTCACCGCCTTCCGAGAGGTGGAGGATTCGCTGGCCGCGCTGCACTATCTGCGCGACCAGTCGAAAGACCAGCAGGAAGCCGCCGCCGCCGCCAACCGCACCAGCGATCTTGCCATGCAACGCTACCGCGACGGCGCCTCGGACTATCTGGAAGTGGTGACCGCACAGGCCGACGCCCTGTCCGCCGACCGCGCCGTGCTCGACTTGAAAACGCAGCAGGCCCGGGCCTCCATCGCCCTCGTCAGGGCCGTCGGCGGGGGCTGACGCAACAGAAGGCTTGCGCCGTCTCCGCGCCCATGGTGGAAGCCCTTCATGCCGATCCACCAACTGTTCCCCACCCCGGTCTATCAGGGCGACATCGCCGATCCCGAGTTGATCGCCGATCTCGCCCACAGCACGCGCATGCTGGCGACGGACGACAGGGCAGGGCGGCGCTGGTGCCGGGAGAATAGCTATCCGGGCTACACAAGCTACGCCTCCCTGGACGACCTGCCGTCGCGCGATCCGGCCTTCCAGCAGCTGGCGAAGCGGCTGATGCCCCATGTCCGCGCCTTTGCGGAGGCCGCGCATATGGATCTGGGCGGCCGTAAGCCCCGGCTGGACAGCCTGTGGGTGAACATCCTGAAACCGGGGGGCGGCCATACGGGCCATATCCATCCGCACAGCATCATCTCCGGCACGGTCTATGTGGAAGTGCCCGACGGCGCCGGCGCGCTGAAGCTGGAGGATCCGCGCCTGCCGCTGCTGATGGCGGCGCCCGGCCGCACCCCGGATGCCCCGCGCGAAACCGGGCCCTTCGTCTATCTCCAGCCCGCGCCAGGCACCGTGCTGCTCTGGGAAAGCTGGCTTCGCCACGAAGTTCCGCAGGGCCGCGCAAAGGCGGACCGCATCAGCGTCAGCTTCAACTATGCATGATAAGCAGATGCTTGAGGCGGCCGGGCGGCTGGATTAGACAGGCTTTATGACAATGGCCTTCCTTCGAATTGCCTCCGGTCTGTCCGCTGCCGCAGGCCTTTTCGCCGCCCCGGCGCTGGCGCAGCGGTTCGACGACACGGTTTCGATTCGGGTCGAGGCCTATTTCGCCGGCGTCGGCAGCTCGGCGCAGGCGGCCACCGTCTCGGGCACGCTGGGCACCAGCATCGATTTCGAGAAGGATCTGCGGCTCGACAAATCCAAGACGCTGCCCGCATTGGAAATCGGCTGGCGCGTCAATGACGACTGGGTGCTGCAGGGCCAATATTATGGCCTCTCGCGCCGCTCCTCCGCCACGCTCGACCATGAGATCAGCTTCGGGGAAACGGTGTGGCCGGTGTCCGCCCGCCTGGGTGCGGGCTTCGATTCCGACGTCTATCGCTTCACCATCGGCAATCTCATACACCAGGGGCCAAGGCTGGAACTCGGCCTCGGCGTCGGGCTGCACGCCACCGATTTCGAGCTGTTCATCGAAGGCGAGGGCCAGGTGGGCAACGGCCCCGTCCGCTTCCACCGCGAGGGGCGCAAGATCTTTGCACCGCTTCCCACCATCGGCGCCTTCGGCCAGTGGGAGCCCGCATCGAAATGGACCCTCTCAGGCCGGGTCGACTGGCTGTCGCTGGGGATCGACGATTACCGCGGCCGCCTGATCAACAGCGAAGCCTCCGTCTCGTACAAGATCCACCGTAACTTCGATATTCCCACCTCGTACCGCTATGTGAACTACAAGCTGCGGGTCTCGAAAGAGGATTGGAACGGCCGCGTCCGCTACGAATTCTCGGGCCCCGCCGTCTTCATCCGCGCCGGTTTCTGACCGCTCAGATCATCGCCTGATCCCGCAGCGTCAGCACCAGCTCAATGCTGTCCCCGGCCCCCACGCCCAGTTTGCGGCGCACCTCGGCCTTCACCGGCAGGAGCCAGCTGTCGCGCGCCTTGTCTGGGAAGAGCGAGGTGTCCCAGATCACGCTGCCCGATTGCGCGCGCACCCGCACCGAACGCCAGCCCCGCTTCGGCAGCAGGAAGGCATGCAGCCCCACGGCCTCCGCCGGTTCCGGCGGCAGGGTCACGAAAAACCAGCGGGCGGGCGCCTGACCCGTCCACTCCCACAGCTCCGCCTCGAAGGGTGGCAGCTGTTCCGTCATCCGCTGTGGGGCATGGCCCCATCCATCACTGTAAGGTGGCCGAAACGTCCATCATCATGCGCGGATAGCGCATCTCGCCGCCGCCCGGCAACGCCCGCACCAGCGCGGAGGCCTCGCCGTCGGGCCCGTCGCGCTCGATCGAGAAGCGGGCCGCCGGCTCTTCCGCCAGGCTGAAGCGGTCGCCCCCCAGCGCCACCAGAGTCCGCGCCGGGCGCCGCCCCTGCAGCAGGTGCAGCGTGCCGCCGGCCTCGGCAATCACAAGGTCACCGAACCGCCCCGCCAGTCCGACATCGGCGGCATCCGTGCGCGCCTCGGCCCGCAACGTCTCCAGCACCAGCGCCGCCTGTTTCGGCAGCGCCTTGCCATCCGCACGCAACTGCTTGCCCTCGGCCTCCAGCGCCAGGATTTGCGCCACCCGCAGCGCGTCTTCCTGCGCGGTGCCGACATCCGGAGTCACGCCCCGGCCTTCCCAGTTGGTGCCGGTGATGGGGTTCACGGGCGTGCTCACGGAAATGAAGATGGAAAAGCCGTCCGCGGTCTGCCGGACACTGCCCGGATTGGCGGCGCCGCCAGTGCGCTCACCCACGATCACGGCCCGGCCCGCCGCCTGCAGGGTATAGGCCAGCGCCTCGGCAGAGGATCCCGTCCGCGCGCTCACCAGAATGAACAGCGGCGTGTCCAGCCGCTTGGGCAGGGTGGCCGCCACCGGCGACAGCTCATAGCCGTCCAGCCCGGTGCGGGATCGGAACACGCTCGCCACCCGCGCCGGCTCCGCCACGAACTGCTGCACCAGATAGGCCACCATGTTGGGCGAACCACCGCCATTGTCGCGCAGGTCGATGATCAGGCTGGGCGTCCCGGCCACGAAGCGCAGCGCCGCGTCGGCGGCTGCCTGCTGTGGGCTTCCCGGCCCCTCGAACGGGGCGAACAGATCCAGCTTCACATAGCCGACGCCGCCCGGCAGCACCGCCACATCGGTGAAGCCATGGTTGGCGCGCGCGGTGTCGCCGTCGTCCAGCGCCGCCACTCGCGCAGGCGCGGCATTGCCGCCGGGCGCCCAGCTGACGGCGAAATGCCGGTCCTCGCCGGATAGCCGCTTCGTCAGCACGAAGGCGAGATCGCGCGGATCGCGCCAGCGGTCGAACACACCGGCCCGCGCGTCGGCCTCCAGCCCGTTGGCGATCCGTGTCGCGCGAACCGCATCGAAATAATTGGCGCGGATCAGCTGCGCGATCCCCGTCACCGCCTGTCTCGGCTCGGGCGCGGCACAATCCGCACAGGCCTCCCGCGCCGCTGCCGCGAGGCTGGGCGGTGCCCAAATGGCCATTGCCAGCGCTGCCAGCAGCGCTCTGGTTGCTGCTCCCATTGCGTTCTCCCAGGAAAGCCGCCGCACTCCCACGCGGTTGCTTTCCCCTCCGTCCGTGCAGTCTGCCATCGAATTCCCCCTGCGCCAAGTGCCAGACTTGCGGAGTCCGACTCCGCATGTCAGGCTCCGCGCCGAGGGATAGGGAAGGACGGATTATGGACAGCTTCGACGTCGTGATCGTCGGCGCAGGGCTCAGCGGCATCGGGGCCGCCTGGCATCTGAAAGACAAGTGCAAGGGCAAGAGCTTCGCCATCCTGGAAGCCCGCGACGCCATCGGCGGCACATGGGATCTGTTCCGCTACCCCGGCATCCGCTCCGATTCGGACATGTTCACGCTGGGCTACAACTTCCGCCCCTGGACAGAGCAGAAGGCCATCGCGGATGGCCCGCACATCCTGAAATATGTGAACGAAACCGCCCGTGAAGGCGGGATCGATCAGCATATCCGCTTCCGCCACAAGGTCAGCGAGGCGAGCTTCGACAGCAGCACCGGCCGCTGGACGGTGACCGCCGACACGCCCGAAGGCCAGCGCCAGTTCAACTGCCGCCTGCTGCTGATGGCCGCCGGCTATTACAGCTATGACAACCCGCACAACCCGCATTTCGAAGGCGAAGAGAGCTTCGGGGGCCGCATCTTCCATGCCCAGCACTGGCCGCAGGATGTGGATTACCGGAACAAGCGTGTCGTGGTGATCGGATCGGGCGCCACCGCCGTCACCATCGTGCCCGTCGTCGCCCGCGATGCTGCGCATGTCACCATGCTGCAGCGTTCGCCGACATGGATGGTCTCCCGCCCGGCGGAAGACAAGATCGCCAACTTCCTGCGCCGCGTGCTGCCGCCGATGGCCGCCTACAATCTAGTCCGCTGGCGCAACGTGCTGATGCAGAGCTGGTTCTTCAAGCGCACCCGCACCCACCCGGAAAAGGTGAACAAGGGCGTGACGGACATGCTGCTAAAGGAACTGCCGGAAGATGTGGTGAAGGCCCACTTCCAGCCCAGCTACAATGTGTGGGACCAGCGTCTGTGCCTGGTGCCCGACAGCGACTTCTTCAAGGCCGTGAAGGACGGCACCGCGTCCGTCGTGACCGACCATGTGGACCATTTCGATGCGAACGGCATCGCGCTGCAATCCGGCCAGCACATCGATGCGGACATCATCGTGAAGGCGACCGGCCTGCGCCTGCAGGTGCTGGGCGGCGCGAAGGTGCTGGTGGACGGCAAGGAAATTCGCCCCAACGACCGCTATGTCTATCGCGGCATGATGCTCGAAGGGGTGCCGAACCTCGTCTACGTCTTCGGCTATTTCAACGCCTCATGGACGCTGCGCGCGGACCTCACCTGCGAATGGACCTGCCGCCTGCTGAACGCGCTGGACAATCCCGCCACCCCCATCGCGGTGCCGGAACGCAAGGTGGATGTTCAGGACGAGCCGCTGTTGCTGAACTCCGGCTATGTCCAGCGCGCGCTGGATACCCTGCCGCGCCAGTCCAGCACCGATCCCTGGCGCGACACGCAGGATTATCTGCGCGACCGCAAGGCCATCCATCAGGATCCGCTGTCAGACGGCACCCTGAAGTTCCGCCCCCTCGCCCCTGCCCGCACACAGGCCTATGCGGAGGCGGCGGAGTAGGGCAGGGCGGTTTTTTGCCCCGGCGGGCAGGGAAATGATTTCCCTGAACCCTCAACATTGGCGTTGCGCACTACTCACAAGCCGCGCGTGTGACTCGATTTGATTGCCTGCGGCGCTGGAACGCGCTGGCGCTGCGGGCAGTAAACCTTGCCGTCAGCACAGCCTAACCGAGTGACCTACTAATGTGGGTGCAGGGGCCACGGGCTCCTGCCGGGGGAGTTTGAGGAGGGCAGGACCCCCTCATCCCTGCCTCGTCAAACCTGCTTTCCCGATCCGACCGAAAAGCGCCCGGCGTGTTTGCCGCGGGCGTTGGCATAATGGGTGCGCATTATCGCGAGGTCGGCTTCATAGTCCCCGCTGGGCCAGATCTCACCGGAGATGTTCACTGTGCGGGTGCTGTAGTCCATCACGGCGAACACGATGGGGACGCCTGCGAGGCGGGCGATGTGATAGAAGCCGGATTTCCATTCGCCAACGGCTGCGCGGGTGCCTTCGGGCGCGATGGCCATCTGGAGGTTGTCGCTCTGCTCGAAGGCCTCGACGGTGGCATTCACCAAGTCCTTTCCGCCGGAGCGGTCGATGGGGTAGAGGCCCGACAGCCGCACCAGCCAGCCGAACGGCCCCTTGCCGAGCGCGGCCTTGCCCATCCAGCGCAGGCGCACGCGATAGATGCCGGCGGCGGCCACCATCCACAGCCCGTCCCAGTTGGAGGTGTGGGGCGCGGCGAGGATCACCGCCTTGGGGTGATAGGGATAGCTGCCGGCCACCTTCCAGCGGACAAGAAAGAACAGCGCGTGGGAGGCCCAGCGGTACAGCTCCGGGCCGAAGCCGCGATAGGGGTGCGGCTGCGCCTGCGTCAGGTCATAGCGGATATGGGTGCCCGGCTGTTGCGCGGGCGGCTGGGGCGTGGTCACGCGTCGTCTGCATCCTGTGCGCGGCCATTTCGTATGGCCGGGTTGTCGTTGGCGCTGCGGCGCCGTTCCGAAAGCAGGGCGAGCACTTCACGGGTGAACAGCTCTGCCATCAGCTGGTTGAGGATGCCAATGCCGCGTTCGGCCATGTCGGCCGCCTCCAGGTCGCCGACATGCGGGGCGACATAGGCGAAGAAGTCCTTCACCTCCAGGTCGGCCAGCTCGTGCATCACGGCAGCGATGCGGCCCATGTCGGTGTCGGCATAGCCGCGTTCGCGGGTGAAACCGATCCTGGCGGCCTGCATCAGCAGGCTGAGGATGCGCTGGTCGCGTGGAGAGATGGTGCCGTCCACGTCCGGCGTGATCACGCCGGCGGCGATGGTGTCGGCCAGATGGTCCGGGTCTCCGTCGTTCGCCAGTGCGAACTCAACTGCATTCACCCGCTCGCCCTCGGCATCCAGCCGGGCGCGCAGCAGATGGTCGATCTCCGGCAGCATCTGCGGTTCCAGCCAGCCGGGCTGCCCGCCCGCGAACAGGGAGCGGATCACCGAAAGCGGCAGGAAGCGCTCGTCCTTCAGGCGGCGGATGGTGATGAGGCGCGCCAGATGTTCCTCGGAATAGGTGGCGCTGTTGCGATGCGTGCGGTCGGGTTCGGGAAGGAGGCCTTCCCGAATGTAGAAACGGATTGTCTCCCGCGAGACTCCGCTGGCTTTTTCCAGCTCGCGCATGCGCATGAAGGCCGCCCTATCAGGGCTTTGCCTCCCCCGCCATCCCCTGTGGGACAGGCGGTTGACGTTGGGGAAGGGTGGACCAGCTCCAGACGTTGAAGACCAGGATGGCGGCGATCACGAACAGCAGCAGCGCACGGGTGCGGTTGCGCCTCCACATCCAGACGCCGCCCAGCGCGAGCAGGAGGGCGCCCAGCATGGCGATACCGTAAAGCGCGCCCGTCATAGCCCGGCCAGCGTCTGCTCGACGGCCCGGCCCCAGCTCTTGCGGCGCTGGGCGCGGGCGTCGGCGCTGTTGGCGGGCTCGAAGCGGCGGTCGGCATGGACCATCGCGGCCTCGGCGTCGGCCAGCGCGGGAAACAGGCCGGAGCCGACTCCAGCCAGCATCGCGGCGCCCAGCCCGGTGGTTTCGATGCTCTGCGGCCGTTCCACCGCGAGGCCCGTGGCGTCGGCCAGGTCCTGACAGAGCCATTCGTTGGCGACCATGCCGCCATCGACGCGCAGGCTGGAAGGGGTGACTCCGTCGGCTGCGAAGGCGTCGATCAGGTCCGCCGTCTGCTGGCCCATGGCCTCCAGCGTGGCGCGCACGATATGGGCGCGGGTGGTGCCCGCCGTAAGGCCGGTGAGGAGGCCGCGCGCCAGCGGTTCCCAGTGCGGGGCGCCGAGGCCCGCGAAGGCGGGCACGAAAGTGACTCCCCCGCTGTCGGGCACGCTGGCGGCCAGCGCAGAGGATTCCGCGACGGTGTCCAGGATGCCCAGCCCGTCGCGCAGCCATTTCACGGCATTGCCGCCCACGAAGATGGAGCCTTCCAGCGCATAGGCGCGGGGCGCCGAACTGAGGAAGGTGGAGAGCAGCCGGTTGCGGCTGACAGGCGGTGTCGTGCCCGCGTTGGCCAGCATGAAGATGCCGGTGCCATAGGTGCATTTCGCCATACCGGGTTGGGAGCAGCCCTGCCCGATGGTGGCGGCCTGCTGGTCTCCGGCGATGCCGCTGATCATCAGCGGGCGGCCATAGAGGCGGGTTTCGGCCAGCAGCCCCGCCGTGGGGCAGATGGCGGGCAGCGCGGCGGCCGGGACACCCAGCAGATCGATCATCTCCACCGACCATTCGGCCTTGCCCAGATCCATCAGCAGCGTGCGCGATGCGTTGCTGGCATCTGTGAGGTGCTGGCCCGACAGCTTGAACAGCAGCCAGCTTTCCACTGTGCCCAGCGCAAGATCGCCGCTGTCGGCGGCGGCCTTCACCTGCGGCCAGTTGGCAAGCGCCCAGCGGATCTTGGTGCCGGAGAAATAGGGATCGAGCAGCAGCCCCGTCAGCTCCTGCACGCGCGGTTCATGGCCGCCTTCGCGCAGGGTTTCGCAGCTCTCTGCCGAGCGCCGGTCCTGCCAGACGATGGCGGGGCAGAGCGGCTCGCCGGTGCGGCGGCTCCAGAACACGATGGTCTCGCGCTGGTTGGTAAGGCCGATGGCATGCACCCGGTCCCCCACCTCGGCCAGTACCTCGCGCACGGCCTGGTCCGTCAGGCGCCAGATTTCGGCGGCGTCATGCTCGACATGGCCGGGGGCCGGATAATGCTGGGTGATGGCGTGCTGCGCCACCGCGACGATCCGTCCGGAAAAGTCGAAGGCAAGCGCGCGCGTGGAGGTGGTGCCACTGTCGATGGCCAGAATAAGGTCTCCCATGGCTGTTACTGCTGGCGGGTTGCGGGGCGGAGCACAAGTGCCGACGATGAGACAAAGAGGGAGAGGATTATGCGGTTCCAAGGACAGGTGGTGCTGGTGACTGGGGCGGCCTCTGGCATCGGGCGGGCGGCTTCGCTGCAATTCGCAGCGGAAGGCGCGACAGTGCTGGCGGCGGACTGGTCCGACGCGGTGGTGGGTACGGTGGAGGAGATCCGCGGCGGCGGCGGGCGTGCGGAGACGCTGGTCGGCGATGCGGGTGACGAGGCGTTCGTGAAGGCGGCGGTGGACAAGGCGCTGGCCGATCATGGCCGGCTGGATGCGTTGTTCGCCAATGCGGGGATTTCGGGCGGGCTCACCAAACTCTCCGACCTGGGCGTCGAGGAGTGGGAGAAGGTGCTGCGGGTGAATCTGATCGGCGTGTTCCTGGCGATTCGCGAAGGCAGCCGGGCGATGATCCCGATGGGCAAGGGCGCCATCGTGGCGACAGCGAGCGTGGCGGGCATCCGGTCAGGCGCGGGCGGCATGCCCTATTCCGCCTCCAAAGCGGGGGTGATCAGCCTGACGCAGACGGCGGCGAACCAGCTGGCGGGAACGGGGGTGCGGATAAACTGCATCTGTCCCGGGCTGACGGAAACCGGCATGACGGCGCCGATGTTCGATGGCGCCCGCGCGCGTGGCAACGAGGCGCGGCTGGGGCAGCTGAATCCGTTGCGCCGCTATGCCGAGCCGGAGGAGCAGGCGGCGGTCGCGCTGTTCCTCGCATCCGATGCGGCGAGCTATGTGAACGGGCAGGCGATTGCGGTGGATGGCGGCCTGTCCTCCAGCCACCCGACCGTGCCCGGCAAGCTCGCCTGACTTGCGCTGAGCGATTTCCGGCGCTAGCGCGGGCCCATCGGTGAAGGTGCCCCGGTGTGAGCCGGGGTGAAAAGGGAAGCCGGTGCGGGGAGAGATCCCCCACTCCGGCGCTGTACCCGCAACTGTAACCGGGATGGCGCGAAGCCATATGCCACTGCCCCACAATCGGGCGGGAAGGCGCTTCGAGCCGATATCCCGGAAGCCAGGAGACCTGCCTTCGTCGGTCGTCCAGTCCTGCCGGCGGGAATACCGGTGCGACCGAGACGAAGGCGTGTCCAGTCGGGCGAACCTTCTTCCCTCGAACGGGCGACATCTGTCGAACCGATCGAAGGGATTGATATGTTGAAATTTCTTGCACTTGTGGCCACGATTCCGGCCGTCGCTGGTCCGGCGCTGGCGGATGCGTCGGATCCCATTCTCGTCTCTGCCCGCGTGCCGGTGACGGCCGCCGAACTGGGCAGCAGCGTCACCGTGCTGACCAAAGCCGATCTGGACCGGCTGCAGGCGCCGCTCCTGGTGGACGTTCTGAAGCTGCAGCCGGGCGTGACCTTCAGCCGCAACGGCGGCCCCGGCAGCTTTACCGCTATCCGCCTGCGCGGCGCCGAGGGCGAACAGACCACGTTGGTGATCGACGGCGTGAAGGTGGCGGATACCGCGAGCCCCGGCGGCGGCGCGGATTTCGCCAACCTCTCCACCGCCAACGTCGGCCGGGTGGAAATCCTGCGCGGGCCGCAGAGTCTGGCCTGGGGCAGCCAGGCCATCGGCGGCGTGATCGCGGTGGAAACCGTGGCGCCCGGCGACGATCTGGCGGCGGGCGCGCGGGTCGAGGGCGGATCGCGCAACAGCTGGCTGGCGCAGGCCGATGCCTCCGGCCGGGTCGGCCCGGCGGCGCTCTCTGTGGGCGGGAACTGGCAGAAGACGGACGGCATCTCGGCCGCGTCGGAAGCGCGGGGCGCGACCGAGCGCGACGATTTCGAAAGCTATGGCGCCAATGCGCGGGCCGATGTGGAAATCGTGCCCGGGCTGGTCGCTGACCTGCGCGGCCGGTACCAGCATTCCGACGTGGGGCTGGATGGCTTTCCGGCGCCGCTCTACGAACTGGCCGACACCGACGATCGGCAGCGCACGCGCGAACTGTCGGGCGTGGCGGGACTGGCTTATCGCGGGGACAGTTTCTTCATCCGCGCGGGCTGGCAGATTTCCGATGTGGACCGGCGCAACTACACGCCGGGTGCGACGCCCGAGACCACGTTCACCTCGGACGGCCGGCTGGAGCGGCTGGACCTGCGCGGCGACTGGCGCGCCACCGACTGGCTGACGCTGGCCGGCGGCGCCGAGCGCGAGATCACGCGCATCACCACGGAAGACCAATATTCGATCGATCCGTTCAAGGCGCGGTCCCGCCTGCAAGGCGTATGGGGGCAGGCGCTGCTGGCGCCCGTCGACGGGCTGAACCTGCAGGCCGGGGTGCGACACGACGACCATAGCCGCTTCGGCGGGGCGACCACCTTCGCTGCCAGCGGGTCGTATCAGGTCATCGAACCGCTGCGGCTGAAGGCCAGCTGGGGCGAGGGCTTCAAGGCGCCGACGCTGTATCAGCTGTTCTCGGAATATGGGAACGAGGTGCTGAAGCCGGAGCGGGCCAGGGGTTGGGATGCGGGCGCCGAGCTGAAGCTGCTGGACGGCGCGTTCACGGCATCGGCCACCTGGTTCCAGCGCGTGACGCGCAACCAGATCGACTTCATCTCCTGCTGGGGTGACAGCAACCCGACCTGCGACGACCGGCCGTGGGGCACGTACGACAATGTCGCCCGCACCCGCGCCAAAGGCGTGGAGCTGGGGCTGGGTATGAACCCGGTGGAAGGCTTCACCGTCGGCGTGCAATCCAGCTGGATCGACGCGCGCAACCGCACCGAAGGCTCCGCCAACGAGGGCAACCGGCTGGCGCGGCGGCCAAGCCAGACATTGTCGTTCGTCTCCGATTATCAGGCGCCGGCCGGATGGAGTGTGGGCGCGACGCTGTCTCAGGTGTCGTCCAGCTTCGACGATGCCGCCAACACGCGGCGCATCCCCGGCTATCTGACGGCGGATATCCGTGCGGCCATCAGCTTCGCGGAGCGGTTCGAGCTGTATGGGCGCATCACCAACCTGTTCGACGAACGCTATGAAACGGTCAGCTTCTATGGCGCGCCCGGGCGGCAGGCCTTCGTCGGGATCCGTGCGAAGCTGTAGCATCTTCGTCGCGCTGATCGCGCTGTGGGCGGGCGGGGCAGATGCCCGCCCGCAGCGCATCGTCAGCATGAACCCCTGCGTCGATGCCGTGCTGCTGGCGGTGGCCGATCCGGGGCAGATCGCGGCGATCAGTCACTGGTCGCACGATCCGGCGGGCACGTCGGCCCCGCTGGCTGAGGCGCGGCGCTTCCCGGCGCATGGCGGCACGGCAGAGGAAGTGATCGTGCGGCGGCCCGACCTGCTGTTCGTTTCCCCCTACACCCCGATGGCCACGCGGGAGGCATTCCGGCGGCTGGGCTTCCCCATGGTTTCGGTGGGGGTGCCGGCGACGATTGCGGACTCTCTGGCGCAGGTGCGGGTGATCGCGGATGCGGCCGGGCAGCCCGCGCGCGGCGAGGCGCTGATCCGGCGGATCGAGACGGCGTTGACGGAAGCCCATCGGGCCGAAGCGCGCCCGGCGCTGATGCGGATGGCCTCCGGGCTGGTGCCGGGGCCGGGCAGCCTGTCCGAAGCGCTGATGGCGAACAGCGGCCTGACAAGCGTGGCGGCGGACTATGGCTTTGCCCACGCCGGGCTGCTGACCGTGGAGCCGCTGGCGCTGAAGCCGCCGCCGCTGCTGATCACGGATCGGCCGGAGGCCGTGCCGCCGGTGCTGAAACGTCAGCGGGTGCCGGTGGCCGGGTTCGACCGGCAATTGCTGAACTGCGGCGGCCCCAGCCTGATCCCGGCTGCCAAGCGGCTGGCCGCCATCCGGGATGCGGTGCCGTGAGGCGCGTACCTCTTATTACTCTGCTGACGGTGGGCACACTGGCCGCATTCCTGCTGAGCCTGATGGCCGGCAAGGTGTGGATCGCGCCGTGGGGGCTGGCCTCGGGCTCTCCCGAGGCGCTGGTGATGGCGGAGTTGCGCTTGCCGCGCGCGCTGTTGGGGCTGGTGATCGGCGCGATGCTGGGGGCCTCCGGCGCGGTGCTGCAAGGCTATCTGCGCAATCCGCTGGCCGACGCGGGCGTGCTGGGGGTTTCGGCCAATGCGGCGCTGGGCGCGGTGCTGGCACTGTTTCTGGGGTTCACCGGCACGCCGCTGCTGGTGGCCGCCTTCGGCATGGGCGGGGCGATGGCTGCGATGGCGCTGCTGGCGCTGCTGGCCGGGCGTTCGGCCAGCGCCACCGGATTCGTGCTGGCGGGGGTGGTGCTGTCCAGCCTGGCGGGGGCGCTGACGGCGCTGCTGATCAGTCTGGCGCCCAACCCCTTCGCGCTGGAGGAAATCATCACCTGGCTGATGGGCGCGCTGACCGACCGCAGCTGGCCGCAGCTGTGGATCGTCACGCCCTTCGCGGTGCTGGGCCTTGCCCTGCTGCTGTTGACGGGCCGCGCGCTGGACGCGCTGGCGCTGGGGGAACCGGCCGCCCGCTCGCTGGGCGTGGACCTGCGCACCACACGCTGGCTGGTGATTCTGGGCACGGGGCTGGGCGTGGGCGCTGCCGTATCGGAGACGGGGGTGGTGGGCTTCGTGGGGCTGATCGTGCCGCACCTGCTGCGCCCGCTGGCCGGGGAGCGGCCGTCCGCGCTGATCCTGCCCTCCGCGCTGGGCGGGGCGCTGCTGTTGCTGCTGGCGGATTCGCTGGTGCGGCTGTCTCCGGGTGCGGGCGAGCTGAAACTGGGGATCGCGATGGCGCTGCTGGGCGCGCCCTTCTTCCTGTGGCTGCTGTGGCGCCGGCGGGAGCTGATCCCATGACGCTGGAACTGGCCGATCTGTCCCTGTCGCGCGGGGATCGCATTCTGCTTTCGGGCCTGTCCGCGCGCTTCGCGCCCGGCAGTGTCAGCGTGATTCTGGGGCCGAACGGGGCCGGGAAATCCACTTTGCTGGACAGCATCGCGGGCCTGCGCACGCCGGAAGCGGGCACGGTGCGGCTGGATGGGGTTTCGGTGGCCGACATGCGGCTTGGCGAACGGGCGCGGCGCATCGGTTATCTCCCGCAGGGCGGTGAGCTGCACTGGAACCTTCGGGTGCAGGAACTGGTCGCGCTGGGGCGGCTGCCGCACCGGAGCGCGTTCGCCGGGGAATCCGAAGCCGACCGGGCGGCCATTGCCCGCGCCATGGCGGCGGCCGACGTGGAGGCGCTGGCGGATCGCCCGGCGCTGTCGCTCTCCGGCGGAGAGCGGGCGCGGGTGCTGCTGGCGCGGGTGCTCGCCGGCGAACCGGAGCTGCTGCTGGCCGACGAGCCGCTGGCCAACCTCGATCCGCGCCATGCCATGGATGCGTTGCGCCTGTTCCGCCGGGCGGCGGACGGCGGCGCGGCGGTGGTTCTGGTGCTGCACGACCTGCAGGCGGCCGCCCGTGCGGCGGACCAGCTGCTGCTGCTGGCGAATGGGCGCTGCCTGGCGCAGGGCGCCCCCGCCGAGGTGCTCACGCCAACGCTGCTGGCAGAGGCCTATGGGCTGGAAATGCTGGTGCGCCGCGATCCCGAAGTTGGCCTGATCCTGCTGCCGAAGGCTTGACCTGCACGTCAGCTTGTCAGCCCTCCTGACCTATGAGAAATATTAGTTATGCCTAGGGCGGTTGAGGGACCGGCCGGGCAGATCAGGCGCTTGGGGCGCTGATGGCAGCGCCTCCCGCCGGGAAGGGAGACTGCGATGTCGTACCTGGATCGGAGCAACGGAACACAACGGGTAAATGCGGTGCTGGGCGTGGGTGCCCTGCATTTCCTGCTGGGCGCAGGCCTGCTGATCGGGCTTGCCGTGAAGGTGGCGCCCGACCGCACGCCAGACCCGATCGTCGTGCGGCTGGACCCCGCCCGCCCGGCGCCGAAGCCCGAACCGTTGCCCATCCCGCAGCCGCAGATGGACGACATCCGTGTGCAGGCCGACATGCCGGTGATCGAGTATCGCGAACAATCCCAACTGACCATCGTGCAAGTCCCTGACGTGCCGCTTTCCACCGAAGGCGGAACGGTTGTGCCGAACGGCGGGCAGGGCACGCAAGTCGCGCCGCCGCCCGAACCCGTCCGCCGCGCCGCCATCGCCAAATCCGACACCGTGGCACTGAGACCGGAAGACTACCCCGACGCCGCCCGCCGCGCCGGCGAGGAAGGCCGCGTCACCATCCGCGTGGGCATCGGCACCGACGGCAGCGTCTCGGGCTGCACCGTCACCGCCTCCAGCGGCCACGAGCGGCTGGACCGCAAGAGCTGCCAGGTCGCCGAACGCCGCTGGCGTTTCACACCAGCCACCGAGGATGGCGTCGCGGTGGCGTCGAGCGCGGAGCGCAGCATCGTGTGGCGGCTGGAGGATCTGCGGTAGGGGTGGAGGGAGTTTTGCCTCCGGCGGGCAGGGAAATGATTTCCCTGCACCCTCTAAGTTGGCGTTGCGGGCTGCTCTGATGTGACGCGCGTGACTTGGTTTGATTGCCTGCGGCGCTGGGGCTTGCTGGCGCCGCAGGCAGTAAACCTATCCGTCAGCGCAACTTCGCCGAGTGACCTGCTCATGTGGGTGCAGGGGCCACGGGCTCCTGCCGGGGGAGTTTGAGGGGGCGGAGCCCCCTCAACCGCAACCCAATAATTACTCCCAGATCGCCTCGGGCGGCAGGCTCATCAGGATCGCGTCGGTGTTGCCGCCGGTTTTCAGCCCGAAGGTCGTGCCGCGGTCGTAGACGAGGTTGAACTCGGCGTAGAGGCCCCGGTATTTCAGCAGCGCGTGGCGGTCGTCCGCGTTCCAGGGCGTGGCCATGCGGCGGCGGGCGATGGCGGGGAAGGTGCTGAGGAAGGTCTCGCTGATATCCTTGGTGTAGGCGAAATGGCTGTCGAATTCGGCCGGGCTGTCGGCGGAGAGCCAGTCGTAGAAGATGCCGCCCACGCCGCGGTTACGCTTGCGGTGGGGGATATGGAAATATTCGTCGCACCAGGCGCTGTGTTTGGGCCAGAATTCGGCTGAGTGGCGGTTTCCGGCCTGTTCGAAGGCGGATTTGAAGAAGCTGGTGTCGTCGTCCCGGGGCAGGGCCGGGTTCAGGTCTGCGCCGCCGCCGAACCAGCGCTTGGTGGTCACGAGGAAGCGGGTGTTCATGTGCACGGCGGGCACATGGGGGTTGGCCATGTGCGCGACGAGGCTGATGCCGGTGGCGAAGAAGCGCGGGTCTTCAGATGCGCCGGGGATGTTCTTCGCGAATTCCGGGTTGAACTGGCCGTGCACGGTGGAGATGTTCACGCCGACTTTCTCGAAGATGCGGCCTTTCATCACGCCCATGGTGCCGCCGCCGCCGGGGGAGCCGCTGTGATCGGTGCGTTGCCATGGCGTGAAGGCGAAGCGGCCCGGAGCCTGCGGCGCATTGGGCAAGGCGGGGAGGGCGGCGCCCTCATCCTCGATCCGCTCGAACTCGGCGGTGATGCGGTCTCTCAAGGAACGGAACCAGGCTTCGGCGGCGAGCTGCTGGGGGTCAAATTCAGACATGGCAGGCGCCGTGCCATCCAAAATATGGCCTTGCAAGTGCCGATAGTCTGGCGGCAGGGTGGCGGCGGAGGAGAGAGACATGCCGATCTTGCGCACCCCCGATTCGCGGTTCGAGGGCCTGACGGGCTTCGATTTCGCGGTCAGCTACACCGATGTGGACGGCGGCCCTCTTGGCCCCTTGCGCATCGCCCATGTGGAAGCCGGCCCGGCCGACGGGCCGGTGGTTCTGCTGATGCATGGCGAACCCAGCTGGTCCTACCTGTATCGCAAGATGATCCCGCTGCTGGCGGGCGCGGGCTATCGCTGCATGGCGCCCGATCTTGTCGGTTTTGGCCGGTCCGACAAGCCATCGGAACGGTCCGACTACAGCTATGAGCGGCATGTGGACTGGATGAGCCAGTGGTTCCTCGCCAATGATCTGAATGACGTGACCCTGTTCTGTCAGGACTGGGGCGGGCTGATCGGGCTGAGGCTGGTGGCGGCGTTCCCGGATCGCTTCGCACGCGTGTGTGCGGCCAACACCTTCCTGCCGACGGGGGAGGGCAAGGCGTCCCCGGCGTTCGAGGCCTGGCGCAACTTCAGCCAGACAGTGCCGGATTTCGATTCGGGCTGGATCGTGAACGGCGGCACCGCGCGCGGGCTGAGCGACGCGGACCGGGAAGCCTATAACGCGCCCTATCCCGACGACAGCTTCAAGGCGGGCGCCCGAATCTTCCCGATGCTGGTGGTGACGGACC
This sequence comes from Sphingomonas sp., assembly GCA_003248865.1. GTDB lineage: Bacteria > Pseudomonadota > Alphaproteobacteria > Sphingomonadales > Sphingomonadaceae > Sandaracinobacteroides. Next base: position 128,915 of record QFPK01000002.1, read on the forward strand.
CCGCCATGCCGTCCGCGGCCGAGAATCGCGCGGCCTGGGCCGTGCTGGAACATTATGAAAAGCCGTTCCTGACCCTGTTCGGAGACAAGGACATGGTGACGCTGGGCGTGGAGAAGGTTCTGCAGGCGCGAATTCCCGGCGCGAAGGGGCAGCCGCACCGGCTGATCGAAAACGCCGGACACTTTCTGCAGGAGGATGCAGGCGAGGAGATTGCGGGCGAACTGCTGCGCTGGATGGGAAAAGGCAGCTGATGGGTGTTGACAGCCCCCGGCCCCCCGCATAAAGCCGCGCCTCCAAAGTGCGCGGGCGTAGCTCAGTCGGTTAGAGTGCCGGCCTGTCACGCCGGAGGTCGCGGGTTCGAGCCCCGTCGCTCGCGCCACTTTGGATTTCGGTGATGCGCGAACCTTGCGGCCCTAACGGGCTGCGGTTCGCGCCCCATCTCCCCGATCAGCCTGATCCCATTCGCGCAGTTCGTGCGCGATGGAGGCTTCCACCAGCCACTCCCACAATTCGCCGATCAGCGCCGGGTCCAGCCCCAGCGTTTCCGCTTGCGCCATTGCATTGCGGATAACCTGCTGCTTGCGGGCTTCATCGCGGACCATGCCACGCTCGGGCTTGATGCGGGCGGCGGCGTTCATGAACCGGAAGCGCTCGGCCAGCAGCCGGACCAGCTCGCCGTCCAGGCTGTCCACGCCGGCGCGGACTTCGGCCATGCTGGCGCATTGTTCGGGGGGCGTCCTCATGGCCGCCACTTGCCTGTTTCGATCCAGATCATCACCGGTTTCAGCGGAAACACCCAGGCAACGCCCAGCACGGCCCAGATCGGCAGCTGGATCAGCGGATGCAGCCGGCCCACGGGCTCGAACAGCCAGACGGCGAACAGGCAATAGGCGAAGATGCCGACAAGGACAGCAAGGATGCCCAGCGGCCGCCGGAGAGACGGTGTCATCCCCCGGCTTTAGCCCTGCCGGGCGTCAGGTGGAAGATGGTGGGTGTGGCAATGGCGTCCAGCGGCTGATCCCACGGTTCGGCGGGAAGGGCATCCGCCAGCTGCATGTCCCACGCGAGCCCGATGGCGCGGATGGAACCGGCGCTGCGCAGCGCGGCCAGCGTGCGGTCATAATGGCCCTTGCCCTGTCCCATCCGGTTCCCCGCCCTGTCGGCGGCCAGCAGCGGCACCAGCAGCAGATCGGGGTGAAGCATGGGGGCATCGGCCGGTGGTTCCGGGATGCCCTTGTAGCCGGGCGTGAGCGCGGTTTCGGCATGGAAGCTGAGCGGACCGTCCGTCACACGCGGCAGCGCGATGCGCCAGCCGGCCGCGCGGGCGGCTTCTTCCAGATGGCGGGGGTCGATCTCGTCGCCGACGGCGCAATAGCTGGCGAGGATGCCGGGCGGTCCCAGCCGGGGCAGATGGGCAGCCAGCGCCTTTTCAAGGGCATCCCGCACGACGGGGGACAGGGCCGCCGCAAAGGCGGCGCGGGCGGCCCTCAGGTCCCGGCGCAGGGCTTTTCGGTCGGGCTTTGAGTCGGTCAGGCTGGTCGCTTTCGGCAGGGGTGGCGGGTCCGCTGCGACCGTTTGCGTGAAGATCCTCTGACGCCAGAACGTCAGGTGGGAGCTGTATGATCGGGCCCACGAGCCCGGCAGGGACAACCCCCGTGGATGTGTTTATCGCCTCAGGGATGCTCAATTGCGCGCATCGCGCAGATCCCGCCGTGGGCTAACTTAAGAGGCCGAGGCCGCTTCCTCAAGCCTTTGCGCAAGCGTTTCGGCGCGGGCGGCCAGCGCTTCATATTGCGCGAGGCTGGGCAGCTGCTGCGGGGCGGGGAAGGGCGACATCCGGGCTTCACTAGCCTTGCGTTCCAGCAGCTCGCCGGAGACCAGCAACGCGGCCATCAGCAGCAACCGGGGCTCCGCCACGGCGCCATGGGCTTCCATCAGGGACGAGACGCGCGATTCGAGCAGGCCGCCGGCCGCGCGCAGATCATCTTCCTCGCCATCTCGGCAGGCGAGCTTGTAGGCGCGACCGCCGATGGTGAGGGTGACTTCAGCCATTCGCCCGTTTCCGTTCGTTCTCGATCAGCCGGTCCAGGCCGGTCAGCGTGTCGCGCGCGGCGTTGCGCAGGCCGCGATTGCGCTGGCGAAGGCGTTCGGCGGCGAGTTCGGCGCGATGCAGCGCGGATTCGATCCGGGCAAGCAAATCGGACATCTCTTGCCCACCCTGAATGTCCCGCATTGCTTCCCGAACCATCACTTCGCTCCGACCGATCAAGAATCGTTCCTCCAAATTCTTGACGAAATCAGATAAGGGGTTGTTTCGCTTGGCGTCAATGCCGGCTTTGTAACCTGTTGTTCCCTCTGGCGTTGATTTCCACGCCTGCCTTTGCGAGGAGGGCGCCGCGCGCGCGGCCCTGCAGGGCTGCATACCTATGCGATTCGGGCCCCTTTCCGGCCCGACCACTGTCTGAAAAGGGCCCCGATGGCTTCCGCACGGCTTGCCGATCCTCTTTTGAAACCCATGGCGAACTGCATCCGCGTGCTTGCGATGGACGCGGTCGAGGCGGCCAACAGCGGCCACCCCGGCATGCCGATGGGGATGGCGGACGCCGCCACCATCCTGTGGGGCGAATATCTGAAGTTCGATGCATCCGATCCGCGCTGGCCGGACCGCGACCGATTCGTGCTGTCGGCAGGCCATGGTTCGATGCTGATTTATTCGCTGCTCTATCTCAGCGGCTTCGAAGCGCCGACCATCGGCGACATCCGCAACTTCCGCCAACTGGGCTCCCCCTGCGCCGGCCATCCGGAGAATTTCGAGCTGCCGGGCGTGGAATGCACCACCGGCCCGCTGGGTCAGGGGCTGGGCATGGCGGTCGGCATGGCGATTGCCGAACGGCACCTGAACGCCCGCCACGGCGACGCGCTGGTCGATCACCGCACCTGGGTGATCGCGGGCGACGGCTGCCTGATGGAAGGCATCAGCCATGAAGCCATCGGTCTGGCGGGGCACCTGAAGCTCGGCCGGTTGAACGTGCTGTGGGATGACAACAACATCTCTATCGACGGCCCGATCTCGGTGTCATCCAGCGAGGATGTGCCGGCGCGGTTCCGCGCGGCGGGATGGCATGTGGTGGCCTGCGACGGGCATGACCCGGCGTCCATCCGCAAGGCGCTGGATGAAGCGCAGGCGTCGGAGCTGCCCAGCCTGATCCGCTGCACCACCGTGATCGGGTCCGGCGCCCCCAACAAGGCGGGCACGGAAAAGGTGCATGGCGCCGCGCTTGGCGCCGCCGAGGTGGAAGCCGCCCGGGTGCATCTGGGCTGGACGTCCGCGCCGTTCGAGATTCCGGCCGACCTGCTGGCAACATGGCGGGGCGTCGGCGCGCGGGGCAGCGCGGCGAAGGCCGCCTGGGATGCGCAGCCGGGCGCGACGGAGTTTCGCGCGCTGGTGGCGAACACGGCACCCGCAGTCGACCTGTCGGCGTTCAAGGAAAAACTGGTGGCGGACGGCAAGGCCGTTGCCAGCCGCAAGGCCTCGGAAATGGCGCTGGGCGTCATCAATGCGCAGGTCTCCACCACCATCGGCGGCTCGGCGGACCTGACGGGGTCGAACCTCACCCAGTCCGGCGGGCAGCAGGTGCTGGATGCCGGCAATTACGGCGGCAGCTATCTGCATTACGGCATCCGCGAATTCGGCATGTCGGCGGCGATGAACGGTATGGCGCTGCATGGCGGCGTGATCCCTTACGGCGGCACCTTCCTGGTGTTCGCCGATTATGCCCGTGGCGCGATCCGCCTCTCTGCCCTGCAGCAGGTGGGCGTGGTCTACGTGCTGACGCATGATTCCATCGGCCTCGGTGAAGACGGCCCGACCCACCAGCCCATCGAGCATCTGGCCTCGCTGCGCGCGATCCCGAATGTGGCGGTCTATCGCCCGGCGGACGCGGTGGAGACGGCGGAATGCTGGGAACTGGCGCTGGCCGACCGCACCCGGCCCTCGGTGCTCGCACTCTCCCGCCAGAATCTGCCGACGCTGCGCAAGGACTGGGCCGAAAACCGGTCGGCCTCCGGCGCCTATCGGCTGGTGGCGGCGACTGCGGCGCGCAAGGTGGTGCTGGTCGCGACCGGATCGGAAGTCTCGCTCGCGGTGGAAACCGCTGCGCTTCTGGAAGCGCAGGGGATCGGCGCCGATGTCGTCTCCATGCCCAGCTGGGAACTGTATCGCGAGAAGGGCGACAAGAGCCTGCTGCCCGCCGATGTGCTGAAGGTCTCGATCGAGGCGGCGTCCACCTTCGGATGGGCCGGCATCGTCGGGACGGACGGGCTGGCCATCGGGATCGATACATTTGGCGCATCTGCGCCTGCGCCCGCGCTTTACCAACATTTCGGCTTGACCTCGCCCGCAATCTGCGAACGGGTGCTCGCGCAACTTAACTCACGGAAATAACCGGCAGAACGTCATATATAAAGGAGAGGCACATGAAGGTTGCGATCAACGGTTTCGGTCGGATCGGCCGTCTGGTTCTTCGGGCTATCCTGGAACAGGGCCGCACCGATATCGAGGTGGTCGCGATCAATGACCTGGGCGACGCCAAGTCCAACGCGCTGCTGTTCAAGCGCGATTCGGTGCACGGCCGCTTCCCCGGCACGGTCGAGGCTGACGGGCAGGACATGGTGATCAACGGCAAGCGCATCCGCGTGACCGCCGAGCGCGATCCTTCGAAGCTGCCGCACAAGGAACTGGGCGTCGACATCGCGCTGGAGTGCACCGGCTTCTTCACCGACGCCGACAAGGCCGGCGCGCATCTTTCCGCCGGCGCCAAGCGCGTGCTGATCTCCGCCCCGGGCAAGGGTGTCGACCTGACCGTGGTCTATGGCGTGAACCACCAGAAGCTGACCGGCGATCACAAGATCGTGTCCAACGCATCGTGCACCACCAACTGCCTGGCGCCCGTCGCTAAGGTGATGAACGAGCTGGTGGGGATCGAGCGCGGCCTGATGACGACCGTGCACGCCTACACCAACGACCAGAAGATCCTGGATCAGATCCACTCTGACATGCGCCGTGCCCGCGCGGCCGCCATGTCGATCATCCCCACTACCACGGGCGCGGCCCGCGCGGTGGGCGAGGTGCTGCCGGAACTGAAGGGCAAGCTGGACGGCTCCGCCATCCGCGTGCCGACGCCGAACGTCAGCCTCGTCGACCTCACCTTCGTGCCCGGCCGGGATACGACGAAGGAAGAAGTCAACGCAGCGCTGAAGGCGGCCTCCGAAGGCGCGCTGAAGGGCATCCTCGACTATACCGACGAGCCGCTGGTCTCCATCGACCTCAACCATGTGCCCTTCTCGTCCACGGTGGACAGCCTTGAGACGGCGGTGCTGGAAGGCAAGCTGGTCCGTGTCGTCAGCTGGTACGACAATGAATGGGGCTTCTCCAACCGGATGGCCGACACTGCGGTACAGATGGGCAAGTTCCTCTGATGCCGTTCCGGGGGCTGGATGATCTGCCGGTCGACCTTCGCGGCCAGCGCGTGCTGGTCCGGGTCGACCTCAACGTGCCGATGGACGGCGAGCATGTGACCGACGCGACGCGGTTGCAGGCGGCAGTCCCCACCATCGCCTTCCTGGCGGACAGGGGCGCGAAGGTGCTCCTGCTCTCTCACTTCGGGCGGCCCAAGGGCGGGCCGTCCGACGAGTTCTCGCTGAAGAAGGTCGTCCACCCCCTGCACGAAGTGCTGGGCCGCTGGGTCGGTTTCCTGCCGGATTGCATCGGCGACGAGGCGGTCGAGGAATCGCTGAAGCTGGAAAACGGCAGCGTCACGGTGCTGGAAAACACCCGCTTCCATGCCGGCGAGGAGAAGAACGACCCCGGCTTCGTCACCGAACTGGCGCGGATGGGCGACATCTATGTGAACGATGCCTTTTCCGCTGCGCACCGGGCCCATGCCTCCACCGAGGGGCTGGCCCATGTGCTGCCGGCCTATGCCGGCCGCTCGATGGAAGCCGAGCTGAACGCGCTGGAAGCCGCGCTCGGCAAGCCGCAGCGCCCCGTCGCGGCGGTGGTGGGCGGCGCCAAGGTGTCGTCCAAGCTGGACGTGCTGACCAACCTTGTCGGCAAGGTCGATCATCTGATCATCGGCGGCGGCATGGCCAACACCTTCCTGGCCGCCAAGGGCATCAGCGTGGGCAAGAGCCTGTGCGAACATGATCTGGCGGACACCGCGCGCAACATCCTGACCCGCGCCGAGGCGGCCGGCTGCACCGTGCACCTGCCCTGGGACGTGGTGGTGGCGAAGGAGTTCAAGGCCCATGCGGACAACCGCGTGGCCAATGTGAACGACGTGGCCGCCGACGAGATGATCCTGGACCTTGGGCCGCATGCGGTGGAAGCGCTGGGCGACGTGCTGAAGACCTGCGCGACCCTGGTGTGGAACGGCCCGCTGGGCGCGTTCGAACTTCAGCCCTTCGACGCGGCGACCGTGACGCTGGCGCAGACGGCGGCGGCGCTGACCGAGGGCGGCACGCTGGTGAGCGTGGCGGGCGGCGGCGACACCGTCGCGGCGCTGAACCATGCGGGCGCCGGCGACAAATTCACCTTCGTTTCGACGGCGGGCGGCGCTTTCCTGGAATGGATGGAAGGCAAGGCATTGCCCGGAGTTGTAGCTTTGCAAACAGGAGCGGCAGAATGAAGATCACCAAGACCGTCAAGCGCATCCTCGACAATTACGAGAGCGACAATCCCGGCACCAAGGCCAATCTCGCCCTCATCCTGATGGCAGGCCGTCTGGGCGGCACCGGCAAGATGGTGATCCTGCCCGTCGATCAGGGCTTCGAACATGGCCCGGCGCGCAGCTTCGCGGTGAACGCCCCCGGCTATGATCCGCATTACCACTTCCAGCTGGCGATCGATGCAGGCCTCAACGCCTATGCCGCCCCGCTGGGGATGATCGAGGCGGGCGCCGACACGTTCGCGGGCGCCATCCCCACCATCCTGAAGGTGAACTCGTCCAACAGCTGGGCGGGCGGTGCCAATCAGGCGCTGACGGGCAGCGTGGACGATGCCCTGCGGCTGGGCTGCTCGGCCATCGGCTTCACCATCTATCCCGGCTCCGAAGATGTCTTCGACATGATGGAAGAGATCAAGGAACTGTCTGCGGAAGCGAAGTCCGTGGGCATCGCCACCGTGATCTGGAGCTATCCGCGCGGCGGCAAGCTGCCGAAATCCGGTGAGCTGGCGCTGGACGTGGGCGCCTATGCCGCGCACATGGCGGCGCTGCTGGGCGCACACATCATCAAGGTGAAGCTGCCCTCCAATCACATCGAGCAGGAAGACGCCAAGAAGAGCTACGCCGGGACCGACTGGTCGAAGCAGTCCGACCGGGTGGCGCATGTGGTGAAGTCCTGCTTCAACGGCCGTCGCCTCGTGGTGTTCTCGGGTGGGGCCGCCAAGGGCTCTGACGCGGTCTATCAGGATGCACGCGACATCCGCGACGGTGGCGGCAACGGCTCCATCATCGGCCGCAACAGCTTCCAGCGCCCGCGCGCCGAAGCACTGGACCTGCTGGACAAGATCGTCCGCATCTACCTCAACAAGGAATGAGGATACGGAGGGACTGATATGAGCGAGGCAGGCTGGCAGGCGGTTGACGCCTTCATCGGCGAGAAGCTGCTGGGCGACGATCCCGTGCTGGATCTGGCGCTCGCGGCCAACGCGCAAGCCGGCCTGCCCGCCATCGATGTCTCGCCCGCGCAGGGCAAGATGCTGCACCTGCTGGCGCGCGGCGTGGGCGCCCGGCGCATCCTGGAGGTCGGGACGCTGGGCGGGTATTCGACCATCTGGCTTGCCCGCGCGCTGCCGCAGGACGGCCGTCTGATCAGCTTGGAGATCGATCCGAAGCATGCCGATGTGGCCCGCGCCAATCTGGAGCGGGCAGGGATGGCGGACCGGGCCGAGGTTTGGGTGGCGCCCGCGCTGGACAGCCTGTCGGCGATGCAGGAACGCGGCGAGAGCGCATTCGACTTCATCTTCATCGACGCCGACAAGCAGAACAATGCCGCCTATGTCCGCGCCGCGCTCAGCCTGTCTCATCCGGGCACGATGATCGTGGTGGACAATGTGGTGCGCGGGGGCCGGGTGCTGGAAACGGACGGCGCCGACGCCAATGTGGCGGGCACGCGCGCACTATTCGACATGCTGGCTGCCGAACAGCGCCTTTCCGCGACCGCGGTGCAGACGGTGGGCGCGAAGAAATGGGATGGGTTCGTGCTGGCGATCGTGACGCACTGACATGGCTGTCGAACCGGTTTCCTCCGAGGATTTCTCGGCCTTTCTGGGTATCGAGGACGAGCGCCCGCCCTGTCAGATCTACCTGATCTCGCCGCCGTCGCTGGATCTGGAAGCCCATGCGGACGCGCTGGAAGCGGCGGTGTCGGCAGGCGCGCCGGTCGCCGCCTATCAGCTGCGCATGAAACATTATGCCGATGAGGCGATCATGGCGGCGGCCGCCCGGCTGCTGCCCATCTGCGAGGCCGCCGATGTCGCCTTCATCCTGAACGACCGTGCCGATCTGGCGAAGGCGTGCCGTGCCGACGGGGTGCATCTGGGGCAGGGCGACGGATCGGTCGAGCAGGCCCGCGCGCTGCTGGGGCGCGATGCGCAGATCGGCGTGACCTGCCACGGCAGCCGCCATCTGGCGATGGAAGCGGGCGAGGCCGGGGCCAATTATGTCGCCTTCGGCGCCTTCTTCCCCACCCACACCAAGCTGGTCGAACATCATGCCACGCCCGACATCCTGAACTGGTGGACGGCGTTGTCCCCCATTCCCTGCGTTGCCATCGGGGGGATCACGGCGCAGAATTGCGGCCCGCTGGTGAAGGCCGGCGCCGACTTTCTGGCTGTTTCCGGCACGGTCTGGGCAGCCGATGACCCCGCCGCCGTCGTGCAGGCACTTGCAGCTGCAATCGAGGCGGCCTGATAGGAAGACCGATCATGAGACAATTGATCACCGCGCTCGCACTGGCCTGCGCGGCCGGCTCCGCGTTCGCGCAGGTTTCTCCCAAGGCGCTGTCCGACGATGTGAAGATACTCGCCTCTGACGCGTTCGAGGGCAGGGGGCCGGGCAGCGCCGCCGAGCCGCTGACCATCGATTATCTGTCGAAGCGGCTGGCCGGGATCGGCTTGCAGCCCGCCGGAGACAATGGCGGCTGGACGCAGGCCGTGACGCTGCTGCACAGCCGGCTGGGCGAAGGGCCGATCTCCGTCAACGGCAAGCCGCTGACGCGCAATGTCGATGTCTATCTCTCCACCCAGCAGCCGGCGGACAAGGTTCGCTTCCAGTCGGTGCCGATGGTCTTCGTGGGCTATGGCGTGACCGCGCCGGAGCGGGGCTGGGACGATTTCAAGGATGTGGATGTTCGCGGCAAGCTGGTGGTGATGCTGGTGAACGACCCGGATTTCCGCGCGGTCGAGGGCGAGGATGCCTATGGCCTCTTCGGCGGGCGGCGGATGACCTATTATGGCCGCTGGAGCTACAAATATGAGGAAGCGGTCCGGCGCGGGGCGCTGGGCGCACTGATCATCCATGACACCGAAGGCGCGGCCTATGGCTGGCAGACGGTGATCGCGCCTGCGAGCGAGAATTTCGATCTGGCGAACGGCGCGGGCGGGCCGAGGCTGCTGGCGCAGGGCTGGATGTCCGACGGTTTCGCGCGCCGGCTGTTCGCGGACGCGGGGCTGGATTTCGAGGCGCAGCTGAAGGCCGCGCGCAGTAAGGGCTTCCGCCCGGTGGACCTGAAGGCCCGCTTCTCCGCAGACCTGCCGGTGAGCCAGGAGAAGGTGCAGAGCCGCAACGTGCTCGCAAAGCTGCCCGGCACCGGCCGCGCGGACGAGGCGATCCTGTTCGGCGCCCATTGGGATGCCTTCGGGATCGGCCCGGCCGACGCCCAGGGGCGTACAATCCGCGCGGGCGCGAACGACGATGCATTGGGTGTCGCGGGCCTGCTGGAGCTGGCCCGGCTGTTCAAGGCTTCCGGCCCGACCAGCCGCACCCTGCTGTTCGGCTTCTGGACTGCGGAGGAGCGGTTGCTGCTGGGATCGGAATATTATGCCCGCAATCCCGTCGTCCCGATGGCGAAGACGGTGGCGAACTACACGCTGGACGTGCTGAACACCGGCGGCCCCTCGCATGACGTGATCCTGGTGGGCGACGGCCAGAATGAGCTGGAGGCGGATCTGCAGGCTGCGGCGAAAGCCGTCGGGCGGCGGGTCACGCCCGACATCCTGCCGGAACGCGGGCTGTTCTATCGCGCCGACCATTTTTCGGTCGCGAAGCGCGGCGTGCCCACGCTGCTGCTGATGGCGATGAGCGGCGCGCCCGATCTGGTGCAGGGCGGGCGCCCAGCCGGGGACAAATGGCTGCAGGGCTATATGGCCTGCTATCACCAGCCCTGCGACAATTGGAACGAGGGGCTGGATTTCCGTGGCGCGGCTGAGGATGTCGACCTGATCTTCACCATTTCCCGCGATCTCGCCAATTCCGGCCGCTGGCCCGACTGGCGCGACGGATCGGAGTTCAAGGATGTCCGCCGCCAATCCCGTGCAGGCGACGGAGCGGGCGGAAATCAGGCCCGCTAGAGCCGCCGGCCTGTCGGGCAGGGCGTTTACCTCTGGCCGCAATCGGCGCATGAGCGGCCCATCACAGGGCGAGGCCGAGAGCCTTGTCGGCCTGTCCGATCCCTTTGCCGGGGCCCGATATTGCGTCTGGAGGATGAATCTGTGCTCAAGGTAGGTGTAACGATGAAATCCCTTCTTATGGCGTCTGCCGTTCTGACCGCCGCACCCTCTCTCGCCGCCACGAAGGCGGCCCCGGCCACCGCCGCCAAGGCCGAGCTGCCCTTCCTGCTGCAACCCTGGACCGGCCCGCACGGCGGGGTCCCGCCGTGGGACAAGGTGCAGCCCGAACAATTCCCGCCGGCCTTCGAAGTCGCCTTCGCGGACCTGCGCGCGGAAATCCGCATGATCGCAGACAACAAGGCCGCGCCGACCTTCGACAATGTGATCGGCGCGCTGGAATCGAGCGGGCAGCAGCTGGATCAGGTGTCCACCATGTTCGACCTGATGACGTCGAACATGAACAGCCCAGCCTATCAGGCGCTGGATCGGGAATGGAGCCCGAAGTTCGCCGCGCTCTACGACGAAATCTCCATGGATCCCAAACTGTTCGCCCGCATCGACGCGCTGTATCAGAAGCGCGGGTCGCTGAAGCTGAACGCCATGCAGTTGCGCCTGCTGGAGCGCACGCATGACCGTTTCGTGCGCAGCGGGGCGAAGCTGTCGGACTCGGACAAGGCGCAGCTCGCCGGGATCAACCAGCAGCTCGCCACCCTGTTCACCGATTTCAACCAGAAGCTGCTGCGCGACGAGGAAACCTCTCTGCCGGCGACCGAAGCGCAGATGAAGGGCGTGCCCGACGGCGTGAAGTCCGCGGCGCGCGCCGCGGCGCAAGAACGCACGCAGACGGGCTATGCCATCGTCAACACCCGCTCCGCCGTCGATCCGATCCTGACCTTCGCCGACGACCGCGCGTTGCGTGAAACGGTGTGGCGCGCCTTCGTGAACCGGGGCGACAACGGCGACGGCAACGACACCAACGCCACCATCGAGAAGATCGTGAAGCTGCGCGCCGACCGCGCGCATCTGCTGGGCTTCGCCACCCATGCCAACCTGCGCATGGCCGATACCATGGCGAAGGATCCGGCCCGCGCGGAAGACCTGATGATGCGGGTGTGGGGCCCGGCCGTCGCCCGGGTGCGCGAGGAAGTGGCCGACATGGAGAAGCTGTCGGGCTTCCCCATCGAGCCCTGGGACTATCTCTATTTCGCGGAGAAGGTTCGCAAGGCGCGCTATGACCTCTCGGCCGCAGAGACCAAGCCCTATTTCGAGCTGAACAACATGATCCAGGCGAGCTACTGGGCTGCCGGCCAGCTCTATGGGCTGGAATTCAAGGAAGTCACGGGCACCATCCCCGTGTTCCAGCCGGACGTCCGGGTGTATGAGGTCACGCGCGGCGGCAAGCATGTCGCGCTCTTCTATCGCGACGATTTCGCCCGCACCGGCAAGCGGTCAGGCGCGTGGATGACGACCTATCGCGGCCAGCGGAAGTTCCCGACCGTGCAGACGGCGCTGGCATCCAACAACAACAATTTCGCCAAACCCGGCGCGGGCGAGCCGGTGCTGATCAGCTATGACGATGCCGAGACGCTGTTCCACGAATTCGGCCATGCCATCCATTATTTCCTGCAGGACATCACCTATCCGGGGCTGGGCAACACCCCGCGCGACTTCGTGGAATATCCCAGCCAGGTGAACGAGAACTGGCTGCTGACGCGCGAGGTGCTGGACCGGTTCGCCAAACATTATCAGACCGGCGAACCCATGCCCAAGGCGCTGGTCGACAAGATCGAGAAGTCGCAGACCTTCAATCAGGGCTATGCGACGGTTTCCTATCTGTCGTCTGCCATCGTGGACATGAAGCTGCACCTGGTGAAGGACGGGGTGGTGAACCCCGATGCGTTCGAGCGCGACACGCTGGCGGCCATCGGCATGCCGAAGCAGATCGTGATGCGCCACCGGCTACCGCAGTTCAGCCATCTCTTCTCGGGCGACAGCTATTCGGCGGGCTATTATTCCTACCTCTGGTCGGAAACGATGGATGCCGACACCTGGGCCGCGTTCGAGGAAGCGGGTTCCCCCTGGGACAAGGGCGTGGCCGACCGCTTCCGCACCATCCTGCTGTCCACCGGCAACGAAACCGACCGGGCGGAGGCCTATCGCGAATTCCGCGGCCGCGACCCGGATGTGAAGGCGCTGCTGAAGAAGCGCGGCTTCCCGGCGGACGGGAAGTAAGGCCGTTACAGGCTGGAATATGGGGTGGGTCCGCAAGGACTCGCCCTTTTTCCTGCCGTCTTGAGACTTTTCGCCCGACCGGCTAAGGGCGCGGCCACATTTCGCTCTTTCCAGCTCTGCAGGTGAATCCCCATGAAGATCAGCGGCGTGGACATTCGTCCCGGCAACATCATCGAATATGAAAACGGCATCTGGCGTGCGGTGAAGACGCAGCACACCCAGCCCGGCAAGGGCGGCGCCTATATGCAGGTGGAGCTGAAGAACCTGATCGATGGCCGCAAGACCAACATCCGCTTCCGTTCGGCCGAAGTGGTGGAGCGGGTTCGCCTGGACACCAAGGACTTCCAGTATCTCTATGCCGAAGACGACAATCTCGTCTTCATGGACAAGGACACCTACGATCAGGTGACGCTGCCGCGCGACCTGCTGGGCGACGCTGCCGCCTTCCTGAGCGACGGCATGGACGTGACGATGGAACTCTATGACGAGCGCCCCATCAGCGTTCAGCTGCCCGATCAGGTGGAAGCGCTGATCGTGGAAGCCGACGCGGTGGTGAAGGGGCAGACTGCCTCTTCGTCGTACAAGCCCGCCGTGCTGGAAAATGGCGTGCGCGTGATGGTGCCGCCGCATATCGGGTCCGGCACCCGCATCGTGGTCGATGTGTACGAGCAAGCCTACGTCCGCCGGGCGGATTGAGGGTAGACATGTCGCAATCCGCCATCATCACCGTTATGGAACGGGCGTGCCGCAAGGCCGCCCCGCGCCTGCGCCGCGACTTCGGCGAAGTCAGCCAGCTCCAGGTCTCCCGCAAGGGGCCGGCCGATTTCGTGAGCCAGGCCGACAAGGCCGCTGAGCGCACGCTGCTGGAAGAGCTGCAGAAGGCGCGCCCGGGCTGGGGCTTCGTGCTGGAAGAGGGCGGTGAGATTCCGGGCGAGGAGGAAAACTCCCCCCGCTTCATCATCGATCCGCTGGATGGCACCTCCAACTTCCTGCACGGCATCCCGCACTTCGCCATCTCCATCGGGGTGGAGCATATGGGCGTGGCGCTGGCGGGCATGGTCTATCAGCCGCTGACGGATGAGACCTTCTGGGCCGAGCGCGGGCGCGGGGCCTGGCTGCACAACGGCCGGCTGCGGGTGTCCGGCCGAAGCGACCTGTCTGAATCGCTGATCGCAACCGGAATCCCCTTCAAGGGCCATGGCGATCAGGACCAGTTCGAGCGCATCCTGAACAAGGTGATTCCCGAAGTGGCGGGCGTGCGCCGCTTCGGCGCGGCCAGCCTGGATCTGGCCTGGGTCGCCGCCGGACGGTTCGACGGTTTCTGGGAGCAGGGGCTGTCGCACTGGGACGTCAGCGCAGGCATGCTGCTGGTGAAAGAGGCCGGCGGCTTCGTCTCGGACTTCCGCGGCGGAGAGAAAATGGTGGAGCGCCGGGAGCTGATTGCGGGCAATGATGTGCTGCATTCTCGCCTGCATCGACTGGTCGCCGGAGCCCTGCGTTAAAGCACATGATTTGCAATAGCGGCCATGTCTGAAAAACATGACCAAAGTTGTAATTGTGCAATGCGGCAAAGGCTTGCCGAGCCCATTTCTCAGGCCTAGAGACGCGCCATGTCCGACCTGACTGACATCGGCCGGGAGTATCTCCCGATTCTCCTTTTCTTCGGCGTTGCGATCGCCTTCGCGGCTATCTTCGCCGGCCTGCCCATCCTGGTGTCGAACCTGGTTGGCACCAACAAGCCCTATGCCGACAAGCTGACCGAGTATGAGAGCGGCTTCTCCGCCTTCTCGTCCGCGCGCGGCCAGTTCGATGTGCGCTTCTATCTGGTGTCGATCCTGTTCATCATCTTCGATCTGGAAGTCGCCTTCCTGTTCCCCTGGGCCGTCAGCCTGGCGCATATGGGGCCGGAGCTGTATTTCGCCTGGGGTTCGATGATGCTGTTCCTGGGCGTCCTCACCGTCGGCTTCATCTATGAATGGAAGAAGGGGGCGCTGGATTGGGAATGAGCAGCACCACGCTTATCAATCCTGACGGCACGGCGCTGTCCCGCGATCTCGTCGGGCAGGACCAGTTTTTCGCCGACGTGAATTCCGAGCTTTCGAACAAGGGTTTCCTTGTGACGAGCCTGGAAGACCTCACCACCTGGGCGCGCACCGGTTCGCTCTGGTGGATGACCTTCGGGCTCGCCTGCTGCGCGGTGGAAATGATGCACGCCTCCATGCCCGACTGGGATATGGAGCGCTTCGGCGCCGCCCCGCGCGCATCGCCGCGCCAGTCCGACGTGATGATCGTGGCCGGCACGCTGTGCAACAAGATGGCCCCGGCCCTGCGCCGCGTGTACGATCAGATGCCCGAGCCGCGCTATGTGATTTCCATGGGCAGCTGCGCCAACGGCGGCGGCTATTATCACTACAGCTATTCGGTGGTTCGCGGCTGCGACCGCATCGTGCCGGTGGACATCTATGTGCCCGGCTGTCCGCCCACCGCCGAAGCGCTGCTTTACGGCATCATGGCCCTGCAGCGGAAAATCCGCCGCCAGGGCACGTTCGAGCGTTGACCCTGATGTCGCATCTTCCCCAGATTCCCGGCAATGCAGGCATCGCGGACCGCGCGCGTGCGATCCTTGGGCCCGACCTGATCGAGGCGACCGAGGTCGTCGGCGAGCTGACGCTGGTGGTGAACCGCGAGGCGGCCGGATCGGTGCTGCAGCAGCTGCGCGACACGCCCGACCTGGCCTATGAGCAGCTGCTGGACATCGCCGGCGCCGACTATCCCGAGCGGGCCGAGCGGCTGGAAGTGAACTGGCACCTGCTCAGCCTGAAGCACAACCGGCGCATCCGGGTGAAGGTGCTGACGGACGAGGTGAAATCCGTCCCCTCCGTCACCAGCCTGTGGCCCAATGCCGGCTGGCTGGAGCGCGAGGTGTGGGATTGCTACGGCGTGCTGTTCGAGGGCAACCCCGACCTGCGCCGCATCCTCACCGACTATGGCTTTGAAGGTCATCCGTTCCGCAAGGACTTCCCGCTGACCGGCCATGTGGAGCTGCGTTATTCGGAAGAACAGGGCCGGGTGGTCTATGAGCCGGTGAAGCTGAAGCAGGATTTCCGCAGCTTCGATTTCCTCAGCCCCTGGGAAGGCCAGTGGAAGCTCCCGGGCGACGAAAAAGCTGAAGGGGACGGCGCATGACCGAGGTTCTCGACGGCGAGATCATTCTGGACCCGACGCTGGTTGCGGCGGACACCAAGATCCAGAACTACATGATCAACTTCGGGCCCCAGCACCCGGCCGCGCACGGCGTGCTGCGGCTGGTGATGGTGCTGGACGGCGAGATCATCGAGCGGTGCGATCCGCACATCGGCCTGCTGCATCGCGGCACCGAGAAGCTGATCGAGTACAAGACCTATCTTCAGGCGCTGCCCTATATGGACCGCCTGGATTACTGCAGCCCGATGTCGATGGAGCACAGCTATGTGCTCGCCATCGAGAAGCTGCTGGGCGTGGACGTGCCGATCCGCGGCCAGCTGATCCGGGTTCTGTTCGCGGAACTGATGCGCATTTCCAACCACATCATGAATGTGGGCGCGCATGTGATGGACGTGGGCGGCCTCACGCCCATTCTCTGGCTGTTCGCGGAACGGGAACGCATCTACCAATTCTCCGAGCGGGTGTCGGGCGCGCGCATGCACGCGGCCTATTTCCGCCCCGGCGGCGTCCATCAGGACCTGCCGGCGGGCCTCGCCGAGGACATCCGTGCCTGGGCGGCAGAGTTCCCCAAGGTGCTGAACGACGTGCAGGCGCTGGCCGGCGACAACCGCATCTTCAAGCAGCGCAACGTCGACATCGGCGTGATCAGCGCTAAGGACGCCATCGCCTGGGGCTTCACCGGCCCCTGCATCCGCGGCTCCGGCATTCCCTGGGATCTGCGCAAGTCGCAGCCCTATGAATGCTATGCCGATCTGGAGTTCGACGTGCCCGTCGGCAACAACGGCGACTGCTATGATCGCTGGATGGTGCGGATGGAGGAAATGCGCCAGTCGCTGCGGCTGGTGGAGCAGTGCCTCAACCGCCTCGCGCATTGCGAGGGCGAGCCGGTCTCGTCGCTGGACCGCAAGGTGTCGCCGCCGAAGCGGGGCGAGATGAAGCGCTCGATGGAGGCGCTGATCCACCACTTCAAGCTCTACACGGAGGGCTTCAAGGTGCCCGCCGGCGAAGTCTATGTGGCGACCGAAAGCCCCAAGGGCGAGTTCGGCATCTATCTGGTGTCCGACGGCACCAACAAACCCTATCGCTGCCATATCCGGGCGACGGGGATGAGCCACCTGCAGGCGATGGACTTCCTGCTGAAGGGGCACATGCTGGCCGATGCGCCGGCCGTGCTCGGCTCGCTGGATATCGTGTTCGGGGAAGTCGACCGGTGACCCGAATATTATTGATTCTTGGAATGCTTTCCTTGGCAGGTTGCCAAGATATTCCGTTTGTATCTGATCAGTGTCAGGCAGAGATTAAGAAGAATGTTATCAACCCGGAAACGGTTGAATTTTTTGAGAAGTCGGATTCCAGCTTGGCGGAATTTGAAGAATCTGTGTTTCGTTCTCTGAAAGAGGAAATGCTCAGCAAGGTGGATTGGTCTGAGAGATCTGATCGACAGTACGAGATAGAGTCGGAAGCCAGATCAATTTCGACTGCGTTGGCAAAGGATAATTCTGATGCGAGTTTTGTCAGAATTAGGATGAAGGCCGATGGTCGTCTTGGCAACAAGATTACGGCGCATATGATTTGCGCCAAGAAAAAGAACTCGTGCACGTGTGTGCAAGAGGCGGGGACTCTCTGATGGCTGCGTCATCTCAAACAGATGTATTCGAGTCTGATTTCAAATGGACCGACGCCAACGCCCAGGAGGCGGAGCGCATCATCGGTCGCTATCCCAAGGGGCGCGCCAATTCGGCGATCATGCCGCTTCTGTGGCTGGCGCAATATCAGGTGAAGGACATGACCGGGGTGGCCTGGCTGCCGCTGCCGGTGATCGAATATGTCGCCGGTCAGATCGGGATGCCGATCATCCGCGCGCTCGAAGTCGCGACCTTCTACACCATGTACAATCTGAAGCCCGTGGGCCGCTTCCATGTGCAGGTGTGCGGCACCACGCCCTGCATGCTGCGCGGATCGGATGACGTGCTGCGCGCCTGCGCCGACAAGGGGCTGAAGAAGGGCGAAGTGACCAACGGCGGCCTGTTCACCCTGACAGAGGTGGAATGCCTGGGCGCCTGCGCCAATGCGCCGATGGTGCAGATCAACGACGACAATTATGAAGACCTCACCTACCAGACGATGGCCGCGATCCTGGAGGACCTGATCGCCGGGCGCACGCCGAAGGCGGGCAGCCAGATCGGCCGCACCGCGAGCTGCCCCGAGGGCGGCGCGACGAGCCTGAAAGAGATCGCCTGATGCTCGCCGGCCTGTTCAGAAGGATCACTCGCTGATGCTCGCCGATCGCGATCGCATTTTCACGAACCTTTACGGCTTCCAGCCGTGGGGGATCGAGCATGCCATGAAGCGCGGCGACTGGGCCGACACCAAGGAACTGATGGCGCGCGGGCAGGATACCATCATCCAGCAGGTGAAGGATTCCGGCCTTCGCGGGCGGGGCGGTGCCGGCTTCTCCACCGGCACCAAGTGGAGCTTCATGCCCAAGGAATCGAAGGACGGCCGTCCTTCGTTCCTGGTGATCAACGCCGATGAATCCGAGCCCGGCTCCTGCAAGGACCGGGAGATCATCCGCCACGATCCGCACAAGCTGATCGAAGGCGCGCTGATCGCCGGTTATGCGATGCGGGCGCGCGCGGCCTATATCTACATCCGCGGCGAATATATCCGCGAAGCCGAAGTGCTGTTCGCCGCCGTGGAAGAGGCCTATGCCAAGGGCTTCCTGGGCAAGAACGCCAGCGGCAGCGGCTATGATTTCGACGTGTTCGTCCATCGCGGCGGCGGCGCCTATATCTGCGGCGAAGAAACCGCGATGATCGAGAGCTTGGAAGGCAAGAAGGGCCAGCCGCGCCTGAAGCCCCCGTTCCCGGCCGGCGCGGGCCTTTATGGCTGCCCCACCACGGTGAACAATGTGGAATCCATCGCGGTTGTGCCCACCATCCTGCGGCGCGGGCATGACTGGTTCGCCGGCATCGGCCGCCCCAACAATCTGGGCACCAAGCTGTTCCAGATTTCCGGCCATGTGAACAAGCCGTGCGTGGTGGAAGATGCCATGGGCATCTCCTTCCGCGACCTCATCGAAACCCACTGCGGCGGCATTCGTGGCGGCTGGGACAATCTGCTGGCGGTGATCCCGGGCGGTTCGTCTGTGCCGCTGGTGCCCGCGCACCAGATCATCGACGCACCGATGGATTTCGACGGCCTGCGCGAACTGAAATCCGGCCTTGGCACGGCAGCGGTGATCGTGATGGACAAGTCCACCGACATCGTCCGCGCGATTGCCCGCCTGTCCTACTTCTACAAGCATGAGAGCTGCGGCCAGTGCACGCCCTGCCGCGAAGGTACCGGCTGGATGTGGCGGGTGATGGAGCGCTTGGTGACGGGCGACGCCGAACCTTCGGAAATCGACCTGCTGCTGGAAGTGACCACCCAGGTGGAAGGCCACACCATCTGCGCGCTGGGTGATGCCGCGGCCTGGCCGATCCAGGGCCTGATCCGGCACTTCCGGCCTGAAATTGAATCCCGCATTGCGAAGCGCCGCAGTTTTGTCAGCATAGCAGGTGTCGCGGAGGCGGCAGAGTGATCAAATCGATTGAAAAAAATCATGTCTGTGTGCGCCGCAACGGTAAATCTGTGCCTGTGAGACTGCATGCCTATAAGAAAAACGGCAGCTATAAGGTTTCGAAGGGACCTAACGTCGTTCCGGCAGAAATCTCATGTGCCACGCTCGATGAAGTCCATGCCTACGCCGTCAAGGGGTACATGGTCCGCATGCAAAGCGAAATAATGGAACTTGATGGAAAGCGCCGTAGAATCAACGGCTTGTATAGCTCTGAGGGTGTTGAGGTGATCCGCTAATGCCCAAGGTAACCGTAGACGGGATCGAAGTTGAGGTGCCGGCTGGCGCCACGGTGATGCAGGCCTGCGAAGCAGCCGGCAAGGAAATCCCGCGTTTCTGCTATCATGAGCGGCTCTCCATCGCCGGCAACTGCCGCATGTGCCTGGTGCAGGTCTCTCCGGGGCCGCCGAAGCCGCAGGCGAGCTGCGCGCTGCCAGCTGCCGAAGGCCAGACCATCCTCACGGACAGCCCGATGGTGAAGAAGGCGCGGGAAGGGGTGATGGAGTTCCTGCTCATCAACCACCCGCTGGATTGCCCGATCTGCGATCAGGGCGGCGAGTGCGACCTGCAGGACCAGGCCATGGCCTATGGCCGGGGCGGCAGCCGCTTCGACGAGAACAAGCGTGCCGTCACCGAAAAGAACATGGGTCCGCTCATCAAGACGGTGATGACCCGCTGCATCCACTGCACCCGCTGCGTGCGCTTCACCGAGGAAGTGGCCGGCACCGACGAGATCGGCGCGCTGTATCGCGGCGAGAATATGCAGATCACCAGCTTCCTGGAGCAGGCGGTTACGTCCGAGCTGTCGGGCAATGTGATCGACCTGTGCCCGGTGGGCGCGCTCACCTCCAAGCCCACGGCCTTCCATTATCGCCCGTGGGAACTGAAGCGGAATGACTCGATCGATGTGATGGACGCCGTGGGCGCCAGCATCACCGTGCATTCGCGCACGGCGGAAGTGATCCGCGTGACCCCGCGCGTGAACGACGATGTGAATGAGGAATGGGTGGCCGACAACGGCCGCTTCTCGGTGGACGGGCTGAAGGAACGGCGGCTGGACCGCCCCTGGGTGCGCGTGAACGGCGAACTGAAGCCCGCGAGCTGGGGCGAAGCCTTCGCCGCAGTGAAGAAGGCGCTGTCCGGCGTGGACGGCGGCGAGATCGCGGCGCTGGCCGGCGATCTGGCAGCGGTCGAGGAACTGGTGGCGGCGAAGGACCTGCTGACGGGCCTTGGCGCGACGCGGCTGGAATCCCGCACCGACGGCGCGGCCTATGAAGGCCCGGCGGCGCACTGGCGGTTCAACACCACGCTGGCAGGCCTTGAAACGGCCGACCTGATCCTGATCGTCGGCGCCGATCCGAAGCTGGACGCGCCGCTGGTGAACAGCCGCATCCGCAAGGCTGTGCGCAGGCGCGGGGCGAAGGTGTTCCGCATCGGCAGCGGCAGCGAGCCCGGCTACAAGCTGGCCGATCTGGGCGACGATCTGGCGCTGCTGGCGAAGCTGCCCGCCGAACTGGCCGATGCGCTGAAAACGGCTGAACGTCCCGCAATCCTGATCGGCAGCCGCAACGCCAGTGCCGACGTGCTGGCGGCGGCCCATGCGCTTTCCGGCAGCTTCGTGAAGGACGGCTGGAACGGCTTCAACATCCTGCACACGGCGGCCTCCCGCGTGGGGGCGCTCACCACGGGCTGGGCAGGGGAGGGGCTGGACGCACTCGCCCACAACCCGCCGAAGATCCTGTTCCTGCTGGGTGTCGACGAAGTGGCGCTGGCGCCCTTCGGCGGCACGACCAAGATCTACATCGGCAGCCATGGCGACCGCGGCGCGGCCGTGGCCGACATCATCCTGCCGGGTGCCGCCTGGGCGGAAAAGCCGGGCACCTGGGTGAACATGGAAGGCCGGGTGCAGCGCAGCTTGCGCGCCATCTTCCCGCCGGGCGACGCCCGCGAGGACTGGACGATCTTCCGCGCGCTGGCCGATGTGCTGGGCATCACGCTCGGCTACGACAGCCTGGACCAGCTGCGCGCCCGCATCGCGGGTGAATGGCCGGAACTCGCCCGCGAAGGGCTTGCGCCCGCCGCGTGGGAGGCCGTGAAGCTGAAGGCGGCCAAGCCGTCCGGCCCGGCGAAGCAGCGCAGCACGGATTTCTACAGCTCGAACCCGATCCTGCGCGCCAGCCCCACCATGCGGGCCTGTGTGGCGGAAATCCTGGAAGGCCGCGTGCCTCAGCTGGAGGCGGCGGAGTAAGATGGTCGAATTCTTCCAGACCTATCTGGGCACCGGCTTCGGCTGGTTCGTCGCCCATCTGATCTTCATCCTGCTGATCGCGCTTCCGGTCATGCTGTTCATGGCGCTCGCCACCTGGATGGACCGCAAGGTGTGGGCGATGATGATGCTGCGGCGCGGGCCCAATGTGGTCGGCCCCATCGGCATCCTGCAGCCTTTCGCGGACGGCCTGAAGCTGTTCCTGAAGGAAACCATCGTCCCCTCGGGCGCGAACAAGGGCGTGTTCTTCATTGCGCCGATGATCACCTTCGTGCTGGCGCTCGTCAGCTGGGCGGTGATTCCGTTCGATGCAGGCTGGGTGCTGGCCGACATCAACGTCGGCATGCTCTACCTGTTCGCGGTGTCGTCCATGGGCGTCTACGGCATCATCATGTCGGGCTGGGCCTCCAACTCGAAATACCCGTTTCTGGGCGGCCTGCGCTCTGCGGCGCAGATGGTCAGCTATGAAGTGTCGCTGGGCCTCATCATCGTGACGGTGGTGCTCTATGCCTCCAGCTTCAACCTCAGCGACATCGTGGAAAGCCAGCGTGGCAACATCTTCGGGATCGTGAACGGGCATATCTTCAACCCGCTGCTGTTCCCGATGGCGATCGTGTTCCTGATCTCGGCGCTCGCTGAAACCAACCGGCCGCCGTTCGATCTTCCCGAAGCGGAATCCGAGCTCGTCGCCGGTTACCAGATCGAATATTCGTCGATGACGTTCGCCCTGTTCTTCCTGGGCGAATATATGAACATCCTGCTGATGTGCGCGATGACGAGCGTGCTGTTCCTGGGCGGCTATCTGCCCCCCCTCAACTGGGCGCCGCTCTATCATGTGCCCGGCCTGGTGTGGCTGTTCCTGAAGATCGTCTTCATGTTCTTCGTGTTCGCCTGGGTGAAGGCCACCGTGCCGAGGTATCGTTACGACCAGCTGATGCGGCTGGGCTGGAAGGTGTTCCTGCCGCTGTCGCTGTTCTGGGTGGTTCTGGTGTCCGGCTGGCTAGTGTTCACGGGCCATTATTCAGCCCCGGCGGTTCAGCCGGTTGTTGCAGGAGGTGCGGCATGAGCGTGATGCAGGCTGCCAAGTCACTGCTGCTGCTGGAGTTCATCCGCGGCCATGCGCTGACGTTCAGCTATATCTTCAAGCCGAAGCGCACGGTGAACTTCCCCTATGAAAAGGGGCCGATCTCTCCGCGTTTCCGGGGCGAGCATGCGCTGCGCCGCTATCCCAACGGCGAAGAGCGCTGCATCGCCTGCAAGCTGTGCGAAGCGGTATGCCCGGCGCAGGCCATCACCATCGAGGCCGAGCCCCGCGCCGACGGATCGCGCCGCACCACGCGCTACGACATCGACATGACGAAGTGCATCTATTGCGGTCTCTGCCAGGAGGCCTGCCCGGTGGACGCCATCGTCGAGGGGCCGAATTTCGAGTTCGCCACCGAAACCCGCGAGGAGCTGATGTACGACAAGGACAAGCTGCTCGCGAATGGCGAGCGCTGGGAACGGGCGATTGCGGCGAACCTTGCCGCAGACGCCCCCTATCGCTAACGGCTCCGGGGCATTTTCCAGATGACATATTCCAGCAGGGGCCGCGTACAGCCGTGATACAGGCCGCCATCTTCTATCTGTTCGCAACCGTCGTCGTCGCCTCCGGGCTGATGGTGATCCTTGCGAAGAACCCGGTGCACTCCGTGCTCTGGCTCATTCTCGCCTTCTTCAACGCGGCGGGCCTCTTCCTCGTGATCGGGGCGGAGTTCATCGCGATGATCCTGGTGATCGTCTATGGCGGCGCGGTCGCCGTGCTGTTCCTGTTCGTGGTGATGATGCTGGACATCGACTTCACAGAGATGCGGGCCGGCTTCGCGCGCTACCTGCCGTTCGGCATGGTGCTGGCGCTGATCCTGGCGGTGGAGCTGGTGATGGTGGCAGGCGCCTGGGCCTTCGGCGACATGGTGCCGGGCGCGCGCATGGCCCCGAAGCCGCCGGTGGAGGCGAACCTCACCAACACGCAGGCGCTCGGCACGATCCTCTACACGGACTATGTCTTCATCTTCCAGATGGCAGGCATGATCCTGCTGACCGCGATGGTCGGCGCCATCGTGCTGACGCTGAGGCAGCGGCCGGGCGTCAGGCGGCAGAATGTGGCGGCGCAGAACGCGCGCACGCCCGCCAGCGCCGTGACGATCACCAAGCCGGCGACAGGCGCGGGCGTCGACACGGATCGTGGTGTTCAGCCGGTTATCACCGACGGAGGCATGAAGCCGACCATCCAAGACTGGGGCGCAAAATGATCGGCATCGGCCATTATCTGACCGTGGGTGCCATCCTGTTCACGCTGGGCGTGTTCGGCATCTTCATCAACCGCAAGAACATCATCGTCATCCTGATGTCGGTGGAACTGATCCTGCTGGCGGTGAACATCAACTTCGTCGCCTTCTCGGTGTTCCTGAACGACATGGTGGGGCAGGTGTTCGCCATGTTCGTGCTGACGGTCGCCGCGGGCGAGGCCGCCATCGGGCTGGCCATTCTCGTCATCTATTTCCGGAACCGCGGGACCATCGCTGTCGATGATGTCCGCCAGATGCGTGGCTGACATGATCCAGGCAATCGTCTTCCTTCCCCTTCTCGCCTTCCTGATTGCCGGCATCGGCAACCGGGCCATCGGCAACACGGCGGCCAAGATCGTCACCACGGGCGCGCTGTTCATCAGCTGCGCGCTCTCCTGGGTGATCTTCATCGGCCTCATCAACGGGGCGCCCGCCGCCGACCATGTGGTGGCGGAATGGTTCACCAGCGGCGACCTGCATGTGAACTGGACTCTGAAGGTCGATATCCTGACCGGCGTGATGCTCGTGGTGATCACCTCGGTGTCGGCGCTCGTCCACCTCTACAGCTGGGGCTATATGGCGGAAGATCCCGACCAGCCCCGCTTCTTCGCCTATCTGTCGCTGTTCACCTTCGCCATGCTGATGCTGGTGACGGCCGACAATCTGGTGCAGATCTTCTTCGGCTGGGAAGGCGTGGGCCTCGCCTCCTATCTGCTGATCGGCTTCTGGTACCAGAAGCCCAGCGCCTGGGCCGCCGCCATCAAGGCGTTCGTGGTGAACCGCGTGGGCGACTTCGGCTTCATGCTGGGCATCTTCGGCCTGTTCATGCTGTTCGGCACCGTCGACATCGACACCATCCTGAACGGCGTGCCGCTGGCGAAGGGCGCCACCTTCACCTTCCTCGGCCATCAGGTGGATGCCATCACCACCATCGCGCTGCTGCTATTCGTGGGGGCCATGGGCAAGTCCGCCCAGGTGCCGCTGCACACCTGGTTGCCGGACGCCATGGAAGGCCCGACGCCGGTCTCCGCGCTGATCCACGCCGCCACCATGGTGACGGCGGGCGTATTCTTGGTGTGCCGCATGTCGCCGCTGTTCGAAGCGAGCCCGACCGCCTCCACCGTGGTCACCTATGTCGGCGCGCTGACGGCGATCTTCGCGGCCACGGTCGCCACCACCCAGCACGACATCAAGCGGGTGATCGCCTATTCCACCTGTTCGCAGCTGGGCTTCATGTTCTTCGCGGCCGGCGTCGGCGCCTATGGCGCGGCGATGTTCCACCTGTTCACGCACGCCTTCTTCAAGGCGCTGTTGTTCCTGTGCGCGGGCAGCGTGATCCACGCCATGCACCACGAGCAGGACATGCGCTATTATGGCGCTCTGCGGAAGGCGATCCCGCTCACCTTCTGGGCGATGATCATCGGCACCATCGCGATCACCGGCGTGAACTACACCTCCGGCTATTTCTCGAAGGACTCGGTGCTGTTCGCGGCCTGGGAATCCGGCAGCGAAGCGGGCCGGGTGGCCTTCTTCACCGGCATCTTCGCCTCGCTGCTGACGAGCTTCTACAGCTGGCGCCTGATCTTCAAGACCTTCTTCGGCGAAGCCCGCTGGGCCGGTTCGGAGCATATCCAGCATGCCGTGCACGATGCGCATGGCCATGGGGATCATGGTCACGACGATCATGCCCATGACGATCATGGTCATGAGGATCACGGGCATCACGCCCCTGCGACGGGCACGGCGGGCTATCATCCGCATGAAAGCCCCATCGTCATGCTGATCCCGCTGGTGGTGCTCAGCGTCGGCGCGTTGTTCGCGGGCGCCATCTTCAACGACTGGTTCGTGGGCGGCGACGGCCATGCCTTCTGGAACGGCGTGATCGTGCACAACGGCGAATTCTTCGAAAGCCTGCACCATGTGCCCGCGCTGGTGCACTGGGCGCCGGCCATCGTGATGGCGCTGGGCCTGCTGACGGCGTGGGCGGTCTATATCCGCAACCCCGGCTTCGCCGACACGTTCGTGGCGCAGTTCCGCCAGCTGCACGCCTTCCTGTACAACAAATGGTATTTCGACGAGCTGTACCGCGCGATCTTCATCAAGCCCGCGCTGTGGCTGGGCCGCTTCTTCTGGAAGGCCGGGGACCAGGGCACCATCGACCGCTTCGGGCCCGACGGCCTGACGGCGGTGGTGGCGCAGGGCTCCGTGCTGGCGAAGCGCTTCCAGTCAGGCCTCGTCTATTCCTACGCGCTGGTGATGCTGATCGGTGTCGCTGCATTCGCAACCTGGTTCATGGTGCGCTGACCGATGCTATCCGCGATGATCCTCCTGCCCCTCGCGCTCGCGCTTGTGGTGCTGTTCCTTCCCGGGGACGAAGCGGCGAAAGCCCGCACCGCCCGTTATGTGGGGCTCGGCACCACGCTTGTGCTGTTCGTGATGGGGCTTGTGCTCTGGTCCCGCTTCGACAGTTCGACGGCGGCCTTCCAATTTACCGAGCGCGCCGAGCTGTTCGGCGGCCTGTTCAGCTGGCACCTGGGCGTGGACGGCATCAGCTTCCTGCTGATCCTCCTCACAGTCTTCCTGATGCCGCTCTGCATCCTCGCCGGGTGGGACAGCGTGAAGACGCGCGTGCCGGAATATATCGCCGCCTTCCTGGCGATGGAGGCGATGACCATCGGCGTCTTCTCCGCGCTCGATATCTTCCTGTTCTACATCTTCTTCGAAGCCGGCCTGATCCCGATGTACCTCATCATCGGCATCTGGGGCGGCAAGCGGCGCATCTACGCCAGCTACAAATTCTTCCTCTACACGCTGCTCGGCTCGGTGCTGATGCTGCTCGCCATGCTGTGGATGGTGCGCGCGGCCGGCACCACGGACATCCCGGCGCTGATGGCCTATGATTTCCCAGTGAAGGCACAGACCTGGCTGTGGCTGGCCTTCTTCGCCAGCTTCGCGGTGAAGATGCCGATGTGGCCGGTCCACACCTGGCTGCCGGACGCCCACGTGGAGGCGCCGACCGCGGGCTCGATGATCCTGGCCGGCGTTCTGCTGAAGATGGGCGGCTATGGCTTCATCCGCTTCAGCCTGCCGATGTTCCCCGAAGCCTCGGTGCAGATGATGTGGCTGGTGCTGGGGCTCTCCATGATCGCGGTGGTCTACACCAGCCTCGTGGCGCTCATTCAGGCCGACATGAAGAAGCTGATCGCCTATTCGTCGGTTGCCCACATGGCCTTCGTGACGGGCGGCCTGTTCGCCTTCAACACGCAGGGCGTGGAAGGCGCGATGGTCGTGATGCTCAGCCACGGGGTCGTTTCCGCCGCGCTCTTCTTCTGCGTCGGCGTGATCTACGATCGGCTGCACACGCGGGAGATCGACCGTTACGGCGGCGTCACCACCAACATGCCGCGCTACGCCATCTTCTTCCTGCTGTTCACCATGGCCTCCATCGCGCTGCCGGGCACGTCGGGCTTCATCGGCGAGTTCATGGCGCTGACGGGGATCTGGAAGGTGAACACCTGGGTGGTGTTCGTGATGGCGACCGGCGTGATCCTGGGCGCCGCCTATATGCTCTGGCTGTTCGCCCGGGTGATGTATGGCGCGCAGAAGAATGCCGATGCCGCCGCCATGCCCGATCTCAACAAGCGGGAATGGGCGATCATGGTGCCGCTCGCCGTAGTGGCGCTGTGGATGGGGGTCTATCCCAAGCCCTTCCTGCAGCCGCTGAAGGCCCCCGTCGCCAGCCTGATGGCGCGGCTTGACCGGGCCGACCCGCCGCAAACCCCTTACACCCCCCTTGTTGCCTCGGCCGATGTGCAACTGGCTTCGGCTGCTGGAGAGACCAAGTGACGCTCGCGCAATCGCTTTCCATCGGTGCACCCGAAGTGGTGCTGGCGGCCGGCGCTCTGGTGCTGCTGCTGGTCGGCGTGTTCCGCGGCAATGACAGTCTGAAGGGCCTCAGCTGGGGCGCCGTGATCCTGTTCGCGCTCGCCGCGCTGACCGTGATCGACGATGCGCCTGCCCGCGAACTGGCCTGGAACCAGCTCTATGTCGCGGACAGCCTGTCGGCCTTCCTGAAGATCCTGATCCTCACCGGTGCCGCCGCCGCCGTGCTGATGGCGCTGCCGTATATGGAGCGGGTGAAGCTGCACCGCTTCGAATATCCGGTGCTGATCGTGCTGGCGACGCTGGGCATGTGCGTGATGGTGAGCGCCAACAACCTGCTCACCCTCTATGTCGGCCTCGAGCTGATGAGCCTCGCGGCCTATGTGCTGGCGGCCTTCAACCGCGACGAGCAGCGCTCATCGGAAGCGGGCCTCAAATATTTCGTGCTGGGTGCGCTCTCCTCGGGGATGCTGCTCTACGGCGTCAGCCTGGTCTATGGCTTCGTCGGCTCCACCGAATTCACCCGCATCGCCGCCGGCCTGTCGGCCGGGGAAGAGCGCAACATGGGTGCGCTGTTCGGGCTGGTGTTCGTGTTCGCAGGGCTTGCCTTCAAGGTCTCGGCCGTGCCGTTCCACATGTGGACGCCCGATGTCTATGAAGGCGCGCCGACCCCAGTCTCGGCCTTCTTCGCCTCGGCGCCCAAGGTGGCGGCCATGGGCCTGTTCATGCGTGTCGCGCTCGATGCCTTCTCCGGCATGATCGGGGACTGGCGGCAGATCATGATCTTCATGGCCATCGCCTCCATGTTCGTGGGCGCGGTGGGGGCCATCGGTCAGTCCAATGTGAAGCGGCTGCTGGCCTATTCCTCGATCAACAATGTCGGCTTCATGCTGATCGGTCTCGCCGCCGCGACGGCGGCAGGCGCGTCGGCGGTGCTGCTCTATCTCACCATCTATCTGGTGATGACGATCGGCTCCTTCCTCGTCGTGCTGTCGCTCACGGATTCCGACGGCAATGCGGTGGAAACGCTGGACGATCTGGCCGGGCTCGCCCGCAGCCGCCCCTGGCTGGCGACGGCGCTTGCCATCTTCATGCTCTCGCTGGCGGGCCTGCCACCGCTGTTCGGCTTCATGGCCAAGCTGGCGGTGTTCAATGCGGCGGTCGATTCCGGCCTGTGGCTGCTCGCTGTGCTCGGTGTGCTCTCCAGCGTGATCGCGGCCTATTATTATCTGCGCGTGGTGAAGATCCTGTTCTTCGATCCGCCGGCCGATGTGGTCGTGTCGGGTGAGGGCGGGGCCGTCATCAACAACGGCATGATGATCGCGGCCGCCGTGTTCTGCTCGCCCATCGGCTATCTGCTGCTGGGGCCGCTCGCCCAGGCCACCCGCACAGCCGCGAGCAGCCTCTTCTAACGCCATCCGGGCCAGGCCTGTTCTGATCCTCACCCTCCCCGAAGTCGGTTCGACCAACGACTGGCTGCGCGAGAATGCCGCCCAGTTCGGGGACGGGCAGTGGGTGAGGGCGGAGCGCCAGACAAGCGGCCGGGGCCGGCTGGGGCGGCAGTGGCAGATGCCGGAAGGCAATCTCGCCATGTCGGGCCTGATCCGTCCGCAGCCGGGGGAGGGCAATCCGGCCGAACTGGGCTTTGTGGCGGCACTCGCCCTGCACGATGTGATGGCGGGGCTGGTCGATACAGCCCGCCTGCAGCTGAAATGGCCGAACGACGTGCTGCTGGACAACGCCAAGCTCTCCGGCATCCTGCTGGAGCGTGAAGGCGAGCAGCTGGTGCTGGGCATCGGCGTGAACATCGTGGCGGCCCCGAAGCTGCCGGATCGCGCCACCATTTCGCTGGCCGATCTGGGGATCGTGATCGCCGCCGCCGATTTCGCGCAGCGCCTCGCCAATGCCTTTGCCGCGCGCCGCGCGCAGTGGCGCCAAGGCGGGTTCGACGCGACCCGGGCAGACTGGCTCGTCCGCGCCCACCCCATCGGCACCCCGCTCTGGGCCTCGCAGCAGGAAGGGCGTGTCGCCGGGCGCTTCGCGGGGCTCGATCCCGACGGCGCGCTGCGGCTGGACGGCGACGACGGGCGCGTTCATGTGATCCACGCGGGCGATGTATGGGGAGAGCCGCCCGCCAGAGGGGAGGGGGCCTGATGCTGCTCGCAATCGATGTCGGCAACACCAACATCATGTTCGCGCTGGTCGATGGCGCGGACATCGCCTTCCGCTGGCGCATCTCCACCGATGCGAAGCGCACGGCGGACGAATATGCCGTCTGGCTGAACCAGCTGATGCTGATGGAGGGGCTGGACCGCAGCATCATCGACGATGTGATCATCGCCAGCGTGGTGCCGCAGACGCTGTTCAACCTGCGCGGCCTTGCCCGCCGCATCGCCAATGTGGAACCCATGGTGGTGGGCGCGCCGGGCATCGATTACGGCATGCCCGTGAACCTGCCCAACCCGGCCGAAGTCGGGGCGGACCGGGTGGTGAACGCGGTGGCGGCGCACGCGATCTGGCCCGGGGACCTCATCATCATCGATTTCGGCACCGCCACCACCTTCGATGTGGTGTCGTCGGGCGGCAGTTATGAAGGCGGCGTGATCGCACCGGGCATCAACCTGTCGATGGATGCGCTCTACCGGGCGGCGGCCAAGCTGCCCCGCATCGCGGTCGAACCGCCGGGCCAGGGGCTGGGCGTGATCGGCAAGGGCACCGTGCACGCCATGCAGTCCGGCGTGTTCTGGGGCTATGTCGGCCTGATCGAGGGCCTTGTTTCCCGCATGACGGCGGAAATCCTGGGCGGCCAGCGCGGCCTTTTCGCGGGGCAAAGCGTCACAGTGATCGCAACCGGCGGCCTTGCGCCATTGTTCAGCCGCCACACCGACGCTATCTCTCATGTAGACCCCGACCTGATGATCAAGGGACTGGCGCGAATTCACGCAGCCAACCGGGGCGCTTTCGGAAAGGCCTGATCGTTTTGACACCCGGTGATGAACTGATTTTCCTGCCGCTCGGCGGGTCCGGAGAGATTGGCATGAACGTCAATCTCTATGGCTGCCGCGGCAAGTGGATCATGTGCGACCTGGGGATGACCTTCGCCGATCCCTCGCTGCCCGGCGTCGACCTGGTGCTGCCAGATTTGCAGTTCATCGAGGAGCGCCGCGACGACCTGCTGGGCGTGATCCTAACCCACGGCCATGAAGACCATATCGGCGCTATCCCCTATCTGGCGGGCGAGTTGGGCGTGCCGCTCTATGCCACGCCGTTCACGGCAGGCCTCATCCGCCGCAAGCTGGAAGAAGAGGGGATCGCCGACGATGTGAAGCTCCACATCATCCCCATGGGCGGCAGCTTCGATCTCGGCCCGTTCCGCATCACCTACGTCGCGCTCGCCCACTCCATCCCGGAAGGCAATGCGCTGGTGATCGACACCCCGCACGGTCGCCTGTTCCACACCGGGGATTGGAAGCTGGACGCGAAGCCGATCCTGGGCGATCCGGCTTCCGCTGCCGAACTCGCCGAAATCGGCGCCAACAAAGGCAAGGGCACGCTGGCGCTCGTGGGCGACAGCACCAACGTCTTCAACGCCGAGCCCTCGGGCAGCGAATCCCAGGTGTTCGACGGGCTGATGGAACTGGTGAAGAGCCGCAAGCGCGGCCGCGTCGTCGTCACCACCTTCGCCTCCAACGCCACCCGCATCCACACGCTGGGCGAAGTCGCCAAGGCGACCGGCCGCCGCCTCGTGGTCGCGGGCCGTTCGCTGGACCGCATCATCGCCGTCGCCCGCTCCACCGGCTATCTGAAGGAGTTCCCCGAAACCCTCAGCCAGGACGCCGCCGGCGACGCCGCGCCCGAATCGCTGCTGATCGTGGTGACGGGCACGCAGGGCGAACCGCAGGCCGCGCTCGCCAAGATCGCCGACGGCAACCACCCCTATATCAAGCTGCAGGCGGGCGACCTCGTGGTCTATTCCTCCAAGCAGATCCCCGGCAACGAACTGGCGATCGGCAAGGTGCAGAACGCGCTCGCCGCGCGCGGCATCGAGATCGTGGGTGACCGGCAGGCCCATGTCCATGTCTCAGGCCACCCCGGCCGCCCCGAGCTTCAGGCGATGTACGGCTGGATCAAGCCGCGCATTTCCGTCCCCGTGCACGGCGAACGGCGCCACATGGAAGAACATGCCCGCCTCGCGCGCGGCTGGGGCGTGCCCAACGCCATCGTGCCGATGAACGGTTCCGTCATCCGCCTCGCGCCCGGCCGGCCGGAAGTGATCGGCCATGAACATCATGGCCGCCTCGTGCTGGACGGAGACGTCATCCTGCCGGCAGACGGCGCCACCATCGCCGCGCGCCGCAAGATGGCCTGGTCCGGCCTGATGCTGGTGACGCTGGTGGTGGCAGGGAAGGGCAGGCTCGCCGCCGAACCCACTGTCATCGCCAAGGGCGTGCCGGTGGAGGAGGATGAGGAAGCCTTCCTCGCCGAAGCCGCCGACGCAGCCGAAGCCACCTTTAAGAAATACGGCATGGGCGACCGCCGTCGCCTGGAAGACGAAGTGAAGATCGCAGTCCGCCGCGTCGCCCGGCAGTGGACCGGCAAGAAGCCGCCCACCGAAGTGCAGATCATCAGCGTCTGAAGTCTCGATGCCCTGGTACTCGGCCCTCGCCATCTACATGCTGTTCTGGGTGTTCACCCTGTTCCTGGTGCTGCCCTACGGCGTCCGCACCTCCCGCGAACTGGGCGAGGCACAGGTGCCGGGGCAGGCCGACAGCGCCCCGCACCACTTCTCCCTGCCGCGCAAGCTCATGTGGACCACGCTGTTCTCAGCGCTGTTCTTCGGCCTGTTCTGGCTGAATTGGGAAGCCGGATGGATCACCCGCGCACACCTGGAGGCCATGCTGCCGAAATCGGGGCGTTCGCTGCCGCCGGCGTAACCGGAGGTTTTTGCCTCCGGCGGGCAGGGAAATGATTTCCCTGCACCCTCGACACTTGCGTTGCGCATTACTCCGATGTCGCGCGCGTGACTGGATTTGATTGCCTGCGGCGCTGGAGCTTGCTGGCGCCGCAGGCAATAATCTCCTCCGTCAGCACAACCCAACGAGCGGCATGGGAATGTGGGTGCAGGGAACAGGGTTCCCTGCCGGGGGAGATTGAGGGGGCAGAGCCCCCTCAATCGCTCACCCCTCCAGAGCCTCTGACAGAGCAGCCGCCAACCGCCCCTGATCCGACCCGAGCAGGGCGGCGGCCAGCGCCGGCGCCTGGCCTTCGAAGCGGCGGACTAGGGCATCGAAGCTGGTCGTGTAATCCCGCGCGGCGCGGGCGAAGCTGTCGTCGCGGGCGATCAGGTCTTTCAGGTCCTTGGCCTCGCGCTTGTCCAGCAGCGCGACGGCGCGGCGGTTGAACAGACCGCGCTCGCCCTTGCGCCATTGCGCCCAGTCGGCATCGTCCATCGGCTTTCCGAGGGCCGAGCTGAGCGAGAGCGAGGATTCGGACAGGCGCTCCGTCAGCAGGCTGGCGGCGGCCAGCAGTTCGGCCTGCCGGGCCTCCTCGAACTGCACCACCCGGTCCGTGGAGCGTTCCTCCAGCAGTTTCAGCGTGTTGGCGAGTGCGGCCATGCTGGTGGCGGTGCGCTCGGCAGCGGAGGCTGCTGCGGCTTCGGCTTCACGGGCCTTTTCGGCGATGGGCTCGGCGAAGCTGCGGCGCATGGCATCGTCGGCCGCGTCGGAAAGGGCGTCCTTGGCCTCGGCCAGCACGCTGTCCAGCATCTCGCGCATGGTGCCTGTGGTCTGTGTGGCGACGTCACGCACCCGGGCCATGGCATCCACCAGCCGGGTGGCGGCCGCCAGCGAGGTGTCGCGGGTCTGCTCCTCGACTTCGCCGATCAGGCTGCGGGCCTGCTGCAGTTCCACCACCAGTGCGCGTCCGGCCGCTTCGATGGCTTCGCGCTGGGCGGTATAGCCTTCACTCGCTTCCGCCAGCGCGGCGCGGCTGTCGGCGATAGGGGCGGCGAGTGCTGCTGCCTTGCTATGGGCCTTGTCGATGGCGTCCACCAGCCCGTTCAGTTCGCTGCTCAGCGTTTCGGCGGCGCGGCTCGCGTCCACGGTGCGCGCGGGCAGGGTCTCGCCCAGCACATCCACCGTTTGCAGCGCGGTTTCGCGCAGGCTCTTCACGGCGCTCTGCAAGGCCTGCGTGGCGGCCTGGCTCTCCTTCAGCGGCTCGGCGATCTGGCCCAGTTCGCCGTTCACGCCCTGCACACGGGCCAGCAACCGGTCCAGCACCTGGCCGGAGGTATCCTGGCTGTGCTGCAGCCGGGCGTCGAGCAGCTTGAAGGCGCGCTCGCCGGATGCGGACAGGCTTTCGGTCAGCGCGCCCTGCGCCTTCAACCGGCCCTCAATGGCCTCGGCCTGGCCCACCAGATTTGCGAGCCGCTCGCCCAGTTGCGCCGTGGCGGCGGCAGCCATGGAATCGAGCCGCTGCCAAGCCTCATTCATCTGCGCGGTCATGGCGTCGGCCTGTTTCTGTGCTGCGTCGCGCTTGGCGGCCAGCGTGTTTTCCAGCAGTTCGAACAGGCTGTCGGCCTCGCCCCGGATCGCGCGCATGCCGGCCTCGCTCTGGGTGCGGCCGCGTTCGGATTGGGCTTCCAGCGCGGCGAGCGCCTTGGCGAGCCCTTCGGTGGTTTGCGTGCCGCGCGCGCCCAGCGCATCCAGCCCGTTGGCCACGGACCGGGCCGCTTCCTGCGCCCGCTCGGCCTGGGCTTCGGCGACGGCGCCGGTCTCGCCCAGCGCCTGCCGCAGCCGCTCCGCAGCGGAGGCTGCCTGCGGCATCACCGATTCGAGCGCGCGGCTGGCTTCCAGCGCACCGCTGGTGGCCGAGGTGAGCTCCGCCACCAGCCGCTGCGCATCGCGGGAACGCGTTTCCAGCAGGTCTGCGGTTGCCGCCAGCGTGCCCAGATCCCGGCTCAGCGAATCCTTCAGCGCGTCGATGCGCGCCGCTGCGCCTGACACCCGCGCTTCGGTTTCCTCAAGCGCGTCAGACTTGTCGAGAACAGGGATACGTTCCCGGTTCTGCAGAGCAGATGCCAAGGCATACATGGCGGCGATCGGCATCAGAAGGATGCCGATCTGCTGGATGGCTTCGGAGAATGTATGCGGGGCAGAGCCATCGGCAGACATCGCCCAGATGCCGAAGCCGAGCCACAGCAGGCTGAGCAGCGTCGCGATCACGAACGGCAGGCGAACGGTTGTGATTTCAGACATTGCCCCTCACTTTCAGACGCCTCACAGTTTCAACCACGCATTACGCTGATACACGCCCGTCGGCGTTGTCCACGGATTCCGCCTGCCTCAGCCGCGCGTTGGCGGCAAGCGCCAACAGGCTGAGCCCCACGATCTCCCACAGCCAGAACCAGATCGGGCTGCCTGCCAGCAGGGCAATCGCCAGTGCAATCACGCGGCCGTCCGCGCTGAGCGGGGCCATCCATCTCAGCGTTTGCGCGGCGCGGCCGCGCCATGCCGCCAGCAGCACCTGCTGCCGGGCAGGCGACACAAGCACAATCTCCCGGTCGAAGGCCCGCGTGCGATTGCCCAGCAAGGCCTCGCCCCGATTGTACAAACGCTCGAACGGGCCGCCGGTTTCCGGCCGGGCCACCGCTTCGAAGCGGCCGGCGAGGCGGCGCATGTAGGTCGCGCGCTCGCCTTCATAAAACTGCGCCTGAAACGCATGGGCAGCCCCCGCCGCCAGCGCCAGCCCGATCGCCAGGGCAGGGCGGGGATGGGTGAAAGCCAGCGCCATATAGCTGGCGACAAAGGCCGCGTAGTCAGCCACCCCGTCCAGCAGGCGGCCGACGTCGCTGGTCTTGCCCGTGGCGCGCGCCAACTGGCCGTCCAGCCCATCCATCACCAGCCAGCCCAGCAGCAGCGCAAGGCCGAGCAGGGCGAATCGCGGATCGGTCCAGCGCGTGAAGGCGAGGCCCGCGCCCAGCCCGAATCCCAGCCCGGCCAACGTCACAGCATTGGGATGCAGACCCAGCCGGATGGCAACCGGCAGCAGAACCCCCGACAGCCGGTGGATCAGCAAGCGGTTGGGAATCGTCTCGATTTCCGGGGGGCGGGCGCCTGTCATCGTGCGCGACCCTCGCAAACGCAGCGGCAGGCTGGCAAGCCCGGCATCACCCCGTTAAGGACGCGGGCGATGGAATTTCTGGCGCTGTTGATGGTGGGCGAAAGCCTGAACGGGTCCGAGCCGGTGGGGCTGGGGCAGGTGGGTGGTATCAGCTTGCTCGAGCGGCAGGCGCGCATGCTGCTGAAGGCGGGCGCCGCGGAACTGCTGCTGGTCGCCCCCGCGCTGCCGGCCGAGCTTGGCGCGCGGCTTTCCGACGACAGGCGAATCGTCAGGGTGCCGACGGCCGCCGCTTTGGCGGAGCAGCTGGAAGGCGAATTGCGCCCCGTCCTGATGTTCGTTCCCGGGCTTCTCGCCGATGACCGGCTGGCACCGGCGTTGCTGGCGGACGGCCGCGCGCCGTTGATCGCCGCCTTTGAAACGACGCCCCCTCGTGGCGCGGAGCGGCTGGACGCGACCAGCCATTCGGCGGGCGCGGCGCTGTTGCCGGCGGATCTCGTCCAGCAGGTGGCGGCCGGGCTGGGCGACTGGGAACTCTCTGGAACGCTGATCCGTGCAGCTTGCGAATCGGGCGCGGCACGGCTGGCTGCGGACGCGCTGCCGCTTTATGTGCCCAACAGGCGGCGCGAGATTCCGTTGATCTGGGCCATGCCGGAAACCGCCGACGAACGGACGTCTGCGACCGACGCGCTGCTGGCCTCGGCTCAGAAGGGCTGCCTCGACTGGCCGGCGCGCTTCATCCATCCGCCGGTTGAAAATGCGCTGGTGCGGCTGCTGCTGCCCACGCCGATCACGCCCAACATGATCACAATCGCGACCGGTGTGCTGGGCCTTGGCGCCATCTGGCTGTTCGCCACCGGCCATCTGTGGTGGGCGCTGGCCATCGTGCTGCTGGTGGGCCCGCTGGATGGCGTGGACGGTAAGCTGGCGCGCACCCGCCACGAATATTCGAAGTGGGGCGATCTGGAGCATGTGCTGGACAAGGTGCTGGAATATGGCTGGATCATCGCGCTGGGCTTCTGGTTTTCGAAAACCCACGGGCTGGCCGCGTGGCTGGTGGCGGCGGGGATCATCATCTTCGCGCTCAGCGAAGCCGCGTCGGGCGAATTCTTCCGCCGTTTCACCGGTCGCCAGCTGGATGATTGGGGCCCGTTCGAGCGCGGCTTCCGGTTGATCGGCGGGCGCCGCAACACCTTCTTCTGGACGCTGATTCCCTTCGGCGCCTTCGGTTTGTGGTGGCAGGGCTACCTCATGATCCTGGCCTATGCCTTTCTCACCTTCGCCGTTTCCCACTGGCGCCTGCTGAAGGCGATCGGGGATTATGGGCAACAGGTAAGCGACGAGGTGCGCGGCAATTTCGCCGGAACGTCCTATGATTTCTTGCCCAAGCAGCAGCCGGGGGCTAGGTGAGCCCCTTCGATATTTCAGATTGTTGACGCTTCGGCCCCTGGGGGGATGGATCGGGCGCCCGAACAGAAGGACAAAAAGGCCGAATGACGCCGATCAATGTCGCGATCGCGGGAGTTGGAAACTGCGCCAGCTCGCTGGTGCAGGGGATTGCCCATTATTCCAACGGCGGCGCCAACGAGGCCATCGGGCTGAGCCACTGGGATCTGGGCGGCTGGCGCCCGCGTGACCTGAAGGTTGTGGCCGCGTTCGACGTGGACCGCCGCAAGGTGGGCCGCGACGTGGCGGAGGCCATTTTCGCCAGGCCCAACTCCACCGCCATCTTCTGCGATCATGTCGCGCCCACGGGTGCCGTCGTGCAGATGGGCGCCGTGCTGGACGGCGTGGCCCCGCACATGCTGGAGGCCGCCGAGGACCGCAGCTTCCGCCTGTCCGACGCGCCCGAGCCCAGCCTCGCCGATGTGGTGGAAAGCCTGAAGCGCAGCGACACCCATGTGCTGATGAACTATCTGCCGGTCGGCAGCCAGAAGGCGACGGAATTCTATGCCGAAGCCGCGCTGAAGGCCGGTGTCGCTTTCGTGAACAACATTCCGGTGTTTATCGCCAGCAACCCCGAATGGGCGAAGCGCTTCGCGGACGCCGGCGTGCCGCTGATCGGCGACGACATCAAGGCGCAGCTGGGTGCGACCATCGTGCACCGCACCCTGACGGAACTGTTCGCTCGGCGCGGCGTGCGGCTGAAGCGCACCTATCAGCTGAACACCGGCGGCAATACCGACTTCCTGAACATGCTGTCCCGTGAGCGCTTGGAATCCAAGAAGATTTCCAAGACGGAAGCAGTGCAGTCCGCCACCGACCGCCGGCTGGACGACGAGAATATCCATGTCGGCCCGTCGGACTATGTCGCCTGGCAGAATGACAACAAGGTCTGCTTCCTGCGCATGGAGGGCGAGCTGTTCGGCGGCGTGCCGATGAACCTGGAACTGCGCCTGTCGGTGGAGGATAGCCCCAATTCGGCCGGCGTCGCCATCGATCTGGTGCGCTGCGCGGCCCTGGCGCGCCAGCGCGGGCAGGGCGGCATCATCGAAGCCCCGGCCGCGGCCTTCTGCAAGCATCCGCCGGTGCAGATCGAGGACGGCGCCGCGCATGAGGCGTTGGAAGCCTTCATCGCCGGAACCGCGCCCACCCGACACTAGGCTGTAACAGCCGACATGCAGGGAAGCGGAATGGGCAGCTCGCAGCCGGACGGTCGCCATGCCATCATCTTGGCTGCAGGCGCGGGGTCGCGCCTGTCGGACGTGGAACCGGTGAAGCCGCTGACGCTGGTGCATGGCCGCCCGCTACTGTTGCATGTGCTGGATGCGCTGGCCTCGGCAGGGGCCACTGGTGCGACAATCGTGGTCGGGCATCGGGCCGATGCCATCAGCGCCATTCTGGGTGATGCGCCGATCCCCGCCACTCCGGTTCACAATGCGGATTGGGCGTCCGCCCCCAATGGCGTTTCGGTGCTGGCAGCGGCGAATGCTGTCCGCCCTGGCAGCTTCCTCTGCATGTCGGATCATCTGATCGATCCCCTGTTGCCCCAGCGTCTGCTGGCGGGTGCGCAAGCCCCTCTCTCGCTCGCCATAGACCGGCGGCTCGGCCACCCTTGGGTGGATGAAGCGGATGTGACGCGCGTGCGCACCGAGGGAAGGGCCATCCGCGCGATCGGCAAGGGGCTCTGCATCTATGACGCCTATGATACAGGCCTGTTCCTGATTGGCCCGGAACTGATCGCTGCGCTCCGAGCCCGGTCCGGCCCCTCCCTCTCGGACGGGGTGGCGGCGCTGGCACGACAGGGGCTTGCCGAAGCAGTGGATGTGGGCGATTCCCCCTGGCTCGATGTGGACGATGCCCGGGCTCTGGCGCTGGCGCGCCGCAAATGGAGAGACTGATGCGTCGTCTGTTAGCCCTGCTGTGCCTGCTTGTGGCGAGCCCTTCTCTCGCCGCGCCGCTGGCGGCACCCGGCGACGCGCGCTTCCGCACCGATGTCGAGCTGCTGCGCGCCCATGGCTATATCGTGGGCCCGGTGGACGCCTGGCCGCTGCCCTGGGCGCAGATCGATCGCGGCATCGAACGGGCGCGCGCGGATGGCGCACTGCCGCCCCATCTGCTGATGGCGGTGAACCGCGTCGCGGCGCTGTCTGACCATTACAACCAGCGCGCCACCTATCAGGTGCGCGCATCCGTCACCAACGACGCTGCGCTGGTCCGCACCTTCGATCGGGTGGCGCGCAACACCGGTGACGTCAGCGTATCGGCCGCGCATGATCGCGGCGCGCTGTTCGTGCAGTGGGGCGCGACCTGGCAGAGCGAGGGCACCGACCGACAGGAAGCCACCCAGCACAAGAATGGCTTTTCGCCCGATCCCACCCAAGTGGTGCTGACTGTGGGCAGGAACTGGGCCTTCTATGGCGGCTGGATGGACAATTGGTGGGGCGCCGGACAGGACGGCGCCATGCTGTTTTCCACCAGCGCCCGGCCGTTCCCGCGCATGGGGTTCCGCCGGCTGGAGCCGTTCAACATTGATGCCCCGGTGCTGCGCTGGCTGGGGCCGACCACCTTCGACATGTTCGTGGGCGTGGCCGATGAAGAGCGGGACTGGAATAATCCGGCGATGATCGGGATGCGCCTGGCGTTCCAGCCCACCCCCTGGTTCGAGATCGGGTTGGTGCGGGGCATCCAGATATGCGGCAGCGGCCGCCCGTGCGATGTGCGAACCATCGGCAAGGCGCTGATCGGTTTCGGCGATTTCGACAACACGGGAACGCTGGACGAACCCGGCAACCAGCTCGCTGGCTTCGACATGAGCTACAAGCGGCCCATCGGGAACACCGGTCAAATCCTGAAACTGCATTTCTCCACCGTGGCGGAGGATGCGGACAATATCCTGATCGAACAGTTCGGCCGCCAGATCGGCGCCGGGATTTCCGGGCCTGTCGGAGAGAAGGGCGCCTTGCTGGATGCCGGCTTTGAATATGTCGACAGCCAGGCGGCCAAATTCCTGGGGCGGCTGATGGGCAGCAAGGCTTATCCCGGTTCTTTATACAACAACTTCATCTATTACGATGGCTGGACCTACGGCCGCCGACCGGTGGGCCATTCACTGGACGGCGATGCGCGGGCGATGACGGTGCACTGGGCCCTGACCGATCCGAAGAACCGGCGCTGGAATCTGGCCGCGCGGCATATCGTGCTGAACCTGAACAGTTACCCTGTCTACCGCATCTCGGAGAACCGGGAGGAGATCGTGCAGGTGGAAGGTGGTGTGAATTGGCCCACCAGGTTCGGCGATGTGAAGGCATCCGCCCGGCTGCAGAAGAACGGCCCCAACACGCCCGATTACGACCCCACCTGGGTGCAGGGCGAGCTGAGCTGGACAACTCGCTTTTGACTGTCCGCTTCTGATTGCAGCGCGGGCGCAGCCCCGCTACAGCCCGGCCATGGGCGATGTTTCCCTTTCGTTCTCACTCTCCGATCTGCCCCGGCTGGAACTGGGCGGCAGCCGGTTCCGCGCGCTGCCCTGCGGCGCGCTGTTCTGGGAAGAAGAAGCGACGCTGCTGCTCGCGGACCTGCATCTGGAAAAAGGCTCGGCCTTCGCCGCGAAGGGCTGGTTGCTCCCCCCGCACGACAGCCAGGACACGCTGAAGCGCCTGCTGGCGGCCGTGGAACGAACGGGTGCGCGCCGGATCGCGGCGCTGGGGGACAGTTTCCACGACCGGCGCGGCGTCCATCGCCTGCCGGATCCGGCGCGCGCGCTGCTGGCGCGACTGCTGGGGATGGCGGACTGGCTGTGGATCACGGGCAATCATGATGGCGACAGCGGCGCCGGCATGGGCGGCACGGCGATGCCCGAATGCCGCATCCGCGACATCTGGCTGCGGCACGAGGCGTTGCCCGGCAGTATGGAGGCCGAGATCAGCGGCCATTTCCACCCCAAGGTGCGGGTGCCACTGCGCGGCGGGCGGCAGGTGGCGCGGCGCTGTCTGGCACGCGCCGGCGAACGGCTGGTGCTTCCGGCCTATGGCGCCTATGCCGGGGGTCTGTTCGTGGATGATCCGGCGTTCGTGCAGGCGCTGGGTTGCAGGCCAGATGCGCTGGTGCCGCTGGAACAGGGGTTCGTTCACGTAAATGCCAATGCTCAGGGAGACGATTGAATGAGCTGGTTTCCGAAGCCCGAAGCCCGGATTTTCTGTGCCGCCGTGAACTATGCCGCCCACCGCGAGGAAATGGGGCGCGGCGAAAGCGGCCCCAACCCGATGCTGTTCCTGCGCACGCCGTTCTCCCTGGTTCGCGCAGGCGAGTCGCTGCTGCTGCCGCCGGAATCGGTGCGCTTCGATTATGAGGGTGAGCTGGCGCTGGTGATCGGCAAGCCCGGCCGCCGCATCGCGCGTGAAGCGGCGCTGTCGCACGTGGCGGGCTGGACCCCGTTCCTGGACGGCTCCATCCGCGACTGGCAGCGCCACACGGCGCAGTTCACGCCGGGCAAGAATTTCGATTCGTCCGGCGCGATCGGGCCCGAACTCGTCCCGGCCGAGGCCTTCGGCGATTACAAGGCGCACGAACTCACCACGCGGGTGAACGGCGAGGTGCTGCAGCACACCCCGATCTCGCTCATGCTGTTCGATGCCGAAACGCTGATCCACTATATCTCCACCTTCACCGAGCTTCGCGAGGGCGATGTGATCGCCACCGGTACCTGCGGCGGGGTGGGCGAAAAGCGCGATCCGCAGCGTTGGTTGAAGCCCGGAGACGTGGTGGAAGTGGAGGTGTCGGGCATCCCGATCCTAAGCAACCCGGTCGCGGCCGAGGGCTGATTCATCCACGATTCAGCCAGAGATGCGAGGGTTCGCGCCATGATGATCCGCCTGTTCTCCGCCGCTATGGCCACAGCCGCTCCGGCCCTGCTGCTTGCAGCACTCCCGGCCGCCGCATGGGCGCAATCCGAAGCACCCCTTCCGCAGCAGCCGGCGCCCGCACCGCCGCCGAGTGACGGCAGCCTGAAGGGCGACGCGCAGGCGGCCGTCTATGAGATGGGCGAGATCACGGCAGCGGCTGACGGTGCCTTCGGCGAAGCCACCGAAGGCGTCGCCATGGTGATCCAGAAGATCTTCGCCGATCTGGGCAAGCCCAACGCCTATATCGTGGGCCGCGAAGGCGGCGGCGCACTGGTGGTGGGTCTGCGCTATGGCAAGGGCAAGCTCTTCTCCAAGATCGAGGGCGAGCGGCCGGTGCACTGGACCGGCCCGTCCATCGGGCCGGATGTCGGCGGCGATGCCTCGCGCAGCTTCGTGCTGGTCTATAATCTCCACGACACCGATGAACTCTACCAGCGCTTCCCGGCGGTGGAGGGCAAGGCCTATCTGATCGGCGGCGTCTCGGCGAACTACCACCAGCGCGGCAACATCATTCTGGTGCCGATCCGGCTGGGTGCCGGCTGGCGGCTGGGCGCGAACGTCGGCTATCTGAAATACACCAAGGGCGGCAGCGTGATTCCGTTCTGACACGGGTGCGGCTGCCAAAACCCCCGCTTGAACCCCGGCGCGGCCGCCCCTAAAGCCGCCGATGGCCATGTCTTGCCGAACCTCCATTCCCGCGTCCGCCCTGGCGCTGCTGCTTGCCTCTGCCGCGCCCGTTCTCGCGCAGGAGCCCGGGCCGCCCGCCGCCGCGCCTGCGCTGGCGCAACCCATGGTGGAGTTTCAGGCCGACACCCTGTCCTACGACGAGAATCTGGATGTCATCACGGCAGAGGGCAATGTGCTCGTCAGCCGCGACAGCCAGCAGTTGACGGCGGACAAGGTCGTCTACAACCGCAAGACCGGCACGGTTTCTGCCCATGGAAATGTGCGCGCCGTCGATGGCGACGGGGTCACGGCGGTCGCTGACGGTTTCGAGCTGACCGAAAGCCTGCGCGACGGCTTGGTGGACAATGTGCTGCTGATTTTGGCCGACGGAAGCAGGCTCGCCGCGAAGGACGGCAAGCGGGAAAACGGCCTCTCGACGCTGAACCGTGCGGTCTATTCGCCCTGCGCGGTGGTGGACGATGCCGGATGCCCGCGCGAGCCGGTGTGGCAGCTGAAGGCGGTGAAGGTGGTGCATGATCCGGCGCGCGGTCGGGTGTTCTACACCGGTGCCCGGCTTGAGATGTTCGGTGTGCCGGTGGTGGCGCTGCCGCGCCTCTCCCATCCTGACGGTTTCGACCGCAACCAGTCGGGCCTGCTCTCGCCGGACGTGCGCTTTACCCGCGAACTCGGCGGCGAACTGCGCATCCCCTATTACTGGTCTATCGCACCCAACAAGGATTTCACTGCAACTACCCATGTCTACACCAATGTGGTGCCCATGGTGGAGGCGCAGTATCGCCAATTGTTCGCTGGCGGCCCGATCCAGATCGGCGTGATGGGCACCTATGCCAAGGGCGCTGCCGAAGATCCGCTGACGGGGAACATCATTGATACACATGCCCGTCTGCGCGGCGCCATCGACGCGCGCGGCCAGATCGAGCATGGCGACGGCTGGCGTTCCAGTTTTTCAAGCCGCCTGACGAACGATGACAACTTCCTGGGCCGTTACCAGATCAGCCTGGATAACCGGCTGCGCAGCACCTACGCGCTGGAGCGGTTCGAGACCGGACGCTATTTTTCGGTCAGCGGCTGGGCGTTCCAGAACCTGACGAGCGGCGCCAATGATGCGCGCATGCCCTTTGCGCTC
Source organism: Sphingomonas sp. (assembly GCA_003248865.1). Lineage (GTDB taxonomy): Bacteria > Pseudomonadota > Alphaproteobacteria > Sphingomonadales > Sphingomonadaceae > Sandaracinobacteroides. The sequence continues at coordinate 173,389 of QFPK01000002.1, forward strand.
CCGTTGGTGGATTTCCGCTGGCGTCTGCCGGACAAAATTCTCGGTGGCGGCGTGATGCTGCAGGCGAACAGCCTCGGCCTCTACCGGCGCGAAGGCCAGTCCATGGTGCGGGCTCTGGCCTCGGCGCAATGGGATCGCAGTTTCCTGACCCCGCTGGGGCAGCGTGTTACCTTTACCGGGCTGGTGCGCGGCGATGTCTATAACGCCAACGATACGGCGTTGGCTGACGATCCCTTCTATGCCGGGCGCGACGGTTGGAAGGCGCGGCTGATTCCGTTGGCAGCGATCGATGTGGAATGGCCGTTCGCCGGGCCTTTCCTGGGCGGCACGCAGACGCTGTCCCCACGCCTGCAGTTTGTCGGTTCCACCTCCACCGCGAACGAGGGCATTCCCAACGAGGACAGCCGCGCGGTCGATCTGGAGGATTCCAACCTGTTCTCGCTGAATCGCTTTCCCGGATATGATCGATGGGAAGGCGGCGCCCGCGTAACCTATGGCGTGGACTGGCGCTGGACCAAACCGGGCATCGCGGTGCAGGCGCAGGTCGGCCAGAGCTATCGGCTGGACGACAATATGGATCTGTTCCCGGAAGGCACCGGCCTGTCCGGCCGGGTGTCGGACGTGGTCGGCCGTGCCTCCGTCCGTATCGGGCGCTATGTCGAGCTGACGCAGCGGCTCCGTCTGGACAAGGACAATCTCGCCGTCCGCCGCAACGAGGCGGATGTGGCAATCGGGAGCCGGCGCACCTTCCTGTCGATCGGCTATCTCAGATACAATCGCAACATCGCGCTGGAAGACCTGCCCGATCACGAGGAGGTGCGTGCCGGTGCACGCGTGGCATTCGGCAAATACTGGGCGGTGTTCGGTTCGACCGTGGTCGACCTGACATCCACAGGCGAGGATTCACTGACGACAAACGACGGCTGGCAACCCATCCGGGCACGACTTGGGGTCAGTTACACCGACGAATGTTTCGATTTCGGCGTGACCTGGAAACGCAACTATATAGACAACCCCAATGCGCGGCAGGGCAACACCATCCTGTTCACGCTTGCACTTCGCAACCTCGGGTGAAGGCGTTCCGCTTGATCATTTCAGCCGCGGTTCAGCCGCGCTGCCATATCTGCTGGCGCCAGGATGGCCGCTCGTCTATGCGAGCGGCACGAGGGATAGTTTGAACAGGATCGTTCGGCCCGAATGACGAGTCTTCCGAAAATTACGCATCGCTGCGTCATGGCGGCGGTGCTGACAGCGGTGCCGCTGGCATCTTATGCGCAGGTCTCCCCGGCCGGGTCCGGCGGCCAGTCCGCGTCGCAACGGCAGGCAGCGGCCGCAGCGCTGCAGCTGCCCGACGTCACCGTGTTCGGCTCCTTCGATCCGAACGTCCGCAAGGCGACGGCTATCGTGAACGGCGACATCATCACCGACACCGATGTCGATCACCGGCTGGCACTGGTGCTGATCGCGAACAGCGGGCGGGTCTCGGCAGAAGAACGGGAAGTTCTGCGCCTGCAGGTGCTGCGCAACCTGATTGACGAGAAGCTGCAGATCCAGGAAGCCGCGCAGAATGAAGTGACGGTGCCCGAGGAAGAGGTTGAGCAGGCCTATGCCCGGGTTGCGGCGAACTTCCGCCAGTCGAAAGAGGCGTTCGAGCAGTTCCTGCGCGAGAACGGTTCCTCGCCAGCCTCGATCAAACAGCAGATCCGCGCTGAAGTCACCTGGAACCGCCTGCTCAGGCGCAAGGTGGAACCCTTCATCAACGTGGGCGATGATGAAGTGCAGGCGGTGATCCGCAAGCTGGAGGAGGCCAAGGGCAAGGACGAGTTCCGCGTCGGCGAAATCTTCCTGTCTGCCACGCCGGAAACGCAAGGGCAGGTGATGGCCGATGCCGCCCGGATCGTGGAACAGGTGCGCGGCGGCGCCAGCTTCGTGGCCTACGCCCGTCAGTTTTCCGAAGCCTCCAGTGCTGCCCTCGGCGGCGATTTGGGCTGGGTGCGTGCCGAACAGCTGTCGCCTGCACTTGAGAGCATTGTCACAGCGCTGCCGCGCGGCGGAGTGTCCGATCCGGTGCCGGTGCCGGGCGGCGTGACCGTCATTGCGCTGGTGGATAAGCGGCAGGTGCTGTCGGCAGACCCCTCCGCCGCGATCCTCAGCCTGAAGCAGCTCACGCTGGCCCTGCCGGCAGACATCAGCGAAACCAATGCCCGCAAGATGGCAGCCGGCATGCAGGAAGCCACCCGCAACATGGGCGGCTGCGGCAGGGCGGAGGAAGTGGCGCGGTCGATCGGTGCGGAGATCGTGTCCAACGATCAGCTGCGCATGGGCGACTTGCCGCAGCAGTTGCAGCAGATTTTGGGCCAGATGCCCATCGGCACCGCGACGCCGCCTTTCGGTTCGGCTGAAGACGGGCTTCGGGTGCTGGTGCTGTGTGGGCGCGACGATCCGCCGGCCAATGCCAATCTTCCCAGCTTCGATCAGGTCTATGGCCAGTTGAACGACAGCCGCGTGAACAGCGCGGCCCGCCGCTACCTGAGGGATCTCAGGCGCGACGCCGTCATCGACTACCGCTGAGATGACCAGCACGGTTGCCAGCAGCGCTGCTTCGGAGTTTACGCCGGCAGCGCCCGTTGCCCTGTCCCCTCTTGCCGTGTCTTTGGGAGACCCAGCCGGAATCGGCCCGGAAGTGATCGCCAAGGCCTGGGCGGTGCGTTCGGCGCACCGGCTGGCCCCGTTTTTCTGCATCGGCGACAGGCGCAGCCTGGAGGCCGTGTGGGACGGCCCGATCCTCTCCATTTCCCACCCGGCCGAGGCGATGAGCTGCTTCGAACAGGGCCTCCCGCTGCTGCAGGTGGACGACCCCGGAGAGATCGAGCCCGGCAATCCCAATCTGGCCGGCGCGCGCTGCGCGCTCGATTCGCTCGAGATGGCGGTGGGGCTGGCACGCTCCAACGCGGTGTCGGGGCTGGTCACGGGCCCGGTCGCCAAGGCGCAGCTCTATGCCATCGGCTTCGCCCATCCGGGGCAGACCGAGTTCGTCGCCGAACGCTGCGGAATCGCAGCGGAGAATGTGGCGATGATGATGGTGGGCCCCGATTTGCGCACCGTGCCTGTCACCATTCACCGCCCGCTGGCCAGCGTGCCCGACGTGTTGACGGCGGAGCTGATCATCTCCCGCGCACGCACGGTGGCGCGCGGACTGGTGCGCGATTTCGGCATCGCGAAGCCCCGGCTGGCGGTTGCCGGACTGAACCCGCATGCGGGGGAGGGCGGAGCCATGGGCCGGGAAGAGGTGGACATCATCAAGCCCGCCATTGCCCAGCTACGCGACGAGGGGCTGGACGTGTCGGGCCCCTGGTCCCCGGATACGATGTTCCATTCAGCGGCCCGCGCCGGTTATGACGCCGCTATCTGCATGTATCATGATCAGGCGCTCATCCCGTTGAAGACATTGTATTTCGACAGCGGTGTGAACATGACGCTGGGGCTGCCCCTGCTGCGCACCTCGCCGGATCATGGCACTGCCTTCGGCATCGCGGGGCGTGGGGCGGCCAACCCGCGCGCCATGATCGCGGCCATCGCGCTGGCCGGGCAATGCGCCCGCGCCCGGCAGCTGGAAGCAGCGGCTTGAGCGAGGCCCCGCCGCCGGCTGGCGGCCCGGTTTCGGATATCGCTGCACGGATCGCGGCGCTGCCCCCGCTGCGGGACGAGATTGCCGCTGCCGGGTTGCGCGCGGACAAGGCGCTGGGGCAGAATTTCCTGCTCGATCTCAATCTGCTGGACCGCATCGTCCGCTCCATCGGGCTGAAGCCCGGGGACCGGGTGTATGAAGTCGGCCCCGGACCCGGCGGCCTCACCCGCGCTCTGCTGAAGACCGGCGCTCAGGTGATCGCGGTCGAGCGGGACCAGCGAGCGCTCCCCATCCTGGAACGGCTGGTGGCCGCCAGCGATGGCGCGCTCACCCTGATCCATGGCGACGCCATGGCGGTGAACCCGCGCGAACTGGCAGGGGAGGGCGCCCATATCGCGGCGAACCTGCCTTACAACATCGGCACGCCACTGCTCACCGGCTGGCTCACCCAGACGCCGTGGCCCGGCTGGTGGGCGTCAGCCACGCTGATGTTCCAGAAAGAGGTGGCGGATCGCATCGTCGCCCCGCCGGGCACCGGCGCCTATGGCCGTCTGTCGGTGCTGGCCCAGCATCGGGCCGAGGTGCGGATCGAGACCATCCTGCCGGCCCGCGCCTTCACTCCGCCGCCCAAGGTGGACAGCGCGGTGGTGCGGCTGATCCCCCGTGCTGCACAGCCGGATGTGCCGGTGGCGCTGCTGGAACGGGTGACGGCGGCCGCTTTCGGTCAGCGCCGAAAGATGCTGCGGCAGAGCCTGAAATCGCTGCCAGGGGGTCTCGACGCGCTGGAGCAGCTGGGGATCGACCCCACACGGCGGGCAGAAACGCTGTCCGTCAGCGAGTTTGTCGCGCTCGCACGGGCGCTACCGTCAGCCCCTGCAGATAGTTGAGCTCGATGCGCATCGGCGTCACCCCGTCCAGCTGCACCGCAACGGCGGCAATCTTCGGCTTGGAAAGGCCCAGCTTCGGATTGCGGGAGAATCCCACACCGTCGCGGAAGGCGCTGAACTTGCCATTGCGGTCCCGGTCGTGAAGCGCGACGACGATAAGCTCTCCGGCGGCGGGCACCGGCGCGCACACCGTCATGTCGCCGGCCGGCGTCAGCGGCACGTCGATCCGCTGCACATAACGGCCGCCTGCCAGGAAATCCGCATCGTTCGCCGGATAGATGACGATCCTCAGCTGGCCTTCGCGGTCCTTGAAGCCGTGCACCGTGACCAGCGCGGCGGTTCCGCCTGCGCCGGGTTCGCAGGCAGCAGCGGTTCCGAAAACCGTGGCGGCGGCAAGGGCGAGCAGCGTCGACATGGCGCCCTGCTAGCCCGGATGCGCCGATATCGGAAGCAGCCTTGGCCAACCGGCAAAGCTGCTGCTAAGGGCGCTTCACAATGCTGACCGCGGTCGACCGCTATCTGTTCCGGCTCATCATCGTGCCCCTGATCGGCACGCTGGTGATCGCGGCTATGCTGCTGCTGCTGGAAAAAATGCTGAACCTGTTCGACTTCGTGGTGAACGAGGGGGGACCGGTCTCTGTCGTGTGGCGGATGCTGGGCAACCTGATCCCGGAATATCTGTCGCTGGGCATTCCCATCGGCGTGACGCTGGGCATCCTGCTGGGGTTCCGCCGGCTCGCGCTGTCCTCCGAACTGGATGCGCTGAACTCAGTCGGCGTCGGCTATGGCCGCATGCTGCGCGTGCCCTACATCCTGGCCGCGCTGTTCGCGCTGGTGAATTTCGGTATCGTCGGCTTCCTGCAACCCTATTCGCGCTACGCTTATGAAGGCCTGCGCTTCGAGCTTCGTTCGGGCGCGCTCGGCGCCTCCATCAAGGTGGGCGAATTCACCCGCATCGCCGAGCGCACCACGCTCCGGGTGGAGCAGAGCTTCGATCAGGGGGCAGACCTTCGCGGTGTGTTCGTGCGCGCGGCGCAGGCCGACGGCCGCTCGCTCGCCGTGTCGGCTGCGCGCGGACAATTCCTCGTCACCGACGATCCTGACGTCATCATCCTGCGGCTGAAGACGGGCACGCTTGTGCATGATGCCCCCAACACGCCGATCCCGCGCGTGCTCACCTTCGTGCAGCACGACCTGCCGGTGAACCTGCCCGCGATGGAGAATTTCCGCTCGCGCGGGCTGGAGGATCTGGAAGCCACCGTGCCCGAACTGTGGACGAAGATGCGCGATCCCAACACCTCCCCGGAGGAGCAGCGCAAGGCATCCGCCGCCTTCCACCGCCGCACCGTGCAATGGGTGGTAATGTTCGTGCTGCCGCTGCTGGCCGTGGCGCTGGCGGTTCCGCCCAAGCGCTCCACCTCCGCGATCGGGGTGTTCCTGTCGGTGGTGATCCTGGTGACCTACCACAAGGTTTCCGAATATGGTGAGCGCATGGGCGCGATCGGCCGGGTCGATCCGATGCTGGCGCAATGGATTCCCTTCGCGCTGTTCACGGCCTTGTGCGTCTGGTTCTATCATGTGCTGGCGCACAAGCCCGGCGGCCAGCCCATCGGCGCGCTGGACCGGTTGTTCAAGAAGATCGGCGGCCTGTTCAAGGGTCTGCGCAAGCCTGCCGCCAAGATCGGGCTGGTGCCTGACGAACCCGAACCGCAGGCGCAGAGCTGATGTTCAGCCGCATGTTCCCTTCGCGCACGCTCGCCTTCTACACTGCGAAGATGTTCCTGATGCGCACATTCGCCTTTCTGGCGGGGCTGGCGCTGATCCTGATGACGCTGGATCTGCTGGGCGAATCCGCCCGCATCCTGGCGGTGCCGGGCAATGGCGAGGCAGAGCTGTGGAAGTATGTGAGCATCCGCATGCCGCAGATCATCGCGCTGTTCCTGCCCTTCTCGGTGCTGCTGGCGACGCTGCTGACGTTCATGACGCTGAACCAGAACAGCGAGATCACCATCTTCAAGGCGGCTGGCATCAGCGCGCACCAGATCCTGGCGCCGCTGATGGTGGCGGGCTTCGCCATCGCCATCCTGAATTTCGCCTTCAACGAGCGGGTGTTGGTGCGCGCCAACGCCGAATATGATCGCTGGAAGGCGAATGAATATCGCCCGCTCGCGCCGGAAAACCGCACGGGGCGCGAAATCTGGGTCCGCGCCGGAGACGATCTGTGGCACGCGGCCGGCGCGGAGGGGCAGGGCGATGCCACGCTGCTGAAGGATGTGACGGTCTACAATCGCGAAGCCGACCAGCTGGTGGAAATCGTGCGCGCCGAGGAGGCGACCCCCAATGCGCGCGGCTGGACACTGAACATGGTGCGCCGCTTCGATGTGCAGACTGGTCGCCTGCAGACGCTCCCCACGCAGGACATCATCTCGCCCGCCACGCCACAGCAATTCACCACGCAGGGCGTGAACGCAGACCATCTGCCCATCTGGGATCTGGTCCCGGCCATCGCGGCGCTGAAAGAGGCGGGGAAACCGACCGATCAGCTGGTGGCGAAGCTGAACCACAAGATTTCGGGCCCGCTGTCCGCCGTGCTGATGCCGCTGCTGGGGGCGGTCGCCGCCTTCGGGCTGGCGCGCTCCGGCAAGCTGTTCATCCGTGCCGTCGCCGGTCTGGCGTTGGGCTTCGCCTTCTTCGTGGCCGACAATTTCGCCATGGCGATGGCGGATTTCGGCACCTATCCGCCCTGGGCGGCCGCCTGGGCGCCTTTCCTCCTGTTCCTGCTGGTAGGCGAAAGCGTGCTGGTCCGCACCGAGGAGTGAGAGGCGGCGCGCCCTGGCGGCGGCTCGTCCCATGGGCAGATTGTCTCATCGTGCCTGCGCCTTGCTTCGGCCACAGCCGGTCCCACATTTGCCGCAATGGCTGCCTAGATGGCAGGCAAGTCGTTAACGGAGCAGACTCTTGTTCGCAGATCATAGCAATCGCGCCGGCATCTGGAACCGCGCCCACTATCTGGATCGGATGACGCTGAGGGACCTCGTCGTCGCCTACTTCCAATATTACGCGATCCAGGCCTATTTGTTGCTGGCCGCCGTTTCCATCGGCGTGGCCATCTGGAGCCCGCCGACCAGCCTGTTGGGCGGGATCGGCCCGGCCCTGTTCACGATCATCGCCTATCCGATGATCTGGTATCTGCTGCATCGGTATGTGCTGCACAGCCAGTGGATGTACAAATCGCCTCTCACCGCCAAGGTGTGGAAGCGGATCCATTATGATCATCATCAGGATCCCAACCATCTCGAAGTGCTGTTCGGCGCGCTCTACACAACGCTGCCCACCATCGCTCTCGCCACCATTCCGGTCGGCTGGCTGATGGGTGGCACCGGCGGCGCCGCCATCGGCTTCGCCACTGGTCTGATCGTGACAGCCGCCTATGAATTCTTCCACTGCATTCAGCATCTCAGCTATAAGCCGAAGCATCCGCTGCTGGTGGTGATGAAGAAGCGCCATATGGAGCATCATTTCCACGACGAGCATGGCAATTTCGGGATCACCAGCTTCTGGCCCGATCGCCTGTTCGGTACCTATTATGAGCGGGACGAGCGCCCGGCGAAGTCCGAAACGGTGTTCAACTTGGGCTACACTGACGAAGTTGCGAAATCCTTTCCCTGGGTGTCCCGAATGTCTGGCGGCGTGGCCAAGGGCCATCCTCGCCAGCGCGCGGCCGCCAATGTGAACGAAAAGTCCCGGCAGGACGCCGCATAAGGTGACGCTCGAGATCACGCCGGTCGGCTCGAGGGCCGACCGGGCCACATTCGTGGACATGGTCTGGCCGCTCTATGCGAACGACCCGAACTGGCGCCCGCCGCTGAAGGATGAAGTCCACGCCCTGATCTCGGGGCCGCGGCGCAACCCCTGGTTCCTGCACGGCCGCGCTGCCTTCTTCCTTGCCCGGCGCGACGGTAAGGTGGTCGGCCGCATCTCCGCGCAGGTCTGCGGTCTGGTGCAGGAACGTCGACCCGGGCTCGGCCAATGGGGCCTTTTCGAAACCATCGACGATGCCGAAGTCGCCTCAGCGCTGATCCGCACCGCGGAAGACTGGCTGCGCAAGCAGGGCATGACGCAGGCGCAAGGCCCGATCAGCATTTCCATCTGGGATGAGCCCGGCCTGCTGGTGGACGGCTTCGATACCCCGCCCAAGGTGATGATGGGCCATCATCTGCCCTGGTATGAAAAGCATGTGCTCGCGGCCGGCTACACGGGCGTGAAGGATCTGTTCGCCTGGAACGTGCCCGTCACAGACGGCTTTCCCGAGGTCGTGAATCGAATCGTCGCCGCCGGCGAGAAGAACAAGCGAATCAACATCCGCCCGGTCGACCTGAAGAAGTTCGATTCGGAAGCGCGGATCATCCTCGACATCCTCAACGAAGCCTGGGGCAACAACTGGGGATTCGTGCCGCTGACCGATGCCGAGGTCGAGCATGTCGGCAAGAAGCTGAAGCCCATCGTGCTGCCGCATCAGGTGCTGATCGCGGAATATGACGGCGAGCCGGTCGCATTCATGATGTCGCTGCCGGATATCAACGAACTCACCCGCGATCTGGATGGCCGGTTGCTGCCCTTCGGCTGGGCAAAGCTGCTGTGGCGGCTGCGCAATCCGCAGGTGGATTTCTTCCGCGTTCCGCTGATGGGTGTGCGCACGAAATTGCAGGCCACGCGCACGGCCTCCCTGCTGGCGTTCATGATGATCGAATATGTGCGGCGCACGGGCGTGGGCAAGCATGGCGCGAAATGGGCCGAGATCGGCTGGATCCTGGATGACAACGGGCCGATGATCTCCATCGCCGAAGCCATCGAGGCGCGAATCGCCAAGACCTACCGCGTCTACGAATCACAGCTCTGAGAGAGTGTTCGGGGACTGCCCGGGTCGGTTCTGCGGGTCTTTCGCGCTGGCTGCGCCGCAGAAACGTGCACCGATGCTTCGGCATCGCGGCGGTTCCTGCTCCTGTCTGGCCCGAAAAAATCCCTCGCTGCCCCTCAGCCGGTCGATCCCTAAACAGCCTCTGACCCGATTCGGCCGAAAAGGACCCAGTTGGGTTAACGAAACTATGGCCCAACGGCGAGAACGTGGTATCGAACCCGCCGGACCGCGAAGGTGACAATCCTTTGCGATTCGATTCGTGTTGGGGAAACTTTCTGGCAGGATCGTCGCAGTGGCGTCTTCACGCATGGCAGACGTGGATCTCGCAGCCCGGGTCGCCCGGCTGACGGCAGGGCAGCGCGAATGCCTTGACCTGGTCGACGACCATGCGACCTCCAAGGAAATTGCACGACAGCTCGGAATTTCCCGACACACCGTGGATGCGCGCCTGCGTGGCGCGATCCAGACATTGGGCGTCTCCAGCCGCAGGGAAGCGGCCATCATTTACCGTGCGGCGATGCAGGCTGAGGACTATCAGCCATTCGCATATCAATCGTCGCGGATTGTGACACAGCTGCCGGAGCCGGAAACTCCTGGCCATGATGCAGACGACGAACCCCTCGAATCGGCACCCCTTCATCCGGGGATTGCAGGTCCGGCCGCAGCCGCCGTTCAGGCAACTGCGCAACCGGTCGCAAATGTCGTTTCAGACAGTGCGGTGTGGACATCCGTCTCCCCGCATGGGCTCCCGCTGCGTCAGCCCGCGCTCCGGCTCTGGGGAGGCTCAAATGACCTGAGCCCCTCCCAACGAGTTGTCGGCATCCTGGTTGTGACGATCCTGGCGATGCTGGCATTCGGAGTGTTCCTGACAGGTATCGAAGCACTTTCGCTCCTTCGATCCTGAACAACCTTCCTCCCTGGCCCAATGGACCATCCCGCGACGCGCGGCGATGGCAGGAGAAAAATTATGCCCAAGCATCGCAAGGAAGTCGCCCTCAACGTCGCCCGTTCGCTCTATGCTTCGGAAGATGCCATTGATTCGGCTCTCACCCAGGTTGCGAACTTCGTCGCCATGATGCCCGCCGCACGTCAGGAAGCGAAATTCGCAGCCTGTGTCGGTCAGGATGCGCTGGCGCAAGCGATCAACGCGATGACGATGCTGAATCAGGCCCGTGAAGCGATGGTCCGCGCCCATGATGCGCTGGCCGAAGTGCGCGACCAGTTCCACATCGGCCCGCTGGGTTACGGCGTGGACCCATATAAGCCCGCTTATCCAAATCAAGCTCAACTCCGCCCTGTGCAGGCCGCCTGAGTCTGAACTGGAATCTTTGAGATGGCCTTGAGAATGAGCGTTCGATCTGTCGTAGAAAGGGCATGTCCATGAATTTGCTTTTCATGCTCTTTGCTATCGGCACGATCACATCGATCATTTTGGCTTGGTGGAAGGGTGGGCGTGACGAGCGGCTGGCGGCAATGGCTCTGCTGGCAGCCGCCCTCGCATCCATCTTCCTCCAATCCCATCGCTATACATCGCCGGAAATGACAGTCGTGTTTATTGATATCGGGCTGTTCGCGGCTCTGCTCGGCATTGCGTTGATGTCCAGGTCGTTCTGGCCGATCTGGGCGGCTGGCTTCCAACTCTGCGCGGTCGCCGTACATCTGGCTGCTGCCAAGTCGCCAACCATGCTGCCGGCCGCTTATGCCGATGCACTGGCGATCTGGACCTTCCCGGTATTGGGCGCACTGCTTCTGGGAACCTGGCATGAGGGAAGGATGCGCCATGGCAATGGCTAATGCGCTCCAGCTCGCGCCGCCGGGCACCGGCAGCCTTCGGGCCGCCTCCCAGCAACAGCCGCGTGACCGTTGGCTGCTGATGCGGCTGCTGGCGGCGGGGCAATCCACCCCTCGGCTGGCGGAACGATTGATCGAGGAGCAGGGCTCTCTCGGCTCAGTGCTGACCACCAGCGAGGAACGGTTGCGGCAGCTAGGCGCGGATTCCAACGGGATCGCCATCCTGAACCTGATCCGCGAAACCATCAGCGTCGTGCTGGAACGGGGCGCGCAGGATCGATTGCCGGTGGAAGGCGGCCTCGCGCTGGCTGAAGCCATGTTCTCGGAAATGGCCCACCTCACGGTGGAGCAGGTCCGCGTGGCGTTCCTGGATGCCGGCCGCAAGCTGATTCGGATTGAGGTGATGGGCACAGGCACCGTGCATGTCGCGCACATCTACCCGCGCGAAATCGCCCGCCGGTGTCTGGAGCTCTCGGCCTCCGCCGTGGTGCTCATCCACAATCACCCATCGGGCGACCCCACCCCCTCGCCAGAGGATATCCAGGTGACTCGCAAGGTACGAAAAGCGCTGGAAGCCATTGATGTTGCGCTGGTCGATCATCTGGTGATCGGTCGTAAGGGCTTCCTCAGCTTCAGTGAATGTGGGTTGAAGTAGCGGCTAACGTATTGATTTAAAAGGATGGGGGCATATCAACTGTTGGTATATCAATCATCCTAGATTGTTCAGTTTGGCACCTGTGTCTCATAACGGTGTCAAGGCGGTGAACGGAGCGGCCGAAAGCCCGCGAAGCTCACCCTGCCACCCAGTCACGGCACGTCCGGGCCCTCCCCCGGGCATGACGGAGGTGACGGTGGCGTCCGATTTCCGACCCTGCGGACGCCACCGTCACCGAATTTTTCCACCAGAAATCCAGAATGCGCCAGTCGATAATTGCGGGCACTGCGTGTGTCCGCCGGTGTCATCCATGTCGTTTGTCGCAAATCGGATATCTGCAACGGGCAATTCCCCCGGGCAGGTCCGCTGCATCTCGAACGGTTCATTGGGCGGGGACGTTATCTCCCTCCCGAATGCCAAGGCCGGAGATTGGGCAGTCGCGACCTGATTCTCGGCTATTGCCCTAGGCCAGTTCCACCCACACAGGCACATGGTCGCTGGCGCGTTCCTCCCCGCGTACGTCTCGATCTATACCGCAATCCCGCATGCGGTCGGCAGCGGCGGGTGACAGCATCAGATGGTCGATGCGGAGGCCCCAGTTTTTGGCCCAGGCGCCCGCCTGATAGTCCCAATAGCTATAGCATGGCGCATGGGGCCGCTGGGCACGGATGGCGTCCGTCCAGCCGGCTGCCTCCAGTGTGCGGAAACGGGCGCGGGATTCGGGCTGCACCAGCGCGTCGCCTGCCATCATGTCGGGCCGGGCAAGATCGAGATCGGTGGGGCAGACATTCCAGTCGCCGGCCAGAATGACAGGCGTCTCGGTCGCCCACAATTCGGCCGCGCGCGCAGCCAGCCGGTCCATCCAGCTCAGCTTATACTCGAACTTAGGGCCGGGCACCGGGTTGCCGTTGGGCAGATAAAGACAGGCGAAATGCACGCCCTCCACCCGCGCCTCGATCCAGCGCGACTGCACATCCTCCTCGTTGCCCGGAAGCGTGCGCTGCACCTCCTCCATCGGCAGGCGGGACAGGATGGCGACGCCGTTGAAGCCCTTCTGGCCATGTATCAACGATTGATATCCCGCCGCCGCGATGGCTTCGGTTGGGAACTTGGCCGTCTCGGTCTTGATTTCCTGCAACCCAACCACGTCAGGCTTCGCGCTCTCCAGCCATTCCAGCAGGCGCGGCAGTCGGGCGCCGATACCGTTCACATTGAAGGTGGCAAATCTCATCTGGATAGCGTCATGGGGGGGATCAGACGGAGAAGGACGTGCCGCAGCCGCAGTTGGACGCGGCATTGGGGTTGCGCACCTGAAAGGCAGCGCCGCCCAGATTCTCAACAAAATCCACCACAGAGCCTTCGACCAGCGGCAGGCTCATGCTGTCCACCAGCAGGCCGACGCCGTCGGTGGTGACTTCCACATCGTCGGCTTCGGCGCCGTCCGCCAGTTCGAAGCGATACTGGAAGCCGGCGCAGCCGCCGCCATCGACAGACAGCCTCAACCGCGGCGCAGCGCGGCCCTGCCGCGCGGCGATCGCCGCCACACGGGCAGCAGCGGCAGTGGTGAGCGAGATATCAGCCATGGCCTTCGAAGTAAGCCTGTCAGGCCATTGCCGCAAGGGCAGGGCCGGCTTGACTGGCGTTTATTGGGCCGAGCTCAGCTCCGGCCCGGCTTTCTCGCTGTGATAGGCCAGCAGATAGCGCGAGGCTTCCAGGAACGGGCGCGGATTTACCGGCTGGCCGTCGATCCGCACTTCATAGTGCAGGTGGGTGCCGGTGGAGCGGCCGGTGGAGCCCATGCCGCCGATCACCTGCCCGATGCTCACGCGGTCACCGACGTTCACGTTGATCTTCGAAAGGTGGCCGTAGCGGGTCAGGATGCCCCGGCCATGGTCGATGTCCACCGCCAGGCCATAACCGCCGAAGCGCTCGGCGCGCACCACGCGGCCGGCAGCGGCCGCATAGATGGGTTCGCCCGTGGAACCCGCCATGTCCAGCCCGGCGTGCTGCGCCGCGCGGCCGTTGAACGGGTCGTAACGGACGCCATAGCTGGAGGTCAGCGTGTAGCTCTTGGCCGGGATGAAGGAGGGCAGCGACACCATCGCTTCTTCCATCTGCTCCACCCGCTGCCAGTTCACGAACAGTTCGGTGAAGCGCGGATCGGTGCCGCCAACCATGTCCCCGGCGGGCACGAACGGGCCGCCCAGGCCGGTGCGGGCGAAGCGGCCGGAGGATTGGGCGATGAAGCGGCCGGGGCTCAGCCCCAGCTTGCCGATCAGCGCCTCGGCGTCTTTCAGACGGGTTTCTGCGGTGGCAGCCGCCTTGTCGACCAGCGCGAGCTGCTTCTGCTCCAGCGCGGCGAAGGGGGCGAGCACGCCGGCGGCAGCCGCCACATCGGCGGAAACCTTGCGGGTGTTGCGCGGGAGAAGGTCGGCGAGCGCGTCACCGCGGGCCTTGCCCGTCAGCAGCGCGTCCAGAAATTGCTGGCGGGCTTCGATCCGCTCGGCTGTGGTGGCAACGGTGCCCTTCAGGGCGGCGGTGTCGGCCTTCAGGGCCTGAACCTGGGCGGCCATCCGGGCCAGATCGGCTTGTGCCTGGCTGTCGGCGGCCTGATCGGCGGCCACTCCATTCACGGTGGAAACGGCCATCCACCCGGCGATCATTGCAGCAGTGCCAAGTCCCATGAGCTGTGCGTGCGTCCCGATTGTGATCGGACGGTGCCCCTCTTGGGTTTCGATGAGGATCCGTCGTTCGGGAAGAAGCGAGCGCAACGAAGCTGCGGCGCGCTCTGTGGCACGATTCACAACTTTCTGCATTGGCTTCCTTTTTTGACCCCTCGCGCGTGACCCGCGAAACCTTTGCGGCATTCGCCCGTTCTGGCTTCAGTTCAAGTTCGACTTCCGGTTCCGTCTCTGCCGGGCGGTTGAAGGCCTGAACGTCAACGGATGGTTACCGTTTAGAGACCGGGGTGGCGGCGCCAAGCTCCGTATACCATTCCGTCGTCAAACCGGCTTGTCGACGCGCCGAGTCGTTGAACGGTGGCTTAACAGCACCCCGGAACAGCCGGGTCACGAGCGCGCGGAACCGGGCCGAGGGTTCTGTCACTGATTCGGCACAAATCTCCCGGAACCAGCGATTCCCGGCCGCCACATGGCCGATCTCGTCCGTCAGGATGCGCCGCAGCACGGCCGCCGCCGCCGTGTCCTCCATCTCCTCGAAGCGCTCTATCATGGCTGGCGTCACGTCCAACCCGCGCGCTTCCAGCACCTGCGGCACCAGAGCCAGCCGCGCCGCCAGATCATCCGCCGTCAGCTGCGCCGCCTCCCACAAGCCGTCATGCGCGGGCAGGTCGCCATATTCGCCGCCCCCGTCCCGCAGCAGCCCCTGCACAGCCGCGAAATGCTGCGCTTCCTCGTCCGCGATGCGCAGCCAGTCGTCGGTGAAGGCGCGCGGCATGGCGCCGCCCCAGCGCGCCACGATATCGACGGCGAGGTCGATGGCGTTGAACTCGATATGCGCCAGCGCGTGCAGCAGGGCGAAGCGCATCGCCGGCGATCCGGCCCGCTTGCGCCGGGGCATGGCGGCGGGCGGCAGCAACTCGGGCCGGGCAGGGCGGGCGGGCCGGTCCGGCACCTCAGGCCCATCCGCCGAAAACATAATGTCACCGGCAATCCAGCGCGCGAACAGCCTGCGCGCGGCGTCCGCCTTGGCATCCGCCCCGGCGGTCAGCAGCACCGCCACACAAGCTTGGCGCAACGTCTCCATCGCCGCCGTCAGAGCGCCTCCGCCGCCTTCAGCACGGCGTCCGCATGGCCCGCCACCTTCACCTTGCGCCAGATGGCAGCGATCCGCCCGTCCGGCCCGATCAGGAAGGTGGAGCGGTCGATCCCCATATATTTCCGCCCATACAGAGTCTTTTCGATCCAAGAGCCATAAGCCTCGATCACCGCGCCGTCCGGGTCCGATCCCAACGCCACCGTCAGCGCATGCTTGTCGGCGAACTTGCGGTGCTTGGCGACCGTATCCTTCGAAACCCCCAGCACGCTGGTGCCGGCCGCCTTGAACTGCGCCAGCAGCCCGGAAAACTGGATCGCCTCGGTGGTGCAGCCGGAGGTGTCGTCCTTGGGATAGAAATACAGCACCAATTTCTGCCCGGCATAATCCGACAGGCTGACCGGCCCGTCCGCCGTTTCCAGCGTGAAGGCAGGCGCGGGGCTTCCCACATCGATGCTCATTTCGTCTCTCCCTGAAAGGTTTCGGCCCACAGTCGGGTCACGGTGGCGCGCGCGTCCGCCAGATCGGCCTTCAGCGCCGCCATCCCCGCATGGCCGCAGGCGCGCGCGATCAGTGCCCCGGCAGCGGAATCGGGCGTGGCGGCGGCATCATGCGGCTGCACCAGCCGCAGCATCACCAGCATCGCATTCATCAGCCGGGCCGGCGCCACCAGTTCCGGTGCCAACAGCCGTGCGGCCTGTTCCAGCCCGGGTGGCACCGGCTTGCCCGATGTCAGCGCCCGCACCGCCACGATGAACTCGATATCGACCAGCCCGCCCTTCATCAGCTTCACGTCGAACGGGCCGGCAGGCGGCTTGTGCTTCGCCATATGGCGCCGCATCTCCTGCGCCTCGCGCTTCACATGGGCGGCGTCGCGCGGGGCGGACACCAGCGCATCGATCGCGGCCTGAGCACCGGCACGATCCTCCTCGGTGCAGGCGATCGGCCGGGCACGCGTCAGCGCCATCTGCTCCCACACGCCCGCGTCCGCGCGCTGATACTGCACGAAACTGTCCAGGCTCGCGGCATGCAGCCCGTCCGCACCGGAGGGGCGCAACCGCGTGTCCACCTCATAGAGCGGCCCGGCAGCAGTCGGCACCGTCAGCGCGGCCGTCACGCGCGGCACCAGTCGATTGAACCAGGCACTGGCCGTCAGCGGCGTCCCGCCTACGGATTTCGCCTGATAATCGCCGGAAAACAGGAAGATCAGGTCCAGATCGGATTGCGTCGTCAGCTGCCCGCCGCCGAAGCGCCCCAGCGCCAGCGGGATCAGCCGCCCGCCCGGCACGGTGCCGTGGCGCACGGCGAACTCGGCCGCCACCTGCTCGGCCAGCAACGCCACGGCAGCCTCGGCGATCAGCGCCAGTTCCCGGCTGGCGGCATCGGGGCTGACGGTGCCGTCGATCAGCTGCACGCCCAGCGCAAAGCGGCGCTCGGCCGTCCAGATCCGCACCCGGTCCAGCAGCGCCTCGCCGTGCAACCCCCGGCACAGCGCGCGCAGCTCATGCTCGGCATGGGCATAGTCGGGCAGCGGGCTGGCGGGCTCCAACAGTACGTCCAGCAGGCTCGGCCGCTTCGCCAGCGCGTCCGCCAGCAGCGGAGTCGACGTCAGCAACCGCCCCACCACCTTGGCCAGCGCCGGATGCGCCGCCAGCAGCCGCCAGAACTGCACGCCGGAGGGCAGGGCGGCGATCATCTGGTCCAGCCGCAGCAGCGCCTCACGCCCCGTCCGCCCGGCGCCCACCTGCTGCACCAGCCCCGGGATCACCGTCTCGAAGGCCCGCAGCGCCTCAGGCGCCCGCAGGGAGCGCGGCCGCCCGGACCGCCAGCCGTCCACCAGCGTCGCCAGCAGTTTGCCGTCCTTCACCTTCGCGCGCGCGCCCCAGGCCTCGATCTCGCTCGCCTGCTGCGGCAGCCGGGCGCCTCTCTGCCCCTCGCCGGTTTCCAGCAGCCGGTCATACAGTTTCGAAACCGCCTTCAGCCGGGGCGCCAGCGTCGCCTCCACCGCGCGCCAGTTGGGCAGGCCCATCAGCCCGGCCACCTGCGCCCGCTCGGCGGCCTGCTTCGGCACGGCATGGGTCTGCTGGTCCGCCAGCATCTGGATGCGATGCTCCACGGTGCGGAAATGTCGATAGGCGTCAGCCAACAGCGCCGCCTCGTCGGCACCGATGCGCCCGGCAGATGCCAGCGCCGCCAGCGCATCCAGCGTGGCGCCCCGGCGCAGCGCGACATCGCGGCCGCCGAAGATCATCTGGTGCACCTGCGCATAGAATTCGCATTCGCGGATGCCGCCCCGTCCGCGCTTCAGGTCGAACCCCGGCCCCAGCTTCTCCACCTCGCCGAAATGGTCGCGGATCTGGTGGGAGACATCGCGGATCTCCGCCAGCGCGGAATAATCCAGGCTGCGCCGCCAGACGAAGGGCGAGATCGCCTTCAGAAACTCCCGCCCCATGGCCACGTCACCCGCTGCCGCCCGCGCCCGGATGAAGGCGGACCGCTCCCACGCCAGCGCCTGGGACTGGTAATAATGCTCCGCCGCCCCCAGCGGCAGAGAGGAGGGCGTCGAATCCGGGTCCGGCCGCAGCCTCAGGTCCACGCGCAGGGCATAGCCGTCGCCGGTGCGCTCGCTCAGTAGGCTGCTCACCCGCCGCACCAGCCGTACGGCGGCCTCGGTCGGGTCTTCGCCAGCGCGGTGCGGCAGGGCTTCGGGGTCGTGCAGGAAGATCAGGTCGATGTCGGATGAATAGTTCAGCTCGAAGCTGCCCATCTTGCCCAGCGCCAGCGCCACCAGCCCCGCCGGTTCCTGCTCCCGCTCGGCGAAGGCGGCGTCAATCGCGAACTGCAGCGCGGTGTCGGCGAAGTCGGTCAGCGCGCCCGTCACCTGCTCCAACCGCCAGGCCCCCGCCAGATCGGCCAGCGCCACCGTCAACGCCACGCCGCCGCGCGCCTCGCGCACAGAGGGGAAGGGCCGTGCCGGGTCCAGCCGCGCCAGCGCCGCGCCCAGCGCCGCATCGAAGCCCTCGGCCTGCATCCGCTCCAGCAGTTCGCCCTCCCGCCGGATCAGCCCGCGCAGGAAGGGCGAATGGGCCTCCGCCCTCGCGCGGGCATCGGCCAGGCTCATGCCTGAAACTCACCCATGAACTCACCTCTCGCGAACGCCGCGCAGGGGCCGCCGATCCAAACCCCGTCGTCTCGAACCTCGGCCAGTATCTCGGACGGGCGGCCGATATGCCGCCCCTGCGAAAGGGTGAAGCGTGTCTCCGCAGGCCGCAGGCTGTTCAGGAACGCCCCCAGCGCGGCAGCGGCACTCCCGGTCGCCGGGTCCTCCGCCACGCCGGACAGCGGCGCGAACATCCGCGCATCCACCCGCGCCGGATCGTTGGAATCGCGCACATGCAGGTGCAGCCCCAGCATCCCCGCCGATTGCCCCACCTTGCCTTCATGTCGGGCAAAGGCGTCGCTGATCGGGCGCGCCCGCTCCAGCGCATCCGCCGTCACTTCCGCGAACAGGAACTCCGCCCCCACAGAGGCGAATTTGGGGCTGAAGCGCCCGTGCAGGATGTCAGCCTCGGAAATGCCGGCCAGCTCCGCCACCACCGAAGGCGGCACCGCCGCCCCCACCGCCAGCGCACGCGGCGCCCGGCACCAGGCCCCCGTCACCGCACCGCCGTCGCGGATCACGTCCAGCAAAACCAGCCCGGCCGCCTCCTCGAAGCGCAGCCGGTCTCCCACGCTCTTGCCGAACAACGCCCCCAGTCGCGCTGCCACGAACGCGGTGCCCACATTGGGGTGCCCGGCGAACGGCATCTCTTCCTCCGGCGTGAAGATGCGCACATGCGCATCGTTCGCCGGATCGGCGGGCGGCAGGATGAAGCTGGTCTCGGCGAAATTGAACTCGCGCGCGATGGACTGCATCGCCGCCGTGTCCAGCCCGCGCGCGTCCGTCACCACCGCCAGCTGGTTCCCGGCCCGCGCGTGCGCGGTGAACACATCGACGATCTCGAAGGGAAAGGCGCTCATCGCGGCAGCACCGGCAGGTTGTCGATCAGCCGGGTGGCGCCCAGCCGCGCCGCCACAAACAGCCGCGCGCCGGGCAACGCCCCGTTCACCGGCTGAAGAGAGGCTTCATCGGCCAGCAGCAGATAATCCACCCGGAACCCGGCCGATTCGAGGCCCGCGCGCGCGGCGGACAACGTGTCCGGCACCGCAGCGCCGCCGCTGATGGTGCTGCCGGCGGCCTGCAGGGTGTGGAACAGTGCCCCCGCGACGGAGCGCTGCTGCGGGTTCAGATAGGCGTTGCGCGAACTCATCGCCAGGCCGTCGGTCTCGCGCAGGATGGGGGCGCCCACGATCTCTGCCGGGATGTTCAGGTCGATCGCCAGCCTGCGGATGATCGCGAGCTGCTGCCAGTCCTTCTCCCCGAACACGGCGACATCGGGGAAGGCCATCAGCAGCAGCTTGGTCACCACGGTCGCCACGCCGTCGAAATGGCCGGGGCGCGAGGCCCCCTCCATCGGCCGGTCCAGCCCGCTCACGCTCACCGTCGTGGCATAGCCCTGTGGATAGACGGCATCGACAGGCGGCAGGAACAACAGGTCGCAACCCGCCCGCCGCAGCAGCTCGGCGTCATGCGCCTCCTGCCGGGGGTAACGATCCAGATCCTCGTTGGCGCCGAACTGCTTCGGGTTCACGAAGATGCTGGTCACAACCCGGTGCGCCCGGCGCTTGCCGATCGAGACGAGCGAAAGATGCCCGGCATGAAGAGCACCCATGGTGGGCACCAGTGCGATCTTGTCGCCTGCCGCACGCCAGGCCCTGATCTTCGCGCGCAGCGCGACCACTGTCTTCGCGGTATCCATGTTATCCCTGATTCCAACCCGGTCCTGCCTCAGTCCTGCCCGAGTCCGCATTGACGAAACCCGGCCTCTCGCCGCATGAGGAAGGGAAATGTGCCGGCGATGGGCCGGCATTCGCCGGAGGCAGGGCGGAATGTCAATTACGGGTATCACAGACCCGGGCCTCACGCGGGGCCGGGCCGGCAGGAAGGGCCCGCACGTGATCGTGCTGGGGAACGAGAAGGGCGGGTCGGGCAAGTCGACCACCGCCGTCCATATCGCGCTGGCCCTGGCGCAGAGCGGAATCCGCCTTGCAGTGGCTGATCTTGATCACCGCCAGCAGACCACGGCGCGCTATTTCGAGAATCGGCGCAACTGGGCCGACCGCATGGGAATCGATCTCTCCTCGGTGCCCGTCACGGTGCTGGGCGACGGCTCCACCGGTGCGCTGGACACGCTGGTCCGCGCCGATCTGGACGCCGTCGTGATCGACACGCCGGGCCGCGACTCGGAAATCGGCCGCGCCGCCATCGCCCGGGCAGACACGCTGATCACCCCCATCAACGACAGCTTCATCGATTTCGATCTGCTGGGGCAGGTCGATCCGGAAACCTACAAGGTGGTCCGCCCCAGCTTCTACGCGGAACTGGTGTGGAAGGCCCGGCAGGAACGCGCCCGCAGCGATGGGGGCCAGGTGGACTGGATCGTGGTCCGGAACCGGCTCTCCACGCTGGAGGCGCGCAACCGCCGCCGCGTCGGCACCGCGCTGGAGGAACTGTCGAAGCGAATCGGCTTCCGCGTGGCGCCGGGCTTCTCCGAACGCGTGATCTACCGCGAACTGTTCCCGCGCGGCCTCACCCTGCTCGACATGGAGCATCTGGAGGCCTCCGTCAGCCATGTCGCAGCCCGCGCCGAACTGCGCGAGCTGATCGCGGCGCTGCAACTGCCGCTGGCCCCGGCTGACCCGGCCCCGGCGGAAGCCCAGCCGAGTTCCGCACAAGAGGCCGCCGCCTGAGGATCATCGCCTGATGGGTCCGTTCGCGCTGCTGCTGGTCGCCGCTGTCGGCTGGCTGTGGTGGAAAGGCCATCTGGGCCGCGATTCAGGCCGCAAGCTGGCGCTCGCAGGCGGGGCAGGGCTGTCGCTCTGGCTGCTGGCGCGGGGGCAGACGCTGCCGGGCCTCGGCCTTGCCGCCGCCACGGCGGCGCTGGGGTTCGCGGGTTGGATGCGGGCACGCGTCTCCGCCATCCCGATGGACGAGCTGGAGGCGCGCCAACTGCTGGGCGTCGGCCTGATGGCCGGCGAAGACGAAATCCTCGCCGCACACCGTCGCCTCATCGCCAATGCGCACCCGGATCGCGGCGGCAACAGCGATCTGGCGCAGCGACTGAACGCGGCGCGGGATCATCTGATACGGATTAACCGTTCACGCGGTTGACGCTTTTCATCGGCAATCCATATTGCAGTGCAATAACAAGGGCCGGGTTCGCTTGAAGAGAGGGCATATGCAGAAGCACGAATTCCATCCCACCTCGCTGCGCGAGTATGACATCCGCGGCATCATCGGCGAAACCCTGGGCGAGCAGGACGCCTACGCTATCGGCCGGGGCTTCGGCACCGTGGTGCGCCGCGCGGGCGGCAAGCTGGTCAGCGTCGGCTATGATGGCCGCCACAGCTCGCCGGCGCTGGAAGCCGCGCTGGTGGAAGGGCTGAATGCCAGCGGCGTCGATGCGGTGCGCGTGGGGCTGGGCTCCACCGGCATGCTCTATTATTCGGTGTACGAGCTTCAGGCCGATGGCGGCGTGATGATCACCGGCAGCCACAACCCGCCCGATTACAATGGTTTCAAGATGCTGCTGAAGGATCGCCCCTACTTCGGCGCCGACATCCGCGCGCTGGGCGAAGCTGCGGCGAAGGGCGACTGGGACAGCGGGCAGGGCGGCAGCACCTCGGTCGATCTCATCGACCGCTATGTGGCGCGCCTGCAGAAAGACAATCAGGTGAAGCCGTTCCGCATCGGCTGGGACGCCGGCAACGGCGCCACGGGCGAGGCGCTGGAAAAGCTGCTGAAGACGCTGCCGGGCGAACATCATGCGCTGTTCACCAAGATCGACGGCGACTTCCCGAACCACCATCCCGACCCCACGGTCGAGAAGAATCTGGAAGATCTGCGACAATTGGTCGCGGAGCTGAAACTCGATTTCGGCGTTGCCTTCGACGGAGACGGAGACCGGATCGGCGCCATCGACGGGGAAGGG
Organism: Sphingomonas sp.; assembly: GCA_003248865.1. GTDB lineage: Bacteria > Pseudomonadota > Alphaproteobacteria > Sphingomonadales > Sphingomonadaceae > Sandaracinobacteroides. Next base: position 196,133 of record QFPK01000002.1, read on the forward strand.
CGGGTCGTCTGGGGTGACCAGCTGCTGGCCATCCTGGCGGAGCCGGTGCTGAAGGAACTGCCCGGCGCCACCATCATCGCCGACGTGAAGGCAAGCCAGGCGCTTTACGACCGAATCGCAGAACTCGGCGGCAAGCCTTTGATGTGGAAGACAGGTCACAGCCTGATCAAGGCCAAGATGAAGGAAGTGGATTCCCCGCTGGCCGGTGAAATGTCAGGCCATATCTTCTTCAAGCATCGCTGGTACGGCTTCGACGATGCGCTCTATGCCGCCATCCGCCTGATCGAGGCGGTCGGTGAGCTGGGCGGGTCGCTCACGGCGCTGAAATCGGCGATGCCGGCGGTGGTGAACACACCGGAAATGCGCTTCCCCTGCTCGGAAGAGCGGAAGTTTGTCGTTGTGGATGAAGTGCTTGCCCGGTTGAAGGCGGAAGGTGCCCAGGTGAACGACACCGATGGCGCCCGCGTGAACACGCCGGACGGCTGGTGGTTGCTCCGCGCCTCCAACACGCAGGATGTGCTGGTGGCCCGTGCCGAAGCGAAGGACGAGGCCGCTCTGGAGCGGCTGAAAGCTGCAATTGATTCGCAACTAGCCCTGTCCGGGGTGGAGCGGGTGGAAACCAGCCACTGACAGACGTTCTGGATTTTCCAATGATCTGAACAGCCTGCTCGGATCTCCGGGTTATGTTGCACTGCACAATGCGCCCCTTGCAATTTGCGGGTAGTTGCATTATTGTGCAGTGCAGCAACGAAGGAGTGAGCACTCGATGGCTGCTGCAAAGCCTGTCGGCAAGTCTGCAACGAAAACCCCGAAGGCGGTGGCGGCTGAAGTCGCGGCCCCCAAGAAGGTTTCCGCGCCGGCGAAGCTGAAGGCTGTCGCGCCGGCCAAGGCTGCCGCACCGATCGCACCGGCCAAGGCTGTTGCGAAGGGTGGGGCGAAGCCGATCAAATCCGAAGCGATCAAGGTTGAACCCGTCAAGGTGACACCAGCCGAAATCAAATCAGCCGGGATCGTGGCGACAATGCCTGAACCGGCCGAGATCGAGAGTGCAGAGGTCAAGATGGTCGAGGTGAAGGTGGCCAAGGCGGAAGCGCCGAAGCCCGCACTGAAGGCCCCGAAAACCCCCACCCCGAAAGCTGGCCCGAAACTGGCCCCGACCCTAGCACCGGAGACTGATCTGATGAACGCCGAGAACCCCTTTGCCAAGCAATTCGAAGCCGTGGCGCCCGCCTTTGAAAAGGCGACCGCCGATGTCGTGTCCCAGGCTCAGGCCGCCCAAGAGCAATTCACCGAAAAGCTCAAGGAACTGATGGAGAAGAACATGAAGTCCGTCACCGAAATGTCTGATTTCGCCAAGGGCAATGTGGAAGCTCTGGTTGAAAGCGCCAAGGCCGCCGCTGCCGGCGCCGAAACGCTGACCGCTCACTTCGTGGAATCCTCCAAGAAGGCCGCCGAGGAAGCGCAAGCCGCGTTCAAGACGCTGAGCTCCGCCAAGAGCCCGAACGAGTTCATCGCCGCCCACAGCGAGTACAGCAAGGCCCAGTTCGACAAGGCGGTGGCGAATGCCAGCCACCTGACCGAAACCTGGCTGAAGCTGGCCGGTGAAGTCGTGCAGCCGATTTCCAGCCGCGTCGCGCTGGCGTCGGAAACGGTGAAAAAGAATATCGCGATTTAAGATCGCGAAGGCGGCCGCGATTAAGGCGAAGCCTTAACTCGCGGACTCGCCGGTACTCACGGCCGGCACGAAAAAGGGCGGGACATCAGTCCTGCCCTTTTTTGCGTGTCCGACGGCGCGGCTTTGCCGCGCACCTTCCTTATCTTCCTTCCTCGCTCAAGCCGGACTCGCCGGCTCAGCCGGCGGCCGGCCCTTCCGAAGCGGCCTCTTCCTTCACCGCTCCCAGCAGAAACTCCACATTCCCTTCGGGCCCGGTGATCGGCGAGGGCGTCACCCCCAGCACCCGCCACCCCTTGCCCTGAACCCAGGCCACGGCCTCGGCACACACCCGCTCATGCACGGTCGCGTCGCGCACCACGCCCCCCTTGCCGACTTCGCCGCGCCCGGCCTCGAACTGCGGCTTCACCAGCGCCACCAGATGCGCCCCGCCCGCCGCAAACCCCAGCGCCACATCCAGCACCTTCGCCAGCGAGATGAAGCTGGCGTCGCACACCACCACATCCACCGGCTCGGGCACATGTGTCGTCGTCAGCGCGCGCGCATTGGTCTGCTCATGCACCACCACGCGGCTGTCCTGCCGCAGCTTCCACGCCAGCTGGTTGGTGCCGACATCGATCGCATACACCTTTGCCGCCCCGCGAGAGAGCAGCACATCGGTAAACCCGCCGGTCGACGATCCCACATCCAGCCCCACCGCGCCCGTCACATCGATACCGAAATGCGCCAGCCCATGGTCCAGCTTCAGCCCCCCGCGCGAGACCCAGGGGTGATCCTTCCCCCGCACCTCCAGCACGGCGTCGCCGGCCAGCATCTCACCCGCCTTGGCAACCTTCCGCTCACCGGCAAACACCAGCCCCGCCATGATCAGCGCCTGGGCCCGGCTCCGGCTCTCTGCCAGCCCCCGCTCCAACAGCAACTGATCCACCCGCTGCTTCGCCATCAGTCAAACGGATTGCGGATGGTCAGCCGGCCATCGATTATCAGGCCGTGGTGCAAATCTTCAGACCAGAAGGTCGTACAATTCACGGAAAGTGCAGCGGCGATCAGCAGGGCACCATGGATGGCGAGTTGATATCGTTGCGCTGCCCATAAGCCGAGTTCGTGAGTATGCAATGTTAGTGCGTTGGGCAGTTCCGCGCACAGGCCCAACGACGCTGACAGACCCAGCTGCACATCCGGCCATTCCATGCGCAGCTTGCGGTAGCATACATGGGCATATTCATTCATCGACTGCACGGCGATCCGGTTTGCGAGAACCATCAAGTTCAGCGCTGTCTGCCTGTGCAGTGACCCGTGATCAATGGCGTAGATCAGGATATTCGTATCGAGAAAACCGGTCACTTCGCTTTGTCGTCGCCCGGCGAAGGTTGGTGAGGTCGCGCTCGGCCTTCCAGTCTCTCCAGTCGGCGGGCAGGGGGCGGCGTAACCGATCGATCTGCTCCAGCCAATATTAGCGCGACACCAGCCGAACGCTGCCGTCACCATCCTCGACGAAATCCAACGAGTCGCCCTGTTTTAAACCGAGATTCCGGACAAGATCAGAGGGAATGCAAATGGCAAGGCCGTTCCCCCAACGGGTGACCTGCATAGTGGACTCTTTGGATATACGCCGGGCATATGTATATCCGCAATGTGTGCGGGGCAAGGTTCAGTAGGTACGCAAGGTCATGGTCGTCATAACAACGAACGGAGCGCCCTCTTCGAATGGCTTCAATACGCGCAGGCGAACAGCCTTCCCTTGAGCGGGAGATACGGCCAGTTCGGCCCCCTGAAAGCGCAATATGGTCCATTCGCCATCCTGCCGAACAATTTCAAACGGCACTGAAATCGGAGCATGCCAGTTGAGCTTTACGGCAAAAGCCTTTGCCAGATTTGAGCTGTTGCCGGTGTAACTGAGCTGCAACGTCTTTCCCAAGGGATAGTTCGTGACCAGTGAATAGGCGACCGGAGGAAAGGGGTCAGTCTTGGTGGTAAACCGAGATGCCACCACACCAGGACGCCATTCATCCAGTTTTCCATCGCCATTGGAGTCGAACAGGCACAACCCCCCGTGATCGGTTTTCCAACGCCCGGGCTCCCAGCTGTCGCGGCGGAATTCGCTTTCGCCGCAGAAAGCGTAGTTGCCATACTTTCCGTCGCCGAAGTTGCCGGTAAATGGACGCCCCTGCAGAATCGTCGCCATATTGATTCGATGGAAGTTCGGCCCCCACTTCCCGGCTTCTGCGTGAGATTCCAGCCGCGCCGCGACCGGCCAGCCGATCGGTTGCTCGAATACGATATCCTTGCGATTGAGAATCCGCTCGGCCGGGTCGATCGGAGCAGCGGGCAGCAACGCTATATAGGGATCGACAGTCGTCTCGCCGGGTGCCGCCCGGAGCGGCGAATTCGGCTCGAACAATAACAATATGGCGGCGACCATGCCCGAGAGTCTTCTTGCCTGACGCATGCTCAGATGCCTTTACACCAGCAGATGCACATCCCGGATGGACGCAACGAAAAACAGGAAAAGCTTGGGCATTCAGGGGCGTCTCAGGCCCGCGCGCCCTCGCTCACATCCACGCTGTTGTGCCTCAGCGCGGTCAGCACCGTCTTTACGATACCCGCCGCATCCAGCCCGGCTTCGGCATATTGCTTCGCAGGCGCATCATGCTCCTGAAACACGTCCGGCAGCCGCATGGTGCGGATCTTCAGTCCGGTGTCCAGCAGCCCCTCGTCGCTCGCCAGCGTCAGCACATGGGCGCCAAAGCCGCCGATGGCATTCTCCTCGATGGTCAGCACCACCTCATGGCTGGCGCACAGCCTGCGGATCAGCGCCTCGTCCAGCGGCTTGGCGAAGCGCAGGTCGGCCACCGTGGTGGACAGCCCCTTGGCGTCCAGATCATCAGCCGCCTTCAGCGCCTCGGCCAGTCGCGTTCCCAGCGACAGGATGGCGACCTTCTTGCCCTCGCGCACGATGCGGCCCTTGCCGATCTCCAGCTTTTCCGGCGTGGCGGGCAGGGGCACGCCCACGCCCTCGCCGCGCGGATAGCGCAGCGCGATCGGACCGGCGTCATATTCGTTCGCCGTGTGCACCATATGCACCAGCTCCGCCTCGTCGGCGGCGGCCATCACCACCATGTTGGGCAGCGTCGCCAGATAGGTCACGTCGAAGCTGCCGGCGTGGGTGGAACCATCGGCCCCCACCAGCCCCGCGCGGTCGATGCCGAAGCGCACCGGCAGGTTCTGGATGCAAACGTCATGCACCACCTGATCGTATGCGCGCTGCAGGAAGGTGGAATAGATCGCCGCCCAGGGCCGGAACCCTTCCGCTGCCAGCCCCGCCGCGAAGGTCACGGCATGCTGTTCGGCGATGCCCACGTCGAAACAGCGATCCGGGAACGTCTTCTGGAACTTGTCCAGCCCCGTGCCCGACGGCATCGCGGCGGTGATCGCCACCACCCGGGGGTCGCGCGTGGCCTCGGCCACCAGCGCGTCGGCGAACACATTGGTATAGCTCGGCGGACCGCCGGGCGCGGGCTTGTGCTGCTTGCCCGTCACCACGTCGAACTTCACCACGCCATGATATTTGTCGGCGGCCGCCTCGGCCGGGGCATAACCCTTGCCCTTCTTCGTCACCACATGGATCAGGCAGGGGCCTTCGGCGGCGTCGCGGATATTCTCCAGCACCGGCACCAGCACGTCCAGATTATGGCCGTCGATGGGGCCGACATAATAAAAGCCCAGTTCCTCGAACAGCGTGCCGCCGGTGCCCAGCGTGCGGAAGAACTCGTCGGCACGCTTGGCCGGGCCCTTCAGCGGCTCCGGCAGCGCCTTCTTCGCCAACTGGCGCACGGCATCGCGGATGCCGAGGAAGGTGTTGCTGCTGTACGCCCGCGCCAGATAGTCAGACAGCGCGCCAACAGGCGGCGCGATCGACATGTCATTGTCATTCAGCACCACGATCAGCCGGTTGCCCGCCTCGCGCGCATTGTTCATCGCCTCATAGGCCATGCCCGCGCTCATCGCGCCGTCGCCGATCACCGCAATGGCCTTGTTTGGCCCGCCGGACAGCTTGTTGGCGATGGCAAAGCCCAGCGCTGCCGAGATCGAGGTGGAGCTGTGCGCCGCCCCGAACGGATCATAGACGGATTCGGAGCGCCGGGTGAAACCAGACAGCCCGCCGCCCTGCCGCAGCGTGCGGATGCGGTCGCGCCGGCCGGTCAGGATCTTGTGCGGATAGGCCTGGTGCCCCACGTCCCAGATCAGCTTGTCGTCCGGCGTGTTGAACACATAGTGCAGCGCGACCGACAGCTCGACAACGCCAAGGCCCGCGCCCAGATGGCCGCCGGTCACGCTGACCGCGTCGATCATCTCCGCGCGCAGTTCGTCGGCCAGCTGTCGCAGCTGTTCAGGCTTCAACGCCCTCAGATCGGCGGGAATCGGCGCCTTATCCAGAAGCGGGGTATCGGGCCGGCGATAGGGCGTCGTCGCCGACGCGCCTTGGGTCTTGTCCGTCATGAACGGGATTTAGCGCGAATGGCTGCCCTCGAAAAGCGCGATTGTCGCACCCGTCGTCAGGCGCTGCCGGTCTGTCCGCCCGCGTTGCAGGCCGAACACAGGCCCATCAGCTCCAGAACGGGGCGGCGCGGGGTGAAGCCGGCCGCGCTCGCCCGGTTGCGCATGCCGACAGCCAGCTTGTCGTCATCCAGATGGTCGATCCGGCCGCACGCCTCGCACACCAGGAAAATGCAGTCATGCGAACAGCTTGGGTGCACATTCACGACATAGGCGTTGCGGCTTTCCACCCGCTTGGCCAAATTGTGCGCCACAAACAGGTCCAGGATGCGGTACACGCTGTTGGCCGCGATCCGCCGCCCGGCCGCTGCGGAGACCCGATCCGCCACATCATAGGCCGAAACCGGCTTGCCGCCGTCCGCCAATGCATCGAACACCGTCTCGCGCAAATCCGTCCATTGCACGCCCTGCGCAGACAGCCTCGCCACCGCAGCCTCTTTCAGCGCATTGCTTCCGGCCTCCCAATGGCTGCCGGTCGGATGGGCATGGGCATGTGTGGCCATCTCGCGCCTCAATTCTCGTCGCTGTCGGCCTTGGCGGTCTGATCGGCCGCCGTCACCGTGGGCGGGGTCTTCGGCCCGCGCGCAATGGCAGCCGCCAGCCGGTCCGCCTGCGGGCAGGGGCCGTCGCACAGGGTCTTCACCCGCTCCAGATTGGATTCGGCACGCGCCTTGGCGCCACGTTCCACCAGCGCCACGCCCTGCAGCTCCAGCGCGGCCAGATCGTTGGGCTCGATCTCCAGCGCCTCGCGATAGAAACGCACGGCCTTGCCCGGCAATCCGTCCGCCTCAGCCGCACGCGCCAGCCCGATATAGGCCTGACGATTGCGCGGGTCGGCCGCCAGCGCCGCCTCGAACAGGTCGGTCGCGTCCTGCGCCTTGCCCTGAGCCAGCAGCGCCTCGCCAGCCTTCAGCTTTTCAAGGGAAAGGGGCGCGATCTGGTTGTCCGGCAGCCCGCGCGCGGGCGCCGCTGCGGGCACTGCCTCACGCGGCTTGCCGGCCGCAAGCGGCCCGGCGGCAGCCACTGCCAGCCCCATCATCAGGGCGATCCGCGCAAAGCCCTTCCTGCGGGCGGCAAAGCCTTCGACCATATTCAGTCCCTCTCTCGGCGCCAGCTGCCGGCATCCGTGTCAGAAGAAGCCATGTTCAGCCCCGCTTGTCGAGCCGTGCGACGAAAAAGCCGTCGCAGCGGTCGCCCAGCGGGGTCAGCCCCCGGCTGCTGCCCAGAATCAGACGGTTGCGTGCCGCAGCAGCCGCAGCCTGATCCCGGCCTTCTTCGGCCAGCACCGAACAGACGGCATAGATAAGCCGCCCGCCCGGCTTCACAAGCCATGCCCCAAGGTCGATGAGCCGCGCCTGAATATGCACCAGCCGCGCCAGCCGGTCGGGCGTCAGCCGCCAGCGCAGCTCCGGGTTGCGTCGCCAGGTGCCGGTGCCGGAACAGGGCGCATCCACCAGCACCAGATCGGCCGTGCCTTCCAGATCGGCCAGCGCGTCCACCTCGCGCCCGGGGTTCAGCAATCGGGGCTCCACCACATCGGGCATCCCTGCGCGCAGCAAGCGCGGCGCCATCGCCTGCAGCCGAGTCCGATCGGTGTCGGATGCGATCAGCCGCCCCTGCAGCTGCCCGTCAGCCAGCATGTCCGCCGCCAGCCCCAGCGTCTTGCCGCCCGCGCCGGCGCACAGGTCGATCACCGTCTCGCCCGGTCGGGCGGCAGCAAAGGCCACCACATGCTGGCTGCCCACATCCTGCACTTCCACAGCGCCCGCCTCGAACAACGGGTGCCGCTCCAGCGGCCGGGGCTCTTCCAGCCGCAAGGCGCGCGGCAGGCCGGGCACGGGAAGGGCGCCAAGCTCGGCCGCCACCTCGTCCATGTCGGCGCCGGGCAGAACCCTCAGGTCCAGCGGCGCGCGCGTGGTCAATGCCAGAGCCTCGGCTTCAAACGCATCCCCGAAGCGCGCCCGCATCGCGGGCTCCATCCACAAAGGCACCAGAGCCGCCTTTGCCCGGGTCTCATAGGGCTGCACCGGGGCAGGGGCATGCGCACTGCCGTCGAACAGCGCCAGCTGGTCGGGGGCCTCGGCCTCCAGCCAGCCGATCAGCGCGGCCCGCCCGGAAAGCGGCCGCTCGGCGGTGAAGCGGATCGCGCCATAGACCAGTTCGCGCACGGCGGCCCGGTCCTTCGATCCGGCATAGCGCCGGGTCTGGAAGTATCGCTGCACCAGCGTGTCGGCCGCCGCGCCCTGATGCGCGGCCGCCTCGATCACCTGATCCAGTATCTCGATGGCAGCCTGCAGCCGCGCCTGCGGACGCATCAGCGAGCTCCGCCGCGTGAAAGAGAAGAAGGCGCGGCAAAGCCGCGCCGTCGGTCCTGTCGTCGGGCGGAATCCGGCCGCCGCAGGCCGGCCGTGCGTCCGCCGAGTCTGCGGGCCTTCATAAAAATGCGCTGCATTTTTCCTCCAGGCCGCAGCCGGCTACCGCGTCGGGTAGTTCGGCGCCTCGCGCGTGATCGTCACATCATGCACATGGCTTTCGCGCAGGCCCGCATTGGTGATCTGCACGAACTGCGCGCGCTCCCGCAGGTCAGCCAGCGTCGCGGCCCCGGTATAGCCCATCGCCGCCTTCAGACCGCCCACCAGCTGGTGCAGCACATCGCGTGCAGGCCCCTTGTAAGGCACCTGACCTTCGATGCCCTCGGGCACCAGCTTCAGCTGATCCTTGATGTCCTGCTGGAAGTAACGATCCGCCGAACCGCGCGCCATCGCGCCCACGCTGCCCATGCCGCGATAGCTTTTGTAGGCGCGGCCCTGATACAGGAAGGTCTCGCCCGGGGCTTCCTCGGTGCCGGCCAGCAGGCTGCCGATCATCACTGCGCTGGCGCCAGCCGCCATCGCCTTGGCGATGTCGCCGCTGGTGCGCAGGCCGCCGTCGGCGATCACGGGCACGCCCAGCTTCCCGGCAGCCTCCACCGTGTCCAGAATGGCGGTCAGCTGCGGCACGCCCACACCGGCCACCACCCGCGTGGTGCAGATGCTGCCCGGCCCGATGCCCACCTTGATGCCGTCGGCGCCCGCGTCGATCAGCGCCTTCGCGGCATCCGCCGTCGCCACATTGCCCGCGATCACCTGCGCATGGTTGGACCGCGCCTTGATCCGCCGCACCGCTTCGGACACCTGCCGGCTGTGGCCGTGCGCGGTGTCCACCACGATCAGGTCGCATTCGGCGTCGATCAGCGCTTCGGTGCGTTCGAACCCGGTGTCGCCCACCGTGGTCGCCGCCGCCACCCGCAGCCGGCCGGAGGCATCCTTGGTGGCGTTGGGATAGGTCACCGCCTTTTCGATATCCTTCACCGTGATCAGCCCCACGCAGCGGCCGGCATCGTCCACCACCAGCAGCTTCTCGATCCGGCGCTGGTGCAGCAGTCGCTGCGCCTCTTCCTGCGAAACCCCGGCCTTCACGGTGGCCAGATTCTGCCGGGTCATCAGCTCGGCCACGGGCTGCAGCTGGTTCTCGGCAAAGCGCACGTCGCGGTTGGTCAATATGCCGATCAGCTTGCCCGGCTGCCCCGGTTCAGAAGGTTCCACCACCGGAATGCCCGAAATGCGGTGCCGCGCCATCAGCTCCAGCGCCTCGCCCAGCGTCTGGTCCGCCGTCATGGTGATGGGGTTCACCACCATCCCCGATTCGAAGCGCTTCACCTGCCGAACGGCTTCCACCTGCTCGGCGACGGTCAGGTTGCGGTGCAGCACGCCGATGCCGCCCGCCTGCGCCATCACGATGGCCATCTGGCTTTCCGTCACCGTGTCCATCGCAGACGACAGCACGGGGATATGCAGCCTGATATCCCTGGTGATGGTGGTGGACGTATCCGCCTGCGAAGGCAGCACGGCGGATTCCGCCGGCACCAGCAGCACGTCGTCGAAGGTGAGCCCCAGCCTGATCGCCATGTCTGATCTGTCCCGTTCTTCAAATATGAGAATGGGGCGGGCCGTGGACGGCCCGCCCCGAAATCTCGTCAATTCTGCCGGGCTCAGCTTTTGCTGTTGAGCCAGGCCCCGTAATAACGCGCCAGCTGGTTGCGCGGGGCACCGGCCACCTTGGCCAGCGCCGCTTCGGCACCCGCCTTGTCGCCCGCATTGCCCAGCGAGAACGCCAGCCGCAGATTCGCGGTATCGGCATCAATGCCGCCCTTTTCAAGGGCCAGCTTGTAGAGTTCGGCCGCCTTGGCCCAGTTGCCGAAGCCCAGATTGGCGTCGGCGGTGCCCATCGCGCTGCGGCCGTTGGCGGCGGCGCGGGCTTCCTTCTCCAGCTGGTTCAGCTGCGCCTTGTCGGCGGCGGCCTTCGGCGTCACCATCGCCGACAGTTCCTTCACGAAGGGCGTCCCGGCCTTCAGCGCGCCCTTGGCGACGCCTTCGTCCAGCACCGACTTCGCTTCGCCCGGCAGGCCGCGCGTGGCCGCCGTCTCGGCGAATTCGGCATAGTCGCGCTCGCCGGTCAGGGCGCCGTTGGCGCGGATCAGGCGCATCACGTCCAGATTGCCCTGGTCGTCCAGCTTGGCGCTGTCGCGATAGATGATCAGCACGTCGCGCCAGTTGGTGGGGGTGGGGTAGGCTTTCACCAACGCTTCGCTGGTCGACACGATCTCGGCCGGCAGCTTGCTGTCATAGGCGATGGCGAGCGCCCGGCGATACCAGCTCTCGTCGGCCTTGCTGGTCTTTTCCTGCGTGGCGATGGCCTGTTGCAGCGTGGCGATGGCCTTCTGGTTCTGGCCCTGCCGGCGTTGCAGCTCGGCGATTTCCACCAGCAACCCGGTATCGCTGGGGTTCAGCGCAAGCACCTTCTCGAACTCGACGGCGGCTTTGCCATAATCCTGCCGCTGCAGAGCCATGCTGCCGAGGTTGCGACGGAACTTCACTTCTTCCTCGGGCGGCAGCTTGCCAGAGGTCAGCGCGCCTTCGAGAGACTTCTCGATCAGCGCATTGTCCTTCAGGTTGATCGCCGAGTTCAGCGTCAGCATGTTGATGATGTAGATATCATCGGCGTTCTTGTCGGGCAGCGCATCGGCCTGCTTCAACAGTTCGACAGCACCGGCCCAGTCGCCGGAACCTTGTGCCTTCTGTGCCTGCGCCGCCAGCGACTGCACAGCTTTCGAATATTTCGGCGCAGCTGCCTTCGGCGTTTTCTGCGCCATTGCGGCCTGCGGCGTGGCTGCCAGCAGAAGCGCCGCGAATGCGGCTGCGGATGCGCGTCCGAATACCGTTGTCATGTGCCCACTCTCCTCAGTGCCCGATTTTGTTGCGGCCCAATGGGTTTCGTGCGCGGCCTTGCAGCCAATGCCGTTTCCCAAAGCTGAACGGGCTCCTCGCACCCGGCCCGCCGGTCGTCAAGCGGCCGCGGCCCCTGCATCGACAGGCGGCGGTGCCGGGATGCCCAGCCGTTCATTTTCTGTCCAGCGCAGCAGCCATTCCATCAGTCGCGCCGCGCGCGCCGGATCGTCGGTCTCGGTCCGCTCCAGCACCGCGCCGGCCACGCCCATCAGCCGGTCCATCCCCGCCTGCCAGCCTTCGCCTGCTGTCGATGCCTCAGCCTCGGGCAGCAACCCCTCCAGCTCCGCGCGCAACTTCAGCCGCCGCGCCAGCCGCAGATCGTCCCCGTCCGCCAGCATCAGCATCAGCCCGGCCAGCGTCGCGGCCGATTTCCCGGCATAGCTTTCGCCCAGCGCGGGCACCACCATCAGCCCCTGCGCCATGGCGAAGCACCCCAGCACCTCGGCATTGGAAAGGCTCATGCGCGAAGCTCCTTCAACAGCTCGACCGCTCGCCAGTTGTGGAAGCGATAGGGATAGAGCGAGGCGAAGATCATGGTCGGGTCGGCGGTCTTCCCCATCGCCACCTCGAACGCGGAGGTGATCCAGATCGCCAGCCCCTGATACACGGAAAACAGCTGCCACCAGCCCCAGCCTTCAGGCGAGAAGCGCCGCCCGGAGGCCTGTTCCCAAGCCGCCAGCGCGTCTCCGGCGCTGCACGTGCCCGCGACGAGTCCCGGCATCTGATGCCCCCACAGGGGGTCCATCACCCAGGCCAGATCCTCCATCGCATCGCCCACATGCGCCATTTCCCAGTCCAGCACGGCGAGCAGCCGGTTCTCCGCATCCACCAGGAAATTGCCCGAGCGGAAATCGCCATGCACCAGCACATCCGGGCCCGACGGCGGGGGAATGTTGGCCGCCAGCCAGCGCCAGGCCGCATCCGCCACGGGTTCGGGCCGCAACCGGTGGCGGTCGATCTCCGCCTTCCAGTGCGCCAGCCGGGCGCCAGCATCCATGAAGGGCAGGGCAGTCCGGTCGGCCGCATCGGGCTCCAGCGCATGCAGTCGCCCCAGCGCCGTGAACAGCGCAGACCCGGTCTCCGCCGCGTTTGCGCCATAGGCGCCCGGCTCGAACGGATTACAGGCCCGCCCGCCCGAGATTTCCGTCATCACGAATCCGGGCGAACCCAGATCGCTGCCGTCCCTGTCCAGATGCACCGGGCGCGGCACCGGCAGCCCGGCGGCATGCGCCCGCCCGATGGCATGGAACTCCACCGCGCGGGAGGTGTCGATCAGGCTCGCGGCGGGGTCGCGCCGCATCACCAGCCATTCGCTGCGCCCGCCGCCCTCGGCATGGAAGCGGAAGGTCTCGCGCGCGGCGCCGCCATGGAAGCGGTCGATCCCGTCAATCGCCACATCCGCGCCCCACAGGCGGGACATCAACGGGGCCAGCAGCGCCTCAGGCAAGGTCGAACAGCTCGCGGAAGCCCGAAGGCGCATGCGGCCCGATGAACAGCTGCTCCAGCACCCCCCGGCCGTGCAGGACCTGCCCGCCCGGCAGCTTCAACTCGGCCGACACCAGCGCCTGGATATGCGCGTTCGCCGGGCTCGCCGCATCGGCGCCAGCCGCATCGAACCGCTCCGCCTGCACATCCAGCTCGCCGCGCCAGCCGCCATGGGCGAACTTCGGATGGCCGTATCCGATGCCATGCATATGGAATTCGGCCTCCGGCAACAGCCGCACCTGCACCGGCCCATCTGCCATTCGCCCGCTCAGCAGCGCCTCGCCCGCACGCCGCGTCCCCGGCCGATAGGGCAGAGCGGCCGCGGGCTCGCCCAGCTTCGTCTCCGCCCCCGAAGCCAGATCGACCAGCACGGCAGACCGGTTCCAGGGCACGCCAGTGGCATCGTCGTTCGTATGGAAGAACAGCGCATAGCCGTCGAAGTTGATCGGCGCCCACAGCCAATAGAATTGCGGCGGCACCGGCGGCGCCACCCCTTGCGGATCGGCCGCGCCGATCGGCCTCATGCCCCAGCTGCGGTCCCGCGTGCCGCGCCAGTCGTCCGCCCCGATGCGTTGCCCGTCCACCGTCACCGATCCCGACACCGCCACATTCTGCGTCAGCCGGGTCACGTCCATGATCGTGCGCGGCCCCTGCCGCCAGGTGAAGCGCGGCTCCTCGATGGGCGCATGCCGCCCCTCGAACAGCAGGTCGGCGGCCAGCCCGTCGGTCTCGCTCAGCCGCAGCCGCAGCTTCTTCAGCGGCTCCACCACCTCGACAGAGATCGGCCCCACCTGCGTGTCCAGCCGCTCCATCCCCTGCAGCCGGGATGCGAAGACAGAGCGCTGCACCCCGCCTTCCATCCAGCACACGGCCGCATCCATCACGTTCAGATGCGGATAGACCCCCAGCGCCGCCGCCACGAACCGCCTGCCGTCCGCCGACTGGGCGTTGAAGAAGTAGCGGTCATAGAAGTTCCGGTCCGTGCCCGCATAGGCAATCGGCTCCGGGCGCTGGTGCACCGGATAATCGTCAGCCTTGGTCAGCATGTCTCTCTCCCGCCGCGCATGGTGACGAAGCCGGGCCCTGTTCTCAAGCCTCGCAAAAGGGATCGGCTCCGCCTTGGCCTCGCAAAACAACCGGCTCCGCCTATGGCCTCGCAAAAGGGACAAGCCGGCGCTAAGGGGCAGCCCATGTCATCGCAGAACCTTTCTCCGGCGGATGCCCGCCGCCGTCGTTCGGCCGCCCGGCTCGCCGCCGTGCAGGCGCTCTACCAGCATGCCTCGTCCAACACCCCGCAAGCCAAGCTGATCGCGGAATTCCACGATCACCGCCTGGGCACAGAGGTCGAGGGCGAGCAGCTTTCCGCGGCCGACCAGCCCTTCTTCGACGATCTCGTTTCCGGCACGCTGGCCCGCGTCGACGAACTCGATGCCCTCATCACGCAATTCCTCGGCACCGGCTGGTCGCTGGATCGGCTGGACCGGCTGATGCTGCAGATCCTGCGCAGCGGCGCCTATGAACTGGTTGCTCGCACCGATGTGCCGCGCGCAGCCGTCGTCTCCGAATATGTCGATGTCGCCCACGCCTTCTACGAAAAGCGCGAGGCGGGCTTCGTGAACGCCCTGCTCGACAGGCTCGGCCGTTCCGTCAGGGATGGTGAGGGCTGAGCCTCGAAGCCGATCTGCTGGCCCGGCTGAAGGCCGTGGCCCGCCACCCCGCGGCGCGGGGCCTTGCCGATGATGCCGCCGTGTTCGGCTGGCCGCTGGGGCAGGATCTGGTCGCCACCCACGACATGCTGGCCGAAGGCGTGCACTTCACCTCCGATTGCCCGCCGGTCGACATCGGCTGGAAGCTGGCGGCGGTGAACCTCTCCGACCTCGCCGCGATGGGCGCGCGGCCCGTGGGCGTGCTGATGGGCGCGGGGCTTGGCAACGACCGGGGCGCGGACTGGGCAGCCGAGCTGTTGCGCGGCCTGATGCAGTGCCTCGATGCCCACGCCACCCCGCTGCTGGGCGGAGACACCATCCGCTCCGGCCCCACCACAGTCCTGTCGCTGACCGCGCTCGGCCAGCTCCCCCCGGGCACGGCGCTCGCGCGCGGCGGCGCGACCGACGGCGACGATCTCTGGGTCTCGGGCACGATCGGGGATGCGGGCCTCGGCCTGCGCATCGCGCAGGGCGAGAGCGGAGACGCGGCCCTGCTGAAACGCTATCGCCGCCCCACGCCCCGCCTCGCGCTGGGGCTCACGCTGCGCGGCCTCGCCACGGCAGCGATGGACGTGTCGGACGGCCTGCTGATCGACGCCGCCCGCCTCGCCGACGCCTCCGGCCTCGCCGCAGACATCGCGTCCCCCGCCATCCCGCTCAGCCCGGCCGCCCGCGCCAGCGGCACAGCCGCCGCCGATCTCGCCGCAATGGGCGACGATTATGAGCTTCTGTTCACGGCCCCGCCCGCCGCCCGCGACGCCATTGAGGCCGCCGCCCAACAGGCCCGCACCCCCGTCACCCGCATCGGCCGCCTGCAATCCGGCACCGGCCTCACGCTGGATGGCGCCTCTCCCCCACGTCTCGGCTATCAACATCGCTGAGGCGTTCCGTCCGCGCGACGGGTTGCGCCCTTTCCGCCAGAGTGCCACAACCTTCCCACCCGCCGGGCTCATCCGGCGAGCCTTTGTCGTCCTCCGGGTCCATCCGGCGGGATGCCATAACCGGCGCAATCCCTGGGGAGGGGGAGCGCCCCTTTTGGAAGGGGTAGGGGAGAGATGGATTTCGTCCTCATCGCCATAGTCTGCGGCCTGCTGGCCGTTCTCTATGGCCTGTTCACCACGCGGCAGGTGCTGGCGGCACCGGCGGGCAATCCGCGCATGCAGGAAATCGCCGCCGCCATCCAGGAAGGCGCGGGCGCCTATCTGCGCAAGCAATACAGCGCCATCGCCATCGTCGGCGTGGTCGCGCTGGCACTCGTGTGGTGGTTCTTCGGCCATTATCCGGCCATCGGCTTCCTGATCGGCGCGCTGCTCTCGGGCCTCACCGGCTTCATCGGGATGAACATCTCGGTGCGCGCCAACGTCCGCACTGCGGAGGCCGCGCGCAACGGGCTTCAGGCCGGGCTCACGCTTGCCTTCAGGGCCGGCGCGGTGACGGGCCTGCTGGTCGCGGGCCTCGCCCTGCTGGCCATCGCGGGCTATTATTTCATCCTCACCCGCCACCTCGGCTTCGCGACCGATGACCGCGTCGTGATCGACAGCCTCGTCAGCCTCGCGCTCGGCGCCTCGCTGATCTCCATCTTCGCCCGCCTCGGCGGCGGCATCTTCACCAAGGCCGCAGATGTCGGTGCCGATCTCGTCGGCAAGGTGGAAGCCGGCATTCCAGAGGACGACCCCCGCAACCCCGCCGTCATCGCGGACAATGTTGGCGACAATGTCGGCGATTGCGCCGGCATGGCGGCCGACCTCTTCGAAACCTATGTCGTCACGGTGGGCGCCACCATGGTGCTGACCGCGCTGCTCGTCGGCGGTGAACATCTTGCCCCGCTGATGACGCTGCCGCTGCTGGCAGGGGGCGTGTGCATCCTCACCTCCATCCTCGGCACCTATTTCGTGAAGCTGGGCTCGTCCAAGAACATCATGGGCGCGCTCTACAAGGGCTTCGTGGTGTCGGCGCTGGCCTCGATCCCGGCCCTGTGGCTGGCGACGAAGCTGGTCTTCCCGGATATGTCGGCGGTGCTGGGCGAAGCCAATGGCGTGGCGTTCACCGCGTCAGACCTGTTCCTCTCCATGCTCGTCGGCCTCGCCGTCACGGGGCTGATGGTGTGGATCACGGAATATTACACCGGCACCAACTATCGCCCGGTCCGCTCCATCGCCAAGGCGTCGGAAACCGGTCACGGCACCAACGTGATCCAGGGTCTGGCGATCAGCCTTGAATCCACGGCGCTGCCCACGCTGGTGATCTGCGCGGGCATGATCATCGCCTATCAGTTCGCGGGCGTGATCGGCATCGGCTTTGCCGCCACCGCCATGCTGGCGCTGGCCGGGATGGTCGTGGCGCTGGATGCCTATGGTCCGGTCACCGACAACGCCGGCGGCATCGCCGAAATGGCGGGTCTGGAAGGCGAGGTGCGGGAACGCACCGACGCGCTGGACGCGGTGGGCAACACCACCAAGGCCGTCACCAAGGGCTATGCCATCGGCTCGGCGGGCCTTGCCGCGCTGGTGCTGTTCAACGCCTACACGGCGGATCTGGCGAAGTTCTTCACAGACCTCACCGTCGATTTCTCGCTCAGCAACCCCTACGTCATCGTCGGCCTGCTGATCGGGGCGCTGCTGCCCTATATCTTCGGCGCCATGGGGATGACGGCGGTTGGCCGCGCGGCGGGTTCCGTGGTGGAGGAAGTGCGCCAGCAGTTCCGCTCCAACCCCGGCATCATGGCGGGCACCTCCAAGCCGGATTACGCCCGCACCGTGGGCCTCGTCACCCAGGCCGCCATCAAGGAGATGATCATCCCCTCGCTGCTGCCGGTGGTGGTGCCGATCCTGGTCTATTTCGTCATCACGGCGGTGGCGGGGCAGGCCAACGGCTTCGCGGCGCTGGGCGCCCTGCTGCTGGGTGTGATCGTCTCGGGCATCTTCGTCGCCATCTCGATGACATCGGGCGGCGGCGCATGGGACAACGCGAAGAAGTATATCGAGGACGGCCATCACGGCGGCAAAGGTTCCGACGCCCACAAGGCAGCGGTCACGGGTGATACCGTGGGCGATCCCTACAAGGACACCGCCGGGCCTGCGGTGAACCCGATGATCAAGATCTCGAACATCGTGGCGTTGTTGCTTCTGGCAGCTCTCGCGCACGGATAAGGCGGAAGCGGGGTGCGGGCCGGCGGCCCGCACCCGATCCCAATTTCACACGTCACCCCGGGCTTGACCCGGGGTCCAGCTGCCTTCGCGCAACGGCTGTTTTGCGTGGAACAATTCCTACAAATCCTACACGCCCTACAGCCAAGCTGTTGAGAACAAAGTGTAGGACGATGTTCCACGTGGAACAACCGATCTGGTTATCTTTATGTTCCACGCGGCCGGCGGCCAAGCCGCCGAGTCCGCTTTGGTGGAGAAGGGAAGAAAGAAAAAAGTCCGGCAAAGCCGGACTCGTCGGACGGGTTCGTCGGGCTGATGCCCTCCGCCCCGCCGGCCGTGACTGCGGCGAGTCTGCGAGTTAGCGCTGCGCGCTAACTCGCAGCCGCCTTCGTCATTGCGGCCCCGCACCGCCCATCCCGCCAGCACCCACGCTGCCGATATTCCCGAACAGATCCTCCAGCAGGCTCGCCTCGCGGCCCAGCGTCGGGGTCTTGTCCGAATTCGGGCTGATGTCCGCCACCTGCTCCAGCCCGCGACGCTCCACCGTACCCACCGATCCGTCAGGCGCGAAGCGGATGATGATCACCCGCTGGTCCTTCGGCACCGGCCGCGCAAAGGCGAGCTGCCGCGTGTTGCGAGAGATATAGTACCAGACATTCGGGTCCCACTTGCTTTCCAGCGTGGGGCGGCCCAGCGCGCGTGCCACCGATTCCTTGTTGTCCACGCCGGGCTGCACGCTGTTCGCCAGCTCCTCGTCGGCGATATAGCCCTGGTTGTTCTGGATCTGCCGCGTGGCGCAGCCAGCGGTCGTGAAGGCGGTCAGGGCCAGCACAGGCAACAGAAGATAAGGCGAACGCATCAGCTCTCCGGCATCAGGCTTTCCGCTGCTTGCAGGCAGCGATCACGGGCTGCATATGCGCGTCTGATGCCGCCCTTGCAAGCAAGCGGGCGTCGGCTCGTCGCACACACCGGCCCGCCGGGCATCACCCAGGAACCGCGAATGTCCTTTCTGAAGCGCCTGCTGAACCCACCCCCGCCCCCGCTGGCTCAACTGTGGGCCTGGATCACCGAAACCGCGCGAGACCCTTACTACTACACCCGCCATCAGGTGGCGGACACGGTGGACGGCCGTTTCGACATGGTGGCGCTGGTCACCTCCCTCGTGCTGATCCGGCTGGAAACGCTGGATCTTCGCCGCGAACAGGCGCTGCTGACGGAACGCTTCGTGGACGATATGGACGGCTCGCTGCGGGATATCGGCATCGGCGACATGGTGATCGGCAAGCATATGGGGCGCATCATGGGCGCGCTCGGCGGACGGCTGGGCACCTACCGCGAGGCACTGGCACCCGGCGCCGCCGAACCGCTGCTGGCCGAGGCACTGGCGCGCAACGTCTATCGCAGCGATCCGCCCGAAGGCGCGGCCGACGGGCTGGCAGAGGCCGCTCGCGCGCTCTACGCCCGCATCCAGGCGACGCCCACAGCCCGGCTTCTGGAAGGGGAAATCCGATGAGAGCTTCGCCCGAATTCTCTCACCGGGTGGCGCTGGCGAAGCTGTCGCCCCGCGCCCAGCCGCATCATCTGGTGGCGGATGAAGCCGCGCGCGCAGCGCTGGCCCGCCGCTTCGGGCTGCAGGCGATCCACCGGCTGGAAGGCGATCTGGACGTCGCGCGCAGCGGCAACGGCGCCGATGTCAGCGGGCGGCTCGTGGCGGATGTGGTGCAGACCTGCATCGTCTCGGGCGAACCCGTGCCTGCCCATATCGAGGAAGCGCTGACGCTGCGCTTCGAGCCGCAGGCCGATAGCGGCGACGATATCGAACTGGAGCCCGACGCGCTGGAAACTCTTGCCGTCGATGGCGACAGCATCGATCTGGGCGAGGCGCTGGCGGAATCGCTGGCGCTCGCGCTGGATCCCTGGCCGCGCGCCTCGCCGGAGGTGCTGGCGCAGGCCCGTCGCCACCTGATGACCGAAGCAGAAGCGGACGCGCAGGCTGAGGCGGAGAAGCAGGCTGCCAACCCGTTTGCGAAGCTGCGTCCAAAGTAAGGAGGGCGAAATGAGTGGCCCCATCCCCGTCCACACCACAATATTCGAGTTCATGTCCGCCAAGGCGGCGGCGCTGGGCGCGATCAACCTGGGGCAGGGCTTCCCCGATGCCAGCGGCCCGGCCTCTGTCCGCACGGAGGCCGCGCGGCTGATGCTGGAAGGCCCGCACCAATATCCCCGCATGCGCGGAACGGACGGGCTGCGGGGGGCACTTGCGGCCTTTTACGGCGACACGCAGGGGCTGCAACTCGATCCTGCGACCGATATCGTCGTCACCAGCGGCGCTACGGAGGCGATTGCCGCCACCCTGCTGGCGCTGCTCTCGCCCGGGGACGCCGCGCTTATCATCGAGCCCGCCTATGATGCCTATGCCCCGCTGGTGCGCCGGGCGGGCGCCGCGCCGCAGTTCACCCGGCTGTTCCCGCCGGAGTGGCGCATCACGCGCGCCGCGCTGGAAGCGGCGATCACGCCGGACACAAAGCTGATTCTGGTGAACGATCCCGTGAACCCGACCGGCCGCATGCTGGATGCGGACGAGCGCGCGGCTGTCCGCGATGTAGCAATTGCGAATAACCTGTTGATATTGGCTGATGAAGTTTGGGAAGAGGTGCGCGCCAACAGCCGGCCGCACGTCAGCCTTGCGGCCGATCCGGCGCTGGCGGGCCGTGTGGTGAAGATCGGCTCGGCGGGCAAGATCTTTCAGGTGACCGGCTGGAAGGTCGGCTGGGCATTGGCCCCGGCACCACTCGCGGCGCGGATCGCCGCCACCCACCAGTTCCTCACCTTCACCACCTCTCCCACCTTGCAGGAGGCGGTCGCCTTCGGTCTCAACACCGAGCGCTTATGGCTTGCCACCATGCGCGACGAGATCGAGGCTGGCCGCGCCCGGCTGGCGGATGGCCTGGCGGCGGCTGGCTATGCGGTGTTGCCGTCCGAGGCGACCTGGTTCCTTTCCATCGATCTCAGCGCATCTGGAATCGGGCTTGGTGACGTGGAGTTCTGCACCCGCATCGTGGAGCAGCACGGCATTGCGGGCATTCCCGTCAGCGCCTTTTTCGAAGGGGAGGGCGCGCCGACCAATGTCGTGCGCTTCTGCCACGCCAAGGCGACCGGCACGATCGACACCGCGCTGGACCGGCTGGCGGCGGCGCGCCGGGCGCTGGGCTAGTCCCGGCAGGCCCGCAGTTCGGCCATCAGCGTTTCGACCAGCCGGGCGGCCGGCATCGATCTTGCCAGCGGCGCGCCCTGACCGGCCCATTGCGCGCCGAAGCCATGTTCGCCTTTGGCCTTCGCGGCAGCGTTCAGGGCCTTTCCGGCATCATAACTGATTGGATAATCAGGTAATATCTGATTTTCGAATTGCCGGTTCAACGCCGTGAAGCGGTTGGGCAGGCTCCGTGCGGGGCGCCCGGAAATCAGCCGGGTCATTACCGTATGCTGCGCCGCGGGGCTGTCCAGCAGGGCGCGATAGGCGGCGTCTGCGCTGGATTCCGGGCAGGCGATGAAGGCGGTTCCCAGTTGCGCCGCGACCGCGCCGAGATCGAGCGCGGCGGCGATCCCGGCGCCGTCCATGATGCCGCCCGCAGCGATCACGGGACAGCCGCACGTGCGCGTCAGAAGGCGGGTGAGGGGAAGGCAGCCGAGTGCATCATCGTCCGCTGCCGGATCGAACAGGCCGCGATGGCCGCCCGCCTCGATCCCCTGCGCCACGATGACGTCGATGCCGGCCCCCTCTATCGTTCGGGCTTCGGCGAGGCTGGTCGCGGTGGCGGCCAGCAGGATGCCCTCAGCCCGCAAGGCGGCGATCGTTCCGGCCGGGGGCAGGCCGAAGTGGAAGCTGACCAGCGCCGGGCGCGCGTGCAGCAGCAGGGCCAGCATGTCGGGATCGTCGCGGAAACTGGTGTAGATGGCGCGGAGCGAGCGGGGCGGTTCCGCGCCGAATTCGTGGAACAGCGGCGCGAGGCTGTCGAGCCAGCCCTGTTCCCGCGCAGCGTCGGGTTGCGGGGTCTGGTGCACGAACAGGTTGACGTTGAAGGGCCGGGCCGTCAGCGCCCGCACTTGCTCGATCTGGATGGCGGCCTGTTCCGCGGTTCCCGCACCCACCGCGATGGAACCGAGCGCGCCTGCGTTGCAGACGGCGGCGGCCAGCGCAGGTGTGGAAACCCCGGCCATCGGGGCCTGAACAAGCGGGACAGACAGGCCCAGCTGTTCGAACGACGTCATCCTCCCGCTCAGAAATCCGAGCAGATGCCGTTTCGTTCCCAGTCGCCGTAGCGGGTGGGTTCGGGGCCCTTGGGGCCGCCGACCTCGCCGGTCTTGCTGGTGGTGGCGTCTGTGGCGTCGGGTGCCTCGGCCTTATCGGCCTCAGGCTTTTGGGGGGTCTCTTTCTCAGCCATGCGCGCTGCTCTAGCATGGCTTCAACAAGATAAGGAGAGGGAGGTCATATGCCGGAATTGAAGGGGAAGGTCATCGCCGTGACCGGGGCGGGCAGCGGCATCGGCCGGGCGCTGGCGCTGGGATTGGCGCGGCGGGGCGCGACCGTGGCGCTGGCCGACAAGGATGCTGCCGGGCTTGCCGAAACGGCGCGCCTGCTCGGCAATTATCCGCACAGCACGGCCGCGTTCGACGTGACCGACCATGCGGCGCTGAAGGGCTGGGTGGATGGTGCGGTGGCCGAGTTCGGCGGGCTGGACGGCATCATCAACAATGCAGGCCTGTCGGTGATCGCGCCCTTCGCCGATTGCCCGCGTGCGGACTTCGACCGGGTGATGGCAGTGAATTTCGATGCCGTGGTGGAAGGCTGCCGGGTGGCGCTGCCCCATGTGCGGGCGCGGGCTGAAGGCGGCAAGCCGGGCTGGATCGTCAATATTTCCAGCGTGTTCGGCATGATGGGCTACCCCACGCAGAGCGCCTACAACGCCTCCAAATTCGCCGTGCGTGGGCTGACGGAAGCCATGTATCTGGAACTGGCGGTGACCGACCCTTCCATCAACGTGATCCGGGTGCACCCGGGCGGCATCAAGACCAATGTGGCCCGCAACGCCAAGATGATCGCCACCATGCCGGGCGCGCCGCAGGGGCTGGACAATGGCGACGAGTTCGAGAAAGCCGCGCGCACCACGCCGGAGCAGGCCGCCGAGACCATCATCCAGGGTATGGAGCGGGGCAGCCCCCGTGTGCTGATCGGGCCGGACGCGCGCTTCATCGACTGGATGGTGCGGCTGTTCCCGGTGAGCTACTGGAAGCGGATCGGCGCGTTCCTGGGCGGGGCGGGCCGCAAGGATTGACCGCATTGATTTTTGGCCCGGCCCATCCATCTGGAGAGACATGAACCAGACCAAGACTTTCATGCTGATGGCCGCCATGGTTGCCCTGTTCATGGGGCTGGGCTTCCTGATCGGCGGCCGGCCGGGGATGACCATCGCGCTGCTGTTCGGGGCGGGGATGAACATCTTCGCCTGGTGGAACAGCGACAAGATGGTGCTGCGCATGCACAATGCGCAGGAAGTGGGGCCCGAGCACCCGCTGCACCAGATCGTGGCGCCGCTGGCCGCGCGCGCCGACCTGCCGATGCCGCGTGTCTATATCGTGGAGCAGGCCCAGCCCAACGCGTTCGCCACCGGGCGCAACCCGGAGAATGCCGCCGTCGCCGCCACCAGCGGGCTGATGCGCATGCTGGACCGCGACGAGGTGGCGGCCGTGATGGCGCATGAGCTGGCGCATGTGAAGAACCGCGACACGCTGCTGATGACGATGACGGCGACGCTGGCGGGCGCGATTTCCATGCTGGGCAATTTCGCCTTCTTCTTCGGCGGAAACCGGGGCAACGGCCAGTCCAACGCGCTGGTGGGGCTGGTGGCGATGATCGTGGCGCCGCTGGCGGCGGCCGTGGTGCAGATGGCGATCAGCCGCACGCGTGAATATGGCGCGGACGCCGTGGGCGCGGACATTTCCGGCCAGCCGCTGAAGCTCGCCTCTGCGCTGGCGAAGCTGCAGGGCGCGGCGCAGCGCATTCCCAATCCGGTGGCGGAGGCCAATCCGGCGGCGGCGTCTTTGTATATCGTGAACCCCGGCCTTGGCGGCGTGCGCGACAATCTGTTCAGCACCCACCCGGCGGCGGAAAACCGCATCGCCGCGCTGGAAGCGATGGCGGGAAGCGACATGCCGGAGATCGGCGCATCGGCCGGAGAGCCCTGGCCGCAGCGTGCGCCGGTGGCAGCCCGCAAGCCGAGTGCGCTGGGCCTTTCCAAAACCGGACCGCAGAAGGATCGCCGCAATCCCTGGGCCTGATCGCGCCAGAGGCGGAGCCGATGCGGAGGTGCCGGGGCTGGAAGCCCGGCGCGCCGCCGTGCGGCTGGTGCATGCCGTGACCGTGCTGGGCCGCCCGCTGGACGGCCAGCTGGAATCCGCATTGAAGGGGCTTTCGCCCAGCGACCGGGGGCTGGCCCGCGCGCTGACCGGCGGCGTGCTGAGGAACCTGCCGGGGCTGGATAGTTTGATCGACGGCACCACCCGGCTGCCGCTGCCTGCGGATGCGCGGGCGCGGCAGGTGCTGCGAGTGGCGCTGGCGGGCCTGCTGCTGCTGGAGACCCCGGCCCATGCGGCCATCGCGACGGCGCTGCCGCTGCTGGAAGGCGGGCCGAGGCGGCTGGCGCATGGCGTGCTTTCCACCCTGATCCGCGAGCGGGCGGTGCTGCCGCCGCCGTCGCTGCCGGGCAACTGGGCCCTGCGCTGGGCGGCAAGCTGGGGCGCGGACGAGGTGCAGGCCGCCGCCGAGCGGCTGGCGGAGATTCCGCCGACGGACCTCTGCCTGCGCGATGCGAGCGAGACCGCCGACTGGTGCGAGCGGCTGGGCGGCTTCTCGCTGATGCCGGGGCATGTGCGGCTGGAAGGCTCGCGGCAGGTGGAGCAGCTGGCCGGATTCGACGAGGGGCGCTGGTGGGTGCAGGACATCGCCGCGAGCCTGCCCGCGCGGCTGCTGGGCGATGTGGCGGGGCTGAACGTGCTGGACCTGTGTGCGGCGCCGGGCGGCAAGACCATGCAGCTGGCGAGCGCGGGAGCCCATGTGACGGCGCTGGATATCAGCGCGGCGCGGCTGAAGCGGTTGCAGGCCAATCTGGCGCGCACCGGCCTGACGGCGCAAGTGGTGGAGGCGGATGCGAAGCAGTGGGAGCCTGCGGCGCCCTTCGATGCGATCCTGCTGGATGCGCCCTGTTCGGCGACGGGGACGTTCCGGCGCCATCCCGATCTTCTCTATCTGAAGGACGATCTGGATCTAGGTGCGCTGACGGCGTTGCAGACGGCTTTGCTGGATCGCGCCGCCGGATGGCTGAAGCCGGGCGGGCGGCTGGTCTATGCGGTATGTTCGCTGGAGCCTGCGGAAGGAGAGGGGGCGTCGCCCCCCGCAGGCTTGCTGTCCGACCCTGTCGAACCCAGCGAACTCCCGGTGGGGCTGTTGCCCGGGGCCGGGGGTGCCATCCGCACCCGCCCGTCAATATGGGGGGGCGAGGGCGGGGCGGACGGCTTCTTTATCGCCCGCTGGCGGAGGCCAGCTTAGGCGGAACGCAACTGGTTAGCGGCAGCGCGCGTTGCCCTTTGCGATCTCGTTGCCGAGCACGGCGCCCAGGGTGCCGCCGATCACGCTGCCGAGCGTCTTGTCGCCCTGCTTGGCGATCATGTTGCCCAGCGTTCCGCCCGCGAGCGCGCCGACCAGAAGCCCGGCCGTGCCGTCCTGACGGCGGCAATAGACCTGGCCGTTCTGGCCCCACCAGTAAGGCTGGGAACCGCGAACCGCAGCACCGCGATAGGTGGGGTAGCTGTTATTGACGTAGCGGCTGTTGTAGTTCGGCTGCTGCCATCCGTAGCTGTTGCCGCGATACTGCTGGCTTTGCCGAGCCTGAACCTGGCGCCCATCGCGATAGCCTTGATTATAGGCGTTGTTGCGGTCGCGGCGATCGTTCGCCCGGTCGTTCCGCTTGTCGTGCCTGTTATCCTGCCATTCGCGGCGATTGTTGTCGCGATCCCAGCGGCTGTCGGCCAGCGCGGGCGACCCCAAACCCAGGGTCACGAGCGTTGCGGCTGTCACTGCGAGTCCTGTTTTCATGGCGGCCTATCCTTCCAGTTTGTAATGTGCTTTTCATCCATGACTGCTTGCAAGAAGCTGAAGCCTCCGTTCATCCGGCGGACAGGCCTGTCCGCCGGGGCGGGCGGTGTAACCGGAGGGGCGATGGATGCGATTTCCAACTCTGGCGAAGTTGTTGGCGCAGGGCCCATTGTTGCGCCCGTTGTTGCAGGGGCTGGTGCTGGCCAGCGCCCTGTCTTTTCCGGCCCGTGCCGCGGAAGACCCTGCGTTGGCTTTGGGATTCTATGTCGGCAAATGGGTGCAGAGTGGCGTCTCGCGGCCTGATCCCGGCGCTGCATTCACACCGCTGAATGGCCATGAAAACTGCGATTGGGTGGACGGCAGCAATGCCGTCGTCTGTCATGAATCGATCACCGATTATGCCGGGACCACCGATTCGCTGTACATCATGGGCTATGATCATGCGCAGGGCCGCTACTTCGTGAAAGGCACCGATTATGCGGCGGGCGGCATCATATCCGGCACTGGAACGCTGAACGACGGCGTGTGGACGTGGGATTCGGTGATGCAGGTGGGCGATGCACGGATTCCCATGCGCTTCGTCTTCAAATCCGCCCCGGCAGGCGGGCGAGAGCTTGCCGTGACCCTGAAGGGCGAGGGTGGGCAGATGTTCGAGGCGCAGCGCGTCAGCTATCGAAAGCGCCCGTGAAGCGGACTGCAATTCGGCGCAAACAGCCGGCCCCATTGCCGCAGCGCATGGCCAAATCGGGCGCTGCCGCCTAGGCAGGCTTCATGATCCCGATCTTTCGCACCCTTTCCTCTACGGCGGCGCTCGCGATGGGCGGCGCACTTGGTATCTACTTCGCGGGCCCCGCGCTGGGGGCAGGGCCGGTTTCGCCGATCGAGGTGCAGGCCAGCCCCATTCCGCTGAACAATGCCGATCCTGCGCAGGATCGGGTCGGCCGGCTGCGTTATATGGGCGGGCTGGTGCTGAATTCGAAGAATATGCGCTTCGGCGGCCTGTCCGACATGCTGTGGGAGCCTGAGTGCAACCGGCTGCTGGGTGTTACCGATGCCGGAAGCTGGATGGTGCTGGAGCCGCGCGAGCAGGATGGCCGCCTGATCGGCATTTCCGCCGGCTGGATCGCGCCCATCAAGGGGCCGGACGGTCAGCCGCCGGTGAACAAGAGCGCCGCGGACGCGGAAGGGGTGACCCGCGCCGCGGATGGCAGCAGCTGGGTCAGCTATGAGCAGGAGCACCGGCTGGAACGATTCGCCTCCGTATCGGCCTGCCGCCCCGACTCGCTCGATTCGGTGCCGGACCGGCGCTGGGTGCTGCCTGCGATGGCGGGCTGGCCGGGCAACGGCGGGGCGGAAGCGATTGCGGCCGATGGTGCACGGATGCTGATTCTGGCGGAAGAGGTGAGCGGGCCGGGTGGTGGCCAGCTGGCACTTTCAGCCGAGCCGGAGGGGGCGGTGCGCCAGTTCGGCTGGCAGACGCCTCGCGGCTATGTGCCGACGGCGATGGGCCGCCTGGATGACGGCAAGGACGGCTTCGTGGTGCTGCATCGCCGCTTCACACCGCTGGAAGGCGTGTCAGCCGTGATTTCGGAAGGCCGGATTCCGGCCGAGCCACCGGAGTTGGTCGCCTCGACCGAGCTGGCGAGGCTGCGGCCGCCGCTGAATGTGGACAATATGGAAGCGCTCGCCATCCGCAAGGAAGGCGAGCGCCGTTATCTCTACATTGCATCAGACAACAATTTCAACGCCTTGCAGCGAACCTTGTTGCTGAAGTTCGAGCTCCTGCCGGAGCCCGAAGCAAAACCCTGAGACGATTCAGGCGGCTTCGGCCACCTTCTTCGCAACATCGCGCTTCAGCCGGCGGGCGCGCAGGCTGAGGTCTTCGTCGCGGGTCTTCAGCAGCCAGTTGTCGAGGCCGCCGACATGTTCGACCGAACGCAGGCCGTGCGTGGAGACGCGCAGGCGGAACGAGCGACCCAGCGCTTCGGACAGCAAGGTCACATTCTGCAGGTTGGGCAGATAGGTGCGCTTGGTCTTGTTGTTGGCGTGGCTGACATTGTGGCCGATCTGCCGACCCTTGCCCGTGATCTCGCAAACGCGCGACATATTAGACGTCCCTTAAAAGACTGGAAAGATTCTGAGGGCAGGCAAGCTGGCCCGCCGGAAAAACGAGCGCGCGCCATAGCTGCGGGGCGCCTGCCAGTCAAGCTTTGCGACTGTTTCGGGCGGCCGGGCGGGCTGCGTCGTGCGAAAGTTAATGGCCGCTGGACCGATGGGATTCAGCATGCCATGAACAGCCACGTGCCAATATTCGCCATCCATTGCATCGACAAGCCCATGCAGCAGGAACTGCGGGCGATCACGCGCGCCGAGCATCTGGCGTATCTTGAGTCCGTGATCGAGCAGGTTGTGCTGGCAGGGCCGCTGCTGAACGATGAGGGCGACCCCATCGGATCCATGCTGCTGATGAAATTCCCTGACCGCAAGGCGGCCGTGGGCTTTGCTGCCGACGACCCCTATGCCCGCGCCGGGTTGTTCTCCAGCGTGGCGGTGACAGCGTGGCGGCAGGTGTTGCCCAAATAGGACGTTCGGCAGGTGCTGCCTAAATAGGACACCACCCCGCGGCAGGTGCCGCGTGGGCCCTGCCGGTGAACCCTCTCTTCGAAGACCGTGTCAAATCACGGCAGAGTAGATCAGAGACCGGAGCTGCCGCCTGACGGGCCAGGTGGACGACGGGATCAGCTGGGTGAGGAACAGCACCGTCATTTCCTCGAGCGGGTCCGTCCAGAAGAAGGTGGAGGCGGCTCCGCCCCAGAAGTAATCGCCGTTGTTGCCGGCAACCATCGTCTTGTGCACGACCGTGGTGGTGGCAAAGCCCAGCCCGAAGCCGACGCCTTCATAGGCGGCCTCCGAGAAGGCCGAGCGCGACAGCTGGGGCAGATCCTTGCCGCCGGGCAGGTGATTAGCCGTCATCAGCTCCAGAGTCTTGCGGCCGACGAGGCGCGGGGTGCCGGTGCGCAGCGCCTCTGTGAAGCGCAGATAATCATCCGCGGTGGAAACCAGGCCGCCGCCGCCGGAAATGAAGCTGGGCGGTTGCAGGAAGGTGGAGGTTTCAGCCTGATCCTGAACCACGATGCCGCCTTGGGGGCTTGGCTGGTAGCAGGTGGCGAGGCGATGGCCCTGGCCATCCCGGACGTGGAAGCCCGTGTCGACCATGCCCAGCGGGCGGAAGATGCGCTTCGTCAGGAAGTCCTCGAACGGCATGCCGGAGACGACCTGCACCAGCCATCCGACCACGTCGGTCGCCACGGAATAGTTCCACCAGTCTCCAGGCGAAAACTCCAGCGGAAGTTCCGCGAGCAGCTCGATCATGCGTTCGAGCGTAATATCGCCTTTGTCGATCTCCCCCACCCCCAGCTGGCGATAGGCGGCATCGACGTTGGTATTCAGCTGGAAGCCGTAGGTGAGGCCGGCAGTGTGGCGCAGCAGATCGATCACCAGCATCGGGCGCTTGGGTGCAGCCGTTTTCCAGCCGGTCTTCAGAGTACCGCTTTCGAAGACCTTCAGATCCTTCCAGGCCGGGATGTAGCGGTGCACCGGATCATCGAGCTGGATTCGGCCTTCCTCCACCAGCATCATCAGCGCGATGGAGGTGATCGGCTTCGTCATGGAATAGATGCGGAACAGCGTGTTGGTCTGAAGCGGCCGGGCGGCTGCCACATCGGCATGACCCTGCACGCTCTCATGCACGATCTCGCCCTTGTGTTGAACACGTAGCAGGCAGCCGGGAAGACGGCCTGTATCGAGATAGGCGGACTTCAGAAAACCGTCGATCAGCTGTAGGCGGTCTCGGTCGAGCGGCATCATATTCCCTTTACATCACCGGCCCGTTCGCATCCGATTTGCATCCAGGGCCTCGCATCGCGTAGCAGGGCCTGCGATGTGAGCATAGGGTGGTTAGCTCAGCGGTAGAGCATCTCGTTTACACCGAGAGGGCCGGGGGTTCGAAACCCTCACCACCCACCATTCCCGGATTCTCCGAATGTGCCGGAGCACCTGTTGCTGCACTGCAACAGCTTTGGGAATCCGGGCAGGCTGGATGCAGGCTTCATGCCACAGCCCCTCAACTGCAACAAAAATGTCATATAACATGGCCATTGCGGCGCCACTCGGGGCGTCTGACGTCGCCTTCAACATGATTCGCTTGAACTGATGCTGAACCCGGCCATCCGGCCGCAAGCTACCGTTTTAACTGCCAAAAGGGGTAAACTTCGCATGGCAATCCGGCTTTCTTCTCTTGTCTGGGCGGGTCTTCGCCTCGGCACCTCCGCCTCTATTCTCGCCCTGGCGGCGACCTCTGCCTACGCGCAGGAAGTCACCGGCACGATCCGCGGTGACGTGCAGGATGAAAATGGCACCCCGCTCGCGGGTGCAACCGTGACTGTGACCCACGTGCCGTCGGGCACGCGCTCCGTGCAGACGACGGATTCGTCCGGCAGCTTCACGGCTCCGAACCTGCGCGTCGGCGGCCCGTTCGACATTGAAGTAACGGCCCCAGGCTTCGATTCCGCCAAGGCAACGGTTCCCTCCATTCAGGCTGGTGTGCCGCAGCGTCTGGCTGTGGCCCTGGTCAGCGAAGGCGCCACCATCGAAGTGACTGCGGCTCGTGCGGTGTCTTCCATCGCGATTGCTACCGGCCCTTCGACGACGCTGAATGCGCGTGAAATCGCTGGCGTGTCGTCTGTGAACCGCGACATTCGCAACCTGGCGGCCCGCGATCCGCTCGTCAGCCTCGACCCGACCAACGGCGGCGCCATTTCCATTGCCGGCCAGAACAACCGCTTCAACCGCATCACCGTGGACGGCATCGGCTTCGGCGACCCGTTCGGCCTGGAATCGGGCGGTCTGGCTTCGTCGCGCGGCCCGGTGCCGCTGGATGCCATCGCCGAGTTCACCGTGGAAACGGCGCCGGTCGATATCCAGCAGGGCGGCTTCCAGGGTGGTGCCATCAACACCGTTCTGAAGTCGGGCGGCAACGATTTCAACTTCACCGGCTTCTACAGCTACACGTCCGATGAGCTCGCCGGCAGCCGTGTGCGTGGCCAGTATATTCCGCGCGACTTCGAATCGAAGGTGTGGGGCATTCAGGCAACCGGCCCGATCATCAAGGACAAGCTGTTCTTCGCCGTGACCTATGAGCGCCTGCGTGACACCACGCCTTCGTTGGTCGGGCCGACCGGGGAGGGCTTTGCGAACCAGCTGCCCATCACGCGTGCGCAGATCGACCAAGTGTCGGCCATCGCCAACAGCGTGTACAATTACGACACCATGGACGTGGCCCGGGCCGTGCCCGAAATGGACGACAAGCTGGTCACCAAGATCGACTGGAACGTCACAGACAAGCACCGTCTGGCGCTGACCTACATCTACAACAAGGGCACCATTCTGGCCGGCACGACGGCCGCCAGCCAGGTAACGGCCACCAACCCGACGCTGTCGCTGCAATCCAACAATTATGAGCAGGGCTCGATCAACCATTATGGCGTCGCCCAGCTCAACAGCGAGTGGACCGACGGCTTCTCCACCCAGTTGCGGGCCAGCTACAACGACTATCGCCGGATGCAGGTGCCCTACAACGGGCGCGATCTGGGCCAGTTCCAGGTCTGCCTTGATCCCACCAGCGTGGGATCGCTGACGGGTTGTACTTCCAGGGTCGGCCGTATTCAGTTCGGTCCTGACGTGTCGCGTCAGGCCAACGAGCTCTATGTGCAGACGCTGGGCCTCGAGTTCCAGGGCCGCATCCAGGGCAACGGCCATGATGCGAAGCTGATCGTCGAGTACAAGGACCAGAACATCAACAACCTGTTCGCACAGCGGGTGTCTGGCCAATGGTACTTCGACTCCATCGCCGACCTGCAAGCGCAGCGGGCGGGCCAGCTGGTCTATGCAGCGCCGACCGGTGACGGAATCGACAGCGTCCGCGCCCTGTTTGACAATAACATGATCACCTTCGGCGTTCAGGACACCTGGGACGTGACGCCTGACCTGACCGTGATCTATGGCGCCCGCTATGACCTCTACATGACGAGCGACCGTCCGGCGTTCAACCAGTCGTTCGTGGATCGCTATGGCTTCACCAACACCTCGACGCTGAGCGGTCGCGACATTCTGCAGCCGCGCTTTGCCGCAACCTGGAATGTCGATGATCGCCTTCGCCTGCGGACCACGGCTGGCCTCTATGCCGGCGGCAACCCGAACGTCTGGATTTCGAACAATTATTCGAACCCCGGCCCGCTGCTCGCATCGACCACCATCAACCGCACCGACACTGGCTTCACGGTTTCGGATATTCCCGGCCTGACCGCTGCGCAACAGACGGCGATCGGTGCCGAAGTGATGAACGGTGTTGTCGGTGGCACCGGTATCCCGTCGGCGCTGGATCAATTCCTGGCGACGGCCGGATCGTCGCTGTCAGCCTCCAACGTGCTGGATCCCAACTTCGAAATCCCCTCGCAATGGCGGATCAGCGGCAGCGTCGATTATCAAGCCAACCTGGGCCCGCTGGGCGACGGCTGGAACTTCGGCGCGAACGTGATGTGGTCGCGGGTGAAGAGCGCGCTGAACTGGACCGACCTGCGCGTCAGCCCGAACGGCACCCTGCCGGACGGTCGCCCGCGCTACCAGCAGCTTACGTCTGTTTCGACCACCACGACCAACTCGGACCTGATGCTGACCAACACCAGCCGCGGCTACAGCTGGAACCTGGTCGGCAAGTTCGACAAGCGCTGGGACAATGGTTTCGACATCGGGGGCAGCTACAGCTGGCAGCGGGTGAAGGACGTGAACCCCGGCACGTCTTCGACGGCGTCTTCCAACTGGGAGAACACCGCGACGTCCGATCCGAACGGGTCTTCCTATGGCACTTCCAACTATCAGGTGGACAACGCCTATCGCCTGCGGGTGGGCTATGAGAACAGCTTCTTCGGCGATAACAACACCCGGTTCGACCTGTTCTTCAACAGCCGCGCCGGCCAGCGCTACAGTTACACCTTCGCCGACATCGGGACGACGCCCCGGTCGGTGGTGTTTGGAACACTTGGCAATGACGGCCGCAGCCTGATGTATGTGCCGGACGTCTCGTCGGCGACGGCGGATCCGATCGTGCAGTATGCGGCCGGGTTCGACTTTGCCGGCTTCCAGAAGTTCGTTCAGGATGGTGGCCTTTCCAAGTATCAGGGCTCGATCGTTCCCAAGAACACCGGCCGCAGCCCGCGCTGGAACAAGCTGGACCTGCGCATCAGCCAGGAAGTGCCGTTCTTCCTTGGCGGTAAGATCCAGCTGTTCGCGGATATGGAAAACTTCCTGAACATGCTGAACAGTGACTGGGGTTCGCTGCGCCAAGTGGCCTTCCCCTATCGTGCACAAGTCGTGAACGTGCAGTGCCTTAGCTCCGGCGGCACCGCAGTGACGAGCACGTCGACGCCTTGCGCCAAGTACCAGTACAGCAACTTCCAGACCCCGAACGAAACCATCTACACGAACTACTCGATCTGGCAGATCCGGGTCGGCGTGCGGCTGAGCTTCAACGGCCTCTGAGGTTGAGTGATCGGGATTGGGGCGGCCTTCCGATGGAAGGCCGCCCTTTTCTTTTGGGTGGACTTTTCTTTTCTGGGCCCAGCCGCTAGCAGGCGGGCCACCCATGCCCCTGTGGCGGAATTGGTAGACGCGTCCGACTCAAAATCGGATGCCGCAAGGCTTGCCGGTTCGAGTCCGGCCGGGGGTACCATGGGTTCGGGCGCGTGCGCCTAAGATGTGGCGCGATCCAGTGCGCGTTGCAGCTCCACCAATGAGGGTGTGAGCCGAGCGATCAATCCGGCGGGCAGGTGATCCGCTGTCATCGCGATTTCGGGGCCGAGACGTTGCAGGCTGCTTTCCTGCACCTGTGTGCCGTGGGGCGTGAGGCTGATGCGCTTCATTCGGCGGTCTGCCGGGTCCGGGGCGATGGAGATGAGGCCTGCGCGCGCCAGCCGGGCGAGCGTTGTTGTCATGGTCTGCTTGGTGACGCCGAGCGATCGGGCGAGGCCGATCGGCGTCATGGCAGTGTGGGCGCGGCTGAGTTCCCCCAGCACGGCGAGCTGCGCCAGCGTGACAGAGGGCGGCAGGGTGCGTTCCACCATTGCGCGGCCGAACTGGTCGATCGCGGCGATCCGGGTGAGCAGGGCGTAGAGCGCCTGTTCGGATCCAGTCAGCAAGGCAGTTCCTCCGGTTGTTGGGCCGGGATGTTGTGGGCCGGGAGGGATGGAGAGAACAAGTAGCCGGGGGCTGGGATTGATCCGGTTCGAACGCGATGCAGCCTTGATCGGAAATGACAATGATAATTAATTGCAAAAACTATTTGAAACCGGCCCCTTCACCGGCCTAGGTTATCTCCCATGAACCCGATGAGGCCAGCCACGCGTCGTCTCGCCAAGACTGCAAGCTATTGGCTGGTGCACATCAGCGTCGCCATGACGCTGGCCTATGTGCTGACCGGCAATCTGGCGGCGGCCATGGCGCTTGGCCTGCTGGAGCCGACCGTGCAGGCCTTTGTGTTCTACATCCACGACTGGCTTTGGGAGCGGAAGAACCGCGCGCCCCTGCTGGAAGAAGGCGCCGCCTGATCAGGCGGCCGGTACCGGCGCCGGGGCGAGGGGGTCGAGATCGACGCCGGAGAGGCGCCAGCTCCAGCCGTCGCGTTGGAACAGCAACTCGGGCGCGTTGGCACTGCCTTCGACCGTGACATGGAAGCGGTCCAGCCCCTCGCGTCGGATGCTGAGATCGGGCGTGGCCAGCAGCGAGAGGCTTTCGAGGGCGGGAGAGCCCGCGAGCGGGTTGCCCTGACCGAAGGAGGCGATCACCAGCCCCACCGCTTCGGGGGAGACGCTGCTGTCCACGAGCGGCTCGACGAAGCCGATCGCCATGGCGAGGCCCAGCGCCTTCAGGGAATTGCGCGGCGCGGCGTCTGCTTCGGCCGTGATGCGGGCGCGCAGTTCGGATTTCAGCGACTGGCGCAGCGCCGGATAGTCGACATGGTCGGAAAAGCCGCTGACGTCGCCCGACAAGGCCGCGCTCTGCATGGCATTGAGGGTGAGGCGCGGCGAGGCAGCATACCAGCTGCCGAAGGCCAGCACAGGCACTGCCGCAAGCGAGGCGACAGCAACAGAGGCGCGCCGGAGCGCGGGGCGGGGGGATATCGGCATGAAGGGGGTCGGTCCTGACGGATGTCTATACTGCAAGCGCCATTAGGGCGCTGCGGCCGAACCCCGGGTGAATGCCTTATTCAGCTGCCGTCAGGATAAGCGGCGTGCCTTCCAGCGTGCGCTGCACCGGGCATTTGGCGGCGATCTCGATCAGCTTGGCGCGCTGTTCGGGCGTCAGCCTGTCGCCGGTGAGGCGGATCGACTTGGTGAAGACGTCCTGCTTCGGGCCGGCGGCGTGCGGTCCGCCCTTCTGGTGGGTGAGAGTGACCTCCACCCGTTCCAGCGGCCAGTCCTGCTGCTTGGCATACCAGCGCACCGTCATGCCGGTGCATTCGCCGAGCGCAGCTGCGAGCAGATCATAGGGCGCGGGGCCGAGGTTGGCGCCGCCCATGTCGACGGGCTCGTCGCCCGTGAGGGCGTGGCCGGAGACGCTGATGTCCATGGCGAAAACGCTCTGGCCGTTTTCCGCCAGCGTCGCGATGGTCGGCGTGTCGCTCATTTGGTTCCCTTCCGCCAGGCCAGATAGCTCTGCATTTCCGCGCGCAGCGGCTTTGCCAGCAGATACAGGCCGATGATGTTGGGCACGGCCATCAGGAAATAGACCGAATCCACGAAGTCCACGATCTTGCCCATTTCCAGGATCACGCCCAGCGGCAAGATACAGCAGAACAGGATCTTGATCGCCAGTTCGCGGCGGCGGCCGTGGCCGACCAGATACTGGAAGGCCTCTGCCGCGTAGAAGCCGTTGGCGATCACGGTGGCATAGGCGAACAGGAACACCGCGACCGCGAGCAGGGCGGGGAACCAGGGCGTGATGGTGGCAAACGCCGCCGTCGCGATGGCCACCCCTTCAAGCCCGCCGTTGGTGGCCGGGTTCCATGTGCCCGCCACCACGAAGGCGATGCCGGTGATGGTGCACATCACCACCGTATCCATGAAGGGCTCGATCAGCGCCACCAGCCCTTCGGAGGCCGGGTGGCGGGTTTTCGCCTGTGCGTGCGCGGCGACTGCGGTGCCGAGCCCGGCCTCGCAGCTGTAGATCGCGCGGCGCATGCCGGTGACGAAGGCGCCCAGGATGCCGCCGAACAGGCTGTTCGTGTTGAAGGCTTCGGAGACGAAGAGGCCGATGGCGCCCGGCACCCGATCGAAGCCCGCCACGATGATGGCGAGGCAGCCGCCCATGAAGATCACGCTCATCGCAGGGACGAGGATGGAGGTGGCCGACGCGATCCAGCGGATGGAGCCCAGCAGCACCAGCGCCACCAGCACCGCGAACACGATGCCGAACACCAGCCGGTTGTCGAAGCCCAGCTGCTCGGCCACCGGCGGATAGGCCTGATTCACCTGAAACAGCGACAGCGAGCCGCCGATCATGAGGAAGGCATAGAACAGCCCCAGCCCGCGCCCCAGCTTCGGCATGCCGATGGAGGCGAGCCCGCGCTCCAGCGTGACCCAGGCGCCGCCGCGGATGCGGCCGCCCGCCATTTCCTCCCGGAACATCAGGCCCAGCGTGACCTCTGCGCACTTCAGCCCCATGGCGAAGATGCCGATCACGAACATCCAGAAGATGGCGCCCGGCCCGCCCACCGTGAGCGCCACGCCGATGCCCGCGATATTGCCCAGCCCGATGGTGCCCGAGAGCGCGGTGGCGAGGGCGGCGAACTGGCTGACCTCTCCGGGGGCTGACGGGTCCCAGTATTTGCCGCGCAGGATGCGCCAGCTTTCCGAAAAGCCCCGGATCTGCGGGACGCCGAGCCAGAAGGTCATGAAGACCATCGCGATGGCCAGCCACAGCACGATCAGCTGGATATCCACCCCGCCGATGGAGATGGTGTAGAAGACGAAGGACGACAGCCGGTCGATCCCGGCCTCGATGCTGGTGACGAAGCTCATTGTGCTCCCGGAGTGGAGGGTTGGGCCGACGCTTGCGGCTGTTGCACAGGGCTTGGATCCATCCGCCCCAGCATCCAGGGCATGAAGGGATTGGAGCTGACCCGGGCGAGCGCCGCCTGAGAAATCTCCAGCACGCCGTTTTCGCCGCGCGCCGCCAGTGCGCCCAGCGCCACGCCCTGCCTGTCATCCGGCGAGGGGTCTGCGCCGTAGAGCCCGTCCGACAGCGGGAAGGGCAGGGCGACATGGCCCAGCGAGAAGAAATCCCGGCGGTAGGCGATGCCCAGCGGCGATTCGACCGGTGTGATCGCATCGGGCCCGTAGCTGCGCACCACGGTCTGCGGATCGCCGACGGCGACGTTGGTGACGAGGCTGAGCGTGTAGCGATGCGGCCCTTGCGGACGCAGCCTGTTCAGCGCGGTCTGCGCGCTGTTGCGCACCATCGGGCCGACATAGGCGGCGCGGTTGATATCGAACAGCACCAGTTCCGAGCCGTTGGCGGGCAGGTGGCTGTAGAGCCCCTCCACCACGGCCTCGGCGCTGACGGTGGAATCGACGACCGACTGGAAGGTGAGGACGGGGGGCAGGCTGTTAATGCGGCCGCTGGCGCGGGCAGCCTCGATCTTGTCGGCCAGGATCACCGTCATCCGGTGCGATTCCGCCCCGGCGCGCACGGGGAAGCTGTTGTATTTGAACGGGTTATATTCGGGCTCGATGCCCAGCCAGGCCGCCTTTACAAAGGCGGGGAAGACGGCGGGCATGGCGGCGAGGCCGGCAAAGCGCGCGAAGCGGGTGAGGCCGATCATCGGCGAGATCAGCACCACCTTCTGCGGCGCGGCGAGCTTCTTGTCCTCCGTCGCGTCCAGCGCATACATCATCGCCAGCGCTGCGCCGTTGGAATAGCCCACGATGTGGAGCGGCTTGCCCGGCGCCAGCCGTGTGGCTTCGCGCACGGCGAGACGGGTGGCCGCCTGCCATTGTTCGGCGCTGGCCTTGGTGAGCCCTGCCGGCACGGTGCCGTGGCCGGGGTTGCGGATGGCGACGACGGCCCAGCCGCGCGCTTCATACAGTTTCGCGACATGTCGCAGGCTGTAGGGGCCGTCGGTGAGTCCGTGCAGCAGCACTACCGCGCCTGCGGGCTCCCCTTGGGGCTGGAAGGTGAAGCTTCGGTTCCAGTCCGTGCGGAGGTTGGCCGGGTTCATCGGCGCCTCTGCCCAGTATCGGTTCTGCGCCACGCGCTGGTCGGCGGGGAGCCTGGCCACCACTTCGGTCTCGACCACCTTGAAGCTGGCCTCTTCCGACTTCAGCCAGGCGGGCCAGTCCATCGCGTCGATCTCGTCCGCGTCGGGTTCGGGGGGCACCACGAGATGCCAGGGTTGCAGATCGGGCCCGCGCAGCGATTGCACCGCCCGCACCAGGAACACCGCCGCCAGCAGCAGCAGTGCACCGACCAGAAGATATTTGATGGCGCCCAGAACAATCGACATTCCCCATGCCTAGCCGACGGGGGGCGGGGCGCAAGCGGCTTTTGCGGGGTGAGACTGGAGGTCGCGTGCGGCCGACCCTATTTGAGGCGGATGGCCCCGGATGTGCTGAGCTGGCTGCAACCCCGCCCCGAGGGCATTTACCTGCCCACGGCCGACGCCTGGATCGATCCGTCCCGGCCGGTGGCGCGCGCCATTATCACCCATGGCCACAGCGATCATGCGCGCGGCGGCCATGGCGATGTGTGGGCGACCGGGCCGACGCTGGCCATCATGGTGGAACGCTATGGCCCGCAGCCGGGCGGGCATGCGCTGGCCCATGGCGAGAGGATGGAGCTGGGCGGCGTTGGGATCAGCCTCCACCCGGCCGGGCATGTGCTGGGATCGGCGCAGGTGCGGATGGAGAAGGATTGGGCGGTGGTGGTGGTTTCCGGCGACTACAAGCGCCGTGCCGATCCGACCTGTGCGCCGTTCGAGCCGGTGCCGTGCGACATCTTCGTGACCGAGGCGACCTTTGCGCTGCCGGTGTTCCGCCATCCGCCCGCCGGGGCCGAGATCGCGCGGGCGCTGGCCGTGCTGGCGGCGAGCCCTGAGCGCTGCCTGCTGATCGGGGCCTATGCGCTGGGGAAGGCGCAGCGGGTGGTGGCGCTGCTGCGCGCGGCGGGGCACCGGGAGCCCATCTATCTGCATGGGGCGATGGCGCGGCTGATGGCGCTGTATCAGGCGCAGGGCGTGGAACTGGGCGAGTTGCGGCCGGCGGCGGATGCGGCAGCGGGCGAGTTGCAGGGGCGCATCGTGATCGCGCCGCCCTCTGCGTTGAACGACCGCTGGAGCCGGCGGCTGCCCGACCCGATCACTGCGATGGCGTCCGGCTGGATGCGGGTGCGCGCCCGGGCCCGGCAGCGCGGCGTGGAGCTGCCGCTGGTGATTTCCGACCACGCCGATTGGGACGAGTTGACGGCCACGGTGCAGGAGCTGCGGCCGAAGGAGCTGTGGATCACCCACGGCCGCGACGACGCGCTGCTGCGCTGGTGCGAGCTGCACCAGATCCGCGCGAAGGCGCTGCATCTGGTGGGGCGCGAGGATGAGGATGACTAGCGCGGGGCTGTCGGGCTTTGCGGACCTGCTGGATGGGCTGTCGTTCGCGGGCGGGCGCAACGCGAAGCTGGCGCTGATCGCGCACTGGCTGCGCACCACGCCCGACCCCGACAGAGGGTGGGGGCTGGCGGCGCTGACGGGCGGGCTGGACCTGCCGGCGGTGAAGCCGGCGCTGATCCGGGCGTTGGTGGAGCAACGGATGGACCCGGAGCTGTTCCGGATGTCGTATGATTATGTCGGCGATCTGGCGGAGACGGTGTCTCTGTTGTGGGACGGGGCCGGGACCGATCCGCCGGGGCTGGCCGATGTGGTGGGGCGGCTGCGCAGCCTTGGCCGGGCGGAGGCGGCTGCGGTGCTGTCGGGGCTGTTGGACCGGCTGGATGCGACCGCGCGCTATGCGCTGCTGAAGCTGGCGACGGGCAATCTGCGGGTGGGGGCGGGCGCGCGATTGGCGCGCCTGGCCTTTGCGCA
Source organism: Sphingomonas sp. (assembly GCA_003248865.1). Classification (GTDB taxonomy): domain Bacteria; phylum Pseudomonadota; class Alphaproteobacteria; order Sphingomonadales; family Sphingomonadaceae; genus Sandaracinobacteroides. Next base: position 236,357 of record QFPK01000002.1, read on the forward strand.
GGCGTTTGATGTGTCGGCGGACGAGGTGGAGGAGCTGTGGCACGGGATGGAGGCGCCCTATGCCGAGCTGTTCGCCTGGGGGGAGGGCCGGGGAGACCGGCCGGACCTGTCTGCCCGGCCACTGTTCCGGCCCTTCATGCTGGCGCATCCGCTGGAGGAGCCCGAGGCGCTGGATGTGGCCGCCTTTGCCGCAGAGTGGAAATGGGACGGCATAAGGGCGATGGCGGTGCGGGTGAACGGAGCGGTCAGGCTCTATTCGCGCGACGGCAATGATATTTCCCAGACCTTTCCGGAGATTGCGCGGGCCATGACCGAGGACGCCGTGTTGGACGGTGAGTTGCTGGTGCGCGGGCAGGGCGGGGTGGGCAGTTTCAACGCCCTGCAGCAGCGATTGGGGCGCAAGACGGTGAGCGCGCGGATGCAGTCGGGCTATCCGGTGTTCCTGCGCTGTTACGACCTGCTGTTCGACGGCGCGGAGGATGTGCGGGAGTTGCCGTTGGGCGCGCGGCGGGCGCGGCTGGTGGAGGTGGTGGGGCGGCTCGATCCGCTGCGGTTCGATGTGTCGCCCGATCTGATGGCGGAGACGCTGGACGATCTGGCGGCGTTGCGGGCGGAACCGCCCGATCCGGCGATCGAGGGGCTGATGCTGAAGCGGCGCGACAGCCCCTATGTGCCGGGGCGGCGGGCGGGGCTTTGGTACAAGTGGAAACGCCAGCCGCTGACGGCGGATTGCGTGCTGATGTATGCCCAGCGCGGGCATGGCAAGCGGTCCAGCTTCTATTCGGATTTCACCTTCGGCGCCTGGAGTGCGGACGGCCAGTTGCTGCCGGTGGGGAAGGCCTATTTCGGCTTCACGGACGCCGAGCTGAAATGGCTGGACCAGTGGGTGCGCACCCACACGCTGAACCGCTTCGGACCGGTGCGGGAGGTGGAAAAGGCGCTGGTGCTGGAAGTGGCGTTCGATTCCATCGGGGCTTCCGGTCGCCACAAATCGGGGCTGGCCATGCGCTTCCCGCGGATCGCCCGCATCCGCACCGACAAGCCGGCGGCTGAGGCGGACACGATTGCGGCGTTGCGGGCGCTTGCAGGGCTGCCTGCGGCTGGCTAGCCTGAACGCATGTGTGCGTGGGAGTTGGGGCGGTGGGGATGCGCTTTCTGCTAGGGCTGATTTGGCTGGTGACGGCCGGCGTGGCGCAGGCCGGCTGGCTGGTGGCGGAGACGGAGCATTTCCGCATTCACAGCACGATGAATGAGGCCCGGTTGCGCCGGGAAGCGGCCGTGCTGGAGGATTATCACAAGCTGCTGGAGGTGATGACGGCGTTCGAGACCCCGCCGGAAACACCGCGACTCAACATTTATCTGGTGGATAATCCAAAGCAGCTGGCAGTGGTGTGGCCGAATGTGGCGCCGCAGACGGCTGGCTTCTACACGGCTTCTACGGGCGGGATTGTCGCGCTGGCGATGGAGCCCGATCTGGAAAGTGACTGGTCTGGCGGACGAGACACGCTGTTGCATGAATATGCCCATCATTTCATGATGCTGGGCAGCAGTTCCGCCGTGCCCGGCTGGTATCGGGAAGGGTTTGCCGAATATGCGATGACGGCCTCGTTCCGGCCGGATCGCATTGAATATGGTGGGGCCAATCCGGGCCGATACTATCAGCTGATGAATAGTGGCTGGGAGCCGCTGGAAAAGATCCTGCGCGGCGCGCGCGACATGGATACCGGAAAATTCTATGCCCAGAGCTGGTTGCTGACCCATTATCTGAACCGCGCCGAAGGCATGCAGGCCAAACGCAACGCCTATTTGAGAAAAGTGGCCGCTGGAGGCGATCCGGTGGAGGCCTTCAGGACCGAGATCGATCCCGATCTGGACAAGTTTCAGTCCGGGCTGCGGCGCTACATCAACGGGACGTCGGCCACGATGTCGCGGTTGAAGCGCGTGCCGCCGGAGCCGGCTTCCGTGACGATCACTGCCTTGCCCAAGGCGGCGGACATGGCGCTGCTGCCGCTGGTGGCGATCCAGCTGCCGCAAAAGGCGGAGGATGACGCGCGCAATCTGGCGCGCATCCGCGAGGCGGCCGCGCGTGATCCCGACAATGTGTGGGTGAAGCGAGCGCTGGCGATCGGTGAAGCGGCTGGTGGGGACAAGACTCTGGCGGCGCAACTGCTGGATGCCCTGATCATGGAAAACAGGCAGGATGCGGAATTGCTGCGCTGGCGCGCCTCCCTGTATCGGGCGGACAGGGCGGGGGCGTCTGCGGCGGATGTGGATGCGGCGCGAAGGCTGCTGGTGCGGGCCTGGAAGGCGGCGCCGAACGACTGGCAGGTGCTGTGGGCCTATGCCAACACTTTCCGATCTGGCGAGAGGCTGAGCGAAAGTGTGCTGGACGTGCTGTGGAAGGCATCCGAACTGGCGCCGCAGGTGGATGCACTGGCGATGAAGACCGGCGTGGAAATGGCGCGGGCCGGTCATTATGATCATGCCGAGGCGCTGATCGCCCCGGTGGTGAACGATCCGCATGGCGGCGGCGCGCTGATGCTTGAACGCAATCTGCTGACAGCACTACGATCCCGCGACAAGGCGTCTGTGGACGCGGCCCTGATGGGCATGTCATTCGGACAGCAACAATAGCGTCACACTGGTTCACAGTTGGGACAGCCATTTTGCCTTTCGTGCCGGGGCGAGGTTGGTTACTTTCGATTCACCACGGCGCGACAAAGGGTTTTCGTGCGTTTTCTTCTGGCTATTCTGCTTCTGCTGTTCCCCACCCCGCTGCTTGCCCAGTGGAAGCAGGCCGAGACGGAGCGCTTCCGGGTGTATGCGGACATGCCCGAACGGCAGCTGGAGCAGCGTGCGCGACTGCTGGAGGATTTCCACGCCCTGCTGGTGCGAGCGACCGGGCGTAACCTGCCGGACGGCGCACCCCGGCTTGATGTGTTCCTGTTACAGGACATCGCCGACGCAACCCCTTGGCGCGCGGTTGATCCGCGCGTATCGGGTTTCTATCGCGCGGGCGCCGGCCGCATTTCGGCCTTTGCTCTTGAAGCGGTGCCCGGCAGCCGAACCCCCGGCCTCGCCCAGACGCTGCTGCTGCACGAATATGCCCATCACTTCCTGCTGGGGGCCAGCCGCAATGCCTATCCGGCCTGGTATGTGGAAGGCTTCGCGGAATATTACTCTACCGCCCGGTTCGGGACCGAGCGCATCGAATATGGGCTGCCGAGCCCCGTCCGTTCTGCCACGCTGGCGCGCACGGCCTGGATTCCGCTGGAGCGGCTGCTGGCGCGCGATCCTTCCCTGTTGCGGGGGGATGAATCCGCGATCTTCTATGCCCAGAGTTGGTTGTTGACCCATTATCTGTTTCGCGCACCCGGTATGCGCGACAGGCTGAGCGCCTATCTGAAAGCCTATTCAGGGGGTGCGGACCCGGTGGAAGCCTTTCGTGAGCATATCGATCCGGATTTCCGCGGCTTCGAGGCGAAGCTGAGGCGTTATGGGGTGCGTGAGGCAACCTATTCACGCTTCAACCGGATCGAGGCGCCTGCTACCTCTGTCAGACTGTCCACGCTTCCGACGGCTGCTTCCGTCCTGCTGCTGCCAATGACGGCGCTGGAATATGGTGTGCCCTTCGACAAGCGTGAGGCGGCACTGGCCGACATCCGCGAACGGGCCGCGCGCTACCCGGACGAACCATTGTCGCAGCGCGCGCTGGCGCTGGGTGAACTGCAGCTGGGCTCCCCCATCGTGGCTGCGGAGTTGCTGGACCAGCAGCTGTCCCGAAGCCCGGATGATGCGGACCTGCTGCGCTGGCGAGCACAGGCCGCGCGCATGATCGTGCAGAAAAACGGTTTCGAGACTGCTCGCGGCTATCTTTTGCGGGCGATGGAGGCTGACCCACAGGATTGGCGGACGCTGATCGCCTATTCAAGATTGTATCGGAGCACCAGCCAACCCATGCCGGACTCTGCGCTGGACGCCCTGTTACGCGCCTATAATCTGGCGCCCCAGGTGACGGATGTGGTGCTGGATACAGCGCTTGCGCTTTCCAACGCCGGGCGTACCGGGGAAGCGGCCCGGGTGCTGGAGCCGCTGGCCTGGGCGCCGCACGGCGGCCCCGCAGCCGAATTGGCGCAGCGGATGCTTGCGAAGGCCCGGGCGGGGGATGTGCCGGGCGTGCAGGGACAGGTCGAGGATTTGCGCCGGCAGCAGATTGTGACTGGATCCGTAGGGCGGGGGCGTTAGCCCCGGTAGCGGATCAGCCCTTCCTGCACGACCGTAGCGACCAGCAGGCCATCCTGCCGGAAGATCTTGCCGATGTTCAGGCCGCGTCCGCCGGAGGCCGCCGGGCTGGCCTGATCGTAGAGGTGCCAGGCGGAAGGATCTGGTTGGTTGTGGAACCAGATGGCATGATCGAGGCTGGCGGACTGCAGTTTCGGGTCACTCCATGCGGTTGCGTGCGGCAGCAGGCATGTGTCCAGCAGAGTCATGTCTGTCGCGTAGACGAACACTGCCGTGCGCAGCGCCTGATCAGCGGCCAGATCGCCGTCGGCGCGGAACCAGTTCCGGGAGAGGGGCGGTGCCGCAGCGCTGGAGAAGGGGTTGCGCTGCTCGACCGAGCGGAATTCAAACGGCCTGTCCCGTTCATTGAAGAGGGTACGCCATGGTTCGGGGACGCTGTCGGCGGCGCGTGCGTGCAGTTGGGCCTCGTTCAGCAGTCCGTCTGGCCCTGTCGTCTGCGGCATTCGATCTTGGTGCGCAAAGCCAGCCTCTGCCAGTTGGAAGCTGGCTGCCAGAGTGAAGATCGCGCGGCCGTGCTGGATGGCGGTGACGCGGCGGGTGGTGAAGCTGGCGCCGTCGCGCTCGCGATCCACCTTGTAGAGGATGGGGATGCGCGGTTCGCCGGGGCGGATGAAATAGCTGTGCAGCGAATGCACGGGGCGGTCTTCCGGCACGGTGCGCTGTGCGGCGGCGAGCGCCTGCGCCACCACCTGCCCGCCATAGACGCGCATCCAGCCGGCGTCGGTGTTGGCGCCGCGATAGAGATCGACTTCGATTTCCTCGACATCGAGAAGGGTGACGAGGCGGGAGAGAGGCGTGGACATGGTGCCTGCGGTTAGGGGGGGCTGGGCGTGCTTGCAAGCTGCGGGTTTCGGCGGAGGGTTGCAAGTCGCCGCCCCCGGCGGCAGGCAGTAGGCCATGCGGAGCCTGCTGATTGCCCTGTTGCTCGCCGCGCCCGTGGTGGTGTTGCCGGCTGCGCCAGCGGTGGCGGAACCGGTGGACCGGCCGGTCGTGTTGCCCGATGGGCGCGTGCTGAACCTTTACTGTCAGGGGAAATCCGGCCCGGTGCCCGGGCCTGTTGTTGTGCTGGACAGCGGCTGGGCGGCGGACAGCCGGGCCTGGCGGCGCGTGCTGGCCCTGTTGCCGGACACGGTACGGGCCTGTGCGGTGGACAGGGCGGGGCAGGGGAAGAGCAGCGCCGGGCCGATGCCGCGCGACGGCGCGGCCGTGGCGACGGACCTGCATGCGGCGCTGACGGCAGCAAAGTTGCCGGGGCCGTGGCTGCTGGTAGGGCACTCGCTGGGCGGGCTGAACATGCGGCATTTCGCGCGGCTGTATCCGGCAGAGGTGGCCGGGCTGCTGCTGGTGGACCCGACAAGCCCGACGGTGCCGGGGGCCTTTGCGCCGTTGCTGGCGCGGTCGCGCGGGTGTGTGGAGGCCCTGAAGACAGAGCTGAAGGCGGATGCCGGGGTGCCGGTGTCGGCGGTGTGCCGGGCTGACGACAGGGCGGCCGCACTGGAGCGCTGGGAGGCGCGGCTGTCGGAGATCGAATCCGCCGGCGGATCGACTTCTGCGGGGCTGGCGGATCAGGGGACGGGCAGCCTGACGGCGCCGCTGATCGTGCTGCGGCCCGGCCCGGCGGACCGCGCCGTGGAGGGGTTTTCCGACCCGCTGGCGGCGCTGTCGGCAAAGGGCGAGGCCCGGCTGGTGCCGGGAAGCGGCCATATGATCATGATCGATCGGCCGGAGGCTGTTGCCGGGGCGATCATGGAACTTGTTGCGATGATCGGGAACTTGCCCTGATTTGTTCTTCCGAAACAAGCAAAGACATGATAGCGAACCAGTATAACAAGAAAATCAGGTGGTCGTTGTGAATGTTGCAGAGCGTGATGACATCAGGCGGGCTGATCTGACCCGGATCAGGGAGCAGCGGCAAGCCCGGCGCAGGCAGGCCATTTCTCTGGGTGTTGGGACTTTCGTGGTCCTTATGGGGCTGAAACTGGCGCCTTTGATCCTGTTTGTTCCAGCCGCCGTTAAGATGACGGCCGCGGCGGAAAGCGGCGGGCTGAGTTTTCCGGGGGTCGCAATTGCGGCCTATGTGGCGGGCGGCAAGGCGCCGCCGGGCGGGATTCCCTATACTGTCGAGGATCAGTCCGGCGACGGGCAGCACCGCGTGGTTCGCTTTCGGAAGGCGGACGGCGGCGACCTGATCGCGGAACTGTATCTGCCCCCCAAACAGAGGGGGACCGTGCGGCTTCGGGCGGGCTCCTATCAGGTGAATATCGCGCAGGGGCGGCGGTGGCACGGGCCTGACGTTCACTTCGGCAGGGCCGGGCATGTCTATGATTACGGCCAGCATGAAATCGGCGGAAACGTGGCCGGCTTCAACATCGGCCCGGCGTCGGTGACGGGCACGGCGCACGAAATCCCGGACTCCAGATTCTAGCCCCCCGTTCGGCTGAACCGGGGGCGTCACCGAGCCTTGTCAGTCCCGGAAGGGGTCGCGCACCAGGATGGTGTCCTCCCGCTCGGGGCTGGTGCTGACGAGGGCCACCGGGCAGTCGATCAGTTCCTCGATGCGGCGGATATATTTGATCGCGGCGGCCGGAAGGTCGGCCCAGCTGCGGGCGCCCTGCGTGCTTTCCTGCCAGCCCTCGAACCGCTCGTAGACCGGCTTGGCGGCGGCCTGTTCGGCGGCGCTGGAGGGAAGGTGATCGAGCGTGCGGCCGTTCACTTCATAGGCGGTGCAGACCAGCAGTTCCTCGAAACCGTCCAGCACGTCGAGCTTGGTGAGGGCGATGCCGTCCACGCCGGACAGCGCGATGGACTGCTTCACCAGTGCTGCGTCGAACCAGCCGCAGCGGCGCTTGCGCCCGGTGACGGTGCCGAATTCGCGGCCGCGCTCGCCCAGCCGTTCCCCGGTGGCGTCGGTGAGTTCGGTGGGGAAGGGGCCGGAGCCGACGCGGGTGGTGTAGGCCTTCACGATGCCCAGCACATAGTTGATGGCGCCGGGGCCCATGCCCGATCCGGCCGCCGCCTGCCCCGCCACCACGTTCGACGAGGTGACGAAGGGGTAGGTGCCATGATCGACATCCAGCAGCACGCCCTGTGCGCCTTCGAACAGGATGCGTGCGCGCTGGCGCCGCTTGGCCGCCAGCGTGACCCACACCGGGGCGGCATAGGGCAGGATTTCGGGCGCGATCTCGCGCAGTTCGGCCAGCAGGGCTTCGCGCTCGATCGGTTCCACGCCGAAACCGGCACGCAGCGCATTGTGGTGCGCCAGCAGCCGGTCGATCTGCGGGGCGGCGGTGTCGAGATCGGCGAGGTCGCAGACGCGCAGCGCCCGGCGGCCGACCTTGTCTTCATAGGCCGGGCCGATGCCGCGCCGCGTGGTGCCGATCTTGCCGGCGCCGCTGGCGTCTTCGCGGAGCGCGTCGAGGTCGCGGTGGAAGGGGAGGATCAGCGGGCAGTTATCCGCCACCATCAGCTTTTCCGGCGTGATCTGCACGCCCTGCGCGCGCAGGCGGCCGATTTCGTCGCGCAGCGCCCAAGGGTCCAGCACGACCCCGTTGCCGATCAGCGACAGCGTGCCGCGCACGATACCGGATGGCAGCAGCGAGAGTTTATAGACCTGGTTGCCGACGACCAGCGTGTGGCCGGCATTGTGCCCGCCCTGGAACCGCACCACGACATCGGCCCGCGCCGACAGCCAGTCGACGATCTTGCCCTTCCCCTCGTCGCCCCATTGGGCGCCGATCACGACCACATTCGCCAAGATATGTTCCTTTCCTGTCAGCCCTTAGCGACAGGGCGCTCCCCATTCCAGACATGGCTGCAGCCTTCGTCCGAATCCGTGGCCGAAAGCGCCTGCACCGTGGCCCAGCCTTCGCGCCGCAGTTGTGCGGCGGCGGCGTGCACCGTGCCTTCGGGCAGGAAGATACGGCGGCGGGCCGACGCGCCCAGCCCTGCATCCACCAGCATGTCGACATAGAGCGAGACGCCGGCGGCCCGTTCCTCGGTGCCGTCCGGGTGGCGCACACGATAGGCGCCGCCACGCCCGATCTCGGCGCGAAGCGGCTGGCCGTTCACATGGCCGAACAGGGAGAAGGCGCACCAGCTGTGATATTCGAAGCCGTGGCGTTCGGTGGGATCGATGGTGACGCGCACGCCGGGCAACAGCGCGGCGAGAGCCGTGAGCCGGGCAGAGAGGTCCGGCGCGAGTTTCGCCAGCAGCGGCAGGGCGTCGGCCGCTTCGCCCGCTGCTTCCAGCAGGGCGCGATAGGGCGCGCGTTCGCGGGTTTCCAGCAGGCCCCAGTCCTTGCCGTCCAGCGCGGCAAGCAGGCCGGGAAGGTCCGCGACGGGCCAGGGGCCGGCCGCCAGATCCGCCACCAGATCGGGCGTGGTGAGATCGACCGAAAGGCCGGTGACGCCTGCTGCCGTCAGCGATTCGACGGCCGTGGTGATCAGTTCGGCGAGAGCGGGCACGTCGTCGGTGCCGATCAGCTCGGCGCCGGCCTGCGTGAGTTCGCGTTCCGGTGAAAGCTGCCCGGCACGCCCGCGTAGTACCGGCCCGGCATAGGCGAGGCGCAGCGGACGCGGTGCGGCGGCGAGGCGCGTGGCGGCGATGCGGGCGATCTGGCCGGTGATGTCGGGCCGAAGCGCCAGGCCTTCGCCGGTGGTCGGATCGGTGGTGCGGAACAGCACGCCTTCCAGCGGCTTGCCCAGCCAGCTGGCGAGGCCCGCCTCATGCTCGACCAGCGGCGGGGAGACGCGCTCGTAACCGCGGGCCGAGAAGCCGTCGACGAGGATGCGGGTGACAGAAGATGCAGCTTCCGCGGCCGGCGGAAGCCGGTCGCGGAAGCCTGAGGGCAGTAGGGCAGTGCGCTCGCTCACGCGAACTTCAGCGCCTTTGCGGTCTTCACGCCGGGCAGGGCGGCGATGTCCTTCAGCGTCGCATCATCCACACCGGAGTCGATGGAGAGCAGCAGGATCGCTTCCGCGCCCGCATCGCGGCGGCCGAGGTGGAAGGTGCCGATGTTGACGCCCGCTTCGCCGAGACGAGTGCCGAGGCGGCCGATGAAGCCGGGCTTGTCTTCGTTAATGATGAAGATCATGCGATCGGCGAAATCGGCTTCCACCTTGATCCCGAAGATCTCCACGAGGCGCGGCTGGGAGGTGCCGAACAGCGTGCCCGCCACCGAGCGTTCCCCGGCCGGAGACTTCACCTTCACCCGCACCAGCGTCTGGTAATCGGTGTCGCGCTCGTGGCGGACTTCGGCGACTTCGATGTTGCGGTCCCGCGCCATCGTCGGCGCGTTCACCATGTTCACCGTGTCGGAGAAGGTGCGCATCAGGCCCGCCAGCACCGCGCCGGTGATCGGCTTGATGTTGAGCTGGGCGGCTGCCCCTTCCACTTCCACCGTGACGGAGCGGATCTCGTCTCCGGTGAGCTGGCCGATCAGATGGCCCAGATGCTCCGCCAGCGCCATATAGGGCTTCAGCTTCGGCGCGTCCTCGGCCGAGAGGCTCGGCATGTTGAGCGCGTTGGTGACGCCGCCGGTCAGCAGGAAGTCCGCCATCTGCTCGGCCACCTGGATCGCCACATTCACCTGCGCTTCGTCCGTCGAGGCACCGAGGTGGGGGGTGGAGATGAAGTTGGGGGTGCCGAACAGCGGGCTTGCGGTCGCGGGCTCCTCCACGAACACGTCCAGCGCGGCGCCTGCGATATGGCCGGATTCCAGCCCCGCCTTCAGCGCCACTTCGTCGATCAGCCCGCCGCGCGCGCAGTTGATGATGCGCACGCCCTTCTTCGTCTTCGCCAGATTCTCAGCGGAGAGGATATTGCGGGTGCTGTCTGTGAGGGGGGTGTGCAGGGTGATGAAGTCGGCCTTGGCGAGCAGCTCATCCAGCGTCACCTTCTCCACGCCCAGATCCTTGGCGCGTTCCGGCGTGAGGAAGGGATCGAAGGCGATCACCTTCATCTTCAGCCCCAGCCCGCGTTCGGCCACGATGGAACCGATGTTGCCGCAGCCGATCAGACCCAGCACCTTGGAAGTGACTTCCACCCCCATGAAGCGGTTCTTTTCCCACTTGCCGGCCTGTGTGGAGGCGTCGGCCTCTGGCAGCTGGCGGGCGAGCGCGAACATCAGCGCGATGGCATGTTCGGCCGTGGTGATGGAGTTGCCGAACGGCGTGTTCATCACCACGATGCCGCGCTGGGTGGCGGCGGGCACGTCCACATTGTCCACCCCGATGCCGGCGCGGCCGATCACCTTCAGGTTGGTGGCGGCGTCCAGCAGGGCGGCGGTCGCCTTGGTGGAGGAGCGGATGGCGAGGCCGTCATAGTCGCCGATGATGGCGGCCAGCTCTTCCTTGGTGAGGCCGGGCTTTTCGACCACATCGATCCCGCGGGCGCGGAAGATTTCGGCGGCCTTGGGGGACATCTTGTCGGAAATCAGGACTTTAGGCATGGCTCAAGCCTCCTTCGCGGTGGCATAGGCCCAGTCGAGCCAGGGGATCAGGGCTTCGATATCGGCGGTGTCGACAGTGGCGCCGCACCAGATACGCAGCGACGGTGGGGCATCGCGATAGCCGTTGATGTCATACGCGACGCCTTCCTTTTCGAGCAGGGAGGCCATCGCCTTCGGCAGCTCCGCAGGCCCGTCGATCTTGATGCAGACCGACGTGTTGGAGCGGGTGGCGGGATCGACCGCGAGGTTGGACGCCCAGGGGGTGCGATCCACCCAGCCGTTAAGCGCGGCGGCATTGGCGTTGGCGCGGGCGAACAGGGCGGGGAGGCCGCCGAGGCCCTCGGCCCAGCGCAGCGCATCGAGATAATCTTCCACCGCCAGCATGGAGGGGGTGTTGATCGTCTCGCCCACGAAGATGCCGTCGATCAGCTTGCCGCCTTTCGTCAGCCGGAAGATCTTGGGCAACGGCCATGCCGGGGTGTAGCTTTCCAGCCGCTCCACCGCGCGCGGCGAGAGGATGAGGATGCCGTGCGCGCCTTCGCTGCCCAGCACCTTCTGCCAGCTGAAGGTGACGACATCGAGCTTGGCGAACGGCAGGTCCTGCGCGAAGGCGGCGCTGGTGGCGTCGCAGAGCGTCAGGCCCTCGCGGTCGTCCGAGATCCAGTCGGCGTTGGGAACCCGCACGCCCGACGTCGTGCCGTTCCAGGTGAAGAGAATGTCAGACGCCTGATCGACGGCGGAGAGATCGGGGAGGACGCCATAGTCGCCCTTGATGACGATGGGGTTCAGCTTCAGCTGCTTCACCGCATCCGTCACCCAGCCTTCGCCGAAGCTTTCCCAGGCGATTGCCGTGACGGGTTTGGCGCCCAGCAGGCTCCACATCGCCATTTCATAGGCGCCGGTGTCGGACGCGGGGACAATGCCGATTCGATAGTCGGCGGGAACCCCCAGCACGGCGCGGGTGCGGTCGATCGCGTCCTTCAGACGCGTCTTGCCGATCTTGGCGCGGTGAGAGCGCCCGAGGCTGTCCGTGGGGAGGGTGGAAAGGTCGTATCCGGGGCGCTTTGCGCAGGGGCCGGACGAAAAATGCGCACGCGCGGGGCGTGCGGTTGGCTTGGCAGTCATATTCTCTCCTCTCAGAGAGCGCGCGCCGCGTTGGGACGGCGTGGCCCGCCGCCGCCAATACAGGCGAAATGTGGCGGGTCAAGGAAAAGCTGGGGCGAAAACCAGATCAGTTCGGTTTCGTGGCGGGGGCCCGGGCAGGGTGTGGCGTCAAACAGCGTTTCCGCGCGTCTTCCGGTGGAAATCTGCCCCGCGACGCCCTATGTTGGAGGGCAATGAAAAAAGAAAGCAGGCACACGCCGTTCAAGCCGGCGTCCCGCGAAGCGGATTTCGCGGCCAACCCCACCCCCACGGCGCAGACGGAACATTCCGCCTATCGCCTCGCCTTCCAGGATGATGATTTCCTGCTGCGCGAGGAACTGCGCCCGGTGCGCTTCCAGCTGGAGCTGATGAAGCCCGAACTGCTGCTGTCCGAAGCAGGGATCGCCTCCACCTTCGTCTTCTACGGCTCGGCGCGAATCCCCTCGCCCGAGGAAGTGGACGAGCTGCGCGCCAACGCCGACACGCCGGAGCGCAAGGCCGTCGTGGAACGGCTGGCGGCCAAGGCGCGCTATTATGAGGAAGCGCGCAAGCTTGCCTTCCTGGCCTCGTGCCGGGAATGCGACATCGGCGGGCCGCGCGATTATGTGGTCTGCTCGGGCGGCGGCCCCTCCATCATGGAAGCCGCCAACCGCGGCGCGCACGATGCGCGGGCGCCCTCCGTCGGGCTCAACATCATCCTGCCGCACGAGCAGCTGCCGAACGCCTATGTCACGCCCGGCCTGAGCTTCCAGTTCCACTATTTCGCGCTGAGGAAGATGCACTTCCTGATGCGCGCCCGCGCCGTCGCGGTGTTCCCCGGCGGCTTCGGCACCTTCGACGAACTGTTCGAACTGCTGACGCTGGTGCAGACCGGCAAGATGGCGCGCATCCCCATCCTGCTGTTCGGGCGGGAATTCTGGGACAAGGTGGTGAACTTCCAGGCACTGGCCGACGAAGGCGTGATCTCTCCGCGCGATCTGGAGCTGTTCCATTTCGTGGAAACCGCCGACGAAGCCTGGGACTTCGTGTGCCGGAGCGCTGAGGAAACGGCGAAGGCGGCTTGAGTTGGGGCGGAGGCGGTTTTTTGCCTCCGGCGGGGCCAAGGAAATGATTTCCCTGCACCCTCCAAGTGTGCGTTGCGCGCTACTCATAAGCCGCACGTCTGACATGATTTGATTGCCTGCGGCGCTGGCAAGGCGCGCTCCCCTTGCTTCACCGCTTCGTCACCCCGGGCTTGACCCGGGGTCCAGCTGTTCTTCGGCAACGTCAGACTAAGAAGCTGGACCCCGGGTCAAGCCCGGGGTGATGTGGGGAGAATGGACGGCGCAATATCCAAGCGCCGCAGGCAATCAAACTCCCCAGCCGCAGCAACCTGAACGATCACCCTGCTAATGTGGGTGAAGGGAGCACGGCTCCCTGCCGGGTTCCAAGGGCAGAGCCCTTGGTTTTGCTTGCTCTAGAAGCTCCCCGGAGACTCGCGCTGGGCGACTGTCGGCCTGTCTGGGGTGAGCAATGCCGGCTGGGACGAGAGCGACTGCGCGGTCGAGATGCCGCTGAGTGCGGTGCAGCTGTTGCCTCTGAGAGCCGAGAGGGCGACGCGTGTCGAATCCTCGTCGGCGGAGCCCATGTCGTGGGAGATATCGTCTTCGGCGCGGCAGGTTCGGCTGACGGAGGAGGCGAGGCCGGAGAAATAATCGCCCTGGCGGTCCGCGTTCTTGGTGGCGAAGGCGATGATGCGCAGCCGGTCGTCGCAGGCGCTGCGGTCCCGGGCGATCTGGCCGACGGGTTTGCCATAGGTGTTGGCGCCGACGAGGATCACATTGTCTTTCAGCCATGGCAGCATGGCGTTGATGACCAGTTCGCTGGCGGATGCGCTGGCGCCGGTGGTGATGAAGGCGAGTTTGACCGGGGAGGTGGACTGCGGCTGCCGCTGGAAGCGGCGGGTTTCGTTATACTGCGACTTGGAGGAGCGGAATTCGGTGTAGGACTGCACGTCGACCGTGGAGCGGGCGCCGCCCAGCAGGTCTCCCATCAGTTCGGCGATGCTGACGAGGCCGCCGCCATTGTAGCGCAGGTCCACGATGATCTCCGTGATCCCGGCGGCGCGCAGGCTGTCGAAGGCGGTGCGGAGCGCCGGATCGGCGGTGCTGATGAAGGTGCGCAGGTTGATGTAGCCCACCTGCCGGCCGGAATCGGTGAGGATCTTCACGCCATAGGCAGGGGAGACCGGCTGCAATGCGTAATCGGCCTTGGTGACGCTGACGACGCGGGTGCCGAGCCCGTCCGGGATGCGCAGCGCGCGGGTGAGGCCCGGCGTGCTGGCGCCGAGCGCGTCGGACACCGCCTGATCGCCGCCCTGCGCGAACAGGGTGGAGACGTCGGTGAGAGAGGAGGCCGTGGGGCCGATGGCCAGGATTTCGGTGCCGCGCCGCAGCCCCTGCGCATGGCCGGGGGCGGATTCATAGGCCTCCACGATGAACAGGCGGCGGGCCGAACTATCGTAGCGCAGGCGGATGCCGAATCCGGCGGTCTGGCCGCTGTTGTAATAGGCTTCCTCGGCGGCGATCGAATCGATGTAGGTGAAGTAACGGTCCTTGCCCTGCGCGCGGGCGGTGGCCGTGAGCGCGTCCACATAATCGGAGACGGTGGAGTAGGGCGACGGGTTCAGCGAGGCGGGCAGGGTTTCCGGGAACAGATACCATTCGTTCAGCTGGGCGGCGGCCCAGTCCTGCCGTTCGCGAAGCGAGCAGCCGGTTGGTGTCGGGGTGGGGGTCGGCGTTGGTGTGGGGGTCGGCGTTGGCGTTGGGGTTGGCGTGGTGGACGTGCCGCCTCCCCCGGTGCCGCCACCGGATGAACAGCCAATCAGAAGAGCGGAAACCGCCGCAGCGGCGAGCAGGGGTAAGCGATACATCGCTTCAGACTAGCGCCACCGGCGGATGAGGGAAGAGCCATTCCGCACGGCTGGGCGCAACCGCGCGGAAACCGGCGCTTCAGGCTTTTGCGGGTGCGGCTGCCGGGGCTTCGGCGTCCGGCGCGGCGGCGCCCGGGGCTGCTGCCGCATCGGCGGCGGGCGCTGCGGCTGCATCCGCGGCGGGCGCTGCCTCTGCCGGAACGGCCGGGATGGCGAGCGGGCTGTCGCTCTTGCTGTTCAGGAAGGCGATCAGGTTGGCGCGGTCTTCCGGCTTGCTGATGCCCGCGAAGCTCATCTTGTTGCCGGGGATGTACTTCTTCGGGTTGGCGACCCAGTGGGCCAGCGCGTCCCAGTCCCACGGCTTGCCGGCGGTGGCCTTCATCGCGTCGGAATAGCCGAAGCCCGCCTGATGCGCATGATGGTTGCCGACGATGCCCCACAGATTGGGGCCGATTCCGGTGGCGCCACCCTTGTCGATGGTGTGGCACGAAGCGCACTTCTTGAACTGCGCTTCGCCCTTGGCGATGTCGGCGGATGCCAGATAGAATTCGATCGGCTTTTCGGCCGCTGCGGTTGCGCCGCCGGCTTCGCCTTCAACTTCCACCCCTTCGACCACATAGCCGGGCTTTTCCGGCGCATGGGTGGGGAACATGTAGCCGGTCAGGATCGACAGGCCCAGAACCGAAATGGCCGCCGCCAGCACCCAGCCGGCAATCTTGTTCCACTCGTAGCTGTCCACCTGTCCCGAACTCCGAATATATGGGGCCCTGAAATGAAGCCGCTTCTTGGCTGGCGGCGCCATTCCCCTCACCGGCCTCAATAGAAACAGCCGTGCGCCTTGGCAATGCTTGGGGGCACCCGCCAAATGCCGCAGGTGACAGCGGGATATCGTGGGATTCGGCGGGCAGCTGAGGCGGCTGCCGATCCTGACAGTTGAGGCGGCTGCCGATCCGGGAAGTTGACGGC
Organism: Sphingomonas sp.; assembly: GCA_003248865.1. GTDB lineage: Bacteria > Pseudomonadota > Alphaproteobacteria > Sphingomonadales > Sphingomonadaceae > Sandaracinobacteroides. Next base: position 252,128 of record QFPK01000002.1, read on the forward strand.
ATGCCCCCGATCCGGGCAAGCGCCCGCCCATGCAAAGCTATCCCCCCCTTGCCCAGCGCCTTGTCGACGAGATGCGCAGCCGTGCCGCCGCCGAGCCGGGCCGCGCCGTCGCCTTTCAGGGCGCGCCGGGCGCCTATTCGCACCAGGCCGTGCGCGAAGTGGCGCCTGAAGGGTTGCCGCTGCCCTGTTTCAGCTTCGAGGATGCCATTGCCGCCGTGCAGGAAGGCGCGGCTTCGCTGGCGGTGATTCCAGTGGAGAACAGCCTGCACGGCCGGGTGGCGGACGTGCATTTCCTGCTGCCCGAATCCGGCCTGTCCATCACCGGCGAACATTATGTGAAGGTGGAGCATTGCCTGCTTGGCGCGCCGGCTGCGCAGCTGGCGGACGTGCGCGAGGTGATTTCGCATCCGCAGGCGCTGGGGCAGTGCCGCAAGCGGCTGCGCAAGTTGGGGCTGGTTTCCACCAGCTATGCCGACACTGCTGCCGCTGCCGCCGCAGTAGCCGGGGAGGGCGACCTGAAGATGGCCGCCATCGCTTCGAAGCTGGCAGGAGAGCTGTATGGCAACAGCCTGCTGGTGGAGGGGCTGCAGGATGCCGACCACAACCGCACCCGATTCCTGCTGCTGGCGCGAACCGCGAAGGAGGCGGTGGCGGGTGACGGCCGCTTCAAGACCACGCTGGCGTTCGAGGTGAAGAATGCGCCCGCCGCGCTGTTCAAGGCGCTGGGCGGCTTTGCCACCAACGGCGTGAACCTGGCGCGGCTGGAAAGCCATCTGCGCGGCGGGGCCTTCACGGCGGCCGAGTTCCTGATCGACATCGAGGGCAGCCCGGCCGAGCCGCCGGTGGCGCGCGCGCTGGAGGAACTGGCCTTCCATTCCAAATGGGTGCGGCTGCTGGGCACCTATCCGATGGTGCCGCCGGAGGTCGCCGCGCCTTAAGCTGCTCTGATCCCGGCCGTTCACGCTCCCAGGGTCTGATGCTTGGGAGCGAGCCATGTCTTTATGGCGGAACGGGCGGCCGGCCCGATGACGATCATGTTCAAGCCGCCCGCCGCCGACCGCGCCCGGTTCGGCTGGCGGGACCTGCTGACGCTGGGCCGCGAGGACGACCCCTTCTGGCGGCGGGTGCGGCGCAACCAGCTGGGCTATGTGGCGCGCTATCTGCCGGTGCTGGCGCCGGTGATGGTGTTCTATGGCGCCATCGTGGTGATCGCCTTCGCGCCGCTCGCCAATCCGCTGGTGTTCTCATTCTGGTTGCTGGCGCAGGGGCTGCTGGCGCTGCGCTGGCTGTTCCTGCGCACCAGCCGGGGGATTCTGGGCCGAAGCCCGCGCCCCAGCCGCGCCTTCATGGGCCGGCTGCTCGCCGAAATGGCGGTGTGCGGCATCGCCTGGGGCCTGTTGTTCGCCGATATCCTGCCGATTGCCGGGCAATCCGATTCGATGCTGGTGGTGGCGACCGCGATCGCCGCCATCGGGGCGATGGCGATCACCACCTCCGTGTTCCCGCTGGGCACGCTGACGCTGACGGTGCCGGTGATGATCGGCGTGTTCTTCGGGCTCTATCGAACACAGGGCGCCGAATTCTGGATGGCGCAGGCGCTGCTGGTGGGGTTCGTGGTGATGAAGGTGCGGGGCACGACGCAATCCACCTTCGCCTTGCTGGGACGGCTGAGGGCCGAGCAGCAGCTGGTGGCGCAGGAGGAAGTCGTGCGCCTGCTGCTGAACGAATATGACACCAACGGATCGGAATGGCTGTTCGAGATCAATTCGGACGGGCGAGTGACCTTCGTCTCCTCGCGCTTTTCCGATGCGACGGGCACGCCGGTGGAGGATGTGATCGGCACCGACTGGCGCACCACTCTGTCTGACCATGAAGCCGCGCGGCCGTTGTTCGAACTGGTGAGCCGGGGGCAGCCGTTCCGCGATTTCCTGATGCCGGTGGATGTGCGGGGCGAACGGCGCTGGTGGTCGCTCTCTGGCACGCCGAAGTTCGGGCATATGGGCGAACTGCTGGGTTATCGCGGCGTCGGGTCTGACGTGACGGAGCGGCAGCATGCCTCGCAGCGGATCGCCGAACTGGCGACGTTCGACGCGCTGACGGGGCTGGTGAACCGGAGCATCGTGCATCAGGCGCTGGCCGAGGGGCTGCTGACGGGCCATGTGGCGCTGCTGTTCATCGATCTGGATCGATTCAAGGCGGTGAACGACAGCCTAGGCCATGGCTCCGGCGACAGGCTGCTGGGTGAAGTCGCCGGGCGCATCCGCGAGGTGGTGGCCGAATCGGGGGCGACGGGCGCGCTGGCCGGGCGGCTGGGCGGCGACGAGTTCGCCGTGGTGCTGCGCGATGCCGGGCTGCCGGAGGCGGCGCGGATCGGCGAGTTGCTGATCGCCCGGCTATCCCGGCCCTATGATCTGGAAAACAAGCATGCCGCCATCGGGGCCAGCATCGGGCTGGCGCTGGGGCCGGGCGACGGCGCCACCGTGGAGGCGCTGATGCGCGCGGCGGACCTTGCGCTGTATGATGCCAAGGCGCGGGGGCGGGGGCAGGTGCGCGCCTATGACCGCGCCATGCACCAGCGCGCCGAGGACCGGCGGGCGCTGGAATTCGACCTGAAATCCGCCATCGAGCAGAACCAGCTGCGGCTGGTGTATCAGCCGGTGGTGAACGCCATCGACGAGCGGGTGGTGGGGTTCGAGGCGCTGCTGCGCTGGCGCCACCCCGTGCGCGGCGAGATTTCACCCGCGATGTTCATTCCCATCGCCGAGGAAGCCGGGCTGATCGGCCGCATCGGCGGCTGGGTGCTGAACGAGGCGGCGCGGGCAGCCGCCGGATGGCCGCGCAACATCCGCATCGCGGTGAACCTGTCGCCGCTGCAGTTCGACGATCCCAAGCTGGTGGAGACGGTGCGGCTGGCGCTGGCGCGCGCCAATGTGGCGCCCGAGCGGCTGGAGCTGGAACTGACCGAGAGCCTGTTCCTGGACGAGCGGTCGCAGACGGCGGCGATGCTGGCCGATCTGAAGGCGCTGGGTGTCAGCTTCGCGCTGGACGATTTCGGCACCGGCTATTCCTCTTTGGGGTATCTGCAGAAGATCCCGTTCGACCGCATCAAGATCGACCGCAGCTTCGTGCAGGCGAGCGCGCGCGGCGGCAGCGAGGCGGTGGCGATCATCCAGGCCATCGTGGCGCTTGCCGGGCGGCTGGGGATGGAGACCACGGCTGAAGGCACTGAGACTCGGGACGAGTTCGAGGCGATGCGGCGGCTGGGCTGCACCCAGATGCAGGGCTGGCACTTCGGGCGGCCGATGGCGCTGGAGGAAACCCACCGGCTGCTGGATCGAAACCGGCCGATGGTGGAGCTGGTGGACGGGCCAGAGCGGGGTGCGGAAAAGGAGGCTGAGGGGGGAGCGGACAGAGGATCTGAGCGGCTGCTCAGTCGGCGCTCGCGGCCCATGTCGCGAGAAGCCAGTGGGCAATCGCCAGCGGCGGGGGCGCGTTCCAGTCTGCGTTTCCATTGAGCGCGGCGCGCACTTCGTCCTTCGTCACCCAGCGCGCGTCGGCGATCTCGCTTTCGTCCAGCGTCAGTTCGAAGCCGTCGGCCTGGGCGAAGGCGCCCATCATCAGGCTGGAAGGGAAGGGCCAGGGCTGGCTGGCGCCTAGACGCACGTCGTGCACGCGGATTCCGGCTTCCTCGAACAGTTCGCGGGCGACTGCTTCCTCCAGCGATTCGCCGGGCTCCACGAAGCCCGCCAGCGCGGAGAAGAAATTGGCCGGGAAGCGCGGGCCGCGGCCGACCAGCGCTTTGCCTTCGCGTTCCGCCAGCATGATGACGACGGGATCGACGCGGGGGAAATGCTCCGCGCCGCAGCCGCCGCAGAGGCGGCTGTAGCCGGCCTTCTGGATTTCCGTGGGCGCGCCGCAATTGGCGCAGAAGCCGTGGCGGCGGTGCCAGTCCAGCATGGAGCGGGCTTGGGCCACGATGGCCGCCCGCGCATCGCCGAGTGCGGTGCCCGCGATGCGCGCGTCGGTGGCGCGCGCCGGGAGGTCGTCATCCGGCGTGCCGTCCACCGCGAAGCGGGGGTCGCCGTTTTCGGTGAGACCCAGGAAGATGCCGGTGCCCTGCGGCACCTCGCTGCGCCGGGCCCAGAACAGGTCGGTGCCGTCTTCCGTCATCAGCGGCTTCAGGTCGTGCAGGATCAGGAAGCGGGCAGTCGGGTCCATGCGCAACGCCTGGATGGCGGCGGGATCGCGCCTGATGTTGTCGCCCCTGTCGAGTGGTGCGCCGGTGAAACCCAGATGTCCGGTGAAACTCATGCGCTCTCCAGTTCCGGCAGATGGGCGAGCGCCACCGAGGCAGCGCGCGCGAAAAGGGTGGGCAATCCGGCGCCGGCCAGCGAGCGGCGCGGAGTCCAGATGGGATCGAGCCCGGCGATCTCTTCGATCCGCTGCGGCAGATGCGCCGCCGCCACGCGCAATTCCAGCTCGAAATGGGTGAAGCCGTGGCGCACCGGCTGGTCGATCAGCAGCCAGTCGGCCGGGAAGGGGAGGGAGGTGTCGTCCTCGACGCTCCAGCCCGTGCCGGGAAGCGCGAGCATGCCGCCCAGCAGGCCGCTGGGCGGGCGGCGCACCAGCGCGACTTCGCCGCCATGTTCGATCCACCACAGGGTGCCGCGCTTCAGCGGTCGAGCCTTTCGCGGGGCCTTCACCGGATAGGCCTCTTCCTCGCCGGTGGCGTGGGCGAGGCAGTCTTCGCTGAGTGGGCAGAGCAGGCAGCGGGGGTTGCGCGGGGTGCAGATGGTGGCGCCCAGATCCATCAGCGCCTGTGCGAAATCGCCGGGGCGCTCGGGCGGGACCAGCGGCACGAGGGCCGCTGCAAGTTTGGCGCGGCCGGCGGGCAATGCATCCGTCAGGGCGAACAGGCGGCTGGCGACGCGCTCGATATTGCCGTCGATCACCACGGCCGCTTCGCCAAAGGCGATGGCGGCGATGGCGGCCGCCGTATAGGGGCCGACTCCGGGAAGTTCGCGCAGGCCGGATTCGGTTTCGGGGAAGCCGCCGCGTTCCGAAACCGCGCGCGCCGCCGCAAGCAGGTTGCGGGCGCGGGCATAATAGCCGAGCCCGGCCCATTCCCGCATCACATCGGCATCGTCGGCGCGGGCAAGCGCTTCCACCGTGGGCCACAGCGCCAGAAAGCGCTGGAAATAGGGTGCGACGGCCGCGACCGTCGTCTGCTGCAGCATGATTTCCGACAACCAGACCCGGTAGGGATCGGGTTTGTCGACCGAGCCCGGCGCCATCCGCCAGGGCAGGGTGCGGGCGTGGGCGTCGTACCAGCGCAGCAGGTTGCGCGTTGGTTGGGGCATGCTGACGATCTGCTGGTGGACGGCCATGCCCGCTCTCTGGCACAGCGCGGGGTGATGGCGAAACCTCCCAAGCGTTCCAAGGGTGACGAACCCCCGCCCCGGCGCAACGGCGTGCGGGATGTGGGATCGCTGCTGCCCGACGTGGGGGGGACGGCGTTCCGCCGCTTCGGCTTCGTGCAGGGGGCGCTGCTGTCGCGCTGGCGGGATGTGGTGGGGCCTGTCTATGCCCGCTGGTCCGTGCCCGAATCGCTGAAGTTTCCGCGCGGGGCTTCGGTGGGGGGCACGCTGACCGTCCGGGTGGAGGGCCCCTTTTCCCTGCAGTTGCAGCATGTGGCGCCGCAGATCATCGATCGGGCGAACCGCATATTGGGGGCGAATGCGGTGGCGAAGCTGAAGCTGGTGCAGGGCGAGGTGCCCAGGCCCGCGGAACGGCCGAAGCCGGCGCCTGCCCCGGCTGCACCCGCGCCGGCCGCCAATCTGTCAGGCGTGAAGGACGAGGGGCTTCGGGCCGCGCTGGAGGATTTGGCCGCGCAGCTGGGCAGCGCCAAGGCGCCGCCGCCCATTCGGTAAGACGGGATCGGTTGCGCTAGACCTCGACGACGGGGGCGTCGGCGCTGGACTTCACATTCTCGATTCCCTTCAGCGCCGCCGCCTTCGAGGAATAGCCTTCGGACGAAGCCGCGATGATGTTGCCGTTGCTGTGCTTCAGGCGCCAGCGATGCTCGCCGGCCTTGTCCTTGTAGAGTTCGAATGTCAGCGCCATGAGTTTCCTCCGTTTTTCCTGTGGCTGCGCGACGATGGTCGCAGCCTGTTCCGCCGTGCGCAAGCCTTTGGTTGAACTGGCGCGCGAGGCCGCCTATCTCGAACCCGAAGATGGACCCCCAGGGGCGGGGCCCGACAGCTGCTGGGAGCAGGCATGACCACGTTCGACGATCGCGAGAAGGCGTTCGAAAACAAGTTCGCGCACGAGGCGGAGCTGGAATTCCGCATCACGGCGCGCCGCAACAAGCTGCTGGGCCTGTGGGCCGCGGACAAGCTGGGCCTGACCGATGCCGAAGCCGAATCCTATGCCAAGGCGGTGGTGCAGGCCGATTTCGAGGAAACCGGCGACGAGGATGTGATCCGCAAGCTGATCGGCGACCTGCTGAAGGGCGGGGTGGAGACCAGCGACATCGAGATCCGCGAGATGCTCTCGAAAAAGACGGTCGAGGCCCGCGCCCAGATCGAGAAGGCCTGACCGCGATGCCGATGCCCGGCCACGAGATCGAGGCGGCGATCATCGCCGCCATCCCCGATGCTGAGATCCGGCTGACCGATCTGGCCGGAGACGACAACCATTGGGCCGCGCATGTGACATCGGCGCAGTTCCAGGGCCTGACCCGCGTGAAGCAGCACAAGATGGTGTATGACGCGCTGGGTGACCGCATGGGGGGCGTTCTGCACGCCCTTCAGCTGACGACTGCCATTCCGGCCTGAGCAGGCCCTGATTACGGCCCCGGCGGCCGACGGAGACGAGAGATGGACGCAACGCAGGTTCGCATCGACGATATCGTGAAGGGCCATGACGTGGTGCTGTTCATGAAGGGCACCCCGCTGTTCCCGCAATGCGGCTTTTCCAGCCGGGCGGTTGCCATCATGGAGCATCTGGACGTGCCCTTCCACAGCGTGGACGTGCTGCAGGACATGGAGATCCGGCAGGGCATCAAGGCCTATTCCGACTGGCCGACCATTCCCCAGCTGTATGTGAAGGGCGAGTTCATCGGCGGATCGGACATCATGATGGAGATGTTCGAGGCCGGCGAACTGCAGGCGCTGATCGCCGACAGCGGTGTGAAGGCCGGCTGACGACCACAGGCTGACCCGGCAGAGCCCGACACCTTGGACCCCATCAGCTTCGGCCAGATCTGGCCCCGCACGGTCGCCAGCGTGCGGCGCCATGGCGATATGCTCTGGTCTCTGGCGGCGGCCTTCCTGTTCCTGCCCCAGCTGCTGTTCGCGCGGCAGATGAACGATCGCCCGCCCGAACAATGGTTCAAGGGCGAACTGGCGATCGGCGACGGCGTGGCCGTGGCGCTGGTCGTGCTGTGTTCGATCTTGTCGCAGATCATGATGGCGCGGCTGCTGGTGCGAGACGGCACCGGCGGGCAACCGCTGGGCCAGGATTTGAAGGCGGCGTTCCGGCTGTTCCCGGCGGCGCTGGCCGTGCTGATGCTGCAGGGGCTGGCGACCGGGTTCGGTCTGTTCCTGCTGATCCTGCCGGGCCTTTGGATCTTCACGCGCCTGTCGCTTGCGATGCCGCTGGTCGCGACCGACCAGCCCGATCCGATCAATGCGCTGAAGACCAGCTGGGCGCTGACATCGGGCCGGACCTTCAAGGTGTTCGGCATGATCTTCGTGATCATCTTGGGCTTCATGCTGCTGTCCGTGGGGATCATGGGGATCGGTGCGGCGCTGGGTGTGATCTCCACCATCGCGGCCGGCACGCCCGCCGAAGGCTGGGGCGTGGGGCGCTGGCTGTTCGAGCTGTTGAACGCCGGGGCCTCGGCTGCGTTCGGCACTTTCTATGTCGCCTTCATCACCACGCTGATGATGGCCCTGAAGAAGCATCCGGCGGATCATTTCTGATGGAGCTGGTTCTGGTGGTCGCCGCCGCCGAGAATGGCGTGATCGGCAAGGACGGGGCCATGCCCTGGCACCTGCCGACGGACCTGAGGCACTTCCGGCGCATCACCATGGGCAAGCCGGTGATCATGGGCCGCAAGACCTGGCATTCGATCGGTCGCCCGCTGCCGGGCAGGCAGAATATCGTGCTGACCCGCGATCCTGCGTTTCACGGCACAGGGGCGACCATCGTTTCCAGCCTGGACGAGGCGATGGCTGCCGCCGGGGGGGCTGCGGAGGCGATGGTGATCGGGGGCGCTGAAATCTACGCGCTCGCCCGCCCGCTGGCGACGCGTATCGAACTCACCCGCATCCATGCCTCGCCGGAGGGCGACACCTTCTTTCCCGAGCCCGAGGCATCATTGTGGGTGGAGACCGCGCGGGAGGACCATGTGGCCAACGGTGAGGCCCCTGCGCACAGTTTCCTCAGCTATGCACGTCGCTGAACCACTGGCAACGGCCCGCGTGCACAGCTAACGGACTTCGACATGAAACGATTGATGGGCAGCGAAGCGGTTCCGGCCGACCTGAAGGGTGGGGCGCTGGCACTGGGCAATTTCGACGGCGTGCACGCCGGGCATCAGGCCGTGATCGGTGCTGCCGTGGCGCAGGCGCATGCCGCCGGCAAGCCGGCGCTGGTCGCCACCTTCGATCCGCACCCGTCGCTGCACTTTCGCGCCGATGTGCCGCCGTTCGCGTTGACCTCGCTGGAGCAGAAGCTGCACCATTTCGAGGCGCTGGGGGTGGATGGCGCCATCGTGATCCCGTTCGATGCCACGCTTGCGGCGCATTCGGCGGACGAGTTCGTGGCCGAGTGGCTGTCGTCGCAGCATCTGGGCATCAGCCATGTGGTGACGGGTGAGGATTTCAGCTTCGGCAAGGGGCGCTCGGGAAATGCGGCGGTTCTGGCCGAGCTTGGGAAGGCCCATGGTTTCACGGCGACGGCGCTGGCCCCGGTGGGCGATGGCGAGACGGTGTCTTCCACCCGAATCCGCGCGGCGCTTGCCTCCGGCGACATGGCGGGGGCGGCCCGGCTGCTGACGCGGCCTTTCGCGATCGAGGGCGAGGTGGTCCATGGCGACAAGCGCGGGCGGCTGATCGGTTCGCCCACCGCGAATGTCGATCTGGGGCTGTATGTGCGCCCGCTCTACGGGGTCTATGCGGTGAAGGTGCATCTGCCGGACGGCAGCGTGCAGAAGGGGGTCGCCAACCTCGGCATCCGCCCGATGTTCGATCCGCCCAAGGAGCAGCTGGAAACCTGGATCTTCGACTGGTCCGGCGACCTCTACGGGCAGATCATCGAGGTGGAGCTGATCGAGCGGCTGCGCCCGGAAATGAAGTTTGACGGGCTGGACGAGCTGATCGCGCAGATTCAGCGTGATGCGGAGGCAGCCAAAGCTGTTCTGGCCTGAGAGATCAGGCCCGAATCAGCCCGCGATCAGCCTGAAATCAGGAAGCGACGCGCCCGGCTTCCTCGCGCACGAGCTGGCGGGCGAAGGGCAGGCACTGGCCGCATTGCGGCCGGCAGCCGAGGCGCTGATAGGCTTCCCGTTCGCACCGGACACCCCCGCGAGCGACTTCCCGCACTTGGGATTCACGAAGCGCATTGCACGAGCAGACGATCATTCAGCCCTGATTCCCGCATATTGGTACCGGCCTCGGCACCGTTCAGTTGCGACTGATATGCATTAGGGCAGCAAGATGCAAGAGATTCGCAGCTGGCGGAGCCGCTGTTTCGTCGGGTTGGTCGGGTTAACTAATTTGACAGACAGAACTGTCCAAAAGCTGTGGAACCACAGCGGTTTCGTTGATACCAATCACACTAGGGTCGGCTTTTGGCGGAATTGCGCGAGCAATCCGTTGAGGAGCCTGATCTATGCACTGCGAACCACCGCTGCTGGCGGTGTGCGGAACAAGACCTGAAGTGGTGAAGATGGCGCCGGTCATCCGGGCGCTGCGTGCCCGGGGGCAGGCGGTGCTGCTGGTGATGACGGGCCAGCATCCCGATCTGGCGCCGCAGATGCTTCGCGAGCTTGGGCTTTCTGCCGATATCGATCTTGGCGCGCATCAGGCCGGTGCGCCGCCCGCGCAGATCATGGCGTCGATCCTGATGCGGCTGGCGCCCGTGTTCGCGGCCTGGCAGCCCCGGCTGGCGCTGGTGCAGGGCGATACCGTCTCCGCGCTCGCCGGTGCACTGGCGGCCGCCTATGCCCGGGTGCCTGTGGCGCACGTGGAAGCCGGGCTGCGCACCCACGACATGGCGGAACCCTTCCCGGAGGAGATGCACCGGGCGATGATCGTGCCGGCGACGGCGCTGCATTTCGCGCCCACCGAAACGGCGGCGCAGGCACTGATGCGCGAAGGCGTAGCCGCAGCGCGAATCCACATCACCGGCAACAGTGGCATCGATGCCCTGCACGCCACCGCAGACCGGCTGGATGCCGACCCGGAGCTCTCCGAGGAGCTGACGGTGCGCCACCCCTATGTGGTGCGCCCGCGCTATCCGCTTCTGCTGGCCACCATCCATCGGCGCGAGAATATCGGCCGCCGGCTGGGCGCCATCGCGGCGGCGCTGGCGCGGCTGGCAGCCTTCTGCGAGGCGGAGATCGTGCTGCCGCTGCACCCCAACCCCGCCGTGCAGGCGGTGCTGCGCGACAAGCTGGACGGGCTGGACGCCGTGCACCTGATTCCGCCGGTCGACCATATGACCATGGTGTGGATGATGCGGCAGGCGCGGTTGCTCGTCACCGATTCCGGCGGCCTGCAGGAAGAGGCGCCGGGGCTGGGCCTGCGCACGCTGGTGCTGCGGCAGGCGACGGAACGCCCCGAAGCGCTGGCGGCCGGCGCGTCCGAACTGGTGGAACTGCAGGCGGACAGCATCGTCTCTGCCGTGCGCCGCACCTTGCTGCGCGGGCCGATGCATCCGGTGTTTCCCTTCGGCGACGGGCGGGCAGGGGAGCGGATCGCGGACGTGCTGGAGACCTGGCTGGCGGATGCGTCGGCCGTGGGACGGATGGCGGAGGTGGGGGGCTGAGGGGCTGGCGTTGCGGTTGAGGGGGCTCTGCCCCCTCAAACTCCCCCGGCAGGAGCCCGTGGCCCCTGCACCCACATTAGTAGGGTGCTCGTTGAGGTTGTGCTGACGGACAGGTTTACTGCCTGCGTCGCCAGCGCGTTCCAGCGCCGCAGGCAATCAAAGCATGTCATGCGCGCGGCGGCGGAGTAAAACGCAACGCCAATGTCGAGGGTGCAGGGAAATCATTTCCCTGCCCGCCGGAGGCAAAAAACCCCGCTAGTTCCGCGGTTCGAACGCCCCCAGCCGCTGCATCAGCGGCAGGAAGTCCGGGAAGCTGGTGGCGATGGGGGCGCGGTCGTCCACCCGGATCGGGTCCTTCGCCGCGAGGGAGAGCACGGCGAAGCTCATGGCGATGCGGTGGTCGAGGTGGGTGGCGACGGTGCATCCGCCGGCTACGGTCTCCCCGCCGGAGCCCTGCACGATCAGCCCGTCGGGCAGTTCCTCCACAGCGACTCCGGCTGCCTGGAGGCCGGTGGCCATGGCGGCGATGCGGTCGCTTTCCTTCACCCGCAGTTCCTCGATGCCGCGCATGACCGTGCGGCCCTGGGCCAGTGCGGCAGCGACGAACAGGATCGGATATTCGTCGATCATCGACGGGGCGACTTCGGGCGGAACCTCGATGCCGTTCAGCGGGCTGTGTTTCACCAGCAGGTCGGCGACGGGTTCGCCGCCCACTTCGCGCGGGTTCAGCAGCTGGATGTCGGCGCCCATCATCTGCAGCACCCGCACCAGCCCGTCTCGGGTGGGGTTGAGGCCGACACCCCGGATGGTGACTTCGCTGCCCGGCACGATGAGGGCGGCGACCAGCGGGAATCCGGCGGAGGAGGGGTCTCCGGGGACGTCCAGCGTCTGCGGTTTCAGTTCCGCCCAGCCGCACACGGCGATGCGCTTGCCGCCGTCTGCCATCGGCTCGACGGAGAGGTCGGCGCCGAATCCCTTCAGCATGCGTTCGCTGTGGTCGCGGGTGGGGACCGGTTCTTCCACCACGGTTTCCGCGCCGATGTTGAGGCCGGCGAGCAGGATGGCGGATTTCACCTGCGCCGAGGCGACGGGCAGGCGGTAGCGGATGGGAAGCGGGGTGAGGGCGCCGCGCAGCATCAGTGGCAGGCGTCCGCCGGGGGAGGCGGTGATGTCGACGCCGATGCGGCCGAGCGGCTCGATCACGCGGCCCATGGGGCGGCGGCTGAGCGAGGCGTCGCCAATGAAGGTGGCGGTGATCGGATGGCTGGAAACCAGCCCCATCAGCAGCCGGGTGGAGGTGCCGCTGTTGCCCATGTCCAGCTGCTGGGCGGGCTGCAGCAGGCTGCCGACGCCCACGCCGTCCACCACCCAATGGCCTTCGCCCAGCCGTTCCACATGGGCGCCCATGGCGCGCATCGCGGCGGCGGTGGCCAGCACATCCTCGCCTTCCAGCAGGCCGTGCACCTCGCTGCGGCCCACGGCGAGCGCGGAGAGCATGATGGCGCGGTGCGAAATGGACTTGTCGCCGGGCACGCGCACCTCGCCCTTCAGCGGATCGAAGGCGGTGAGCGAGAGGGGGGAAGGGGGTGTGCTGTTGCTTGTCATGCCGGTCTCGGAAGGCTGGGGCTTTGACAGGCGGCATCGCCTATGGCAAGGCGCGCGCCTTCCGGAATACAGTTGAAGTCGGGCCATTCAGGCGCCACATCGTCGCTGTTTTTTCGAAACTGGAGTTTCAGACACGTGATCAAGCCCGAATGGGGCACCAAGCGCCAGTGCCCGAAATGTGGAACCCGTTTCTACGACCTGCAGCATGACGACCCCGTCACCTGCATCAGCTGCGGCACTGCCTGGGTTCCCGAGCCCATCCTGAAGTCGAAGCAGACGCTTCCGTTCGAAACCGCCAAGGCGGAAGGCCAGTCGGCCGAATCCGAACCGGCGCTGGAATCCGACGATCTGGACATCGATGCCGACAGCGACGAGCCGTCGGAAGACAGCGATGTCGATATCGGCGGCGATGACGATGACATCAGCGAAGTCGTCGTCGAAGAGCGGGAAGAAGACCGCTAAAAAATTGCCGGTGCGGGGCGAAGGGGGTTGAACCCGTCTTCGCCTTGCGCTAGGCGCACCGCTCCCGCCACCCAGGCGGGTCCGGCAGCTTTCCCACGGGTAGCTGCAAAGGTGAAAATTTCGGGGCCTTAGCTCAGCTGGGAGAGCGCTACAATGGCATTGTAGAGGTCAGGGGTTCGATCCCCCTAGGCTCCACCACTTTTGTTTCTGATACTCAGACACTATTTCTCGCGCCTTTTGGCCGCACCATAGGTTTTTGGTATCGCGCTAGGACCGCGAGCTCCGCTGGCGCGACTGTGTTCGACCAGAGTGCGTTGGTGTGTTGTCAATATTGAGCTTTTTTGCGGCATTTCGAGGCACCAGATTTTGGGCCAATTTGTCGATATAATCTTTTATGTTTAGATGGTTATGTGAAATAAAAGCCGGATTGCCGATAGGCCTTCGACAAAGCCAGGAACTGACTTGCTCTCGTTCTGAACCAAATTGGGGACCAAATAGCCATCAGGATAGCCCGAACTGCATATGCTCTTCACAGGCGGCGTCGAGAGATCCTTTTCAACCCATAGACTGCCGATTCTGCTGGGACGCGGCGACAGGCCTCGCCTACAAAGCCGTGGTTATTAGCCTCCGTAAGAGCAGACTTATATTCACGTCGCGTTGGCATGTCGGCAGCCTCTCCTCCGGACGAATGGTTACGGGCGACAATAGCGCACTTCCGTTCGGCCGTGTGGCTTCGAGCGTAAAGCGGATGTTCGGCAGTCAGAGCGTGAAGGCGCATAGGTGATGCTTCCCATGACTGCGCTCTATCGCATCGATTCAACCTCCGCCGATATTGCCCGAGCCTTCAACGCGAGGGCTGGAGAAGATCCGTGGGCGGGTGGCGAAATTGCACCGGGAGGTTTTGCGCCAGTCGTCACCGCTGGGCGCGACTTCATTGCCGGCCCACGCCCCGCCGGCAAACCGCTGATGGCGCGGATCGTGCCGCGCTTGTGGGGCGTACCACCCCCGGGACCGCCCGCGACCGACGCTGGATACGGCGTGCTGACCGTGCGCAATGCTGACAGCCCGTTCTGGATTGGCAATTTGCGCAACGCCGAATTTCGCTGCCTGGTACCGGCCACAGCGTTCCTAGTTTCGGGAAAGGGGAGAGACCGGGACGGTCGTCGCCTACGGCATTGGGTCGGCTGCGCTGACCAGCCTCTGTTCGCCCTGGCCGGCGTTTGGAAGGACAGCGAGGTTCCGAGTTTTGCGCTGCTGACCTGCCCGCCGAATGATGTGATGCAGATGGCAGGTCGTGACGCAATGCCGGCGATACTTCCACCCAACCCCGGAGCACGAGACTTTTGGCTTCACGGCGACTGGGCAAGGGCAAGCCAACTGGTCCGACCCTATTCTTCAGCCATGATGACCGTGCGCTGACAAGCTATCTCTCCATGAGCATGGGCAGATGCGCGGACATTGCGGACGTTTGTGGCCTCGGGTTGGTTGCCTGAAAATAGCCGTTTGTTTTGGCACCGCGCCCAAAGTGTGAATTTCAATTTGTTCGAGAGTTCGCGCGATGAGCGGCTTCGTCTCAGACTAATCCCATGCTTCTTGTTATTTAGGGTAAAACGCAATCAGGCGATTGAGTAACGGTATCGTTTCTGGTTTCTGGGCATTGATTGTGAGCAGCCCCCACCGGGTGGTCCGGGTAGATAGTTAGTGCATTGTCGTCTCCGCCGCCATTGCCGGGCGCAGGTGGAGCGAAGCGGAACCGGAGGCC
>QFPK01000056.1 GCA_003248865.1 Sphingomonas sp.
GCTGGGGCTTCATCTTCGTTCCTTCGTCACTACGACGAAGCCCCAACACTCCTTAATTCACAACCTCAAATCTGTGCCATAGGTGCTGACGGGGAACAGAAGCATGGGGAGCAAATCCGGGTAAGCGAGATGAGATCCTACAACGAACAGTATTTCTGATTGCCTCAGAGTTCATCCAAGAGCGCGGACTTGAGATCGAGATTGGTCAGCTCACCGGCGAAATCCGCGACCAGCTGAGTAGGCGTGGATATTGCGCACTGGGCCTAAATGAAGGGTCTAAGGGAAACTGGATCAGCGAAATGATCAGGGGCGCCTATGCTCCGATCAACCGTCGGCTCGATCAGGCGCAGCGGTCGCTTGCGGCCAAAGGAACATATTTGTCCCGCTGAGGTCCGAACAGGCCCGAGCCTGTAGATTCTGATGCATTTTGTGCATTTTATGCATGTCCTCAACCCAAGGAGGACGTGATGGACAACAACTCTGACGACACCTTGCTGACCCAGCGCCAGGTCCTGGCAATGACAGGCTATCGTTCCCGCACCAGCCTATATCGGCGCGTCAAAAACGGAACCTTTCCAAAGCCCGCCAAGATTCCCCAAGGCGGCATTCGGTGGCGTCGCTCGGAACTGCTCAATTGGATCCATTCGCTTCAGCTTCGCCGGATATGACGGGTAGCGTCTCAGGGGCGCACCAGGAAATGGGGTCTCGGCCTAGTATACCTACTTCGACCGTGTCGGTCGCTGAGAAGGTTGAGACCTCATTTCAGTCTCAAATGCCCTATTCCAAACTGGCCGTATTCATCCACGTTCAGCGGAAATCTCGCACACATGATGCTTGGGAAGCGGCAGATAAGTGTCAGATAAATCGAGTATTATCGGGTACTATTTGCGGTGAAAGCTGGTGTGAGTTGCACCGGCCTCTCTGGGTGATGTTGGCATGGCTGAAGCTGAACGGAGATTTCTGGGAGAGATTGAGGCCGGTCGGGATGCGTCCGGTCCCTTGCTGGCAAGGGACGGTGCGAGAGCGCAGCTGTCGAAGTCAGAAATGGAGGGTGAAGCGCGTGTCGCCCTTGCCCGGTCCGCGACCATGGCCGGCCTGAAGCTGACAAAGGGGCAGACAGCTGCCGGGACCGCAATTCTGGCTGCTTCTGACCGGGTTGTGTTGGTTCAAGGCAACGCCGGAACCGGCAAGTCTTCAATGCTGTTGCCGGTATCGCGCTTGGTGGAAGCCGAGGGCCGCAGGGTGGTCGGGCTCGCAGTGTCCAATGCCATCGCCAAGCGATTGGGAACGGAGGTGGGCATCGAAAGCATGACCGTTGCCAGGTTCGTTTATCAGCACGCCGTGCTGCTCGACCCGAAGGCGAGCAACCAGCAACGCGATGCCGCCATCTCCCGCCTGCGCGGTTCGCTGGTAATCGTGGACGAAGCGTCGATGCTATCGGTTCGAGATGCGACCAAGCTCTTGCAGATCGCGAACGCAGCCGGCGTCGCCCGGGTGGCAATGGTGGGCGACAGCCAGCAACTCGGTGCCGTTGAAGCCGGAAAGCCATTTACGCAGGCGCAGCTCCATGCTGCGACCACCGTGATGGATCAGAATCTTCGCGCCCGCACAGCCGAGATGCGTTCCATCCACGACGCTGCCCAGTGCCACGACATAGGCGGACTGACGAGGCTCATTGGCCCGAACACGATTGAAGAGAATAATATTGCGCAGTCGGCAGCGCAGCGTTGGGTTGGGCTCAGTGTCGAGGACCGTATGCGGACGACCATCTTCGTAACCGGGCGTTCCATGCGGGCTGCGATCAACTACGAAGTGCAGACGTTGCGGAATGAACGCCGCGAACTTGGGGGAGAAACTGCTGGTACTTTCAGCGCACCATCCTGACCGACGCCGAGATGGAAAAGGTTGTCAGCAGAATCCACTATGCTGCGGCGATGGAGCTCCGCGGGTGGCGGTAGGTCTGCAAAGGCGGCAACCGCGCCGATTTGTCATTCCTTCCGTTCATTCGGCGGATGACATTCCACTCCTCGCCTGCGATAGTCACGTTGATGTCGTGAAAAAGGCGGCACGGGGCTTGGTAACCCCACAGCACAGCAGAGGCTTGGCCAGAGACACTGGCCGGGTCGCCGCTGAGTATGTCCAAGACGCAAGTCCAAAGTCACCGGCGCGTCTGGGCTCTGCTGCAGATGTTACCAAGGCCCGGCTTCCGGTCACTGGTAGCGAGCTTGCAGCAATGAATATCCGCTTTGGCAATCAGCAAAACACGCTCTCCAGCCGGGGAGTGCGGCGAACGGTATGCAGGCTGGTTGCGGGCGTGGCTTTCGTCGGCTTGGGTCATCCGACCTTTGCCGATCCCGGTGCTGATGGCGCTGCACTGATTTCCTTCCTTGATAAGGAGTACAAGCCGGGCCTGCTGAAAATCGGCAATCGCGGCCGCAGTCCGGACGGAAACTTTGTCTGGGCTGCCAATTTTCCGGACGAACTCCGTGTGCCTGCGCAAAAGCTTTCTGGGCTTTGCGCAAAGCAAGGAGGTGCGTGGTCGGTTTTGAGCAGCCCCCACCGGGTGGTCCGGGTAGATAGTTAGTGCATTGTCGTCTCCGCCGCCATTGCCGGGCGCAGGTGGAGCGAAGCGGAACCGGAGGCC
>QFPK01000036.1 GCA_003248865.1 Sphingomonas sp.
CGTCACCCGCACCAGGCCGAAGACATTGGTGTCATAGGTTTCGCGCATGTTCGCCGCCGACGTCTCGATCGTCGGCACGCGCCGCAACATGCCGGCATTATTGACCAATATGTCGATCCGGCCATGCTCGGCCTCGATCTGAGCGGCGGCCGCGATCACGCTGGCGTCGCTGGTGACGTCGATGAGGATCGACTGGACGTCGATCCCCTCGGCGCGCAGCTCCGCCGCCGCCTCTGCGCCGCGCCCGGCATCGCGGCTGCCGAGCAGCATCGTCATGCCGGCCTGGCCGAGTTGGCGCACCACTTCCTTGCCCAGTCCCTTGTTGGCGCCAGTGACGAACGCGATCCGGCTCATGCCAGCACCGTGCGCGGTTCGAGGAAGGCGTCGAGGCCGAAGCTGCCAAATTCGCGGCCGATGCCTGACTGTTTGACCCCGCCAAAGGGAGCAAGCGGTTCATGTGCCGCGCCGTTGATGACGACCCGGCCGGAATCCAGCTGTCGTGCCACGCGCTTCAGCCGGTCGGGGTCTGTGCCCAGCAGATAATTTTGCAGGCCATAATCGCTATCGTTGGCGATCCGGATAGCATCCGCTTCGTCCTGATAGGCGATGATCGACAGCACCGGGCCGAATATCTCCTCGCGCGCGATACGCATGTGATTGTCGACATCGGTGAACAAGGTTGGCCGCACGAACCAGCCGCGATCCAGATGCGCAGGACGCCCTTCGCCGCCCGCCAGCAGGGTTGCGCCCTCCGCCTGGCCGAGTCGGATATAGGTTTGTACCCGGTCCCATTGCCTTTGGCTGACCATCGGGCCGATGCGCGATGCCGGGTCGCTGGCTGGACCGACCGGCCAATGTGCCAGCGCGGCAATCAGGCGATCCTGGAACGCAGCCTTCAAGCCCGCAGGGACCAGGATGCGGGTGCCGGCAATGCAGGCCTGGCCGCTGTTGATGAAGCCGCTTATTAGGGCCTGGATCGCCGCCGCATCGAGATCGGCATCGTCGAGGATGATCTGTGCGCCCTTGCCGCCCAGTTCGAGCGTGACGCGGGCCATCCGTTCGGCGGCGGCATGCAGGATCGCCCGACCAGTGCCGGTCGATCCGGTGAAACTGATCTTCGCAATGTCGCGATGCGTTGTGAGTGCCGCGCCTGCGACCGCGCCCGATCCGTTGACGATGTTGAGCGCGCCGGCCGGCAGGTCGGCCCGATCGAGTGCCTGCAGCAGCACATGGGTTTGGAGCGCGCTCATCTCGGATGGCTTGATGACGATCGACGTGCCCGCTGCGATGGCGGTGGCCAGCTTGGCGCAGATGAAGCCGAAATTGCTGTTCCACGGCGTGATCGCCGCAGCGACGCCAATCGGGCGCATCTCGACCTCCGCCGCCCCGATCCGGCGCTGCCAGGCATAGCTTTCCAACACATTGGCCATGTCGAGGAAGACCGAGCCTGCCCGCCGCGCGCTATAGTCGATGAAGTAAGCCGGGGCGCCATATTCCTGGCCCATTGCGGATGCCATCGCATCGCCATGGGCGGCGACCACATCGGCCAGGCGTCGCAGCATCGCGATGCGTTCGGGCACCGTGCTGTGGGCCATCACGGGAAAGGCCCGCTTCGCCGCTGCCACTGCGGCATCCACATCCGCCGCACTGGACAGGCGGACAATGCCGATCTGCTCTTCCGTGGCCGGATTGAACAAGGGCGCCTGTTCATCGCCCGAAACGGGCTGGAACCGGCCGTCGATATAGTTTTCGCTGATCATCTGCATGGCGTGAAGCCTCCATTATGCATCTGCGCCATATGTGGACCCGCGCCGCCGATCTGATAAGAAGGACAATATCGCACAGACTGATAAGAAATTTCGCGCAATGATGCCTAGCGTCGCGGAGATGGAGGCGGTGCTGGCGGTCGCCCGGCACGGCGGCTTTCGGGCGGCAGCGCGCGATCTGCGCCTGTCTTCCTCCGCGCTTAGCCATGCGGTCGCCGCGCTGGAGGAAAGGCTGGCGGTGCGCCTGTTCAACCGGACGACGCGCAGCGTGGTGCTGACCGCTGCGGGTGAGCAGTTCGTGGCCGGTATCGGACCGGCATTGCAGGCGATCAGCCAGACCGTCGATGATCTGGGCGCTAATGCCAGCGAACCGTCCGGCACGCTGCGGATCAATACTTCGCCCGGCGCAGCCCGCATGATGCTGCAACCGATCATCCTCGAATATGGCCGCCGCTATCCGCAGGTCATGGTCGAAATCGTGACCGAAAGCGCGTTGGTCGACATTACCGGCCAGGGCTTCGACGCGGGCGCGCGGCTGGCCGATGCGATCCCGCCCGACATGATTGCCGTGCCGATCTTTCCGCAACTGCGGATGATAGTCATCGGCGCACCGGCCTATCTGGCTGGGCGTCGTGCCCCGATCGTGCCAGCCGATCTGCTGGACCATCGCTGCATTGGCATGCGGCTATCCAGCGGGCGCCTCTATCGCTGGGAGTTCGAGCGGCATGGCGAGGCCATGCTGATCGACGCGCCAGGTAATCTCGTCCTCGACGCGACCGACCTGATCCTGGAGGCGGCCCTCAATGGAGCTGGGCTGGCCTATGTCGAGGAACGCGGCGCGCTACCCCATATCGCGGCCGGGCGACTGGTCCCGCTGCTCGACGAATGGACGCCGCCCTTTGCCGGCCTGTCGCTCTATTTTGCCGGGCGGCGCCATATTCCGCGCAAGTTGCAGGCACTGATCGACCTGATCCGCGAGGGGCATAAGCGAGGCGAAGATCTGACCAGCGTCATTCTGCGTTGAAGGGGCAACAGGAAGCTATCGTTGGCACAGTAAGCGAGAAGACGGCTTACGTCTGATGCATTCTTTCCGTCGTCTGGTTCCCGCACCGTGCGGGAAAAGGGGGCGGTCGGCACTGAGATGATTTAAATTGCTGCCGGAGCGACCGACGAGGGGGCGAAATCAACGCTCAGCAATATGCGTTACGGCTGGGCGTTGATCTCAGGATCGCGGAGTTGATCCGGCAATCCGCAGTTACTTCGTCGTATAACCGCCGTTGACCAGGATGGTCTGGCCGGTCATCCACCACCCGTCCGAGACCATGAAGCGGATATAGGGGACGATGTCCTCGATATCGGTAAGGCCAGTCTTCGAGAAGCCGGACAGGGCCGCCGCCGTCTTGTGGTAGGCGACAGCTTCGGCGCCCTCGGCCGGATAGAAGAAGGGCGTATCCATCGGGCCGGGACCGATCGCGGTGACCGAAATGCCCCGTTGGCCAAACTCCTTGGACGCTGCACGGGTGAAATGCTCAACCGGCGCCTTGGTGCCTGCATAGGCGGCATAGAAGGGTGTATAGGCGCCCAGCAAAGAGGTCACGACGGTCAGAATCTTGCCATTGTCGTTGAGTTGCTTGCCGGCTTCCTTGAGGAAGAAGAAGGCCGTCTTGGAATTGACTGCGGTCATCGCATCATATTCGTCTTCCGAAATCTCGAGCATGGGCTTCTTGAGCACTTTGCCGACCGTGTTGATCGCGATGTCGATGCTGCCCATTGCTGCCTTCGCTTCAGCGAATAGCAACTCGACGGCTGCTGCGGTGGTCAGGTCGGCCTGGAAGGCATAGGTTTCGGCGCCAGCCGCCCGGATTGCAGCCACGGTTTTTTCCGCATCGGTCACCGCAGCAGCGCTATTGTAATGGATGCTGACCGCCTTGGCGCCTTGGTGCGCGAGATCCGTCGCGATCAGCGCGCCCAAATTCTTCGCGCCGCCGGCGATCAGGATGGTTTTGCCTTCAATGCTGTGCTTGGTCATGCGCTGAACTCCCGCAGATCATGGAGCCGCATCCGACTCCATCAGTGGAAGAGTACAATCCAAATTGTTGGCATAAAGCCGATCATTCTGACATCAGATGTCAGATTTGGCGAACAATGGAGGGTGGATTGGACCGCGTCGATCTGTTCAGAACCTTCGCGCGCGTCGTGGAATGTGCCAGCTTCACGCGCGCAGCGGATCTGCTCGGGATGCCGAGATCCTCTGTGTCTGCTGCGATCCAGGATCTGGAGATGCGGATGGGAAGCCGCCTGTTGCATCGGACGACCCGCCGGGTCACGCCGACACAGGATGGGCTGGTCTTTCATGCGCGCTGCCTCCGGGTCATTGCCGAGGTCGAGGAGATGGAGGGGCTGTTTCGCGAGACGGCATCGGGGCCTGCCGGGATGCTGCGCGTCGATGTTCCTGGACGGATCGGGCGCCTCATAGTGGCTCCCGCTCTGCCAGATTTCTTTGCCCGTTATCCCAGTATCGAATTGCGGCTCGGCGTCACGGATCGCGCCGTGAACCTTGTGGAGGAGAGTATCGACTGCGTTCTGCGCGTCGGACCACTGGCAGATTCGCGGTTGATCGGCCGGTCGATCGGCAATCTACCACTGATCAACGTCGCAAGCCCCGGCTACCTCGCAACATATGGGATCCCCAAAGCGCCGTGCGACCTCGCTGCGCATCGGGCGGTGCAATATGCTTCGCCCTCGACAGGGCGTGTCGAGGATTGGGAGTGGGTGGAGAATGGGGCACTCAGAACCTGCACGATGACCGGCAACGTCATCGTCAACAGCGCGGAAGCCTATATCGCCTGTTGCCTCGCCGGCCTCGGATTGATTCAGATCCCTGCCTATGATGTGAAGGCGCATCTTGGGGCGGGAGAATTAATTGAAGTCATGCCGGCCCATCGCGCTGAACCCATGGCTATGACGTTGCTCTATCCCCATCGCCAGCATCTTTCGCGACGGCTGACAGTGTTTGCTGACTGGCTTGAAGAGTTGCTGTCTCGAGAAGTCAAATAACTGCGCCATGCTGAGATGAGCCGTCAAAAAACTTGGACATATGGTTGGAGGGAAGCGGGCAATCACCAATTGGGAACAAGGTTGGGCCGACTGAATGGCCGCATTGGGGCGGTTGTACCAGGGAAATCAGAGACTTTCGACTGTGCGTACTGAAAAGGGCCAAGCTGTCGTATTCAAACAAGATGGCCGTCATTTGTAAGAAGGTTGGGTACGGCTTTGCTCGCGCAAAACCATACCCAACCGCTTTAGGCGGCCGCCTTCGTTTCGCGCGAAACCTCGGTCTCACCGAGATGTTGCTTGAGGAATGGAATAACGCGGTCCAGCGCGATAGCAGTCGGTTCTGGCTTGTCGTAAAGATCGTAATGTGACCAGCCTTCGGCGACCACCAGTTCCTTGTCCTTCGATGCAGCGCGACCATAGATTTCCATGCCATCGCGATAGGCGCCGAAGCCGCCAGGCTTGTCGCCAAACACCACCATCATAGGTTGCGTCAGCAGCGTTTCGGCGAAGGCAAAGGCGTCCCAGGCAATGGCGGGTGCGGCGTGAGAAACCAGCATTCGTGTTCCCGATCCCCCTGCCGGGCAGCGATTACGGTAATAGTCGGTCGCCTCCAATACATCGATGTCGGTGATACCGGCGGCTTTGCCCGCTTCCACGCTTGCGGGCAGGAAAATGTTGATCTGTTCGTCGCCCCCGGCATTCTCGGCGCTGCGCTGTGTGGCCATACCCTCGAGTGCTCCAACAGGATCAAAATTGCTGAAGCCTTCGCGCATCAGCCGCCCGAAGTTCACGCCGGTTATGCTGACTAGCGCCTTGATCCGCTTGTCGATGATCGCTGCCTTGATTGAATAGCCGCCGCCACCGCAAATCCCGAGGATGCCGATCCGCACGGGGGCCACATAAGGAAGGGACTGCGCGTAATCGATAACATCGCGATAGTCCTTTACGCGTTGCTCGGGATCTTCGATCCAGCGAGGGCTGCCGCCGCTACCGCCTTGGAAGCTGGCGTCGGGCACGATGACGAGGAATCCAGCTTGCGCGAGCGCCGCGCCATAGACGTTGCCGGCGGTCTGCTCCTTGCAGCTACCGATGGGATGGTTCGAAACTACCGTCGCATAGCGTTTGCTGGCGTCGAAATCCGGCGGAAAGTGAATGTTGGCGGCTATGTCCCAATACATTCCGGCATTGCGGATGTTGACGGTTTCCATGAGTACTTCCTTCGGGTGCTTGGCATCGGGACCGCAGGAGTCCCGATGCCACGTGGACTGCGTTACTCGGCGGCCTCGGCAACTGACGTTTTTGCGGACAGTTTGTTCGTGAAGAATGGCGCCAGAACCGAAACGGCCTCGTTGACGAACTTCTGCCCATCATAAAGGTCCATGTGATTGGCCCCTTCGACGACATGGAAGGCCTTGTCGGTACTGGCCGCGCGGTCGAACAGGTCGTCGCTCATCCATTTGCTGCCGGCAACACTCCCCGCAACGATCTGAATGGGCTGGGTCAGATAGACGTCGGCCATGTGATAGGCATCGTAAGTGATGATCTGGTTCAGGCTGCGCAGCGTGGCAAAACCAGGGGCAGTCGGCCAGGCGGCGCGGGGCGTGTGATAATATTCCCAGGCCTGGCGCAGTTCCTCGTTCGGCGCATCTTCTTCCTTGAGAGGCGCGAGCGGCATGGTGGCGATCTCGGCACCGCTGGCGTCGGACGTCCGGGCATTCGATCCGGCCTCGACATAGGGCAGGGCGTCGATCGACTTGACGTTGTTTTCCCAACCATTGCGGAACATCGACCCGATGTTCACGGCGCTGACCGTACCGATGGCCTTGATCCGGCGGTCCTGGATCGCGGCGTTGGCGGTATAGCCCGCGCCAGCGCAAATCCCCATCGCGCCGATGCGATCCTTGTCCACATAGGGCAGGGTGGTGAGATGATCGATCACCGCGCTGACATCCTCAGTGCGAATGTATGGATTTTCGAGCTGGCGCGGCGCGCCGCCGCTCTCGCCCTGATAGGAGGCGTCATAGGCGATGGCGATAAAGCCCTGTTCGGCGAGCTTCCGGGCATAGGTGCCGGCGGTCTGTTCCTTCACGCCGCCGCCGGGATGGGACACGACGATGGCAGGATAGCTACCGTTTTCGTCGAAACCTTCGGGGTAATGGATCACGGCCGACATGCTGATCGTGGCATTGTTCGAATTGGCGAAGCTGATCTTGCCCATTGCGCGCACTCCTTTGCGTTGATGGACGTAATTTAAGGCGGTAGGATTATCTTGATTAGGCGGGGAATATTTCTTGGTCCTATCATTGAGGTGATAAATGCGTCGTGACGAGATCGCTGATCTGGCGGCCTTTGTGGTGGTTGCGGAGGAGCGCAGCTTCACCAAGGCGGCCGCGCGCCTGGGCATGGCGCAGTCGGCGCTCAGCCAGATCGTGCGGCGGATCGAGGAAAGGCTGGGGCTACGCCTGCTCTCGCGCACGACGCGCAGCGTTGCGCCGACCGATGCTGGCGAACGGCTGATCGCGACGCTGGGGCCGATGCTGCATGATCTGGATTCGGCCATCGCATCTCTCGGCGAGTTGCGCGACAGGCCGGTGGGCACAATCCGCGTCACCACAGTCGAACATGCGGCGAAAACCATCCTCGTCCCGGCGATGAAGAGGATCCTGCCGGACAATCCGGACATCAAGGTCGAAATCACGATCGATTATGGTCTGGCCGACGTCGTTGCGGACCGTTTCGATGCCGGCGTCCGGCTGGGTGGCGAGATCGCCAAGGATATGATCGCGGTACGGATCGGCCCGGATATTCCGATGGCGATCGTCGGATCACCGGACTATTTCCGCATCCATCCCGCTCCCGCGTCGCCAGCCCAGTTGATCGATCATCGCGCGATCAACTTGCGGCTTCCGTCATCCGGTACGCTGAATGGCTGGCGACTGTTGCGCGGAGGGCGCGAAACGCGGGCGCGGGTGGATGGACAGCTGGTCCTCAACACCATCGCCCTGATCCTGGATGCGGCATTGGACGGGCATGGCCTTGCCTATCTGCCGCTGGATCAGGTCCAGTCCGATCTGGAAGCGGGGCGGCTGGTGCGGGTGCTCGGCAAATTCACGCCGGACCTGCCGGGCTATCATCTCTATTATCCGCACCGTCGTCATGCCTCTTCGGCCTTCACGCTGCTGGTGGAGGCGTTGCGGTTCCGAAGCTGACCGAAGTGCCGAGGCGGACGGCTATGTGCCGTCCGCCTCGGATGTCGACCCGGTTCAGGCCCGCTCGAAGATCGCAGCCATGCCCTGGCCGCCGCCGATGCACATGGTTTCAAGGCCGTAGCGCACTCTAGTCGCGCCAAGCAGCTTGCCGGGCACCTCGACCGGTACTCCCGCCGAACGGGCCGATCGGAATGCGAAGGAGGCAACGATAGCAGCGCGGTGCATCAGTGGTTCCTCGCGTTCGGCTTCCGCGCCCCGCAATAACCGGCTTGGTCACAACTTCGCTTTGCAGAATGTCCAGCAACTCGTCTAAAGGCAGGCCGTCAGGATCTGAACTACAATGAATTATCGCCATTCCTTCCATGCTGGCAACAGCGCCGATGTCGTAAAGCACAGTCTATTGATCGCCTTGGTGCGAGCCTTGCAGCAAAAACCGGGCGGGCTCACCCTGATCGACACCCATTCCGGTTGCGGCCTGTACGACCTTGGCGGCAACGATGCCCAGCGCACTGGCGAGGCCACGGGCGGCGTGCTGCGGGCCTTTGCCGACTCGAACCCTTTGCTGGACGACTACCGCGCCGCCGTACAGGCGGTGAATGCGGGGGAAGAGCCGCAGCTTTATCCCGGCTCACCGCGGTTTCTGGCGCAGCTCTTGCGCCCGCAGGATTTGCTGATCCTCAACGAAAAACACCCGGAAGACGCTTATACCCTGCGTGGCGTGATGCGGGGTACAAGCGCGGCCGTGCATGAACGCGACGCCTACGAGCTTTGGCTGGCTATGGTGCCACCTCGCACCGCGCGCGGCGTGGTGGTGGTCGACCCGCCCTACGAGCAGACGGATGAACGGGCACGCATCACCGCTACCCTAGCCGCCGCTCATCGCAAATGGGCGCATGGCGTGACGGCGATCTGGTTCCCGCTGAAAGACTACGCCACGCATTGGCAGTGGAAGGAGCGCTTGCGCAGGCTCGGAATCCCGAAATTGCTGTGTGTGGAGCATTGGCTATACGATAGCGAACAACCCGGCATCTATAATGGTGCGGGCCTTTTCATTGTCAATCCGCCCTACGCCTTCACGCAGGCGCTGCCGCCACTGTTGGAGGCTTTGCGCGCAGCGTTGGCGCCCGAAGGGCATAGGGGCGAGATTATATCCGGTTGGTTGGGCGATTGAGACAAGCCCTGTGGCCTGCTGCCAGTTAGGTGGACGCCGAGATAAGATGCTTTCGCCTGTCGGAGGATAGGAAGGTAGTTCGGCCGCGAGTTTAAGCTTGAGGCGGTAAGATTGGTCCGTACGCGGGGATCGCTGTTGCGCAGGCTATCCGAGATCTTGCGGTTTACGAGAATGTGCCGCGTAAATGGGTTCGGGCATTATCCGCTGATCCGGTGCAGGTCTTTCCCGGCAATGGCCAGATGAAGCCGGAGCAATTGGAGATAGGGCGGTTGCGCTGCAAAGTGGCCAAGTCGAAGGCGGAGAGAGGCGCATCAAAAAGCCCCCGCCTACTTCACGAGAGGCGCGATATGAAGCGCAGCTTTGTCGCGAAGCGCTGAGGGTATGGCCGATGGCATGGATATGCGGGGCGCTCAAAGATCAGGGCGAGCCTCCGTCATCGACCTGCTCTCAAGCCTGCATGGCATTCTCGGCCGTTGTCCGCTGGATCGCACATTCTCTCACAAAGAAATCCAGCAATGCCCGAACCGATGGCAGCAATCCCCTCCGCGAAGGGAATACCGCATGGACGATCGCCGCCGGAGGGCGCCAGTCCGGCAGGAGGTGAACCAGCCGCCCCGCCATCACATCTGGCCATATCAGCAGCGTCGGCAGTTGCACGACGCCAAGCCCCTCCAGCGCCGCCGCGCGCAAGGTTGCCATGTCATCAGTGACGATCCGTGGATGATGGCGGACGGCCGCCCGCTGACCATCGCTGCTTTCCAGATCCCATTGATAATCGTTGCGTACGGGCCCCAGGTCGAGGCTCGGTAGTCCATTGAGGTCGGCGGGGTAGGTGACGCGGCGTGTGATCAGTTCAGGGCTGGCCACCAGGCATTGCCGGCTGTCATCCAGCTTGCGCATCACCAGCCCTGTGTCATCGAGCGGCGGAAAACGGACCCGAATGGCAAGGTCATATCCCTCGGCGATCAGATCGACCGGGCGGTTGAAGCTCTTGAGGTGAATGTCGACCGCAGGATGCTGCCTTACAAAATGAGCGATGAGGCCACTGAACTGGAATTGCAGCAGCCCGACCGGGCAGGCCATTCGGATGACACCTCTGGGTTCTGCACGCAGTTCGGCGATCGCCTGCTCGGCGGCTTCGGCCTCGACCAGCATGGCGACGCAGTGCCGATAATATTCCTGCCCTACCTCCGTGACGGAAAAGCGCCGCGAGGACCGATTGAGCAGGCGCACGCCCAATCGGTCTTCCAGCAATAATATGCGCCGGCTGAGTTTGGATTTGGGCTGATGGATGGCCCGTGCAGCAGGCGCAAAGCCGCCATGTTCGACCACCTGTGCGAAATAATAAAGATCATTTAGGTCGTGCATCGTCCCACCAGTAGGACGCTGCGTCCCCGATCGCAATCTTTCGCTGTCATCGTTGCAGGATCATCTTCGCTGCAAGTTCAGGGCACAAAATGGAGTCGCCCTTCCAGGAGATGCAAGATGACCAAGGAAATTCTCGGCCGTTATGGCAATGATCATGGCCACTGGGTGGGTGATGGATTTCCCGTTCGCTCGCTTTTTTCCTACCATGGCCTGGGTCAGCATATCAGCCCCTTCCTGCTACTGGACTATGCCGGCCCTCATTATTTTGCGCCGACTGCGGAACGTCGTGGTGTTGGCCAGCATCCCCATCGTGGCTTCGAGACGGTGACCATCGTTTATGATGGCGAGGTCGAACACAAGGATTCTGCTGGTAACGGCGGCGTGATCGGACCGGGCGATGTGCAGTGGAT
The DNA here is from genome assembly GCA_003248865.1 of Sphingomonas sp. GTDB lineage: Bacteria > Pseudomonadota > Alphaproteobacteria > Sphingomonadales > Sphingomonadaceae > Sandaracinobacteroides. The sequence continues at coordinate 10,982 of QFPK01000036.1, forward strand.
GACAGCCGGCGGCGGCATATTGCACGAGGAATATCATTCGCCTGGCTTCGCGCGGACCGGCGGTCCGTTCCGCATGGTGCAATTGTGGGTCAATCTGCCGGCCAAGGACAAGATGACCCCCGGCGGTTATCAGGCAATCGTCAATGCCGACATCCCTGTCGTCGAACTGGCAAGCGGTGCCGGCGTGATGCGGGTGATTGCCGGGGCGTTCGACGGCATCGATGGTCCAGCCCGGACCTTCACGCCCGTCAATGTCTGGGACATGCGCCTGGCCCGCGACGCGGAAATGCGCCTGCCGTTGCCCGAAGGCCATGTCGCGATGCTGGTCGTCCTGAGCGGCCGTCTGACCGTGGCGGGCGAGCATGAGATTGGCGAAGCGGAAATGCTTCTGCTTGGTCGCGATGGACAGGATGTTGAGCTCCGTGCCGATGGCGACACCACATTGCTGGTGCTGACCGGCGAACCGATCGACGAGCCGATCGTCGGCCATGGCCCCTTCGTGATGAACAGCGAGGCGGAAATCCGGGCGGCCATCAACGACTTCAACAGCGGTCGGTTCGCGCAGGCGATCGGCTGACGACCTCAACCCCGGCGGCCACTCTGATCGCCGGGGTCATGGTTACGGGGCGGTCGGGCGTCCAGCCGACCTCCGTTTCATCAAGGGCGCTGCACAGGAAAGGAACCATCATGACCAGCGAATCCATGCGCGATCCCAAGGCGGATCATCTGCTCACACCGCAAAATTCGGCTTTCATCATCATCGATTATCAACCGGTCCAGGTGAATTCGATCGCCTCAATGGATCGGCAGTTGCTGCTCAACAACATCGTCGGCTGTGCCAAGGCGGCGGTCGCCTATGATCTGCCGATCGTGCATTCGACCGTGAACGTCGAAACTGGCCTCAACCACCCGCCGGTCCCGCAAGTGCGCAAGGCGCTGGGCGATTATCCGACCTATGACCGCACCAGCATCAACAGCTGGGAAGATATTGAATTTCGCCAGGCGGTCGAGGCAACAGGTCGCAAGAAGCTGATCATGACTGCGCTCTGGACCGAAGCCTGCCTGACCTTTCCGGCGCTCGATGCGCTGAAGGAAGGGTATGAAGTCTATGTTCCGGTCGATGCGGTTGGCGGGACATCGCTGGCCGCCCATGAGGCGGCGCTGCGCCGGATCGAGCAAGCCGGCGGCAAGATGATCTCGGTGCCCCAGCTTTTCTGTGAACTGCAGCGTGACTGGAAACGCAGCGAGACCGTGCCCGCCTTCATGAACCTGTTCATCGAAACCGGCGGCACTGCCGGCATCCAGTTTTCCTACGACAAGGCCGACTGATCCCTGGATCACGGCCAGGGCGGCATGACGCCTCGGCCGTGATCAACCTTATATGCCACAGGAGAAATCCCATGTCTTCCCCCGCCAATTTCAACGGCAGTCGACCGATCATCGATCCTGATGATTCCGTGATGCTGTTGATCGACCATCAAAGCGGCCTGTTTCAGACCGTTGGCGACATGCCGATGCCCGAACTGCGATCCCGAGCCGGCGCGCTCGCCTCGATCGCGACGCTGGCCAAAATGCCTGTCATCACGACCGCATCGGTACCGCAAGGGCCCAATGGTCCGCTGATCCCGGAAATCCATGCTAATGCACCGCACGCCCAATATGTGGCCCGCCGGGGTGAGATCAACGCATGGGATAATCCCGATTTCGTTGCAGCGGTCAAAGCCACTGGACGTGGGACGCTAATTATTGCCGGTACGATCACCAGCGTCTGCATGGCTTTCCCATCCATTGCCGCCGTGCAGGATGGCTATCGCGTGTTCGCGGTGGTGGATGCGTCGGGAACCTATTCGAAGATGGCGCAGGAAATTACGCTGGCGCGTGTCGTTCAGGCGGGCGTGGTGCCGATGGATACCGCCGCCGTCGCGTCGGAAATCCAGAAGACATGGCATCGCGATGATGCGGAAAAATGGGCCGAGATTTATACCCGCATATTCCCGGCCTACCAGTTGCTGATCGAAAGCTATGCCAAGGCGCAACAGGTTGCGACCGAACATGAAATGCTCGATTCACAGCGGGGCTGATAACCAGATGTGGCCGGCGCCCTGCCGGCCACATCGAAAGGCGGACATGTGACGAATAGGGTGATCGATAATCCCGCTGAACACCGGTTTGAGCTGGATCTGGGCGGCGATGAATTGGCGGCGGCCTATTGTCGGATCGAGGACGGACGGGTGGTTCTGGTCCATACCGAAGTCCCCTATGCTTTTTCCGGCCAGGGCCTGGGTACACGATTGGCCACGGGCGTGTTCGACCTCATACGTGCCAGCGGTCGCAAGGCCGTGCTGAAATGCAGCTTCATGGCACGCTTCTTCGCGAGCCATCCCGAATATGCCGACATTGTTGACGGCTGATCCGCCAAAGCGAGGAATATTAGGATGATCGAGATGGTAATCGAGTACGCGCGATGGCTTTGGTGATGGCGTCAAGGCCATGCGCGACGGGCGGCCTTGACTGGCCAGCCGCTACTGTGGCGATGGTCGCGCTTGCCGAGCATGGCATCGAGGCTGACATTCGCGAACTGCTGACGCCGGGCAATCCTTCGCGCGAAGTTTCGCCAGGCGCGATCTTCTCAAGATGATCGCCGCCATCGACGCCGCTTTTGTGTGTGGCGGAGGGGGGGATGGGGGCCAGGTGCTCAGATTTCCGAAATCTTCCGAGATCAAGCGCCTCGTCAAGGCTGACTGTGATGCCGGGATGCAGGTCGGCTCTATCGACATTTGCCCTGACGGGGTGACAATCTATCCGCCCGCGAAGAAGCTCGGCCTGCCGCCATATGGCGTCTGGAAAGCGCAAAACCAAAGTTGAGACTGGCCTTCATGTCGTGCGGAGGCTGCGCGACGGCAAGCCAGCGCTTTTTCAAGCATATGCCTATTGCGACGGTCCGCAGATCCATGGCTGCCAAGGCGAGCGCCCGACCATCACGCCAGAAATCCTTGATGCTGTCGATCGCGCAAAGGAGGGTTTGTGATCGACGCCGGCATGATGGCTGAAACGCTGGCTTGATTCCTCAATAATGAGGATTCGTGAAAGGCTGGGTTTGCTGGCCTGGGTGAAATAGGCTTGACCAACGAGGATGGTGGCAAGTTTTTGACCACCGTGACTAAGCCTGAACACGACTGATGCTGTAAACTAGCCGGGACAGTTGCCGCTAAGTGCTTGAAAAATGGTAGCGGAGGAGGGACTTGAACCCCCGACACGCGGATTATGATGCCAAGAAAGCGAAAAGATTGCGGCTAATTATCTCATAATTTCAGAGATTTGAGTATGATACATGGGCGGGCCGAAGTGTCAATGGCACAAGATTGCACACAGATGCTTGCAGGAAAATTGATCGCCAGTATCAAAATGGTGCCGTTACCGGTCAGTCATCAACTACGGAGACCGGGCGATATGCGATGTCTCTCAGGTGCTCAGTACTGGAACCATCTTCCTTTCCGCACGCTCTCATGTCCGGAGGTCAAACATGCCCGCACGCGCTTTTTGGCAGGGCCAGATCAAGCTGGCACTGGTTTCCATCCCGGTCGAAATCTACCCCGCCACCAAATCCGGCGCTGCGGTCAGCTTCCGTCAGATCCATGAGCCCACGGGCAAGCCCATTCATTATGACAAGGTCGTCACGGGCGTCGGCCCGGTCGATCCTGAAGAGATACTCAAGGGCTTCGAGATATCGAAGGGCAATTATGTCCTGCTGGAGCAGGACGAGATCGAGGCGGTGAAGATCGAGAGCCGAAAGACGCTCGACCTCGTCCAGTTCGTGGAGGCCGATGCGATCGACGTCCTCTATTATGAAAAGCCCTATTTCGTGGTGCCCGCCGATGATCTGGCCGAGGAGGCCTATGCCGTGCTGCGCGACGCGCTGCGCCAGACCAGGAAGGTCGGCCTTGGCCAGCTCTCCGTGCGCGGCCGCGAACAGCTTGTCTCGCTCAAGCCCTGCGGGCGCGGAATGGTGCTGGAAGTGCTGCGCTACGCCGACGAGGTGACGAAGGCGCAAACCTACTTCCGTGGCCTGCCCGATGACACCGCCGACGAGGACATGCTGGACCTTGCCGTCAGCATCATCGACAAACGCACGGCCCCCTTCAAGCCGGAGGAGTTTCACGACCGCTATGTCGATGCGCTCCATCGCCTGATCGACAAGAAGAAGAAGGCGAAGGGCAAGCGCATCATCGAGGAGGTCGATGACGAGCCTACGGGCCGCAAGGCGGGCAATGTCATCGACCTGATGGCCGCGCTCAAAAAGTCGGCGGGTGAAGCCGGGCGCAAGGCACCGGCAAGGGGCAAGGCACCAGCGAAGGGCAAGGCGCCAGCGAAGAAGGCCGCTCCCAGGCGCAAGAGCGCCTGACCCATGGCGCCTGCCGATCCCCTTGCCCATTATAATGCAAAGCGCGACTTCAGCCGGACGCGCGAACCCAGGGGCGCGCGAACCCAGGGGCAAGGTCGCCAAGACCGGCGGCAGAAGCTTCGTCGTGCAGAAGCATGCGGCAACGCGCCTGCACTGGGATTTTCGGCTGGAGATTGACGGCGTCCTCAAAAGCTGGGCTGTCACCAGGGGGCCAAGCCTCGATCCGGCCGACAAGCGCCTGGCCGTGCGGACCGAGGATCATCCGCTCGACTATGGCGCGTTCGAAGGGAACATCCCCAAGGGCGAATATGGCGGCGGATCGGTCATGCTCTGGGACCGCTATGGCGGCGGATCGGTCATGCTCTGGGATCGCGGCACCTGGGAACCGATCCCCGGCAAGCGTGCCGACGACCTGAAGGATGGTCATCTCCACTTCATCCTGCATGGCGAGCGGATGAAAGGCGAATGG
>QFPK01000057.1 GCA_003248865.1 Sphingomonas sp.
CTGCGCGCCAGGCTGGCCTGCAACCGGCGATGCGGCACGAAGGGGATGCTGTCGCCCTTGTCGGCGCCGCCGACCAGCGGCGCGGCGTCGGACACGCGGGTCAGGTCGGCGCGGATCAGGCTGGCTTCCAGTCGCGCGGTCAGGCCCGGCAGCGGGCGGGCGACCAGTTCGAACTCGGTGCCCAGGATCATCGCATTGCCGACATTGACCAGATAGGCGTGCGAGCGATTTTCCGACAGCGCCCGATACTGCATGTCGCGCCAGTCGTTCATATAGGCGGTCAGCGTCATCTCGCTGTCGCGAGTTCTGCGCCCCACAGGCTATCGCCATCATAGGTGCGGCGATCGGGCAGCAGCACGGATGCGGTATTGACCCCGCCCGGCCGGATGCTGCGCGTCAGCTGGGTATGCCAGCTGGCCCCCGGCGCGATCGGCAGGTCGATATGGACGCGGGTGCTGAGCCCGCCCGACCGGCTGACGGCGCGCGGCCAGGAGTCGATCGATCCGCTGAGCAGGTTGGGCACGACCACGTCATTCTGCGATGCGACGCGATAATCATCATAACGCAGCCCGAGGGAGACGAGCAGGTCGTCCTCCCGATAGGAGAGCGTGCCGAACAGCGCCGCCTGATCGCGGCTGATCGCCAGCCGGCGGGCACCGAACAGTTCGCCGGTCACATCGGGATCGCCGCTATAGGAGGAGAGTTCGCTGCGCAGCCGCTCGCTCCGATGATCGATCAGCACGCCCGCCACCCAGCCCAGCCCATGGGCATTGTCATGCCCCAGGCGCAATTCCTGCAGGATACGGGTCGACACGATCGGAATATGGAGCAGCGATGGCGCGAGGCTGGCGGCATAATCGGCGAACTGCTGCGTCTGCGCCGGATCGCAGGACGGACTGTCGAGCCCGAAATAACGCTGGCAGGCTTCGGGATCCTGCCCCTGCAGCAAGGTGGCGTTGGTCCGATCATAACGCCGGTCGAGCGACCAGCGATAGGCGGCGGTGATGCTGGTCAGGCGGACCGGACCGCCGCCATAGCCGATCTTCAGCCGGCCCATCAGGAAATCATGGGTGGTGGGCGCGGCGAAATAGCGGTCGGTGCGATAGGGGCCGAGCGACTGGAACCAGGAGGACGCATCGGCAATGCGGCGATGCTGCCAGGTCAGCAGCGCCGATATGTCGAGATCGGGCTGCGGCACGATCCGCGCGATCAGGCGCAGCCCCGATATGTCGTCGTCATTGACGTTGCGCGCACCGGTGCGGACATTGTCGACATAGCCGCCCGCGCGGCTGGCATAGGCGGTCGCGCGCAGGGCCGCGCGCTCGCCCAGCGGAATGTTGAGCGTGGAGGAAGCCGACAGGTCGGGCTCGCCGCCCTGCTGCATGCCCAGGCCCAGGCTGGCGCCGCCGCCCCATTGGCCCAGATGCGGTTCTTCGGGCGCGATCTCGATCTCGCCGGCGAGCGCGCCGACGCCATGTTCGGCGCTGCGGGCGGTGCGCGCTATGCGGACCTGCGCCACGTCCACCAGCGACAGGTCGCTGGTCGTGCGCGCGGCGTCGCTGCCAGTGCCCGACGGACCGGCGATCGGCACGTCGCCGAAATAGACCAGGGTAGTGGATTCTCCCGCCATGCCGACGCCACGCACGACCAGCGCCCGCTGCCCGGCATTGCCCGGTTCGCTGCTGATGCCGGGACTGGCCTCGACCAGGGCGGCAATCCCCGTCGCGCTGGGCCGCAGCCGCAGGTCGCCGGCAAAGCTGACCGGATCGGTTCGGCGCTGGGCGGTGACGATCAGCGGGCGGGCCGGGGGCAGGGGGGATGAGGGGGCGGCGGCGGCAATGTCGGTCGTGCTGCGGATCGGGGAGGCCGGCTCGATCAGGATGACATGGGCGTCCGTCTCCCGAAAGGTCAGGCCGCTGCCCTTGAGCAGCCGGCGCAGCGCGCTCGAAAAGGGCATGGCGCCTGACAGGCGATGCGACGTGACCGAACCGGCCAGGGCAGAGCGGAAGACGATCTGCCGGCCTGCCTGCAAGGCCAGCTGCTGGAGCGCGGTTTCGATCTTCTGGCGGGGGATATCGAACGGGATATCGACGCTATTTCGGGCAATAGCCGACTGGGGAAGAAGGCAGGCTGCATATAGTGTGGGCGCGACGATGGTCGCCATCCGCTTCAGCGCGCGGCGCTTTGGGCGCGCGTCGCCAGCTTCTGTCCACCTCTGTACCACTTGCAAGCCTTATTCATCCGACCCGATGTTCAGAACGAGCGATCGCGCGCTTTCCATCATGAGCGGCGGCCGTTGGCTGATGGCAAAGGCACAAAATCATGGATCGCCCCTAGATGGGCGCGCGCGCTTCTGCGCCCGCGCCCTGTGGAAATGGAATGGAGCGCATGACGTAGTCGTCTTTGCGAAGGAGAATGCGACGATCGCCGCTGGGTGAGGCGGTAGCGCAAAGAGGCGCGCGGGTGAATCAAGTTATTCTGTCGCTTCTACAAGCCGGCGTGGTGGCGGAGGCGCCAGCCCGTCCAGAGGATATGGCATATGTGATCGAGCTCAGCAGGAGAGTGCTACGCACCATCCGGCTACACCAGCAGGGGCGCCATTGCGGGCGGGAAAGACTGGCGTGGGATGCTGGCCCAAACGCCAATTTTCGCTTTTTTCAGATTTTTTCAAAAAAAGTGTTTGACCGAATCTCGGGGTCCGCCTAGAGGGCTTTTCACCGGACGGGGCGGCGCTGCTGAGGCGCTTCACTGGCTCGGTCGCCCACATAGA
>QFPK01000058.1 GCA_003248865.1 Sphingomonas sp.
CGTGCGCTCGTCGTTGGTCGCAAACGTCACGCGCACATGGCAGTTGTCGAGAATCGAATTGCTCTGCCCGTAAGCCTTGTCGATCTGGTTCAGTGACTGAGCGATCAAGAATGCGCGCAGGCCATAGCCGGCCATGAAGGCCAAGGCGCTCTCGAAGAAGTCGAGCCGGCCGAGCGCGGCAAACTCGTCCAGCATCAGCAGGAGGTCACGGCGGCGGGGAATGCCATCAGAGCCGTCGAGCGATTCGGTCAAGCGCCGGCCGATCTGGTTGAGGATCAGCCGGATCAGTGGCTTGGTGCGGCTGATGTCGGACGGCGGCACCACTAGGTACAGCGACACCGGGGACTCGGCGGCAATCAGGTCGGCGATGCGCCAGTCGCATCGCGACGTAACCTCGGCCACCGTGGGGTCGCGATACAGGCCCAGGAACGACATGGCGGTGGACAGCACACCGGAGCGCTCGTTGTCGCTCTTGTTCAGGACTTCGCGCGCGGCGGATGCAACGACGAGGTGCGGACCATCGCCCAGGTGTTTCGTCGTCATCATCCGGTGCAGCGTCACCTCGAACGGGCACGCGGGATCACTGAGAAAGCTGGCCACACCGCGCAGCGTCTTGTCCTCGCCGGCGTAGAGCACATGCAGGATCGCGCCGACCAGCAGCGCGTGCGAAGTCTTCTCCCAGTGGTTGCGCCGCTCCAGCGCGCCTTCGGGATCCACCAGAATGTCGGCGATGTTCTGCACGTCGCGCACTTCATGCGCACCGCGCCGCACTTCCAGCAGCGGGTTGTAGGCGGCGGAACGTGGGTCGGTCGGATTGAACAGCAGGCAATGCGAGAAGCGTGAGCGCCAGCCGGCGGTCAGGTGCCAGTTCTCGCCCTTGATGTCGTGAACCACCACTGAGAAGGGCCAGCTCAACAAGGTGGGCACCACGAGGCCCACGCCCTTGCCCGAGCGCGTGGGTGCCACCGTCAGTACATGCTCAGGGCCGTCGTGGCGCAGATAGCGGCCTTCGTGCAGGCCGAGGAACACACCTGACGGGCCGGCCAATCTGGCCTTGCGGATGTCAGTGGTATCGGCCCAGCGCGCCGACCCGTAGGTCGTGACCAGGCGCGATTGCCGCGAGCGCCACACCGACATGCCGATGGCGACCACCACCGCGACCAGGCCGCTGGAACCGGCGATGGCGCCGCCCTTGGTGAAGACGTCGGGCGCGTAGGCGTCGAAGAAGAACCACCACTCGAACAACTTCCAAGGGAAGTAGATCGGTGTGCCGAAGAAATCGAACCACGGCGAGCCTAGGCGTAGCTGGTAGCCCAGGGCGGCTGCGGTCCATTGTGTGGCGGTCCACACGCCGGCGATCACGATGCCGAACACCGTCAGCACCTGACCAAACAGCACGCCTGTTGCCTGCATTTCGGCCTCCGAATAGCTCCTGCACGTTGAGCGGCGAAGCGAGTGCCGCAGGTGTCAGGTTCGGTGCCGGATCAGTGCCGGTCAAAGACTGTTATCGGCACAATTCGAGGCAAAAACGCAATATTGATCTCTGGAGCGTATACAAGAGAAACGCCGCGAACGACAGCGCGCTGCGGCGTGTGGAGCAATGGGATGAAATTTTTTTTGCGCGAAGCGCTGAATCAGAACTTCGGTTCTTCCGTCGGCGGCGTATGGGGCACGTCGCCATCCCCCATGAAGCGCTGGCGCGTGGCCTCGGCAACCGCGTTGCACAACTCGTCGCCGAGCTTGGCGCGGTCGGCGCGGCACTGTTCGCGCAGTTCCTTCAGGCGTTCGGGATTGGCGACCAATGACTCGACCGTCTCCGTCGGAGCCGATTCGCCGCAAGCGGTCATCACCAGTGTGAGCGAAAGCGCAGTGAGTATTCTCATGAGTTGATCTCCTTCGTGGATTCGGGAGTGTGCGAAGGTGCGTCCGTGATAATCGGGCTGACTCGATCAATGAAGCGGCTCAAGGTCTCGGATGGTTCAACATCCCGCCGCAGCAGATAGGTGGTCAGCATGGGGGAACGTCCCGCCAGGGGTCTGCCGATCACGTCGGCGTTACGGCAAGCGATGATCTGCGACGATCCGACCAACGCCAGTGCATACCCTGCTGCCACCAGCGCCAGCATCAGGTCCAGCGACGCCACTTGTTCCGCGACAAGCGGTTCCGCGTCCACGGTGCGAAGAATGCGCGCAATCTGCCGGCCATAGCCTTCGCATAACTGCGGATCGCACATCACCAGCGGATAGCGCAGCACTTCGTCCAGCGGAATACGTTTGTACGTCAGCAGTGGATGCCGTGCGGGTACGGCGACCACCAGCGGATCACTCCAAGCCGGTTCGGCCAGGATGCCTTCACCCACCTCGGCGGACTGCGCGAATCCTACGTCGTAGAGATCGTCGTGCAATCCCCTGATCTGCTGCGACAGCGGCACCTCATACAACCGGATATCGACCTCCGGTTCGTCCTGTCGGCATTGCGCCAGCAAGGCAGTGAAGCGCGGCGGTGTGATGCCATCGGACAACGCGATGCGCAGTTGACCCTGATAGCCGGCCGCCG
>QFPK01000059.1 GCA_003248865.1 Sphingomonas sp.
CGGTCATGCAGCGCGGTGAGCCCGCGCGCGTAGCCCCTCGAAATAGTCGTCATCCGCCGGGGCGCCCGGCGCCGATTGTGCGCCGTCGAGCAACAACCGTCGCAGCCGTTGGCGGTCCTGATCCTTGCGGATCAACTCGCGCACATATTCGCTGCTCGTACCGTAGCCGCGTCCTACGACTTGTTCGTCCACGAAAGCCTTGAGGGTGTCAGGCAACGAAATGTTCATCGTGCTCATAGTCGCCGATATAGCCGGTTTGGCAAAATTTGGCAAGATGGGTGTGTCACGCAATGGGTTGGCGGCGTGCCTTCGATCATGCACCAATTCACGAATGAAGGCACACTGACAATAGTCGTGAATGGCGTCGAGATGGTCACGCGCTTCCGGCGCGAAGATAATGGAATGGAACATGTTCAGCCGTGCCTGGCGGCCCGTTCGTGGCGTCCGGCCAGTCCGGTGCGCACGTCTTCGGGAGAAATCCCCCCGTACCTCGTTCGCGTCCGTGTGAGCCTGTAGTAGGATCGGCGGACGGGCCACCCTGCCGGGAGCGACCAATTCGCCCCCTGCGCCTCGAGTATCTGGGGGGACACGTGCCGGCATGTCGTTCGGCAGCGCCACGCTGAGCTGTTCGGTTGTCCGCATGAATCAGCGCTCCTTATGGATCTGATTTGATCTGTTTCGCGCGCGCCTAAAAGGCCGTGCGCGCCCTCGAAACTCGCCCAAATCGCCATCGAGCGCCCAATCGCGAGGATCGATGCACCCCAATGGAGGAGAGCGGGAAGGGGACAGGAAGATTGTCCTGTTGTCCCAAGAGGTACCCATGAACTTGCCCCAGCTTGCCTTGTCGCAGACCCGAGACAGCGCTGCATGCCTGTCCGACGTCGCCCGCACTCTTTGCCAGCGCCTGCGCAACGGCGCTGCCGTCAGTCGCCAGGGCCTCAAACGATTGATGACCGAGGCTTTCGGCGACGACGATGCCGGCGGCCTATGGTCGATGCGCGACGCCTATGACGCATTGGAAACCGCGCAGGTCCTGCTTCTCGCCGATCCGCAAAACCCGCTCCTGGGCGGCACGCCGGCCGACATTTTCGAACGCCTGCGGCTGTTCGAGCGCGGCTTGCCGACCCAGACATACCGTTCGGAAAAGCAGGTCGATCTCCAGCAGTTCAGCACGCCGATCACCCTGGCCTGGCTCGTTGCCATGGCGGCGCGCTGCGGACCGGACGATATGCTGCTTGAGCCCTCGGCCGGCACCGGTATGCTGGCGGTCCATGGCCTGCGGGCGGGCGCGCATTTGCTTCTCAACGAATATGATGCGGCCCGCGCCGACCTCCTGTCCCACAATCTTGGCCAGATTGTCACCCGCCATGATGGCGAACATATCCATGATCTGCTGACCAGCGAACGGCAGCCGACGCTGGTGCTGATCAACCCGCCCTTCAGCCGCAGCAGCGGACGAGGGATCGACCGCCATGCCGGCGCGCGCCATCTGCGCGCGGCTCTGGCCTCTCTCGCGCCGGGCGGGCGATGCGTCGCCATCATGCCGACCAACTTCTCACCCGAGGGGTCGGCAGCGCTTGGCTATAATGCCGTCGCCGAGCTTGTGCCGCCCCGCGTCGAACTTACCATTTCGGGCAGTCCCTACGCCAGGCATGGCACGGCGATCGATATAAAGTTGCTGGTCTTCGACAAGGGATGGACCGGCACGCCCGAGCGCCATTTCGCCAGTGATATCGACGCTGCGCTGCGCCTCGTGCTTGCCATGCCCGATCGGCTCGATCCCATGGAGCCGCCACCGCTTGCCCCGCCGCCGGCCGTCGCTACGCCCCGTTCACTTGTCCCGGCCGCCCCATCGCCCGCCATGCTCTTCGCGCGCATGAACGGCCAAAGGCTTGCGCCACCCTCACGGATCGCCGCCACGGCGGATGAGGCGCGACCGATCAGCTATACCGCGCACCAGACGCCGCTTGCGCCTGGCGAGACCGTGGGCATTTATTCCACCTGGCGCCTCGCGCGCATTGCCATCGAAAATGCCTCCAGGCATCCCGACGACCTGGTTGAATCCATCGCCATGGCTTCGGTGTCGCTTCCGGTGCCGCGCTACCAGCCCATGCTCCAGGACCGGTCGATCAGGGCCCTGTCGGAGGCGCAACTCGAAACCATCATCTATGCGGGCGAAGCGCATGAGCGCGATCTGACCGGTCGTTTCTCGGCAAATCTGGCGGGCGATCGACTGATCGAGGACGGGGACGGCCAACTCTATCGCACCGGCTTCTTCATCGCCGATGGCACCGGGGTCGGCAAGGGCCGCGAGGCGGCGGGCATCATTCTCGATCAGTGGAACCGCGGCAATCGCCGTGCGATCTGGATTTCCATGGCCGACCTCATCGAGGACGCAAGGCGCGACTGGACCGCATTGGGGGGCCTCGCCATCGATATCCAGCCGATCGCGAATTTCCCTCTCGGGAAGGCGATCACG
>QFPK01000037.1 GCA_003248865.1 Sphingomonas sp.
CAGCACCGCAAGCTTGCCGCCTAACATCAACCCCCAGACGAGGCCCGCACTCCGCTAATTTACGCCGCGAGATGCGCCAAATGTTCTGACGACGGACAGAAGCACGGTTCCTCCACTCGTACCGCCGTATATGGACGCAATTCCAAGATATGCGGATTGTCCGGTATAGAGTTGCCAGAACGAGGGGGCCTTAAATGACTCACCCCAAGTTCCTCTTAAGGACAGGCCACGGAGCGGAATGTACCTAAATCCTAATTTTGGTGTGGAAGAAGATCCGAAGTCGCTATATTCCTCAATGCGTCCGGAAAAACTCAGGTCTAGCCCACCGGTGCCGTATTCATCATATGGTGGGATGACGGGCACTCGAAGCTCTCCGAATATGTAATCCATATTTCGCGAACCTGCGGCCATCGGCACCCACATTCCAAGGAATTCATATCCGCCAGCGAACTCCTCGTTGCGATGCCCTCCCCCAAACGCCACTTTGACGGCACCGCCAGGTAGGGAGAACAGCGTGCCTTCCGCAACACCCTCGACAAAACTTGTGTCGTTGCGCCAGTTGAAAGCTAGGGAGTAGTAGTCGTCTACACTAGTGGCATCAGTAGATGCCACGCCTCCATCCAAACGGAAATTCCATTCAAACGGTAATATCAACTTGAAACCGCCAGCAATCGAATGGCTTGGCAAGTCCATTTTGTACTTATAGGCAGGAAGCGCGAATTGGTAATGTTCCGTGTAAGTTGCGAGTCTATGAGCCCACAAAGCGTCCAGATTGAATGACAGTCGGCTGGTTATTTCGCCGCCGACGGATACCATGGCAGAGGTCCGTTCCTCCTGCCTTCCCAGATTTGAATCTCCCGGGGCCGTGGCCGTGAAGTTCCGTTGATCGGCGAAGATCGCTTCGCGATTCAAATACTCGACAGATGCCAAGGCGTGCCAACGCGAGAAGGTCTTGCCAAGAAGTGCGGAATAGACCTGCTCAAGTCCACCGCCCTGCGTGGCGCCGCCGACACGCGCACTTACCTCCCCGCCATCATAGTGCGTCCTCAATATGAAGTTGGCGACACCGGCGATAGCGTCGGAGCCGTAGATCGCGGACGAGCCATCGGTCAGCACTTCCACGCGCTGGATCGCTGCAAGCGGAATCGTGGAGATATCAGCGGATTGACCATAGCCATCGGGCGGCAGGCGCCGCCCATTGAGAAGCGCCAAGGTCGCATCCGAACCCAATCCCCGCAGATTCACGGTGGTGCTGTTCGTGATGTTATTGTGAAGCGTTAAGGGCGCAGATACGACGCCGGGGTTTTGGCCACCGTTGAAATTTTCGGGCAAGCTCCGCATGACGTCACCCACGGTTCCGTAACCGGCTTGCTCAATGTCCGAACGCGTAACGGTGTGCACTGGCGACGATGGAGGAACGCCCGTGATCCGGCTCCCTGTCACCACCACATCCTCGACCCGGGCCGCCGCGCTATCCCCTGCGGCTGCCCCCTCGCCCTGGGGGCCACTCCCCTCCCTCACGATCATCACTGCGCCCGTGGACGTGCGGCGGGCGACCAGACCTGATCCCGCCAACAATCGGTCGAGCGCGTCCGTCGCCGAATACACGCCTCGCAGGGCCGGCGCGCGAAGACCGCGCACCAGATCTTCCGAAAAGATGATCTGCACGCCCGAGAGGCGGCCATACTCGCGAAGCGCCGTCGCGAGCGACTGGCCCTGGATATCATAGCTCGCGGTCCGCTCCTGAGCTGAGACCGAGCCCGGCCCCATGACGCCGAGCGCCAGGCCAACGGCGATCGCCGACGAACACAGCAGGCCGCGCCGCGCGGACACGACGGATTTTCTTGCAGCAGACATGAAAGAGACCCCGATTTGATTGGCCCGTGTTCGGGCTCGGGTGAGAAAGACGACCGACTGACGCACTTCCTCAAAATGAAATTCACGCACCTGTCAGGAACGGCTCCGAAGCATGATGGCGCCGCTGGCGTCTGCGGTCGCCTCGACCGGGAGATAGGCGCTCACCGCATCGATGAAGGTTGCGGTGTCGCCCGCCTTGAACACGCCCGAAATCCGCAGATCGGCCGCCTTGCCCTCGACCGACAGGCGTCGGCCGCCATAGCGGGCGACCCGGGCGACGGCGTCCGACAGGGGTTCGTCCTCGAATATGAGCTGGCCGGTCTCCCAGGCTGTCGCACGACTGGCGCTGACGGATTTCACCTCTGGATCCGCAGTCTGTCGAATGACGACCTGTTGTCCGGGCGCGAGAGCCATCGGTCCCGCGACCCGCGCCGAAGGCGTCCGTCCGGCGGGCAGATTCAGCACGGTGACGCGACCTTCGAGCAGGGTCACCAGCACCTCGGCGCCGAGCTTGTCGATGTTGAAGGCTGTGCCCGTCGCGACCACCGTCTGTGCACCCGCCTTGACGGTGAAGGGACGGTCCGCATTGTGCGCGACGTCGAACCGGGCCTGACCCGACACCAGCGTCAATTGGCGCGCCTTGTCGGTATAGTGGACCCTGACCTCGCTGGTGGAATCGAGGGAGACGATGGAGCCGTCCACCAGCTTCACGACGCGGCGTTCGCCTGGACCCGTCAGATAGACGTCGGGCTGCAGGGCGACCCAGCGCCACCCGAGCACGCCCAGCAACAGAAACGCCACCGCAAGAGCCGAAACGAGCCTCAGGATATGCGGCTGCATAGTCCGTCGCTTCCGTTCCGCCCGGCGCGCGCGCTGCAGCGCGCCGACCCGGGCGGCCATCAGCTCGGGTGAGGTGGCCTCCTCGCCCATCCGTCGCCAGGGTGCATCAACCTGTTCCCAGGCGGCCGCGTTATCAGGATCGGACCGCCAGTCTTCGAACGCCTCGCAGCTTTCCAGACCGTCTTCTGTCAACCGCACACGCCAGGCAGACGCCTCGGCGAGACGCACGATGTCCTGCGGCGATCTGTCGGGCGGAGTGGTCATTGGCGATCTCGGCCGTTCCGCAGCGCCAGGTGCAGGGTCGCCTTCATGACTTCCTTCTCCACCGTGCTTCGGCTGATGTTCAGCAGGGCCGCGATCTCGGCCTGCTTCATGCTTTCCAGTCGGAAGAGGATGTAGATGTCCCGAGTTCTCTCACCCAGTTCGTCGAGGGCGGCGAGCATGCCGACGATCGACTCCCTGCCCAGCAAGACGCGCTCGGGGGTCCGATCCTCCACAAATTCTCGACTGAGGTTTGCGATCGTCGCATCGTCCAACGGCGAGATGGCGATCTGGCTGCGCCGCTTGGCCGTTCGGCCGCGGTCCTTGAGGAGGTTCGCGGCGGTCACGAAAACGAGCGCCTCGACATCCTCGATCGGCCGGCGTTCGGCGGCGCCGAGCAGGCGAACGAACACATCCTGCGTCAGATCCTCCGCCTCGGCGCGACTGCGGACGCGCCGCAGGAAATAGCTCATCAGCGGCTTTCGGAACCGGCGGTCCAGAAGCGCAGCCATGGCGTCAACTGTCGGCTCGGCGCTGCCGGTCATGGAAGCCCTCTCCCAAGGGACGATGATGATGGCCTTCTTGATCCCGGACACGGCGAGAGAAAGCTGGTGACGCCCCCGCCTCGTTGACGGCGTGTTCGGTGAAGGGCGGCCGATTGTATCCCGGTTCGCCCACAACGCCAGACCCCGGGGTCGAGGCAACAGCGGACGCTGTCCAGGGTCCTGCGCGGCTGAACTCCGCCGACAGGATGCGGTCCTCGCCGTGCAGATCCATGCGACGTGATCCTGCGCGACACGCTCGCGCCACATTATCCGACCGGCGCAACGCGAGGAGATGTCACGGAAATGGTGACGATTCATCCCTTCGCATATCGGCAATACTCTACTGACAGGATATACAGTCACCTCACGATACGCGGCTATCCCCACCAGTTTGCGGTGATCGGTCGCCAGGAGAAACGGGGTCTGGAGGGGAAGGCGAAGCGATCGGAAGGACAGGGCGGCCGTGCCGCCATGTGGAAGAATATTGGGGTCGACGGACAAGGATTTTGCGTATGCGCGTTTCAGGCGTGGTCGAGGTTAAGCCTCTGGACCACAGAAAATGCCGGCGTGGGGGCGAGACCGCGCGCAGCTACGGGGAATTCCGGTCGCGGGCGCCGGATCGTCGGAACAGGATCGGGCGGCACACGCCGCTGACGACCTAGACGGGGCGCCCCGATGCCCTGCCATCCGCCCAGGCTGATCGATTTCGCCACGGAGGGATGCTCGCCCCTGTTCGAGCGCACGCACAGGCTGAGCCGTGGCGCTATTCACATCGCTCGGGGTGCGCTGACCCCCAATCCCGGCAGGCGTCTCGGGGCTCCGCAGCTCACCGCAGTCGTCCATGAAGGCGAACCGTTCGAGATGGAATGGCGCGAACCTGATACCGGACGATTGCAGACGGCTCTGATCCGGACCGGGGCTGTGCATGTGAACCCGGGGGATCGTCCATTCTACCAGCGCTGGACGGGGCAGCCTCGGATAATGGTGATCGCCTTCGGTTCGGACTTTGTCGAGCAGATCGGCGCGTCTTTCGGCGGCAAGACAGGCGCGGATATCGGCACCGTTGTCGGGCGACGGGATGCCGAGGTCGAGGCGATTGCCGCGCGGCTTCGGCGTGAACTCGCCGATGACAGCGAGGCTGCGCAATTATTGGCCGAAGGACTCGCCACCGCGCTTCTCGTCCATCTGTTCCGAACCTACCGCCGGACGCCCAATCCTGGAACACCCCTGAAGGGACGGATGGAGCCTCGAAAACTCGCTGATGTGCTGGATTACATCGACGACCATCTGACCGAGAAAATCACGCTGGATGCGCTTGCGGCGGTGGCAGGCCTGAGCCCGAACCATTTCAACGTCTCCTTCAGGACCACGACGGGCGCGCCGCCGATCAAGTTCGTGATCCGGCGGCGTCTGGAGCGGGCGATGGATTTTCTCGCCACCACAGACCGCCCGATCTCCGACATCGCCTACGGACTCGGCTTTCCAAGCCATGGACATCTGTCGACCCACTTCAAGCGCGTGGTAGGGATCGCGCCGTCCCGGTTTCGCAGCGATTGGCGCAGTAAACGTGGCGGCGGGGCGTCGGGAGAATTTCACGCCCGATAGCCGTAAGCCGCCCAGACATGGCCGGTAGTTGCGCCCCGTGAGCCTAGGATGAAAGGGCAGGTCCGACACCTCGTTCCACAAAGCTGTGTGGATCCTGTACGTGTACTGGGCGCCCCAGTCCCAGGCTTGCACGGAAAGCCACCGAATCCGTTAGAACTTGCCCACCCGCGCGAGGCTTGTACCCTTTCTCAATGAGAGTCGATTTGCTCAGTGAACGGGAGCGCGAATGTCTCCGATTGCTGCTGCACCCTATGCGCGCCAAGGAGATCGCGCGCACATTGGGCCTCTCCGTCCATACCGTGCACGACCATCTCAAGTCCGCTCGCCGAAAACTTGACGCAGGTGACAGCCTGTCGGCCGCGCAGATTCTGCGTGCCTATGAGGCAGGCCACTCCCCCCAAAGTGTGGGGATCACAGTTTCGGGATGGCCGGATCCCGTCCTGCCGAGCCACCAAGGCGACACTGAAGTCGTGGCGGCGAGAACGAGTGTCTTGCCGTTCTCAGTGAAAGGCAGGCCCTGGAATGATTTGAGTCTGCGATGGCGCATCGTCTGGCCACTGCTGCTTCTGGCGGCCCTTGCCGCGGGAGCAGGTGTACTGATCAGCGGTATCGCCGCCGTCTCTCATTTCGCTCTCCTGCTCAACCGCTGACACGGCGAACCCCTGCAAGCTTCCGGGCTATCCCCGGGGAAGGAGCGTCATGTCCATTGCACAACTCCGCCGCAGCCATAATCGCCGGCACGAAGTCGCTGCAGAGATCGCAGATCACCTGAACACGTTCGAAGGCGATTTGGCTCGAGCCCTCGCGAGTGGTTCGAAGCTGGTGGGCTTTCTTCCTGGCGCTCGCGCAGATGCGGCCGTGTCGGCAGTGGTCGGGCAGGATGCGATCCATCATTTCGTCTCGTCACTCAGGCTCATCTCCAAGGCGATGGATCGCGCCGTGGACGGACATCAAAGCCTCGACCAGACGCGTCAGCGCCTCAGGGTTCCAATCCAGGCCGGCGGGGACAAAGTCCCTATCCCGCCCATCAGCGCCGCCTCGCAGGGCTTCGAAGCCGAACTGGCTGAAAGCAAGGACGATTGACTGGAAGCGCCATGAGGATGATCGCATCGCCTGATGTCGCGCCTGATCATCTTCAGCACTCTGTCGGTCGTGTGCTGCGCCTACGCCCTGACGAGAGGCGGAGCGCCGGAGCGCATCGGCGCCGTGATACTCATCGCCAACTTCCAGCTCAGCCGATGGGTGGTGGCTCCGTTCGACGCCCTGTTCGGCAAGGTCGAATGGGCGATGTTCGCAGTCGATCTGACGGCCTTTGTGGCGCTCTACGTCATGTCCCTCGTCTCGGCGCGATACTGGCCGATATGGATGGCGGCTGTTCAGGGCGTGGTCGCACTGACTCATCTCGCCGGCCTATGGACGGACTTCATCATCCCGTGGGCTTACGGCAATGCGGTCGCGCTTTGGAGTTACGTCCTGGTGGGCATGCTGGCGGGGGCAACGTGGCGCCACAGGGTGCGGTTGCGACGCTACGGGATCGATCCGGCCTGGCGGGGTCAGCTTCCGCCGTCCTACAGGGATGGGCAGTCAGCCAGTGACGCGCGGTTCCCGGACTCAGTCGGTACAGGCCGCTGATGGCGTGCTGCGGTATCGCGCGGATTTCCGCAACGCCAACGGCGACGACATCAGCGGCCGGGACGGATTTGGAGCAATGGCGGAGGCCCTCTACGCGGAGCGACGGCACAGGGGAAAGTTCTTCAATTCCGCTCTGTTCGCTGAACCCGCCTGGGACATGTTGCTGGACCTACGTGTGCGGGTCGGATCACCGCACCATCCCTCCGTGTCGTCGGCATGCATCGGATCTGCTGCGCCGGCATCGACGGCGCTTCGCCATCTGTTGATGCTGGAAAGCGAAGGGCTGGTCGAACGGTCGGTTGACCCCACCGACGCCCGCCGAAAACTGACTTGGCTCTCATCTGACGGAAGGCGGCTGATGGACGCCTATCTGTCGGAGGTTTCGTGGAGGAGCGTGTCGAGCATTTGCAGTTGAGCGGCTGTGAAGGTGTGCCGTTCGCTTTCTTTATGCGTATCTTCAACGTGTCGCGCGCAATGACATGGTAGGAATACGGGGTGAGGTGTCGTTCCTTCAGTAGAAGTTCAATCGGCTAGCAAAGGCATAGATCTCATCGAGCGCCTTCTGCGCCTGATCGTTTGATGAAAACCACCCAGTCCGCATCAGTGGAGCGTTCTGACCCAGGTCGCCGAGCTCGCCTTTCAGCTGTCCCTGGATTTTCTGGTGGTTCTCATGACGCCAGGCCCAGCAGCCCGGAGGAGCCCATCCACGCTCGCCCCGATCGAATGCGCGATAGGCGACAGCGAGCAGGATTTCGAATCGATCGAACAGCGGAGCGAAGCTGTCAAAATAGTCGTTCTCGATCGCGTGTGGGGCCACCAGAGGACGAAACAGCTGCGAGAGCCAGTCGCTGAGAGGCGTATAGTGATCGGAGTTGAACAAGGCGCGCAGGTTCGACTTGTCGCGCACCAGCAGGGTTGGGACCAGCCGCTCGACGACTCGTACTGTTTCACCCCGATCAGTCGGCATCTGCGCCGCCGCAACGGTGCCCAGCAGTTCGAAATTGTCGGCCTCCAACGCGCCGAGACCCACCGCATAGAAGACGGCTGTCGCCGGATAGGGCCAGAGATCGGACCAGAGATTATATGTCGAACCCCGCACCGGGTCGCGCCGAGACAGGCGCGCGAGCACCTCCGTGACGAGGCGCGCATGCTCGGGACGCCCCCAGCGACCCAGCTCTAAGCCGAGGGCGATCAGGGTCTCCAGGCTCGCATCATAGGCGTTCATCCGCTCCGGGATCGATGCGTTCGTCGGCTGCGGGTCCGTGAGCGAGACTCCGCTTTTCGACCAGCGAGCGCGGGCGTCATCGACGGCATCCACCAGCAGGTCATGAAGCCGGATGCGGTGACGATCCTCGGCGATATAGCGTTTGAGTGAGGCGACCGCCGCGTGCACGGATAGGGGATGGGGTCGATCCAACGCCCGCAGCGACGCCAGCCGGTCCACCAGGTCCGAAAAGAAGCGGTCCGCACCGGTAGTGGGCAGGGGCGTGATCATCCGATCGCGCGCCAGGGCCTCAGCCGTTCCGGACAGGGGCGACAGCGTGGCCTAATAGCTTGAGAAGCGCCGGCTAGGCGCGCGGGTGATGGCGGATCGCAGGGCGGGATCCCAGGCGCCCGACCAGCCGCAGAGAATGAGGCCGAACTCGTCGAACACCCGGTCGAGAAGCCGGTCCATCTCCGGCGAATAGGTTTCAAGCTCCGGCACGGTGTTCTTGATACGTGTGTCCAGATAATCGCCATGCACCTTGATGACGCAGCAGGTCTGATGAACCAAGGGCAACATGCCCCGCACCTGATCGGCGTTGGCCACGACAACCGGCACGACCCCGCGGGCTTCGAGCGCCTGTTCGATCAGCCGGTCGAAATTGGTGGTGACGATCACGCGAACATAGCCCAGCGCGACGAGTTCTGCGATCGCATGGTGAGCTGGCGTCGGCGTCTTCAGACCTTGCTCGCGCTCATCGGCGTCGGGTTCGAAGTAGCGTTTGAGACATTGTTGGCGCTCCGCCTGGACCTTGAACAACTGGTCGAGGAGGTCGGAATAATCGGGGTCCTGACGATAGGTTTCTCTGAACCAGGCCTCAGGGTCGGCGATGTCCAGCTTACCCGTCGTGGCTGCCAGTTGTCGCACCAGATCGAGCGTAACCTCCCAGCCCGTCGGAATGCCGGCCGAGCGCGAGACGCCCGAGCCGACAAGAAGGGCATAGGCACCCTTGTTGGCGTGGAGGCTGAAAGCGAGGGAGACGGCGGAATCGATCAGGGCTGCGGTCATGATCCTGTCGTAGGATGTCGTGGATCGTGTCGAAAGTCCCGTTCGACGAAACTCAAGTCGTCCCCTAATCGCGCCCATTCTCGAGCGGTCCGTGGGCACCGACCATTGCGTCAACCGGGCCACGGGCAAAGCGACATTCTGGTCAGTCAACCAGACGCGACTGGGGCCAATTTTGATGGCGCGGGAATATCTGTCAGGACTCTGCGCCAGGAAGTTCGTAGCGGGTGACGGTCATCTCATCCCCATCCAGATCGATCTCGATCACCTCGTTGATCAGCAGGTCGTCGGGCGCGAGGTCGCCGAGGAGAGATTCGAAGAGGTCTCGCTGAAGCTCTGGTACGACCTGGGGCACGACGATGACGAGCCCGGCATGCAGGGGCTCGCGGCCATAGAGGCGGCGGAAGTCGCGGGCGTTGTTGGTGACGAAGGTAAAATCGTCCGCCCTGATCCTCGGCATCAGGTCCCAGTCCTTTTCGCCGCTGAGCCCGATCCAGTTCACATGCCGCGCCTCGTGGCCATGCGCCTCAGCGACGGCCACGAGGGACGTGTGCAGGCACTCGTCGATCAGGAACTTCACCCGCGCGTGTTCGCTTCGGAAGATGGCCTGCGTGTGATCTTGGTGCGCACCGTAGACTTGGGCTTGAGACCCTGCGCCGCCAGACCCTTGGGACGGCCACGACGCGGATGGGCGGCGACCCAGATGCGCGCGAGATCGAGCATCTGTGCATCGAGCTTCGGATAGCCGTCGAGGATGTCGGCTTCGTCCGCGCCGCCGGCGAGCATGGCGGCGACCAGATAGACCGGAATGCGGGTGCCCTTAAATACAGGCTCGCCGCCCATCACCTCGCGGTTCCGTTCGATCGCGGCTTCGGCCTTGTCGAGCGCGCGTTCGCTTGCCGCGATCTGCTTGCGGGCCTCGGCGATGTCGATGATGACCAGTTCGTCGGCGCGGATCGTCCGCGCCGACGGCTTGTCCCGGATCTCGTCAAACAGCTTCTGGCGACGGTCGGCCGGCAGCATGGCGCCCACGCCATACCAGAGTTTCAGCTCGAGCAGTTCCTCGCCCGTCACCAGACGACGCGTTGGTTTCTTTCCGCCGGTCGGTTTTGCGGCCGAGCGGAGAATACCCTTGTCGAAGGCGTTGTTCACCGCCTTGACGCCGATCCCGCTGATCGCGGCCGCCTCAGCGGGCGAGTAGGTGCGAAGGGCGCTCATAAATCGTCTCCTTATGGAGAATATTTAGTGCATGTAGAGACGGAATGGAAGGCTCGTGTGAAAATCTCACGAACGGGAAGGTCGCTCGTTGCAACGCCGCGAACGTGTCAGATTGCACGGAATGAACTCACGAGGTGCAGACGGACGGCCAGTGACTGGCTCGGCAAGCGGCAAGCGGTTCGAAACGCTTCCACGAAGGGGAGCCAGTGCCTTATTCGCCATTGCCCGCTGGCGCCCGGAAAATCCTTATAAATCAAAGGCTATTAGGCCCGCGCTTGACCGCCGGGCTGCGCCAATATACGCCTAAATTCGCCGCTTGCTGTGGGAACAGATGTGGGAACCGTGCGGCGGCGGAGGTGGAAGCATGGCTGTCGCGCGAAGGCTCACGGCACTTAAGGTCAACAGCCTGATGATTCCCGGTCGCTATGGCGACGGCGAAGGTCTCTATCTGTACGTGAAGCCGGCCGCCGGCGGCGGTGTGTCGAAATCCTGGGTGCTTCGCTATTCTATCGATGGCCGCCGTCGTGATATGGGGCTGGGCCGACCTCCGGTTGTCACCCTGGCAGAGGCGCGGGAGCTGGCAATGGCCGCTCGGAAGCAACTGGCAACGGCGATTGATCCCCTAGTGGTTCGGGCGCGATCCCGCGAAAAGCGCCGCCGTCTGGCTGGCCATCCAACCTTCGAAACAGCTGCCCGCAGCTGGCATGAGGAAGCCAAGGACGGCTGGCGATCAGAAAAGCAGCGTAAAGCAGCGCTGACCATGCTTGAGACATATGCATTTCCCGAGATCGGGACAGTTCGGATCGACGAGGTTGAGGCAGGTGATATTCGCCGGATCCTCGCGCCGCTCTGGATCAAGAAGCCTGAAACAGGCCGGCGCCTCCGCCAGCGCCTCATGAAGGTGGTGGAGTGGGCAGCAGCCGAGGGGTACCGATCAACGCCCCTGTCGCTTGCACTCGTGAACACGTCGCTTCCGAAACAGCCCAGGGCGGAGCATCGCAAGGCTATGCCCTGGCGGGACGTACCGACCTTCATCAAGAAGCTGCGCGCGGCCGACAACGCGGACAATGTTCGTGCGGCGTTAGAGCTGCTGGTCCTTACTGCGGGGCGCTCTTCTGAAGTGCGCGGCGCCACCTGGCAGGAGTTTGACCTGGTGGCGGGTCTGTGGAGCGTGCCGGCGGAACGCATGAAGGCCGGGCGTCCGCATCTGGTGCCCCTCCCGCCGGCCGCGCTGGAATTGTTGAAGGTGCAGCTGGGCCGCAGAGTGGAATGCAGTGACCTGGTGTTCCCGGGCCGCAACTTGAAGTCGCCGTTGTCGGACATGACACTGTCGATGTTCATGCGTCGGGAAGAGCTCGAGGCTGTGCCGCACGGTTTCCGCTCCAGCTTCCGGGACTGGGCGGCAGACAATGGGCACGCTGCGGATCTGGCGGAGGCGGCGTTGGCGCATGCGCCCGGCGACAAGACGATTCAGGCTTACCAGCGGAGCGACATGCTCGAGCGGCGCCGGCAGTTGATGGTCGACTGGGCGGCATTCTGCGCTGGGGATAAAAATGCTGGCGGCAAATGATCCTGCAATCTTTCCGCTAATGCGGCGGGCTGCTGCCGCGGTGGATAAGGAAGCTTTGGTTCGAGCTTCCGACTCTGCGCATGTCCCCGGCGTTTTCCCGGCTTCCATGTCGCTGGAAGAGGCTGCCAGTATAGCTCTCCCACCAGACAAGATTCTTGGATGGGCGCATGGGGAAGCATCCCGGGAGCTGCATATCATCAATGCCGGTGATGGTCGGCTTCGGATCGGCTTGCGGTTGCTGGCTGCATTGTCGACCGATCCAGCGGCTGATGGCCCAAGTGACGGTGGAAAATCTCCGGTGCAGATCCGCCAAGATGTTGGTCGCCTGGGAGAGGCGCTGTTGAAGGCCAGCAGATTTCTCAGTGAAGGAAAAATCAAACAGGCAGAAACTTGGTTGGCGAAGGCGCATGCAGCAGTCTTTGATGTTCGGCTGGCTGCGGCGCGGGCGGGGGCAGGCAGGGATCACTGTGAAGCAGTTGCGTCAATCTTCAATGAGATTGAACGCGTTTTTTGGGTGGCTTTTGGAATACCGGAGTCGCGGAAGTTGCGGAGTGTCACCTTCAGCCCTGGGATTACGTGGCCTGTAAATGGCGTACCTGTCACTTGGGAGGGATGGGTGAAGGCGCGAGGCGGGCTGGGCGATTTGGGCACGCATCTCTCGCTGTGGACGTCGCACGAGGATGGATGCGATGGTGTTGCAGGCCTCTTGCGGGCGAAAGGAGATTTGGCTGCACCGGCTCTTTTTGCTGTCAGTGCAGCTGTCGTGGCGATCCAGTCTCAGATGGGCGAGGGTGGCGCGTTTTGCATTCCCGAGGCCGAGAGGATCAGGGATCAGCGTTTGCTGGGGCTGCTGAATTGGGTGGGGCTGGAATGGACAAAGGCCGGCGGGATCCATGTGCAGCGGTGGGATGAAGTAACGGTTGATGGACCGAGCGGGCCCGAATATCGGATGCGCCATGTACCTCCAGTGCATGGTGGTAATGGCATTCTACCTTCCGCTTTGCAGCAGGCCCTACAGGGGGCGACAGGCTGGCTGGCAGGCTTGAGGGACAGCGTTGGTTTCCCGTTCAATACTCCCCCGCTCGATCGGCGCGCGCTGAATTTCGCACTAGCATCGGGGCCTATAGCTGATCCGGCCTTGTTATTTCCGGAAGCGGAGCTGGATCGCTGGTCACCACCTGGCTGGCATCTGACAGCCGAGGTCCGACGAAAACTCTAGGGCAAACGCTCCGAGAAGTTTCCGCCCGATTTTCAAATAACGGCGACAGCGCCACTGCGCGCGGTTGTTCGGAGGTTGAAATGTCGGAACTGCTTATTTCCAAGCTGGAGGCTGGCCGACGCTTGGGTGTCGGACAGACGAAATTGCATGAGCTGATCAACGATGGAACGCTGCAGGTACTGCACATTGGCAGGCGGTGTCTGGTTAAGGTGGAATCGTTGCGCGCGTTGGTAGATGGTGGCCCGGCTCCAGTTGAGAAGGGGCGGAATCGGGCTTTCCTGAACCCGGGGGCAGCGCCTGTACAAGGACTGCGGCGGGGTTAGACGAACGTGGCGAGCCACGGCAGCGAGGACGGCCGCTACTCTGCACTGCTTGCGGAGTTTGAAAGGCGTCTGGCGCCAGTGCCCGTTGAATGGCGCTCCGTTTTGGCCCGAACAGTCGAGGAGACGGCAAGGCCAACCTATTGCGCATGTTATGCTTTCGCGCTGACAATTGCATTGCGGGAAGCTGGCTGTCGCGACCCCTTCTTTCACGTTGATCCCTCAACAGGCTTTGGGGCGGATGATCTGGAATGGGAGCCGCCGTGGCGCCTCCGCCAGGTCGCCTACAGGGTGCGGGGCCTTAGGCAATGAATCCTGGCCTTCAAACTGCAGCCGATCTGGCTTGGCGGCCGGTCCCGTCCAGGAAATGGTGGATTGATGGTTGGGCGGTTGAGCCCGGCTTGACGCTGTTCGCAGGGCCTGGAGGCTCGGGCAAAAGTCTGCTGGGCTTAGTTCTGGCATTTGCCACGGCGATCGGGCGAGATTTTGGGGCGCTCAAGCTAACTCCAGGGCCAGCCCTCTATTTGAGCGCGGAGGATGATGCAGGCGAACTGCACCGGCGCCTCGCCGCGATTGCGGAAGGCTTCAATACAGATATTGCGGATGCCGGCGGGAATCTCGCGCTGTGGGATCTGCGGGGGCTGACCTGACCCCCTGATTTTCCTCCAAGCTTGATTAGAGTCCGGCCTATTGAGAGGACGGACGGATGAAGCGGACGAAGTTCACGGACGAGCAGAT
>QFPK01000206.1 GCA_003248865.1 Sphingomonas sp.
CGGCTGTCGCCGCGCAGATCTTCCAGCAGGTCGATCGCATTCTTCACCAGCCCGGAATAGCCACCATGATAGCCCGGACTGCCGATGACGATGCCGTCGGCGGAACGGATGGCATCGACCAGCGCATGTTCCTCGGCCGTGCGGTCGGGATGTTCGGGATTGAAATGGGGCAGGCGGGCGAGGGCCGGGCCGTCGAACATCGTCGTCTCGGCGCCCAGATGCTCGCATTCCTTCAGGACCGCACGCACGATCCGCTCGCTGGAAGATGCCTGGCGGAATGTGCCGCCTAGGCCGACGATCCGCTTCGGGCGGGCGCCATCTTGCGGGCCGCGCTCATCAATGCATCGGGTTCAGGCGTCGACCTTCGCCTTGAAGGCGGGCATGACCTTGTCCGACAGCAGGCGCAGCGTTTGGTTGCCCAGGCGCAGCCGCTCCTCGGTCAGTGGACCGGTGGTGGTGCCGCACAGGATGTTGCCGATGCCCAGTTCCTCATAGGGTTTGAGATGCTCGATGACGGTTTCGGGCGAGCCATAGAGGCACCATAGGCACCATGTGCCGATCCAGTCCTCGGTCAGCGCATTGGGGGTGCGATCGGTCTTCTTGTTGGCCGAATCCGATTCCGCGCGGGCGTTGAAAGCGGCCTCGCGCTCGATCGCATCCTGATAGGAGCGCAGGATGATTTCCAGTTCCTCGCGCGCCTGCTCGTCGGTTTCGGCGACATGCACGACCTGATAGGTGTGGGTGGTCCAATCCAGCGCCTGGGCGATGGCTTCCTGCGAATGGCCGGCCTCGTCCAGCATCTGGCGATAGACGCCGAAATATTTGGCGACATGCTTCATCGGCTCGGTGCCGCCGATCTGCGGCGGGGTGAAGGCGGGAATGAAGGCGGGCCAGGCATTTTCGGCTCCTTCATCGCGACCGGCATTAGCCGGGCATGACCGGACGAATATTGCGCCGGCGCGATCCGCTGCAGCACGCGGCCCTTGTGCGGGCCATTGTCGATCTCGACCGCCGGGTCTTCCATCTGCTTGGCCCAGAGCTGTTCGGCGATG
>QFPK01000017.1 GCA_003248865.1 Sphingomonas sp.
CTGGGGCTTCATCTTCGTTCCTTCGTCACTACGACGAAGCCCCAACACTCCTTAATTCACAACCTCAAATCTGTGCCATAGGTGCTGACGGGGAACACTCGGTCAGGCGCGCTTCCTCTCCATGCAGGCGCGCACCGATGTATTATGGGGTTTTGTGCCGCGGCTGGGGCTGGAGCGGCTGTTGTCCGAGAATCCTCAATGGTGGCGGCATATCCTGGCGCTGGCGGACGAAATGGTGAGCGTCGCCCTTGTGGGCTTTGCGGACCTGACGCGCCATTCCAGCGAAGTTCGTGCCATTGCCGTCCTGCTGCGTCTGGCGGACTGTCGCTATCGTGATCCGCCGGAGGATCTGGTGCCGGAAATCCGCATCAGCCAGTTCGATCTGGCATCCATGGCGGTGATGTCACGCAACACGTTCAATGCGATCATGAACAAGTTGGTCGAACGTCATCTGGTTGAGATCGGCTATCGCAGCATCTTCCTGAAGAACCCCTCGGCCCTTCGATCGATCGTCCACGCGGACTATTGATCGACCGGAGCCGGGCCGGGGCCACGGACCACGCAACGGAAGCCCACATGGCTCATGCCGGAATCGATGGTCTGCGCATGGCGGGCGGCCGGGCGATAGCGGCGGCAATAGCTGGGCGCGCACAGATGCGAGCCGCCCTTCAGCACCTTGCGCGGGATCCTGAGCGTGGGCGCAGCCGGATCATAGCTGCCTTCCAGCATGGCGCCGCGCGGATCGACGGGGGCACAGCAGGCCTTCTTCGATGCGCGGATATGCCGGTCCGCATACCAATCGGCCGTCCATTCCCACACATTGCCGATCATGTCGGAAAGGCCGAAGCCGTTGGCGGGGTAATGTCCGACGGGTGACGTGCGCACAAAGCCGTCCTCGGCCGTGTTGCCGTGGGGGAATTCGCCCTGCCAGATGTTCGCCATGTGCCGGCCGCCGGGCTCCAGCTCATGACCCCAGGCGAATTCCTGTCCGCTGTTGCCGCCCCAGGCCGCATATTCCCATTCCGCTTCGGTCGGCAGATCCTTCCCGGCCCAGCGAGCATAGGCCTCGACATCAGGCCAGGCGACATGGACCACCGGATGATCCAGCAGCGCATCGATGCTGCTGGCGGGGCCTGTGGGGTGGCGCCAGCTGGCGCCGGGCACCCACGCCCACCACTGGCTCCAGTCGTCCAGCCTGACGGGGCCGGGCGTGGGCATGAACACGAGGCTGGCGGCCACCAGCATTTCGGGAAGCGCGCCGGGATAGTCTTTCGCGTCCGGCACCTGCTCGGAAACCGTGACATGTCCGGTCTCTGCCACGAAGCGCGCGAATTCGCGGTTGGTCACGGGTTTCGGGTCGATCCAGAAGCCCGACACCACGACGTCATGGGCGGGCGCTTCCTCGCGATAGTGTGCATCTGAGCCCATCCGGAAGGTGCCCCCGGGCAGCCAGATCATGGAATCGGTGGCGGATTGCTGTGTGGCCATCAGTAAACCCATTGAATGCGTGTCAGGATGGTATCAGTTTCGCCGCGCCTGTCGAAGCGGTCCAGCCAGACATGGCCCCAGGCAAAGCCCAGCTTCCATCGGTGCGTGGCCCACCAGGTGAGGCCGAGATCGGTGCGGCGGAAGCGGCCACCGTCGATCTGGCCGTCGCGGAGGTCGACATCGGCGTAACGCACGACGAGTTCCGGGGCACCCCAGCGCCCCTTCGGGACCACTCGTCGCGCATAGCCGACGTTGCGGTCATAGGGTCGATGGTCTCCGGTCAGCACCCAGCTGCCAGTCAGATACCAGCCGGTGAAGCGCGGATTGCCGTTGGTGGGTGAATCCACATCGGCCATCGCATATTCACCGAGCAGACTGATGCCGCCCAATGACAACAGGGCTTCAGCACCGAAATGAAGCGCGCCGTCGGCCTCGAACTTGCCGGTATCGACGAAATAGTCCGAGACATTGCTGCCGGGGCGGCCCCGATAGCGAATCTCCCCTTTTGACGCGACGTGCCGGGCGGACAGGCCCAGGTGGAAGTAGTGGCCGGGATCTTCCGGCGCCCACAGCAGAGCCGTGACGCGTGCGCTGGCGTCTACGCCGCGCCGGTCCTTCGTGCCGATATCCCAATCATCATTGTAGACGCCCGCGCTGAACGTCCCGCGCTTGGCAGGCCCCCACACATTGGTAAGACGCAGGCCCGTGTTGCGCGAGACGAAGAAGGGCGAGAGCACCCGTTCCCCGCCGGGCAGGTTCGCAGCGTCGCCGACCATCTCGTAGGCGAAGGTTTCCTTGGTCTTGCCGACCTGCAGCTTGGTCCGGCTGCCGATCGGGAAGCTCAGGTTCATGTCGGTGAGGTTCCATGTGGTGTCGGGATCCCCATCGAACCCCTTATACTCCGCGGCGAGCTGGAAGCCGACACGATAGTCGCCGCCCACCGAGCCGTTCAGCATCAGCCGCGCCGCGCGCAGTTCCCACTCGTCTTTCTGAGTCCCGACCTGCTCGCGGCTAACCTGATCCTGGCTGAACCATGTGTGGTCGAGCAGAACGACGAGGCCCGGCTTCACATCGAACCAGCCTGGCTTCCCGGCCGGCTCCGGCAATGCCGGCACCGGGTCCGGCACACCATAATCGTCGGGTCGCGGCCCTGCGATGGTAGAGCCATCTGCTGTTCCGATCGGAGTCTGCGTTGACTCGGTGGATTGGGCGTATGCCGGCGGCGGCACCAGCGCGGTGGCCGAGAGCAGGGCCGCCAGGACCCACTCGTGGCTCTTGGTGGCGGGGAAGGGCGAGCGCATCACGTCAGGCATCTTCCTGCGACGAGCCGGCACCGCTGCGCTTCTCGCTGTAGGATTCAATGTCTTTCACCAGGAAATAGTTCAGGAAGGTCCGCACCGCCGCGATCGCGGCGAGCATGCCAATGGAATCCCAGCTGGGGGCAATTGCCGTCCTGATGATGTCGGCCGCCAGTGCGAATTCCAGTGCCAGCACGATCCACAGGGCGAAGCGGAACCAGACCTCGCGCCGCGCGCCCTGGCCGAGGCCCTTCGTCGTGACGGCCCGGATGGTGCCCAGCGCGGCCTCCAGCGCGGCATAGGCGAGCAGGATCACCACAATGGCTTCGATGCCAAGGGCGACCATGCCGGCAAGTTGCTGGAATTGCTGCTCGATCAATGCGCGTCCCCCACCTGAGTCTGCCGCCATCCTAACGTGCGGGGGACAGGGCATTGCTTGAAACTGGGCAGTTCCCGGCCGGGCGTTGCCATAAACAAGGCGGTGTCAGCCGGGCGGGCGTGGCCGCCCGCAACGGGGAGACATCACATGGCCTATGAAGATCTGGACAACGGCACGCGCATGGCGTCGATGCGGACGACGGCCAGCTTTCAGCGCACGCGGCTTTCGGCGGACCGCACCCTGATGTCGTCGATGCGGACCGCGCTGTCGCTGATCGGTTTCGGCTTCACCATCTTTTCCTTCTTCCGCTCGCTGGGGCGGGACAAGCTGCTCGGCTCCGGTGTGCCGGATCATGCGCCGGCGCTGTTCGGCCTGTCGCTGGTGACGCTGGGGGTGCTGGTGCTGGCGCTGGGGATCGCAGCCGATTTCCGCTTCGTCGCCGGCCTGCGCCGGCAGCGCGACGGCTTTCTGGACGAGGGGCTGCTGCGCCGCGACGATCTCTATCCGCGATCCTGGGTGATGCTGATCGCCTTCCTCCTGCTGCTTGTGGGCATCGGCGCCCTGTTCAGCATCGTGATCAGCTTCATCGGCTGAAAAGGGTAAGGGCCGGGCGGGATATTCTCCCGCCCGGCCCCGCCTTGTGCCCATATGTGCAGAGCCCGATTGGGCCGCGCGCCTCAGGCGCCGCCCGAGGCCCCCAGCGTCAGCTTGGCCAGCACCTGTTCCAGATTGAAGCTGGCGGCATGCTGGGCCGGCGGGAACTCTGCAAAGGTCTGCAGGAATTCGCCGACGATCGATTGCGACGGGGTCAACATATAGATGCGATCCATATACCAGTCCCAATAGGTGTTCGACGTGATGTCCGCATGTTCGTAAGGGTCTGTGCGGAGATTATAGAGCTTGGGCGTGCGCAGCGTGACGAAGGGTTCGAACCAGATGCCCAACTGGCCCTGCACGCGCTGCTCCATGAACACCAGCTTCCAGTTGTCGAAGCGCAGCGCGCACAGATCTGCCTCGTCGGTGAAATAGAGGAAGCCCTTGCGCGGGCTCTTTTCGCCCTTGGTGATGTGGCTGACCAGCGACTGGCCATCCAGATGCGCCTTATATTCGCGGCTGCCCAGCTTGACGCCCTTCTTCAGCTTTTCCTTGATGTCGGGCTCGCCGGCCATTTCCGCAAAGGTGGGCAGCCAGTCCAGATGGGCGACGACGTCGTTGGAAATGCTGCCGGGCTTGATGTGGCCGGGCCAGCGCACCATCGCCGGCACGCGATAGGCGCCTTCCCAGTTGGTGTTCTTTTCCGCCCGGAACGGCGTGGTGCCGGCATCGGGCCAGCTGTTGCAGTGTGGCCCGTTGTCGGTGGAGTACATCACGAAAGTGTCGTCGGCGATGCCCAGTTCGTCGATCAGGTCCAGCATCACGCCGATGGCCTTGTCGTGATCGATCATGGTGTCATGATAGTCCGACTGCCAGCGGCCTGCCTGCCCCTTGCTGCCCGGTTTCACATGGGTGCGGAAATGCATGTGGGTGGTGTTGAACCACACGAAGAAGGGCTCGCCCGAAGCGACCGTCTTGCGGATGAAGGCGATGGCCTTTTCCGTGACTTCGTCATCGATGGTTTCCATCCGCTTTTTCGTCAGCGGGCCGGTGTCCTTGATGGTCTGGCCGCCCTTGCCGTCGGCGTGGCAGTGCAGCACGCCGCGCGGGCCGTATTTCTTGTGGAATTCCGGGAATTCCTTGGGGTCCGGATAATCCTCATTCTCCGGCTCTTCCTCGGCGTTCAGGTGATAGAGGTTGCCGAAGAATTCGTCGAAGCCGTGCATCGTGGGCAGGGTGTCGTCCTTGTCGCCCAGATGGTTCTTGCCGAACTGGCCCGTGGAATAGCCCAAGTGCTTCAGCACGGTGGCGATGGTCGGGATGGTCGGCTTCATGCCGGCCTCCGCGCCCGGAAGCCCCACCTTGGTCAGGCCGGTGCGAAGCCCGCACTGGCCGGTGATGAAGCTGGCGCGGCCTGCGGTGCAGCTCTGCTCGGCGTAGTAATCGGTGAACAAAAGGCCTTCTTCGGCCACGCGGTCGATGTTGGGCGTCTTGTAGCCCATCATCCCTTTGGTGAAGACGGACAGGTTGGATTGCCCAATGTCGTCCCCCCAAAGGATCAGTATGTTCGGTTTCTTTGCCATGGTCGCTAGTCTCCCCGGTTCAGGAAACCTGCAGCTATCAATGGCCGTCGCTGTTGGAGGTCCAATTTTGGGCAGTCAGGCCAACAGTTGAATGATGCCGTCGGTTGCCGGGCATTGGTCTGCATGGAAAAAACTGGTCCAATTCCAGAGTTTCTGTTTCGGCAGAGGGGCTAAGTAGAACTGTTTTAAATTAAAATTCTATTTCAGATCAGATTATTGGCGAAGCTGCGTGAGGCAGATGTACGGGGCCGGCAGGGGGCGATAGCGGTCGAGGCTTGTCGTCAGATCGGGAATCGACAGAGAGGCAGCATCGGTGGCGCAAGGCGATAGATGATGAACCTGCCGCATGCTTGGTCGGCATTGCTCGGCGCAGCGACATTCCCCAAAGCATGATGCCGACAACAGGCATAAGCGCCGATCGTCAGCTTATTACACAAACGGAACTGTCATTGCGGGCAGTTCAGAGAAATCTGCACTATGATGTGATTGTCCGCTAGGGGCTGCGCTTTGGCGGGAACTGTCATGGTCAATCATATGCAATTCAATGCATTCGGCCAATTTGAAAGCAAGGCCTGTGCAAGCATCGAAGCAGCTTTGCATAAGGTAGGGAGCGGATATACTAGCGGGTCGGACTGTATCCCCCTTCGCGGTCAGGAACTTTTGATGATGCTTTCGCCTGCGCCGGCCGCTTCTGCTGGTGCATCGCATTTCCGTTCGAACCGGTCCAAGTCCGAGGAACGGCACGAGAAGCGGGCGGCCCTGCTGCTGGCTTCTGCGCGGATGTTCAATGAACACGGCTTCCAGGCAACATCGCTGGATTATGATGCGGTGTTGCTTGGGGGAGCGAAGTCCTTCATCTGCCATCACCTGGGCAACAAGGAGCAGATGCTGTTCCAATCTGTCTGCATCGCGCAGGCCGATCTGTATGGGGCGGCAACCGTGGTGCGATCAGGCGTCGGCACTGGGCTTGAGAGGCTGAAGGCTTTTCTGCGCCGTTATGCGGAAGTCATCATCGAGGAACTCGGTCGCCGTGTGATCCGCACCGGCGACGAGTTGTTTTCGCTGGAAGCAGGGCTGGAATTCCACGCACTGAACCGGCAGGTGAATAAGATGATCCAAGAACCGGCCGAAGGCAGGCCCACGCGAGTGGACAATGTGCCGATGACAGCATGCGCGCTGAACTTGCCGGTGCGCTGGCGCCGGCGGGACAAGCCGGCCTCCCATCCAATCGTCGCGCAGAGGCTGGTGGAGCCCCTTTGCGCTTGGCTGGTCCCGGGCGGCCGCTGACCTGGGCGGAAGACCAGGTCGGCCGGACTTCCGGTTCAACCCCATCCCCGATTTCGGACCAATGGAAAGTGGATTTCATGAGCATCGACATTCAGGATCGTGACCTGCTTCGCGAACAATGCCTGATCGGGGGTGTGTGGCAGGGCGAACCCAGCATCGCCGTCACCGATCCGGCGAGCGGAGAGACGCTGGCGCATGTGCCCGACATCGATGCGGCCGGAACGCGCGCGGCCATCGCGGCGGCTGAGACCGCGATGGTGGGCTGGAAGGCGCGGCTCGCAGCGGATCGCGCCCGCATCCTGAGGCGCTGGTTCGATCTGGTGATGGCGCACCAGGAGGATCTGGCGATGATCCTGACGCGCGAGCAGGGCAAGTCGCTGGCAGAGGCGCGGGGCGAGATCGCCTATGCCGCCTCCTTCATCGAGTGGTTCGGTGAAGAGGCCAAGCGGGTCTATGGCGAAACCATCCCCGCCCACCGGGCCGACAGCCGGATCGTGGTGATCCGCCAGCCGGTGGGGGTGGTGGCGGCGATCACGCCATGGAATTTCCCGGCCGCCATGATCACGCGCAAGGCCGCGCCCGCGCTGGCTGCCGGCTGCACCATGGTGCTAAAGCCCGCCACTCAGACCCCGCTGACGGCGCTGGCGCTGGCGGTTCTGGCCGAGCGGGCCGGTGTTCCCGCCGGCGTGCTGAACGTGGTGACGGGTTCGTCGCGGGTGATCGGTGCCGAACTGACCGGCAGCAGCGTGGTGCGCAAGCTGAGCTTCACCGGCTCGACCGAAGTGGGCAAGACGCTGATGGCGCAATGCGCCCCCACCATGAAGAAGCTGTCGATGGAACTGGGGGGCAACGCCCCCTTCATCGTGTTCGCCGATGCCGATCTGGATGCAGCGGTGGAGGGCGCCATCGCCTCCAAGTTCCGCAACAGCGGGCAGACTTGTGTGTGCGTGAACCGGATCTTCGTGGCGCGGGACGTGGCGGACGCTTTCTCGGCAAAACTGTCCGCGGCGGTGGCGAAGCTGCGCGTGGGGCCGGGCGCTGCCGAAGGCACCACGCAGGGGCCGCTGATCGACGGTTCGGCCGTTTCCAAGGTGGAGGAACATATCGCCGACGCGCTTGCGAAGGGCGCGACCCTGCTGGCCGGCGGGCATCGCCATCCGTTGGGACACAGCTTCTTCGAGCCGACCGTGCTGACGGGCTGCACCCCCGCAATGGCGGTGGCGAAGGAGGAGACCTTCGGCCCGCTGGCACCGTTGTTCTTGTTCGACACCGAGCAGGAGGCACTGGCGATGGCCAATGACACCGAGGTAGGGCTGGCGGGCTACTTCTACACCCGCGACCTGTCGCGAGCCTGGCGTGTGGCGGAGGCGCTGGAAGTGGGGATGGTGGGCATCAATACCGGCCTGATTTCTACGGAAGTGGCGCCGTTCGGCGGGATCAAGGAATCCGGCATGGGCCGCGAGGGATCGCGCCATGGAATGGAGGACTATCTGGAGATGAAGTATCTCTGCATGGCCGGGATCTGAACCGGCGGGCTGTCGCCCCAGGTCAATCCAATGTCGTTGCAGCCGGGGCCGGTGGCGCTAGCGTGAGCAGCCAAAGGACAGGAAGCAGTGCGGATGGCAGACGACGACAATGCGTGTGACGGGCTGAGGTTCGAGCTGGACGGCGGCGTCGCGCTTCTCACGCTGGACCAGTCGGATCGCGGCAATGCGCCGGATCCGGCACTGCTCGCGGCGCTGGATCTGGCCTGGCGACGGGTGGACGATGACCCCGGGATCCGGGTCACAATCATCACCGGCGCGATAGCCGCTGCTGACCTCAGCGGGCCGTGACACTATCGGCGAAGCACCGTGCAAGCGTGGGCGGCGCACCGATACCCTCCGCCCAGCTGATCAGTTCTTTCCGGTCATCCGGTGTGGCCCAGCCTCCCCAGACACCCTTGAACTGCTTTGTCTTCCTGTCCGACAGGAAGAACATCATGCCGTTCTCAGAAACCGGTGTGGAGATGTAGACCGCGCTCCAGGCACCAGACTGCATATATTGTCGGATCTTCACATCCTTTGGGCGGATCTTTGCTGTCATCGCATCCGCAGCCAGTCGCGCATATTCCGATGATTGCTGCGGCGTGAGCCGGGTATCGAGCGTCTTGCAGCCAGCAATGGCCCCGGCAGAAGCGGATGGCGCAATCGCCATCACGATAAAAGTGGCGAGCCACGCAATCCTGACACCACTCTTCACAGGCACATGCTGGCACGTCATCGTCCCGCCGATCTCACGGAAGCTGGGCGATAATGAAGCTGACTTCATAGTCGTGGCCAGGATACTGGGAGATCACCGCGGCACGATACTGGTCTGCGCTGATCTGCTTCCTGTAAAGCTGGTGCGTCAGGTCCATGAAGGCCTTGGTCTGCGCTTCAGTATCGAGCGGGATGCGATTGTATTTGGGATCCGCAGAGGCAGCCTTGCCCAAAGCGACCAGCCACTCATTATAGCCATCTTCCTTCCCGGACGCCCGGGCTGCACCAGGCGGAATGGCCACCGCCCCAGCCAGCGTCATCGTCCCGATCAATCCGGCCGCCAACATCCTGCGCATCACAATCTCCATATCTATAAGCTCACCGAAAAACTCGAGGCAGCTGCCGGGAATGCAATATTGAGGTGTCGCAGACTGAAACATCCGGAGCCCTAGGCTGCAGCAATAAATTGCGGATCTGTCCGGCTCACGGATGGAGTCCGTTCACAACAGCAATATCAATCAATTCACCTGGTTCGAGTCGTCTAGTCCCAAGCCGATGTTAGTTCCCTGAACGCCATCGCCGGAAGGTCCTGCACACTCCAATTCCATCAGATTTCATAAAGAAGTCAGTTTCTTGTTAGTGATCTTTCGCGATTGTCTCACCCGAGGCGCGAAAACACCCGCTGACGTTAGGCTCCATCGCCCTGTCTGGTGTCGGACTCATCCGTGCGATTGCAGTGTGCGCGGCCAGTTTACGACCGCCGATGGCTATGGCGCAGCGCTATGAAACACATTACCGAGCGCGAATGCAGAGCATCGGTCGCCCCCCCCATTCGCCCTTGGAGTGCGGGAATTGAAGCGATCCTCGGTCGTCATCATCTGTGGCGCGATCATCGTAACTCTCTCGATGGGTATCCGGCAGGCCTTCGGGCTGTTCTTGCCGCAGATGAGCGCGGAACTGGATATCAGCCGCGCCACCTTCGGGTTGGCTCTGGCGATCCAGAATCTGATGTTCGGGCTCGTGCAGCCCTTCGTTGGTGCCATTGCAGACAAGCATGGTGCGGGGCGCGTCGTCGCGTTCGGCGCGCTGCTTTATGCGGCAGGGCTGGTGGCGGCTGCCATGGTCAGCAGTGCCATCGGCCTGCATCTTTCGCTGGGCGTGGCAATCGGGATGGCGCTGTCGGCGACGACGTTTGTCGTCGTGCTGGGCGTGGTGGGCAGGGTGGTTCCACCGGATCAACGCAGCCTCAGCTTCGGGATCGTCACGGCGGGCGGCTCCTTGGGGCAATTCCTGGTGGTGCCGGCTGGGCAGATGCTGCTCAGCGAGTTCGGCTATCGGATGGCGCTGATCGTCATGGCGGGGCTGGTGGCGGCCTGCATTCCGCTGGCGCGGGGGCTGGCGGGCAAGCCGGCCGAGTATTCTGCCGCCGGAGACGTGGCGCAGAGCCTGCCGGATGCGTTGCGGGAAGCCGCTGGAAGCGGCAGCTACTGGCTGCTGAACGGCGGCTTTTTTGTCTGCGGTTTCCACATCGCCTTCATCGCCACCCACTTCCCCGCCTATCTGAACGACCATGGCCTCGGCCTGCAGATCGGCGCCACCGCGCTGGCGCTGGTGGGGCTGTTCAACATCTTCGGCTCCTATACCTTCGGTGTCTCTGGGGACAGATTTCGCAAGAAGTGGCTGCTCAGCGGCATTTATGGCACGCGGGCTATTGTGATCGGCCTATTCCTGCTGGCTCCACTCAGCAGTGCGACTGCACTCATTTTCGCAGCCGCGATGGGTTTCCTGTGGCTTGGCACGGTGCCACTCACCAGCGGGTTGGTCGGGCAGATTTTCGGGATCCGTTATCTCTCCACACTCTATGGCATCGTGTTCCTCAGCCATCAGATCGGCAGTTTCTTCGGCGCTTGGGCGGCGGGCCTCCTTTATGATCGCACAGGCAGTTACGACATCGCCTGGGGCGTTTCCATCGCGCTTGGGATCGCGGCAATGCTGCTGAACCTTCCGATCCGCGACCGGCCCGTTCCAAGGTTGCTCGCGGCATGAACGAGCGGACTCACATTGCCCTAATCTCGGTTGCGGCCTTGGCCATGTTGGGCGGTGTCTCCCTGTGGCTGCACTGGGGAGCGCTGATCAACATGGCCGATCTTGCTTCATGGTGCGGCTGACATAGAGTGGGGAATTGCAGGCTATCTACCCGTGGGAATTTTTGAGCGGGACCACGCGGCCGCACTCATTGTGAGTTCGCCTGGCGGCCTTCCTGTTTAAAGCTCCACACACTCTGTGACCAATTTTAGGTTCGGGGCTCGTTGATCAGAGCCAGAAGATGGCGACAGCAGAGAAAACAGCTGGCCGCTCGGGCTGCCGTGAGCCGTCGTGCATCCGGATCGGACGGATTTCCCGATTGGTCCGCAGCGTGAGCTCCGGCAGCATTTCCTTCGCGGTGTCCCGGTCTTTGGTCCTCAGAAAAACCATCCACTCTGTGCGAGGATGGAACCATGCTTGAAGCTCTTTCGGGATAGGACGGCGGAAATAATAAGTGCTTCCGCGCTTCGCTAAATAGGTGCGCATGACGTTGTTCCCATTGTTACGAATGTAACACGCGGCCGTCAATAAGTGCTTGTTTTCCAGCAATCTTTCACCAGTTCAGTGGCTTGGATTGCTATGGTGGCGGGGGCGGGACTTGAACCCGCGGCCTCAGGGTTATGAATCCTGTGCTCTAACCAGCTGAGCTACCCCGCCAGCTGTGCGCGAGGCCGGGCGGATAGCCGCCCGGCGGGCGTCGGTCAACCGAACAAATCAGTTCTTCCGTCGGGGGCACAACGTCCTAGCCGGCGGAGGCAACCCAGGCCGCCACGTCGGCCGCGAGCAGGTTGGCAGCCGCATTCAGCCCTGCCGCCACTGCGGGACCCTCCACAGCCGGAAGATCGGCTTCACGCTCGAACCGGCGCTGGCGCAGGCCTGTGGGGCCGGCCAGCGTGGCGTCGTAGCGCACCACAACCTTCGGTGCGCCGCGCACATCCACGCCAAAGGCCTGCAATTGCCCCGTCAGCCGTCGCCCGCCCGATTGC
Organism: Sphingomonas sp.; assembly: GCA_003248865.1. GTDB lineage: Bacteria > Pseudomonadota > Alphaproteobacteria > Sphingomonadales > Sphingomonadaceae > Sandaracinobacteroides. Next base: position 11,941 of record QFPK01000017.1, read on the forward strand.
CCGGAGGAGCGCAGGTCGATCACGGGCTGCCCCGCCTGCACCAGCAGGTCGGCCAGCAGGCGCTGGAACAGCCGGTTGGGTTGCTCGCTCCACTGCGCGGCCTTCACATACTGGATTGCCGTGTCAGACACTGTCACGGGGATACGCAGTGTCTGCAGGGCGCCCGGAACGGTCGGAGTGTCCACGGAGACCGCCCTGGCAAGATCTACCGGCACCAACCCGGCCGGAACGGATGAGGGCGGGGCGGCCGACAGGGTATAGACGGAATCAGGGGCGGGGGCGTTGCCGCCGATCTTCACCAGCGGCCCGCAGGCCGCGAGCAGCACAAGCGGGGCACACAACAGCGCGGAGAGCCGCATCGTTCGGGTCATTTCTTCTGGCCCTCCGGCTGGTAATCGGGAAGCGGGCGGCCGCCGGTCAGGGTCGCCAGCGGGTCTTCGTCCAGCTTGGCGGCGAGCGCGCCCATCTGCTGGCTCACGTCGCGAAGGTCGCTCACCAGCTGATTCACTTGCGGCACCGTCTGGGTGGAGAGGTTGTTGACGCCCGGCTCGGCGGCGGCGGCCAGTTTGTCCACCCGTTGCAACGTTGCCTCCGCCGTCGTGATCGCGCGCTTTAGTTCGGCGATGGCGGGCTTGCCCTGATCGTTCAGCAGCGCATTGGTGGTGGCACTGGTTTCCGCCAGGCTGTCGGCGGCACGGGTCGCGGCCTTCAGCGTCTGCTCGGCCTCCCGCACGGCGGCGCGGATCGCCGGGCCTTCGGCCGAAACCTCGCCTGAGATCTTGTCCAGATTGTCGATCAGGCCCGCGAACTTCGTCCGGTTCTCGTCTGAAAACACCTCGTTCAGCCGGGCGAGCAGGGTGGAGGCGCGCTCGATCACCTGAGGTGCAGTTTCCAGCAGCTGCCCCAGCCCGCCCTGGGTCGCCGGGATTACGGGCACACCATAAGGTCCCGGCTCCGTCAGCGGCTTCTGCCCCTTCATGCTGCCGGACAGCTGCACTTCGGTGACTCCGGTGAAGCCCACCGAATTCAGGCTGGCCGTGGTGCCTTCCAGCACGGGAGTCGTCGGCTGCAGCTCCACCCGCACGCGAATGAACTGCGGCGTTTCCGGCATCAGTGCGATCTGCCGCACCTGCCCGACCGGCACGCCCGAGAAGGACACGTTGGAGCCGACCGTCAGCCCCGCGACTGACTGGGCGAAGAAGATGTCATATTCCGCCTTCTCCTCCCGGGAGAAGCGGGCGAGCCACAACACGAAGGCGAACAGCGACACCACCAGCAGGAAGGTGATGGCGCCGACGAGCACATGGGACTGCCGCCGTTCCATCAGCCGACCTCCAGCGGGGCGTGGTGCTGGGCGATGGCAGCCGCCCGGCCGCGCGGGCCCGAGAAATACTCCTGCACCCACGGATGGTCGAAGCGGGAAAGCTCCGCGACGCTGCCACAGGCGATGATGCGTTTTTCGGCGATCACAGCCACCCGGTCGCAGATGGCGTGCAGCGTGTCGAGATCATGCGTGATCAGAAACACCGTCAACTGCATGGTTTCGGCCAGTGTGCGGATCAGCGTGTCGAAGCCGTCAGCCGCAATCGGGTCCAGCCCGGCGGTGGGTTCGTCCAGGAACAACAGCTTCGGGTCCAGCGCCAGCGCCCGGGCCAGCGCGGCGCGCTTCTTCATCCCGCCGGACAGTTCGGATGGATATTTCGGCCCGGCTTCGGGCGGCAGGCCCACCATCGCCACCTTGTAACCCGCGATCTCGTCCATCAGCTGGTCCGACAGGGTGAAATACTCCCTCAGCGGCACCTCGATATTCTCCGCCACAGTCAGCCCGGAGAACAGTGCGCCGCCCTGGAACAATACCCCCCATTGCCGGGTCAGTTCCTGATTCTGCGTGGTCTCGCCCCCGGTCACGCGCTGGCCCAGCACGTCGATTTCGCCTTCGGCCGGGGTCTGCAACCCGATGATGGAGCGCATCAGCACCGATTTGCCGGTACCGGATCCGCCCACCACACCCAGAATCTCGCCCGGGCGCACATCCAGATCCAGACCATCATGCACGGTCTGATCGCCGAAGCGGTTCACCAGCCCACGCACCCGGATCACCGGCTGTTCATCCCCATGCACGCTCATCAGCTGAGCCCCAGCGCGGTGTAGAAAACGGCGAAGAAGGCATCCAGCACGATCACGATGAAAATGGCCTCCACCACGGCCTGCGTCGTCCGCTGGCCCACCGATTCGGCATTGCCCGTCACCTGAAAGCCCTGATGGCAGCCGATGATGGCGATGATGGCGCCGAACACCGGCGCCTTCGACAGGCCCACCCAGAAGTCCGACATCGGCACCACTTCCCGCAGCCGCTGCGCGAAGGTTGCGGGCGGAATCCCCAGATCCAGCCAGCTGAACAGCCCCCCGCCGATCACGCCCAGCACCGAGGCATAGAAGGCGAGCAGGGGCATCATCAGGATCAGCGCGATGGTGCGCGGCAGCACCAGCACCTCGATCGGGTCCAGCCCGATGGTGCGCATCGCATCCACCTCCTCGGCGAGCTTCATCGACCCGATCTGCGCTGCAAAGGCGGATGCCGACCGCCCGGCCACCATGATCGCTGTCAGCAGGATGCCCAGTTCCCGGAAGGTCGCGCGGCCCACCAGGTTGATCACGAACACTTCCGCGCCGAACTGGCGCAACTGCACCGCGCCCTGCTGGGCCAGCACGATGCCGATCAGGAAGCTCATCAGGCCGATGATGCCCAGCGCGTTCACGCCCACCTGCTCCATCTGCACCCACACCGCATTCCAGCGTACGCCCCGCCCGGAGGCGATGGCGCGGCCGGCGGAAATGATGGTGAGGCCGATGAAATCCAGCGAAGCGACGACGCTGTCGCGGAAGGCATAGACATATTCGCCCAGCCGCCCCAGCTCGCGCAGGATGAACGGCTCTGAGGCGGGGCGCATCTCGCAGGGGCGGTCCGCCGCAGAGACTTCGGCCAGCAGTCGTTCGGCATCGGCCGAGGCGCCCCGGATGCTGCTGCCGGGCCGGTCCCGCAGCAGGCGGTGCACCATCCAGGCGCCCACCGTGTCGATGCGGGTCACGCCCGACAGGTCGATCAGCAGCGGGCCGTCGCTGCCGCCCAGCAGATCGTTCAGCTGGCGCTCCGTTTCCGAGATGCGCGCGATGGACAGGCGACCGGCGAAGCCCAGCACGCCGTCCTGCAACGTGACGGACAGCACCGGCAGGCCCGAACCGGGCGCGGCAGATGTCTCTGGAGGCGCGGGGTGGGACATGCGGTGGCGAAGGCTCCTGCTGGCCGGCAGGTTTTGCATATCGGGGCAGTCCGTTGCAAGGGAGGCCGCGATGACGCGCCCGCTGATTGCCCTGTTCCTGCTGTTGCTGGCGTTTCCGGCGGCGGCCGCCAGCTTCGAAGGCGTGGTGGTCCGCGTGAAGGACGGGGATTCGATCCTGGTGCACAGGGCGGACGTGAAACGCACCAGCGAGATACGCCTCGCTGGCATCGATGCGCCGGAACTGGCGCAGCCCTGGGGCATCCAGTCCCGCACGGCACTGCGGCGGCTGGTGCTGAACCGGCCTGTGCGGGTGGAAGTGACGGATCGCGACCGCTACAACCGGCTGGTGGGAAAGGTCTGGCAGGGCCGGACCTATGTGAATGCGGCGATGACGGCCGACGGCCACGCCTGGGCCTATGACCGCTACATGAAAGACAAGGATATCCGCGCTGGCCAGAGCAGGGCGCAGCGCGAGAAGCTGGGATTATGGGCACTGCCGCCCGAACAGCGTATTGCGCCCGCAGCCTGGCGGGACAGGCACCCCACAGGAGGTCGATGATGCGCAGCCTTTCCATCTACGACATGGACAAGACCGTGACCGGAAAGGCGAGCTGGACACCCTGGCTGTTCCATTATGCCCGCACCGAAGCGCCCGCACGGCTGCTGCTAACGCCGCTGATGGCCCTGCCGCTGCTGGGTTATGTGCTGGGCACTCACGACCGCAAGGCACTGAAACAGGCGACGCAGCGCATCCTGATGGGCCGTCGGGTGCCGCGTGAGAAGGTGGCGCGTGCCGCTGACAGCTTCGCCGCCGGCTTCGGCGCGCGGCAGGAACTGGCGGGTGCGCTGGCGGCCATCGCCGCAGATCGCGCCGAGGGGCGCGAACTTTGGCTGGCGACCGCCAGCTGTCGCTACTTCGTGGAGGCGCTGGCCCGGCGCTGGGGGTTCGAACATGTGGTGGCGACCGACAATCACTGGGTTGGCGACATGCTGACCCCGGAGATCCACGGCGAGAATTGCTACGAGATGGGCAAGCTGCGGAAGATCCTCGCCGACCTCTCAGCCCGGCCCGAGGCGGTGAAATTCAGTTCGGATCATATCAGCGACCTGCCGGTGTTCGACTGGGCGGACGAACCTGTCGCGACCAATCCGCACGAACCGCTCAGGCAACTCGCGCTGGCGCGGGGCTGGGCCGTTTTCGATTGGGCAAGAGCCTGAGGCCCAGCAGCAGCGCCAGCAACGCCGCATAGACATAAGGCTCCGGCTGGAAACCCTTCACCCGCAGGATGAAGTGCACGCAGGCCGCGATCCCGGCCGCATAGGCCAGCCGGTGCAACGCCTGCCAGCGCCTCCCGCCCAGCGCCCGGATCGCGGCCCGCGTGCTGGTCGCTGCGAGCGGCAGCAGGCACAGGAAGGCGGCCAGCCCGAAGAAGATAAAGGGCTTCTTCAGCGCCTCCCGCCACAGCGCCCACAGGCTGAAATCCAGCTCCATCGCCAGATAAAAGCCCAGATGCACGGTGGCATAGGCAAACGCCCACAGCCCCAGCAGGCGCCGCAACGACATGATCGGGCTCCAGCGCGTCAGCCGGAAGAGGGGCGTCACTGCCAGCGTCGCGATCAGCAGCCGCAGCGCCTGCAAGCCCAGCGCATTGTGGGTATAGGCTACTGGCTCGGCGGAGAGCCGAAGTGACACCGGATTGATCCACAGCAGGTCCGCCCAACCCGCCAGCAGCCACAGACCCGGCAAAGCAGCAAGCAGATGCGCCAGTGGCTTCAGCCAGATGGGCGGGGCGTTCAGCCGCGCCATCGTCAATAATATTTCTTCAGGTCCATGCCCCGATACAGCGACGCCACCTGATCGCCATAGCCGTTGAAGGGCAGGGTGGGCCGCTTGCGGAATTCGCCGATGCGCCGTTCGGTCGCCTGGCTCCAGCGCGGGTGGTCCACATCCGGGTTCACGTTGGAATAAAAGCCATATTCGGAGGGTTGGCTCTGGTTCCAGCTGGTCAGCGGCTGGCGCTCCACCAGATCGATGGCGACGATCGACTTGGCGGATTTGAAGCCATATTTCCACGGCACCACAAGGCGGATCGGCGCCCCGTTCTGGTTCGGCAGCCGCCGCCCATAGAGCCCCACCACCAGCATCGTCAGCGGGTGCATGGCTTCATCCAGCCGTAGTCCCTCGCGATAGGGCCAGTCCAGCGCGGGCACGGACAGGCCCGGCATCTGTTTCGGGTCCGCCAGCGTGGTGAAGCGCACATACTTCGCGCTGCCCGTCGGCTCCACCGCCTTCAGCAGCCCGGCCAGCGGGAAGCCGATCCAGGGGATCACCATGGACCAGCCCTCCACGCAGCGCATGCGATAGACCCGCTCTTCCAGAGACAGCTTCGCAATCCACTGGTCCACATCCAGCGTCAGCGGCTTGTGCACCAGCCCACCCACCTTCACCGTCCAGGGGCTGGGGCGCAGGCTGCCCGCCCGCTCGGACGGGTCGGACTTGTCCAGCCCGAACTCATAGAAATTGTTGTAGCTCGTCACCGCCTTCAGCGGCGTGGCATCCTCGTTCAGCGAAACCGTGCGCTTCGCCTTCAGGGCCGCGAGGCTCGCGGGGTCGGTCTGCGCCAGCAACGGATGGGCGATGCCCGCCAGTCCCATGGCCGCCGCCATCTGCCGGCGGTTCAGCCAATGGGCCTCGGGCGTCGCGTCGCGATCGGGGATCAGCCAGTCGGGTTTCGGGTGAAAGCGCATGGCCCCACCCTATACCCGGTCTCTGAACCCAGCGTTAGGCCACCGCCGCACAGGCGCGCTGGATGCGCTGGCAGGCATCCGTCAGCGCTTCGGTGGAGGTGGCGTAGCTGATGCGGAAGGCCGGGCTCAGCCCGAAGGCTGCGCCATGCACGACGGCGACGCCTTCGGTGTCCAGGAAATAGGCCGCCACATCCTCGTCCGTGTTCAGCACCAGCCCGCCCGGCGTGGTCTTGCCGATCAGGCCGGAGCAGTCCGGATAGACATAGAAGGCGCCTTCGGGGCGCGGGCAGGAGAGGCCGGCCGCCTGGTTCAGCATGGAAACCACCAGATCGCGCCGGTCCTGGAAGGCCTTGTTGCGTGGCTTCATGAAATCCAGCGAACCCAGCAGCGCCGCCGTCGCCGCCGCCTGCGCGATCGAGCAGGGGTTGGAGGTGGACTGCGACTGGATTTTCGCCATCGCCTTGATGATCGGCACCGGCCCGCCGGCGAAGCCGATGCGCCAGCCGGTCATCGCATAGGCCTTGCTGGTGCCGTTCACTGTCAGCGTGCGCTCATACAGGCGCGGCTCGATCTCGGCGATGGTGCGGAACCTGAAGTCGTCGAACACGATATGCTCATACATGTCGTCCGTCAGCACATAGACATGCGGATGCCCCAGCAGCACATCGGCCAGCGCCTTCAGCTCGGCCTCGCTATAGGCCGCGCCCGTCGGGTTGGAGGGCGAGTTCAGGATCAGCCATTTGGTGTTCGGCGTGATGGCACGGTCCAGCTGCTCGGGCGTCAGCTTGAAGCCCTGTTCCAGCCCGCACTTCACGATCACCGGGGTGGCGCCGCAGAACTGCACGATGTCGGGATAGCTCACCCAGTAAGGCGCCGGGATCACCACCTCGTCGCCGGGGTCCAGCGTCGCGACCATGGCATTGAAGATGGTCTGCTTGCCGCCGACGTTCACGCTGATCTGGTCCAGCGCATAGTCCAGATTGTTGTCGCGCTTGAACTTGTGCTGGATCGCCTTCTTCAGCGCAGGCGTTCCGTCGACAGCGGTATATTTGGTCTGGCCCTTGCGGATCGCCTCGATCGCGGCCTCCTTCACGAAGTCCGGCGTGTCGAAATCCGGCTCGCCCGCGCCAAGGCCGATAATGTCACGCCCCTGCGCCTTCAGTTCGGCCGCCTTGTTGGTGACGGCGATGGTGGGCGAGGGGGCGATGCGGTTGATGGCGGCAGAGAGCAGGGGCATTTCCGGGCACGAGTCCTTTGTGGGGAAAAGTCGGCCGGTTGCGTAGAGATTGCGCGCGCGCCTGTCATCCCAATTGTCACCCGCCTGTGCGGGGAATCGGCCATGCAATCGCCGAGCAAGTGGCAGCCGTTGTTCGGAATTTTATTGCGTTGCACCAAAATCAAGGGGGGAATTGTAAATTCCTCAGAAATTGGTATGGTTAACGCACGTTCCTGTCGTGGGGCGTCAACCAACAAGAATAAGACCAGAACAAGAACAACGAAAAAAGGGGTCGCAACATGAAGTTTCTGACAGCAGCTTTGCTTGCCGCCGTTGCCATGCCGGCGATGGCCGCCACCAATCTCGTCACCAACGGAAGTTTCGAAAGCGGGCTTTCGGGCTGGAGCACTTCGGGTGATGCCGGTTTCATCACTGTCGAAGGGGCAGGCCTCGGCTTCACGCCGACGTCGGGTCTTCTGCAGGCGGCATTCGGTGCCGCCGGATCGGCAGGTACCCTGTCGCAGACCGTGGCGACCACGCCCGGCAACTTCTACCTGATCTCGTTCGACGTTGCCGCATCTGCCGCGGGCCAGCAGTTCCGGGTGGATTTCGGCAGCTTCACCCTGCTGAACAACCGCTTCCGGCTCGGGCAGGACTATACCACCCTCTGGTATGAAGTGATCGCCAACAGCAGCTCCGCCGTGCTCAGCTTCCAGGCAGCACGCGGGCCGGGCTCCTACGTGCTGGACAATGTGTCCGTCACCCGCTTCAGCCTGCCCACGGATGCCGTGCCGGAGCCGCAGACCTGGGCCCTGCTGGTGGCAGGCTTCGGCCTTGCCGGAAGCAGCCTCAGGCGCCGTCGCCCAATTCAGGCCTGAGGCGGGCGGGCATCAGCCCGCGCAGGCTGTTGCCGATGAAGAAGCCGGTGGCGAGATCGGCGGCCCTCAGGTCGGCCTCCTCGGCCCGGCCTTCGGCCAGCAGCATTTCGCGCAGCACGCCCGGCAACAGGCCGCGTGACAGCGGCGGCGTCAGCAACCGCCCGTCGCGCTGGACGAACAGGCTGGTGTAACTTCCCTCGGTCAGCAGCCCGTCGGGCCGCACGAACAGGCATTCGAACGCGCCGGACGCGCGGCGGGCCGCATCCAGCGCGGATCGGTCGCCTGTCTTGTGCGCCAGCCGCCAGTCGCCTGCCTCCAGCGGCAGCGGGCACAGTGCCACCTCCACGGGCCCGTCCGGCACAGGCGGCAGGGTCGAGAGCTGAAGCGCAACGGCACCATCCCGATCCAGCAGCAGCCGCAGCCGGCGCGGGCTGTTCATGGGCAGCGCCGCCAGCCGGGCTTCCAGCGCCGGGCGGTCCAACCGGAAGCCGAAGCGTAGCGCGGAGCGTTGCAGCCGGTCCAGATGGCGGGCGAGGCGGGGAATCCCGTCCGGCTCCAGCCGCATCGTCTCGATCAGCGTCATCGGCGCGGACGGCTGCAGGAAACGTGCTTTCGTCAGACACTCGGCCCATTCCGCTTCCGGATCGCTGTCGGCGACGATCCCGGCGCCAAGCCCCAGCCGCGCGCGTCGCCCCTCCACCTCCAGCGTGCGGATGGCGACGGCGAAGCGGGCCGATGCCGCCTGCGGGCCGATCCATCCCAGGCTTCCGGTGTAGAGCCCGCGCGGATGCCGTTCGGTTTCGGCGATCACCTGCATCGCCCGGATCTTCGGCGCCCCGGTGATGGAACCGCAGGGATGCAGCGCCGCCAGCACGTCCAGCGCATCCCGCCCCGGTTCCAGCTCCGCCGTCACCGTGGAGGTCATCTGATGCAGGCTGGGGTAGCGCTCCACCTCGAACAGCCGGGGCACCCGCACGCTGCCCGGCACCGACACCCGCGCCAGATCGTTGCGGATCAGATCGGTGATCATTAGATTCTCGGCCCGGTTCTTGGCGTCGTTTCCAAGTCCGGCCGCGATGGCCGCATCTGCTTCGGCCGTCAGCCCGCGCGGGGCGGTGCCCTTCATCGGCCGCGCAGTCAGTTTCCCACCCGCGGCCGCGAAGAACAACTCCGGCGACAGGCTGATCCACCAGCGCCCGCCACCCAGATGTACCACACCGCCGTGCGGGGCCGCCTGTGGGCTGAACAGCCGGGGGAACAGCGCCAGCGGGTGGCCATGGAGCGCAATGGACGACGGGAAGGTCAGGTTCGCCTGATAAATGTCGCCCCCGGCGATCAGCGCCTGCACATGGCGCACGGCCGCCAGCCAGTCTTCCCGTTCAACCAACGGTGTCAGCGCGCTGACCGTGGCAGGCCCGTGAAATGGCGCCAGCAGCGCGGTCAGGGCTGGCGCATCCAGCAGGCGGCAGTCACGATGCCGGGTGAAACGCAACCAGGGCGGCGCCTTCGGCAGGGCCGCAAGCCGGGACTCCCGCTGGTGGCCCGCTTCATAGGAGAGGGCGCCGACCGCCCAGTCCCCCTCGCGGGTCCAGCGGCGCAGCGTCTCCAGTCCGGTCTCGATATCCGTCGACTCGAGCGTTTCAACCGGAGCCGTGAACAGCCGTGCGCAGCCGGTGCCGGCATCCCACAACAGGGCGAAGGGCAGGGCAGGGTCGAACGCGGCGGCCATCCGCCGGGCCCCTAGCCCAACCGCCCCGCGATGCCAAAAACAGCAGCACGCTTCGTCGCGCGCACGTCCCGCGCGGGATTGCTGAAAAACACACAATCCGCCAGTTGGAGACATGGCATGCAGCATGCCAGCCGCATTACGGGCGCAGCACAGGGGAGCCGCAGATGGAAGCCGAAATCGTCACCATGTGGGATCGGGCGATGCCGATCCTGGTCGATGCCGCGATCAAGATCGCGGCTGCCTTCGCACTTTACATGGTCGGCCGCTGGCTGATCAGCTTCGCGATCAACCTGCTGTCGCGCGTGCTGACGGCGCGCAACTTCGATGCGACCCTGCAGCGCTACATCGCGAGCATCCTGGGCGTGATCCTCAACATCCTGCTGGTCGTCGCCATCCTCGGCTATTTCGGCCTGCAGACCACCAGTTTCGCCGCCCTCCTCGCCGGTGTCGGCCTTGCCGTGGGCGCCGCCTGGTCCGGCCTGCTGGGCAATTTCGCCGCCGGCGCCTTCCTCATCATCTTCCGCCCCTACAAGGTGGGCGACTATGTGGTGGCGGGCGGCGTGGAAGGCACGGTGACGGCGATCGGCATGTTCAACACCGTCATCAACACGCCCGACAATGTGGTGACGGTCGTGGGCAATTCGAAAGTCTCGACCGAAGTCATCAGCAACTACAGCGCCAATGCGTATCGCCGGGTGGAACGCCAGGCCCAGCTCGCCTTCGGGGTCGATCCGCTCGTCGCCATCGAGAAGCTGAAGCCTGCGCTCGCCGCCATCCCCAATGTGCTGGCCGAACCCGCGCCGACCGTCGAGATCCTGGATTTCAACGAGCGCGGCACCCTGCTGTGCGTCCGCCCCTATTGCCATACGGACAATTACTGGCAGGTCTATTTCGACACCAACAAGGCGATCTCTGCGACCTTCGCCGCCGAGGGCTATCCGGCGCCCTTCAACGTGGAGCGCGAGGAACTGGTGCCGCTGAAGAAATAATCCTCAGCCCAGCAGCAGCTTCACGCCGATCAGCGCCAGAACGGCGGCGACGACGAGGCTGTTGTTAGCCACCAGCCAGTCCCGCAGGCGGGAGAGCGGACGCAGAACCCGTTCTCCCGCCAGCAGATAGGCGACCAGCGGCGCTGCCACTGTTGCGGACGCCGCCGCCGCGAACAGCAGCGCCGCAAGCGCCAGCCCGCTGCCGATGCCAAGCCCCGCATCCACCGCCAGTGCTCCCGCGGACAGCGCCAGCAGCAGCACCTTGGGATTGGCCAGCGACAGCAGCAGCCCCAGCCGCAGCGCACCAACCGGGGTGGCGGTTTCGATGCCGCGCATCCAGCCCGGCGCTTCGGCTGCCTGATCCCGCCGCAGCACATTGCGCAGCGCCAGCGCCAGCAGGCCCACCCCCAGCGCACGCTTCACCCATGGCAGCACAGGCCCGGCCTGCCAGCCCTCCAGCCAGATGGCAGCAAGTGCCGCAAGCAGAAATCCGGCCGCGATTCCCAGCGCCCAGCCCAACAGGAAGGCCGCCGCCCCCGCACGCGCCCGTGGTATGAACAGGAACAGGATCGCAGGCACGATTCCGAACGGCGATGCCGCAATCGCCAGAGCCGCCGGGGCCATCGCCGCTGCCAGTGTCATTGGGGCTGCATCCTATGGTCGGGCCGGGTTTCCGGCAATGGTCGCAGGCTGACATAAAGACTTAAAGAAAGTTGCAACTGTTTGGTCGGCAGGCTATGGCCGCGCCATATTTTTCCCCGATTGAGGAGCCCGGACCGTGGCGAGCAACCCCGCATTCACCGACTATGTCATCGCGGACATCGGCCTTGCCGATTTCGGCCGCAAGGAAATCGCCATCGCCGAAACCGAGATGCCCGGCCTGATGGCGCTGCGTGGCGAGTTCGGTGCGTCAAAGCCGCTGAAGGGCGCCCGCATCACCGGCTCGCTGCACATGACGATCCAGACCGCAGTGCTGATCGAGACGCTGGCGGAACTGGGCGCCGACATCCGCTGGGCCTCGTGCAACATCTTCTCCACCCAGGACCATGCCGCTGCCGCCATCGCCGCGCGCGGCATCCCGGTGTTCGCCGTGAAGGGCGAAACGCTGGAAGAATATTGGGATTATGTGATCCGCATCTTCGACTGGGGCGACACCCCCTGCAACATGATCCTGGACGACGGCGGCGATGCCACCATGTTCGCGCTGTGGGGCGCCCGCGTGGAGGCCGGCGAAGCGCTGTTCACGCCTGGCAACGAGGAAGAGGAAATCTTCGTCGCCACGCTGAAGCGCTTCCTCGCCGAACGTCCCGGCTATCTCACGAAGACGGTCGCCGCCATCAAGGGCGTGTCCGAGGAAACCACCACCGGCGTCCACCGCCTGTACGAGCTGGCGAAGACGGGCAAGCTGCCCTTCCCTGCGATCAACGTGAACGACAGCGTGACCAAGTCGAAGTTCGACAATCTCTATGGCTGCAAGGAATCGCTGGTGGATGCTATCCGCCGCGCGACCGACGTGATGTTGGCCGGCAAGGTCGCCTGCGTCGCGGGCTTCGGCGACGTGGGCAAGGGCTCGGCTGCAAGCCTGCGCAACGGTGGCGCGCGGGTGCTGGTCACGGAAATCGATCCGATCTGCGCGCTGCAGGCGGCGATGGAAGGCTATGAAGTCGTCACCATGGACGAAGCCGCGACCCGCGCCGACATCTTCGTGACGGCGACAGGCAACGAGGCCGTCATCACCGTGGAGCATATGCGCGCGATGAAGAATATGGCCATCGTCTGCAACATCGGCCACTTCGACAGCGAGATCGAGATCGCCGGCCTTGCAAACCTGAAATGGACCGAGGTGAAGCCGCAGGTGGATCAGGTGGAATTCCCCGACGGCAAGCAGATCATCGTGCTGGCCAAGGGGCGGCTGGTGAACCTGGGCTGCGCCACGGGGCACCCCAGCTTCGTGATGTCCTCCAGCTTCACCAACCAGGTGCTGGCGCAGATCGAACTGTGGACCAAGGCCGGGGAATACAGCCTGGGCGTGCATGTGCTGCCCAAGCATCTGGACGAGAAGGTGGCAGCGCTCCATCTGGAAAAGCTGGGCGTGAAGCTGTCGAAGCTGACGCCGAAGCAGGCTGCCTATATCGGTGTCAGCACGGAAGGCCCGTTCAAGCCGGACCATTACCGCTACTGACATGGCGCTGACGCTGGACGAAGCCGGGCTGCGCGACATCGGCGCCCGGCTTGCGTCCACGCTGCGCGCAGGCGACGTGATCGCGCTCTCGGGCGATCTCGGCGCGGGCAAGACCACTCTGGCCCGCGCCATCCTCGAGGCTCTCGGGCATCGGGGCGAGGTGCCCAGCCCCACCTTCACGCTGGTGCAGACCTACCCCGATCTTGCCGTGCCGGTGGCGCATGCAGACCTCTACCGGCTGGAATCCGCCGCCGAAGCGGAGCCGCTGGCGCTCGATGACTGGCTGCTCGATGGCGCGCTGCTGTTGGAATGGCCAGAGCGGCTGGGCAACATGATCTGGCCCGAACGGCTCTGGCTCAGGCTGGATGGCGCCGGCGGCCCCGACAGGCGCTTGACTTGGGACGCGCCCCCGGCTTGGGAAGGCCGATGGCCCGCCGTCTGACCCGCCTGCCCGTTATCCGGCGCTGCGCATGAACCTTCTGAGCGATTTTCTGCTGATGCTGCTGTGGATCAGCGGGGGAATTCTGCTCGCGTTCGGCACCTACCGGCTGGTGCGCGGCCGGTTGCCGCCGCGGCACGGAAGCGATGGCCACAATTATGCGTCGCCGGTGCGCGACATGGTCACCACCACGGGCTTGCGCATCGCGACCCTGTTCGGCGTCCTCCTCGCGCTGGTCTATGCGCAGGAACTGCGCCGCTATCAGGACGTGCGCGAAGGTCTCAACCAGGAGGCGGCGGCGATCTCGCAGGTCTATTTCGACGCCGGCCGGCTGGGCGGGCCTTCGGGGCAGGTGATCCGGATCGCGCTGGCGGATTATGTGAAGCTGCTGGTGCAGGTGGAATGGCCCGAACTGGGCAAGGATCATAAATTGTCCCGCGAAACCTGGCACGCATTCAATGTCGCGCAGGAAGAAGCGCAATCGCTGGAACCGCTGACTAGCCGGGAGAGCGCGATTCGAAGCGGCATGGTCGAGCGGCTGTCGAAAGTGGCGGACCTGCGCAACATCCGCGAGCAGCAGGCGCTGGACAGCGTGCCCTGGCTGTTCGCGCTTCCAGCGATCATGGGGCTGCTGCTCGTCACCGCGCCCTTCTTCATCTATCCGCCGCTCCGCGAAGTGTGGGTGATGCTGGGCGCCTATGGAGCATTTGCGGGGCTGATCCTGTTCTTCATCCATGGCTTCGGCAGCCCGTTCAACCACCCGCTGAAGTTGGCGCCCGCGCCGTTTGAACGCTTGCTCGCAAGTGGGTTCGGCAAGGATGCGGCAAATATCCAAAGCAGAAAGGCCGGCGCATGATCGCCCGCGATGGGGCTCAAGATTTCCTGGCGTCGGCCGGCTGGGGCGGGGCAGAGGTGCTGCCGCTTGCCGGAGACGCCAGTTTCCGCCGTTACTTCCGTGTGGTCGAACCCGGCCGGCGCTCCGTGCTGATGGACGCTCCGCCCGAGCATGAGGATGTGAAGCCCTTCCTGGGCGTCGCGGACCTGCTGCTGGCGGCCGGCTTCTCCGCGCCGCAGATCCTTGCGCGTGATCTGGATCGCGGCTTCCTGCTGATCGAGGATTTCGGCGACAGACTGCTCGGCCCCGTGCTGAAGACGGAACCCCAGCTTGAGGGCGAGGTCTATGCGCAGGCCGTCGACCTGCTGTCGGATCTGCACAAGGCCACCAGCGCCAACGGGCTGCCACCCTATGATCGCGATGTGCTGGCGCGCGAAGTGATGCTGTTTCCGGACTGGTATGCGAAGGCCGCCGGGATCGAGGTGGACACGGGCGACTATCTTGCCGCCTGGGATGCCGCCTGGAGCCAGGTGCTGGCCGAAACCGCGCACCATCCGATTGTCACCTTGCGCGATTACCACGCCGACAATCTGATGCTGCTGGATCGGCCGGGGGTGAAGGGATTGGGGTTGCTGGATTTTCAGGACGCGTTGGCCGGGCACCCCGCCTATGATCTGGTGTCGCTGCTGCAGGATGCCCGGCGCGATGTCTCGCCGGAGCTGGAGGCCGTCATGCTGGAGCGTTTCGGCGGCGGCCCCGGCTTCCGCGCCAGCTATGAAGTGCTCGGCGCCCAGCGCAACGTGAAAATTCTGGGCATTTTCGTGCGCCTGAGGGACCGTGACGGCCGGCAGGGCTATGTGGAACGGCTTCCGCGCGTGTGGGGCTATCTGGAACGCAACTTCGCCCACCCCGCGCTGGCGCCGGTGAAGCACTGGTTCGACGCAAATGTGCCCCAGGCGCTGCGGGCGGAGTGGTGCCGGTGAGCAAGACTGAGCAAAGCAAGGTGCCCGCATCCGCGATGGTGCTGGCCGCCGGGCTCGGCAAGCGTATGCGTCCGCTGACGGCCACGCGCCCCAAGCCGCTGGTGGAAGTGGCGGGCAAGACCCTGCTGGACCGCGCCATTGGCACGCTGAAGGCCGGCGGCGTCAGCCAGATCACCGTCAACGTGCATTATATGGCGGACCGGCTGGAAGCGCATCTCAACGCCCGCAACAAAGAACTCGACGTTCGCGTCTCCGACGAGCGGGAGCTGCTGCTGGAAACCGGCGGCGGGCTGGCAAAGGCGCTGGCGCTGATCGATGCGGACCCGTTCCTGTCCATCAACGCCGACAATATCTGGATCGACGGCCCGGTCGGTGCCGCCGAACTGCTGGGCAACCGCTGGAACGCGGGCGAGATGGATGCGCTGCTGCTGATGGTGCCGCTGGCCCGCGCCAACTGCCATGGCGGCCCTGGCGATTTTCACATGGATCCGTCCGGCCGCCTCTCGCGCCGCAAGCCCGGCCGGGTTGCGCCCTTCGTCTACACCGGGTTCCAGATGCTGTCGAAACGGCTGTTCGACGGCGTCGCGGTCGAGCCCTTCTCCATGAACCGCCTGTGGGACAGGGCTGCCACCGAAGGCCGCCTCTATGGTGTGGTGCATCAGGGCCTGTGGTTCGACGTGGGCACGGCGGCCGCCGTGAAAGAAACGGAGGCTCTTCTTGGCGTCCTCTGACGCCGGATCGAAATTGGCGTCCTCGCTGGCACGCGGCAGCCTGTTCTCCATCCCCGCGCACCGGCCCTTCGCAGACGATCTCGCAGCCGGGCTGCTGGCGCAATATCCCGATCCGCTGGCGCTGGCCCGGGTGCTGCTGCTGCTGCCCACCCGCCGCGCCATCCGCGCGCTGACCGAGGCCTTCGTCCGCGAAACCGAGGGCAAGGCGCTGCTGCTGCCGCGCATGGTCCCCGCCGGAGACCTGGACCCGGAAGAGGCCGAGGGCTGGGAGGCCGGGCCGCTGCTGGCCGGGCTGGAGGGCGCGGCCGAACTCCGCCCGGCCATCGCGCCCGAGGCCCGGCGTGTGGCGCTCGCGAAGCTGCTCGCAGCCTCGCGCCCCGCCGCCGAGGCACTGGCGCTGGGCGCGCAACTGGCGGCCGTGCTCGACACGCTGGAAATCGAAGGCGTGCGCGCCGCCGACATCACGGAGGCCGTGCCTGAAGGCGACCTGCAACTCCATTGGGCCGCCAACGCCAAAGTGCTGGAACTGGTGGCGCACGGCTGGCCCGACCTGTTGGAGGCGCGCGGCCTGATGGATCCGTCGCGGCGGCGCAACCTGCAGCTGGATGCGCTCGCTACCCGTTGGGCGGCAGCCCCGCCGCCATTCCCGGTGCTGCTGGCGGGGTTCGCCAGCGCGCCCCCCGCCGTCGCGCGCCTCGCCCGCACCATTGCCCGTCTGCCGCAGGGGCGCATCGTCCTGCCCGGCCTCGATCTCTCGCTGGCGGAGGAAGGCTGGAAGCTGATCGCCGGCGAGGACGGCGCCGGCCTTGAAACCCACCCGCAATATGGCATGGCGCGGCTGCTGAAGGCGGCGGATCTGTCGCCGCTGGAGGCCGACGCCTGGCCGCACCAAAGCCGCCGCGCCGGCAGCCCGCCCGAACGCAGCGATCTGGTGGCGCGCGCGCTGCGCCCCCCCGCGCTCTCCGGCGGTGAACAGCCCGTGGTGCCGCCCGAAGCCCTCAGCGGCCTGCGCATGGTGGAGGCGGCAAGCCCGGCGGAGGAAGCACTTCTGATCGCGTTGGCACTGCGGCAGGTGGCGGAACGCCCGGGCGCCACTGCCGCGCTAGTCACGCCGGATCGCTCCCTTGCGAGCCGCGTGCAGGTGCAGCTGAAGCGCTTCGGAATCGAGATCGACGACAGCGCCGGGGTGCCGCTGGCGAACACCCAGCCCGGCAGCCTTCTGGTGGCGTTTGCCACCACAGCGGGCGAACGCTTCGCCCCGGTCTCGCTGCTGGGCGCGCTGCAACATCCGCTGGTCCGCGCCGGAGAGCCCCGGCTCGACTGGCTCAACCATGTCCGTCAGCTCGACAAGGCGGCGCTGCGCGGCATCCGCCCCGGCCCCGGTCTCGGCGGCGTCGCCCGGCGTCTCTCGAAGAAGGTCGGCGACGATCTGAAAGACTGGTGGGCGGAACAAGCCACGCCGCTCCTCGCCCCGCTGCAACCGCTTCCGACCACGGCCGACGCCCTGCTGGATCGCCTGCGCGAAGTCGCTGAGGCCGCTACAGGCCCCGCGCTGTGGCAGGGCGACGCCGGAATTGCGCTTGCCCGGCTGTTCGACACGCTGGCCGAAAGCCGGGCCGACCTCGCCGCAATCCGCGTGATGCCGGAGGAGGCTGCCGCCTTCATCGGGGGGCTAATGCAGGGCGTCGCCGTTCGCCCGCGTTTCAATCGCCACCCGCAACTGGCGATCTGGGGCCCGCTGGAAGCGCGGCTGCAATCGGCGGACCTGATGGTGATGGCCGGGCTGAACGAGGGCACATGGCCCTCCATGCCCACGCCGGACCCGTTCCTGGCCCCCGCGATCCGCCGCGCGCTCGATCTGCCCGGCCTCGCCCGGCGCACCGGTTTTCAGGCGCATGATTTTGCAGCCGGACTCGGCGCGCCCGAAGTGCTGCTCACCCGCTCGCTGCGCGAAGGCGGCGCGCCCTCGGTCGCCTCCCGCTTCTGGCAGCGGCTGCGCGCGGCGGCAGGCGAACTGCCCGATTCCGGCACATGGACGGCAGACGGCACCACCCTGCTCACGGTCGTGCGCGGGCTGGATTCCGGCCAACCCGCCGAACCCTATCGCCGTCCGGAACCCGCACCCCCCGCCGCCGAGCGCCCGCGCAAGCTCAGCGTCACCGAGGTCGCCACGCTGAAGGCCGACCCCTTCAGCTTCTATGCCCGCCGCATGCTGGGGCTGAACCCGCTGGACCCGCACGACGCCGAACCCACCGCAGGCGAACGCGGGCAGGCCGTCCACGCCATCCTCGAACGTTGGGTGACAGAGGGTTTTCCCGGCGATGCCCGCCAGCTGGAGATCGTCGATGAGGAATTGGCGAAGCTCGGCGAACGCCCCGAAATCGCCGCCCTCTGGCGCCCCCGCGTGCTTCGGATGCTCGCCTATGTGATGGAACAGCTGGCCGCCGAGCCGGAGTGGACGCCCGTCGCCTGGGAAGCGAAAGGCAAGCTCACCCACAAGGCCGTCACGCTGAACGGCCGGGTGGACCGCATCGACAGCAATGGCGAAGCCTTGCGCATCCTCGATTACAAGACCGGCGCCGTCCCCGGCGTGGCCGATGTGAAAAGCCTGTGGCAGACGCAACTGGCCCTGCTCGCCGCCATGGCCGCCAAGGGCGAGTTCAAGGTGAACGCCAGCCTGCCGGTGGAACGGCTCGACTATCTGAAGCTCTCCGGCGGCCGGGAGCCCGGCTCCATGAGCGCAGCGCTCGGCAAAAAGGCCACGCCCGAGGATATGGAAGCGCATCTCTCCGCCGCCTTCGCCGATTTCACCGCGCTGGTGGACGGCTGGCTGCTGGGCGATCGCCCGTTCCGCGCCAAGCAGCACATGGTCTATGGCCGCCGCTTCAGCGACTATGACCATCTCGCCCGGGTGGCGGAATGGCTGGCACGATGAGTTCCCCACAATCCCGCACGCCGTCGCAGAAGCTGGCAGCCGATCCGGCCCACCATGTCTGGGTCGCGGCGTCGGCCGGGACCGGCAAGACCCATGTGCTGACGGACCGCATCCTGCGCCTGATGCTGGAGGGCAGCCCGCCGGACCGCATTCTCGCGCTCACCTTCACCAAGGCGGCTGCGGCCGAAATGCAGAACCGCCTCGTCAAACGGCTGGGCGAATGGCTAGGCTACAGCGACGCCCGGCTGGATGCCGAGTTCGAGGCGATGGGGGTGCCGCCCACGCCACAACGCCGTCGCCGCGCCCGCGCCCTGTTCGCAGAAGCGCTGGACGTGCCCGGCGGGCTGAAGGTGCAGACGCTGCATGCCTTTGCGCAGGGCCTGCTGGCCTCCTTCCCGCTAGAGGCCGGGCTGACCCCCGGCTTCCGCGCTCTGGACGAGCGCGATGCCCGCCAGCTGAAGCAGCGCGCTCTCTCTGAATGCATCGCAGAGGCGCAAGCCGGCGGTGATACCGCCTTCCTCGCCGATCTGGCCGAACTCTCCATCCTGAAGGGGGAGGGCGGGCTGATGCAGGCGCTGTCCGCCATGATCGCCCATTCGGATGCGATGCTGGCGTTCAGCGATGCGTCGGGCCTGCCGGTGGCCGTGCGCCGCTGGCTGAAGGTGGAGGCGGGCGAGCAACCCGGCGAACGGCTGCGCGAGTTGCTGGCCCCGGGCGCGTTCGACGACGGACGCCTGCTGACGTTTGCGGAAACACTCGAGCAGTGGGGCTGGAAGAAAGCGTTTGGGCAGGCGGACGCAATTCGAGCATGGTTGGCTTTGGGTACGCAGGCGCGATTTGCGCAGTTCGGGGATCTGCGGACGCAATTGTTCGATAGCGCCGACAAGATTCGAAGCTTCCGGCAGGGTGAAAAGGCTGTGCCGGGCATTCAGGCGATGGCTGAAGACATCGCCAACGACCTGCTGAGGCTGCTGGATTATGATCGCCGCGTCACCACCGCCGAACTCGCCGCGCTGGCCCTGCGCGCCGGGCATCGCATCGTCGCCCGCTATCGCCAGCTGAAGCGCGCCGCCGTCGCCATCGATTATGACGACATGATCGCCCGCACTGTCGATCTGCTCGGCCCGGCCGGCATGCCCGGCTATGTCGGCTGGAAGCTCGACAGCCGCTTCGATCATGTGCTGGTCGATGAGGCGCAGGACACCAACGAGCGCCAGTGGACCATCATCGGCCGGCTGATCGAGGATTATTTCGACTCCGAGGCCGAAAGGCGGCGCAGTCTGTTCGTGGTGGGCGACCACAAACAGGCGATCTACGGCTTTCAGGGCACGGATCCGGCCGTGTTCGAAAGCTGGCGCGCCCGCCTCTCCCCGCAGGCGGCCGAAGGCGGCCGTCCGATCGAGGGTGTCGATCTCGATCTCAGCTTCCGCTCCGGCCCGGCCGTGCTCGATGTGGTGAATGGCCTGCTGAGGCAGACGGATGCTGAGAAGCTGGGAATGGCCGCATCCCCGCCCGATCACCGCCCGCACCGCGCCGAAGCGCCGGGCGAAGTGGTGCTGTGGCCGGTGATCGCGCCCGACGAGGGCACGGATGAAGACACGGACGACGGCGGCGATACCGGCGCCGAGGACAACAGCGAAGCTGCCGACCGCGCCATGGCGAAATGGCTGGCAGCGAGGATCGCCGGCTGGCTGCAACAGGGCGGGCCGGATCGGCTGTGGCTGCCCGCAAAAAAGAGCTGGGCCCGGCCGGGCGATATCCTGATCCTGCTGCGCAAGCGAAGCTGGCTGATGGGTGCGCTGGTCGGCGAACTGCACCGCCAAGCTGTTCCCATCGCAGGCGTGGACCGGCTGCTGCTGACCGAACCGCTGGCCGTGCTCGACTGCCTCGCGCTGGTGCGCTTCGCCGTCCAGCCGGAGGATGATCTCACGCTGGCGTCGCTGCTGGTCTCGCCCTTCTTCGGCTGGGATCATGAAGCCGTCCGCGCCTTGAATGGCGGCCGCCCGGGTCTGTGGGCGGCGCTGGGCCGGTCCGGGGATGACATCGCCCGCGAAGCCCGCAGCTGGCTGTCCACCGTGCTCGCGCTTGCCGACACCGTCGGTCCCGCGCGGTTCCTCGACACTATCCTTTCCGGCCCGCTGCAAGGCCGCCGCTGCCTCATCGCCCGCCTCGGTGCAGAGGCGAACGACCCCATCGATGAACTGCTGCAACAGGCGCTGCTGTATGAACAGGCCAACCCACCCGCGCTCGCCGGCTTCCTGAATTGGATCGAGGCCGAAGGCTCCGACGTGAAGCGCGATGCCGAAGCGGCTGCCGATCAGGTGCGGCTGATGACGATCCACGGTTCCAAGGGGCTGGAAGCGCCGGTGGTGGTGCTGGCGGACAGCGCCCACCAGCGCAAGGCACGCCGCGACGGCTTCGTGGCGGTGCCGGTGGACGGGCAGACCCTGCCCGTCTTCCATCCGCCCGCGAAAGACAGCGCACAGGCTGTCCGCGACGAACTGAAGAAGCAGGACGTGCGGGAAACACAGGAGGATCTGCGCCTGCTCTATGTCGGCCTCACCCGCGCGGCTGACCATCTGTTCATCGGCGGGTCCGCCAGTCGCAAGGCGCTGGAAAAGCTGGATGAGGAGACAGCCGAGGGCGAACCCAAATGCTGGCACGCCCGGCTGCGGCCGGTACTGGAAACCCTTCCCGGCGTGGAGCGGATCGCAACCGATCGCGGCGAAGCCCTGCGCCACCGCGCCGGAATCTGGGTCGAGCCGGACACGCACGAAACCCGTCTGGAAAGCGAAAGCGCCGCCCTGCCGCTGCACCAGATGCACACAGGCGTCGCCCCACCGCCGCCCCGCCCGGCACGGCCGGTCACGCCCTCCGGCCTTCCCGACGCCCCGGCCGAAGGCCCGGCGGCCGAGGCGATGCGCGCCGCCGCCCGGCGCGGCAGCTGGATTCACACACTGTTCGAACGCCTCCCGGCGGTGCCCCGCGCGGACCGCGCCGCACAGGCCCGGGCCTGGCTCCAGCGGCAGGGCGCAGGCGACGAGGCCGGGCCAATCGTGGCGCAGATTCTCGCCGTGATGGACGATCCCGACCACGCTGCGCTGTTCGGCCCGGATGCGCTGGCCGAAGCCCCCATCGCCGGGGTGGTGGAAGGCATCGCGATCGCAGGCACGGTGGACCGGCTGCTGGTACAACCCGACCGCGTGCTGCTGGTCGATTTCAAGACCGGCCTGAAGGTGCCCGCCAGCTTCGCAGAGGCCCCGCCAGCGCACCGCCGACAGATGGCCGCCTACCGCGCCGTTCTGGCGCAGGCCTTCCCCGGCCACAGGATCGACGTCGCGCTGCTCTACACCAGCGGTCCCAACTTCCTCTTGGGGGCCGAGAAGGACATGGCAGGTCTGCTTCCGCTTGAATGAACCGTCGGCCGGGCTATGTCTGTGCCCAAAGGAGCAACAATCATGGCAACCGTGAAAGTCACCGACGCCTCGTTCGAGGACGAGGTTCTGAAGAGCGAAACCCCCGTGCTGGTGGATTTCTGGGCGGAATGGTGCGGCCCCTGCCGCATGATCGGCCCCGCGCTGGAGGAAATCGCCGACGAACTCGAAGGCAAGGTGACCATCGCCAAGGTCAATATCGACGACGAGCCGGAATGGGCCTCGAAGTTCAACGTGCGCTCGATCCCGACGCTGCTGATCTTCAAGGGCGGCGAGAAGGTTGCCGAGCAGCTGGGCGCCGCGCCGAAATCCGCTCTGAAGGGCTGGATCGAGCGCGCGATCTGAACCCGTGCCCCCGCTTCAGGCGGGGCGCACAATCTGCCCCAGACGCGGGAAGTGCAATGCGACCGGGCCGGTTTCGGGCCGGTCGCGCAGCAATGTGATGCGACGGTCCGTCAGCACGGCGAGCCTTCCCTCCACGGCCGGATCGGTCGACCCTTCCTGGGACACAAGCACCGTCTGACCCGCCTCGAATCCCGATCCCGGCGCCACGATTCCCCGCACGGTCGGTTCGGCCCCGCTCGCAGCGGCGATGGCCGCTTCGGCGGACATCGGCATGGGGTTGCCATGGCCGATGTCGTCCATGCGCAGCACCCAGGCCCCCAGATGCGGCCGGTCCGCCAGCAGCGGCGCAAGGTCTCCGCCATGGCGGGCCTTCTGGAACCACAGCAGCTGGTAATGGGCGAGATCGCCATGGCCCGGCGTGTCGCCGCCCAGAAAGGCGCGGCCGTCGGCCAACGCAGCCTCCAGATTGGCGAGATGCCCGGCGAACTGCGCGGCCAGATGCGGTGCCAGCGCGCGGAAGGCGTCCGGCTTCATGCCGAAGCGCCGCTCCCGGTCTGCCCAGAAGGCTTCGAACCCCTGCGTCGGAAGATCGCCCATCGCTGCACCGGCCGCCCATGTGAACACGGCGCCCTGCACCGCCTGCGCCAGCAGCCGATGTCCCTGCCGCAACGGGGGCGGAAACAGGCTGGGATCCGGATGCAGCGTTTCCAGCGCATCGATCGCGGCAGACGTGCCGCAGAACAGGTCCGCCCCCGATTGCAGCACGGGCGTGCGCACATAGCCGCCGGTCAGCACTTCCAGCTGGGGTTTGGGGCAGATCGACGGCACTTCGACCGATCCATAATCCAGCCCCTTCAGCCCCAGCGCGAGCCGAAGCACTTCGGACCAGGGCGAGGACGGGAAATGATGCAGGATCAGGCTGGCCATGGCCCACGCTTGCACGACATCCGCCTGTCGGCAATAGTCCCGCGATGTTGACCGCAGTTCTGGCCGCAGCCGCCATCCTGCTTCCGCAAGGACCGGCGCTGGAGGCCGCCATCGCCGCGGAGGACGAGGCCTTCTTCCGACTGTTCTTCGAACAATGCGACCCCGCCGCGATGGAAGCCCGGCTGACCCCCAACTTCGAAATGTATCACGATAGGGAAGGGCGCGTCGCAGGCGGCGCTGCCGCGTTCGTGGCGGGCTACGCCAAGGCCTGCGAGGCGCGGAATGCGCCGGATGCCTGGCGCAGCCGCCGCGTGCTGGTCCCCGGCACGATGGTGGTCAATCCCATTCCCGGGGTCGGCGCGGTGCAGGAAGGCCGGCACGATTTTCTGGAACGCAAGGGCGACGGGCCGGAAAAGCTGGTGGGCTCCGCCCGCTTCGTGCAGCTCTGGGTCTATGACGGCACGCGCTGGCGGCTGTCGCGCGTGTTCAGCCTCTCCCACGAAAGCCGCTGAGGCAGCGCCCCCGGCTCCCGTTGTCGTCAGCTCCGGTAATCGGCGTTGATCGAGATATAGCCGTGGGTGAGGTCGCTGGTCCAAACCGTGGCCCGGCCGTCGCCCAGCCCCAGCTCCACGGCGATCTCCACGTCCTGACCGGCCAGATGTGCCGCGACAGGCGCTTCATCATAGCCCGGCACCACCATCCCGCGCGCGGCAACTTCCACTCCGCCGAAACGGATGGACAGCAGGTCGCGGTCGGCGGGTTCGCCGGCCTTGCCCACGGCCATCACCACCCGCCCCCAATTGGCATCGCCGCCCGCAATCGCCGTCTTCACCAGCGGCGAATTGGCGATGGACATCGCGATCCGGTGCGCGCTCTCGTCGCTCACCGCGCCGTTCACGCGGATTTCCACGAAGCGGCTGGCGCCTTCTCCATCGCGCACCACCAATTGCGCCAATTCGCGGCACAGATCCTGTAGCGCGGCGGCAAAGGCGTCTGCCCCCGGCGATGTCACGCTCTCCAGCACAGCATTGCCCGCGCGGCCAGTCGCAAAGGCCAGCACCGTGTCGGATGTGGAAGTGTCGCCATCCACGGTGATGCACGAGAAAGTGCGCCCGTTCGCCGCCTCCAGCAGCTGCTGCAGCAGGGCTGCGCTGACGGCGGCATCGGTGGTGATGAAGCCCAGCATGGTCGCCATGTCGGGCGCGATCATGCCGGACCCCTTGATGAAGCCGACCAGCGCGACCTTCACGTCGCCGATCATCGCCTCGCGGAAGGCCGCCTTCGGGAAGGTGTCCGTCGTGCCGATGGCCGTGGTCACATCCAGCCAGCTGGCGCTCCCCAGCGCCGCATGGGCCGCCCGCACGCCGGATATGGCTTTTTCCTGTGGCAGCGGCACACCGATCACGCCGGTTGAGGCCGCGAACACCTCGGCCGGCTCGCAGCCGATCAGATTGGCGGCTTCGGCCACCTGCCGGGCGCAAGCCTCGGCCCCCGTCAGCCCGGTGAAGGCGTTGGAATTCCCCGCATTCACCACCAGCCCGCGCGCCGCGCCCCAGGGCAGGTGGCGTCGGCACAGCTCGACTTCGGGCGACGGGCATTTCGACCGGGTGGTGACGCCGGCGACCGTGGTGCCCGGATCGAAGGCCAGCAAGGTCACGTCGGCGCGAGTCCAGGGCTTGTAGCCGGCGGTTGCGACACCTCGCCGCACCCCGGCGATCTCGGGAAGCTGGGGGAAGGCGGTGGCAAGCGGTGAGATGGTCATGAAGGCCGCTTAGCTCCCCGCAGGCGTCTGCGCGACATCTTTGTGGGCATCTTCGGATTGTCATGCGCGCGTCATTCGCCTGTCACGGACCACACCTAGGCGCGGCGCTCATCACGGACATCCGCTCCGCAAAACCGGTTCCAAGCAACAGTTCCAAACAACAAGGGGTTCCCGCACATGACACGCCGTTTCGTCGTTCCGATGCTGCTTGCCGCCGTTTCCGCGCCTGCCATGGCGCAGGAAACCGTCGCCCAGGGCGACATGGACACCATCATCGTCACCGGCCGCGCGGCGGGCTCGGAAATGCGCAAGGCGGAAGCCAGCTTCGCCATCACCACCATCGACCAGCAGTCGCTGAAGCTGGCGCCGCCCATCTCCACGGCAGACCTGTTCCGTCGCGTGCCCGGATTCTGGGTGGAGGCCTCGGGCGGTGAAGGTTCCAACAACGTCCGCTCGCGGGGCATTCCGACCGACGGCTATTCGTCGGTCGGCCTGCAGGAAAACGGCATTCCGGTGCAGTATGACGGCGCGCTGGGCTATCTGAATTCCGACCAGAGCTTCCGCATCGACGACACCATCTCCCGCGTGGAAGCCGTGCGCGGCGGCCCGGCCTCCATCTTCGCACCGAACGCGCCGGGTGGCGTGGTGAACTTCATCACCCGCAAGGGCACCGACACGCCCGACGGCGCCGGATCCGTGCGCTACACCTTCACCGACACCACCGCACACCGCGTGGATGCCTGGTATGGCCGCGAAATCGCCCCGAACGTCGGCCTCTTCGTCGGCGGCTTCTACCGTCAGGGCGACGGCATGCGCGACATGGGCTTCAAGGCGGAAAAGGGCGGCCAGATCCGCGCCACGCTGAACTATGACGACGGCGAGAATTCGGCGACCCTGGACGTGCGCCACATGAACGACCGTACGCCTTTCTATCTGCCGGTGCCGCTGACCTTCAATGCCGATGGCGACATCGTCGAAGTGCCGGGCTTCGATGCGCTGAAGGACACCTTTGCCGGGCCGAACAACAAGATGGTGCCGATCAAGAATGTCGGCGGACCGTTCATGTTCGACCTGACCGAAGGCAGCCACACCAAGCTGACCGCGATCACCTTCGAGGCGAAGATGCGCATCGTGGACGGCGTGCGGTTCGAAACCCGTAACCGCTATCGCACCAGCGAAATCCTGCGCAACGCGCTGTTCCCCACTGGCAACGTCGACACCATCGCCAACTATCAGGCCAGCCTGCTCAGCCAGGCCAAGGCGGGCGGGTTCAGCACGGCGACCGGCATTCGCCTGACCTATGCCGACGACGGCTCGGCGGTTCCGGCAGACGCCAATGGCAACGGCCTGCTGGTGCAGGGCAACCTGCTCTCAGTCTCCGTCCCGCTGGACGAGATGATCTCCGACAACCGCATCACCGCCGATATCGGCAATCATGCGCTCGCGATCGGCGCCAGCTACGCCTACTCGCAATATCGCTTCGATCGCTACATGGGCACCACCCTGCTCGATGTGCAGGGCAATGCGCGCCGCGTCGACGCGACGGCCGTCGATGTGAACGGGGTGGCCGTCGGCCGCGTCACCGATAACGGCTTCCTGCGCTATGGCTCGATCTTCGACGATGTGGGGATGAACACCGACAGCTTCGCCGTCTATGGTGGAGACGAATGGCAGATCACCCCCGAAATTCGGGTGGACGCTGCCGCGCGCTATGAAAAGCTCAGCTTCCGCGGCCTGGTCGCCAACAAGGCAACGGTGAATCTGGGCGATCCCACCACCCTTGCCGACAACAGCGTGCTGACCTTCGGCAACGGCTTCACCAAGGTGAACGACAGTTTCGACGGCTTCGGCTGGACTCTGGGTGCCAACTGGCAGTTCCAGACGAACATGGGTGTGTTCGCCCGTTATACCGACACCTTCCGCCTGCCGTCGCCAGGCGAATGGAACGGCAACCCCACCCGCACCGACATGGCGAAGATTCCGATCAAGATGGGCGAGATCGGCTTCAAATACGGCAGCCAGATGCTCAGCCTGTTCGTCACCGGCTTCTGGACCAAGTTCGAGCGGCTGACGCTGACCGACTGGGTGTTCGACAACGCCACCAGCACCTACACCTCGCGCGTCGCCATCGCAGGATCGGAAACCTTCGGCGTCGAAGCCGAAGCGATGTTCCGTCCGTTCGAATGGGGCGACCTCGCCGTGGCGCTGACCTGGCAGGACCCGCAGTACAAGAACTTCAAATACACCGACAACACCGGCAAGCAGTATGACTTCAGCGGCAACCAGCTGATGCGTGTCCCGAAACTGGGCCTGCGCGTCACCCCGGGCGTCAACCTGCTGGACGACCGGGTTCGTGCGGAAGCCGTGATCGAGCATTACACCAAGCGCTATCCCGACATCGCCAACACCCAGGTGCTGCCGGCCTATACGCTGGTGGGGCTGAACATCCGCGGGCAGGTCACGGACAACATCGCGTTGGGCATGAACGTCACCAACCTGTTCAACCAGATGGGCCTGACAGAGGGCAACCCGCGCGCGGGCAGCTTCATCTCGGGCGATCTGGGCGCACAATATTTCCTCGCCCGCCCCGATTTCGGCCGGATCGTCCGCCTGTCCGCACAGGTGACCTTCTGATGCGGCGGCTGCTGGCGGCGCTGCTGCTGGTCTTGGCAGCGCCGTCCGCAGCCGTGGACCGCCCGCCCGATCAACTGTTGTCGGGTCAGATCGGCCGGGCAGACCACCAAAGCTATCGCGAGGTTCCCTTCACCCTGCCGCCCGGCACAGACCGGCTGCTGGTGGAGATGAGCCTCGATCATCTGGCTGAGCGCACCGTCATCGACGTGGGCGTCGCGGACCCGAACGGTTTTCGCGGCGCGTCCGGCTCCAACAAGCGCCGCATCCTGATCGGCGAGACAGAGGCCACACCTTCCTATCTGCCCGGTGCGAT
Organism: Sphingomonas sp.; assembly: GCA_003248865.1. Classification (GTDB taxonomy): domain Bacteria; phylum Pseudomonadota; class Alphaproteobacteria; order Sphingomonadales; family Sphingomonadaceae; genus Sandaracinobacteroides. Next base: position 40,302 of record QFPK01000017.1, read on the forward strand.
GACGCCCGGCCAATGGAAGCTGATCCTCGCCGTTCCCAACATCCGCGACGGCGTCACCGCGACATGGGGCGCGAAACTCTGGTTCCTGAAACCCGGCGAACCGGACGAGACCCCGCCTACTGCCGGCCGGGGCCCCGGCTGGTATCGTGGAGACATGCACCTGCACAGCGCCCATTCCGACGGCAATTGCGCCCCGGCAGAAGGCGCGTCCAAAGTGCCGTGCCCGCTGTTCCTCACCTTGCAGACAGCATCCGCGCGCGGCATCGATTTCGTCTCGTTGACGGAACATAACAGCGTCAGCCACCATTCCACCCTGCGCGAGGCGCAACCCTTTTTCCCCAGGCTGCTGCTGATCCCCGGCCGCGAGATCACCACCTTCTACGGCCACATCAATATCCACGGCGTCACCAGACCCATCGATTTCCGCATCGCCCCGCCGGAAAAAGGTGGCACCACGAGCTTCAACGCCATTGCGGACGAGGTGCACCGGCTCGGCGGGCTCCTCGTCATCAATCACCCCGCCATGCCGTCGGACGAACGCTGCATGGGCTGCGGCTGGACCATGCCCGGCGCCGACCCGGCCAAGGTTGACGCCATCGAAACCGTGAACGGCGCCGCCATCGCGGGGGTGGACAACAAGGTGGCGGGCCTCGTCGACGGCACCCCGTTCTGGGCCGGCTGGCTTGATGCGAATGGCCCCGTCACTGCCATCGGCGCGTCCGACAACCACGACGGCACCGCGCGTGACGAGAGGCTGGGCACCATCGGCCGACCCGCCACCGTGGTTCTGGCAGACGATCTCACATGGCCCGCCCTTCGCGAAGGCCTGAAGAAGGGCAGGGCGTTCATCGATGCAGAGGGTGTGCCCGGCCGTCATCTGGATTTCACGGCCACCTCCGGCAGGGCGCAGGCGGTGATGGGTGGAACGCTTCAGGCGTCCACCGGCACGGTGCGCCTCAGCATCGATGTCGATGCCCCCGTCGGCAGCCGCCTGCGCCTGTTCGACGGTCGCACCCTGCTTTCGGAACAGCCGCTGGCAGGCGGACGCCAGCAACTGGCGTTGTCTCCTGAACTTGCGCCGGGCCGCCACCAGCTGCGTCTGGACGTCGTTCGCGACGGGCAGCCCATTTTGCTGTCGAACGCACTCTTGGTGGATAGTGGCCGCTCGAAGAAGTCTTCCCCGCACAATTGACGCTTCCCCGGCCCATACCTATTTGGCGCTGTGATAAGCGGCGACGGCTCTGTCGATCCGCGCCCCATTTGTGAAGGCTCCTCATGCTTGGCTTGAACAAGGTCGCCAAGGCCATCTTCGGATCGTCGAACGACCGCTATGTGAAGTCGCTCCAGCCGGCCGTCGGCCAGATCAATGCGCTGGAATCCAAATATGAGGCGATGACCGACGCCGAACTGCAGGACCAGACCCGCATCTTCCGGGAGCGTCTGGCGAACGGCGAGAAGCTCGACAATCTGCTGCCCGAAGCCTTCGCCACCGTGCGCGAAGCCTCGAAGCGGGTGCTGGGCATGCGCCATTTTGACGTGCAGCTGGTGGGCGGCATGGTGCTGCACAAGGGCGAGATCGCCGAGATGCGCACCGGCGAAGGGAAAACCCTGGTCGCCACGCTCGCCACCTATCTGAACGCGCTCACGGGCAAGGGCGTCCATGTCGTCACCGTGAACGACTATCTCGCCAAGCGCGACGCCGAAACCATGGGCGTGCTGTATAAATGGCTGGGCCTGTCGGTCGGCGTGATCGTGCCCAACATGCATGATGTGGAGCGCCGCGCCAGTTATGCGGCCGATATCACCTACGGCACCAACAATGAATTCGGCTTCGATTATCTGCGCGACAATATGAAGTATGAGCGCTCGCAGATGGTGCAGCGCGCCTTCAACCACGCCATCGTCGACGAAGTCGATTCGATCCTGATCGACGAAGCCCGCACCCCGCTCATCATCTCCGGCCCCACCGACGACAAGACCGACCTCTATCTGGCGGTCGACGCCGTGGTGAAGACCTTCCAGCCCGAACATTATGAGAAGGATGAAAAGGCCAAGTCCATCATCCTGACGGAAGAAGGCACTGAATTCGCAGAGCGCGCGCTGGAGGCCGCCGGCCATCTTGAGGGCGAGAATCTCTACGATTTCGAGAATACCCAGGTCGTCCACCACCTGAACCAGGCGCTGCGCGCGGTGCACATGTTCCGCCGCGACACCGATTATATCGTGCGCGACGGCAAGGTGATCATCATCGATGAATTCACCGGCCGCATGATGGATGGCCGCCGGTGGTCCGAAGGCCTGCACCAGGCGGTGGAAGCCAAGGAAGGGGTGGACATCCAGCCCGAGAACCAGACGCTCGCCTCCATCACCTTCCAGAATTACTTCCGCCTCTACCCCAAGCTGTCGGGGATGACGGGCACGGCCGCCACCGAAGCGCCGGAATTCTTCGACATCTACAAGCTGAACGTGGTGGAGATCCCCACCAACCTGCCGGTGAAGCGGCAGGACGATCAGGACGAATTCTACAAGAACGAAGCCGACAAGTTCGCGGCAATCGTGAAGACGGTGAAGGAAAAGTCGGCGCTGGGGCAACCCATCCTCGTCGGCACCGTCTCCATCGAGAAGTCGGAGACGCTGTCGGACTATCTCACGGCCGAAGGCGTCCGCCACTCGGTGCTGAACGCCCGCTATCACGAGCAGGAAGCCCATATCGTGGCGCAGGCCGGGCGGCTGGGCAACGTCACCATCGCCACCAACATGGCGGGCCGCGGCACCGACATCCAGCTGGGCGGCAATGTGGAATTCCGCGCGGAAGACGAACTGCGCAATATCCCCGACGGCCCCGAGCGCGAGGCAGGCCTTGCCCGCATCAAGGCCGAAGTGCAGGCCGAGCGCGAGAAGGTGCGCGAAGCCGGCGGCCTGTTCGTGCTGGGCACCGAACGCCACGAAAGCCGCCGCATCGACAACCAGCTGCGCGGCCGCTCCGGCCGTCAGGGCGACCCCGGCCTCAGCCGCTTCTACCTCAGCCTGGACGATGATCTGCTGCGCATCTTCGGCCAGCAGAACATGCTCACCCGGGTAATGAACTCGGGGCTGGAGGATGGTGAGGCCATCGTCCACCCGTGGATCTCGAAGGCGATCGAGACCGCGCAGAAGAAGGTGGAAGCGCGCAACTACGACATCCGCAAGCAGCTGCTGCAATATGATGACGTCATGAACGACCAGCGCAAGGTCGTCTATGAACAGCGCGCGGACATCATGGATGCTGACAAGGTGACGGACGTGGTGGAGGAATTCCGCCGCGACACCGTGCTCGACATCATCGACCGCCACTGCCCCGAAGGCGTCTATCCCGAGCAATGGGATGTGGAAGGCCTGAAGATCGACGTGACCAACCAGCTCAACCTCGATGTGGACATCGACGGTTGGGTGAAGGAGCAGTCCGTCGATCAGGAGCTGTTCGTGGAACGGCTGCAGACCCTGCTGGACGAGAAGATGGCGGCCAAGCAGGTCGGCATTCCGGAAGAAAACTGGATCCAGGTCGAAAAGCAGATCCTGCTGCAGAGCCTCGACCATTTCTGGAAGGAGCATCTGGCGACGCTCGACGCCCTGCGTCAGGTGGTGCACCTGCGTGCCTATGCCCAGAAGCAGCCGCTGAACGAGTATAAGGCCGAAGCCTTTGCGTTGTTCGAACGCATGCTGCGGAATGTGCGCGAGGATGTGACCCGCACGCTGTCCTTCGCCGAATTCCGCATGCCCGAAGCCATGCCGATGCCGGACCTGCCCGATTTCCTGAAGCTGGATGGCGGCCCGGGCCTGTCGGTGAGCGATTTCGCGGCTCAGCTGCCTTCGGAACAAGGCGCCTCCATGGGCTTCACCGGCTATGGCGACACCAATGTGTTCGCCATGGGGGATGCCCTTTCCACCGACGAGCAGGACGCGGCCCGCAGCGTCGCCCATCTGTTCGGCCCGGACTTTGTCGCGGAAGACCCGGAAAGCTGGCAGCGCACGGTGGCGCGCAACACCTTGTGCCCGTGTGGGTCAGGCAGGAAGTTCAAGCATTGTCACGGGCTGGCGGCGTAAGCCGCCAGCGGAGCGACGCTTAGCGCGGAACGCGCTAACGCGCGACTCCGCGTAAGCCCGGCCGGCTGAATCGGCGATCTCTATCGCCGATCAGTCCAACGAGTCCGGCTTTGCCGGACCCTTTTTCTTCCTTGTCTTGCTAAATTCGCCCAGCCGGACTGGGCGGATCAGCCGCCGGCCGGCCCAACCGCCGTCACCGCCCGCGCAGCACCGCCACCAGCACCCACGCCCAGCCCGCCATCATCAGCGTCCCGCCGACGGGCGCCACCATCCCCAGCCAGCGCGGCCCGCCCAGCCCCAGCCCCTGCAGCGCGCCTGCAAACAGCAGCGCACCGACAGCCAGCAACCATGGCGCCACCCGCCACGCCGGCCGCCAGGCCAGCAGCGCGAACACCGCTGCCGCATGGGGTAACTGGAATTGCGCAGCGGTGGCGATCCACGCCTTCGCCTGTGGATCGGCAATGCCGTGCGCCCCGAAGGCGCCAATGGAAACGGCCAGAAGCCCGTTCAGGGCGGCGAGGGCAGGGAGGGTTCGGGACATGCCGCCACGCTTAGCGCCGGCAGCGGATGAAAGTGAAGAGCAAGACGCGCTATCCAGGCTCGCAAGCCATGCTGGCAAAATCTCGTCATTCTCGTCTGCAAGGGGCATAACGATCAACATGTCGTCCGGTGGCTTGCCAGCAGTCCCACAAATTCAATCTGCCCGAAGTATCGCCTCAATTCCACCGATCACGGAGAATGCCTCAATGGCTCTATCGTTGCGGCCTATGGAATTTCTGAAAGCTCAACCGAAAATGGATGCTTTACGTCAGGGCACGTAAACGCCAACATCAAACCGCATAGACAGGAAGAAAATGTTTCACATAAAATCATTTAATTTCCATGAAACCAATTTTCAGTTATTTACATAGTTCCTCCAATTCAATTTCAATTATCGAAGAAAAAATGTTTTCTAAATTATGCAAATCAATGTTGATGGGAATTTGGCCAATTCCGGCAATCATTTCTGCTGGATTATTTGCGTCAAGCGATCCCGGATTTATGCCGCTTGTCATTCCGATAGTATCGATTATATATATCTTTTCGTGTCTTCTGTTATCTGCAATTCTATTGCTGATTCACAAAATCAGGCTAAAATATTCCATTTCATATGGAAAAGAAATATCTAAGCTATCTGAGCAGGACGTCATATCGCGAATAAGGGGATCCGGATTATAAACGGGTATTGCGGGATATCCCATGTCATCTGGAATCTTGATGCTCAGTTCCTGAATCGCTGCCGCTCTAGACGGAAATTGGGAGCCGGGTGTTCCAAGCTCCCGATTTCCAACACTGGGCTCACCCTTTGATTACCGCGCAGCCCACCCGATCCCCCGCGCCGCCAATCGGCTGCGAGATATGGTCGTCGGCATTGGCGTGGATCACCAGCGCCGATCCGTCGGCATCGGTCAGGTCGGGTTGGGTGCCGCTCCCGCCCATGCGGACAAGGCTGGTGAAGGCCTGCGCATTCACGCTGCCGTCGGCCTGGGCATAGATGTTCGGCAGGTCGCCGAAATCGGGCCCCTGCGGGTTCAGCAGCCCATGCGGGGATTTGGTGGTGGCATGATTGATATGGGCACCGGATTTCTTGAAGCCCTCGTCCGAACAATCGCCGACCGCATGGAAATGCATGGCGTGCCAGCCCGGGGTCAGGCCGGTGGCGGCCACCGTGATCAGAACCCCGGTCGGCGCCGGGGTCAGCGACAGCGTGCCCAGCTGCTTGCCGCCGGCCCCCACGATCGGCGTGGTCACGGCCGCGGGCGCGACGGGCGCGGCCGGGGTCTGCGCGGTGGCGGCGATGCTCAGGGTGGCAATGGCGGCGGCGACTGCAAGTGCGGGCTTCATGCGGGGTCTCCTGATGTGCGTCTTCGGGAACTGAACCATCCAGCAGGCGAATGGGTCCATGGCCCTGCATGCGGTTTTCACCCCGCCTTGGCAACCGCTCTCCCGGCGACCCTTGGCAGAGTGAATAGCTAGCCTCCTTATGGCTGTCGGGCCCTAAGGGCAGCGGAATGCCCGGCAAAACTGTCCGGCAGGGAGGAGGTTGCAATGGCGCTGGTGGAAACTGCAATCGGTCCTGACGGCGTGGCGGTGGTCACGCTGAACCGGCCCGAGGCGATGAACGCATTGTCCAAGGCGCTCAGGGCCGAACTCGCAGCCGTGATGGTGGAGATGGACGGCCGCGACGATGTGCGTGCGGTGGTGCTCACCGGCGCCGGAGACCGCGCCTTCACCGCCGGGCTCGACCTGAAGGAACTGGGGTCCGACACCTCGGCGATGGCGGACGCGACCGGAGAGACCCCGGAGGCCAATCCGGTGAAGGCGATCGAGCAGTGCCGCAAGCCGGTGATCGGTGCGATCAACGGGGTCGCCATCACCGGCGGGTTCGAGGTGGCTCTGGCCTGCGACGTGCTGATCGCCGGGGAAAACGCCCGCTTCGCGGACACCCATGCCCGGGTCGGCATCATGCCCGGCTGGGGGCTCAGCCAGAAGCTCAGCCGGCTGATCGGCATCTATCGCGCGAAAGAGCTCAGCCTGTCGGGCAATTTCCTGGACGCCGCCACGGCGGAGCGCTGGGGGCTTGTGAACCGGGTGGTGCCGCAGGCAGAGCTGCTGGCGGCCGCGAAACGCCTCGCCGCCGACATGGCGACGATCGAGCCGCGCTTCTCCGCCGCCTACAAGAAGCTGATCGACACCGGCTTCGCCGCCAGTTTCGCGGATGGCATGGCGCTCGAATATGCGACGTCCAGCCGCGCCAACAGCCATGTCTCCCCGGATGAGGTTGCGAAGCGGCGCGAAGCGGTGCAGGCACGGGGACGGCAACAATAGGGGGCAAATCAGGCATGCGTTTGTGGTTCGGGGCGGCGGTGGCCGCGCTGCTGGCGGTTCCGGCGTCTGCGGAAACGGTGTTGATCACGGCAGACCGCATGGTTGACGTGCTGACCGGCCGCACCATCGAAAAGCCCGCGATTCTGGTGGAGGATGGTCGCATCCGGCAGATCGGCAGCCAGCTGACGCTGAAGATCACGGACGCGAAGCGCATCGATTTCCCCGGCCTCACGCTGGTGCCGGGCTTCATCGACATGCATGTTCACCTGACGGGCGACCCGCGTATCAGCCCGTCGGATTCGCTGCTGAAGACGGACAGCTACTGGCCGATCCTGGGCGCGGTGCAGGCCCGCAAGATGCTGGACACCGGCTTCACCACTGTCCGCAACCTTGGCTCGGGCGATTTCAACGACGTGGCCCTCAAGCAGGTGATCGAGGACGGCTGGCTGGTCGGCCCCCGCATCGTGCCGGCCGCCTATGCGCTGGGCGCCACCGGCGGCCATTGCGACGAGACCTTCTTTCCCCCCAGCTTCAACATGAAGAGCAGGGGCGTGGCCGACGGCGTGGATGCACTCCGCGCCAAGGTGCGGGAGATCCGCAAATATGGCGCCGAAGTGATCAAGGTGTGCGCCACCGGCGGCGTGTTCAGCCGCAACACCGAACCCGGCCAGCAACAGCTGCGCGAGGAAGAGCTGAAGGCCATCGCAGACGAAGCCCATATGTGGGGCGTGAAGGTGGCCGCCCATGCCCATGGCACCAGCGGGATCAAGTCCGCCATTCGCGCCGGTATCGACACCATCGAACATGCCAGCCTGATCGACGACGAGGGCATAAAGCTCGCGAAGGAACGCGGTGCCTATCTCTCCATGGATATCTACAACACCGAGTATACCCAGTCCGAAGGCCAGAAGAACGGCGTGCTGGAAGACAATCTGCGCAAGGACCGGGAGATCGCCGACATCCAGCGCGAGGGCTTCCGCAAGGCCAATGCCGCCGGCGTGAAGATGGTGTTCGGCAGCGATGCCGGCGTGATGCCGCATGATCTGGCGGTGAACCAGTTCGCCGTGATGACGCGTTTCGGCATGACCCCTTTGCAGGCCCTGCGTGCCGCCACCAGCACGGCGGCCGAGGCGCTGGGGCGCGAAAAGGATGTGGGCGCCATTGCGGTCGGCCGCTATGCCGACATGGTGGCGGTGGAGGGCGACCCGCTGGCAGGCGTGGAACCGCTGCTGCACGCCAAGGCCGTGGTGAAGGACGGCGTGCTGGTGACGGACCGGCGCTGACGCCCCAACTGACCCCAAGACCCGATGCCGGCTGTTGACCTTTCAGGGCCGCGAGGATAAGGGCGGCGCTCGCTTGCACCCGGCTGCTTTCGGGCTGCCTGTGCGGCGAGACAGAAAACGACAGGCCGAGCCGTGCGCGGGAGGCCCCTTTGGGGCTGCTCGCGCTTATGCCGTGGAAAGGCGTTCAGCGCCATCCCCGGGCGGACCTGGTCCTGGAGTAGGCCGGCTTCCATGGGGGATGCAGGCCGAACAGAGAAAGACGTTTGAGCGAATGCCCACGATTAACCAGTTGATTCGCAAGGGGCGCACGCCCCAGCGCGTCCGTGAGACGGCACCTGCCATGCAATCCTGCCCGCAAAAGCGCGGCGTCTGCACGCGGGTCTACACCACGACTCCGAAGAAGCCGAACTCGGCTCTGCGGAAGGTCGCCAAGATCCGTCTCACCAACGGCTTCGAAGTCATCGGCTACATCCCCGGTGAAGGCCACAACCTTCAGGAACACTCGGTGGTTCTGATTCGCGGCGGCCGCGTGAAGGATTTGCCCGGCGTGCGTTACCACGTGCTCCGCGGCGTGCTCGACACGCAAGGCGTCAAGAACCGCAAGCAATCGCGCTCGAAGTACGGCGCGAAGCGTCCGAAGTAAGGGAAGGCATCACCCATGTCCCGTCGTCGTCGCCCAGAGAAGCGCGAAATCCTGCCCGATCCCCGTTTCGGCGATCAGGTTCTCACCAAATTCATGAACCTCGTCATGTACGAGGGGAAGAAGTCCGTCGCGGAAACCATCGTCTATTCGGCGCTGGACACCGTTGAGCAGCGCGCCAAGCGCGATCCGATCGGTGTCTTCCACGATGCGCTCGCCAATGTGCGTCCGCTCGTCGAAGTGCGGTCCCGCCGGGTCGGCGGCGCCACCTATCAGGTGCCCGTCGAAGTTCGTGCGGAACGTGCGCAGGCGCTGGCCATCCGCTGGCTGATCGCCTCCGCGCGGAACCGCCCGGAAAAGACCATGTCGGCCCGTCTGTCGGCCGAACTGATGGAGGCCGCCAACAACCGTGGCGCCGCCGTCAAGAAGCGCGAAGACACGCATAAGATGGCGGAAGCCAACCGCGCCTTCTCGCACTACCGCTGGTAGTCCTCACTTTAGTTCCCGGAGCAAACCATGCCTCGCTCTCACCCGCTTGAGAAGTATCGCAACATCGGCATCATGGCGCACATCGATGCCGGCAAGACGACCACGACCGAGCGGATTCTCTATTACACCGGAAAGTCCTACAAGATCGGGGAAGTGCATGAAGGCACGGCCACGATGGACTGGATGGAGCAGGAGCAGGAGCGGGGCATCACCATCACGTCCGCTGCGACGACCTGCTTCTGGAACGATCACCGCATCAACATCATCGACACCCCCGGCCACGTGGACTTCACCATCGAAGTCGAGCGTTCGCTGCGCGTGCTCGATGGCGCGATCACCTGCTTCGACGGCGTGGCCGGCGTGGAACCGCAATCGGAAACGGTGTGGCGCCAGGCCGACAAGTATCGCGTGCCGCGCATGTGCTTCGTGAACAAGCTGGACCGCACTGGTGCCAACTTCGAGCGTTGCGTGAAGATGATCAAGGATCGTCTGGGCGCCCGCCCGGCCGTCCTCTATCTCCCCGTCGGCCTCGAAAGCGATTTCAAGGGTCTCATCGATCTCGTCGAGAACCGTGCGATCATCTGGCTGGAAGAAAGCCTGGGCGCCAAGTTCGAATATCAGCCGATCCCGGCTGAATATGCCGATGCGGCTGCCGCCGCCCGTGCCGAGCTGGTCGAAATCGCCGTCGAGCAGGACGACGCGGCGATGGAAGCCTATCTGGAAGGCAACGAGCCCGACGTGGCGACGCTGAAGGCGCTGATCCGCAAGGGCACGCTGGCGTTCGACTTCGTGCCCGTGCTGTGCGGCTCGGCGTTCAAGAACAAGGGCGTGCAGCCCCTGCTCGACGCCGTGATCGACTATCTGCCGAGCCCGCTGGACATCCCGCCCGTCGAAGGCATCCTGCCCAACGGCGACACGGACACCCGCAAGGCGGACGACGAGGCGCCGTTCAGCGCGCTCGCGTTCAAGATCATGACCGACCCGTTCGTCGGCACGCTCACCTTTGCCCGCATCTACTCGGGCAAGCTGGAAGCGGCGTCGACCGTGCTGAACTCCGTGAAGGACAAGCGCGAGAAGATCGGCCGCATGCTGCTGATGCACGCCAACAACCGGGAAGACATCAAGGAAGCCTATGCCGGCGACATCGTCGCGCTGGTCGGCCTGAAGGATGTGACCACCGGCGACACGCTGTGCGCGCCGCTGAAGCCGATCATCCTGGAGCGGATGGAGTTTCCGGAGCCCGTCATCGAGGTCGCCGTGGAACCCAAGACCAAGGCCGACCAGGAAAAGATGGGCATCGCGCTCAACCGCCTGGCGCAGGAAGACCCGAGCTTCCGCGTGACCTCGGACGTCGAATCCGGCCAGACGATCATCAAGGGGATGGGCGAACTCCACCTCGAGATCCTCGTCGACCGCATGAAGCGCGAGTTCAAGGTGGAAGCCAATGTGGGCGCACCGCAGGTGGCCTATCGTGAATCGATCGGCCGCAAGGTCGACATCGACTTCACCCACAAGAAGCAGTCGGGCGGCACCGGCCAGTTCGGCCGCGTGAAGATCGTGGTCGAGCCGGGCGAGCGCGGTTCGGGCATCGTCTTCGTCGACGAAGTCAAGGGCGGGAACGTTCCGAAGGAATATATCCCCGCCGTTGAAAAGGGTATCCGTGAAGTCGCGGCCTCGGGCGCGCTGATCGGCTTCCCCATCATCGACTTCAAGGTGACGCTGTATGACGGCGCCTACCACGACGTCGACTCGTCGGCTCTGGCCTTCGAAATCACCGGTCGCGGGGCCATGCGCGAAGCGGCCACCAAGTCCGGCATCAAGCTGCTTGAGCCGATGATGAAGGTGGAAGTGGTGACGCCCGAAGACTTCATGGGCGACTGCATCGGCGACTTGAACAGCCGCCGTGGCCAGATCCAGGGTACCGATACCCGCGGCAATGCGCAGGTTATCGAAGCCATGGTGCCGCTGGCGAACATGTTCGGCTATGTGAACCAGCTCCGCTCCATGACCCAGGGCCGGGCCCAGTACACGATGCAATTCAGCCACTATGAAGAAGTGCCTTCGAACGTGGCCGAAGAACTGAAAGCAAAGCTGGGCTGAGCCCTGCTGACCCAATAAACAACTGATTAAAGCAAAGAGGAAACCCAAATGGCGAAGGCGAAGTTTGAGCGGAACAAGCCGCACTGCAACATCGGCACCATCGGTCACGTCGACCATGGCAAGACCTCGCTGACGGCCGCCATCACCAAGGTGCTGGCGGAAACCGGCGGCGCCACCTTCACGGCCTACGACATGATCGACAAGGCTCCGGAAGAGCGCGAGCGCGGCATCACCATCTCGACGGCTCACGTCGAGTATGAAACGGCCGACCGGCACTATGCCCACGTCGACTGCCCCGGCCACGCCGACTATGTGAAGAACATGATCACCGGTGCCGCCCAGATGGACGGCGCGATCCTGGTCGTGTCCGCCACCGACGGCCCGATGCCGCAAACCCGCGAGCACATCCTGCTGGCGAAGCAGGTCGGCGTGCCGGCGCTCGTCGTGTTCATGAACAAGGTCGACCAGGTTGACGACGAGGAAATCCTCGAGCTCGTCGAACTGGAAATCCGCGAGCTGCTGTCCAAGTACGACTTCCCGGGCGACGACATTCCGATCATCAAGGGTTCGGCCCTGATGGCTCTGGAAGACAAGAGCCCCGAAATCGGCCGTGACCGCGTGCTCGAGCTGATGGCCGCTGTCGACAGCTACATTCCGCAGCCGGAACGTCCGCTGGACAAGCCGTTCCTGATGCCGATCGAAGACGTGTTCTCGATCTCGGGTCGCGGCACCGTGGTGACCGGCCGTGTCGAAACCGGCATCGTGAAGGTCGGCGAAGAAGTCGAGATCGTCGGCATCAAGGACACCGTGAAGACCACGGTGACCGGCGTCGAAATGTTCCGCAAGCTGCTCGATCAGGGCCAGGCCGGCGACAACATCGGCGCGCTGCTGCGCGGCACGAAGCGTGAAGACGTGGAGCGCGGCCAAGTGCTCTGCAAGCCCGGCTCCATCAAGCCGCACACCGAGTTCAAGGCTGAGGTCTATGTCCTCTCCAAGGACGAAGGTGGCCGTCACACGCCGTTCTTCGCCAACTATCGTCCGCAGTTCTACTTCCGCACGACCGACGTGACGGGCACTGTCGAACTGCCGGAAGGCACGGAAATGGTCATGCCCGGCGACAACATCACGCTCGGCGTGAAGCTGATCGCTCCGATCGCCATGGAACAAGGCCTGCGCTTCGCCATTCGCGAAGGTGGCCGGACCGTCGGCGCAGGGGTTGTGGCGTCGATCATTAAGTAATATAGGGCTGCCTCCCGCCCGGCCGGCGATTCGTCGCTGGCTGGGCGGGATTGCTTTTGGTGCGAAGCCGTAACCCGGCAACGGACCGCAAAGCCGAGCTGTTTGGACTGTCGATCCTGGTTTGATTTGGTGAGGTTGGCCCGCTTTCGGGGCGACATCGCCGGAATGAGAAGAGTTTGGGAAAAATGGAAACGCAGAATATCCGCATCCGCCTGAAGGCTTTTGACCATCGCGTGCTCGATGCCGCGACGGGGGAAATTGCCGACACTGCCAAGCGCACGGGTGCCGATGTCCGCGGCCCGATCCCCCTTCCGACCCGGATCGAAAAGTTCACGGTGAACCGCTCGCCGCACGTCGACAAGAAGTCGCGCGAGCAGTTCGAAGTCCGCACCTACAAGCGGCTTCTCGATATCGTGAAGCCGACGCCGCAGACGGTCGATGCGCTGATGAAGCTGGACCTTGCGGCTGGTGTGGATGTGGAAATCAAGCTGCAAGGTTGATTTCCGCAAAGTAGCCAAGCCCTCCGGCGTTCTTCGGCGGGCCTCTGAGTGGTCAAGCCCCGATGGCGATCCCGCCGGCAAGGGCCTCTGATGAAGGATTAGAAATGCGAACCGGCGTTATCGCCAGGAAGGTGGGCATGACCCGCCTGTTCCGTGAAGACGGGGTCCATGTGCCCGTCACGGTCCTGGCCCTCGAAACGAACCAGGTCGTCGCCCAGAAGACGGCGGACCGCGACGGCTATGTCGCGATCCAGCTCGGCGCGGGCTCGGCCAAGGCCAAGAATCTGACCAAGCCCGAGCGCGGCCACTTCGCGAAAGCTGAAGTGGAGCCCAAGGCGGTCCTCGCTGAATTCCCGGTGGCGGCTGACGCCCTGGTCGAAGTCGGCGCCACGATTTCCGCAGACCATTTCCTCGTCGGCCAGCTGGTCGACGTGACCGGCGCGACGCAGGGCAAGGGCTTTGCGGGCGCCATGAAGCGTTGGGGTTTCGGCGGTCTTCGCGCTACCCACGGCGTTTCGGTCTCGCACCGCTCGCATGGTTCGACGGGTAACCGTCAGGATCCGGGCAAGGTGTTCAAAAACAAGAAGATGGCCGGCCACATGGGTGACAAGAACCGCACCCAGCAGAACCTCGAGATCGTGCAGACCGATGTCGAGCGCGACCTGCTGTTCGTGCGCGGTTCCGTGCCGGGTTCCAAGGGCGGCTGGCTGCTGATCCGCGATTCCGTGAAGGTCTCGCGTCCGGCCGATGCGCCTTATCCGGCTTCGGTGAAGTCCGCTGCTGCGCCTGCCGAAACCCCCGCGGAAGAAGCTCCGGCTGTCGAAGCGACTGTTGAGGAGCAAGCGTGATGAAGGTCGAAGTGCAAACGCTCGAAGGCGGCAAGGCCGGCGAGCTCGAGCTGAACCCGGAGATTTTCGGGCTGGAGCCGCGCGCCGACATCCTGCACCGCGTCGTGACCTGGCAGCTGGAAAAGCGCCGTGGCACCGCTCGTGGCTCGAAGCGTCGGTCCGACATCAGCCGCACCGGCAAGAAGTTCGGCAAGCAGAAGGGTGGTGGGACCGCCCGTCACGGCAACCGTGCTGCTCCGCAGTTCATCGGCGGCGGCAAGGCCCATGGCCCGGTGGCCCGCGAGTTCAACCCGGGGCTGAACAAGAAGGTTCGGGTTCTGGGCCTGAAGGTCGCGCTGTCGGCCAAGGCGCGTGAAGGCAAGCTGGTTGTCGTCGACAACCTGGCGCTGGATGCTGCCAAGACCAAGGCGCTGAAGGGCAATCTGGAAAAGCTGGGCGTGGCCAATGGCCTGTTCATCGACGGCACCGCTGTCGACGTGAACTTCGCCCTGGCCAGCCGCAACCTCTACAAGGTTGATGTGCTCCCCGCGATCGGCGCCAATGTCTATGACATTCTGAACCACGATCATCTGGTGCTGACGCGCGCCGCGATCGAATCGCTGGAGGCGCGTTTCAATGGCTAAGCAATCCGAAACCATCGACCTGAAGCACTATGACGTGGTGGTGAAGCCCATCATCACGGAAAAGTCGACGCTGGTCGGAGAGCATAACCAACTGGTGTTCGAAGTCGCCAAGACGGCCTCCAAGCCGGAGATCAAGGCGGCGGTCGAAGCGCTGTTCAACGTGAAGGTCACTTCCGTGAACACGCTGATCCAGAAGGGCAAGACGAAGCGCTGGCGGGGCAAGCCCTATCAGCGGTCCGATCTCAAGAAGGCAATCGTGACGCTCGCCGACGGCCAGTCGATCGATGTGACGACGGGTATCTGACGCCATGGCATTGAAGCAATATAATCCGACGAGCCCGGCCCGCCGCGGCCTCGTGCTCGTCGATCGCTCGGCGCTCCACAAGGGCAAGCCGGTCAAGTCGCTGACGGTCGGCAAGACCAAGTCCGGCGGCCGCAACAACATGGGTCATGCAACGGCTCGCGGCATCGGCGGCGGTCACAAGCAGAGCTACCGGATCATCGATTTCAAGCGCCGCACGTGGGATGCCCCCGCGACGGTCGAACGCCTGGAATATGACCCGAACCGCTCGGCCTTCATCGCGCTGATCACCTATGCGGACGGCAAGCAGGCCTACATCCTCGCCCCGCAACGCCTCGCCCCCGGCGACAGCGTCGTGGCCGGCAAGAAGGTGGACGTGAAGCCCGGCAACGCGATGGAAATCGGCCAGATCCCGGTCGGCACCATCGTGCACAACGTGGAACTGAAGCCCGGCAAGGGTGGCCAGCTGGCCCGCGCCGCCGGCACCTTCATCCAGGTGGTCGGTCGCGATCGCGGCATGGTCATCATCCGTCTGAACTCGGGCGAGCAGCGCTATGTCCGCTCCGAGTGCATGGCGACGGTGGGTGCGGTCTCCAACCCGGACAACTCGAACCAGTATCTGGCCAAGGCAGGCCGCATGCGCTGGCTGGGCGTTCGCCCGCTGACCCGCGGTGTCGCCAAGAACCCGGTCGACCACCCGCACGGCGGTGGTGAAGGCCGCACCTCGGGCGGCCGCCACCCGGTCACCCCGTGGGGCAAGCCGACCAAGGGTGCCAAGACCCGTTCGAACAAGGCGACGGACAAGATGATCATCCGGTCCCGCCACGCGAAGAAGAAGAGGTAAGCGATGGCACGTTCCGTTTGGAAGGGCCCGTTCGTCGAACTGAGCCTGCTGAAGAAGGTGGAATCGGGCGCTCGTGGCCCGATCAAGACCTGGTCGCGGCGCTCGACGATCCTGCCACAGTTCGTTGGCCACACGTTCAGCGTGTACAACGGCAAGAAGTTCGTGCCGGTCTCGGTGTCGGAAGAAATGGTTGGCATGAAGCTGGGTGAGTTCGCGCCGACGCGGACCTTCCCGGGCCACGCCGCCGACAAGAAGTCGAAGAGGTAAGCCGAAGATGTCGAAGCCAGTAGCAGGTCGCAAGGTCGGTGAGCGCGAAGCGCTTGCAGTCGCGACCACCGTGCGCGGTTCGCCCTACAAGCTGAACCTCGTCGCCGGTCTCATCCGCGGCAAGAAGGCCGAAGAGGCCGTCACGGCGCTCACCTTCTCCTCCAAGGCGATGGCCGTGGACGTGAAGAAGTGCCTTCAGTCCGCGATCGCCAACGCAGAGAACAACCACAACCTGGATATCGACCGGCTGTGGGTGAAGGAAGCGTCCGTCGGCAAGTCGATCAGCATGAAGCGCTTCGCGACCCGTGCGCGTGGCCGCTCGTCGCGGATCGTGAAGCCGTTCGCCAAGATCCGCATCGTGGTCCAGGAGCGTGACGTGACCGAAGGGCAGGAGGCGTAATATGGGTCAGAAGACTTCCCCGATCGGCCTTCGCCTGCAGATCAACCGCACCTGGGACAGCCGCTGGTTCGCCACCGGTGACGACTATGGTCGGCTTCTGCTGGAAGACCTGAAGATCCGCCAGTTCATCCTGAAGGCGCACCCGCAAGCCGCCATCTCCAAGGTGGTGATCGAGCGTCCGGCCAAGCTGTGCCGGGTTTCGATCTTCGCGGCGCGTCCGGGTGTGATCATCGGCAAGAAGGGCGCGGACATCGAGAAGCTGAAGAAGCAGATCGGTGCGATGACGAAGAGCGAAGTGTCGCTCAACATCGTCGAGATCCGCAAGCCGGAAGTGGATGCCCGCCTGATCGCGCAAGGCATCGCAGACCAGCTGGAGCGCCGCGTGGCGTTCCGCCGGGCGATGAAGCGTGCGGTTCAGTCGGCTCAGCGTCTTGGCGCCGAAGGCATCAAGATCACCTGCGGCGGTCGTCTGGGCGGGGCGGAAATCGCGCGCACGGAAACCTATCGCGAAGGCAAGGTGCCGCTGCACACGCTGCGCGCCAACGTCGATTATGCCGAGGGCCAGGCGCACACCGCCTATGGCGTCTGCGGGATCAAGGTCTGGGTCTATAAGGGAGAAATCCTGGGCCACGACCCGATGGCGCAGGACCGGATCATGATGGAATCCCAAACTTCGGGAGTTCGCCCCGCACGATAAAGCGACGCTTCACAAGCGTCGCCTTATCGGGGGCAATTCCCTGTCTGAAGGCGAGACAAGATGCTGCAACCGAAACGGACAAAGTTCCGCAAGGCCTTCAAGGGCCGCATTCACGGTGACGCCAAGGGCGGCACGGCACTGAACTTCGGGGCCTTTGGCCTGAAGGCGATGGCGCCTGAGCGGATCACCGCGCGCCAGATCGAAAGCGCCCGCCGCGCGATCACCCGCCACATGAAGCGCCAGGGGCGCCTCTGGATCCGTATCTTCCCGGACGTGCCGGTGTCGTCCAAGCCCGCCGAAGTGCGGATGGGCTCGGGCAAGGGTAACCCGGAATATTGGGTGGCCCGCGTGAAGCCCGGCCGGATCATGTTCGAGATCGACGGCGTGAGCCACGAAATTGCCGCCGGCGCCTTCGAGCGCGCCGCCGCCAAGCTTCCCATCAAGGTGAAGATGGTCACCCGCCTGGGCGAGCAGAAGGACTGATCATGGCCAAGAACGACATCAAGGGCCGGTCGGACGCCGACCTCGCCAACGACCTGCAGGCGCTGAAGCGTGAGCAGCTCAACCTTCGCTTCCAGGCTGCCACCGCGCAGCTCGAAAAGCCGAGCCGGGTGAAGGAGGTGCGTCGCAGCATCGCCCGCATCCAGACCGAACAGACTGCCCGGGCCAAGACCCAGGCGGCCGCATCTTAAGGAGCCAACCATGCCCAAGCGCGTGCTTCAGGGGACGGTGGTCTCCGACAAGACGGACAAGACGGTGGTCGTGCTGGTGGAGCGGCAGGTGCCGCACCCCCTCTACGGCAAGATCATCCGCCGTTCGAAGAAATATCATGCCCATGACGAAGCCAATGCCATCAAGGCCGGCGACGTGGTGCGGATCGAGGAATGTGCCCCCGTCTCCAAGCTGAAGACGTGGCGTGTTCTGGAAAAGGTAGGCTAAGCCATGATCCAGATGCAGACCAGGCTCGACGTTGCCGACAACTCGGGCGCCAAGGAAGTGATGTGCATCAAGGTGCTTGGCGGGTCCAAGCGCCGCTTCGCCGGTGTGGGCGACGTGATCGTCGTCTCGGTGAAGGAAGCCGCCCCCAAGGGCCGGGTGAAGAAGGGTGACGTGCATCGCGCCGTCGTCGTTCGCACCGCGAAGGACATCCGCCGTGCAGACGGTTCGGTGATCCGCTTCGATGGCAATGCCGCCGTCCTCATCAACAAGAATGAGGAGCCGATCGGCACCCGCATCTTCGGCCCCGTGGTTCGCGAACTGCGCTCCACCGGCCACATGAAGATCATCTCGCTCGCGCCGGAGGTGCTGTGATGTCGATGGCGAAGATCAAGAAGGGCGACACCGTCGTGGTCCTGTCCGGCAAGGACAAGGGTCGTGAAGGCCAGGTCGTCAAGTCGCTGCCGAAGGACGGCAAGGTCGTGGTGTCCGGCGTGAACATGATTTCGCGTCACACCAAGCCTTCGCAAGCCGATCCGGAAGGTGGCGTGAAGCGGCGCGAGGCGCCGATCCATGTGTCGAACGTGGCGATCAAGGATCCGAAGACGGGCAAGGCTGCCCGCGTCGGTTTCGAAGTCCGCGACGGCAAGAAGGTGCGGGTCCTGAAGGGCTCGGGCGAGGTGCTGAATGGCTGAGCAAAAAACAAAGCCCCGGATGCAGAAGCTCTATGACGAGAGCATCCGCGCGGCGATGACCGAGCAGTTCGGGTACAACAACCCGATGCAGGTCCCGAAGATCGAGAAGATCGTGATCAACATGGGTGTCGGTGAAGCCACCCAGGACAAGAAGAAGGTCGAGATCGCGGCCGCCGAAATGATGGCGATCGCCGGCCAGAAGCCTGTCGTCACGAAGGCCAAGAAGTCGATCGCGCAGTTCAAGCTGCGTGAAGGCATGCCGATCGGCTGCAAGGTCACCCTGCGCCGCGACAACATGTACGAGTTCCTGGATCGCCTGATCACCATCGCGCTGCCGCGCGTGAAGGACTTCCGGGGCGTGAACCCGAAGAGCTTCGACGGCCGTGGCAACTATGCGATGGGCCTGAAGGAACAGATCATCTTCCCGGAAGTGCCCTACGACAAGATCGACAAGATCCGGGGCATGGACATCATCATCACCACCACAGCCGGAACCGACGACGAAGCCCGTGCGCTTCTCCGCCTGTTCGGCCTGCCGTTCGTTGGCGACGCGGAAGCGCGCCAGCAGGCAGCGGCTTGAGATAGAAGAGAGAGCTTAAGTCCATGGCGAAACTGAGTTCGATCAACAAGAACGAGCGTCGCAAGCAGCTGGTCAAGCAGTATGCGGCCAAGTTCGAGAAGCTGAAGGCCATCGCGGACGACGAAAGCCGCGACGAGGGCGAGCGCCTGATCGCGCGCCTGAAGCTGGCCGAGCTGCCCCGCAACGCGAACCCCACCCGCGTGCGCAACCGCTGCGAACTGACGGGGCGCAGCCGCGCCTACTACCGCAAGTTCAAGCTTTCCCGCGTGATGCTGCGTGAACTGGCCAACAAGGGCCTGATTCCCGGCGTTACGAAGTCGAGCTGGTAAGGGCCGACAGATGAACATGACCGATCCCCTGGGTGATATGCTCACCCGCATCCGCAACGGCCAGTCCGCCAAGAAGGACAGCGTGCTCACGCCCGCGTCCCGGCTTCGGGCCTCCGTTCTCGATGTGCTGCAGCGCGAAGGCTATATCCGTGGCTACTCCAACGAGGAGACCTCGGGCCCGCAGGCGAACATCCGCATCGAGCTGAAGTATTTCGAAGGCCAGCCGGCGATCCAGCATCTGTCGCGCGTCTCGAAGCCCGGCCGCCGCGTCTACGCCGGCGCCACCGAGCTGCCGCGCGTGAAGAACGGCCTTGGAATCACCATCGTCTCCACGCCGAAGGGCGTTCTCTCCGACGCGGAAGCCCGCGCCGAGAACGTCGGCGGCGAAGTTCTCTGCCAGGTGTTCTGATCATGAGCCGCATTGGAAAGAAGCCCGTCGCGATTCCTGCCGGAGTGCAGGCCTCGATCAACGGCGGGATCATGGAAGTGAAGGGCCCGAAGGGCACTCTCTCCATGTCGCTGGCCGACGACATCGCCTATGCGATCGACGCCGGAGAGATTCGGGTGAACCCCGCGAACGACACCAAGCGCGCCCGTGCCTTCTGGGGCATGCAGCGCACGCTGGTTTCCAACCTGGTGGTGGGCGTCTCCGACGGCTTCACCAAGGTGCTGGAAATCACCGGCGTCGGCTATCGCGCTTCGGTCGCCGGCAAGACGCTGAAGCTGCAGCTGGGCTACAGCCACGACGTCAACTACGAGATTCCGGACGGCATCACGATCAAGACGCCGGATCAGACCACGGTGGAAATCACCGGGTCCGACCGTCAGAAGGTCGGCCAGGTTGCCGCCGAGATCCGTCGCTGGCGCAAGCCGGAGCCCTACAAGGGCAAGGGCATCAAGTATCGCGGCGAGTTCATCTTCCGCAAGGAAGGGAAGAAGAAGTAATGGTGAAGCATCTTTCCCCGTTCGAGGCTCGTCGGCGCCGCGTGCGCACCGCCCTCGTCGCCAAGGCCGGTGGCCGTCCTCGTCTGTCCGTGCATCGGTCGCAGCAGCATATCTATGCGCAGGTGATCGACGATGCGGCCGGCAAGACGCTGGCTGCCGCC
Organism: Sphingomonas sp.; assembly: GCA_003248865.1. Taxonomy (GTDB): domain Bacteria; phylum Pseudomonadota; class Alphaproteobacteria; order Sphingomonadales; family Sphingomonadaceae; genus Sandaracinobacteroides. The sequence goes on from QFPK01000017.1 coordinate 61,130, forward strand.
TCGACGCTTGAAAAGGATTTCGCCGGCACCGGCGCAACCGTCGCTGCTGCCGTCACCATCGGCAAGCTGCTGGCGGAACGCGCCAAGGCGGCGGGTGTCTCCAAGGTCGTGTTCGACCGTGGCGGCTTCATTTTCCACGGCCGCGTCAAGGCGCTCGCCGATGCCGCCCGCGAAGGCGGACTGGAGTTCTGATATGGCTGACGACGTGATCGATACCCAAGCTCCTGCGGCCGAAGCGGCTCCGCAGGAAGAGCGTCGCGGACGCGGCGGCCGTGGCCCCGGCGGGCAGGGCGGCCAGGGCGGCCGTGGCCGTGGTGGTGAACGGGGTGGCCGCGATGGCGACCGTCGCCGTCGCGAACCGCGCGCTGCCGAAGGCGAAGAAGGCCAGGAGCTGATCGAGAAGCTGGTCCACATCAACCGCGTCTCGAAGACGGTGAAGGGCGGCAAGCGCTTCGGCTTCGCGGCGCTGGTCGTCGTGGGCGACGGCAAGGGCCGTGTCGGCTTCGGTCATGGCAAGGCGCGCGAAGTGCCGGAAGCCATTTCCAAGGCGACTGCGGCTGCCAAGAAGGCGATGATCCGCGTTCCGCTGCGCGAAGGCCGCACGCTGCATCATGACGGCTACGGCCATTTCGGCGCCGGCAAGGTGCATGTCCGCTCGGCGACTGCCGGTACCGGCATCATCGCGGGCGGCCCGATGCGCGCCGTGTTCGAAAGCCTGGGCGTGGCCGACGTGGTTTCCAAGTCGACCGGTTCCAACAACCCCTACAACATGGTGCGCGCGACCTTCGCGGCGCTGGAAGAGCAAACCTCCCCGCGGACGGTTGCTCAACGGCGCGGCAAGAAGGTGGCGGACCTGCTGGCCCGTCGCGGCGACATCAGCCCGGCTCAGGCCGCGGCCGACGCCGACGCGGTTGTCGCCTGAGGAGAGTGACAATGGCTGAAGCAAAGACCATCAAGGTAACGCAGACCGGTTCGCCGATCCGCCGCACCAAGGACCAGCGCGCCACCCTGGTGGGCCTGGGCCTCAACAAGATGAACCGGACGCGTGAACTGCAGGACACCCCCGAGGTGCGCGGCATGATCGCCAAGGTGAAGCATCTGGTGTCGGTGGAAGGCTGAAGCCTTTCTCCGTCACTGCGCGAACAAAGCGAAAGCGAGTGCAATGACCAAACTGAACGAAATCAACGACAACCCCGGCGCCCGTGTTGACCGCGTGCGCGTCGGTCGCGGCATCGGTTCCGGCCTGGGCAAGACCAGCGGTCGCGGCCAGAAGGGCCAGAAGAGCCGGTCCGGCGTGGCCATCAAGGGCTTCGAAGGCGGCCAGATGCCGCTGCACATGCGCCTGCCGAAGCGCGGCTTCAACAAGCCGAACCGGGTCGAGTACAGCGAAGTCAACATCGGTGCCCTGCAGCGCGCCGTTGAAGCCGGCCGCCTCGATGCGTCGAAGCCGGTTGATCTCGCAGCCCTGCAGGCCGCCGGCCTCGTCACCCAGCCCAAGGACGGTGTCCGTCTGCTGGGCAAGGGCGAACTGAAGACCAAGCTGGACCTGCATGTGGCCGGCGTCACCGGCTCTGCCAAGGCAGCCGTGGAAGCGGCCGGCGGCTCGATCACGCTGCCCGCCAAAAAGGTTGCGGCTGAGGCCTAAGCTCCGGCCTTCCCAAGACGGGGGTCAGCGCCTACATCCCATCCCGATGTGGCGCTTCCCCGTCTGTGGGAGGGCGATCACGGCGTGCCGCGTGCCGGCCTGGTCAGGTGTTGATCCGGACAGGTAACGGCCCCAGACAGGATGAGACCATGGCGACAGCCGCCGACTCCCTTGCCCAGAATCTGAGCTTCGCCAACTTCTCCAAGGCGACTGACCTGAAGAAGCGCCTGTGGTTCACCGTGGGCGCTTTGATCGTTTTCCGGCTCTGCTCCTTCGTGCCGCTGCCCGGCATCGACCCGCAGGCCCTGTCCGAGCTGTTCAATCGCACCTCCGGCGGCATGCTCGATTTCTTCAACATGTTTTCGGGCGGTGCGCTGGAGCGGATGTCGATCATCGCGCTTGGCATCATGCCCTATATCACCGCCTCCATCGTGGTGCAGCTGATGGGCTCCATCTACGAGCCCTGGAAGGCGTTGAAGAAGGAAGGCGAAAGCGGCCGGAAGAAGCTGAACCAATATACCCGTTTCGGCACCGTCGTGCTCACCATCTTCCAAGGCTATGGCATCGCCGTCGGCCTTGAAAGCTGGGGTGCGTCCTCCGGCGTCTCCGCCGTGATCGATCCGGGCTGGTTCTTCCGCATCTCCACCATCATCACGCTGCTGGGCGGCACGCTGTTCCTGATGTGGCTGGGTGAGCAGATCACCAGCCGCGGCATCGGCAACGGCATTTCGCTCATTATCATGGCCGGCATCGTTGCGCAGGTTCCCGTCGCGATCGGCGGCCTGTTCGAACAAGGCCGCACCGGCGCCATCTCCGCGGGCTTCATTCTCGCCGTGCTGATTGTCGGCCTTGGCGTCATTGCCTTCATCTGCCTGATGGAGCGTGCGCAGCGCCGAGTGCCGATCCAGTATCCAAAGCGCCAGCAGGGCAATCGCATGTTCCAGGGCGATACCAGCCACCTGCCGCTGAAGCTGAACACGGCCGGCGTGATCCCGCCGATCTTCGCCTCGTCGCTGTTGCTGCTGCCGCTCACGGTCGCACAGTTTATGGGCCAGGAAGGTGGACCGGACTGGCTGCTCAGCGTTACCACTTCGCTGCAGCATGGCGCACCGCTCTACATGGCGCTTTATGCCGGCGGCATCATCTTCTTCAGTTTCTTCTACACCGCTGTGGTGTTCAACCCGGAGGAAACTGCCGAGAACCTGAAAAAGCAGGGCGGTTTCGTGCCGGGCATCCGCCCCGGTGAGAAGACCGCGCAATATCTCGACTTCGTTCTGACCCGCATCACCGTCATCGGCGCGGCCTACCTGACCTTGGTCTGTCTTCTCCCCGAGTTCCTGATCAGTCAGATGGCAATTCCCTTTTATCTGGGGGGCACGTCGCTGCTGATTGTGGTGAACGTGACGATGGACACGGTTGCCCAGATCCAGGGCCATTTGCTGGCGCACCAGTATGAAGGCCTGATCAAGAAGGCGAAGCTGCGGACGGGGGGACGACGTTGAACGCGACGGGGGGAACAGAAGGCACGAACATCATCCTGCTGGGGCCTCCGGGCGCCGGCAAGGGCACGCAGGCCAGTCGTCTGGTGGAAAGCCGGGGCATGGTCCAGCTCTCTACGGGGGACATCCTGCGTGCCGCGGTGAAGGCCGGGACGGAGGTGGGCAAGCTAGCCGACGAGATCATGAAGGCCGGCAAGCTGTTCCCCGACGAACTGATGGCCGAGATTCTGGGCGAGCATCTGGATGGCATCCCGCTTGAGAAGGGCGTGATCTTCGATGGCTATCCCCGCACGGAGCGGCAGGCGGACCTGCTGGACGGCCTGCTGGAAACGCGCGGCCGCAAGCTGGATCATGTGATCGAGCTGGTGGTGGACGAAGACGCACTGGTGGACCGCATCACCGGTCGTTTCACCTGCGCGCAGTGCGGCGAAGGCTATCACGACCGCTTCAAGCCGACGAAGCTGGCCGGCGTCTGCGACAAGTGCGGCAGCACCGAATTCAAGCGCCGCCCGGACGACAATGAGGAAACGGTGCGCACCCGCATGGCGGAATATCGGGCGAAGACCGCGCCGATCCTCCCCGTCTATGCGGCGCGAGGGCTGGTCCGGCATGTCGATGGCATGGCGGAGATGGACGAGGTTTCCGCCCAGATCGCGGCAATCCTCGACGACGTGCCGGCGGAGCCTGTCAAACAGGCTTGACAGCCGGCGAATTATCGGTCCCGCGCCCTTGACAGTCGTGCGCGACCTCTATAGCGACGCCTCTTCCGATTCCCGCGCGCGTGCAGCCGTTGCCCCGAACCTATGGGCGGCCAGGTTTCACATTTGCGGGGATGCGGCACGCATAGAGATGGAGCGCCCGGCCCAAGGCGCCCGTGGAGCAGGAGCAGTTTGTGGCACGTATCGCAGGGGTCAATATCCCCACCAACAAGCGCGTGGAAATCGCGCTGACTTATATTCACGGAATTGGCCGCACCAGCGCCAAGGAAATCACCACCAAGCTGGGCTTCCCGCCCGAGCGTCGCGTGCAGGACCTGACCGACGCCGAAGTGCTGGCGATCCGCGAAACGATCGACCGGGACTATACGGTTGAAGGCGATCTTCGTCGCGACACCGCGATGAGCATCAAGCGCCTGATGGACCTGGCCTGCTATCGCGGCCTGCGTCACCGCAAGGGCCTGCCGGTCCGCGGCCAGCGCACCCACACCAACGCCCGTACCCGCAAGGGTAAGGCGAAGCCGATCGCAGGGAAGAAGAAGTAATGGCACGCGCACCCGAAAGGCTGAAGCGCCGTGAGCGCAAGAACATCACGGCCGGCGTCGCGCATGTGAACGCCAGCTTCAACAACACCATGATCACCATCACCGACGCTCAGGGCAATGCGATTGCCTGGTCGTCCGCCGGCACGATGGGCTTCAAGGGCAGCCGCAAGTCCACGCCTTACGCCGCGCAGGTCGCGGCCGAAGATGCGGGCAAGAAGGCCGCGGAACATGGCGTCCGCACGCTGGAAGTGGAAGTGAAGGGCCCGGGTTCGGGTCGTGAATCCGCTCTGCGCGCGCTGCAGGCCGTTGGCTTCCAGATCACGGCGATCCGCGACGTCACGTCCATCCCGCACAACGGGGTGCGTCCGCCGAAGCGCCGCCGGGTCTGACGATCTCGCGACTTCGCGCGGGCGGTGCCCACCGCCCGCGCGACCGCGACCCCGCCGATCCGCCCCGGACAACCAGGGTTGGGCAAGCAAGGGTCGCCTGAAGGGCACGAACACACGCGCTGGGGGCCGACGGGCCTTCCCGCGCAAAGGCAAAGGTGAGAACATCGTGTCAGCAGCCTATGCGAAGAATTGGCAGGAACTGAAGAAGCCGAACGCGCTGGACGTGAAGGCCGGCGGAACGGCGAGCAAGAAGCTGTTCGTGGCCGAGCCGCTGGAGCGCGGCTTCGGGCTTACGCTGGGCAACGCGCTGCGGCGTGTGCTGCTGTCGAGCCTGCAGGGCGCGGCAGTGACGGCGATCAAGATCGACGGCGCGCTTCATGAATTCTCCTCGCTGCCCGGCGTGCGCGAGGACGTGACCGACATCGTGCTGAACGTGAAGCAGGTTGTCGTGAAGATGCAGGGCGATCAGGTGAAGCGCCTGTCGCTCTCCGCTTCCGGCCCCGGCGAAGTCACCGCCGGCCAGATCGCGGTCACGGGCGACATCGAGATTTCCAACCCGGATCTCGTGATCTGCACGCTGGACGAAGGCGCGACCTTCAACATGGAACTGACGGTGCAGACGGGGAAGGGCTATGTGCCCGCCGCGCAGAACCGTCCGGCCGACGCCCCGATCGGGCTGATCCCGGTGGACGCGCTCTATGCGCCCGTTCGTCAGGTCGCCTACAAGGTCGAGCCCACCCGGGTCGGCCAGGACCTCGACTATGACAAGCTCACGCTGACGGTCGAGACCGACGGGTCCGTGGCGCCGGAAGATGCGGTCGGCTATGCCGCGCGCATCCTTCAGGATCAGCTGCAGCTGTTCATCAACTTCGAAGAGCCGGCAGCCCGCCCGGTCGCAGCCGCTCCGGTGGCCGGCGCCGTGGACGAAGCGCCGACCGACGTGATGATGAACCGCAACCTTCTGAAGAAGGTGGACGAGCTGGAACTCAGCGTCCGTTCGGCCAACTGCCTGAAGAACGACAACATCATCTACATCGGGGATCTGGTGCAGAAGTCGGAACCGGAAATGCTCCGGACGCCGAACTTCGGCCGCAAGAGCCTGAACGAGATCAAGGAAGTGCTCGCCTCCATGGGCCTGCGCCTCGGCATGGATATCCCGGGCTGGCCGCCCGAGAACATCGAGGATCTCGCCAAGAAGCTCGAGCAGGAATTCTGATCGAACAACAACCCCGGGGCCGAAGGCTCCGGGGCAAACGCCCAAAGCGCTTGGGGCCAAGCAAGCGTGGATCGGGGTACCTGAGACGGCCCCTTTACGAACGGAGACTGGATTATGCGTCACAAGGTTGCCCATCGGAAGCTCGGCCGCACCACCGAACATCGCATCGCGATGCTGAAGAACATGTCGGCTTCGCTGATCAAGCATGAGCAGATCACCACCACGCTGCCGAAGGCGAAGGAACTTCGCCCCTATATCGAAAAGCTGGTCACGCTTGCCAAGAAGGGCGGTCTTTCCAACCGCCGTCTGGCCGACGCCCGCCTGCAGGACGATGTGCAGCTGAAGAAGCTGTTCGACGTGCTGGCCCCGCGCTACGCTGGCCGCCCCGGCGGTTATGTGCGCGTGCTGAAGGCCGGCTTCCGCGCCTCGGATCAGGCCCCTATGGCCGTGATCGAGTTCGTGGACCGCGACGTGGCCGCCAAGGGCCAGGATTCGGGCCCGGTGGCGGAAGCCGCTTAAATCAGGCCCGCGGCGGAAGCCGCCTGATCACCTGAGTTTCGGCTCGTGAAAGATTGAAGGCCCGGAAGGTGGATCACTTTTCGGGCCTTTTCTTTGCCCGGAGATTCCTGCCGCACTGCAACAAGCCGGTTCCCAATCCCCCTTCACTTGCGCTAGTAACCAGCAGAGTCGATAAAAAGTGAACGGGGAAAGTCGCTTATGGCTGGCAAACGGGAAATGCGCCCACGCGGTTACTACAAGGCATGGCGCCCCATCGCGACCCGCTGGATGGACAACGACGTCTACGGCCATGTGAACAATGTGGTCTACTACAGCTTCTTCGACACGGCGGTGAACGCCTGGCTGGTGGAGCATGGCCTGCTCGACATCGAGAAGGGGCCGATGATCGGCCTCGTCGTGGAAACCGGCTGCACCTATGCCCGCCCCGTCGCCTTCCCCGAGGAAGTGCAGGCCGGGATCGCCGTCAGCCGGGTCGGCAACAGCTCCGTCCGCTACGAGATCGGCCTGTTCGTGAAGGGCAGCTCCACACCGGCCGCAGAGGGCTTCTTCGTCCATGTCTATGTGGACCGCGAAGGCCGCCGCCCCAAGCAGCTGACCCCGGAATGGAAAGCCGTTCTGCAAAAGATCGTGGTGCCGGAAGCGGCCTGAGCGTTCAGTCGCTTCGCTTCCAGGCATAGGCGGCCGTCTCATAGGGAAAGGCGACCTCCGGCCCCGAAAGCTCAGGGGTCGCCGCGATCAGCGCCCGCACCTCGCGAACCACGGCGTCCTGCGTCGCGGCCGGCAAGGCCGCGATAAAGCTGACGGAAAGCGTCCGGCCGACAATCACATCCTCCGCGCTGCCGACATGGCTGTTGCGGAAATGCGCCTCGCCGATGAAGGTGAAGCCGTCCGCCGGAAACGGACGTCGCCACTCGCCGCTGCGATAGCGCGGTGCATCGCCCTGATGCGGGTCGGTGATGGCGCTCAGCCGCGCAACCCACCCGACCCGCTCATCGCGGACATTCCAGATCAGCCCCAGCCGGCCACCCGGTTTCAGCACGCGGCGGATTTCCGCCAGCGCCAGCGCCGTCGCGAACCAGTGAAAGGCTTGTGCGCAGACAACCGCATTGATCGATTCGTCCGGCAGCGGGATGCGCTCGGCCGTGCCGTCCAGCGCCTGCACCTGCGGATAGGCCTCGGCCAGCCGCGCCCGCATCTCGGCCACGGGCTCCACCGCAATCACATCCGCGCCGGCCTGCAGCAGCCAGGGCAGGAATTTCCCGGTCCCGGCCCCCAGATCCAGCACGCGCGTTCCCGCCCGAACCCCCAGCACCTCGCTCAGCCACCCCGCCACATCCGGCGGATAACCCGGCCGCCCGCTCACATAGGTTTCGGATCGCGCCGCATAGCCCGAATCGGCTGTGCCATGGATGTCCGCCATCTGCCTCTCCCCGGACCCGCCTTGTTGAAGGCGCCTTGTTGTAATCGGGGCCCTGCTTTATGGCCCCGCCATGTCAGTCTCTGCCGAAGCCCAAGCCAATACCATCCTGATTCTCGACTTCGGGAGCCAGGTGACCCAGCTGATCGCCCGCCGCGTGCGCGAGGCCCATGTCTATTGCGAGGTGGTGCCTTTCCACGCCGCAAAGGCCGCGCTGGAACGCCTCGATCCGAAGGCGATCATCCTCTCCGGCGGCCCCGCCAGCGTCACGGAGGGCGGCTCGCCCGAACTGCCGACGGACGTGCTGGCGGCAGGCGTTCCGGTTCTCGGCATCTGCTATGGCCAGCAGGCGATGGTGAAGGCGCTGGGTGGGCAGGTCTCGCCGGGCAGCACCCGTGAGTTCGGCCGCGCCGAAGTGAAGGTGGTCGCCCCCTGCCGCCTGTTCGAAGGCGTCTGGACAGACGGCGCCCAGCATCTGGTGTGGATGAGCCACGGTGACCGTGTGGACAGCCTGCCCGACGGCTTCGAAGTGGTCGCGGCCTCCGAAGGCGCGCCCTATGCCTTCATCGCAGACGAAGCCCGCGCGCTCTACGGCGTGCAGTTCCATCCTGAAGTCGTGCACACGCCCGACGGCCGGGCGCTGATCGAGAATTTCGTGCTCCGCGTCGCGGGCGCCAAGCCGGTCTGGAGCATGGCTAGCTTCCGCGAGACCAAGATCGCCGAAATCCGCGCCCAGGTGGGGCAGGGCAAGGTGATCTGCGGCCTGTCGGGCGGGGTGGATTCGGCGGTCGCCGCCGTGCTGATCCACGAGGCCATCGGTGAACAGCTCACCTGCGTGTTCGTGGACCATGGCCTGATGCGCCTGCACGAAGCCGAACAGGTCGTGCAGCTGTTCCGCGACCATTACAACATCCCGCTGGTCCATGTGGATGCGGAAGAGCTTTTTCTCACCGGCCTCGCGGGCGTCTCAGACCCCGAAGCCAAGCGCAAGTTCATCGGTAAGACTTTTGTCGAGGTGTTCGAGGCGGAGGCGAAGAAGATCGGCGGCGCCAAGTTCCTGGCGCAGGGCACACTCTATCCGGATGTAATCGAAAGCGTCAGCTTCATCGGCGGCCCCTCCGTCACCATCAAGAGCCACCACAATGTCGGGGGCCTGCCGGAACGGATGGACATGGCGCTGGTGGAGCCCTTGCGCGAACTGTTCAAGGATGAAGTCCGTGCGCTGGGCCGCGAACTGGGCCTCCCCGAGGTATTCGTGGGCCGCCACCCCTTCCCGGGACCGGGCCTCGGCATCCGCATCCCCGGCGAAGTCAGCAAGGAAGCCTGCGACATCCTCCGCCTCGCCGACGCCATCTACCTCGAGGAAATCCGCTCGGCGGGCCTCTACGACGCGATCTGGCAGGCCTTCGCTGTGCTGCTGCCGGTGCGCACGGTGGGCGTCATGGGCGACGGCCGCACCTACGACCGCGTCTGCGCCCTCCGCGCCGTCACCAGCGTCGACGGCATGACGGCAGACATCTACCCCTTCGAACCCGCCTTCCTCAGCCGCGTCGCCACCCGCATCGTGAACGAGGTGCGCGGCATCAACCGGGTCGTCTACGACTACACCTCGAAGCCCCCCGGCACGATCGAGTGGGAATAATTTTTGCCCCTCCGGGCGTATCCGAAATCACGCTACAATACGACATAAGCCAATGAAAATGCTGGAAAAATCTTTCCGAGACTTTCAGCATCTATCGCCGGGTTAGCCTCCCGTTTGACGGTATGGCTGGCGGTATGGCGCGTCTTGTCTCAACCGAAAAACGCATATACCGTCAGGGGCAAGAGAGCT
>QFPK01000060.1 GCA_003248865.1 Sphingomonas sp.
CGGCAATCCGGCGGCGGGCCTCGCCTGCATGGCCGACAGCGCCGCGGCCGCCGCGGGCAAGGTCGTCGATCCGCTGTTCTGGTGCATGGGCAGCTGGGGCGCGACCTATCCCATCGCCGGCGATATTCATTTCGGGGACAGCGTCGAGGCCTGGGCCGGCCTTGCCGCCCGCGGCGTCTTCATGATGGGCCGGCTCGGCGCGCTCACCGTCAGTTCGGCGGATGGCTGTTCCTTCATTCCCCAGCCGGTGTGGACCAAGAGCCGCTACAAGTTCCAGCTGATGGAACCGGTCAAGGGCAGCCAGTGCGTCAATGTCGGCCGTCCCGGCGCGCTCTGGACCAGTGCCAAGCATGCGCCGGGCAAGGACAATGCCCAATTCATGCTGTTTGAGAAGACGATCTGCTGCGCCGGGGTCTCGACGCCATGACCGGTCCTTCTTTCCCTGACCACATGGAATCGCCCGGGAACAGCCGATGGCTTGCCCGTCATTCCATTGCGCCGGGTGTTCCCCATGCGGTTAGGCCGGCGTCGCATCCCCCCTGCGGCGCTGGTCGGGCGGTCGGCGTGGCCGTGAATACAGGCGATGGACAGGCGGTGCGCCCCTCCTCGCCGTCTGTCGTCGTGGCCACGCTGACCGTTTTTGAAGGACAGGCAGTGTTTCGCGCCGAGCTCGCCGCGCCCGTTGGCGAGGTGCTTCTGTTCCGGTTGCGCTGCGGTTCCCGGCTGATCATACCGAGCGAGATCCGGCCATGAGGCGTCCTGCCCTCGCTCTTGTCGCGGCGCTGTGCCTGCCCGCTCCTGCACATGCGCAGACGGCGGAAGACCGGGCTCGTGCCGCCGCGGCCGCCGCGCGCGAGAAAAGCGCGGACAGCGATGCCATTCTCGAGAATTATGTGACCCCGGGTCTTGCCGGGCAGACGATTAGCACGGTCGATTCCTCGAAGACGTTCACGCCCAACCTGGCCTGCCAGAAGACCGCGACATTGCTGGAACTGCTCGCCCAGCCCAATGCGACCGGCGATATCGGCACGCTCAGAATCTCGCGCGACAGGGATCTCGACGGCAGTTTCGACGAGGCGCTGACCCTGCCCGTTCCTGCCTCGGGCATCTGCGCCAACGGGATCATCTCCTGTACGCCCGGCAGCTGGGACGCCTGCCGCTTTTTCCGCTGGGACACATCGGCGTCGGGATCGCTCAAGCTCAGCGAGGTCGAACTGACCGATCTCGCCGGCTGTTACTGCGTCAACAACAGCTGCGGCAGCAATCTGGTCTGGGGCAACATGGCCTCCGTGCTCAAGGACCTTGGCGGTGGGGTCGTCGGCGCGCTCACCAACGCCGATGCGCGGGTCGGCATCGCGCAAGCGTCCATCGACGGGCCGGTCATCCGCTACACCGGCGCGCAGACAACCGCCTGCGCGGCGCAGCCCCAGATCGGGGCCACCGCGTATAAGGCTCATCCGAACGCCATTGCCGGCGACGCCTATGCCGCCGCCCAGGCGAGTAGCGTTTTCCAGGCGCTCTCGGCTTCCTCGACCGGCGCCGGCACGTCGCAGGTGAGCCGGAATTGCACGATCACCCGGCAGATCACGCAGGAGGAAATCACCGCGGACAAGATCATCGATCGGGTCTCGGGCGGCTATGCGACCTATGCCTCGAGCGCCGACAATCTGACCTTCGTGATGGGCTCGCCCGCGGACAACAGCCTCTCGGGCGGTTCCTGCTCGATCTTCGATTTCCACATGACGCTGCGCGTCAAGGACGTCGACCGGCTCCAGCAGGTGCTGCTGACCCGCTTCGGTGCTGACGACTGGGCCCAGATCCGGGTCGATGGCGAACTGGTCGGATCGGGTCCGCAAAGCTGGACCGGGACGGGCTTGCCGCCCGGCAAATGCGAGAAGAAGGGCGCCTTCTATGTCTACCCCGGCCTCGATCTCACCTCGCGGATGACACAGAGCGATCACGACATCTGGCTGCGTGTCGCGGTTGCCGATGGCGGCGAAGCCTATGCGTCGATCGAGGCGAAGGTCGACGCGGGTTGCAAGACGACCGAGCAGCTCGTCGACACCTGCGGCGCCTATGCTTCGATCGATACATGTCGGTTGCAGGACGAAGTGGTGGACGGGGTCACCAGCTTTCGCAATGGTGTCAACACCGGCCTGTCGCCCTTACCGCAGACCCGGCTCTTCGGGACCGGCATCTGCGCCACGCAGATCACTCGCGACTTCTTCCTGCGCGAGCGAGGCTACCGGTGCACGGTGGACCTGGGACAGGCGGCGCAACCGGATCTCTCGCGCGGCGCCTATATCATCGATCATTCGACCGAGACGTT
>QFPK01000038.1 GCA_003248865.1 Sphingomonas sp.
CATCACGCCGGGATCACCATGGGAGAATGGCTATAACGAAAGCTTCAATGGATCGCTTCGCGACGAACTGCTCAACGGCGAGATCTTCTACAGCCTCGCCGAAGCCAAGGTGCTGATCGAAGCCTGGCGACGGCATTACAACACCGTCCGCCCGCATAGCAGTCTGGGATACCGACCACCGGCACCGGAAACGGCGACACCGCCATATCCGGCCTCCGGTTCCGCTTCGCTCCACCTCCGTCCGGATATGGCGGCGATCGGCTTAATCCACTAACAAACCAATCGGTCCACTCGGTGGGGGCAGATCAGGGGCTTCACATTGTAATCAATCATCCGTTTGACAGTTTCATAGCCAATCACACACGCACTCTCTCTCATATCCCTCGCTCCATCGCTGGCGAGGCAGCGGTGCCGGGTTCCTCCCCGACGCACGGGCGCACCAAAAAATCTGGTCAGAAGCCTGCGATCGCCCTCGCAATCTCCCGCCGACTCTCCCAGGGTGTCTCATCAATCTGTGCTGCCACCGCGTTGTCCGCATCCGTCACGAACCAGTGAACTTTGCGACCTGTCGCGGCGGCATAGACGGTTTGAGCAACCTGCGCCGGGTGGACATTGACGCCGAGGATATCGACCGATTTCGCCTTGTTCGATGCCTCCAAGACCATCGGCGTCGCGACATAGGCGACCATGACGTCGCTGACCCAGATACCTGCCCCCTCCAGCTCGATGTTAAGGGCCTCGGTCAGGCCACGCACGGCGAACTTGCTCGCCGAATAGATCGCCTCCTCGGGAATGCCGTAGATCGCCGAGACCGAGGACATGTTCACAATATGCGGATCACACCCCTTGCGGAGCCAAGGGAGAGCCGCGTGGATGCCGTTGACGACCCCCAGCACATTGACATCGACGACAGCCTTCAGCCGGCTCAGCTCTGTGTCGGCGAAGGCGCGCATTTCGAGGATACCGGCGCAGTTGAACAGCACATCGAGCCCTCCTGCGCCCTCACTGAAGGCGGCAAGCGCGTCGGACAGCGCGGTTGGGTCGCGCACATCGGCGAGGTGGATCGGCGCCGCTTCGCCGAGTTCGTCGCGCAGGGCATCGAGCGCGGTCACATCCCTATCGCACAGCCCTACGCGCCAGCCGTTCGCGGCGAAGATCCGCGCGCTCTCCCGTCCGATTCCGGACGCAGCACCGGTGATGAAGATCGATTTCCGCGCCTCTTTCATACTTCGATCTCCACGACGATTCGTCCACGCACATTGCCAGCGAGAATTGTCGGCGCCTTCCCGATCACGTCGGTAAGGGCGATCTCGCTAGTCATGCTCGCCAGAAGGTCGAGGTCTAGTTCCTCGGCAAGCGCCGCCCAGGTCTGCTGCCTCAAGCCGACCGGGGCGTTGACGCTGTCGACGCCGCAGATGGTGATACCGCGTAGCGCCAGCGGGTATATGGTCGCCGGGAAATCCGTCCCCTGGGCGATGCCGGTGGCAGCGACCGTGCCGCCATAGCGAAGCGATGCGCAGATATTGGCCAGCGTATGGCTGCCGGCAGTGTCGACCGCGCCCGCCCATCGTTCCTGCTGCAAGGGTGCGCCGCCGGCCGCGAACTCTGAACGGTCGATCAAGGACGCGGCGCCGATGTGGCGCAGATAGGGTTCTTCCGAAAGGCGCCCGGTGGCGGCGACCACTTCATATCCGCGACGGGCGAGCAGCGAGATCGCAATGCTGCCGACCCCGCCACTGGCACCCGTGACCAATATCTCGCCATGTCCGGGGCGCACGCCTTGGCGTTCGAGCGCGAGGACACAGAGCATCGCGGTATAGCCAGCGGTGCCGATCGCCATCGCCTGCTTTGACGAGAAGCGGTCGGGGCAGGCGATCAGCCAATCGCCGTTCAGTCGGCACTTGCCGGCATAGCCACCCCAATGCCGCTCGCCCAGACCCCAGCCATTGGCGACGACCCGGTCCCCGGGGCGCCAGGCGGGATGCTCGCTCGACTCGACCGTGCCGGCGAGGTCGATGCCGGGCACCATCGGGAATGACTGGATCAGCGGAATGGCACCGGAGAGGAGGAGACCGTCCTTGTAGTTGACGGTCGAGGCCTCGACCCGCACGAGCACGTCACCGGGAGGCAGAGCGCTGACGTGGATCTGTCGGAGCGTTGCCGAGTGGCCGCTGTCGTCACGGTCGATGACGACCGCTAGAAATGCCCCGGAGCTCATGCGGTATAGCCCCCGTCGACGACCAGTTCCGCGCCGGTCATGTAGCTGGCGTCTTCCGAGGCCAGGAACACGACGGTGCGCGCGATCTCGTCCGTCTCGCCGAACCGGCCCATCGGAGTGCGCTCGAGCGCTTTGGCGGCAAAATCTTCCGGCAGGTCCGGAAGGGCGTTTTCGACCAGCGGTGTCGCAACATAACCCGGATGCAGGCTGTTGATTCGAAGCGGATAGCCCGACCGCGCGCAATGGAGCGCCGCCGATTTGGTGAGAAGGCGAACGCCGCCCTTCGAAGCATTATAGGCGGGAACATGCGGGTTGCCCACGTTGCCCTCGATCGAGCACACATTGACGATGACGCCGCCGCGCTCCTTCATGTGCCGGACGGCGGCTCGCGTGCCGAGAAAGACGGCATCGAGGTTGACGGCCATCGTCCGGCGCCAGTCGGCGAAGCTCTGATCCTCGATCGACCCTGGAATGCCGATGCCGGCGTTATTCACGAGTATGTCGATCGGGCCGAAGGGGGCGGCGGCGAAGATCTCGTCCCACTCCACCTCCGACGTGACATCCTGTCGCCGGAAGACCGCTTTATGCCCGTCATCTGCGAGGCTGGCGGCGAGCGCCTCTCCCTCTTCGACGATCACGTCTGTGACGATGATGGCGGCCCCCTCCAGCGCCAGTGCGCGGCAGGTGGCGTTGCCAATTCCGCGAGCGCCACCGGTGACAATCGCGACCTTGTTCTCGAGTTTAACAGCCATCGTTTCGTCTCTTCTGATTGATCATGTGATTTCCCCGAGCCGGTACGGTACGGATCCGTGGATCCGGGCCGTACCAGCCCCGGCAATGTTAGAAGCGGGCTGTCAGTTCGACACCATAGGTGCGCGGCATGCCGCGATTCAGGTAGTCGAGCCCGAAGATGTTGATGTTGAGCCCGTAATTATAATAATATTTGTTCGTGAGGTTCTTGCCCCAGACGGCGAGCGACCAGTTCGGCGTTTCGTAGGAAACGCGGCCGTTGAACAGCCAGTATCCCGGATTGCCGCAGGCGATGGCAGGCCCGGCCTGCAAGACATTATAGCCGGGAGCGGGTTGGTCGCACGGCGACTGACCATAGTTCTTGAACGGGTCGAAATAATATTTCCCGACATAGGTGGTGTCGCCGTGCAGGCGCATCTTGTTGTTGCCCTGCTCATAGGCGACCCAGTCGACCGACGACGAGAAGGTGACCTTGGAGGCGTTGGGGAACGGGTTGCCGTTGATCGGCAAAGTGGCGCTGCTCGAATTGGTGGGATCGATCGTGTTGCCCGTATATTTGGTGTCGAGAAGTCCGAGCGAAGCATCCAGACGCAGTCGCCGCGTCGGCTGCACGGTCAGTTCCGCCTCGCCGCCGAACAGCCGGCCGTTGCCGCTGCGCGTGAAGGTCGTGGCGCCGATCACCTGCGTGAACTGCTGGTTCTGGTAGTCATAGTAGAAGCCGGCCAGGTTGAGCTGGACGTGCCGGTCGAAGAAGCGGGTCTTGAGGCCCGCTTCATAGGCGTTCACCGTCTCCGGCTGGATATAATAGACCTGGTTCAGACCCTGATAGGCAAGACCGTTATAGCTGCCGGCACGATATCCGCGGCTATATTGGACATAGCCCATGATCTGGTCGGTGAATTTGTAGCTGAGGTTGGCGCGGCCGGTCAGTCGGTTGGCCTTTTCCGACAAGTTCACCGCCGGAAGGTTCGGATTATAGGGGAAACTGTAAGGAATGGTGCTCGCGACGATATTCTGACCCGACAGGTCATAGAGGATCGTGCGTCCATCCTGATATTTGATCTTGTCCCAGGTATAGCGAAGGCCCCCAGTGAAGGTCAGTTTGTCGGTGATGTCGTAGCTCGCGTCGGCGTAGATCGCCTTCGAGGGGCGATTGATCGTATAATATTGCTCGCCCAGGATCGGGCTGAAGGGCGGCGCCCCAGCCGCCCGGCAGCCCGCAGAATAGGCGCCGCCGAAACCACCGCCGCCGCTGTTGTTGATCGAGATATCGGTCAGCAAAGCGATTAGCGAGCGGGCGTCGAGGAACCCGTCTGCCTTCACCCGAACGGGCGCGCAGAAGCCCGGTGAGGATGGCGTCAGCGACGAGTTGAGCGCAAAGGCAGGAAGGATGCCGATAGAATCCGGCGTCGCGACCGCCGGGTTGCTGTAGCTGCCGGGAAGGCCGGCAGCGAGCAACAGCGGTCGCAGCACGCCGAAGAAGTCGGGTTGGTTGTGTGTGTAAACCTTATCCCTGCCATAATAGAGGCCGGCCGTCAGGTTAAACGCCCCATCCTTATAGTTGAAGCGCGTATCCTGGTTGAAATTGCTGCTGCTGGAATAATAGCGAAGCGAGCATACGTCGTTTGGTGACCCGTCGCAATCGAACGGCGAATTGCGATACCGGCCATGGTCGTAGCCGGTGATCGAGGTGACCGTGAGATGGTCGCTCAGATCATATTTGATCGTCAGCGCAGCACCGTAGGAATCGGTGAAATAATGGCCGGAGCTATTGGAGTTGATCTCATTGTCGCCGAGCGCGGCGCCGCCGTTCTGCGCCGGATCGAAACGCGAATAGCCGAGATCGTCGCGGCCACCCGCCAATTGGCCCAGCGCGAAGGGCGTCGCGGCGAGCGGATTGTCGCGGGCGCCGTAGACCTTCAGGCGAATGTCGAGACGGTCCGACGGCTTCCAGCGGATGGTGGCGCGCCCGGCGAGGCTGTCGGTGGTGCCGATATGGCGGTTCTGGGCAAGGTTGTAGAGCCAGCCGTCACCCTTCGAATAGGTACCGGCAACACGAATACCGAGTTCGTCGGGCACCAGCGTCAGTTCCAGCGCTCCTTCGGCCGTCTTCGTGTCGTAATTGCCGTATCCAAGTGTGAGATAGCCGTTGTTCCGCCCCAGATCGGGGCCTTTGGTGAAAAAGCTGATCGCGCCGCCGGTCGTGTTGCGCCCATAGAGCGTGCCCTGCGGGCCGCGCAGAACCTCGACGCGGTCGAGATCGAATAGCTGCTGCCCGTGGCTCGCGCGGAAGCTCTGATAGACCTCGTCGACATAGACGCCCACCGGCGAGGCGGTCGACGCGGCGAACTCGTTGGCCACCGAAACGCCGCGGAGCGAGAAGTTGGGCTGGGTCTTGCCATAAGGCGTCGTGATCTGAAGACTTGGCAAAGCCCCCATGAGATCGGAGGTGTCGGTGATACCTTTCGCCTTGAGCATGTTGCTGTCGATCGCAGAGACTGCCACAGGAACACTCTGAAGGTTCTGCGAACGCTTCTGTGCGGTCACCACGATGTCGGCGATCGCGCCGCTTTGCGCATCGTCACCGGTCTGCGGCGTAGCTTCGGTTGGCGTCGACGCCGGTGCGGTCTGGGCAAACGCCGACTGCGCCAGGCCAGCGAGCGCTGCACCGGTCAAAAGCGTTGCGATATATCCCCTCTTTGTAATGGTCATGTTCCTCTCCTTTAAAGTCACAGCTCTCCGCCCGCGCATCAGCCCAGACTGATGGCAGTCGCCGTGATCGTTTGAACTCGTCTTCGGTGTTCAGCCGCCGATAGCGATCAGTAGCTTGTCAGGTGGCGCTCGCCGCCCACGCGTGATAGCCCTTCTCCGCCCAGGCATTGAGGATGTTGCGGGCGCCGATGGCCTTTGCCGGCGACTGGAAGCCGGCGGCGAGGAGCTTGCCGCCCAGGATGCGGCGGCAGGCTTCGGCGGCAAGCTCGCCGGTCTGGAGGTAAGGCGAATTGCCGCGCATGATCACGCTGACACCGGCCATATTGCCGCGACCGATGCATGAGATCACCGAGCGGTTCCGGTCCGGATCCTCGCGATCGGGTTCGACCTGGGTCAGTTCACCGCCGAGATCGTTGGTCGTGCGCTCCTGCGCATCATAATCAAGATGCCGGTACTTCTCCTCGAATTCCTTGAGGACCTGCAGCACGGCGCCGAACATGATCTGGTTCTTGAAGCCGACCAGCGTCGAACAGTTGGAGACGCGGGCATCGTCCCTGTACCAGAGCGGCTCGCCGCCACCGCCCCACGGCAGCGCCTTGAAGATCCGGTTCTGGTCGGGCGAGCGGACGTCGTAGGGCGTGGCATAGGGCCACATGACGAGTTCGTTATGCTCGAGATAATATTGCGGCTTCGTGCACATGCGCAGGAAGGATTTGGTCGATGCGACGCTCGTGCTCGAATCCGCCAGATAGAGGATGTCGAGGGAGTCGATGCCCGGCGTCTCCAGCGCGATTTCGGCCGCGATGTTTCCGGCCGCCCACATGTAGGACGACGCCGGCGCGAGGAGCAGCCCCTTGGCGTCGAACTGCGCGCCATAATGGTCGCGGCAAAGCGCCATCCAGTCGGTCTCGCCCGTCGTGTCGAGATAGTGGCAGCCCGAATCGAGGCAGGCCTGCACGACAGGCTCGCCGAGCTGCATGAACGGACCCGTCACATTGTAGACGATTTTCGCGCCCTCGAAGAGGGCGGCGAGCGACGCGCGATCATGCGCCACTTCCGCGATGCTGTAATCGGCGCCGACCAGTTCGGGCACGTTGGCCATCTGCTCTTCGAGCCGCGCCTTGCTGCGCCCGGCCGCGATGAACGGGATTCCCGCGAGCGCCAGATGCCAGACAATCAACTTACCGGTGTAGCCGCTGGCGCCGTAAACCACGACAGGTGCCGTCATGATGCAATCCTTTCCTCTTTATTCCATGTTGTTGGGCCATTCCGATCAAACAGCCTGCATTGACCTTCTTCAAGCATGACGACGAGATGTCTGTCCTGCGGCTTTTCCGACGCCGTCTTGGGAATGACATCGACGAGCTGCAGGAACGTCGGCGTGTTCGCCGTCCCGAGCGCACGCGCGCAGGCCGGGATTATGGCAGCAGGGTCGAAGCCCGATCCCGCGACGATCGCGGCGATCACTTCCTTCTCTCCGGGCGTATTGCCCGGTGTGCTCACGCCATAGACGTAGATATCGGCCACGCCGGGCATGGCTGCGATCGCGGTCTCGATCGCGCGGCCATCGATGAAATCGCCGTTGCGCCGGATCGAATGCCCGTCGCGATGCGAGAAGAACAGCCATCCGTCGCCATCCTTCCAGCCGATATCGCCGGTATGGAACCAGCCGCCCTCGGTCTTCGCCGCCGATGCGCCCGGGTTGCCGAAATAGGTGACGGGCGCCACGCTCCCGTCGGCGTTCCTAAAGCAGATCTCCCCCGCCTCTCCGGCGGCAAGAATTGCGCCATCGCCATCCAGTATCTCGCAGATGCCGCCCATCGGCGGCTTGCCGATCGAGCCGACCGGGCCCTCACCCGGCGGGTTGAGCGAAAGCCCACCCTCGGCCGCGCCGAAAAATTCGAAGATATCGACGCCGAACCGCGTTTCGAAGGCCCGCCACATCGACGCCGGCATCCCGGCGCTCAGCACGAAGCGCACCTTGTGCTTGCGATCGAACGGCCCCTCCGGCTCGGCGAAAATCGCGGTCGCCATCCCGCCCAGCAGGTTGAACGTCGTGCATCCGTAGCGCGTCAGGATCTCCCACAGCCGAGACTTGGTGAACTGCCGGCTGATGATGACGGGGAGCCGCGAGGACAAACCATTGCCGAGCGTGATCAGCTGGGCATTGGCGTGGGTCAGCGACAGGCCGGTGTAGAGAATGTCACCATGCTGCAGGCCGACCACCGGGCCAAGCGATGCGACCGCAGAGTAACGCGCGTGCGGGGCCAGGATCGCCTTCGGGTCTCCGGTCGTGCCCGAGGTGAACAGCATCTGCATCGGCGTAGCCGCCGGACGCGGCGTGACGTCGCCAACCGGCTGCGCCGACGCCCGGACATCGGCCAGCGCCTGATGATCCTGGTCGCCGCCCGCGCCATCGATCACCCAGACCCAGGCAAGATCGGGCAGTCCAACCCGCAGGGCATCGAGATGGGGCAGTACGTCGCGCGAGACGATCGCGCCCCGGCAGCGTGAAAAGCGCAGCATATAGCCAAGCTTCTCGCCCCGGGTGCGCGGATCGATCGGCACGAACACCGTTCCGGCGATCTCGGACGCGACCATCGCCTCGAGAAATTCGGGATGGTTGCGCATGATGATAGCGAAGGCGTCGCCATCGCCCATCCCGACACCCCGCAACGCGCCGGCCAGTTGCCGACCCGCGAAGAGCAGGTCGTCATAGGTGCGCGCTTCCTCGACGAATGCGCCCTCGCGATCGATATCGACGAAGGTGACGATCGGCGTCGCCATGTTCGAGGCCACGCCGTCGAGTACCATCCGCAGCAATGTCCTGACGGGCGCGGTCATCGCGACAACACCGTCATGGCGATCGCTGCCGCATCGGTGCCGATGAAGCCGCCGCCGTTTTCTGCGAAGGCCAGTTTCGCGCTGTCGATCTGGCGCGCACCGCACCGTCCGCGCAACTGCTGGACCAGTTCATGGATCTGGCCAAGACCGGTCGCGCCGATCGGATGTCCCTTGCGAACGAGGCCCCCCGAAGGATTGACCGGCACGCGGCCGCCGAGGGTCGTAGCGCCGCTGGCGAGGAAGGACGGCCCTTCGCCGATCCCGCACAGGCCCAGCGCTTCATAATAGATGAGCTCTGCCGGCGAGGTCGCATCATGGAGTTCGACGCAGTCGATATCGCGCGGATCGATGCCGGCTTCCTCATAGGCCTGGCGCGAGACCGTGACCGTGACGCCCGGCGCGCCAGGGGCCACCTCGAAGCCACTCGACACGATCGACGACAGGACGTGAACCGGATCGCTGATGCCGAGTTCCGCGGCGAGGCGCGGGGATACGATCACGGCCGCCGCTGCCCCGTCACCGATCGGGGAACACATCGGCAACGTCAGCGGTGGAGAAATAAGCTTGGCGGCGAGAACATCCTCGACACTCAGAACGTTGCGGAACTGAGCGTTGGGATTGAGGTTGCCGTGGCGCGAATTTTTGGCTGAAACCAGGGCGAAGTCTCGCTGGGTCGCGCCGCTCGCCGCCATATAATCGCGCGCCATCCGTGCGTAGATGTCCATGAACAGCGAGCGGCGGTCCCGCGGCGCCGCCTCGACCTGTGTGGCACTGAGATCGCCAACCAGATACTGGTCCAGCAGCTCCGGGCGCTCGGTATCGACGCAGCCCGCATAGACGGCCATCGGCCGTTCTTTATCGGGATGGTAAAGCTTCTCCATCCCGAACGCGAGAACCACGTCATAGACGCCCAGCGACACCATCGAGCAAGCCTGCTGGAAGGCGGTCGACGCGGTAGCACAGGCATTTTCGACGTTGATGACCGGGATTCCGCCGAAACCCATTTGCCGCAGCACGACCTGGCCCGCGACGCAGACCTGGCCAGTCACTACGGGCCCGCCCGCATTGCCCGACCACACCGCCTGAATCCGGTCAAGAGTAATGCCGGCATCGCCAAGCGCCTGCCTGATCGCCTCCTGACCAAGGCTCGCTAAACTGCGATCGAGATGCTTCCCGAACGCCGTCATGCCGACTCCCGCGATGATCGCCTTCTGGCGCAAGACAAGTCTCCTCGTTACGCACCCAGCACCCTGGGACGTTCAATAGTCTCTGGAGGCGGTGCCTCCGATTTAAGTGTCGGATCGGCCGAAGCCGGTCAGGCGGTCGGCTGAATCATATCCGGATCGATCATCAGCGTTCCTCCCTTGATGGCCAGGATCTCATTGCAACCGTCCTCGATCAGCGAGGAGCGCGCGTCGCGGAAGATTTTCTCGACCGGATATTCGCGTGTGACGCCGTTGCCGCCAAACATCTGGACCGCGTCGCTCGCGACCTCAAGCGCGTGTTGCGTCGCAGTTACCTTGGAGAACATCGCTGCCTGCAGGGCCGGCATTTCGTTCGTCATGTTGAAGGTGGTCACGCGGCGCGTGATCGCGCGCGAAAGCTCGACCTTGCGCGCCATGTGGAACAGTCGCTTGGCGACATCCTGATGGCGGATAATGGGAACACCGCCCTGCTTGCGCTCATGGGCATATGCGAAGGCGTGCTCGTAGGCGGCGCGCGCGCAGCCGGTGAAGACGCCGCCCATCAGCGCGTTGGCTTCGCTGTGAACGGCGTAAACGCCCTTCTTGTAATCCTCGGGTGCGACGATCAGGTGGTCGATGTCGAGTTCGACATTGTCGAAGAAGATCTCGCCCTGCGGCAGAGCACGCTGCCCCATCTTCTCGAGCGGCTTGCCCTTGGAGACGCCCAGGGACTTCAACGGCACGATCACGACGGCTCCCCGGGCAGGATCGAAGCCATCCATCGTTTCCGCCGCGCAATAAAGGATGGCGAGCTCGGCGATCGGGCCGTTTGATACCCAGGCCGACTTCTGGCCTGATATGATGACCTTGCCATCAGTGATCTTCGCGACGCAGTTCGGACGGCCATACCGCCCCTGCGGATGGAAGATCGCGCCATTCGCATCAAGGGAATCGGTGCCATGATCCGGCTCGGTGATACCCCAGCAGCCAATCAGCTCTTCCGGGTAGGTCTTGAAGACGAACTCGTTACCGAATTTCGCGGCCATGTAGTGCGGCAGAAGGTCGACGCCTGCCGAAATGGCGAGGCCCGCGTCGCCCCATCCAAGTTCCTCGAACAGGATCGCGAAGATATCTGGCATCAGCTCCGGGGGGAAGGAGGCGAGCGCTTCCATGTTAATGCCGAGGCTCGCATAGGCATCGCGAAATGACCAAAGCTGCGAACCCGGTGCGACGACCTGCTCCGCGCTCAGTCGATCGAGGTCCCGTCCAATGGAGCGCATGACCTTTTCTGCGAATCCGTGAACCGACTGCTGCAACTGCGCAACGAGCTCGTCGAGCGGCGGCTCGGCGCCCAGTTGGCCGAGCTTTACCTTGGGGTTTGCGTCCCAGCGCGAAAAAGGGCGCGGACCGGATGCTTCGACTGGCGCCGCCTTGAGCGTTGCGAGTTGGTTCATGTTGTCCTCTCCATTCAGTTCGGACGTTCCGCCCGATTAATAGCCTTTTGTCATGGAGATTGCGTCATCGGAATGACGGAAACTGCCAATATTTGACTTAAACTGCCATTCGCGATAGAGCGACCGCAGGAACTACTATGCAGCTTCACCTCATCCAGACCCTGCGGCTATCGAATCAAAGCTTGCGCATCATGGCGTCAGTCATGCGGGAGAACGCTATCGATCCAGCGCCGTGGCTAGCCGAAGCGGGCATAGATGGCACCATCCTCACCGCCCTCCAGGGGGAGGTGACCTGCTCGCAGGAATTGCAATTCCAGCAGTATTTCGCGGACGCGACGCGCTGTATTCCTGGCCTGTGGGTACGGACGGGCCTGCGGTACCGGGTCATGGCGTATGGGCCGCTCGGCCTTGCGGTGCTGGCAGCGAGCAATGTATCCGAGGGGCTTCAGGTACTGGGCGCCTTTCAGGGGCTGACCTTTTCCCTGATGCACTACGCCCCGCAGATCGAGGACGGCCAAGCGATCGCGCTGACAGCGCATGACGATGATGCGCCCGCGAGCCTGCGTGAGTTCCTCCAGGAGCGCGCCCTGGGTTCCGTGACGATGTTCCTAAACGACATGCAACCGCCTCGTTTTCCGTTGCGGCATATCGAATCGTCGCTGGAGCGCCCTGCAGGCTGGCAGGAGTGCGATGTGCTTCTGGGCGTGCCCGTATTTTTTGGCGCAGAGACTACGCGCTGGGTTTTTGAAAAAGGAGCGGGCGAATTGCCGTTGCCGATGGCAAGCCCCCTGCTTGAGGAGACCTACAGCGCCCTATGCAAGAAACTTGTGGCGACCGCGCCTGTTGAAAGTCTCTTTGTGGGCCAGGTTTTCGACCTCCTTGTGCGGTCGGGGCGCGGCTTTCCGTTCGCGGCAGACGTGGCCAGGCAACTGAGCGTGTCCGAGCGCACGCTTCACCGGCGCCTCGATTCGAACCATACTAGTTTTGGAAAGCTGTTGGACCGGATCCGGCACGAGCGTGCGCTCGACCTCCTAGGTAAATCGACGCTCTCGATTGAGCGCATCGCAGAGATGCTTGGCTTTTCCGAGACATCGAGTTTCACTCGGGCATTTAAGCGATGGGAGGGCGTCTCGCCACAGCAGCATAGGCGAATTTGACGGCGCTGGATAACCGTCTTCTCCTGAAGTACTCCTGTGGCTTCCATTGCCTCGCGCGTGTCCGTCGTCAGAACATTTGGCGCATATCGCGGCGTAGATTAGCGGAGTACGGGCCTCGTCTGGGGATTGATGTTAGGCGGCGAGCTTTTGGTGCTGCAAGCGCCGATGTTCGATGGTCTGTCGCTTGATCCTTTCGCGCTGTTTGATGATGGCTGTTGCCCTGCCGAAGTAGGCGTCCGCGGGCGTCACGTTGGCCAGGCTCTCGTGGTAACGCTGATGGTTGTAGTGTTCGATGAAGGCCTCGATCTGGGCTTCGAGGTCGCCAGACAGGAAGTAGTTTTCGAGCAGGATGCGGTTCTTCAGGGTCTGGTGCCAGCGCTCGATCTTGCCCTGGGTTTGGGGATGGCACGGGGCGCCGCGTACGTGGCTCATCTTGTTGGCCTCGATATATTCGGCCAGTTCACCCGCGATGTAGCTCGGACCGTTATCGCTGAGCAGTCGGGGTTTGTGCAGCACCGTGGCGCTGTCGCAGCCGGAAGCGGCCAGGGCGAGGTCCAGCGTGTCGGTCACATCCTCAGCGCGCATGTTGGTGCACAGCTTCCAGGCGATGATGTAGCGCGAGAAGTCATCGAGCACGGTCGACAGGTACATCCAGCCCCACCCGATGATCTTGAAGTAGGTGAAGTGGGTCTGCCACATCTCGTTCGGCCGGGTGGTCTTGGTGTGGAACGCATCGGCCGCCTTGATCACGACGAAGGCCGGGCTGGTGATCAGATCGTGGGCCTTGAGCAGACGGTAAACCGTGGATTCCGACACGAAGTAGCGCTTCTCGTCGGTGAAGCGCACGGCCAGCTCCCGGGGGCTCAACTCGGACTGTTCCAGCGCCAGTTCGATGATCTGGTCGTGGATGTCGGCCGGGATGCGGTTCCATACCCTGCTTGGCGCCGATGGCCGATCCTCCAGCGCTTCCGGACCGCCTTCAAGGTAGCGGTCGTACCAGCGGTAGAAAGTCCGACGGGCGATGCCGAGCTGGTCCAGCGTGCGCTTGGCCGGTAGGTGCGACTGCTCGACGATCCTGATGATCTCGAGCTTCTCGGATGCGGGATACCTCATTCGTCGTCGCCCCCATCCGCGATCATGCTTTATGGGATGGCCCGCCCCTTTTCCCCGGCATCGGATATGATGCTGGTGCTTGAAGAGGAAA
>QFPK01000018.1 GCA_003248865.1 Sphingomonas sp.
GCTGGGGCTTCATCTTCGTTCCTTCGTCACTACGACGAAGCCCCAACACTCCTTAATTCACAACCTCAAATCTGTGCCATAGGTGCTGACGGGGAACAGGTGCGAACCCACGCCACACCAGACAGCTTTCGCATGTTTGCGACCGCAAATTCTTCCTGCCGAGGGCTGCCCATGCCAACCCATAGCACATCCGTGCCAGCTTCACGTATGTCCTTGCAAATGGTGTCCACTTCGTCGGCAGAAAAATAGCCGTTGCGAATTCCGACGATCTGAAGCGCGGGGAACAGTGCCCGAAGATTGCTCGCAGCCTCCTCGGCGACCCCGGGCTTCCCGCCAAGAAAGTAAAAACGCGTCCCATGCGCAACAGCCGCCTCGGCAGCAGTCAAAACAAAATCCGTTGTTGCAACCCGCTCCGGGATTTCGTTCTTGCACAGCAGTCGACTGGCGAAAACGATCGGCATTCCATCTGCGTCAACAATATCTGCTCGGTCGACAATCCTTTTGAAATCCGGGCGCAGATTGTATTTTGCTACAACATATCCATTGGAAGATGTTACGATACGCGGATAGGCAAGTTGACCAGACCGGCAACTCTCAACATCTCTTATCATCAATTCTGCAAGATCAGATTTCGTCAAAAGCGATGTTCGAATCCCACCAACCCGAACAGAAGGAACCCATCCTAGATCATTTGGCGAAATGACCTCAACGGAATCAGGTTCTAAAAAATCATCCGCGGCTCCTAGCGGAGCCGCGCCAGATAAATCTCGACTGTACACGCACGACCCCTGTCACCAATTAAGGCTATTTTCATATATGCTGACAATATGGCAGCCATCAACCCCAGAGTCGCGATTTGTATACTTTTTGACACATAAAATTAACACGCTGTGCAAAAATAATCGAATAACATCCTGTTTTTTAAACAAATTATAATGTAAATATACTATTTTCGCATAGCTTCCTATACGAAATACTCTGTCCAGCATGCGGATATGATGGAATTTTCCAGCCTCGCCCAGCCTTTGGCTGACCAATTTGCTTGCCAGAAGACATGATAATACCGTTTTACCAGAAAGTCATCGCGTTTCTGGCTGCCCTGTAAAGGTCTGTTCATGAATTCCCGACTCAAATGTTGATGGCCATTAAAATATCGGCATACTTGCAGTCGAACTTTGGTCAACTAGAGCGTAAAATCTGATTGGCAGGCGCTTTCTTTGCAGCGCATCGGCGGCGAGAAGGGGCCCCAGCAATTCCCTTCGGGTTGCTGTCGCTGTGCCTGCTAAAAAGCAGTTTCAGCGCTGCGGGGCATAACAGCAGTGCCATTACAGCAGATTCCGTTCTATTGCCGATCTGCCAGCCCCACCGCGTCATTCGTTGCCGTGCAGAACCTGTCTCCACCGAGAGTCAGGGCGCCCCAAAGGCGGCATTCTGCAGGGCCTGGACAGCGGCCCTCGCATTGGCCGACGCACAGGAAGCCCTTCTCCGCCACGCACCCGTTGCCGATCCGCGAACCAGCATCCATTCATATCGCGCCCCGTCAGGTTAGGCATGAGCCCACTTGCCTGTTGCCGCTGCTTTGTCGAACGTTAGAGAAGTGCAGCGCTATTGCCCCCACAGTCATGGCAATGGATAGCCTTTACCCGATGTCTTTGCTGATCGACCTGTTCTGTTTCCTGCTCATTCCGCTTGCCTGCTGGCGATGGCTGCGCGGCGCGGTCCCGATGGCGGTGCTGCCGATCCTCGCCGGTCTGTCGGTGGCTATTGCCGCGGATCGCATCGGCTTTGACAAATCCGCCCTGGGGCCCTCCCCGGCCGGAGAGATGATTGGATGGGTCGGTGTACTTGTGCTCGCGTTCAGTGCGGGGGTGGAAACCCCCGTCACAGAAAGTCGCACCTCAGGATTGAACAGGCGCCTTATCGGCTCCGCGTTGTCGGCAATCGCTCTACCGTTCCTGTTGGGCACTCTGATCGCGCTGTCGGGCACGATGGGCGGCGTGCTGGAACGACCGCAAGGCCTGTCACCCCTCCTATCGGCCGCTGCCATCGGGCTCTGCCTTGCCGTCAGTGCACTGCCCGTGCTTGTCGGCATCGTGCGCGAGCTGCCTTTGGCGGACCGTCCGCTCGGCAACATGGCGCTGCGCATCGCGGCCCTGGACGACGCGATCCTCTGGATCGGGCTCGCCCTGCTTCTGTTCCTCCACAACGGCGAAAGCAATGGACCGAGCGGCGAAGTCCTGTCCGGCAGCTGGAACCAGCTGGGTGCGATCGGCCTGCTTCTGCTGTTGCTGCTGTTTCGCGGGCGGCTCACCCGGTTCCCGCCGACCCATGTCAGCGCGCCGGCCCTCATCGGTATCGCTTATCTGTCTGCCGGCGCCTGGGCGACCAGCACACTCGGCCTGCACGCTTTGCTGGGTGCGTATTTCGGCGGCATGCTGATGCCCCGGCCGCTCGCTCGG
Source organism: Sphingomonas sp. (assembly GCA_003248865.1). Taxonomy (GTDB): domain Bacteria; phylum Pseudomonadota; class Alphaproteobacteria; order Sphingomonadales; family Sphingomonadaceae; genus Sandaracinobacteroides. The sequence goes on from QFPK01000018.1 coordinate 2,460, forward strand.
CGGCTGAACCCCGAACGTCTGGGCAAGATCGCCCTGTTCGGCCTCTCGCCCCTGTTTTTCGCGCACCGCGGCCTCAGCGTTGACGGTGCCGTCATGACAGCCGACACGCTGGGCATCGCGATGCTGCTGCTGATCCTCGCGGCGATTGCCAAGCTGACGGCCGTGCATCTGGTTCCACCCGCGCCGGACCTGCCGGCCGCAGAGCGCACAAGGCTTGGCCTGCTGCTGCAGTGCAAGGGGCTGATGGAAATCGTGGCAGCAACCATTCTGGTTCAGGCCGGGCTGATCACCCCAACGGTCTTCGCAATCCTGGTGACACTCGCCCTTGCATCCACAATGCTGACAGTACCGCTGTTCCGCCTGGCCTCACGATCGGCCCGGCTGCCGACAACGTTTCACAGGAACAACCCATGACAAGACTCGCCGTCATCCTCGCCATATCCACCAGCCTGCTGGCGGCCGCCGCTCCGGCGCAGCAAGCCGACGGTATAGACAAACTTCTGGCCGGGCCCTCCGCAAATGCGGCGCCGGGCTGCGCAGTTGGTGTGAGCAGAGACGGCAAGGTCGTCGCCGAGCGCGCCTACGGCATGGCGGACATCGAACATGGCATTCCCGCCACACCCCAGAGCATCTACGAAGCCGGCTCCGTCTCCAAGCAATTCACCGCCGCCGCCCTGCTGCTGCTGGCGCGCGACGGGAAGCTCAAGCTCTCGGACGACATCCGCACCTATCTGCCGGAACTGCAGGATTATGGCGCACCCGTCACGATCCGCCACATGATCCAGCACATCAGCGGCCTGCGCGACTGGGGCGCGGTTGCCGCTATGGAGGGCTGGCCGCGCAACAGCCGCAGCGCCAACAATCAGGACGTGCTCGCCATCGCGGCGCGCCAGGCCAAGCTGAACTTCGCCCCAGGGTCGCACTACAGCTACTCCAACAGCAATTATAATCTGGCGGCCATTCTCGTCTCCCGCGTCAGTGGAGAGAGCCTGGCGGATTTCACCCGCAAGCGCATCTTCGAGCCGCTGGGGATGGGCACGACCCATTGGCGAGACAGCTATCAACGCCTCGTCCCCGGCCGCGCCACCGCCTACGCGCGCGAAGGCGGTGGCTATGTGATCGACCAGCCGATCGAGGACGCCTATGGCAACGGCGGCCTCCTCACCACGGTGAAGGACCTGCTGATCTGGAACGATGCGCTGCAGGCCGACAAGCTGGGCGCCGGTTTCCGCGACGAGATGGAACAGGTGGGCGTGCTGACCGACGGCACCCACATCACCTACGCATCGGGCCTGATGGTCAGCACACATCGCGGCGTGCGCGAAGTCGCCCATTCCGGCTCGACCGGCGGCTACCGCGCATGGCTGGCGCGCTATCCCGCGCAGGGCCTCTCCATAGCCCTGCTCTGCAACGGCGCCGATTCCAACCCTATCACCATCGGTCGCAGCATTGCAGACCTCTACCTTAGCGGGCTGGCGCCACTGCCCGCCTACAAGCCCTCGGGGCCGGCCCCCTCCGGTCTCTTTGTCAGCGCGGCCAGCGGCCTCCCGCTGCGCATCAAGGCCGATGCGGACGGCCGATTGTCGATCAACAACAGTCCGCTCACACCAGTCGCCAAAGGCCGGTGGCGCCTCCAGGACACCGACTATCTGTTCGGCAAGGACGGCAATCTCATCGTCGAGGCCAACGGGGAAAAGCTCCCCTATCGCCGGGTCGAGCAAGTGGAGACCACGGATCCCGCCCCTTATGCCGGCCGCTACTGCGGCACAGACAATCCATTCTGCATGTTGATCACGAAAGCGGCGGACGGCGGCCTTGCCATCACCACCACCGGTCGCCTGGGGCTCGCCGCGCAGCCATTGAAACCAGCCGCCGCGGACCTCTTCACATCCGGGGCCGGAACCGTGCGCTTCCTCCGCGCGGGCTCAGGCCGTGTGAACGCCCTGCACCTGGGGGACAGCCGGGCATGGGCGGTTGAGTTTGTGCGGGTGGAGTAGAGAGCGCCCGCTCTGCCTCCGGCGGCTCGGGCTCTGCCCGAGACCCGGCAGGGAGCCGTGCTCCCCGCACCCCTGACACTGGAGTAATCCGTTGAGTTTGAGCTGACGGTTAAGCTTTACTGCCTGCGGCGCCGGCAAACTCAAGAGCCGCAGGCAATCATATCAACTCACGCGCGCAAAAAAGCCTAACCCGGCAGCGCGATCAGGCTGATCTGCCGCCCGTAATCCGGCTCCCCGGCCAGCGTCTTGCGGCGGTAGCTGAAGAAGCGAGCCGCGTCGGATTTCGTATCGGTGCCCAGCCCCTCGGCGCGGGAGACGCCTGCTTCGGCGAGGCGTTTCAGGCAGAAACCTTCCAGATCAAAGAAGGCGTGGCCTTCGCGCCCATCGGTGAAGAAGACTGCATTGTCCGGGTCGGCGTCTTCGAAGCGCTGGCGGAAGCCGGTGTCCACTTCATAGGATCTGCGGCCGATGCAGGGGCCGATGGCGGCTGCGATCCGGCTGCGGCTGGCGCCCAGCTTTTCCATCAGATCGACCGTGGCGCCGATCACGCCGGTGAAGGCGCCCTTCCAGCCGGCATGGCAGGCCCCGATCACCTGCGCGTCGGCGTCCTCGAACAGTAGCGGCGCGCAATCGGCCGTCAGGATGCCGAGCGCGAGGCCGGGGCGATTGGTGGCGAGGCCGTCGGCATGGGGCCGAGCGTCGTCGGCCCAGGGGGCCGCTTCGACGGCGAGCGCGCTGTGCACCTGGTGCAGGGTGACGAGGCTTGCCGACGGGGCCACGGCGGCGAGGGCCAGGCGGCGGTTTTCATGGACCAGCGACGGCTCGTCCGATGAGCCCAGCCCGACGTTGAGGCCGGCGAAGATGCCTTCGGATACGCCGCCAGTCCTGCCGAGAAAGCCGTGGGGGCTGGTCAGCGTGCGGGCGGTCAGGCGGGTGATCAAAGGGTCAGCCTCAGGATTCGGTCATCGTCGACGGTGTTGCCGACCACATAGGGATATTTGCCGACTTCATGGAAGCCGTGCCGATCGTAGAAGCGGCGCGCGCGATGATTCTCGATCCAGACGGTGAGATAGATGTCCTGCATCCCCCTTTGGCGGGATTCGGTGAGCGCCCACTCCATCAGCGCATGGGCGAGGCCGGTGCCCTTGGCAGCCTCGGCCAGATAGAGCTGGCGCAGCATCCACCAGCGGCGGCCGGCCAGAAGCTCGGGAATATGGCCTTCCAGATCATAGGACCCCAGCGCGCAGTAACCGAGCGGGGTGCCGTCTTCCGCTTCGCCCAGCATCACGGCCTGATCCGGCGCCTCGCAGGCGATGCGGAAGCGCTCCTCGGTCGCGTCGGCGAGGAACCCCGCCAGCTCGGCGGGGGGGTAGAGATGCGCGAAGGTGGCCGTGAAGCTGTCGTGGAACAGCTGGCGGACGGCGGCGGCATCCGCCCCGCCGGCCCGCCTCAGGTGGAAACTCATTCCGCGATCATGCGGCGACACGACCCAGATGTACATCGCGGAAATGGGCGCGCAGGCTCACCTTGTCGATCTTGCCGGAGCCGAGCTTCGGCAGCGGTTGATCAGACACCCACACCCGCGCGGGCACCTTGAACGCGGCGAGATCGCGCGCGACGAACTGGATGATCGATTCACCCTCCAGCGGCTCGCCGCCCTTGGCATAGACGACCGCGCCGACGATCTCGCCCAGCCTGTCGTCCGGCAGGCCGAACACCGAGGCTTCGGCGACGGCGGGATGGTTGTAGATCGCGGCTTCCACTTCCGCGGCCGAGATATTCTCGCCGCCCCGGATGATGATGTCCTTCTTGCGGTCGACGATGGTGAGATAGCCGTCCTCGTCCAGCCGGCCGAGGTCGCCGGTGCGGAACCAGCCGTCGCGGGTGAAGGCGGAGGCCGTCGCTTCGGGTTTGTTCCAGTATCCGCGCACATTGGCCGCCGAGCGGATGCAGACTTCGCCCACTTCGCCGACCGCGGTCGGCTTCAGGTCGTCGCCCAGCGTCGCCAACTCCACCATCGGCTTGGTGGCGCGGCCGGTGGAATCCGGGCGCAGCCGGTAGTTGTCGCGGATGTTGCCAGCGCCGACGCCGTTGGTTTCGGTGAGGCCATAGCCGATGGCCGGATTCTTGCCCGGGAAGGCTTCCGCCAGCCGGCCGACATGCTCGGGCGGGCGCGGCGCACCGCCGGCGGCAATGTCCAGCAGCGACGAGAGGTCATATTTGTCGCGGTCCGGGTGCTGCATCAGCTCCAGGCTCATCGTGGGCACGCCCACGAAATAGGTCGCCTTTTCCTTTTCGATCAGCTGCAGCGCTTCGCCCGCGTCCCAGCGATACATGATCACCAGCTTGCGGCCGATGGCGATGGACACCAGCAGGATCGGAACGAGGCCGGTGATGTGGAACAGCGGCACGTTCAGCAGCATCACCTGCTGCGGCGGCAGCACGGTGCCCGTGGCCTGCGCCAGCTGCAGCATGGCAAGACCCTGCACCAGATAATTCATCGCGCCAGACACGATGGCACGGTGCGTCGAGACGGCGCCCTTGGGCGCGCCGGTCGAGCCCGAGGTATACATGATCGTCGCATCGTCTTCGGGGAAGATCGGCGGCAGATACCAGGGCGCCGCAGGCGCGGCCGCGATGGCATCGTCCAGCGTGGTCGCGCCCAGCTGCTGCGCGACCTGATGGCTGGTGCGCACGGCAAGCACTTCCACCGACAGGCCGGGGATTTCCCGGATGCGGCGCAGACGTTCCTCGTCCGCGAACACCAGCCGGGTGCCGGAATCGGTCAGGCCATAGGCCAGCTCCTCCGGTTTCCACCAGGCGTTCATCGGCACCACGACGGCGCCGATCATGATCGCACCGATGAAGGTCGATACCCATTCGGGGTAGTTGCGCATGGCAATCGCAACCCGATCCCCCTTGGCGATGCCATAGCGGGATTGCAGCACTGCGGCGATCCGCACCGCCTGAGTCTGCACATCGGCGAAGGTGAAGCGCTCGCCCTGATAGACGATGGCTTCCTTGTCGCCGTTGCTGCTCAGGAAGAAGGCCAGATATTCGCGCAGCGACGGCGGCGCCTGTTCGAACACGGGATAGTCCACGCCCCGGATCGTCGCCTTGCCCACGGCCAGCTGGCCTCCGGGCGCCGTGATGGCGGCGGTTGCGGCGTCGATCGCCTTGTCGAGTTCAGTCAGTGCCATAGTATCCTCAGTAATCCAGAAGCCGGGCGACGCGGTCGCCCTGGAAGGCGGCATCGCCGAAGGTCTCGGCGGCGGCGCGGGCGCGCTTCATGTAGAAGCCGATGTCGAATTCGTCGGTCATGCCGATGCCGCCGTGCATCTGCACCGCCTCGTTGGTGGCGAGTTTCGCGACATCCCCCGTCTTGGCCTTGGCCAGCGCCACGAACAGCGGGGCACGGGCGTCGCCATCGTCCAGCGCGGACAAGGCCTTCAGGGTGACGGAGCGCGCCAGTTCGATCTCGCAGAACAGGTGCGCGGCGCGATGCTGCAGGGCCTGAAAGGTGCCGATCTTCACCCCGAACTGGTCGCGCTGCTTCAGATAGTCCACCGTGGTCTCAAAGCTCTGCGCGGAAACGCCGAGCATCTCGGCGGCAAGGCAGGCACGGCCGGCATCCAGCGCGGCTTCGAGGATGGCAAGGCCGCCCCCGATCTCGCCCAGCACGTCCGCCCCGTCCACCTGCACACCGTCCAGCGAGACTTCGGCAGTGTTGCGGCTGTCCACCATGGAGCGGCGTTTCACGCCGACGCCGGCGGCCTTGGTGTCGACAAGGAACAGGGTGATGCCGGCCTTGTCGGCGTCCGCGCCGGAGGTGCGGGCCGCGACGATCAGCTTGTCCGCCACATGGCCGTCAAGCACGAAGGGCTTGGCGCCCGTCAGCCGGAAGCCGTTGCCGGAGGCTTCGGCCCGTGTGGTGACGGACGCGGGCTGGTGGCGGGATTTCTCGTCCGCCGCCAGCGCCACGATCAGGTTCCCGGCGGCGATCTTCGGCAGCAGGGCTGCCTTCTGATCCTCACTGCCGGCCTTCGCAATCGCAGTCGCCGACAGGATCGAGGCCGAAAGGAAGGGCGACAGCGACAGGTTGCGGCCGATGGCTTCCTGGATCAGCCCCGCCGCAACCATACCCAGCCCGGCCCCGCCGAACTGTTCGGGGATCGCAACGCCCGCGAACCCCATTTCGGCCATCTTGGCCCACAGGCCGCGGTCGAAGCCGTCCGGGTCATGGCCGTCGCGCAGCTTCCTGAGTTGCGACACCGGGGCGTTCTCCGCGAAGAAGCCCTCTGCGGACTCTTTCACCATCCGCTGCTCATCATTGAGCACTAAAGCCATTGATTCTCCCTCGCTTTTCGCCAGCATCCGCTGACCCGTACAATGCAGTTCTCTATATAAAATCCGGCTTTGGCCTCTTACCCGCCAGCCATGCTCGGATGGGCTCCCACTCTACTTCAGGCCTGAGAGCCTTGGCTGAATCGACAGCCTCGCCCCGGGTTGCCGCTCCTATCGCAGCCATACCATGACCACAGGCATAGAGCGGGTTTGCTGTGCCCGAGAACAGTTCCGGGTCGTCACGAACGTCCATCTTGGGCGCCTCTTCCTTGGCGACGTTTGCCTGAACCCATTCCGGGACCTCAGGATACATCTGCCGCCATTTCAACAGGAAGCCGCCATCCAAGTAGACTGATCGATCCGTACAGCGGAACGCGTCATATCTTAGTCGGGCAAGCGCGATCAGATACCAGCGCACAGCCTCTCTCGGCTTTGAAGCAAGCAAGCGCCGGGACAGCTCGAAAAGATAAGGCGTTGGCAGCTCATTGCGGCCATCTGTCAACAATTTGAGTGTCGCCGCATCGTCCAGCGGCCTGGACCTTATCTCCTTGAATTTTCCCTGATCCTCGACCCCCGCCACCCGCAAATTGGTGAAAGGGCCATTTTTCTCGACGATCAGTCCGGACGGTGGCTCGCTTTGGGCGTTTACGGCCCATTGCATCCCCATGAACGCCAAAACCATAACAAAACACGCGACGGGCGTTGGAACATTTACAACCCGGATCATTGCTCAGGCCCCCGGAAGCTGGAGGACGCGCTTGGCGATGATGTTCAGTTGCACTTCGGATGTTCCTCCCTCGATGCTGTTAGCGCGGCTGCGCAGCCAGTCCTTGGCCAGCGCGCCGTCCTGCTTGCCCTCACCCTCCCAGCTGAGCCCGTCCGAACCGAGGATCGACATCAGCAGTTCCTGCCGGCGCTTGTTCAGCTCGGTGCCGTAATATTTCAGCATGGAGGACATGGCGCCCGTGCCCTGCCCCGCCTTTGCTTCGTCTTTCACCCGTTCCATGGTCAGCGCGAAGGCGTAGGAATCGACGTCGAAGCGGGCAATGTCCGCCCGGAGCAGATTGTCCGCCAGCTGTCCGTCCGCGCCGGTGCCGATCTCGGCCCGGGCGAGATCGCGCATGGAAACGCCGCCGGGGGAACCCATGTCGCCGATCATCTCGCGCTCATGCGTCAGCAGATATTTGGCGATGTCCCAGCCCTTGCCGCGTGTGCCCATCAGGTTTTCGGCGGGCACGCGGACATTGTCGAAGAAGGTCTGGCAGAAGGGCGAATAGCCCGAGATCAGCTTGATCGGGCTGGTGGAAACGCCGGGGCTCTCCATGTCGAACAGCAGGAAGCTGATCCCCAGATGCTTGGGGGCGTCGGGCTCCGTGCGGACAAGGCAGAAGATCCAGTCGGCCTTGTCGGCATAGCTGGTCCAGATCTTGGAGCCGTTCACCACATATTCGTCGCCATCCAGGATGGCGGAGGTGCGCAGGCTGGCGAGGTCAGACCCGGCGCCCGGCTCGGAATAGCCCTGGCACCAGCGGATCTCGCCCCGCGCGATTTTCGGCAGATGCTCCTTCTTTTGCGCCTCATTGCCATATTTCAGCAGCGCCGGGCCCAGCATCCAGATGCCGAACGAGGACAGCGGCGACCGCGCGCGGATGCGGCGCATCTCCTGCGTCAGGATCTTGGCTTCCTCTTTGGAAAGGCCGCCGCCGCCATACTCCTTCGGCCATTCCGGCACCGTCCAGCCCTTGGCGGCCATGCGCTCCAGCCACTGCTTCTGCGCTTCGCTGCGGAAGGTCCATTTGCGACCGCCCCAGCACATGTCGTCGTCGCCGGCACCCGGCGAACGCATCTCCTCGGGGCAGTTGGCATCCAGCCACGCACGGGTTTCCGCGCGGAAGGCTGCGAGGTCCGCAGTCTCGTCCATTCTCAGCTCTCTCCCAAAAGCGCTCTCGCACTCTCTCCTTACAGCCGATATGAAGCGCGCCATGGAATTTTTCCAGACACCTGTCGAATGGGCCAGCCTCGGGCTCGATCCTGTCGCCCTCCAGATCGGGCCGCTCGCGCTCCGCTGGTACAGTCTCGCCTATATCGTGGGCATCGTCGCCGCCTGGTGGCTGCTGGCGCGCATGGTGCGGCGGCCGGGCTCGCCGATGACGGCGAAGCATGTGGACGATCTCGTCACCTGGTGCACGCTGGGCGTGATCCTGGGCGGCCGTCTGGCCTATGTGATCTTCTATAACCCGCAGCAATATCTGGAAAATCCGCTGGACGTGTTCAAGCTTTGGGAAGGCGGGATGAGCTTCCACGGCGGCCTGACCGGGGTGATCCTTGCCATTGTCCTCTATGCCCGTTCGCAGGGGCTCTCGGCGCTGCGCATCCTTGATTATGTCGCCGTCGTTGCCCCCATCGGGCTGCTGCTGGGCCGATTCGCCAATTTCGTGAACGGGGAACTGTGGGGGCGACCCACCGACGGCACATGGGGCATCATCTTCCCCGATGCCGGGCCGGAACCGCGTCATCCCAGCCAGCTGTATGAAGCTGCGCTGGAAGGCGCGATGCTGCTGATCGTGCTGAACCTGCTGTTCTGGGGCACGCGGGCCCGGCTGAAGCCCGGGCTGCTGGGCGGCATCTTCATCACCGGCTATGGCCTGTCGCGCTTCGTCATCGAATATTTCCGGGAGCCGGACACGCAGCTCGGCGTGCTCTCCATCGGGCTCACCATGGGCCAACTGCTGTCGCTGCCGATGATCCTGTTCGGGCTGTGGCTGCTGGCGACGCTGAACCGGCGCGAAACCGCACAAGCATGATCACCGCCATTGAAGAGCTGCTGCGGCGCGAGGGGCCGCTGCCGCTGGCGCGCGTGATGGCGATCGCGGCGGACCATTATTATGCCACGCACGAGCCCTTCGGCCCCGCAGGCGACTTCGTGACCGCACCGGAAATCAGCCAGATGTTCGGCGAACTGGTCGGGCTGTGGCTGGCCGATATCTGGCAGCGTGGCGGATCGCCCGCGCCGGTCGCGCTGGCGGAGCTGGGGCCGGGGCGCGGCACGCTGATGGCGGATGCCCTGCGCGCCATCTCGAAAGCCGCACCGGCTCTTCGCGCGGCGCTGGACGTGCATTTTGTGGAGAAAAGCCCGCGTCTGCGCGCCCTTCAGGCCAAGGCCGTGCCCGATGCCGTCTGGCACGACGATCTGTCCACCCTGCCGGATGACCGGCCGCTGCTGCTGGTCGCCAACGAATTTCTGGATGCCCTGCCGCTGGCCCAGTTCGAGCGGGTGGAGGACGGCTGGGTGATGCGCCGGGTTGAGCTGACCCGAACGGGGCCGCGCTGGGATCGGTCCGTCGGCGCCAATCTGGCTTTCCTGCCAGCCGAGATCCGCGATGCGCCGGTGGGGCAGGTGCATGAACGCAATTTCGGTGCCGAGCAGGTCGCGGCCACGGTTGCCCGGCGTGTGGCCGCCCATGGCGGCGCTGCCTTGTTCATCGACTATGGCTATGCCGGCCCCGCGACCGGAGACACGTTGCAGGCGCTGAAGGGCGGGCAGTTCGCCGATCCGCTGCTGACGTTGGGCGAAGCCGACCTGTCGGCCCATGTCGATTTCGCCGCCGTGGCCCGCGCGGCCCGGCCCCATGCGAAGGTCTTCGGGCCGGAAGCGCAAGGCGCCTTCCTGCACGCCTTGGGGCTGGCCGACCGGGCAGAGGCGCTGAAACGGCTGGCCAGCCTCGAGCGCCGGGCCGAAATCGAGGCCTCCCATGTGCGCCTCACCTCGGTCAGCGCCATGGGGCGGCTGTTTCAGGTGCTCGGAATCGTCTCTCCCGACTGGCCGGCCCCGGCCGGATTCCCTATATCCGGGGAATGACAAGCGCCGCCGACCGACTCGCCGCCCTTCGCGCCACCCTGAAGGCACAGGGCCTCGATGGCTTCATCGTGCCGCTCACCGACGAGCATATGTCGGAATATGTGGGCGGCTATGCGCAGCGCCTCGGCTGGCTGACGGGTTTCCAGGGCAGCGCCGGGACGGCCGTCGTGCTGGCAGACAGCGCCGCCATCTTCGTGGATGGGCGCTACACCATCCAGGTCCGTGCACAGGTGGACGGCAATCTCTATCAATACCGGTCCGTGCCCGCCGAACCGGTCGCAGGCTGGCTGGCAGACCATGCGCCCACAGGCGCGCGCATCGGCTATGATCCCTGGCTGACCACCCGCGCCTTCCTGCGCGCGGCCGAAATCGCGCTGGCGCCGAAGGGCATCGTGCTGGTCGCCGTCACCTCGAACCCGGTGGATGCCGTGTGGGCCGATCGCCCCGCCCCGCCGCTGGCGCCCGCCGAAATCCTCGGCGAGGAATTCAGCGGTCGCAGCTCCGCCGACAAGCGCGCGGCCATCGCCGCCGAGGCGAACAAGGCAGGCGCCTCCGCCGTCATCCTCTCCGCGCTCGATTCCATCGCCTGGGCTTTCAACATCCGCGGCAGCGATGTCTCCCGCACGCCCGTGGTCCGCGCCTTCGCCATCGTCCGCGCCGACGGCTCCGCAACGCTGTTCACCGCACCGGCCAAGATCACGCCTGAGGTGAAGGCGCATCTGGGGCCGGATGTGACTGTTGAGCCTTACGAAGCCTTCGGCCCCGCGCTGGAGCGGCTGGAGGGCAAGGTGCTGCTGGACCCGGCCTGGTCGGTCGCGGCCATCTTCGAGGCGCTGGGACGTGGCAAGGCGACCCTCATCGAGGCCCGCGACCCGACCACCCTGCCCAAATCCGCGAAGAACCCGGTCGAGCTGGACGGCATGCGCGCCGCCCATGTGCGCGACGGCGCGGCCATCGCCAAGTTCCTCCACTCCGTCGACAGCAGCCTGCCGCAGGACGAGATCGACGCCTCTGACAGGCTGGAAGCCTTCCGCCGCGAATCCAACCTGCTGAAGGACCTGTCGTTCGACAGCATCTCGGCCGTCGGCCCCAACGCCGCCCTGCCGCACTACCGGTCCGAGCCCGAAACCAAGCGGGCGTTCGCCGGCGAGGCGATCTACCTGATCGATTCCGGCGGCCAGTATCCGGACGGCACCACCGACATCACCCGCACCGTGGCGCTGCAGAACCCGCCCGCCGAAATGAAGGACCGCTTCACCCGTGTGCTGAAGGGGCATATCGCGCTCGCCATGGCGCGCTTCCCACGCGGCACCCGGGGCGGCCAGCTGGATATCCTCGCCCGCCAGTTCCTTTGGGGTGTCGGCCTAGATTACGCCCATGGCACCGGCCATGGCGTCGGCCACTTCCTGGGCGTGCATGAAGGCCCGCAGCGCATTGCCGCGGCCGTGGGCGCGCCGGGCGTAGACGAAGTGCTGCTGCCGGGCATGGTGATTTCCAACGAGCCCGGATTCTACAAGGCCGGCGCCTATGGCATCCGCATCGAGAATCTGGTGATCGTGGTGGAGGATCAGCGCCCGTCCGACGAGCAGCCGATGCTCGCCTTCGAGACGATCACGCTGGCCCCCATCGACAAGCGCCTGATCGAACCCGCGCTGCTCACGCCCGCCGAGATCGACTGGCTGGATGCTTATCACGCCCGCACCCGCGCCGCGCTGGAACCGCAACTGGACGGCCCCGCACGCGACTGGCTGATCGACGCGACAGCATCGCTCAGCATCGAGACGCGGGCCGCCGCATGATCGCAAACTTCCTGCCCTGAAATTTTTCCCTGCCCTAAAACTTTTTCCTGCTTGCGCGAATTCAGCCATCGCAGGGAAACCTCGGGCGTCTATTCCCGTTACCACTCAAACAGCTGGAGACTTCCCATGCCTGCCAAGTTTACCCTCCCCCCCCTGCCGTTCGAGCCCACCTCGCTGGCGCCCGCCATCTCGGCCGACACCTTCGCCCAGCACCACGCCGGCCACCACAAGGCCTATGTGGACAAGCTGAACGTGCTGGCAGACGAGCATGGCTTCACCGAAACCGACCTCCTGGAAATCATCCGCGAAACCGCCGACGTGGACCCGGAAGAAGTCTCTGAACAGGTCTCGGCCGGCGACATCTTCGTGCACGCCGCCCAGCACTTCAACCACGCCTTCTACTGGAAGAGCCTGAGCCCCGCCGGCGGCGCCCCGGACGGCGAACTGCTGGCCGCCATCGAGCGCGACTTCGGCTCGGTCGAAGCGCTGAAGAAGGCGATGGTCGACAAGGGCGTGGATCATTTCGCCAGCGGCTGGGTCTGGCTGGTCTCTGACGACGGCAAGCTGGAAGTGATCGGCGGCCATGACGCCCAGACCCCGGTGATCGACGAAGACCTGAAGCCGATCCTGGTGCTGGATGTGTGGGAACATGCCTATTATCTGGACCATCAGCGCGCCCGCAAAGCCTATCTGGACGCGGTGACCGCCAACCACCTGAACTGGGCGTTCGCCGCCGAAGCTTATGCCGCCGACGACGTGGCGGAACTGGAACTGGGCATCGCCAACGGCTGATTTCCGGGCTGAAGGATTGAGGGGGCTCTGCCCCCTCAAACTCCCCCGGCAGGGAGATGATCTCCCTGCACCCACATTACTAAGGATGGTCGGTCAGGTTGCGCTGACGGCATGGTTTGATTGCCTGCGGCGCTTGGCTGCTCCAGCGCCGCAGGCAATCAAACCAAGCCGCGCGCGCGACATCAGAATAGCGCGCAACGCCAATGTCGAGGGTGCAGGGAAATCATTTCCCTGCCCGCCGGAGGCAAAAAACCAAACCCGGCCAGCCAAACCCTACCAGCGAACCCCCTTCTGCTTCTTCGCCGGTTTCGGCGGCGGCGCGCTGGGTTGCTTGGGCTTGTCGGCGCCCTTGGGTTTCCGGCCGAGGATGAAATCGGTGTAGTCGTCCAACGACCCCGAAAACTCCTTGGCGGTGCCCGAATCCACCAGCACCAGCCGGTCGGCGGCCAGTTCCAGCATGTGGCGGTCGTGGCTCACCAGCACCACGGCACCGCCATAGCCGTTCAGCGCCTGCACCAGCGCTTCGCGGGTGTCGACGTCGAGGTGGTTGGTGGGTTCGTCGAGGATCAGCAGGTGCGGCGCCTCGCGGGTGATCAGCGCCAGCGCGAGGCGGGCGCGTTCGCCGCCCGACATCTCGCCCACCTTCTGCGTGGCGCGCGGGCCGGAAAAGCCGAAGCGGCCGAGCTGAGCGCGGACAGCGCCCGGCGTCGCCCCGCCCATCAGCCGGCTCATATGTTCCAGCGGGGTATCGCTGCTGTCCAGTTCCTCCACCTGATACTGGGTGAAATAGCCCACCTTCAGCTTGCCCGGCGCGTGCATTTCCCCCTGCATCAGCGGCAGCTGGGCAGCCAGCAGGCGGGCGAGCGTGGTCTTGCCGTTGCCGTTGCGGCCCAGCAGGGCAAGCCGGTCGTCCGGGTCCACGCGCAGGTCCAGCTTCGTCAGGATGGGCTTGTCGGCTTCATAGCCCACGGCCGCCATGTCCATGGTGATCAGCGGCGGCTTCATTTCCTCCGGGCTGGGGAAATCGAAGCTGAGCGTCGGATCCTCGGTGACGGCCGCGATGGGCTGCATCTTGGCCAGCGCCTTCTGGCGGGACTGCGCCTGTTTCGCGGTGGAGGCCCGGGCCGAGTTGCGGGCGATATAATCCTGCAACTTCGCACGCTGGGCATCCTGCGACGCCTTGGCGGCGGCCTGCTGGGCCAGCCGCTCGGCGCGCTGCCGTTCGAAACTGTCATAGCCGCCGGCATAGAGCGTGGCCTTGCCGCCTTCGATGTGCAGGATGTTGTCGACCACATTGTTCAGCAGGTCGCGCTCGTGACTGATCACCACCATCATGGCGGGGTAGTTCTTCAGGAAATTCTCCAGCCACATCGTCGCTTCGAGATCGAGGTGGTTGGAGGGTTCGTCGAGCAGCAGCAGGTCCGGCTCTGAGAACAGCAGCGCGGCGAGCGCGGCGCGCATCTTCCAGCCGCCGGAGTAGCTGGAGAGCGGCCGGTTCTGCATCTCCTCGTCGAACCCCAGGCCGACGAGAATACGGGCAGCGCGGCTGGGCGCGGCATAGGCGTCGATCGCCATCAGCCGCTCGTGGATCTCGCCGAAGCGGTCCATGTCCTCGCAGGTCTCGCTTTCCAGCATCAGCGCGGCGCGCTCGGTGTCGGCGGCCAGCACCAGGTCGATGGGCGTGGTGGTGCCGTCCGGCGCTTCCTGCGCGATATAGCCGATGCGCAGGCCGCGCGGCATTTCCAGCTTGCCTTCGTCGGGCTCGATCTGGCCCATCATCACCTTCATCAGCGTGGACTTGCCCGCGCCGTTGCGGCCGATCAGCCCGATGCGGCTGCGGCCCGGAAGCGCCGCAGTCGCCTTGTCGATGATGGTGCGGCCGCCAAGCCGCACGGTGATGCCGGAGATATTCAACATGATGCCCGCGCGCGTAGCGGATTGTTGCTGCAAGCGCGAAGAGAATTTGGCGGGAAGGGAAAGTGGCCGCGCTTACTCCCCCTTCACCACCGTGCCGCCCTTCATCACGAAGCCCACCTCCTTCAGCACTTTCACATCGCTCAACGGATCGCCGGCCACCGCGATCAGGTCGGCATGATAGCCGGGGCGAAGGGCACCGATGTCCTTCACGCCCAGCAGGTCCGCCGCATTGGTGGTGGCGGCCACGATGGCGGTCGCGGGCGTCATGCCATGTTCCACCATCAGCTCGAACTCGTCGGCGTTGCGGCCATGCTTCGAAACCCCGGCGTCGGTGCCGAAGGCGATCTTCACGCCGGCGGGCACCGCCTTTTCCAGCGCCTTACCGGTGATCTGCAGCCGCCACTTCACCTTCTCCAGCACGTCGGGCGGATAGGCATCGGGGTTGGCGGCCAGCCGCTCCTTGTAACCGTTCACGGTGGACAGCGTCGGCACATAATAGGCGCCGGAGGATTTGAAGAGCTTCAGCGTCTCGTCGGTCGGCATGGTGCCGTGCTCGATGGAGGCCGCGCCCGCCTGCAGCCCCACATTGATCCCGTCGGTGCCATGGGCATGCACGGCTACCTTCTTGCCGTGCAGCTTCGCGGTTTCCACAACCGCCTTCGCTTCATCGCTGAACATCTGCTGGCCAAGGCCAGCGCCGATGCGGCTGTTCACGCCCCCGGTGGTGGCGATCTTGATCACATCCACCCCGCGCCGCACCTGCAGCCGCACCGCGCGTCGGCAGGCATCGACGCCATCGCACAGATT
Organism: Sphingomonas sp.; assembly: GCA_003248865.1. GTDB lineage: Bacteria > Pseudomonadota > Alphaproteobacteria > Sphingomonadales > Sphingomonadaceae > Sandaracinobacteroides. The sequence continues at coordinate 17,975 of QFPK01000018.1, forward strand.
CTCCTGATCGATGGCGTGGGCCAGATCGTCAGACAGGCTCAGCGTGCCGTCCATATGGCCGGACGTCACCGAAATCGGCCGCCCCGCGTCCACGATTCGCGGCCCCAGCACCCAGCCCTTGGCCACGGCATCCCGCAGCGCGAGAGTCGCCCCAGATCCGTCGCCCAGATTGCGGACGGTTGTGAAACCGGCGTTCAGCGTCTTCATGCCGTTCCATTGCGCGCGCAACGCCGACAGCCCCGGAGACGAAGACAGCCCTTCCACCAGCGCGGCTTCGCCGCCGGCATCGCTGTCCAGATGCACATGGCTGTCGATCAGCCCGGGCAGCACGAACTTCGCGCCAAGGTCGATCACCTTCGCCCCCGCAGGCGCCTGCCGGCCCGGCAGCAGCGCCGTGATGCGCCCCTTCTCGATCACGATGGACGTCGGCCCCAGAGGGGCCCTGCCCGGCTCCGCCAGCACATGATCGGCCTGAATCACCGTCACCTGGGCAGCGACCGGCGCCGACGCGAGCAAAAGGGCTACGAAGGCCAGACGTGTCATCGGATAATATTCCCCCTTGATGGTTTCCTGCACAGTAAAACGCCGCTCGGCGGAATGCCAAGCCGGCATCATCGTTCCGGTCGAGGGGGGACAGGCGTGTTTCCTGCCTCCGGCGGGGGAGGGGCAATGTGGCAACACTCAAAGCGCCGCAGGCAATCCCTATTGCTTCGGCGCCCCGGAGGTCGCGTCCTCGATCCAGCCGTCGGTCAGCACCTGCGGCTCTTCCTTCACCGGCGGCGGTGCGGAATCGGGAACCAGGCTGGGGTCCAGCCGGCCCGGATCGGGGTGGGCCGTCGCCGAACCGAATTCGTCGGTGCCCGGCGCCAGCCCATAGGCTTCGGCATCGGGCTCGGTCGCATATTCGGGCAGTTCCACCTGATCGTTCAGAGGCGTGGGCGCCACGCCCGTCAGCGCCCGGCTCATGAAGGCGGCGAACACCCGCGCCGGGGCCTGCCCGCCGGCGAGGCCGCGCACGGCCTTGGCATCGTCGCGGCCCATCCACACGCCGGCCACCAGCTCCGGGGTGAAGCCGATGAACCAGCCGTCCTTGTTGGAGGAGGTGGTGCCCGTCTTCCCGGCCAGCGGGCGGCCGATCTGGGCGGCGCGGCCGGTGCCGGTTTCCACCGCGGCGCGCATCATGTCGGTCATATACTGCGCCACGAACGGGGCGACCAGGATGCGCGGATTGTCCGGCTCGCGGTTGTACAGCGTGCGGCCGGACGCGGTGGTGATGGACTGGATCGCCCAGGGCCGTGCCTCCACCCCGCCGCCCGCGATGGAGGCGTAGGCGGACGTCATCTGCAGCAGCGTCACTTCGGACGACCCCAGCGCCATCGCGGGCTGGGTGGAGATGGGCGTGGTGATTCCGAAGCGGCGCGCCATCGCGGCCACGCTGTCGAAGCCGAAGCGCTGCCCCAACTGCACCGCGACCGTGTTCACGGACAGCGCGAACGCCTGCCGCATCGTCATCGCGCCCAGATAGCGGCCGTTGGAATTGCGCGGGCTCCAGCCGTTGATGCGGACGGGTTCGTCCACCACCCGGCTGTCGGGCGTCATGCCTTCTTCCAGCGCCACCAGATAATCGAACAGCTTCCAGCTGGAGCCGGGCTGCCGCCGCGCGACCACGGCGCGGTTGTAGATGCTCTTGGCGTAATCGCGCCCGCCCACCATTGCGGTCACCGCACCGTCAGACCGCATGCCGATGATCCCCAGCTGGGTGCCTTCGATCTGCTGCGCCGCCGCCGCCGCTTCGGCGGCCGCCTGATGGCGCGGGTTCAGGCTGGTGGTCACGTCCAGCGGCTCCACCGCCTCATCCGTCAGCGTTTCCAGCTGCGTCAGCACCCAGTCGGTGAAATAGCGGACATCGCCCTGATCCTTGTCCACCACGAAACGGACGAGATCGACATTGGCGCCGGCCGCTTCCGCCGGCCCGATGGCGCCCGAATCCACCATGGTGGCGATCACGATCCTGGCCCGCCCGCGCGCGCGCTCCGGGTCCGCCGTCGGGGCATAGCGGCTCGGCGCCTTCACCAGCCCGGCGATGATCGCCGATTGCGCCAGATCCAGCTCGGTCGCCGGATGGCCATAGAATTTGCGGCTCGCCGCATCGATGCCATAGGCCCCGCCGCCGAAATAGACGCGGTTCAGATACAGCTCCATGATCTGCTGCTTGCTGAACTTGCGCTCCATCGCCAGCGCCACCACCGCCTCGCGGATCTTGCGGGTGTAGGTTTGATCGAAGGTCAGGAACAGGTTGCGCGCCAACTGCTGGGTGATGGTGGAAGCGCCCTCGCGCGTGCCGCCTTCGCGCAGGTTCACCACGAACGCCCGCACCATGCCGATGGGGTCGACGCCGGGGTGCCAGTCGAACCGCCGGTCTTCCACCGCCTTCATGGCTTCCACCATCTCGGGCGGAATCTCGGCATAGGTCAGCCAGCGGCCATAGCTCGGCCCCACCGTCACCAGCTCGGTGCCGTCCGCCGCGCGGATCACAACCGATTGCCCCTGCGGGCTCTTCATCAGCTCCTGATAACTCGGCAACGACGACATCGTCAGCGCAACCGCCAGCGCCAGCCCCAGCACCGCCAGCAACGCAAGCGCTGCCCCCCAGCCGATGAGGCCGGTGACGAAGCGGGAAAAGGCGGAGCGCCGTTTCTTCGCAGGCTTTCGCTTGGGGGTCGGTTCAGGCATCGGCAGGGCCGCCAGATAGGCTGCCATTGTGGCCGCCACAAGGCGGCCGGAAACGGCTCGCCGCAGCTAGACTTTCAGCGTGATGACGGAACAGCCGCTCATCCACAGGATCCCGTTCAGAACCACGGTCAGCACGATCGAGATCAGGATCGATTTGGTCAATGTGCTCATGAAGCCCCCTTCGCTCGTCGGGAAACTGGCGGGGCGGCCGCTGAACGGCAAGCCATTATTGCGCGCATGGCTTCCCGCCCCTATGCGCAGCCCCGTTCCCTCCACACATCAGACATGGGCGAAATGATGAGCGATTCGGTGAAGAAGGTTGTGCTGGCCTTTTCGGGCGGCCTCGATACCAGCGTGATCCTGAAGTGGCTGCAGTCCACCTACAATTGCGAAGTCGTCACCTTCACAGCCGATCTGGGCCAGGGCGAAGAGCTGGAGCCCGCCCGCCACAAGGCGGAGCTGATGGGCGTGAAGCAGATCTTCATCGACGATCTGCGCGAGGAATTCGTGAAGGATTTCGTGGCCCCCATGATGCGCTCCAACGCGCTCTATGAAGGCCAGTATCTGCTGGGCACCTCCATCGCCCGCCCGCTGATAGCCAAGCGCCAGATCGAGATCGCGAAGCAAGTGGGCGCAGACGCCGTCTCCCACGGTGCCACCGGCAAGGGCAATGATCAGGTGCGCTTCGAACTGGGCTATTACGCGCTCGCGCCCGACATCCGCATCATCGCCCCCTGGCGCGAATGGGATCTCACCAGCCGCGAAGCCCTCATCGCCTTCGCAGAGGCCCACCAGATCCCCATCCCGCGCGACAAGCGTGGCGAAAGCCCGTTCAGCACGGACGCGAACCTCCTCCACACCTCGTCCGAAGGCAAGGTGCTGGAAGACCCGTGGGAAGAAGTGCCGGACTATGTCTATTCCCGCACCGACAACCCGGAAACCGCACCCGACGTGCCGGAATATATCACCATCGATTTCGAACGCGGCGACCCGGTCGCCGTCAACGGCGAAGGCCTCTCCCCCGCCACCCTGCTCAAGAAGCTGAACGACCTCGGCAAGCTGCACGGCATCGGCCGCCTCGACCTCGTCGAGAACCGCTTCGTCGGCATGAAGTCGCGCGGCATGTACGAAACCCCCGGCGGCACCATCTGGCACGCCGCCCACCGCGGCATCGAATCCATCACACTGGATCGCGGCGCCGCCCACCTGAAGGACGAACTCGCCGTCCGCTACGCCGAGCTGATCTACAACGGCTTCTGGTTCGCCCCCGAACGCGAAATGCTGCAAGCCGCCATCGATTATTCGCAGGACAAGGTGACAGGCACCGTCCGCCTGAAACTCTACAAGGGCAGCGTGAACGTGGTGGGCCGCAAATCCCCCTACAGCCTCTACAGCCCGAAGATCGTCACCTTCGAAGACGATCAGGGCGCCTACGACCAACGCGACGCCAAGGGCTTCATCAAGCTGAACGCGCTCAGGCTGCGGCTGCTCGGGCAACGCGACCGGCAGGGGTGAGCGAGGGGCGTTGCGGTTGAGGGGGCTCCGCCCCCTCAAACTCCCCCGGCAGGGAGATGATCTCCCTGCACCCACATTCGTAAGCCACTCGTAGAGGTTGTGCTGACGGTGAGGCTTACTGCCTGCGGCGCCAGCAAGCCCAGGCGCCGCAGGCAATCAAACCAAGTCACGCGCGCCACATCAGAGTAGCGCACAACGCCAACTTAGAGGGTGCAGGGAAATCATTTCCCTGCCCGCCGGAGGCAAAAAACCCTCCTCGCCCTACCGCGCAAAAATCGCCCGGAACCGCGTGAACGTCACGACCGCAGCTGCCCCCATGCCGCCGGCGATTGCCAGCGCGTTGGGCAGGCCTGCGCGGTGCATCAGGGCGAACACGCCATAGTTCACGGCCATTCCCAGCGCCGCTGCCAGCACATAGCGCCCGAATTCGCGCCAGCTGGGTCGCCCGGCGGCGCGGAAGGTGAAGATGCGGTTGGCGAGGAAGCCGACGCAGACCGAGGCCGACAGCGAGATCAGCCGCCCGCCCAGCGGCGGCACGCCGGCCTCAGCCAGCAGCGTCAGCACGCCCCAGTCGACCCCGAACACCAGCGGCGCGACGAGGCCGAAGCGGAGCGTCTGGCCGATCCAGGCGGGGCGGGGCGCGGGTGAGGGCATGGCGCCACAGAAGCCGCGCGGCGGTGGTTGGTCAAGCGCGTTAACGCGGCTATGGGGGTCGGGTAAGGAGTTGATAATATGGCAGGGCAAGGGGCACCCGTTTCGGATCTCACCATCTTCCGTCGCACGCTTGTGGTGGCGGCGGGCATCGGCTTCGCCGTGGTGATGTGGCGGCTGACGGATCTGATCCTGCTGTTGCTGGCGGCGGCGCTGGTGGCCTTCATCTTCTACAAGTTCACCGGCTTTCTGCAGCGCAAGCTGCGGCTGCCCTTTCCGGCCGCGCTTGCGCTGGCGATCATCCTGCCCACGCTGTTCCTCGTCATCACCTTCGCCATGTTCGGCAACATGATGGCGGACCAGTTCGCGATCCTGTTCGCGCAGATTCCGCAAGCCTGGGCCGATCTGCAAGTCTGGCTGCAGACCAGCTCCATCGGCCGCGAGGTGATGGCGAGCGCGGGCAGTTTCGTGCCGGAGGGCAGCCGCATCGTCTCCATCGTGCAGACGGTGTTCTCAAGCCTGGGCACGGTCGTCACCAGCCTTGTGGTGGTGATCGTGGCGGGCATCTACCTTGCCGCGCAGCCCCGGCTTTATGGCCTGGGCGTGCTGCATCTGGTGCCGCCGCATGCCCGCCAGAAGACGGTGGAGGTGCTGCGCGCCGTGGCGGATGCGATCTCCAGCTGGCTGAAGGCGCAGGGGGTCAGCATGGTCTTCGTCGGCATCTTCACCGGCGTCGCGCTGTCCATCGTGGGCATCCCGGCCGCGCCGGCCATCGGGCTGGTGGCGGGCCTGTGCGAATTCGTGCCCTATCTGGGCACCATCGTGGTGGCGATTCCCTCCATCCTGATCGGCTTCTCGATCAGCCCGGAAACGGGGGTGTGGACCATTGTCGCCATCGTGGTGGTGCAGCAGGTGCAGGGCAACATCGTCACCCCGCTCATTCAGTCCAGCATGGCGGAACTGCCGCCCGCGCTCACCATCTTCTCGCTGATTGCGGCGGGCGTGATCCTGGGGCCGATGGGGGTGATCCTGGCGGTCCCCCTCACCGTGGTCGCGCAGACGCTGATCAAGAAACTGGTGGTCTACCCCGGCGACGTTGCGAATCCGGCCGCCGGGGCAGAAACCCTCAGCGACGAAGCCGCGACGCCGCCGACCGGATCTTGAAGCCCAGCACCAGCAGCAGCAGGCCGAAAGCGAACGCCCAGACGCCGATCCACCAGATCAGGATCTTCAGCCCCGCCATCGGCGCGAAGATCAGCACGGCGGCAAAGCCCAGGTTCACCAGCGCAGACAGCAGCAGCAGGCCGCGCCCATGGGCCGCATCCAGCCGGAACGAGGCGAACAGCAGCAGCAGGCCCGACACCAGAGAGCGGATCGCGATCAGGATGAAGATGAAGGTAACGGCAAAGCCCGGCACCGCGAACATCATCACGCCGATGGCGATGTTCAGCACGGCTTCCACCAGCAGCCACACCCAGCGCTCGCCGCGCCGCGCCTGGCCGAAGGCAGCGGCAAGGCCGAAGCCGCCGTCCACGATGGACCACAGGGCATAGACGAACAGCAGCGAGAAGCCCGCTACCTGCGGGCTGGCGAAGCAGAGGATGCCGAACAGCACCCCGGCGAGCCCGCGCAGCACGATCAGCCACCAGCGGTCCTCCAGAAGTTCCAGCAGGTTCGAGTAAACGATCGAAGAGCTCGCCATTTTTCAGTCTCCTGGCAGACAGATGCCAATTTTGATGAGGCCCCAGCCGCAGCGCGCCGTCAAGCCGGGTCGGTGATGGTTTCCACGCTGGTTTCGGGGTCGGCTGCCGGAGCGAGGCGAACGTCGCCCTGCTGCAGGCGCCCTTCGGCCGTCAGGGTCGCGTCGCCGCCTTCGATTGCGAACCCGGCCGCGGCCAGCCCCACCAGCGCCAGCCGGTTGTCGGGCCTCAGTCGCAGCTTGCCCGTCCAGCTGCCGTTGGCGCTCAGCCACAGGTCCAGCCCGGCGCGATCCCCGGGCAGCCGCAGCGGCGCGAACAGCCGGTCCCCGTCGCAGGCGGGCGATCCGCTGAGCGCGGGCGTTTCCCCAAGGAAGGGAATGCCGGACAGGCTGGTGGAGACCTGCCCGCCCGCCGAACGGCAGGCGCCGCGCGGCGACAGGGTGGTGTGCACATCCTGAAAACGGATCGTCAGCGCCGGCGCGGGGTATGGCAGCAGCTGCAACGGCAGTTCCCCGCTCAGCTCCTCCAGCCGCCGGTCCTGCCGTGTGCCGCCGGCCCGGCCGGACAGCGTCGGACCCATGCGGTGGAAGCGAAGGCTGGCCTCGCCCTTCAGCAGGCGGCCGGCATCCAGCCCCACGTCCACATCGCCCAGCGGCAGCCCGGCATAGCGGGCATTGCGCAGCCGGCCGCTCCAGATGGAGCCCGACACGTTGTCGGCCTCCAGCCCGGGCGCCAGCCGCGACGTGGCCGCAGACAGCGGGAAGAACAGGATCAGCAGCGCAAGCGCGCCCACCCCCAGAACAACAAGCCAGCGCATCAAATCTCCTGCACGAACAATTATTACGACATTGACGGGCGCGCCGCACCGAGGCAATCCGCCGCGCTGCCTATTGGCATGTCCATATGGCAGCGACATGATTTCGGAGACTGAAAGTGGGATATAAGGTTGTCGTCGTCGGGGCCACGGGAAATGTGGGCCGCGAAATGCTGAACATCCTGGCGGAGCGGGAATTCCCGATCGCCGAGATTGCTGCCGTGGCCTCGCCGCGCAGCCAGGGTGACATCATTGAATTCGGCGACACCGACAAGACCATTAAAGTCCAGTCCATCGAGCATTTCGATTTCACCGGCTGGGATATCGCGCTGTTCGCCGCCGGCTCCGGCCCCACCAAGATCCACGCCCCCCGCGCGGCGGCGGCCGGCTGCGTCGTGATCGACAATTCGTCGCTCTACCGCATGGAAGCCGACGTGCCGCTGATCGTGCCGGAAGTGAATCCGGACGCGATCGACGGCTACAAGAAGCGCAACATCATCGCCAACCCCAACTGCTCCACCGCGCAGATGGTGGTGGCGCTGAAACCGCTGCACGATGCCGCCGGCATCACACGCGTGGTGGTGTCCACCTACCAGTCCGTCTCGGGCGCGGGGAAGGCCGGCATGGACGAGCTGTTCAGCCAGACCCGTTCCGTGTTCGTGGGTGAAGACAAGACGGTGGAGAAATTCACCAAGCAGATCGCATTCAACGTGATCCCGCACATCGATGTCTTCGTGGGCGCCGACACCGGCTATGACGGCTACACCAAGGAAGAGCTGAAGATGGCGCAGGAGACGAACAAGATTCTCTCCCCCGACATCAAGGTCAGCGCCACCTGCGTGCGCGTGCCCGTGTTCGTCGGCCATTCCGAAGCGATCTCCATCGAGTTCGAACGACCCCTCTCGGTCGCCAAGGCGCAATCCATCCTGCGCGAAGCGCCGGGCATCATGCTCGTCGACAAGCGCGAGGACGGCGGATACGTCACCCCCATCGAATGCGTGGGCGACAGCGCCACCTATGTCAGCCGCGTCCGCAAGGACCCCACGGTCGAGAACGGCCTGACGCTCTGGTGCGTGTCGGACAATCTCCGCAAGGGCGCCGCGCTGAACGCCGTGCAGATCGCGGAACTGCTGGGCCGCCGGCACCTGAAAAAGGCCTGACGGCTTTTCAACGGACAGCGAGGGGCGCCCGGGAAACCGGGCGCCCCTTTTCCATGCAAATTTTGCATACCAGACGGTTCGGAAACTTTTGCACTGCACAATCAGGGCTGCGCGGGCGACCCGCTTTGTTCGACTGAATGACTTAGCTCAAGGCGCGATCCCTTTTCCGCTCCTAGGGAAAGGGCATGTCCCGTTGCCGAATCAGCCCCCATTGATCGTTTTTGTCGATGAAGCGGGCGCACAATATCAATTTGTGCGATTGCGCTCTGCTCCCTATCTCCGGACCTGCCCGAACCAATCCAACCAAAGAGGAGATTCGAATGCCCATCATCGGAAGCACGCTGAAGCCGTTCAGCACCCAAGCTTACAAGTCCGGCAAGTTCGTGTCCGTGACGGACGCCGATGTCGCCGGCAAGTGGGCGATCTTCTTCTTCTATCCGGCCGACTTCACCTTCGTGTGCCCGACCGAACTGGAAGATCTGGCCGGCATCTACGGCGAACTGCAGAAGCTCGGCGTTGAAGTCTATTCGGTCTCGACCGACACGCACTTCAGCCACAAGGCCTGGCACGACAGCTCGCCCGCCATCGGCAAGATCGACTATTACATGCTGGGCGACCAGAACCATGTGATCAGCACCAACTTCGACGTGCTGCGCGAAGGCCAGGGCCTGGCCGATCGCGGCACCTTCGTGGTCGATCCGGACGGCGTGATCCAGCTCGCCGAAATCACCTCGGAAGGCGTCGGCCGCAATGCGTCCGAACTGCTGCGCAAGGTGAAGGCGGCGCAATATGTCCGCTCGCACCCCGGCGAAGTCTGCCCGGCCAAGTGGGAAGAGGGCGAAAAGACGCTCGCTCCCTCGCTCGACCTCGTCGGCAAGATCTAACCGAACACCCAAGACGTGCCGCCCTGCCCCCCGGCGGGGCGGTACGCACCCCCAAATTCCAAAGGAGACCCCGCGATGCTCGATCAAAATCTGAAGGCCCAGCTGCAGGCCTATCTTGAGAAGGTCGTGCACCCGATCCAGCTGCGCGCCTCGCTCGACAACAGCCCCAAGTCCGTCGAGCTGGAAGGCCTGCTGCAGGATATCGCGACCCTTTCCGACAAGGTGAGCTACGCCCGCACCGACGATGATGCGCGCAAGCCCAGCTTCGAGATCCGCCGCACCGGTACCGACGTCGCCGTGCGCTTCGCCGGCATCCCGATGGGCCATGAATTCACCTCCTTGGTGTTGGCCCTGCTGCAGGTCGGCGGCCACCCCAGCCGCGAGGCGCAGGATCTGCTGGATCAGGTGAAGGAGCTGGACGGCGACTTCAACTTCGAGACCTATTTCTCGCTGAGCTGCCAGAACTGCCCCGATGTGGTGCAGGCGCTGAACCTCGCCAGCGTGCTGAACCCGCGCATCCGCCACACCGCGATCGACGGCGCCCTGTTCCAGGGCGAAGTCGACGAGCGCAAGATCATGGCCGTGCCGACCGTCTATCTGAACGGCGAACCCTTCGCCAACGGCCGGATGGATCTGGCCCAGGTCGTGTCCAAGCTGGACAGCAACGCCTCGGCCCGCGCCGCCGCCAAGATCGCGCAGAAGTCGGCGTTTGACGTGCTGGTGGTGGGCGGTGGCCCGGCCGGTTCGGCGGCGGCCGTCTATGCGGCGCGCAAGGGCATCCGCACCGGCGTCGCGGCGGAACGCTTCGGCGGCCAGCTGCACGACACGCTGGGGATCGAGAACTTCATCTCGGTGGAATATACCGAAGGCCCGAAGCTCGCCTCCAGCCTGGAAGCGCATGTGAAGTCGAACGGCGTGGACATCATGTCCCTGCAGAAGGCGACTGCGCTGATCCCAGCGGGAACGCCCGGCGGCCTGATCGAGGTGAAGCTGGAAAACGGCGCCAGCCTGCATAGCCGCACCGTCATCCTGTCCACCGGCGCGCGCTGGCGGAAGCTGGGTGTGCCCGGTGAGGAACAGTATCTGACGAAGGGCGTGGCCTTCTGCCCGCACTGCGACGGCCCGCTGTTCAAGGGCAAGCGCGTGGCGGTCGTCGGCGGAGGCAACTCCGGCGTGGAAGCCGCCATCGATCTCGCAGGGCTGGTCGCCCATGTGACGCTGGTGGAATTCGACAGCCAGCTGCGCGCCGACGCGGTGCTGCAGAACAAGCTGCGCAGCCTGCCCAACGTCTCCATCCTCACCTCGGCGCAGACCACCGAGATCAAGGGTGACGGCGAGAAGGTGAACGGCCTTGTGTACAAGAGCCGCACCGACGACAGCCTGCACACCGTCGATCTGGAAGGCGTGTTCGTGCAGATCGGCCTGGTGCCCAACACCGAATGGCTGAAAGGCACGCTCGAACTCTCCAAATATGGCGAGATCGTCACCAATGCACGGGGCGAAACCAGCCTCCCCGGCGTGTTCGCGGCGGGCGACTGCACCACGGTGCCGTACAAGCAGATCGTGATCGCCATGGGCGAAGGCGCCAAGGCCTCGCTGAGCGCGTTCGATTACATGATCCGCCTGCCGGAGCCCGAGGCCGAAGCCATCGCGGCCTGAGCACGGACCACTTTAAGGGCAGGGCGGCGTCGGGTGACCGGCGCCGCCCTTTTCGTTTGGCGTGACCCAATATGCCTGCGGCGCGAAGGGCTCTGCCCTTCACCCGGCAGGGGTGTGACACTCCTGCACCCCAGAATTACCATATTGGTTGTTCCACGTGGAACATTGGCCTACACTTTGGAATCAAGGGGTTGGATGTAGGACGTGTAGGATTTGTAGGAAATGTTCCACGGCCTTCCTTCCCACTCAGGCTAAGCGGGTGGGGAGGATGGCGGCGGGTGAAAATAGATGTGTTACAAAGAACAGTCCGCCAAATTCATGGGGTGAAGAGGTCAAAGACCCCTTCCCGCCGGAGGCCCCTTAGTCTTTCTTCACCCCGTAGCGGCTTTCGAGGAAACGGCCTTCGGTTTCCAACGCGCGAAGGCGTTCCTTCGCCAGTTCCTGGGTCAGCCGGTCGATTTCGCCGCCGACCACGCGCAGGCCTTCGCGGAAATGGGTTTGTGCTTCCGCCGTGGTTCGGTGGGTGGCGGGGACTTCGGCATAGCTTTTCACCAGCCGGGGCAAATGGTCGGAGAGCAGCCTGCGGGCGTCTTCCGCCTGCGGGGTGGCCGGATCCAGCTGCTTCAGTTCCGGTGCCAGCCGGTCCAGCTGGGCCATCACCGTGTCGATCTCGCGCGCGGCGGGCGCCGGCAGCGCGAGACGCTGGGCATCCAGCCAAGTCTCCACTTGGCCCGGCAGTGCGGCGAGCGGGGCGGCGGGCAGCTTTTCCAGCTTCGGCGCCGGGCGGGCGGGCCAGTTGGCGAAGATCACCAGCGCGCAGAGCGCGACGATGATCGTCACCATCATGCCCACGAAGCCCAGCGGCGCCACGATGTTGCCGTAGAGGATCGCCCCCAGCAGCACCGCCACCAGCGCGAGCGCCATGTTGCGCAGGCGGCGGCCGACATGGCGGGCGCCGCGTTCGAAGCGCTTCGCCTGCCGCGAGACGCTGTCCGTCGCGCGGGAGGTGCGCTCCAGCCAGGCGTCGTAGCGCGCCAGCGCGTCCCGCGTTTCGGGCTGAATGCTCATGGGCTCAGCCTGAAACCGGGAGCAGCGGATCAGACGAAGCGCCCTTGCCCTCGATCTGGGCCATGCCTTCGGCGCGGGCGATATAGCCCTTCGACTTTTCGACTTCGGTGGACAGCGTCGTCACCGTTGTCTTCATCGATTCCAGCGCCTGCTGCTTGAAGACGTCGATGGAATCCATCGTCTGATAGATATTCTCGAACGCGCGCTTCAGCGTCTCCACCGGAATGGTGGAGCTGGCGGCCTGCTTGTGGATTTCCGCCGTCTGCGTGCGCAGCATGGTGCCGGTGGCGTCGATCACATTGGCGGTCGTGGTGTTGAGCGCGGTGATCTGGTCCAGCACCAGCTTCTGCCCCGTCAGCGCCTGCGCCACCGTGACGGCCGTGCGTAGCGCCGACACCGTGGTGGTGGAGGCGCGGTCCACGCCCTTCAGCAGCTCGACATTGTTCTTCTTCACAAGGTCCAGCGCGAGATAGCCCTGCACGGTGACGGCCATCTGGGTGAGAAGATCGGTGCTGCGCTGGCGGGTGTAGAACAGCGCGGTCTCGCGGATCGCCTTGGCCTTGGCGGGATCGCTGGTGTCGAGTTCGATGGCGGCCGTTTCCAGCTTGCCGTCGAGCAGCTTCGACATGTGGATCATCTGCTCCAGATCACCCATCGCCTTCCACAGCGCCTTGCGCTCGGTATCGATGGCGGCATTGTCGCGCAGCAGCTCGTCCTTGCCGTTGGCCAGGCTCTTCAGGATGGTGCTGATGTGGCCCTGTGCGCTCTTGTAGCTGTCGAAATAATCCCGGGCCTTGTCGCCGAAGGGGAGGATTCCGAACAGCTTCTTGCGCGTCATCAGGTCGCCGCGCTTCGACGGGTCCAGATCCTCCACCGTGCGGCGGAGCTGGGTGAGATCGGCGCCGATGCCATTGTCCTTGTCCATCGCGCGCACGGGGCGATCGAGGAAGCGGTTGGACTGGCCGGCGGCCTGCGCGATCTGGGCCTGACCCAGATTCGCGAGACGATCGACTTCCTTGCCGAATTCGGGGCTGTTGGCATCCTTCGCCACCAGATTGGCGATGAAGCCATCCACCCGCTTTTCGATTTCGGTCGTCTGCGTGTCTGAGAGGGGGACGAGGCCCGCCGCCGCCTCCGGCGCCACAATGGCCACGGCCTCGGGGGCGTCGAGCTTCAGCTTGGTTTCGGTCGCCATTTGCACCTTCGCTACAACAGGGGTCACTCTCTCGTGGGGGAAAATGGCCCTGCCTGCGCTTCAGCGCAAGGGTTGCAACAGCCCATCCCTGCGTGCAAGGCGCGGAATATGGAGTTCAAGAGCTTCGACGGCACCCGCCTGCATGTCACGGAACTGGGTGACGGCCCCGCCGTGCTGCTGCTGCATGGGCTGTTTTCCAGCGCGGACACCAACTGGATGCGCTATGGCACCGCGAAGCAGCTGGTGGCGGGGGGCTATCGGCTGATCATGCCGGATTTCCGCGGCCATGGGCAAAGCGATGCGCCGGAAGGCGGCGAATATTGGCCCGCCGACGTGCTGGCGCAGGATATCGAGGCGCTTGTCGCCCATCTGGGCCTTGGCGACGGCTTCGTGCTGGGCGGCTATTCGCTGGGCGCGCGGACCGTGGCCCGGCTGCTGGCGCGCGGGATGAAACCCCGCGCCGCCATCTTCGCCGGGATGGGGCTGCGCGGGCTTGTGAAGGGCGGCGACCGCGCCGGTTTCTTCGTGCGCATGATCGAAGGGCGCGGCAGCTGGGAGCGGGGGACGCCCGAATTCACCGCCGAAGCCTTCATGAAGACGACGACGAAGAACCCCGAGTGCATCGTCCATCTGCTGAACGGCCAGCAGAGCACGGCGGAAGAGGTGATCCGCGGTTTCGACCTGCCCAGCCTGGTGGTGTGCGGGGCGCAGGATCAGGACAATGGTTCGGCACCGGAACTGGCTGCGCTTTTGCCGCGCGCGCACTATACCGAGATACCGGGCACACATATGGGCAGTGTGACGCGACCCGAGCTGGGTGCGGCCATGCTGGATTTCCTGAAAGGGTTGTGACGATGCTGAGGGGGTTGCTTCTGGTCGGCCTCCTGCTTGTGTCGGCTTGCCGCCAGCCCGAGGCCGAGGCGCCGCCGCGCGCGACGGGCGCCGCCGAAATCCCGGTTTCCACATCCCGCGTGACGGTGCCGATCAGCGCCCGGCTGTCCGACCTTGAGGCGATGCTGAACGCGGAAGTGCCGCATGTGCTGCAGACCATCGACCGCGAGGAAAAGGCCTGTGTGCCGGCACAGCATGTGAACCTGTGCCTGAAGCATGAACGCCCCTGCAAGGGCGAAGAGTGCCGCAACGTACCCTGCAAGGTGGGGACGAAGAAGGCGAAGATCTCGCCGTCCCTGTCGTGCCGGATCGTCGGCGAGATCCGGCGGGGGCATATCCGCCTGTCCGGCAAGGGCGATGTGATCCATCTGGCGATGCCGGTTTCAGCCGAGGTGAGCGCGAAGGATGTCGGGCATATCCTGTCTGAAACGGCGACGGCCGAGGCGGAGGCGCGCGCGCTGATCCGGCTGGGCATGACGCCCGACTGGAAGCCGACCGCGAAGGTGGAGATCGACTACAGCTGGACGCAGAAGCCGGGGATCGAACTGCTGGGGCAGCGCATCACCTTTGCGAAGCGCGCCGATCCTGAGTTGCAGAAGATCATCACGAAGCTGGAGCATGCGCTGCCCGCCAAGCTGGAGAAGCTGCAGCCGCGCGACCGGCTGGAGCAGATCTGGAAGGCCGGATTCGCCACGCTGGAGCTGAACGCGCGCAACCCCGAGGTGTGGATGCGGGTGACGCCGAAGCGGCTGGATTTCGGCGGCTATGAGATTCGCGACGGGCGGCTGTTGCTGAAGGCGGAGCTGGAAGCGGGCGCCGAGACCTTCGTGGGCACGCGCCCGGATCTGCCGCAGCCCACCCCGCTGCCCAATTCCGGCAAGGTGGAGCCGGGGCGCGGCTTCCATGTGACGGCGCCCGTGATCGCGGATTATGCCGTGCTGGAGCCGGTGCTGTGGAAGGCGCTGAACAAGCTGGCGAAGAAGCCCATCGAGGTGCCGGGGATCGGCCCCGTCAACGCGAGCTTCGGGCCGCCCACCATCTATGCGACCGACGGCGGCAAGCTGGCGCTGGGACTGGTGATCGAGGCGCAGAAGCCCGACGGATCGATGAAGACGAAGGGCAAGGTCTGGCTGACGGGGGTGCCCTATAACGACCCCAATTCGCCGGTGGTGAAGGTGCGGAACCTTGAGATCAAGGGCGCATCCGACCGGACAGCCGGCAACCTCGTGTTCCTGATTGCCCAGACGCCCGCCGTCAGCGCCGAGATTGCCAGCGTGCTGGCGCAGAATTTCAGCAACGATATCGGCAAGCTGAAAGGGAAGATCGACAAGGCGCTGACCGACAAGCGGCTGGGCAATTTCGTGCTGGACGTACAGATGCTGCCCTTCAGCTTCGGGGTTGTGCAGGCGCTGCCGCAGGGCGCTTATCTACCCGTCGAGGTGACGGGGACGGGCTCTGTCCGCTGGGATCCGCCGAAAAAGGCGAGTGGCGACAAGGGGTAATCCGGACAACGGGCTTCATGCCCCAAACCGGAGGCAAACCCCTTATCCCCGTATGGTCACCATCAGCGCGGGCTGGGACAGCCGGCTGGCATGGCGCAGCAGGGTGCGGATCAGGATAGCGACAGCGAGCATCTCCAGTGTCTCCTCGGCACCTACCGACAGGATTCGCGGCCAGTAGAGAACGCCGTCCTCGCTCTGGCTGTGGAAGCGGCTTTCGACCACTTCCATGCCCATGGCGCCCGCCACATAGACAATCGCGGCGAGCGCTAGGCCGACCTGCGTGGCGCGGGGAAGGCGCAGCCAGAACGGAAACAGGGTGGCGACCGTGGCGACAACCAGCACGCCATAGGGCAGCAGCCAGAACAGGCTCATCTGCCCGGCCCGGCGCGGGCCGAACCAGTTCAGCTGTTCGTGCAGGCTGGCTGCCTCGTCGAGGGCAAGGAACAACAGGATGAAGCCGGCCAGCCACCAGCCCCTGCGACGATCGTGCGTGTCGATCCGGCCGATCTGCAGGGCAAGGCCTCCCGCCAGCAGCAGCGCCACGGCGGAGAAGAAGCTGGGCACATTGGCTTCGCCGCTGAGCTGGAACAGTCGCCACAGCGTCTGGCCGCGACCGAACTCGATACGCAGGGCGGCTGCGAGCAGGTGCAGAACCAGAAGTGCGGCTATGGCGGCCAGATGCCAGGCGAAGATGTGCGATGCGGACAGCGCGACACGTTCCGGCACGCGCTGGTGCCAGAGGGTGGCACTTTCCGCCCCTCCGGCGTGTGAATCGGCCCCATGCAATATTCGAGCAGCAAGATTCATGATCCGGCCTACCCCCCGAGGCCGGATTGTCATTCATTTGCAATAAAATTGCAATGTTTCTGAAATCAGGACAGCAAATCGTTTGATCAGAGGTGCTTCCCGAACCAGCCCAGCGTTTCGGCCCAGGCAATTCGCGCCGATGCCTCGTGGAAGCTGGGGCGATAATCGGCGAGGAAGCCGTGGTCGGCCTCGGCGAAGCGGATGATCTTGCTGCTGCTGTTGGCGGCCTTCAGCGCCGCCTGCATCTTTTCGACGTCGGCAATGGGGATGCCCTTGTCGAGATCGCCATAGAGGCCGAGCACGGGGGCGTTGAGCTGGGTGACGAGATCGATGGGATGTTTGGGTTGCAGTTCGCTGGGCTGGCCGACCAGGCGGCCGTACCAGGCGACGCCGGCCTTCAGCCCCGGATTGTGCGCGGCATAGAGCCAGGTGATTCGGCCGCCCCAGCAGAAGCCGGTGACGCCCAGCCGCTTCGCATTGCCGCCGTCCGTGCCGGCGAAGGCGGCGGCGGCATCCAGATCGGCCATCACCTGCGCGTCGGGGACCCTGGAGACGATGGTCTTGAACAGGGTCTGGATGTCGGGCGCGGTCGTGGGGTCGCCTTCGCGCTGATAGAGATCGGGCGCGATGGCGTAATAGCCGGCGGCGGCGAAGCGGCGGGTGATGTCCTTGATCCATTCGTGCAGGCCGAAGATTTCCTGCACCACCAGCACCACGGGGGCGTTGGCCTTGCCCTTCGGCTTGGCGCGATAGGCGTTCATGGCGAGGCCGCCGGAGGCCTTGAAAGTGAGCATGCCGGCATCCAGCCCGTCCGTGGGGGTGGTGATGGCGCCTGCGCTGACCGGCTGCGCGGCCAGCGCATAGCCCAGTGCGGCGGCGCCGCCGCCAAGTGCGGCGCGGCGGCTGACGCCGGACATGCGCACCCAGTTCTCGGTTTCCGGCAGGCGGTCGGTCATGGCTTTCTCCCTCGGGACTCTGTCTTTACCATCGCACCATGCTCCTGATCCTTGGACAAGGCTATTCCGGCACATTCATCGCGCGGGCGGCGCGCACCGCCGGATATGAGGTGCTGGGCGTTCGGCGACAGAGTGGCGAGGGGCTGATCGCCTTCGACGACCCGGCGCTGCCCGACGTTGTCGCCACTGCCACCCACATTGTTTCCGCCATCCCGCCCGATACGGCCGGTGCGGACCCCGTGCTCGACCGCTTCGGCGCGCAACTGGCACAGCATGACGGGTGGCTCGGCTATCTGTCGTCGGCAGGTGTCTATGGCGATACCGGCGGGGCCTGGGTGGACGAATCGGCGGCCATCGGGGGCGGCAGGCGGATATCGCGCACGGACGCTGACCTCCGATGGCAGGCGCTGGGTGCCGCCATCTTCCGCCTTCCCGGAATCTACGGCCCCGGCCGCTCCGTGCTGGAGCAGTTGCATGCCGGCGCTGCGCGGCGCATCGACCGCCCCGGCCATCGCCGCAGCCGAATCCATGTGGAGGATGTTGCCGGCGCGGTAACGGCGGCTGCGAACAGACGTGTCACCGGTATCTTCAACGTGACGGACGAGCTGCCGGCCGAGCCGCGCCATGTGACGGAATTCGCCTGCCGGCTGCTCGGCGCGCCGCTTCCGCCGCTGGTGACACCGGAGCATCCCAGCCTGTCCCCCACGGCGCGCGCCTTCTGGACCGAGCAGCGCTGCCTGAGCGGGCGACGGCTGGGGCGCGAAACGGGCTATCGCCTGCGCCACCCGGATTATAAGGCTGGGCTGAGAGCGATCTTCGAAGGGCGATGAATGACCAACCGCTGGCTGCTGAAATCCGAACCCGACGTCTATAGCTGGGACGATCTGGTGAAAGAGGGCGAGACGGTATGGAACGGCGTGCGCAACAATGCCGCGCGGCTGAACCTGCGCGCGATGAAGGCGGGGGACGAGGCCCTCTTCTACCACAGCAACATCGGCAAGGAGATCGTCGGCATCGCCCGGATCAGCCGGGAGGGCTATCCGGACCCGACCGACGAGAGCGGGCAATGGGTGGCCGTTTCGGTGCAGCCGGTGCGCAAGCTGGCGCGGCCGGTGACGCTGGCGGAAATGAAGGCGGACGCCGAACTGGCCGAGTTCCAGCTGATCCGCCAGTCCCGCCTCTCCGTCGTGCCCGTGCGCGAGGCGGAGTGGGCGCATATCCTCAAGCTGGCCGGGTAGCGATCCACAGCGCGATGGCGGCCATCACGGCCGCGACGCCCAGCGCGACCATGGGCTGCGGCCGGGCCGCCAGCAGGAAGATGCCGTAGCCGGCCGCGATTCCGCCGCAGGCGAACAGCTTGCCCTTCAGCGGGATCGCGCCGCGTGCGCGCCAATCCTTCACGACCGGGCCGAAGCGGGGATGGTTCAGGATCCGCGCCTCCAGCTTCGGCGAGGAGCGGGCGAAGCAGCCCGCCGCCAGAATCAGGAAGATGGTGGTAGGCATCAGCGGCAGGATCGCGCCGATGATGCCCAGAGCCACAAAGCCAACCCCCGCCGCCAGCCACAAGGGCCGGGCGAGACCGCCAGGCGTCGGCGTTTCCGGCGGGGGCGGTTCCGCCGTCAGTGGCTGTGCTGCCCGGCGTTGGTCCAGCCTGCGCCGGAATCCCCATGGGCACCCACCCACCAATGGGCCGGCCGCTTCACCTTCACTGGCGCCACCTCGTCCATGCTGGCGGCATCGTAGAGCCGGCCGCCCAGCATCACCTGCACCACCTTTTCTGAATTGCGGATGTCCGCGCTGGGGTCGGCATCCAGCACAATCAGGTCGGCGAGCTTGCCCGGCTCAAGAGAGCCGATGTCCTTCGCCATGCCCAGCGACTGCGCGGGCACGATGGTGCCGGCGCGCAGCGCCTCCACCGGCGTGAAGCCGCCCTTCACATAGCTCCACAATTCCCAATGGGCAGCGATCCCCGGCTGCTGGCCGTGCGCGCCGATGGAGACCAGACGGCCCAGCGCCGCCACCCGCTTCGCTTCGCGGGCGGTGATGCCGTCGAAATACTGGTCTTCCGGCGCAATCACGCGGCGGATGCTCTCAGCCAGCACGCCCGGGGGGGTGTGCGCCTTCAAAAGCGGCTGTTCGAAGATGTTGGTGTGGGCGCGCCAATAGGGATCCGCGCCCTGCCCGCCGAAGCTGACCACCAGCGTGGGGGTGTAGTTGACATTGGTGCCGCCCCACAGCTGCAGCACATCATCGTAGAAATATTCCAGCGGCAGATTGTGCTCCATCGTGGAATTGCCGTCGACGATGTGGGTGATGCCCAGCCCGAACAGCGAGCCGCCTTCGGCGACCACCTGCATGCCTTCGCGCCGCCCGGCCTCGATCACCTGCTGGCGCTGCTCGCGCCGGGGCTGGTTGTAATTCTTGATCGAGAGCGCGCCCGAGGCCTTCAGCCGCCGGACATGGTTCAGCGCATCGTCCAGGCTGTTCACCTCCGCGAACACCCGCGCCGACTTGGCGCCATAGACGATCTCTCCGGTGGAGAAGATGCGGGGGCTGAGGAACTGCCCGGTCTGCTGATATTCCTTGGCGGCGAAGATCTCGCTGCCCCGGTTGGAGGGGTCGTGAATGGTGGTGGTGCCCAGCGCGAGCGCCTGCACCTGCACCCAGTTCTGCTGCGGCACCAGATCGCCGCTGCCCATCGGCCCATGGGCATGGGCATCCACCAGACCGGGCATGATCGTCTTGCCCGTTGCATCGATGCGGGTAGCGCCCGCCGGAATCTCGGTAGAGGCGCGTGGGCCGACGCTGACGATGCGGTCGCCGCGGATCACGACCACGCCGTCTTCCACCACGCCCGCGCCGTCGCCCGTCATCGTCAGCAGCTTCGCGCCGACCAGCGCGATGGTGCCGGCAGGCTTGCTGGCCGCCACGTCCATCGACATGGACAGGCCCGTGGTCGGTGCCGCGAATTTCGGCGCGTCCTTGGCGACCGGTGCGCTGGCGAACAGTTGCGCCTTCTCAGCGCGGAAGAAGGTCGCCCCGTCGCTCCAGGTCAGGGTGCGGCCGTCTGCCGACCAGCCGATATAGTCTGCGCCGCCCACGCTGGCGCGCACCACCGGCATCGCGGTGGCGCGGGCGTCTGCGGGCACTTCCTGCGGCCCGGGCAGCAGCGGCATGGCGAAGGCTTCGTAATTCTGCCGGAACGACAGCGCCTGCCCGTCCGGCGAGACGCGGAAGTCGGTCGACATCTCGCCCGAAGCGTGAGTGCGCCGCGCTTCGCCGTTCAGATCCATCGAGACGAGCGTCTGCTTGCCCGAGGCCGAGCCGTTGGCGAAGATACGGTCGTTCGCGGCGCCGAAGTGCGGTGCGTTGAAGCCGCCCGCCACCTTCACCGGATCGCCGCCGCCGACAGCCACCCGCCAGATGCCGGCATCATCCACGCCCCAGCCGGGCACCAGCCCGCCGCTGTTGCGCACTTCATAGGCGAGCGTCCTGCCATCCGGCGAGAAGGCGAGACGGCCGTAATGGCCTGCAGTCGCCACCAGATCGCGGCCCGCGCCGCCGCCGGATCCCGTCAGCCGGATGGTGCCCAGCCCTTCGTCCGTCCAGCGCACATAGGCGATCTGGCGCCCGTCCCTCGACCAGGTGGGGAACAGCTCGCGCGCGCTGTCGTTGCCGCCCGTCAGGCGGCGTGCTGCGCCGCCCGCTGCGGGCTTGAGCCAAATTTTGCCGAGGCTTTCGAACAGCAGGGTGCGGCCGTCTGGCGAGAGGCTGGCGAAGCGCACCATCTTCGTCGTGAACCGATCCGGCGCCACGTCGATCACGGGATGCGTCGCCGGGATCACCTGCCGGCTGTCCGCCACGCGGAAGGGGATGGTCTGCACCGCGCCGCCGCTGGCCGACACCCGGTTGATATGCCCCTTGGCCCAGAAGACGACCGATTTGCTGTCCGGCGTCCAGGCCATGTTGGGATACACGCCCGTCACCGCCCAGGTTTCCTGCATGTCCTTGTCGAACCCGGCCGCCAGCCGCGTTTCGCGGCCCGTCTTCAGGTCGCGCACGAACAGGCTGCTGCTGGTCGCTTCCCGGCGGATGAAGGCGATGCGCGTGCCGTCTGGCGAGGGCGTCGGCCGCACCGCGCCGCCGGGCGCCGAAATCGCGTTCGAAACCTCGCCGGTGGCGATGTTGAGCCGGTCGATCGCGAACAGTTCGCCGTTCGAATCCTGCGCATATTCGAAGATCGGGCCCGGCGAGGCGTTGCGGGTGAAATAGATGGTCTTGCCGTCGGGCGCGAAGATCGGCTCCCCGATCTCCTTCTGGAACTGCTCGCTGGGCCGCTTCACCAGCAGTTGGCCTGCCCCGCCGCTGACATGCCACATCCAGATCTCGCCGGTGCCGAGCGAGCGCTGGGTGCTGAAATGCTTCTTCGCCACGATGAACTGGCCGTCCGGCGACCAGCTGGGCTGATAGACGAGGCGGAAATCCTCCTTCGTGACCTGCCGCTTGTCGCTGCCGTCGGCGTTCATCACCCAGATATTGTCGCCGCCGCCGCGATCCGACGTGAAGGCGATGCGCTTGCCGTCCGGCGAGAAGCGCGGCTGCACTTCCCAGGCCAGCCCCTCTGCAATGCGCGTGGCGGTGCCGCCGCCGATGGGGAGCAGATAGATGTCGCCGAGCAGGGAGAAGGCGATGCGGCTGCCATCCGGCGATACGTCGATGTCGAGCCAGCTGCCTTCGCTGACGTCGATCTTCACATCCTTCAGCTGGGCGCCGCCGCCGGTGTTCACGTCCCACTTGGGCTTTTCAGCAGCCTGCGCCCACAACGGACTCGAAAGGCCCAGAACCAGCGCGCCCAGCAGTTTCTTCATCAAATGCTCCCGATTTCGGATTCGTATACGAAACCCTAGAAGCAGGAAGCGGTCAGGCCAAGCCCGGTTGCGTGGGCGTTATTGGGGTGGGTGGGGGTTTTTGCCTCCGGCGGGCAGGGAAATGATTTCCCTGCACCCTCGACATTGGCGTTGTGCGCTACTCTGATGTTGCGCATGATAAGAAACTCGATTGCCTGCGGCGCCAGATTGCACTCTCCCCGTGCTAGGGGAGAGCTGGATGGGGGATGATCCCGGGGCTCAGTCATTGCGCTTTCGCGTCGGGGGCTTCGACAAACTCAGCCTGAGCGGGGGAGGGGTGGCGGCGCAACACACTCGCGCCGCAGGCAATCGACCCCTGCCTTCAGCCCAGTTCACCGATCACCCTGAAAACGGGGGTGCAGGGGCGTCACGCCCATGCCGGGGTGAAGGGGCAGAGCCCCTTCGATAACCTCAGGCCACGAACGCGGCCGTTGTCCGGGCCTTCACATCCTCCACCGATACGCCCGGTGCGGTTTCGACCAGTCGGAAGGGGGCGCCCTTGCGGTCCGGGCGTTCGAATACGGCGATGTCTGTGATGATCACGTCCACCACGTTGCGGCCGGTCAGCGGCAGGGTGCAGGCGGGGATGAACTTGGGGTTCCCGGCCTTGTCGCTGTGTTCCATCATCACCACGATGCGCGGCGCGCCGGCGACAAGGTCCATGGCGCCACCCATGCCCTTCACCATCTTGCCGGGCACCATCCAGTTGGCGAGGTCGCCGGTCTCCGCCACTTCCATCGCGCCCAGCACGGACAGGTCCATATGGCCGCCGCGAATCATCGCGAAGCTGTCGGCGGAGCTGAAGTAGCTGGTGCGTGGCAGTTCGGTGACGGTCTGCTTGCCGGCGTTGATGAGGTCGGCATCTTCTTCGCCCTCCCATGGGAAGGGGCCCATGCCCAGCATGCCGTTTTCGGATTGCAGGGTGATATCGAGATCGCCGGCGTGGTTGGCGACCAGCGTGGGCATGCCGATGCCCAGGTTCACATAAAAGCCGTCCTTCAGCTCGCGCGCGGCGCGCTGGGCCATTTCATCACGAGTCCAAGCCATTTTATGCCGCCTCCCGCTTGCGGACGGTGCGCTGTTCGATGCGCTTTTCGAATTGCCCCACGAATACCCGCTGCACGAAGACGCTAGGGGTGTGGATCAGGTCCGGGTCGAGCGCGCCGTCTTCCACGATCTCTTCGACTTCAGCCACCGTCACCTTGCCGGCCGTGGCGGCCATCGGGTTGAAGTTGCGCGCCGTCTTGCGGAACACGAGGTTGCCGAAACGGTCCGCCTTCCAGGCCTTCACGATGGCGAGGTCGCCGACGATCCCGCGCTCCATGATGAAGGTTTCGCCGTCGAAGTCCTTATGCTCCTTGCCCTCGGCCACCAGCGTGCCGACGCCGGTGCGGGTGTAGAAGCCGGGGATGCCCGCGCCGCCGGCGCGCATGCGTTCGGCCAGCGTGCCCTGCGGGCAGAATTCCAGCTCCAGTTCGCCCGACAGATATTGCCGCTCGAACTCCTTGTTCTCCCCCACGTAAGAGGAGATCATCTTCTTCACCTGCCGGGTTTCCAGCAGCAGGCCGAGGCCGAAGCCGTCCACGCCCGCATTGTTGGACACCACCGTCAGCCCCTTCACGCCCGCGGCGCGGATGGCGGCGATGGAGTTTTCCGGAATGCCGCACAGGCCGAAGCCCCCCGACACAATCGTCATGCCGTCGAACAGCAGCCCATCCAGGGCCGAGGCGGCGTTGCTGAAGACCTTGTTGGCCACGCGTCCTCCCAGAAGTTGAAACCTGATTCGGTTCTCGAGTTATTCGAGGCTCCCTAATCAATGTCTTGACCCTGGTCTAGCGGCAAGCTTTGCGGCTTTCCATGTCCATCATTGCCCCTCAGCCGCTGTATCTCGCCCGCCATGCCGAAACGGTGTTCAACCGCCACCGCCGGATGCAGGGCAATGACGCCCATACGCCCCTGACACGGGACGGCATCGCGCAGGCGGAAGCCATGGGTGAGGCGCTGGCCCGGCATTTCGGCGGCAATGGCGAGGCCGTGCCGCAAATCTGGGTCTCACCTGCCGGCCGCACCCTGCAGACCGCTGCAATCGTCGCCGAGCATCTGGGCGTGCCCTTTTTCGAGATCCGGCCCGACAGGCGCCTGCGCGAGATCGAGGTGGGGCGCTGGACCGGGCGGGACTATGCCCAGATCATCGCCGAGGAGGGCGAGATCCTGGATCATGAGCATCGGCTGTTCCGCATGCCCATTCCGGACGGCGAACATTATGCCGACATCGCCGAGCGGCTGGCCGATTGGCTGGGCGATGCGGGGGAGGCCCCTGCCCTTGTGATCAGCCATGGCATGACGGCGCGGGTGCTGCGCGGGCTGCTGGCCGGCGGGCGGCCCTATCATGGCATCCCGATCGCCGCAGACGTGCCGCAGGGCACGGTGATGCGGATTGCGGGCGGTGCGGAAGAGCCGCTGCATCTGGGCAGCGGGAGTTCCGGCCCCCGCGCCGCCTAGACATCGGGGTTTGAGGTTTCGGCTGCCGACAGAGCCAAGGAAATGATTTCCGTGCCCCCTGTCACCTTGCATTGAGTGCCACTCCGGCGGTTCCTCCGCCCTGTCCGGCTTCGGGGCGAAGTGCATGGCCTCTTCCCGCAACTCCAACTTGAAGTGTCGAAAAGTTTTACACATTATTCAACTATGTATGAAACCGAATTTCATTTCCCCGTTTCAACTAAATATGTTGGCTGAATCAAGTTTTCTGGCACATTTTATGCACGCCTTGTCTCATTGAATATTAGACCATGCGAAGATGGCTTGGGGAAGGAGTGGCGGCAATGATCCGGTCTCTCTTGATTTCGTGCGCCTTGTTAACGGCCACATCGGCCGGGGCCGTTGTACCCATCTATGGATCCATCGGCACGCCGAACAATGCGGTGCCATTGGCCTACAATATCTTCACGGCGTCTTCGACGGGCAGCATCTATGCCTGGTTCATGGGCAAGAACGCCCAATACACCAGTGTTCTGTCGCTGAAGGTGAATGGTGTGACGACGCCTTACAGCCCGATCTTCGACAACCAGACCACGGTGCCGGGCACCTCTGCCCTGCTGGGTATGGTGAGTGCCGGCGACACGCTGGAGTTCATCCTGACGGTGCTGGCGCCGCCGGCAGTCGCCGGCAACATATTCTCGTCAACGCCCGCGAACAACGCGGACAAGCAGAACCATATTTTCCGCTCGGCCTATGGCGGCGGGGATTTCGGCATTCCGCTGGGAAGCTACACCTACATCGGGTTCGAGGACATCAAAGGGAAGTATGACGGCGTGCACGGCAACGATTGGGATTATGATGATCACCGCTTTGCCTTCAGCAACATCGCCAAATTCAAGACAGTGGTGCCGGAGCCGGCCAGCTGGGTGATGATGATTGCGGGGTTCGGCCTGGTGGGCGGCATGATGCGGCGCCGGGCGCAACGCGCCCTTTAACCGGAACGGCGCAGCACGCCCTGTGATCAACCGGGCGGGATCACCAGCCGACAGGCGGAGTCGTCAGGATCGTCAGCCCGATCAGGCTGGAAAAGAACAGCAGCTTGAACATGAATGTCGCCTTCCCTCGGCGTTTCCTGCATCCGGGCGCCGGAAATGGCGAGTGAATCAGTGTAAAACCCCGCGCTTCGCTTTTGCTGACATTTGCGCTATGGGGCGCGCCTCATGGACACCAACCTGATGCCCATTGCGGGTGCGGCCGACCCTGTCGCCGTGCCGCGCACCCTTGTTCCCCGGCCGGATGGGCTGCGGGATCTCGTCGGCCTGTCCAAAGCGCAGATCGTGGATGCGCTGGTGGAATCGGGGCTGGTGGAACCGAAGCCGGCGAAGATGCGCGCGAAGCAGATCTGGAGCTGGATCTACAACCGCGGCGCCACCGATTTCGCGCAGATGTCGGACCTGTCGAAGCCACTTCGCGAGGCGCTGGCGACGCAGTTCGTGGTGGGGCGGCCCGAAGTAGTGGAGGCCCATGTCTCCAGCGACGGCACGCGCAAATGGCTGCTGCGCTCGGCGGGTGAAGAGTATGAGATGGTGTTCATTCCCGATGCGGATCGGGGGACATTATGCGTTTCGTCTCAGGTGGGTTGCACGCTGAACTGCCGCTTCTGCTTCACCGGCACGATGAAGCTGGTGCGCAACCTGACCCCGGCCGAAATCGTGGGGCAGGTAATGCTGGCGCGGGATTCGCTGGGCGAATGGCCTTCGCAACCCGACGGCCGGCTGCTGACCAACATCGTGATGATGGGCATGGGCGAGCCGCTCTATAATTTCGATGCCGTTCGCGACGCGCTGAAGATCGTGATGGACGGCGACGGGCTGGCGCTTTCCAAGCGGCGCATCACGCTGTCGACCTCCGGTGTGGTGCCGATGATGGCGCGCGCCGGGGAAGAGATCGGCGTGAATCTGGCGGTGAGCCTGCACGCCGTCACCAAGGAAGTCCGCGACGAGATCGTGCCGCTGAACCGCAAATATGGCATTCCGGAACTGCTGGAAGCCTGCGCGGCCTATCCGGGCGCCAACAATGCACGGCGCATCACCTTCGAATATGTGATGCTGAAGGGCAAGAACGACCGGGACGAGGACGCCCATGAGCTGGTGCGGCTGATCAAGCAGTATCGGCTGCCCGCCAAGGTGAACCTGATCCCCTGGAACCCCTGGCCGGGCGCCGCCTATGAGACGTCTGACGAGGCGCAGGTGCAGCGCTTTTCGGACATCGTGTACCGGGCGGGGATTTCCGCCCCGGTACGCCGGCCGCGCGGGCGGGACATCATGGCCGCCTGCGGCCAGCTGAAGAGCACATCGGTGAAGCTGAGCCGCGCCGAGCTGGACCGGCTGGCAGAGGAGAAGCAGGCCGCCCTATGAGGCCTGCGCCTGCCGCTGCATTGCTGCCTGTTGCACTGCTGCTGGCGGCGTGCGCCCCTGCCCATGGGCCGTCGCCCGAGGATCTGGCCATCGCCATCGGCGTGGATGTGGGCGCGCTGAAGCATGTCCGCTGCGAGCGGGTGCCGGAAGATCCGACCGAATTCGTCTGCCGTTATCAGCAACGCTCCGGCGCCGGCTGGGCAGCGATGGAAACCGTGGCCGCGCGGGACGGCCTGCGCTGGGTTCTGACCGATACGCCGGGCGCGCCCGACTGATTATTTGCGCCCGGACTGTTATTTACGGCTGACCATCCGCCACAGCGCGAGCACGATCAGCGAGCCGATCACGGCGCCGATGAAGCCGGCCTTTTCCCCCGGAGCGTACATGCCGGCAACCTGCCCGATCCAGGTGAACAGCGCCGCGCCGACGATACCGAGAAAGGTGGTGAGCAGGCAGCCTTGCGGATCGCGAGGATCGCTGGAGAAGATGCGCGCCAGAAGACCGGCGAAGAAACCGATGATGATGACACCGAGCCAGGTGGAAGCCATGCGATGAACCTTCTTTGCCGATCTTGGCGGACGCTAGCCTCAGCCGCCGGGAAGGGGAAGACCCGAAACCGATACAAAGACATGGATGATGGTGTCCGGGGTTTGACAGGGAGGGAAATCTACGTCTCTCTTCAGACTGTTGGCCCGTGTGGACTGGGGATTGCCTGTAGTGATCAGAGCGTATCGGAAGGAAACGGATGCCCGCTGAGCTCGTCGGCGTTGCGGCGCAGCTGGTGTTCGAAGCGGGCAGCAACGTTCTGCTGATGGTGTATGGGGGACGCGATACCCGTTCGGGCGCCGTCGTTCGGTTGGTCTTTCATCTGCTGTTGATGCTGCTGTCCGGCGTGCTGCTCGTTCTTTCGCTGATCACGCTTCCGGACCACTGGTATCTGGCGCTGCCGCTTGCGATCGGCATGGCGTTCCTCTGCTATATGCTCGCCAACAGCGTCGTCGATGAAATCGAGCGGCTTCGCCATTGGGGCGAGCCCCAGCTTCTCGCCACAGCGGAAGGCCTGTCTCTGCCGGGGCGGAACAAGACGATTCCCTGGGCCACGATCCAGGACCTGATGCCCAAAAAGCGCGGGCTGCGGATCAAGGTGGAGGGACGGCGACCGGTGTTTGTTGCAACAGCAGAGGCGGAGCGTCTAGCCGCAGCGATCCGGGCGCAAATGCCGTCGCGGTGACGGGGCGCCACACGACGGACGTCCGCGAACGGTCAGGAAAGGGAGACACATTCGGCATGCGGTTCATCGTCAATACCTTGCTGACCCTGCCGCTGCTGCTGGCGGGGCTGTGGGGCGGCGGGGCGCTGTGGTATCGGCTGCCGCTCGGCGAGGTGGGGCGCGGCGCGGCGGCTGTCGCGTTCGTGGCGGCCATGCTGGCGGCGATCCTGATGCTGTGGCGGCGGCGGCCGCTGCTGGCGCTGGTGGTTCTCGTTCCGATCTGGGCCGTCCTGCTCAGCTGGTGGGCGACGATCCTGCCCTCCAACACGCGCGACTGGCAGCCCGAAGTGGCGCATGTGGCGCGCGCCCGGATCGACGGAGACGTGCTGACGGTTGAAAATGTCCGCAACTTCGACTGGCGCAGCCAGACCGATTTCGACGAGCGCTGGGAAACCCGGCGGTATCGCATCAGCCAGCTGCGCGGCGCCGACCTGTTTCTTTCCTACTGGGCCGGGGAATCGATCGCCCATGCCATCGTGAGCTTCGACTTCGCCGACAGCCTGCCGCTCGCCTTCTCCATCGAGATTCGCAAGGAAAAGGGCGAAAGCTATTCCTCCACCGCCGGTTTCTTCAAAAGTTATGAACTCGCCGTTATCGCCGCCGACGAACGCGATGTGGTGAAGGTGCGCAGCACCGTGCGCGGCGAGGATGTGCGGCTGTTCCGGCTGGACATGCAGCGCAAGACCGCACGCGGCCTGCTGGAGGAATATGTGCGGCTGGCCAACGACGTGAACGCCACCCCCCGCTGGTACAACACCCTGACCGCAAACTGCACGACGATGATCTTTGGCATGGCGCGCCGGCTGGACCCGCGCATCCGGCTGGACTGGCGCATCCTGCTGCCGGGCAAGTTGCCCTCCTTCCTGCTCGAACATGACTTCCTCAGCCGAGAGGTTCCACTGCCGGACCTGATCGCCGCCGGCCGCATCGGCCCGCGCGCCGCCGGGCCGCCGCCGGACCCAAGTTTTTCCGCGCGGATTCGGGAGGGCGTGCCGGATCCGGCTGGGACGTGAGTGTGGGGCGTTTTTGCCTCCGGCGGGCAGGGAAATGATTTCCCTGCACCCTCTGACTTGGCGTTGAGCGCTACTCTGATGTCGCGCGTGTACCTTGCTTGATTGCCTGCGGCGCTGGAGCTTGCTCGCGCCGCAGGCAATTAACTCAGTCAGCGCAACCTGAACGTTCAGCCTTCTAATGTGGGTGCAGGGAGCACGGCTCCGCTCCCTGCCGGGTTCCAAGGGCAGAGCCCTTGGCCTATCTTATCCTCCTCACCCGAAGGCGATGACGGATGAACGCTTGAGGCTAAAGCCGCGCGAGCCGGTCTGCGACGAGGCGGATGGCGTGGGGGTTCCAGCCGAGGCCGCTGTGGGTGCCGGGGACGTGAAGGTTTTCCACGTCCGGGCCGGGGCGGGCGTGGGCGGCCTTGGGGTGGACGATGCCGTCTCCCAGGGCCGCGATGGCGGTGAAGGGCACGGTGGGGAGTGCGCCCGGCTGCCAGTCCACCGGCGCGGATTCGATGGGGTGGCCGGCGACGCGCTCGTAGAGTTTCCAGGCATTGTTGGCGGTGAGCAGACCCGAGACGGGGGAGCCCATGGTGATGACCTGCCGCACCGCCTGCGGATGGCGGCGGGCGAGTTCGACGGCGTAGAGGCCGCCGAGGCTCCAGCCGATGAGGGCGACGGGTTCGCGGGCGTGGGCGGTGAAGGCGAGAAAGCGGGTTTCCAGTTCCTCGAAGCGGCCGGGGCGCAGGCCCATGTTACGACCGAGCTGCCAGCCTTCCACCTTGTGACCGATGGCGGAGAGCACCCCGCGCATGGGGGCGGTGGCCCAGTCGCCGGAGAGGAAGCCGGGCAGCACCAGCACATGGCGGGAGGGCCAGTGCGGCAGTTCGCGTATGAGCTGGATGCGCTGGCGGCGGAAGGCCTGCAGTTCGCCCAGTGACCGCAGTTCGGCGGCGTAAGCGAGGCGGCCCGGCGGCCCAAGGTCGGGCCTGACTGAAGACTCCCCGGGATCCTGGTTGATCCCGGGGGCTTCCGGTTGCTGCTGCATCACACCGCCATCTGCAAGGTCCGGGCGCATCCCGCCCTTATAGGGGATGGATTGCGACGGTTTGAAGATGGCGGCCGTGGGATGCCCTTTCCGCTTGCTCAGTCGCCGAAGGTGCGCTGCCACCAGCCGCGCCGGGGCGGGCCTTCGGCTTCGGCGACGGCTTCCGCGACCGGTTCGGGCTCCGGCGCTGCCGCTTCCGGCTCGGCCGGGGCGGCGGCTACTGCCTTGGGCTCCGCTGTGGCCTTGGGCGCGGCCTTGCGGCGGCCCTTCGGCTTGGGCGCGGCCTCTTCCGCGGGCGCTTCGACGGCGGGTTCGGGCGCAGCTTCGGCCGGGGTTTCGGCTGCGGTCTCGACCGCCTTGGCCTTGGTGCTGCGCCGACGCTTCGGCTTCTCGGCCGGGGCCTCCGCTGCCTCTGCGACGGGTTCCGGAGCCGGGGCCTCAGCAACGACTTCCTCGGCCACTGCTTCGACCGCGGGGGCTTCGGCGGCCTTCGCCTTGGTGCTGCGGCGACGGCCCTTGGGCTTGGCGGGCACTTCCACGACAGCCTCTTCGGTCACCACGTCGGCTGCGATGTCCGACACGGGCTGTTCGGGCGCTTCGTCCGCGCCGCTTTCCTCGTCCGCGTTCTCCGCCACGCCTTCAGCTGCGACACCATCCTGGCCGTCACGACGGCCACCCCGACGGCGGCGACGGCGCCTGCGGCGGCGTTCACCGCCCTCGCCTGCTTCCTCGCCCTCGGTCGCTTCGGGTGCGCCTTCGGCAGGCGTTTCAGCCTGGGCTTCGGCATCGTCCTCGCGGGTGCCTTCCGGGGCGTCGCCGCGATCGCGACCACCCCGACGACGACGGCGGCGACGACGGCCCCCGTTGCGATCCTCCCGCTCCTCGCGATCTTCGCGCGGCTCGCGGCGGCCGCGGGATTCGGTTTCCGCCTCTTCGGCGTCGTCCTCGTCCTCCTCTTCGATCTCGTCCGGTTCGTCGAGGTCGGCATAGGCTTGCGGGGCGGCGAGCGCGGCCATGCGCGGGGCCTGCGCGGGCGGCGGGCCGCTGCTGTCGATGGCGAGGCGGCCGCCGATCAGCGATTCATCCGGCACCACTTCGATGAGGACGCCATAGCGCGCTTCCAGCTCGGCCAGTTCGGCGCGCTTGCGGTTGAGCATGTAGACGGCCACCGAGCGGTCCGCGCGGAGGCGGAACACCGAGGCGCGGCCCTTGACCGCTTCTTCTTCCAGCAGGCGCAGCGCGGCGAGCGCGGCGGAGCCATCGGTGCGGATGAGGCCGGAGCCGTCGCACATCGGGCAGACCTGGGTGGAGGCTTCCAGCACGCCGGTGCGCAGGCGCTGGCGGCTCATTTCCAGAAGGCCGAAGGAGGAGATGCGGCCGACCTGGATGCGGGCGCGGTCCTGCTTCAGCGCATCCTTCAGGGCGCGCTCCACCTTGCGGTTGTTGCCGTTCGATTCCATGTCGATGAAGTCGACCACAACGAGCCCGGCGAGATCGCGCAGCCGGAGCTGGCGGGCGACTTCCTCGGCGGCTTCGATGTTGGTCTTGAGGGCGGTTTCCTCGATGTTGTACTCGCGCGTGGAGCGGCCCGAGTTCACGTCGATGGCGACCAGCGCTTCCGTCGGGTTGATGACGATATAGCCGCCCGAGCGCAGGTTCACGACCGGGTTCAGCAGCGCAGCGAGCTGGCTTTCGACCCCGGCGCGGTGGAACAGCGGCACCGGATCAGCATAGGGCTGCACCTTCTTGGCATGGCTGGGCATCAGCAGCTTCATGAAGCTCTTGGCCTGCGCATAGCTTTCCGGGCCGTCGACCAGCACCTCGTCGATCTCGCGGGTGTAGATGTCGCGGATGGCGCGCTTGATGAGATCGGAATCCTCATAGATCAGCGCGGGGGCGCTGGAGGTGAGGGTCTTCTCGCGGATCTCGTCCCACAGGCGGGTGAGGTAATCGAAGTCGCGCTTGATCTCCGTCTTGGTGCGCTCGAGGCCCGCGGTGCGGACGATGGCGCCCATGGTGGACGGCAGGTTCAGGTCCGCCATGATGGACTTCAGGCGCTTGCGGTCGGCTGCGTTGGCGATCTTGCGGCTGATGCCGCCGCCCTGCGCCGTGTTGGGCATCAGCACCGAGTAGCGGCCCGCGAGCGAGATATAGGTGGTGAGCGCGGCGCCCTTGTTGCCGCGTTCTTCCTTCACCACCTGCACAAGCATCACCTGGCGACGGCGGATGACTTCCTGGATCTTGTAGCGGCGGCGCAGCGCCATGCGGCGGCGACGTAGCGCTTCCGCGCCGGCTTCCTCGGTGTTGCCATGCTCTTCCGGGCGGGCACGGGGGGCTTCGCCCTCCCCTTCGGCTTCGGCGGATTCGCTGCTGTCCGCGCCGTCGTGCGGCTCGGCATCGTCATCCTCATGGTCGTAGCCGCCATGGCCTTCCTCGGCCAGCGCCTGTTCCTCACGCAAAAGAGCGTCGCGGTCTTCCTTGGGGATCTGGTAATAATCCGGGTGGATTTCCGAGAAGGCGAGGAAGCCGTGGCGGTTTCCGCCGTAATCGATGAAGGCCGCCTGCAGCGACGGCTCGACGCGCGTCACCTTGGCGAGATAGATATTGCCCTTGATCTGCTTGCGGGCGGCGGCCTCGAAATCAAACTCCTCGATCCGGCTTCCCTTGACGACGGCGACCCGGGTTTCCTCCGGGTGGCGGCCGTCGATCAGCATCCTTGTTGTCATTGAAAAGTCTCCCTGCGCCTTTGGCGCCATTGTTTGACGCGCGTGTGGCGCGAACGGTTGACGCGCCGATGGCGCGATGAGGTTCGGCGCGCATGGCGCCGGAAAGGCTGGCGGCGGCATTCGGCCGACGCGCAGAAAACGGGGGGTTCATCGGGATCTGGGACACCCGCGACGAGAGTTGGAAATGAGGGATGGCCTGCGGGCGACGCAGGGGTGAAACCGGCGCGGGGCGGATCGCCCCCGGTTCCATTCCAGATTCTGCGTGCCTGATCGCGTGCATTCAACCCCGACAGTCTGCCCGGGAACGACGGCCGGCGCCCATGATCGGCGCGGCTGCCCGGACGGCATCAAACCGGAAGCCCGCCGGCGGTCTGCGGTCCCAGCGGTCCCGCCCCGGCTTCCTGGCCAACATGCCTGAACGGGTCAGCTAGCAGCCGGATGCGCGGTCGGCAAGTGCGGGGTGGCTGAGGCCCGGGCTAAAGCGTTGGCGCCGGGTGCCGTTTCCCCGGTTCATGACCAGCAATGTGATCCAGTCGCTGAACGCCGGGTCCGGCATCGACGTGAAGGCCCTGACCGAAAGCCTTGTGGCTGCCGAGAAGGAGCCCCGGACCAAATTGCTGGATGACCGGCAGGCCAGGGTGGACGCCCGGATATCGGCCATGGGGCAGTTCCGCACCGGTCTGGACGGCGTGGTGTCCGCTCTGGACAGCCGGATCAAGTCCGGCGTGCTGTCTGCCATCGCATCCGTGTCTGACGCGAGCGTGCTGGGGCTGAGCTTTTCATCGGGCGCGGTGCTGCCGCGCCAGCAGATCGAGGTGCGGGCGCTGGCGCAGGGCCAGACCCTGTCCTCTGCGGCGGTCGCTGATGCGGGCGCGGCAGTGGGACAGGGCACGCTGACGTTCAAATTCGGCAGCGTGGGCGGCAGCGGCGCGGCGACCGGGTTCGAGGCGGGCACGCTGGCCGATCTGGTGGTGACCATCGGGCCGGAGGATGATTCGCTGACGGGCCTGCGCGACGCCATCAACGATGCGGCGGCGAGCGCCGGCGTTTCCATCGAGGCGCGCATCCTGACGGACGCTTCGGGGTCGCGGTTGCAGATACGTGGCACCACGGGCGAGGCGCGGGGCTTCACCATCGAGGCCGAAGGCGATGCGGCGCTGTCCGACTATGCCTTTGGCGTGGGTGTTTCGGGCATTCTGAGCCGGACGCAGCATGCCACGGACGCAGTGCTGGTGGTGGACGGGCTGGAACTGAAGCGGTCCTCCAACACCGTCAGCGACCTGCTGCCGGGCGCGACGCTGACGCTGAAGAAGGCGAGCCCGGGGACGTTGGTGACGATCGAGGCGCAGCGGGACACGAGCGAGCTGTCGCAGGCGGTGCGGGATGTGGCCGAGACGCTGAACCAGCTGGTGAGTTTCGGCCGGGAACTGTCGGCGGGAGCCGGAAGTGGCGTCGCGACGGCGGGTGCTCTGGTTTCCGACAGCACGACGCGGCGCGTGCTGCAAATGCTGGGCAGTCTGAGCACCCGGGCGTTGGTGACGGGCGACGGCACCTCCCCCACGATGCTGGCGGACATGGGCATCACCGTGGACCGGACCGGGGTGTTCAGCATCGACGAGGTCAGGCTGGCGAAGGTGGTGTCGGAACAACCGCAGGCGGTGGAAAAGCTGATCACCGCGCTGAACGCCAGCGCGACGACCACCGAGCCTGCGGGACCGCTTCGCCAGATGGCGGCGCTGTTCAAGATGGCGGTGGACGGGGAAAACGGCCAGCCGACTGCGCTGGCGAAGGAATCCGCCGCCATCGCCAAGGACCGCACCGCGCTGGACGAGCGGATGGAACGGCTGACCACGAGCTACACGAAGCAGTTCACCCAGCTGGATCTGGCCGTGGGGCAATCGAAGCAGCTGCTCACCTATCTGCAGCAACAGATCGCGCTGTGGACCAAATCCGATGACTGAACCCAACTGACGGGAGACGCTGATGCTTGATACCCTTGCCCGCCCGAACGGCGGCGCCCCGAACAACACAGCTCTGCAAAGCTATGGCCGCATTGCGCTGGACGCGCGGGTGGCGGGCGCCTCCCCCCATCAGCTGATCGCCATGCTGTATCAGCGGCTGGAATCGCTGATGCGCGAGGCGCATGAAGCCGCGCGCTTCGGCAACAGCGCCCGCCGCCTGCGCGCCACCGAGCGGGCGCTGACCATCGTGGACGGGCTGGACACCACGCTGGACATGAAGCGGGGTGGCGACGTCGCCCGGGCGTTGCATGAAGTCTATGGCCTGCTGCGCAGCCGCCTGCTGGATGGGCGTGCGGAGGGGCTGGGTGAGGCGGTCAACTCTGTGGGGGAAATTCGGGCTGCCTGGGTGGAGATGGCGGCGCAGTTGCGTGGGATTGCGGCGAACTAAGGGGGCGGCACACCCCGGAAATTCCCGACTGTTGCCCCGTGGACAGTTGCAAGCCGATCTGACAGGTTCCCGCCACTTGACCCGGCGCGGATGCCGGAAGGCCTGTGTGGGGGAACATTATGCGTCTGCAATTGCTCGCTTTCGCCGCGATCCTAGGCGCCGTGCCAGTTGAGGCGGCGCCCGATGGGGCGTCAAAAGCGGTCGATGCTTTCGTTGCCACGCCCGCGCTGACGCCCGCTTCCGCCGCCGAGGCAAAGGCGAGTTGCGATTCCTATCTGGACCGCGCCGCCGCCCTGCAGGCGGCGCTGGAAAAACAGCCCGGCACGGCGCTGACGCTCCGCCGCTATGACGAATTGATGCTGGTGCTGAACGCGGCCCTGTTCGATGCCAGCATCGTTGACCAGACCGGCGCCACCGCCGAGCTTCGCGATGCCGGGCGTGCCTGTCAGGCGGCAGTGGGCAACCGGCAGACGGCGATCAGCCTCTCGCGCCCGATTTATGACCGGCTGAAGGCCGCGCCGGTGCCGGGCGATCCGGTTGCGCGCCGCATCCTGACCCGGACGCTGGAAGGCTATGAGCGGGCCGGGGTGGCCGGCGACGCGGCAGCGCGGGCGCGGATCACTGCGTTGCAGGAGAAGATCACCGCGGACGGGCTGACGTTCGACAGCAATATCGCCAACGGCCGCAAGACGATCACGGCGAAGCCGGCGGAACTGGCCGGGCTGCCGGCAGACTTCATCAAGGCGCGTCCTCCCGGTGCGGACGGGCTGGTGACGATTTCCACCGATTATCCCGATGTCGGGCCGGTGATGAATTATGCGAAGAGCGACGACCTGCGCCGCCGCCTGCTGATCACCAACAACAACCGGGCGCCCGAGAATGATGCGGTTCTGACCAGCCTGCTGAACGGCCGCGATGCGCTGGCGCATGAACTGGGGCGGCCGGACTATGCGGCGCTGATCCTTGAAGACAAGATGCTGGATACGCCCGCCAAGGTACGCGCCATGCTGGACGATGTAGCGACAGCCGCCACCGGAGCCTCGGACCGCGACTTCGCGCGGATGCTGGCGCGACTTCAGAAGACGGACCCGTCGGTGCAGGCGCTGACGCCGTGGCGGACAGCTTATGCGCGGACGCTGATCCGCGCCGAGGATTATGCCGTCGATCCGCAGGAGGTCCGCCGCTATTTCGCTTATGATAATGTGCAGAAAGGGATTTTCCGCCTGACCGAGGATCTGTTCGGGGTGCAGATCCGGCCCTGGGCGACGAAACTGTGGAGCCCGGACGCGCAGGCGTTCGAGATCGTGGAGAAGGGCGAGGTGATCGGCCGCTTCTATCTGGATACCCACCCCCGGCCCGGCAAATATAATCATGCCAATGTGGTGCCGATCCGCTTCGGCCTGACCGGCCGCGCCCTGCCGGTTGCCGCGCTGGTGACGAATTTCCCGAGCGGTGGCCATGACACGGGCCTGATGGAACATCGCGACGTGGAGACGTTCCTGCACGAATTCGGCCATCTGCTCCATGTGATGTTCTCGGGCCGGCAGGATTGGCATCAGGCGAACATGGCCAATCTGGAATGGGATTTCATCGAGGCGCCGTCGCAGATGCTGGAAAACTGGGTGTGGGACTATGACACACTGAAGCTGTTCGCAGTGGACGCCGACGGCAAGGTGATCCCCAAAGAGCTGGTGGAGAAGATGAACCGGGCGCGCTTCTTCGGCGACGCCTTGTCCGCGCGGTCCGGGCTTGGACTGTCCAACGTCAGCCTCAGCTATCATAGCGGTTCGGCACCGGCCGACCTGACGGCCGCCTATCGCACCGCCTGGGATCGCTATGCCATTCCCCCCATGATGGACGGCATCAGCCCGCAGAACAGCTTCGGCCATCTGAACGGCTATTCGGCGATCTATTACACCTACACCTGGTCCAAGATCATCGCGACCGATCTGTTTTCCCTGTTTCAGGCGCAGGGCCTGCGCGACCCGGCAACGGCCGCGCGTTATCGGCAGCAGGTGCTGGCACCGGGCGGGTCGAAGCCGGCAGCAGAACTGGTTCAGGACTTCCTGGGGCGGCCGCTGAGCCTGGAGGCTTACCGCAAGCAGCTGGAACAGGGCAGCACGCCGGGCAGCTAGGCGGCGCGTTTGAAACCTTGCCGGGCGATGCGCATTAGCAGCAGAGCTGCAAGACGGGCGCGTTCGGACAGGCTTTCGACGATCAGATACTCATCCGCCGAGTGGATGGCGCCGCCGCGCACGCCCAGCGTGTCCACCACGGCGAGGCCGGTGGCGGCCAGGTTGTTGCCGTCACAGACGCCGCCCGCATCCCGCCAGCCGATGGACAGATCGAGATCGGCGCCGACGGCCTTCACCAGTTCGAACAGGCGGAGCTGGTTGGCGTCCAGCGGCTTGGGCGGACGGGCGAAATCGCCATGGCGGTGGGCTTGGATATCGTGCGCGGCGGCAACGGCAGAAATGGCAGCGTCCAGCGCAGCGCGGGCGCGAACCTCGGCCTCGGGCGTTGTGGGGCGCATGTTGACGCGCAGTACGGCGGTGTCGGGCACGACATTGTTGGGGCCGCCGCCTTCGATCTTCGCGACATTGACCTTGAGATCTGGCGCGATGAGGGCCGCCAGACGCAGCGCGAGATCGGCGGCGGCGATGACAGCGTTGCGGCCCTTTTCCGGTTCGCGCCCCGCATGGGCAGCGCGGCCCGCGATGTGGATGGCGAAATTGCCGCTGCCGGGGCGGGCGCCGGCCAGCGTGCCATCGGGCAGCGCGGGTTCGAAGGTGAGGCCGGCATCCACCCGGCGGGCCGCTTCGATAAGCAGCGGGGCCGAGCCGGGGGAGGAGACCTCCTCATCCGAATTGAGGACGACTTCATAGCCGATGTCGCGGGCCCAGGGGCTGGCTTCCAGCGCTTTGAGAGCGGCCAGCATGACGGCAATGCCGCCCTTCATGTCGGCGACGCCGGGGCCGTTCAGGATGCCGGGCTCGTGCCATGTCAGCTGCTGGAACGGATGATCGACCGGGAAAACGGTGTCGTAATGGCCGGTGAGCAGCACGCGGGTTGGCGCCTGCGGGCGGACGATGAGGTGGAGGTTCCGGCCATGCGTGAGCGGCACGACCTCGCCCGTGGGGCGCATCTGGCTGGCGTCTGCCGGGTCATGGGCCTGCATGTCGCCCAGAGGCGCGAAGGCGTCTGTGAGGAGGGCGGCAGTGGCGGCGAGGCCATCCAGGTTGCGGCTGCCGCTGTTGACGGCGCACCAGCGTTCGACCTGCGCCAGCATGGCGGCCGGGTCGATCGTGGCGAGAGCGGCCTGCTCGGCGGAGGACAGATTCATTGTCCGTCTTCCAGACGAAAGGTCATCATTTGCCGTCCTCCAGACGGCGACCGGGGGCGATTTCCTGTGGGTCGACCAGCACATGGATCAGCGCCGCCTTGCCCCGGCAGCGCTCCAGCGCGGGGGCAAATTCGGCGGAGCTGCGCACGGTTTCGCCATGTAGGCCGAAGCTCCAGGCGAAGGTCGCGAAATCCGGATTGGTGAGGCGGGTGGCCGAGGGGCGGCCGGGATAGTCGCGCGCCTGATGCATGCGGATGGTGCCATACTGGCCATTGTCCATCACCACGAACAGCGGGGTGGCGCCTTCATGGGCGACGGTGGCCAGTTCCTGCCCCGACATCAGGAAGTCGCCGTCTCCGGCAACCACGATGACCTGCCGCTCCGGATGGAGCAGCGAGGCGGCGATCCCCGCAGGCACGCCATAGCCCATCGCGCCCGAGGTGGGGGCGAGCTGGGTGTGGGGGCGGCGGTGCAGGTGGAAGCGGTGCAGCCAGGAGGCGAAATTGCCCGCGCCGTTACAGTAGATCGTGTCCGGCGGGAGCGTTTCGGAGAGGGTGCGGATCACCTCCGCCGGGTTCACGCCGGATTCCACGCTGGTGGGGCGGACCCAGTTCCTGTGCAGGCCGGCGAGTTCGGCGACCCATTCGGAGCGGTCTTGGGGAGGCAGCGTGGCGAGGGCGGCGAGGGCGAGACCGGCATCGGCCTGCACGGCGAGGCGGGGCTGCCAGGTGCGGCGCAGCGCCTCTGCATCGGCGCAGATGTGGATGAGGGCGCGGTTCGCGAAAGGCTGGTCGATCAGGCTGTAGCCCTGGGTCGCGTTTTCGGTGAGGCGGGCGCCGACCACCAGCAACAGGTCGGCGGATTTCACCGCCGCGACCAGCGCCGGGTTCGCGCCCAGCCCCAGTTCGCCGGCATAATGGGGGTGCGCGTTGTCGAACCTGTCTTTCCGGCGCCAGCTGGTGACGACGGGGAGGCCGAGACGGGTGGCGACCTGTTCGGCGCAGGCGCTGGCCTCGGCCGTCCACAGCGGTCCGCCGAGCAGGAGGACGGGGCGTTCGGCCGATTCCAGCAGGGAGGCAATGATCGACAGGGCTTCGGGCGACGGCGCGGGTGGGGTGAGCGGACCGGGCGCGGTGGCCTCGCCCGCAGCTTCGAGCGCGAGCTTGTCGTCCGGCAGCACCACGACAACCGGGCCGGGGCGGCCGGAATTGGTGGTGGCCAGCGCCGCAGCCATCTGCTCGGCGACGCGGGCGGGTTCGCGCAGCGTGATGACCTGCTTGGCGATGCTGCCGAAAACGCGGTGATAATCGACCTCCTGAAAGGCCTCCCGCCCGATCATGTCGTCGCCCACCTGCCCCACCAGCAGCAGAAGGGGGGTGGAATCCTGCTGCGCGGTGTGCAGCGCGATGGCCGCGTGGGTGGCACCGGGGCCGCGCGTGACCATGGCGACGCCGGGCTTGCCTGTCAGCTTCGCGGCGGCTTCGGCCATATTGGCGGCTGCCGCCTCGTGCCGGCAGGTCACGAGGCGGACGGAGACATCCCGCATGGCATCGAGCAGCGGCAGATAGGATTCGCCAGGAACCGCGAAGGCATGGCTGATTCCGGCGGCCGCGAGGCTTTCCGCGATCAGGGTTGCGACCGTTCGGGCCATGGGGGGAGGCAAAGCCGGGCGGCCGCGCCTTGTCAAGCAGGAGGGTGCCTGCTAGGGGCCGCCGCTCCAGAGCGCGGAGCGGTGGCCGAGTGGTCGAAGGCGCACGCCTGGAAAGTGTGTATAGGTCAAAAGCCTATCGTGGGTTCGAATCCCACCCGCTCCGCCACTTCGGTATAAAACCGGGAACGCCGATCCCCGCCGATTTCCCTCCCTTAGTGGCTATCAGCGTCCTCAACAGCGTGTTTTTGCTGCCGTTGATGTAGATCGCATCGTCTGCGACCTCGACATGCTGCGCGAAAGCCCGGACGTGATCCCGCCGATAGCCGCCCTTTTCGAGCCGAAGCCCGGTGCGTGCTTCGCTCGCCAGTTCCCGCACCGCCGCCCCTGTGAGGCCCTGATGGGCCGAGCTTTTCAGCATGGCCTCGGTCCTTGCGGCGTCGGCCCGTGCCTGATCCCGTATCGCCGTGAGGCCCGTGATGCGTTCACCGAGGGCGGATTCGGCCGGGTCGAGTGAACCCGCCTCGATAGCCTCGTAGAGCCGCTTGAGGCGCATATCGGCCTCGGCCGCGCGTTGGTTCAATTCCGCAATGTGCTGGCTGCGCCGCTCGACACTCTCCTGCCGGCGATCCAGCAGCGAGGCGAGCACGTCTTCGATCCGCTCGGGGTCCAGCAGCCTTTCCTCGATGTGGCTGACCACGATGCGGTCCAGCCTGTCCATCGGGATCGCGCGGCCCTTGCAGCCAGTTTCGCCCTGTCGTGCCCGGATCGAGCAGGCATAATAGCGATAGCGGCCGTTCTTGCCGGTGCGCAGCGTCATGGCTCCACCGCAATTGCCGCAATAGCAAATGCCGGTCAGCAGGTTCGGGCCGCTGACCACGCGCGGCGGCGTCACCTTCGGATTATTGACCTGCAATCGCTTCTGCACCGCCTCGAATATCTCAAGGTCGATCAGCGGCGGCACCGCGACGGTGACGACTTCTTCCTCGGGCTTCACCTCGCCTTTCTTGGAACGGCGATTGAACCGATGTTCGCCGATATAGGTGCGGCGGGTCAGGACGCGGTGAAGCTGGCCGATGCCCCAACGTCCGCCGCTGCGGGTGAACATGCGGTTTCTGTTGAGGTAGCTGACGATGTTCTTGACGCCCATGGGGCCGGACGTGCCGTCGCCTTCCGATGCAAGACGGAAGATGAGCCGCACGGTGTCGGCGTGCAGCGGGTCGATTTCCAGCTTCTTCTTCATCTTCGTGCCGCGCTGCTCGGCATCGACGACGTGGTAGCCGATGGGTGGCAGCGAGCCGTTCCAGAAGCCTTGCCGCGCGTTCTCCTTCAAGGCGCGCAGGACGTGCTTGGCGTTCTCCTTCGACTGGTATTCGTCGAACAGCGACATGATCCGCCGCATCATCTGATGGATCGGATCGTCACCAAGTTCCTGCGTCATAGATACGAGCTTGACGCCGTTCTTCGCCAGCTTCCGGTAGTAGTATTCCATTTCAAATTCGTCGCGAAAGAACCGCGAGAAGCTATGCACCACCACCACGTCGAACGCTGGCGGCTTCGACGTGCCGGCTTCGATCATCCGTTGAAATTCGGGGCGGCGGTCGTTGGTCGCCGATGCGCCCGGCTCGACGAAGGTTTCCACAAGCTGGTAGCCGCGAGACTCGCAATAGGCTTCGCCCTGCCGCTTCTGGTCGGGGATCGACACGTCATGCTCGGCCTGCCGCGCCGTCGAGACGCGCAGATAGAGCGCGGCGCGCAGGGCGACGTGCGGGGAATGAATGTTCATTACCGGCCTCCTTTCGCCACGCGGCGGTCGAGCAAGGGCAACGCCAGTTCAACACGGTCATGGACAACCTTGGGCGCGAGCTTGCGGCCTTCCTTCTCCAAGCGGACAAGGCCGTAGCTCTCCATCGTTTTCATGGTGCGTGACAGGTTGGATAAGGCCCGGCCGGTGATCTCCGAAAGTTCCTCCAGCGATGCCGGGGCCTTCTCGGCGATAACGCGCAGCAGCTCGCGGTTGCCGGCCGACAGCACCTTTGCGAAGGATTCGGTCGATGTGAACCACACCTTCGGATCGTCCGCCGCCGGCTTTTCCTCGCCCTTGGCGATCCGCATGGTGCGGGCCTTCATCTCGTCGTAGCCAGCAATCCCGACTTTCAATGTGGTCATAGGGCACCTCGCTCCTTCAATACCGCGTCCACCGCCTGCCAGAAGTCGGCCAGCAGCGTGGCCGCATCCTCGTAGGCGTAGGGCTTCACGGTCTGGAGGCGGTGCCGATGGTCCATCGGCTCGCCCCTCTTGCCTCGGCCGACCGGATGGGCGTTATCGAAGCCGACCAGCCGTTCGCCCGAAGGCCCGTGAAGCGTGAGCGAGTAATCGAGGCCGTGCGGCTTCTCCGGCGATGCCGGAACGCGGGTGACAACGAACTTCACCCAATGGCCGCCCTCGGGATCGACAACGAGCACCTGACCGTCGAGGTCCAGAAGCGTGTCGAGGCTCGGGTCACGATCCTCGCTCATGGCTTATCCTTATCAATGTCTGATAAGTATGACAAGGATTTGTTTTCGGCTTCAAGGTCGATTGGGCCAAACAGGCGGTCGAGCACATGACCGAAATACCGCTCGAAGATTTGCAGTTCTTCCTCGGTGATCGGCACCTTCTCGGGCCAGTCGTCGAAGACCGGCAGCGTCTCAACATCGACGATGCGAAGCGGCGAGCTGCGGCGTTCCCGGCCGTCCGGCGTGGGTTCGTCGGCGTAGTCGAAAAGATCGTCGGGAAGTGCTTCGGGAACCGGGTGTCGCGGTCGCCCTTTGCGGGCGCGGCGGCGCTCTGCGCACATGGAATCCTCCTTGGTTCTGGTGGATTCCGGGGCGCTATAGGCCCCGGAATTAAGCGAACCATGGAGGGCAGGCGGCGGCCTGTAGCGTGCCGCATTTGCGCCTATGCGCTGGCGGCACCCCTGCCGGGATAGGGCTTAGCTTGCGGCTCGCCGTGCCTTGGCGAAACCACGATCCGTGGCGATGAAGTGTTGAAGCATCGGCACGATGAGCTTGGCAGGATCGGCGACGGGCTGGCCGCTCTCGCGGGCCAGCACCTCGGCATAGGCGATAAGATCGCGATTGAGCGTTGCGGGCAGCTCCAACATGACCTTCACGGGCTTGTCGTCGGGCAGCGGGCCAAGTTTCAGTTTCGTCA
The DNA here is from genome assembly GCA_003248865.1 of Sphingomonas sp. GTDB lineage: Bacteria > Pseudomonadota > Alphaproteobacteria > Sphingomonadales > Sphingomonadaceae > Sandaracinobacteroides. Next base: position 61,949 of record QFPK01000018.1, read on the forward strand.
TGGTCAACCTCCTGCCGGCTCGAACACAAGGTCGCGGGTGACGATGATCCTGACCGGGAAGCCCGGCCGGATGGTGAGCGTCGGCGCAACCTGCAACTGGCGCTGCACGATCTGCTGGCCTGCCTGATTGACGGTATCCTGCGCCCCGTCGCGGATGGCGCGGATCAGCCGGTCCTCATCGCTGGTTGCCAGCTCCGTGCCGACTGCGAGCAGCGTGGACAGCCCTGCGGCCTTCATCAGATCCCACCAATGATAATCGACGCCATCCTCAAGGCCGGCATAGCCGCTGGCGTCCGCGCCCGGCAGGCGCTCCAGAACGATGGAGCGGCCGCCCGGCAGGATCAGGCGATTCCAGACCAACAACACGCGGCGCTGGCCGAAGGTCACGCCATCGTCGTATTGGCCGATGATGCGGGTGCCCTGCGGGATCAGGAGCAGGCTGCCGGTCGGGCTGTCATAGACGTTTTCCGTCACCTGCGCCGTGATCTGGCCCGGCAGGTCCGAACGGATGCCGGTGATGAGCGCGGCCGGGATCACGGCCCCGGCCTGAAGGATGTAGGGCGATGCCGGCGGCGCGACACTATCCGGCGCAACGGTCTGCCGGTCCACGGGTCCGTTGAGGAAAGCGGTGTGCCGGTCCTGCGTCGCTGGCTGTCCGCCGAGGCCAAGACCGGCAAGGCCTGGCATGGCCGTCCCTGCCGGCGCTCCCGTGCGCGGGCCGGACTGGAAAAACACGTTGCTCAAGCGCGCGGCTTCTTCCTCGGCGCGGCGGCGTTCTTCTGCGGGATCGACGGCGGGCGTCGCCATGACGGGCGGCGTGACCGGCTGTCCTCTGTTCTGCGCGTCGAGGATCGGACGGCCGAGGTCGCCGGGCAGCGCCGGGCCGAGCGCCGGCCCGCTATAGTCGCTCGGCAGGCCGGACAGGCCGTCCGCCGTGGGACGGTTCTCGGTCGAATAGAGTTCGTCGCCTCCCGGTCCGCCGTCGCGGGTCTGGAGCGCGTAGATCAGCGCGCCGCCGATGCCGAGAAGCGCAACCGCGCCGACGCCTGCCAGCATCTTGCGGGACAGGCGGGTGACGCGAGGCGATTCAGCGCGCAGGCGCATGGGGGCGGCGGTATCGGTATCGCTCATGAGGACGATCCTCCCGTGGTCGTGCTGGCTGGCTCTGCTGCGGCCTGCGTCGGGTTGGTGCGGACGATCCTGACGACCTGCTGGCGGTTGCCGCTGCCAAGGCGCAGTTCGGCCGCGCCGAACAGCCTGTCCACGATCAGGACGTTCTGATGGATTCGGCTGTTGACGATCTGCGGCTCGCCGTCCGATCCAAGCACGAAGATCGGCGGCATCTCGCCCTGCACGATCCCGGCCGGGAAGACGACATAGACGCGGCGTCCATCGTCGAAGACGGAAACCGGCCGCCACGGCGGGCTGTCGCCCTGCACCTGCAAGGCGTAGCGATAGTTCCGCGCCGCCTCGGCAGGGATGATCGGCGCAGCCGGAACAGCTCGGCGCTGGCCGGGCGTCGCGGGATAGGACCATGCGACGGAAGGCATGTAGAGCGATTCCCGCGCGCGCAGCTCGAGCATGTAAGTGCGCCGGTCGGTGGTGACGACAAGGTTCGTCGAAATGTCCGGCCGCGTCGGCTTCACGAGGATATGGACACGGCGGTTTGCTCCGCTGCCGCTCTCGGTGTCGCCGATGATCCAGCGGGCGGTGTCGCCGGCCGCGATCGGCCCCGCGCCTGTCAGGCTCTCGCCCGGCTCCAGCGCGATCGTCGTGATCTGCCCGACTGCGGCATAGACCTGATAGAGCGCGCCTTCCGACCACGGATAAATCTGGATGGCGTTGTAGTAGCCTTCCCGGCGCGGTTCGACGCGGGCGGCGGCATTGGCGTTCTCGACGCGGCCGGTCGGCGTGCCGGCGGCGGTGCCGCCGCGCGCCACGGTCCATGCCGGGGGCACATGCAACGGCCGGGGCGTATTGTCGGTTGCCGCCGCCTGCACGGTCGGCAGCGGCGGCACGCTGGCGTCGTAGCTGAATTGCGGCGTCCGGTTGGTGGCGCAGCCTGCGAGCATGGTGGCCGAAAGCAGCATGGCCGCGATTGCCGGGGTGCGGGTGATCGTCCTCATTGGCTCATCTCCCGCGACCATGAAATCGCGTTGACATAGATGCCGAGCGGATTGGCGCGCAGGCGCTCGGCGTCGCGCGGCGGCTGCATTACGATGGTGAGGATGGCGGTCCATCGCTCGGTCGTGGAAAGCTGGCCGTTCTCGTAATGGCGTTCGGTCCAGGCGACGCGGAAGCTGTCGGGCGAGGCCCGGATGACGCTGGACACCTCGACGGCGATCTGCTGACGGCCCACGCGCGTGAACGGGTCGTTGGCGCGGGCGTAATCGTTAAGCGCCGCCGCGCCGCGATCCGTGGTGAACTCGTAGGCGCGAAGCCAATTCTGGCGGACGATGATGGCGTCGGCCGGGATCGCGCGGACCTGCTCGATGAAGCGGCCGAGATGCCATGCGATCTGCGGATCGGTGGGGCGGTAGTCGGCGACGGCAGCCGCGACGGTCTGCGCCTCGCCAAGACTGTCGACCTGCACCACCCAAGGCACCACGGTCCCGCGCGCCGATTGCCAGACAAGGGCGGACGCGAAGCCGGCCGACAGGACCAGCGAGCCGAAGGCCATGAGCCGCCAGTTGCGCGCCTGCACGCGCGCCGAGCCGATACGCTCGTCCCATGCCTGCGCGGCCTTCTGGTATGGTGTCTCTGGTTCCGGCGATTTGCCGTAATGGGTTGCTGGTCGTTTGAAGATGCTCATGAGCGGTCACTTTCGGAAAGGTTGACGGAGGAACCGGAGCCGTGGCTGTCGCCGGAGCGCACCGCATGGGCGGCCATGGTCGTGCCGTGGTTCATGGCCTGGGAGCGCTGCATCCGCTGCGACCAGGCCGGGGGTCCGGCGGCTGCGGCTGATGCAGACGGGGCGGCGCTCACGCCGCCGACCGTGCCCATGGACGATGTGCCGCCTCCGGCGGCAAAGCCCGCGCGTGCGCCATCGGCGAAGCTCGATTTGACGCTTTCGGATGCTTTCGACGCGGCGCGCTTCAAGGGCGATACGGCGGCGGAACCTGCTGCACGGGCGACACCGCCGAGGCCGGAGGCGACACCAGCGGCGCCGGATTGACCGAGCGAGCCGACGCTATAGGCTGCGGTCGCCGCGCCCGCGGTCGTCGCACCGCCTCGGACGGCCGCGGCCCCGCCGGACAGGGCAGCGGCACCGCCCTTCGCGGCCAGCATTGTCGCGCCACCAGCGGCGAATGCTGCACCACCGACCGCAAGCCCAGTTCCCACGGCCGCGCCAGCGCCAAGCTGCGGCCCACCCGAAACGATGCCGTTGGCGATGCCGGGTCCAAAAATGCCGAGGCCGAGCAGCGACAGCGCCGCCAGAACGATGGCCATCGCCTCGTCGATGCTGGGGGTTTGGCCGCCGAAACCGGCCGTGAACTGGCTGAACAGGGTCGAGCCGATGCCGATGATAACGGCGAGTACCAGCACCTTGATGCCGGAGGATACCACGTTGCCAAGCACGCGCTCGGCCATGAAAGCGGTCTTGCCGAACAAGCCGAAGGGGATCAGCACGAAGCCGGCGAGCGTGGTCAGCTTGAACTCGATCAGGGTCACGAAAAGCTGGATGGCGAGGATGAAGAACGCCAGCACGACCAGCGCCCAGGCGAACAGCAGGCACGCGATCTGGATGAAGTTCTCGAAGAAGGCGATCCAGCCCATCAGGTCGGAAATGGAATCGAGCAGCGGCCGGCCGGCGTCGAGGCCGGTTTGCGCCACGCGGCCGGGACGCATCAGGTCTTCGACGGAAAAGCCGGTGCCCGACGCCATGAGGCCGAGGCCGGCGAAGCTCTCGAAGACGATGCGGGCGAGGTTGTTCCAGTTGGAAATGATGTAGGCGAAGACGCCGACGAACAGGGTCTTCTTCACCAGCCGCGCGATAATGTCGTCATCCGCGCCCCATGCCCAAAAGAGCGCGGCAAGCGTCACGTCGATGACGATCAGCGTCGTGGCGATGAAGGCGACCTCGCCGCCGAGCAGCCCGAAACCGCTGTCGATGTAGGAGGTGAAGACTCCGAGGAAATTGTCGATAACGCCCGTATTCCCCATGGTCAGCGCGCCTCGCTGCGGTCACGGCCGAGAAAGCGGTCGCGGGATTCAGCCCATGCGGCGAGGCAGTCGGTATCGTTGCCAGCGGCCTCGCCGAGTTGCTGGCAACGGCGAAGGGCTTCGCGCAGGGGATCGGTCGGCGGCTGGAGGGGCGGCGCAGGGGGCGGCGCGGAAGGTTCGTCCTTCCGCGCCATATCGATTGCGGTCGCCGTGACGGCGATGGCGACGAACACCACGGCCCCAAGCCGGGCCAGCATCTTGCCGTCCATGGCCAGCCTCCGGGTCAGTTGTTGCCGTTGTTGAACATCTGCGCATTGCCCGGCTGGTAGCCGGAGCCCGGCGTCAGGAACCGCTCGCGCTGGATGCGCCCCTGTTCGGCGGCGGTCGCGCGCTCGGCCTCGGTCAGCGCGTCGGCGCGGCCGTTCGCCGAGATGACCGCGATCAGGTCGGAAAGCTGCTGTGACTGGAGTGCGAGAAGCTGATTGCCGGCCTGCGTGGCTTGCAGCGCCCCGGTCGCACCTTGGCTCTGGCCGACAAGGGCAGCCATCTCGGCGCGGTTACTGTCGATATTGCCGACCGCCCCCGCCTGCACCCGCATCGCGTCCTGCAAACCGCCGACGGTGTTCTCCCAGCGGCCGCGCGCATCGGCGACAAGCTGTGCGTCGGTCGCCGAAAGCGAGACGTTGCCATATTGCTGCTGGAACGCTTGGTCGATCTGCCCGACCTCGAACGCGATGTTCTGCGCCTGTCCCAAAAGCTGCTGCGTGCGCTGGACGTTCTGCTGGAGCTGCTGGAGCGAGGAATATGGCAGGCTCGCCAGATTGCGGGCCTGATTGATGAGCATCTGCGCTTCGTTCTGGAGGCTCTGAATCTGGTTGTTGATCTGCTCCAGCGTGCGCGCGGCCGTGAGCACATTCTGCGCATAGTTGCTCGGGTCATAGACGATGCGGCCGAAGCCAAAGAGCTGGGCATGGGCCGGGCTTACCAGCAAGGGCGACAACCCAACGGGCACGGCGAGCGCCAGCGCGACGGCCGAGGCCCCGACGATCTTGGGGTAAGTCATGGAAGAATCTCCTGTGTGGGGTGGGTATCCGGCACGGCCGGCGCGGCGGATTCCGGCCGGTCGGCAAGATTGGTGAGGTTCGGGATCAGGTCGGCCGCCCAATCGACGCGGCGCTCGCGCAGCCATGCGGCGAGGAAGCCGTCGCGGCCGTGTTCGGCGACGATCTGCGCAATAAGTGTCTGGTCGGATTTGGCGGATGCGGCGCAGAGGGCGAGGCCGACTTCGGACAGGCCAAGCTCGAACAGGCGATTGCCCCTGCGGCTTTGGCAATAATAGTCCCGCTTGGGCGTCGCCCGCGCGAGGATTTCGATCTGCCGGTCATTGAGGCCGAAGCGGCGATAGATGGCCGTGATCTGCGGCTCGATGGCGCGCTCGTTCGGCAGCAAGAGCCGCGTCGGGCAGCTCTCGATGATGGCGGGCGCGATGTTGCTGCCGTCAATGTCGGACAGGCTTTGCGTGGCGAAGATGACGCTGGCGTTTTTCTTGCGCAGCGTTTTCAGCCATTCGCGGAGCTGGCCGGCGAACCCCTCGTCGTCCAGCGCAAGCCAGCCTTCGTCTATGATGAGCAGCGTGGGGCGTCCGTCGAGCCGGTCGCCGATGCGATGGAACAGATAGGACAGCACGGCCGGGGCCGCGCCGGTCCCGACAAGCCCCTCGATCTCGAACGCCTGCACGTCCGCCGAGCCGAGGTGTTCGGCTTCGGCATCGAGAAGCCGGCCATAAGCACCGCCAACGCAGAACGGCCGGAGCGCCTGTTTCAGATCGTTGGATTGCAGCAGCACCGCGAAGCCGGTGATGGTGCGTTCCTCGACCGGCGCGGAAGCCAGCGAGGTCAGCCCCGTCCAGATGTGTTCCTTCACCTCGGGCGTGATCGCCAGCCCCTCGCGCATGAGGATGGCGGCGATCCAGTCGCCGGCCCATGCCCGTTCATAGGTGTCGTGGATGCGCGCAAGCGGCTGGAGCGAGACGGAAGCGTCCGAACCTTCGGTCAGTCCGCCGCCGAGGTCGTGCCAGTCGCCGCCCATGGCGAGCGCGGCGGCGCGGATGCTGCCGCCGAAATCGAAGGCGAACACCTGCGATTCCGCATAGCGGCGGAACTGGAGCGCCATGAGCGCGAGCAGGACGGACTTGCCCGCGCCAGTCGGGCCGACGACGAGGGTGTGGCCCACATCGCCGACATGGAGGGAAAACCGGAACGGGGTGGAGCCTTCGGTCCTAGCGTAGAGCAATGGAGCGTCGCCGAAATGCTCGTCCCGTTCCGGCCCCGCCCACACCGCCGATAGCGGGATCATGTGGGCGAGATTCAAAGTGCTGATG